>NZ_JACEIB010000008.1 GCF_013778325.1 Sphingomonas chungangi | reverse complement strand
GCCAGTACAGGTCGCTCACATTCAGTCTCCTTGCGGAGCCTGAATCAGATCGCGACTCTCACATCAATGGGTCCTGACCCTAGGCCAGTATGGAGGCCGCAACGGTCCGTCCGGTCATCTCGCCAGAAGCGGACCGGCACCTATTCCACGGAAGCCGCCCGAAAGCGGTCTGACGGCAAAGCCGTAATTCCAGTCATCGCATCAGCTCGAATTGCATAGGCAAACTTGATTGTGCGTCGTGGGTTCGATAGCCTCGCATGCAGTCGAACTGAAGCTGCAAATCGCGGTTTTCAGTTGGAAAAATCGATGTGGCATATTCCGGGGTACGCGTAGGAAATTCACGACAAAGCTTTTGCGGCAAACCAGTCGCTTAAGCCTTGATTGCGGATCCCACCCTATCCGCCAGCACCTTCCGCCAACTGTCTGCAAACAGGTTGTGGCCGGACAGGCTGGCGTTTTCGCGACACGCGCCCGGGTTTCCGATCGATAGGGAGAAACGGCAGCGGCGCGGATGGTGGGCTCGTCGGGATTCGAACCCGAGACCTACAGATTAAAAGTCCGTTGCTCTACCGACTGAGCTACGAGCCCGGCGCGCGCCGCTGCGTCGCGCGTCCCTATGGGGTGCGGCGCGTGCGGTCAACCGGGCGAGGCTTGCGAAGTTGCGCATGGAGCTGTCGCAGCGTGCGGTTGAGGGCGGGGTGGCGCCAGCGGGGAGTTATCTGGGCGGCCGGGCCGAGCGCGAAGTCGCGGATTGCGAGACCGGGATGGGGCACGATCAGCCTCCGATCCGACCAATGGGCGCCTGACCACGCCAAGATGTCGAGATCGAGTACTCGCGCGCCCCAGCGCCGATAGCGGCGACGACCGAAATCGCGCTCGGTCCGCTGGAGGAGGGCGAGCAAGGCGGGGGGCGCGAGATCGGTTTCCACCAGCACCGCGGCATTGGCGAAATCCCGGTCGCTCGGACCCATGGCGGGGGTGCGGACGATGCGGCTGACGCGGCCGACGACGAGGCCTTTGGCGGCGAGCGCATCGATCGCGCTGCGGATCACGCGCTCCGGTGCGCCATAGCGGCCGTGGCGACGGTTGGAGCCCAATCCTATGACATAGCTTGCCGTCACCATGCCGCACCGCCTATCGCGCGGAGATGGCCGGTGAAAGCCCTCTGCCGCCGTTTGCCGGCCCGCCGCGCGATTGCCCGCTCTGCCCGCGCCTCGTCGCGTTCCGGCAGGAGCAGCGCGCCGTCCGTCCCGACTGGTTCAACGCCCCGGTGCCGCCGTTCGGCGATCCAGATGCATGGCTGGCGGTCGTCGGCCTCGCGCCGGGCCTGCAGGGCGCCAACCGCACCGGGCGGCCCTTCACCGGGGACGGGGCGGGGCCGTTGCTCTACGGCACGCTGGCGAAATTCGGGCTGGCCGAGGGGACTTATGGCGCGAGCCCGGACGACGGCCTCAGGCTCGCCGGCGCGATCATCGTCAACGCCGTCAGTTGCGTGCCGCCGCAGAACAAGCCGACGCCGGAGGAGGTCCGGACCTGCCGCCCCTTCCTCGAAGCGCCGCTGGAGGCATTGCCGAACCTCCGCATCGTGGTGGCGCTCGGCCAGATCGCGCACCAGTCGGCGGTGAAGGCGCTCGGCGGCAAGCTCCCCAAGCTGCCCTTCGCGCACGGGGCGGAACATCGGCTGCCCTCGGGGCTTCTCCTGATCGATAGCTACCATTGCTCGCGCTACAACCAGAATACCGGGCGCCTCACTGATGCCATGTTCGAGGCGATATTCGCACGCGCAGTGGCGCTGGGGAATGCCGCCCGCAAATAGCCCGGATGCCGGGCGTCGCGAAGGAAGCGCCTTGGTTCACCTGACGCTGGCGATCGCCGACTTCATGAAGATCCTGATCACCGCCGCGCTGTATGCGGCGGCGTCGGCGGGCGGGCTGGTGCTGCTCGGGCTGTGCGCGCTGGGCGGCGTGGTGTGGGGCGTTCGGCGGGCTTTCGGGGGCAGGCGGGGGGAGTGACCCCGCGCGCCCCGCCCGAAGTTGACAAAGTTGACCGCCGTGAGGGCGAAAAGAAGACATTCCTACAGGTGAACCGACGATGAGAAGGACCGGCTCGGCGGATCGAGTCGGGGGGATCATCGCAGACGAAATCCTACATTGGAAGAGTGACGGCAATCGCCCCAACCTCGGCCCTTCACTGCGATATTCGCATACCCTACAAGCTGCCACTAGAGAGCGATGCAGGACGAGTTCGTAGCATATCCGTCGCCGTGGCGTAGAGCGCTGCTCACGATGATCGCAGCAGGTTTTGTCGCGCTCGGGCTGTGGATGATCGGAGCCTTCGGTCCGCCACCCACATCGCATCGCTATTCGGAGAGTGAAACGATCGCTATTGGTTGGGCCAGCGTCTTGTTTTTCGGGTTGTGCGGTATCGTCGGCGTTGCCAAGATATTTGATACGAACGAACAACTGCGGATCAATGCGGCAGGCATCCGATACGCGGGGTGGTCCAGTAAAACCATACCATGGCACGAAATCATCGACGTTACCGAATGGACCTACCGGCGCCAGAAGGTGATCGTCTTACATCTTCGCAATCCGGCGCTCTATCCCGGAAGAGGAACAGCGGGTTTACTCGCCTCCGCTAATCGAAAACTGACGGGCGGCGATGTCGCCATTACGCTCACGGGCACAGATCGTAGTTTCAACGACGCGATGTCCGCCGTCGCGCGATATCGGAATACGCGCTGACGTTCGCGGGATAACCGGCACATCCGTTGCCGCCCCGGATGTTGCCGTGGGGTATCGGATCAGCGTTTCCGGATAGCAGTCGTTGACGCGCGGGGAAGCGAACTCCTACGATAACACAATGGAAGACCCATCACGCGCTGGACCTTCAATTCTGCTTGTTATCGGCGTTCTTGCCGCCATCGCCTTGGCGGGATTTGCCACGACCGGATACCGCGTAGGCATGATGAAGCTGCCAATGATAATCGGGGTCGCTGCAATTTGGCTCGCGATTATCGGCGTTTCACGTTTTGCTCGCTGGCGGCGATAGTCGCCCCAGAAGGCGACGTTCGGGACTTTTCCGCCGCTGCCCTATTGCGGGCGTAGAAAAAGATCGGCAGCCTTTCCACGGAGGCGATCGCATGGTGTTAGCAAGGTATCTGTTAGCCGCCGCCGCCGC
Organism: Sphingomonas chungangi; assembly: GCF_013778325.1. Classification (GTDB taxonomy): domain Bacteria; phylum Pseudomonadota; class Alphaproteobacteria; order Sphingomonadales; family Sphingomonadaceae; genus Solisphingomonas; species Solisphingomonas chungangi. The sequence goes on along the minus strand of NZ_JACEIB010000008.1, from coordinate 116,187 downwards.
GAGCATATGCTTGGTTTGCCTGCTCGTCCTTCCAACCCTCTGGATAATCGGCCCGACCGTTTCAGGAGCGATTATTCTATCAGACCTCGTGATGATCCCCATTCTCATTCTCATCGCGATTATCATCGTGGCTCCGCTCGCCTTGCCTTGGGCATCCTTGGCCGTACTGCTCGCAAATCGTTTTCGGATAGACAATATCGCCTATTGGGCCATTGCTGGGGCAATAACTGGCGTAGTGTGCGCTTCCTTTGGCATATGGGTCTTCCACGACTACCCGTCGGTGGCCGATGATGGAAGCACGATCACATACGCGTCGGAATGGTGGCGGTTAGCGCCCATGAGTTTGATCGCTGGGACGGTCGGCGGCTTTGTCTTCAAGTGGATGGAAACGCGGCTTTCGTCTTACGCACGGCGATAAAAGTCCAATTTAGGCCAGCGGCGTTTGGAAGCGGAACGACCGCAAACCACCCATCGCAGTCGTTCGGCCCTTTCGCATGAGGATGGAGAAGGACCGAGATCAGATATCCTGCACCAGCCGCCCGTAGAGTTCCGGCCTCCGATCGCGGAAGAAGCCGAAGGCGGCGCGGTGGCGGCGGATGCGGTCGATGTCCAGCGTCGCGACCAGCACGCCGGTCTCGTGCCTGCCGAACTCCGCGATCAGGTCGCCGCGCTCGTCGGCGATGAAGCTGTTGCCGTAGAAGATCTGGCCTTCCTCGTTGCCGATCCGGTTCGATGCCACCACCGGCACCACGTTCGAGACGGCATGACCCACCATCGCGCGGCGCCACAGCCGCGAGGTGTCGAGGCTCGGATCGTGCGGCTCGGTGCCGATCGCGGTCGGGTAGAAGAGCACCTCCGCGCCCATCAGCATCATCGCGCGGGCCGTCTCGGGATACCATTGATCCCAGCACACGCCGACGCCGAGCGTGGTCGGGCCTGCGTTCGGCCACACCTTGAAGCCGGTGTTGCCGGGGCGGAAATAGAATTTCTCCTCGTAGCCGGGGCCGTCTGGAATGTGGCTCTTGCGGTAGACGCCCTGCACCTGGCCGTCCGGCCCGATCATCGCCAGCGAGTTGTAGTGGTGCTGCCCGTCCAGCTCGAAGAAGCTGGTCGGGATCGCGACCTTCAATTCCTCGGCGAGCTTCTGCATGGCGAGGACGGAGGGATGCTTGCCCACCGGACGGGCGCCCACGAAGAGGCCTTCGTCCTCGACGCGGCAGAAATAGGGGCCTTCGAACAGCTCGGGCGGCAGGATCACCTGCGCGCCCTTGGACGCGGCCTCTCGCACCAGCTCGGAGACGTGCGCGATATTTGCGGCCTCGTCGTCCGAAAAGGCGAGCTGCATGGCGGCGACGGTGATCTCGGTCATGGTCTTCCTTAAGTCGGACGCCGAAGCGGGCGGCGATCAGGACGGTGATGAGATAGGCGCCGATGGTCAGCGCGCAACCGGCCGCCAGCGACGGCCAGAAATCCACGCCCTTGCGGAGCATGAAGGGGATCAGGAGAAACATCGGCAGCGAGGGGAGAACGTACCAGAAGGTCGCCTCGGCATGGGCGGCCATGTTGGCGGTGTCGGGCTTGTCGTGCCACAGCCAGATCATGCCGAGCACCGAGACGAGCGGCAGCGACGCGATCAGCGCCCCCGCCGCCGGGTAGCGCCGCGCGACCGTCGAGACGGCGGCGATCATCAGCCCCGACAGGAAGGCGCGGACCCAGAAGGCAAGCATCAGAGCTTGGGCACCTGCTGCGAGATGCAGTGGAGCGATCCACCGCCGGTGAGCAGGTGGTCGGCGCGCACGCCCACCGCCCGGCGATCCGGGAACAGCGCGCCGATCGCGGCCACCGCGGCCCCATCGTTGACTGAGCCGTAGATGGGCACCACCACCGCCGCATTGCCGATGTAGAAGTTCATGTAGGAAGCGGGCACGATCTCCCCGTCGCGCTCCACGGCGCCAGGGGAGGGGATCGCCACCACCTCGACGCCGAACGCCTCGGCGCGCGCCTTGGCATCGGCATAGACGGCGGCGTTGGGGTCGTCCTCGCTATCGGGTGCCGGCAGAGCCAGCCGGTTCGGGCCGACGAAGCGGGCGAGGTTGTCGACATGGCCGTCGGTATGATCATTGGCGAGGCCGTCGCCCAGCCATAGCACGCGGTCGATGCCGAGATCGTCGTGCAGCCGCGCCTCGATCTCGGCGCGGATCAGATCGGGATTGCGGTTGGGGTTGAGCAGGCATTGCTCGGTGGTGACGGCAAGGCCGGTGCCGTCGACATCGAGCGCGCCGCCCTCGAACACCCAGCCGCAAGTCTTCGCGGTGATCGACCGGCTCTCCGCGAGCAGGCCGCCAACCTCCTCGTCGCCGGGCAGATCATACTTGCCGCCCCAATAGTTGAAGGCGAAGTCGCGCGCCGATCCGTCATCCATCACGATCGGGCCGGTGTCGCGCAGCCAGACGTCGCCGAACGGGCGCACCAGGATCTCGGCGAAATCCCCGGCCAACGCGCGGGCGGCCTCACCGGCTTCCTCGTCGGCGCAGACCAGGATCGGCGTCTCGCCCTTGCCCTCGGCCCACACCGCGCGAGCGAAGGCGGTTACCTCCGTGCGCGCCGGTTCCAGATCGTCCTCCCACAGATCGGGATGGCTCGGGAAACCGATCCAGACGGCATCGTGCGGAGCCCATTCGGGCGGCTGGCGGACGGACATCGTCACCTCTTTCGTCATGGGGCTGCGCCCATGGCAGCGTCTGCGGCTCGGCGCAACGGGCTTGCCGTGGCGCGTGCTTGATGGAAGAAAAGGAGGGGGGATTGTAGTCTGGGGGCCATGACAGAATGACGATGCGCACGCGCGCCTGCCGGAGAGCCTTGCTCACCGGGATGACGGCTTTGCTTCTTTCGCAGGCGGCCGGAGCGGAGAAGCCCAACAAGCAAAATGTCTCGACGACGGCGGGGGACGATCTGGCGGCCGATTTCGGGGCACGAGAGGCGATATCCGGCGCGAGGCTGTCGCCTGACGGCCAGCAGGTCCTCTATCTCGCCGCGGACAAGGGAAGGGCCACCGAGCTGATGGTCGCCAATTCGAATGCCCAGGGCGATCCGCACGTCGCGCTGCTGGCCGACGGCAAGCCCATGCGAATCCAGTGGTGCGACTGGTCGGACGACAAGCGCATCGTCTGCCTGGTCTATCTGGTCACCACTAGTGCCGGACCGCGCCTGCCGTTCACCCGGCTGATCGCGATCGATCCCGACGGCAAGAACCTGAAGTCGCTCGCCGAACAGTCCGGACCATACACCCTGCGCATGAGCCAGTTCGACGGATCGATCATCGACTGGAACCAGGGGCAGACCGGCAAGCTGCTGATGGAGCGCGACCATGTGCCCGAACGCACCACGGGCACCTTGCTGGCCTCGACGGCGGATGGCCTCGGCGTCGATCTGGTCGATACGCACACGCTCCAGTCGAGCACGGTGGAGCAGGCCTCGCCCACCGCATCCGAATATATATCGGACGGGCGTGGCGTCGTGCGCATGATGGGCAGCGAAACGCAGAGCGTCGGCATGCTCACCGGCGGCGAGCGTTATTATTACCGGCGGCCGGGCAGCCGCCGCTGGGAGAGCTTTTCCAACGTGGCGGACAACGGGCCCGGTCTCAGGCCGCAGGTCGTCGATCCAGTCGAGGACGTCGCCTATTGCTTCGATCGCAAGGGCGGCCGCGACGCGCTCTACAAGGTCGCGCTCGATGGATCGATGACGACCACCCTGGTCTATGCCGATCCCAACGTCGACGTGGACGATATCGTCCGCCTCGGCCGGCAGGCCAAGCTGATCGGCGTCTCCACCGTCGACGAGAAGCGCAGCACCGTCTATTTCGACAAGGAATATGAGGCGCTCGCCACCGCGCTCCAGAAAGCGCTGGGCGACAAGGCGATCTCCTTCGTCAGCAGCAGCGTGGACGAGCAGACGCTGCTGCTCTTCGCCGGCAGCGACACGGATCCCGGGGGCTGGTACGTCTTCGATCGCAAGACCAAGCATCTCAACCAGATTGCGCTGGTCCGCCCGCAACTCGAGGGGATGACGCTCGCGACCGAGCAGCCGATCACCTACCGCGCCGCCGACGGCACGATGATCCCCGCCTATCTGACGCTGCCGCCGGGCGGGGCGCGCAAGGGCCTGCCGGCGATCGTGATGCCGCATGGCGGCCCGAGCGACCGCGACGAATGGGGCTTCGACTGGCTGCCGCAATATTTCGCGATGCGCGGCTATGCGGTGATCCAGCCCAATTATCGCGGCTCCTCCGGTTATGGCGACACTTGGTCGCTGAACCAGGGCTTCAAGAGCTGGAAGATCGCGATCAGCGACGTGACCGACGCCGGACGCTGGCTGGTCGCTCAGGGCATCGCCGCGCCGGACAAGCTGGCGATCGTCGGCTGGTCCTATGGCGGCTACGCGGCGCTGCAATCGAACGTGGTGGCGCCCGATCTGTTCAAGGCGACCGTCGCTATCGCGCCCGTCACGGATTTCGACGCGCTGAAAGCCGAAGCCGTGAACTATACCAATGCCAATCTCGTGGCGCAGGAGATCGGGGCGGGCGCCATCGCGCAGGACGCGTCCCCGGCACGCCATGCCGATGCCTTCAAGTCGCCCGTGCTGATGTTCCATGGCACAGAGGACCTGAACGTCAACATCGCCGAATCGCGGCTGATGAACGATCGCCTGCGCGCGGCCGGCAAGCAGACCGGGCTGATCGTCTATCCGGACCTCGACCACCAATTGCCGAGCGGCGAAATCCGCGCCGACATGCTGCGCCGGGCGGATACGTTTTTGCGGCAGAGCATGCATATCGGGGGGTGAGGGGGCGGTGGGAAAGGTCTCCCGCCAATCCGTTCGTGCTGAGGAGCCGCTGAGCCTGTCGAAGCGGCGTCTCGAAGCAAAGCCGTCGCGCGACACCCTTCGAGACGGGCCTTCGACTTCGCTTGCGCTTCGCTCAGTCCCTCCTCAGGGCGAGCGGAGGAGCGCGGGGCAATAAAAAAGGGCGGCTCCCTCGCGGGAACCGCCCTTTTTCCTGTGGCTTGAAGCCGCCGGATCAGCGCGAGTAGAACTCGACGACCAGGTTCGGCTCCATCTTCACCGGATAGGGCACCTCGTCGAGGGCCGGCACGCGCTGGTAGGAGACCTTGGTGGTGCCGTCCTGCGCCAGGTAATCGGGAACCTCACGCTCGGAGAGGCCCTGCGCCTCGATCACCAGCGCCATCTCGGCGGCCTTGGCGCCGAGCTCGACGATGTCGCCGACCTTCACGAGGCGCGAGGCGATGTTGCACTTCACGCCGTTGACGCGGACGTGGCCGTGGCTGACCAGCTGGCGGGCCGAGAAGATGGTCGGCGCGAACTTGGCGCGATAGACCACCGCGTCGAGGCGGCGCTCGAGCAGGCCGATCAGGTTCTGGCCCGTGTCGCCCTTCATGCGCGAGGCCTCGGTATAGGCCTTCTTGAACTGCTTCTCGGTGACGTCGCCGTAATAGCCCTTGAGCTTCTGCTTAGCTTTCAGCTGGATGCCGAAGTCCGAAACCTTGCCCTTGCGGCGCTGGCCGTGCTGGCCGGGGCCGTACTCGCGCTTGTTGACGGGCGACTTCGGGCGGCCCCAGATGTTCTCGCCCATGCGGCGATCGAGCTTGTACTTGGCGCTGCTGCGCTTCGACATACGTCTTCCTTCAATTGCGTCATGACCGCCCGCAGAGGGGAGATCGGAAATGCCTGGAACCGCGCTGCCGCCTCGATAGAGGCAACAGGGCACCCGCTTCACCAGACGTGCGGGGCCAATTGCGAGCGGCGCCCATTGCAGAAGAGCGCCGCCCGGTCAAGTCTGTCGAAAGGACTCAGTGCGGGGTGAAGCCGCCGGCGTCGCGCATATTCTGCACGTTGGCGCGGTTCTGGCCGTCGATCGCGGCCCACTCGCCCTTGGTGTGGCAGGTCACGTTGGGCAGGTTGGAGCCGAGAACAGCTTCCGACCGGCAGACCTTCTTTTCCTTCACCGGCTTGGCCGGCGGGGCCGGCGCGGCGGTGGGGGCCGCAGGCGCGGCGTCCTGGGCAAAAAGTGGAGCAGACGCGAACATCGCAAACACCGCAACCGCGGCAACACGCTGGGCAATCATCTAAAGCAGTCTCCTGTTCGTGAGGTATCGCACCCTGTTTCAGGACGGAGCGTTCGCCTCTTTCCCTTGGGTCCCCTGGGATATGTTCAATCTGCTGCATATCTGGGGATGGAAAGATAGTGCCAGAAATCAACGTTCGAGTCGATCGGCTGGATCGCGGGCTAGCGCCGGCGGGGGTTCGCCAGGGCGGATAGCACACCACGCAGGGTGCGGACCTCCTGGCTGTTCCAGCCCGGCTTGGTCAGCATCGTGCGCAGCGTCCGCTTGGTGGCGGGCGTGCGATCGGGCGGGAAGAAGAAGCCGGCCGTCTCCAGCATCGCGTCGAGCTGGGCGATCATGCCGTCCAGCTCGGATTGCGGAGCGGGGGGATCGATCTCCACCGCCGGCGGCTGGGCGAGCTGCCGACTCTTGGACCATTCGTACGCGACCAGGATCACCGCCTGCGCGAGGTTGAGCGAGCCGAATTCCGGATTGATCGGCACCGTCAGGATCGAGCGGGCGACGGCGACGTCGTCGGTTTCGAGGCCCGAGCGCTCCGGCCCGAACAGGATCGCCGATCGACCGGGCGCGGCCCATATCTCGTCCGCCGCCTGCACGGGCGTCACGACCGGCTTGGTGACGCCGCGCTTGCGCACGGTGGTGGCGTAGACGTTGGTGCAATCGGCAATGGCGTCGGCGACCGTCTCGAACACCTGCGCCTGTTCCAGCACGATGTCGGCGCCGGACGCGGCGGGGCCGGCCTCCGGGTTGGGCCAGCCGTCGCGGGGCGCGACGAGGCGCATCTCGACGAGGCCGAAGTTCAGCATGGCGCGCGCCGCCTTGCCGATATTCTGCCCGAGCTGCGGGCGGACGAGGACGATGACGGGGGGCGGGGTTTGTGTTGTGGCTGTGCTTCGAGACGGGCCTTCGCCTTCGCTCAGTCCCTCCTCAGCACGAACGGATACAAAAGAATTCCGTTCGTGCTGAGGAGCCGCTGAGCCTGTCGAAGCGGCGTCTCGAAGCATCGCCCGGCTCGCCAGCGATCGGATCGCTTGCCAATCGCTCCTGATCAATGCTTCCTTCTTCGCACGCGACCAACCCTTGATCTGCTGTTCGGCGGCAAGAGCCTCCTCGCGCGTGCCGAAGCTCTCGCTCCACACCAATTCCACCGGCCGCCGGTCATGCGTATAGCCCGACAGCTCCCCCGCCTGATGCTGCGCGACACGCTGCTCCAGATCGTCGGTATGCCCGGCATAATAGCTGCCGTCCGAGCAGCGTAGCAGATACGCCGAGAAATTCATGCCTTCCCCACCTCGTTCACCGTGCCGGCGAACTCCTCGAAGTCCTTCGCCTCGGTGAAATCCTTGTAGACGCTGGCGAAGCGGATGTAGGCGACCGGGTCGAGGCCCTTCAGCCCGTCCATCACCAGCCCGCCGATCTGGGTGGCGGTCACTTCCGTCTCGCCCGATGTCTCCAGCTGGCGCTGGATGCCGGACACCAGCCGATCGATCTGCTCGGCGGTGATCGGGCGCTTGCGGCAGGCGACCTCGATCGAGCGCTCGAGCTTCACGCGTTCGAACGGCTCGCGCTTGCCGCTCGACTTGGCGACTGTCACCTCGCGCAGCTGCACGCGCTCGAAGGTGGTGAAGCGGCCGCCGCAGCCTTCGCATTGGCGCCGCCTGCGAATGGACGCGCCGTCCTCGCTGGGACGGCTGTCCTTCACCTGGCTGTCTTCATGTCCGCAAAAGGGGCAGCGCATGGGGCACCTTTATCACCACCCCCGTTCGGCCTGAGCGCAGTCGAAGGCCATGCGTTGCGGCTGCACTTCGACCTCGCTCAGTGCGAACGGAGGTTGAAAGTTCAGTAGATCGGGAAGCGCTCGCAGAGCGCGCGGACCCGCTCGCGGACATTGGCCTCGATCTGCGCATCGCCCTGCTCGCCATTCTTGCGCATTCCTTCCAGCACATCGGCGATCATGTCGGCGATGTCGCGGAACTCGGCGACCCCGAAGCCGCGCGTGGTGCCCGCCGGCGAGCCGACGCGGATGCCGCTGGTCTTCACCGGCGGCAGCGGATCGAAGGGGATGCCGTTCTTGTTGCAGGTGATCGCGGAACGTTCCAGCGCCTCGTCCGCATCCTTGCCGGTGACGCCGAGCGGGCTGAGATCGATCAGCGCCAGATGCGTGTCGGTGCCGCCCGAGACGACTTCCGCGCCGCGCTCCTGGAGGCGGCTGGCGAGCGCCTTGGCATTCTCGATCACGGCCTTGGCATAGGCCTTGAACTCGGGCTGCAGCGCCTCGCCGAAGGCCACCGCCTTGGCGGCGATGACGTGCATCAGCGGGCCGCCCTGAAGCCCGGGGAACACCGCCGAGTTGATCTTCTTGGCGATCGCTTCGTCATTCGTGAAGATCGCTCCGCCGCGCGGCCCGCGCAGCGTCTTGTGCGTGGTGGTCGTCACCACGTCGGCATGGCCGAAGGGCGAGGGGTGCGCGCCGCCCGCGACGAGGCCGGCGAAGTGGGCCATGTCGACCATGAACTTCGCGCCGACCTTGTCCGCGATGGCGCGGAAGCGGGCGAAATCGATGTGGCGCGGATAGGCGGACCCGCCGGTGATGATCAACGTCGGCTTGTGCTCGATCGCCATCGCCTCGACCGCGTCATAGTCGATCAGGTGCGTGTCGCGGGTGACGCCGTACTGCACGGCGTTGAACCACTTGCCCGACATCGCCGCCTTGGCGCCGTGGGTCAGGTGGCCGCCGGCATCGAGGCTGAGGCCCATGATCGTGTCGCCGGGCTTGGTCAGCGCCAGCATGACGGCGCCGTTGGCCTGCGCGCCCGAATGCGGCTGGACGTTGGCGAAGCCGCAGCCGAACAGCTGCTTGGCGCGATCGATCGCGATCTGCTCGACCTCGTCGGACGGCGCGCAGCCCTGATAATAACGCTTGCCCGGATACCCTTCCGCATACTTGTTCGTGAACACCGAGCCCTGTGCCTCCAGCACCGCCTTGGAGACGATGTTCTCGGACGCGATCAGCTCGATCTGGTGGCGCTCGCGGGCGAGCTCGTGCTCGACGCCGGCGAAGATGGCGGGATCGGCATCGGCGAGGTTCTGGGTGAAGAAGCCGGACTTGCGGATCTCGGGGATGGAAGCGGGCTGGAGGCTGGGTTGCGTGCTCATGCGGGCTCCTTCGCGAAGGCGGGGTGCGTCAGCTTGTCGACGCGGCCGGTGTGGCGGTCTCCGGCGAAGCCGGTGGTGAGGAAAGCGGTGATGCAGGCCTTGGCCTGCTCGATGCCGATCAGGCGGGCGCCGAGCGCGATGGCGTTGGCGTCGTTATGCTCGCGGCAAAGCTGCGCCGACAGCGGCTCGGAGACGAGTGCGCAGCGCAAGCGGGGGTGGCGATTGACCGCGATCGAGATGCCGATGCCGGAGCCGCACAGCGCGATGCCACGCTCCGCCCGGCCGTCCGCGACTGCTTCGGCGAGCTTGTAGCCGTAGTCCGGATAATCGACGCGGCCGTCGTTTGCAGGACCAAGATCGAGGACCTCGTGGCCCTCGGCGCGCAACCAATCGGCGATCTCGGCTTTCATCGCGAAGGCAGCGTGGTCGGATGCGATGGCGATGGCCATGAGCGTTCGGCTCCGTCGAGTCGGGGAATGGCGCCTCCTTAGGAGCGTGGTCCCGACAAGGCAAAGGGAGTGTGACGTGACGAAGACAGGATATGCGCTGGCCGTGCTGGTGCTGCTGGCCGGCTGCAAGCAGACGGCGAGCGACATCGGCAATTCCGCGAGCGCGACCGCCAACAGCTTCGGCAACGCCGCCGACAATCTCGCCGATCGCACTGACGACTGGGGCGATCGCGCCTCCAACCGGATCGACAATGCGTCTGCGACCGACGAGGCGCGGATCGGCAAGCTCAACGACAGGATGGGCAAGTTGGTCGATCCCGGCATTCCGACCGACAAGTGGGTCGGCCGCTGGCGCGGCGTCGAGGGGCTGAACCTCGTCATCGCCAAGGACGAGAAAAAGGGCGCGGGCCACTACACGCTCACCCAACAATATACGCTGGACGACAAGGGTGTGTTTGAGGGGACGGGCGTGGGCGATGTGATCCAGTTCCGCCGCCCCGACGGCGACCAGACCTTGCGTGAAACCGACGGCATGGCCACGGGCCTGAAATATCTCGCGACCAAGAAGGATTGTCTGACGGTGAAACCCGGCGAGGGCTATTGCCGCGATTGAGCGTAATCAGGGTGTGCGAAAGGGGGCAGGACGTATGAGTATCGTCGCGTTGTCTATGGCGTTGCTGGCGGCCGCGCCCCCGCCGCCGCCGATCCCGTTGCCGCCGCTGGCCGTCTCCTTCCGCTCGGTGCAGGAGGAAGGCGAGGGGCCCATCGTCGCTCACGTCATTCTGTTGAACACGGTGGGCGGTCCGGATCGACCGGTAGCGGATACGCTCTACGCCATACTCCATGCCGATGGTCGTGACGTTCCCGTCGAGATGAAGCGGCAGGGGCCGCCCGTCACGATTGCCGGCAACGGCTATGCGCAGGTCGATTACGCCGTCGCGCGCCCGGCCGGGGTGGCGGGCCGGGCGGTGCTGTCAGTCGATAGCGGATCGGACGGCTACGCCTTCGCGCTGGGCGAGGCCGGCGATGACATCCAAAGCGCGCAGATCGCTCCGCCGACCGAGACGGCCCGTGAAGCGAGCGCTGCTCCCGTTCCACCACCGCGCCCCAACAACCCGCTGCTCGGCAATCTCTCCACCTACAATCCGATCTACGCGGTGCTGGGTCACGGCACCGATACCGATGCCAAGCTGGAGCTGAGCTTCAAATACCAGCTGCTCGGCCATCCTGGCGACGGCCATTGGTATTCGGGCTTCCACTTCGCCTACACCCAGCGGATGTTCTGGGATCTCGGCGCGAACAGCGCGCCGTTCCGCGACGTGAACTACCAGCCCGAATTCCTCTACATCTACACGCTGCCCAAGAACGAGGCGGGCGACCAGCTGAACGTGCGCGGCGGCTATCTGCACGAATCCAACGGACGGGACGGCTCCGCCTCGCGCAGCTACAACATCCTCTACATCCAGCCGACGCTCGACGTGCCGATCGGCAGCTGGACCGCCTCGATCGGCCCGCGCATCTTCCACTACATCATCAACCGTGACGGCAACGAGGATATCGCGCGCTATCGCGGCCACCAGGCGCTCGCCTTTTCGATCGGGCAGGACCAGGGGCTCAAGCTATCCACCTGGAGCCGGCTGAATTTCTCCACCGGCAAGGGATCGGTCGACGCCGATCTTAGCTATCCGTTGACCCATATCTGGCATGACCTGCCGCTCTATGTCGTCGTCCAGGGCTTCACCGGCTATGGCGAGGACCTGCTGGACTATAACCGCAAGCAGACGCGATTGCGGGTGGGGATCGGGATCGTTCGATGAGCGAAGGCGAGCTGGTGGCGTACGATCGGGGGCGGCGGCCGCCCATGCCGGCGATCGTGCTGGGGGCGATGGGGCTGCTGCCGATGCTGATCGCGCTGTTCGTGCGGCTGGCGGCGGGCGTCGACCCGGATTCCGCGCTGCCGGGCAAGATCGGCGGTCTCGCACTCACCTATGCGGCGATGATCCTGAGCTTCCTCGGCGGCATCTGGTGGGGCGTCGCGTCGACCCGCGCGACCGAGGAACAGCGTCCGCGGCTGCTCGTGATCGCGGTGGCGCCGGCGATCCTGGCGACCATCCTCTACGGGCTTTCGGCGGACATGCCCGTGATCTGTTCGACCCTGCTCGGCCTCGTGATCGCGCTGACCCCGCTGGTGGACCGCATGCTCGACCGCAGGCGCCTCGTGCCGCCGTGGTGGATGAACCTGCGCCTGCCGCTCTCGCTGGCGCTCGGCGCGCTGACTATCGGGCTGGGTTTCGCACTGACCTGACGGGGCTTCCACTTTCCCTGCCGCTGCCTAAAAAGATGCGGACGAACAGGGAGATGGTCATGCGTGTTGCGGTCAGCCTGATGGTGCTCGGTATCGCTCTGGCGGGATGTCACAGCCAGGCGGACCAGTCGAACAGCGGGACCGCTGCGCAGGCCTCCGCCCGGCAGATCGCCTGGCGCGAGGGCGATGTCGATGACGCCTTTGCCGAAGCGAAGGAGGCGAAGAAGCCGGTCCTGCTCTACTGGGGCGCGAAATGGTGCCCGCCCTGCAACCTGATGAAGCAGACCCTGTTCAAGGACCCGGCCTTCATCGCCGAAACCGCCAACTTCATCCCCGTCCACCTCGACGGCGACGCCAAGGACGCGCAGCTGTGGGGCGCGAAGTTCGGCATCCAGGGCTATCCGACCGTCATCATCCTCACGCCGGACCGGCAGGAGGTGACGCGGCTCTCGGGCGGATCGACCTCCGGCCAGCTGGCCGACGTGCTCGAGGTCGCTGCGACACGCACCTCATCGACCGAGGATCTGCTCAAGCGCGCCGACGATCCCAAGAGCCTGTCGGCGGACGACTGGCGCCTGCTCGCCAGCTTCGACTGGTTCGACGATCCCAAGCATTTCGGCGACTATCCCAAGGCGGCGGCGTTCCTCGCCAAGCTGGCCGATGCGGCGCCCGATCCGGCGATGAAGCGCCACTTCACGCTCACCAGCCTGCTGCTCGGTGGCGGTACGGGCGACAAGCCCAAGCTCGATGCCGCCCAGCAGGCGCAGGTGCGTGCCGTGCTGCCGGCGATCCTCGCCGACTATGACGAGGTGAAGGCCAACCGGCAGGAGGTGGGCAGCGCCGCCGGCCTGATTCTCGCGCTGCCCGATCCGGCCGAACGGAAGGCGCTGGGCGACAAGCTGACGGCGGCGCTGGATCGCCTGGCGGCGGACGACAGCATCCCGCTCTACGACCGGTTGGCGACGGCTGAGGCCGAGATCACGCTCTCCAAGGGGCTCAACGGCGGCAAGGTGACGCCCGACGTAATGGCCAAGGTGCGCCAGCGCGTCGCCATGGCGGACAAGGGGGCGACCGACCCGCAGATGCGCCAGGCGGTGATGCCGAGCGCCGGCGACCTGCTCGACGAGGCGGGCGACCGGGCCGGTGCCGAAAAGCTGCTGAGGAGCGAACTGCCCAAGGCGGTGGCGCCGTATTACTTCATGGTCGATCTCGCGGGCCTGAAGGAAGAGACCAAGGATTATCCCGCCGCGATCGGCTGGCTTAAGCAGGCCGCCGAGACCGCGCAGGGGCCGGCGACACGCATCCAGTGGGCGATCTTCTATTCGAACGGCGTGATGCGGATGACGCCCGACGACAAGGCGGCGGTGGAGCAGTCCGCCGGGATGGTGATCGACGCACTGGGCGCCAACAGCAGCGGCTATGCCGAGCGGACGGAGAAGAAGGCCGGCGACTGGGCGAAGAAGCTCCGCGAGTGGAGCGGCAAGCATGGCGGTGGCGATGTGCTGGCGCGGCTCGACGCGAAGATGGGGCAGGCCTGCGCCAAGGGCGGATGCAAGGATGTGCTGAAGGGATGAGCGTCGCGCCCAAGCTGCGCGTGGCGAGGCCGAGCGACGATTTGGACGCGCTGTTGCGCTTCTATCGGGAGGGGCTGGGGCTGGACCTGCTCTATCGCTTCGAAGATCATGACGGGGTCGATGGCATGATGCTCGGGAGTCCCGGGGCGCCCTATCATTTCGAGTTTACGCGGGCGCGAACTCATGCCGTGGGCCGCGCGCCGACACAGGATCATCTGCTGATCTTCTACCTGCCCCATCCGGCAGAATGGCAGGCGGCCGTGGATCGGATGCGGGCTGCAGGCTTCGATCCGGCGCCGCCCTTCAATCCCTATTGGGATCGTGATGGACTGACGTTCGAGGATCCCGACGGTTACCGGGTCGTCCTGCAGAAGGCGGCATGGAACGCCTGACAGGCGTCAAGCCGCCTGCCGCAGCTCCAGCCGGTCCCAGATCTCGACCAGCGCGCCGACCAGCTCTACCATCATCTCTTCGGAGTGGCTCGGGCCGGGCGTGAAGCGCAGGCGCTCGGTGCCGCGCGGCACGGTCGGGTAGTTGATGGGCTGCACGTACACGCCATATTCGGCGAGCAGGATGTCGCTGATCCGCTTGGCCTTCACCGGATCGCCGACCAGCAGCGGCACGATATGCGTCACCGACGGCATCACCGGCAGCCCGGCATCCGCCATCAGGCGCTTGAGCGTCGCGGCGGCGGCCTGCTGGCCCTCGCGCTCGGCGGACGATTCCTTCAGGTGCCGCACGCTCGCCAGCACGCCCGCGACCAGCACCGGCGACAGCGACGTGGTGAAGATAAAGCCCGGCGCGTAGCTGCGGATCACGTCGATGATCTGGCTGTCGGCGGCGATATAGCCGCCCATCACGCCGAACGCCTTGCCCAGCGTCCCCTCGATCACGGTGAGGCGGTGCGCCACGCCATCGCGCTCCGAAATGCCGCCGCCGCGCGCGCCGTACATGCCGACCGCGTGCACCTCGTCCAGATAGGTCAACGCGTTATACTTGTCGGCGAGATCGCAGATCTCGGCGATCGGCGCGATGTCGCCGTCCATCGAATAGACGCTCTCGAAGGCGATCAGCTTGGGGAGTTCCGGGTCCTCGGCGGCCAGCAGCTCCTCGAGATGGACGAGGTCGTTGTGGCGGAAGACGCGCTTCTCGCAGCCCGAATTGCGGATGCCCGCGATCATCGACGCGTGGTTGAGCTCGTCCGAAAAGATGATGCAGCCCGGCAGCACCTTGGCGAGCGTGGAGAGCGTCGCCTCGTTCGAGACATAGCCCGAGGTGAAGAGCAGGGCGCCTTCCTTGCCGTGCAGGTCGGCGAGCTCATGCTCCAGATCGACGTGATAGTGGGTGTTGCCGCCGATGTTGCGCGTGCCGCCGGCGCCCGCGCCGACATCGTGCAGCGCCTCCTCCATGGCGGCGATCACCTTGGGGTGCTGGCCCATCGAGAGATAGTCGTTCGAGCACCAGACCGTGATCGGCTTCGGCCCGTTATGGCCATGGAAGCAGCGCGCGTTGGGGAACATGCCCTTGTTGCGCAGGATGTCGATGAAGACCCGGTAGCGCCCCTCGGCGTGGAGTCGGTCGATCGCCTGGGCGAAAACACGGCTGTAATCCAAAGTGGCCACCTCAATCCCGCGTCCGGTCTTGGCCGGCTCGATAGCCGGTCATGCCCGAAATTTCCAGCCAGACCTAGGGAGGAAATGCGATGGGACAAATCGTCCCACTCGCTCAGAGGCGCTCGATCCGGGACAGGCCGCGTGCCGCCAATGCGATGTGGAGCGGTGTGGCGTCGATGTCGGAGGTGAACACCGCGATGCCTTCGGGCGCGACGTCCGGCCACGGCTGGCCTTCCGTGAGATGGGCCACGCGGCGGGCGATTCCCTCGGCACCATCCACGAAGGTAACGGGATGCGGGCTGGCGGCGGCAAGCTGATCGGCGACCAGCGGGAAGTGGGTGCAGGCGAGCGCCACAATATCCACCGTGTCGCCGCCGGGAAGGCCGAACAGGCCATCCATGACTCTTTTGTAATCCGCCGGATCGCCCGGGTCGCCGCGCAACGCCGCCTCGGCCAGCTCGACCAACCGCGCAGAACCGTGGCGCAACACGATGCAATCGCTGGCGAATTCGGCGGCGAGGCGATCGACATAGGGCTGGCGGACGGTCGCGTCGGTGCCGAGCACGCCGATCGCGCGGGTCTTGCTGGCGAGCGCGGCCGGCTTGATCGCAGGGACGGTGCCGACGATCGGCAGGTCCAGCGCCGAGCGGACAACCGCCAACGCGATGGTCGACGCGGTGTTGCAGGCGATCACGATCAGGCGCGGGCGGTAGCGCTCCACCAGTCGCCCGAGCAGGGCCGGCACGCGCGCGGCGATCTCGGTCTCGCTCTTGGTGCCGTAGGGGAAACCGCCCGAATCCGCGACGTAGACGATCGGCGCGGTCGGCAGCCGGCGCTGGATCGCATCCAGAACGGAGAGGCCGCCGACACCGGAATCGAAGACGAGCAGGGGGCGGGATGCGTCCATGGGAGGCGGGGTGTAGGCGGGGGCGATGGGCGCTGTCTACCGCCCCACGTAGCAACTCCGTGCTCCGGCGAAGGCCGGAGCGTTGTGGGGCTGGCGCTGCGTCCGCCGCCAGGGCTCCGGCCTCCGCCGGAGCACGAATGGGCTCGGGCCGCTCACCCACCTAAATCCAGATTGTTGCGCTGGCGGCACCAGTGCTTATGCTTGGGGGCCATCACGGAGAGGTCGCGTCCTTGATTGCTACGAACTGGCTGGTGCTGGGCGCTGCCGCCCTGATCGGCTACCTGCTGGGATCGATCCCGTTCGGCCTGCTGGTCACGCGCGCGGGCGGGGCGCAGGATCCGCGCACGCTCGGTTCCGGCAATATCGGCGCCACCAACGTGCTGCGCACCGGCCGCAAGGAACTGGCGATCCTCACCCTGCTGCTCGATGCCGCCAAGGGCGCGGTGGCGGTGGTTCTGGTGGGGCATGTCTGGCCCGATCCGAGCCCGCCGTCGCTGGCGGCGATCGTCGCGGGCGCTTTCGCGTTCCTGGGGCACGTCTATCCGGTCTGGCTGCGGTTCAAGGGCGGCAAGGGGGTGGCGACCTTCCTCGGCATCGCGCTGGCTTTGTCCTGGCCGTGCGGGCTGACCTTCGCGTTGGTGTGGCTGGCGGCCTTCGCGATCACCCGGCACAGCTCGGTCGGCGGCATGACGGCGGCGATCGCGACTCCGGTGGCGGCGGCGATCATCAACCGGTCCGACCTGACGCTCACGTTCCTGCTGCTGGCGCTGGTGGTGCTGTGGAAGCACCGCGCCAATGTCGAGCGGCTGCTCGACGGCACCGAACCGCGCTTCGGCAGCAAGGGCTAGACCCATGCACGGGGGGATCGACGAAGCGGGCGGCGCAGGCGGCGGCTCGCGCGTCGATCGCGAGGATCGCATCGCCCGGCTGAGGCTGATGCGGACGCCGACCGTCGGCCCCGTGACCTATGCGCAATTGCTCGCCCGTTTCGGCACGGCCGCGGCGGCGCTGGAGGCGATTCCCGATCTGGCGCGGCGGGGCGGTGGCAAGCCGCCGTCCGTGCCGCCGCGCGGCGCGATCGAGCGCGAGGTCGAGGCGGTGGAGAAGGCCGGCGCGCGCTATCTGTTCCTCGGCCTGCCCGGCTATCCGGCGATGCTGGCGACGATCCCGACTGCTCCGCCGGCGCTGATCGTGCGGGGCAAAAGAGCGCTGCTCGATCGGCCGGTGCTGGGGATGGTCGGCGCGCGCAACGCCTCCGCCTCGGCCTGCCGTTTCGCGCGGGGCATCGCGGCGGAACTGGGCGAGCGCGGCATCACCGTCGCGTCGGGCCTCGCACGCGGCATCGATACGGCGGCGCACCAGGGATCGATCGAGGCCGGCACCGTCGCGGTGATCGCGGGCGGCATCGACGTCGCCTATCCGCCCGAAAATGCCGATCTGCAGGAGCGGATCGCCAATGAAGGTCTGCTGATCGCCGAGCAGCCGCCCGGCATCGAGCCCCGCGCGCGCCACTTTCCCTATCGCAACCGGATCATCGCCGGCCTCGCCCAGGCGGTGCTGGTGGTGGAGGCGGCGCCCAAGTCCGGATCGCTGATCACCGCGCGCTATGCCGGCGAATATGGGCGCGAGGTGCTGGCGGTGCCGGGCTCCCCGCTCGATCCGCGAGCACAGGGCTGCAACCTGCTGATCCGCGAGGGCGCCACCCTGATCCAGACCGCCGAAGACGTGCTGGAGATGCTCCGCCCGATCGACCCGCGTATGGTGAGCGAGCCGACCCATTCCTATGAGGCACCGGTTCAAGGCGATGCGGAGGAGGGGGATCGTCGCGCCGTCATCGAATTGCTTGGCCCGGTGCCGACGCCGGTCGACGAGATCGTCCGGCAATCCGGTTGCCCGCCCGCGATCGTGCAGACCGTGCTGCTGGAACTGGAACTTGCCGGCAGGCTGGAACGTCACGCCGGTGGTCAGGTAAGCCTCGCCTGACCCGAGTCGACAAGGCAGTATCCATGGGCCCGTGGGGTGCACTCATCTTCGCGATCTTCGCCACCGCCTTCTTCATGGCCGGGCTTGCGCCCACCGTGGGGCAGGCAAGCCCGATCCTGCTGCTCGGCCTCGTGCTGGCGGCGCCGATCGTGATCCGTGCAATCCAGCGCGTGGTGCGGCCCGATCCGCCCGGCGGCATCCAGACGGGTCGTGTGATCATGTGGTCGACCATGGCGGAGGCGGTGGGGATCCTGCTGATCGTGAACATCTTCCACGCCGCGCACATGGACGACGTGATCCTGCCAGGAATCGCGGCGGTGGTGTCGCTGCACTTCATCCCGATCGGTCTCGCCGCCAATCTGCGCCGCTTCCAGGCGCTCACCGCAGCGATGATGGCCTGCGCCGTCGCCGGCTTCGCGATCCGGGGCGCGACGGGCACGATGGTGACCGGTCTCGGTGCTGCGCTGACGCTGTGGATCGGCGGCATCTTCGCATTGCAGAGGCCGACCTACGGATGATCCCGCCCCGCCTGCTGCCGATCCTGCTGCTGATCGGCTCCAACATGTTCATGACGGCGGCCTGGTACGGCCACCTGAAGTTCAAGGACAAGCCGCTCTGGCTGGTGATCGTCGTCAGCTGGTGCATCGCTTTCGCCGAATATTGCCTGGCGGTGCCGGCCAACCGCTACGGATCGAACGTCTATTCGGCCGCCCAGCTGAAGGGCATGCAGGAGGTGATCACGCTGACCATCTTCTGCGGCTTCTCGGTGTGGGTGCTGGGGCAGAAGATCACGGTGAACCAACTGATCGGCTTCGGACTGATCGCGGCGGGCGCATTTTTCCTTTTTCGCGACGGCGCGTCACGCGCTTGACGAACGGGGCAGGCGGTTCCCACTCTCGTACGCGTACACGTAAGGATATCCCCGACATCATGAAGCTCGTCGTCGTCGAATCCCCCGCCAAGGCCAAGACCATCGAGAAATATCTCGGCCCGGGCTACAAGGTGCTCGCCTCCTACGGCCACGTCCGGGACCTGCCCGCCAAGGACGGTTCGGTGAACCCCGACGAGGGCTTCGCCATGGAGTGGGAGAATTATGCGGACAAGGCGCGCCAGCTCAAGGCGATCGCCGACGAGGCCAAGGGCGCCGACGCGTTGATCCTCGCCACCGACCCCGATCGCGAGGGCGAGGCGATCTCGTGGCACGTGCAGGAGGTGCTGGCCAAGCGCCGCGCGCTGCCCAAGGACACCCAGCGCGTCACCTTCAACGCGATCACCAAGCCGGCCGTGCTGAAGGCGATGGCCGAGCCCCGCGCGCTCGACGAGGATCTGATCGACGCCTACCGGGCGCGCCGCGCGCTCGATTATCTGGTGGGCTTCACCCTATCGCCGGTACTGTGGCGCAAGCTGCCCGGCGCCAAGTCGGCGGGGCGCGTGCAGTCGGTGGCGCTGCGCCTCGTCGTCGATCGCGAGCGCGAGATCGAGGCGTTCCGCGCGCAGGAATATTGGTCGGTCACCGCCGACATGGAACAGGATTCTGTCCCGTTCCTCGCACGGCTTGTGAAGTGGAAGGGGCAGAAGATCGATCGCCTCACCATCGGCCAGGAGGGCGACGCGCTCGCCGCCAAGGCCGATGTCGAGGCGGCGCGGCTGACGGTGGTGTCGGTCGAGACCAAGCCGCTCACCCGCAACCCGCCGCCGCCTTTCACGACCTCGACGCTCCAGCAGGAGGCGGCGCGCAAGCTGGGCTTCTCGGCCAGCCACACGATGCGGGTGGCGCAGAATCTCTACGAGGACGGCCTGATCACCTACATGCGGACCGACGGCGTGCAGATGGACGAAAGCGCCATTTCCGCCGCCCGCAAGGCGATCGCCGAGCGCTATGACGGCGGCTACGTCCCCGACAAGCCGCGCATCTACCAGACCAAGGCGAAGAACGCGCAGGAGGCTCACGAGGCGATCAGGCCGACCGATTTCGGCCGCGAGCGCGCTGGGTCGGGCGATCATGCCCGCCTCTACGAACTGGTCTTCAAGCGTGCGACCGCCAGCCAGATGGCGTCGGCCCGATTGGAGCGCACCACCGTCGATCTGGCGGACGGCACCGGCCAGCTCGGGCTGCGCGCGACCGGGCAGGTGGTGCTCTTCCCCGGCTATCTCGCGCTTTACGAGGAAGGCCGCGATGATGAGGGCGACGAGGATTCGCGCCGCTTGCCGCGCCTCAAGGACGGCGACTCGCCGGCGGTGAAGGCGGTGAAGGCCGAGCAGCATTTCACCCAGCCGCCGCCGCGTTACTCGGAAGCGTCGCTGGTCAAGAAGATGGAGGAGCTGGGGATCGGGCGGCCTTCGACCTATGCCTCGATTCTTCAGACGATTAAGGACCGTTCCTACGTTCGTATCGAGAAGAATCGCTTCCATGCCGAGGAGAGCGGGCGGCTGGTGACGGCGTTCCTCGAACGCTTCTTCGAGAAGTACGTCAGCTTCGATTTCACCGCAGAGCTGGAGGAGGAGCTGGACGACATTTCCGGCGGTCGCGCCCAGTGGCAGGCGGTGCTGGAAGCCTTCTGGAAGGACTTCAAGCCCAAGACCGCCGAAGTGATGGAGCAGAAGCCCTCCGAGGTGACGGCGGAGCTCGACAAGTTTCTCGCGCCTTTCCTGTTCCCCGAGAAGGCGGATGGCAGCGATCCGCGCCTCTGCCCCAATTGCGGGCAGGGGCAGCTTGCTCTTCGGGGCGGCCGGTTCGGCGCGTTCATCGCCTGCTCCAACTATCCCGAGTGCAAATATACCCGCCGTTTCGCGCAGGCGGGCGCGGCCAACGATGGCGCCGATACCGGGCCGGAGACGCTCGGCACCGATCCCGAGACGGGGCTGCCGGTCGAGCGCAAGGCGGGGCGGTTCGGGCCGTATATCCAGCTCGGCGAGGGCAAGGAGGCCAAGCGCTCGTCCATCCCCAAGGATGCTGGCGAGCTGACGCTGGAGCTGGCGCTCAAGCTGCTGTCGCTGCCGCGCACGATCGGCCCGCACCCGGAGACGGGCAAGGATATTACCGCATCGATAGGGCGTTACGGACCGTATCTCGCGCATGATGGCAAGTATGCGCGGCTGCAGTCGACGACGGACGTGTTCGAGACGGGCATGAACGCGGCGGTGGTGAAGCTTGCCGAGGCGGCGGCCGGCGGTGGTCGGCGGCAGGGCGCAAGCCGGGAACCGATCGCACTGCTTGGCACCAATCCGGACGGTGCCGAGGTGAAGGTGATGGAGGGCCGCTTCGGCCCCTACGTCACCGATGGCACCACCAACGCGACGCTCCCTAAGGCCAAGGATCCCAAAGCGCTGACCCTCGACGAGGCGTTGGTACTGCTGGCGGAGCGTGCGGCGAAGGGACCGGCCAAAGGCAAGAAGCCGGTGAAGAAGGCGGCGGCGCCGAAGAAGGCTGCTCCGAAGAAGCCGGCGGCGAAGAAGAAGGCGTGACGTTCATTTTCCCCTCCCTTCCAGGAGGGGAAGCAACAAGGGGAAGACTCGAATAACTCACCATCCTCGCCGATATGCGGCGATCTTGCGGTCGGTATCCCACTCGCTGAGCGCATAGACTGCCCAGATCGCGCCGGGCAGCCAGCCGATCAGGGTGACCTGCAGGATCAGACACACGATCCCGGCGATCGGCCGGCCGATGGTGAAGAACAGCAGCCAGGGCAGCAGGAGGGCGATGATCAGTCTCATGGGACCTCCTTTATCGGTGCGGGCCCGAGGCGGTATCGTACAGATTCGGGATGAAGGCGAGGGCGGCTCGCCGCCGCGCAGAGCGGCGAGTCGCGTCCAGCCGCACTTACTTCACGCTGATCGCGAGGCCGTCCTTGGCCCAGTCGCTCTGGCTCTTGCAGGTGACGACGGGGACGTTCGAGCCGGTGATCTTCTCGGACAGGCAAAAGTTGCCGCTGCTCTGGTCGAGTGTCATCCGGCTGCCATCTGCAAGCATGGCGGGAGTGGAGTGAGCGAAGGCCGGGGCGGAGGCACCCAGCACCAGCGAGGCGATGGCGAAGCCGAGGGCGGAGTGGCGGGCGGTGGTGGACATGGCAAATTCCTTTCTGGTTCCGTTCGGCAGGCCGTTCGGCCTGCGCACCATGCTTTGCATCGGCCGTGCCAATTCCGCCGAAGCGCCAGATTACGGGTTTTTTCGAAAGCGGGTGGTCAGATACCGTTTTTCGACAACCATAAATTGGCGAAATCGGCCAAGTCTCGGCCTAAAGCGTGGCTAGCCTGTCTTCACCTAGGGTCTGCATCACGCTCACCGGCCCACCGAAGCTGATCCGCGCATCGAGCATGTCGGCCGTCACGCCCATCAGCGCGAGCCCGCTCTGGCATACGATCGCCTCGACCCCCAGCGCCTGCGCTTCCTCGAAAAGCGCGGCCAGCGCCGGCAGGCCGGCCGCCGCATGATCGGGATCGTGCGGCGCGCGCATCGGCAGCGCCAGCGCCGCCACCGCCTCGCCCTGCGCGAACAGTCGTGCCCGGCCGCCCAGAGCCGCGTTCGCCGCCGCCAGCTCCAGCCCGGCGCGGAGGCTGCCCGGACGGGTGACGATCACGGTCAGGCCGCGCATTGGCATTTCGGATTCTTGGGCAGCGCCATCATGTGGAAACGGAAGGCGAGCGCATCGACGAGCAGCAGCTTGCCCGCCGTCTCCTCGCCAAACGGGACGATCTGCCGCACCGCCTCGATCGCGGCGAGACTGCCCAGCACGCCGGTGAGCGCGCCGAGCACCCCCTGATCGGCGCAGCTGACGTCCGGCCGTTCCGGATCGTCGCCGACCAGGCAGCGATAGCAGGGCCGCCCATCCTCCCAGCCGCGATAGACGGCAAGCTGCCCCTCGAACTGGCCGACGGCCGCCGACACGAGCGGCACGCGCGCGGCGGTCGCGGCGTCCGACACGATCAGGCGGGTGGCGAGATTGTCGGTGCCGTCCACCACCACGTCGACGCCGTCGAGCAGCCGTGCCGCGCTGTCTGCATCCAGCCGGCGATCGACCGGCAGGAAGCGTACGTCGGGGTTCATGCGCTGCACCGAGTTCGCGGCGGCGACCACCTTCTTGGCGCCGACGTCGCGCGTGGCGAACAGGGTCTGGCGCTGGAGGTTGGAGAGCGAGACGACGTCGTCGTCCACCACGGTCAGCTTTCCCACCCCGGCAGCAGCGAGATACTGGATCACTGGCGATCCGATCCCGCCGGCCCCCACGACCAGCACATGCGCGCCCAGCAGGCGGGTCTGTCCGCCGCCGCCAATCTCCTTGAGGACGATGTGGCGGGCGTAGCGATCGAGCTGGGAATCGGAGAGGATCATGGTCGATCTGCAAGCATATCCGTTCGCTTCGAGCGCAGGTTCGAGCCCGTCGAGAACCGAAGTCGAGAAAGGATTCTCGACGGACGCTTGTCGACTTCGCTCGAAGCTGCTCGAACCGAACGGAAAAATAGGAATGTCACGGCAGCGAGTGGCGCCCCGTCGAGCCGAAGCCGCCGGCCCCGCGCGTCGTCTCGTCGAGCGTCTCGACCTCGAGGAAGCGCGCCGCCGTCACCTCCGCCGGCACCAGTTGCGCCACCCGCTCGCCGCGCTTCACCTCGAAGGGTTCGACGCCGAGATTGGCGAGGATCACCTTCACCTCGCCGCGATAGTCCGCATCGATCGTGCCTGGCGTGTTGAGGCAGGTGATGCCGTGCTTGAGCGCGAGGCCCGAGCGCGGCCGGACCTGGATCTCGTAGCCCGCCGGGATCGCCACCGCGAAGCCTGTCGCCACCGCATGGCGGTCGCCCGGCCCGAGCACGATGTCCTCGGCCGAGACGATGTCGAGCCCCGCCGCGCCGGTGGTGGCGTAGGTTGGAGCGGGGAGGCCCTCGCCATGCGGCAGGCGCTTCAGCTGGATCTCGATCATCGCGGCTCCGACAGGGCATCGGCGATGCGGGCGGCGAGTTGCTCCGCCACCGCCTGCTTGGGAAGGTTCGGCCAGTCCTCGACGCCGTCGCGGGTGACGAGGTGGATGCTGTTGCTGTCGCCGCCCATCACGTCTCCGGAGACGTCGTTGGCGACGATCCAGTCGCAGCCCTTGGCGGCGAGCTTGGCCCGCGCGTAGGCGACCACGTCATTGGTCTCGGCGGCGAAGCCGATCAGCAGGCGCGGGCGCTTCGCCGAGCGGGCGAGGCCGGCGAGGATATCCGGGTTCTGGACAAGCGCGAGCGCGGGGGGCGTGCCGTCGGGCTGCTTCTTGATCTTCTGCGCGGCGGCATCGACATGCCAGTCGGCGACGGCGGCGACCATGATCGCGGCATCGGCGGGCAGCGCGCGATCGACCGCCGCCTGCATCTCCCGCGCGCTCTCGACATCGACGCGCTTCACGCCCGGCGGAGTGGGAAGGGTGACGGGACCCGCCACCAAAGTCACTTCCGCACCGAGCCTCGCTGCGGCTTCGGCTATCGCGAAACCCTGCTTTCCGGAGGAGCGGTTGGCGATGTAGCGCACCGGGTCGATCGGCTCGTGGGTGGGACCCGCGGTGACGACGATCTTGCGGCCGGTGAGCGGGCCGGAATAGCTGGGGTTGCTGGCGGGCGCAGCCGAAACGCTCAGCAGCCGCGCAGGGATCGGCCGTTGCAGCGCGTCCTCGATCGCCGCGACGATCGCGTCCGGCTCGGGCAGGCGGCCGGGGCCGAACTCGCCGCAGGCCATCATGCCCTCGTCGGGCTCCATCACGGTCACGTCGTCGGCGCGCAACTGGGCGACGTTGCGCTGGGTGGCGGGGTGCAGCCACATCCGCACGTTCATGGCGGGCGCGCACAGCACTGGCTTGTCGGTGGCCAGCAGCAAGGTGGTGGCGAGATCGTCGCAGATCCCCGCCGCCATCCGCGCCATCAGATTGGCGGTGGCCGGGCAGACGACGACGAGATCGGCCTCGCGGCTGAGCTCGATATGCCCCATCTCCACCTCGTCCTTGAGCTCGAAGAGCGAAGTGTGGACCGGTTGCTCGGAGAGCGCGGCGAGGGTGAGGGGCGTGATGAACTGCGCCCCCGCCTCGGTCAGCACGCACCGCACGGTGTGGCCGCGCTTGCGAAGCGTCCGCAGCACCTCGCAGGCCTTGAAGGCCGCGATGCCGCCGCCGACGATCAGGAGGATGCGCTTGGGGGTCACGATCGTCTCTGTGGCGTGGCGGGAGGCGCCTGTCGAGGCCTCAGCGCATCCGCCGCCGCTTGCGCAGCATCAGGATCGACCAGTCGCCGTTGCGGATCGTGTCGGCCGGACGCAGCCCCTCGCGGCGATAGGCGGCGGTGACCGCCTCGGCCTGCGTGTTCAGCAGCCCGGCGAGGATCAGCGTGCCGCCCTGCGCGATGGTCGCGGCGATGGACGGCGCCAGCTCGATCAGCGGCTGGGCCAGGATGTTGGCGATCACCAGATCGAACGGCGCGAGCTCGCGATAGAGCGGGTGGTCGACGCCCTCGGCCACGGCCAGAGCCAGCCGATCCTCGTTGACGCCGTTTGCCTGCGCGTTCTCGGCGGTGACCTCGATCGAGACCGGATCGATGTCGGTCGCCACCGCATGCGCGCGGGGCCACAGCGCCATCGCCGCGAAGGCGAGCAGGCCCGTGCCGGTGCCGACGTCCGCGATCATCCGGTAGCGGGCACCCTGACGCTTCAGCCGATCGAGCATCATCAGGCAGCCGGTGGTCGTGTAATGGTGGCCCGTCCCGAAGGCGCGTCCGGCGTCGATCCGGAACACCGTCGCGTCGGACGGGATCACCGCGCCGTGCGCCGAGGTGTGGACGTAGAAGCGGCCCGCCCGGATCGGCTCCAGACCGGACTGGCTGAGCGTCACCCAGTCCTGTTCCTCGACCTTCTCGACGACGGGCTTGAGCCGCGCCGCGGATGGGACCAGCGCCTGCACCGCCGCGATCACCTCCGGCGTCGGTTTGCCCTCGGTGAAGGCTTCGACCAGCCAGTTCTCCGGACGATCCTCGTCCGGCTCCAGCGTATTGAGCACCGGCGGCTCCTCCATGCCGGGGAAGGGGTCGGTGGCGAAGGCGAGCGCCTCGCCCTCCTCGCGCGTGCAGGGGAGGGTGATCTTCCAGCTTTCAGCGGACATAGGAGGCCCCGTTCACATCGATGATCGATCCGGTGACGGATGCCGGTGCGTCGAGCGCAAGCCAGCGCACCGTCTCGGCCACTTCGGCGGGATCGGCGACGCGGCCGAGCGGGATGTCGGCGAGGAGTTTCTCGCCGCCCCGGCTGGCCAGATACTCCTCCGCCATGCCCGTCATGGTGAAGCCGGGGCAGACCGCGAAGGCGAGGATGTTGTGCCCGGCATAGCCCCGCGCGATCGACTTGGTCATCGCCACCATGCCGGCCTTGGAGGCGGCGTAATGCCAGTGCGCGGGCGAATCGCCGCGATAGGCGGCGCGGCTGGCGACGTTGACGATCCGGCCGCCTCGTTCTCGCCCGGAAAAATGCTGGACGGCCAGCCGGCAGAGCTCCGCCGACGCGGTGAGGTTGATCCGCATCGTCCGCTCCCAGGCGGCGAGCCAGTCGGCGTCCGGCAGGTCGATTGGCGCGGCCTCGAAGATACCGGCATTGTTGATCAGCACGTCGATGCGGCCGTCGAGCCGGTCCAGTGCCTCGGCCCATAGCGCGTGCGCGGCACCGGGCTCGTCGAGATCGGCGGGGACGGTGTCGGCGGCGCCCGGCCGGCTGGCATGGCCGATCAGGCGGACGTCGGGACGATCGAGTCGCGCGGCGATGGCGGCGCCGATGCCCCGGCTGGTGCCGGTCGCGAGGATGTGGGTGCGGGTCATGACGCGCGGGTTAGGCGCTTACCGCCCCTCACCGCAAGGTGCCGCTACTCCGCCACGATCTCCGCCGCCGGCGGGTGCAGCCGCAGCCGCGTGACGCGCCGCTGGTCGCCGTCGGTCACCTCCAGCGTCCAGCCACTTTCGTGCTCCAGCATGTCGCCGATCTGCGGGATGCGCTCGGCGATCGAGGCGGCGAGGCCGCCCAGCGTATCGATCGGCTCGTCCGTCTCGGCGAGGCGCGGGTCGACCGTCTCGCCGACATCCTCCAGCTCGGCGCGCGCGTCGGCGTCCCAGGCGCCGTCGTCCAGCGGCACGAGCAGCAGGGTGGGCGCCTCGTCATGCTCGTCCTCGATGTCGCCGACGATCTCCTCGACCAGATCCTCGATGGTGACGAGGCCCTCGGTGCCCGAATATTCGTCCACCACGATGGCGAGGTGGGTCTGCGTCGCGCGCATCTCGGCGAGCAGCTCGATCACGCCCATCGCCTCGGGCACGTAGCGCGGCTGGCGGATCAGCGCTGTGATGCTGGCAGGCTTGGGGGCGACGCCGGCGAGGATCGCGAACACATCCTTGACGTGGATCATGCCGGTGACGGTGTCGAGCGTCTCGCGATAGACGGGCAGGCGCGAATGACCGGCTTCGGCGAAGAGCTGGACCAATTCCTCGAAGGTCGCATCCTCCTCCACGGCGATGATGTCGCCGCGCGGAACGGCCACGTCGCGCACCGTGCGCTCGCCGAAATCGAGCAGGTTGCGGAGCATGATGCGCTCCACCGGCGACAGGTCGAGCGCGTTGGGCGCATCGCCCTCATGCTCCTCGATCGCTTCCTCGATCTGGTCGCGGAGCGTCGGTTCGGAGCCTTCGCCGAAGATCAGCTGGCGCAGGCCGGACCACAAATTCCCGCCGCTTCCGGCGGGGCTTCTACTGGAATCGTCGGGCATGACGGTGTGGAGGAACCCCTGTTTGTTGCGACCGCGATTCTAGCGGGTGGGGAGGGGGCGAGTCGAGGTGCTATTCGTCGTCGACGAGATACGGATCGGCGATGCCCAGGCTCGCGAGCGCCTCGCGCTCGGCGGCTTCCATTTCCTCGGCATCCTGATCGGTCATGTGGTCGTAGCCGAGCAGATGGTAGGTGCCGTGGACGACGAGGTGCGTGGCGTGCGCCTCGACGGTCACGCCCTTCTCCTCCGCCTCGCGCGCGCAGACGCCGTGGGCCAGCACGATGTCGCCGAGCAGCACCTCGCCGTCATCGCTATTCTGGTCGATCGTCTCGAGCAGATCCTCCTGCACCATCGGGAAGGAGAGGACGTTGGTCGGCTTGTCCTTCTGCCGATAGTCGCGGTTGAGCGCGTGCACCTCGTCATCAGAGGTGAACTTCACCGACACCTCGATTTGCGTCGGCTCGGTCAGGAAGCGCTTGTCCGGCGAATGGAGGATCGCCGCGCGCACCGCCTTGTCCGCGATCGCCTGCCAGCGATCGGATTCGGGCCAGCCCTCGGCATCGGTTTCAACGAGAAGCATGGATTGACCTGATCCCAATCACAAATGAATCTTGAGCCGCGCTTGGGCGACGGTCTCATACGTCCCGAGACGCAGCTTATCGCCACCTTCGTTTACGCGATAAAGATAGCCGTCGTCCTGCATTCCGATCTTCAATCGCCCGCGAAGAATGACAGGATTATAGATCATGCCCGTGAGCCAGGTCGCAGCTTCATCAGCCGCCGCGATTCCATAAACGGTCAGTCCTTCGGGATCGGCGAGTTCGAAGGGCGCGAGCGTAATCCGATGGCGGCCGTTGGGTACAGACTCGTCCTCCACGTTGTGAATAAACAACGTGGCCTCAAGCATCCGGCCCCTCATAAGCCTCGACGATCTTGCCGACCAGCGGGTGGCGCACGACGTCGCCCGCGCCGAAGCGGATCATCGCGATGCCCCGGATATCCTCCAGCTTCGCCACCGCGTCCGCGAGGCCCGATTTGCCGATATCGGGCAAGTCGACCTGTCGGGGATCGCCGCACACCACCATGCGGCTGTTCTGGCCGAAGCGGGTGAGGAACATCTTCATCTGCGCGGGCGTGGTGTTCTGCGCCTCGTCGAGGATGATGAAGGCGTCGCTCAAGGTGCGGCCGCGCATGAAGGCGATCGGCGCGATCTCGATCTCGCCCGACGCGATGCGGCGTTCCACCTGCTCGGCCGGCAGCATGTCGTAGAGCGCGTCGTAGAGCGGGCGGAGATAGGGATCGACCTTCTCCTTCATGTCGCCGGGCAGGAAGCCGAGCCGCTCGCCGGCCTCGACCGCCGGGCGCGACAGGATCAGGCGATCGACCTGCCCCTGCATCAGCATCTGCACCGCCTGCGCCACCGCGACATAGGTCTTGCCGGTGCCCGCCGGCCCGAGCGCGAAGACGATCTCGTCGCGCGCCAAGGCCTCCATGTAGCGGATCTGGGTGGCCGATCGGGGGACGATCGTCTTCTTGCGGGTGCGGATCATCACCGCCGGCGGCTGGCTGACGTCCTGCCGGATGATGCCGTCCAGCACCGGCTCGTTCGACATGGCGATCACCGCCTCCACGGCGCCGGCATCAATCTCCTGCCCCTGCGCGATGCGGTTGTAGAGGCCGGTGAGCACGTCGCGTGCGCGGCCGATCGAGTCGGCGAAACCCTCGATCACCAGCTTGTTGCCGCGCGCCGAGATATAGACGCCGAGCCGGCTCTCGATCGCGATGAGGTTCTGGTCGAACTCTCCGAAGAGGCGGCCCAGCAGCTGGGGCTTGTCGAACACCACTTCGATGCGGGCCTTGTCTCCGGCCTGCGCGGGTACGGGCTTGCGGCTCATCCGGTCCTTTCGAGTTCGAGTCTCTGGAGAGGATGGTGAGCCGGGCGTGTGACAATTGCTAGAGGCTTCGAGACGGGGCGTGCGGTGCCCCGCACACGATGCACGGAAGCAACACTGTCACTCATCCAGCCTCTGTACCTGCTCAATGCAGCCCCACCAGCCCAG
The DNA here is from genome assembly GCF_013778325.1 of Sphingomonas chungangi. Classification (GTDB taxonomy): domain Bacteria; phylum Pseudomonadota; class Alphaproteobacteria; order Sphingomonadales; family Sphingomonadaceae; genus Solisphingomonas; species Solisphingomonas chungangi. The sequence continues at coordinate 86,242 of NZ_JACEIB010000008.1, read as the reverse complement.
CCCGCGATAGGTCTCGTATCCCGGCGTGCGGGCGAAGGCGACGATGCGGTCGGCGGTGCGGTAATAGCCGCGCCCGCGCTCCTCGTGGCGCAGGCCGTAGGTCTCGGTGAGCATGCCGTTGCTGTCCGACGAGGCCAGCACGAGATTCTTGGAGGACAGCAGCATCACGCGGGAGGATTCGCGCTCCTCGCCGGTCAGGCCGATGCCCTCGACGATCGCCTGAGCCTGCGGTGCCCAGTCGAAGAAGATGCCGAGCGCGCCGAGCCTCTCGCCGTCGCGGGCACCACCGGCGCGGATCGCCGTCGAGTAACTCGCCACCGCCGCGCTCCCGAGCATCGGACTGCGCTGGATGTCGCAAACTGCGAAGTCGTCGCCGCTGGTCGTCGCCATGCCCTTCTGAAACCATTCGGTACCGGACACGTCCGCGCCGACCGCGCTCGAATAGATGTCCGGCCGCCCCGTGGTAACAATACGGCCTTTGCGATCTGCCACCCAGAGATCGAGATAGACGGTGTAGGAGCGCAGGATCGTCGCCAGTCGCTCGCTGGCGAAGCGGAGCGACCGGCCGTCGCCATTGGCCAGCGCGTCCACCACTGCGCTGTCCGTCGCCCACCATCGCACGTCGCAGGAGCGTTCGTAGAGGTTGCGGTCGATGATCTCGACCGCCGATCGGGCGAGATCGGCGAAGCGCTCGCCGCGCAGCTCGAACTGGATCTGCGAGCCGGCGCTTTGCAGTTTCTCGATATTGTTGGCGACTGCCTCGCGCAGATCGCCGCTGATCGCGCGGATGTCTCCGGCGAGCGATCCCATTTCCTGCGCCACCACCGCGAAGGCGGCGCCTGCCGTGCCGGCCCGCGCCGCCTCCAGCCGGGCGTTGAGCGCTAGCACGCCGGTGCGGCGCATCACATCGTCGATCAGCGCGACCTTCTCCTCGGTGACGCGCGACACTTCGTAGGCGAGCTTGAGAACTGCGTCGGCCATGGATCCCCCCGAACCATGTCCTCTCCTTGGGGCCGGTTCGCCCCGAAACGGCTACGATATGGCCACGCTATCCGCGCATGGTTGAAGGGAGGTTAACCACGATGACGGGCTGGTTTCAATGGGCGGGCAGCGACCGGCCATCGACGTTGTAGCGCACGATCACCGGCTTCTGGCAGCCATCGATCGAGTGGATCACGGTGAGATATTCGTTGGCGGGCGGCAGCTGGTCGAGCCGCTGGAACCCGCCCGGCTCGGGTTGGCCGGTGGCGTAGTCGACGCCATGGTTCATGCAGCCCTTGCCGGGTCCGGCTTTGTCGGCAGGCGGCGCGGCGGCGATGAGCAGGGGGGCGAGAAGCAACATGCTGCGCATAACTGACTCCATGGGCTTGAGATCTCGCATGATGGTACGCTTCTGCGACCGTCGAGTCACGACGTGCGGTGCCGGCGCGGGATGGTCCGGCGGGGAGTGGATACGATGCGCAGGGCTGGTCTGATGTTGCTTGTGGCCCTGAGCGGTGCGGCCCACGCGGCCGAACCGATCAGCAAGACCGAGATCCGCGCGGACACGGACCAGCAGGCGAAGCGGCGGGTCATGGCGCAGCTTTCCGATCTCCTGATTCCGAGCCCGTTTCGGGGGCGCCCCGGATATCCGCCCAAGAGGCCGCTTTCCGATCTGTGGTTCTACACCCGCCCGCGCGGCACCGCAACGAGAGGCGTCTGCGTCAGCGATACGGTCGTGATCCGCTTTCGGCCGGCGGAGGATGGGCCATGCGATGCCGACACGCCCGTCGCCGCAAGCGCGGTCGAATCGACCAGCCACTATCGCCTGCGGGGAGCAGTCGATCCCGCGAGCCTCGACAAGCTCGACGCTGCCGGTCAGGTCCAGGCCGACCGGGATTGCGCGGCCATCGATCCCCGCAAGACCGACTTCATCGGTGCGCCCGACGAAGACACGCTCGTGGAGGGCCTTTGGCTGCTGCGTCAGGGACAGGCCACGCCGCCAGCGGCGATGACCTGCGAAGGGTACAAGCAGCCCTGCGCGGCGGTGATGGCCGCGATCGACCCCGCGAAAATCGAGTCGGTGGACGCGTGCCCCGCGGCGGATGGTTCGCGATGCTTCGAAGTGGAGGATGGCGACACGTCGGCCACGCTTCGCGCGGACGGTGTCGGCCATCTGTTATCCATCAAGCTCGGCCAGGAAATCGTCATCGCCGACTGGCGAGCCGATTAGGCGGCGGCGCGCACCTGCTCCACCGCGCCGAGGCTGTTTGGCCCGGCGGCAGTGATGTCGACCTCCACCATCGTCCCGATCGGCGCATCGGTCTGGAGGTGGACCGATTGCAGCCAGGGCGACTTGCCGAGCATCTGGCCGGGCAGCTTGCCCTTGCGCTCGATCAGAACGCGGGTGCGCGCGCCGACGGTGGCGCGGTTGAAGGCGTGTTGCTGCGCGTTGAGCAGGGCCTGCAGGCGCTGGAGCCGCTCGTCCATCACCTCGGGTGCGATCTGGCCGTCCATCGTCGCGGCGGGGGTGCCGGGGCGGGGGCTGTATTTGAAGCTGAATGCCTGCGCGTGGCCGATCCGGTCGACGAGATCGAGCGTCTCGCGGAACTCGGCCTCCGTCTCGCCGGGGAAACCGACGATGAAGTCGCCGGAAAGCGCGATATCCGGCCGTGAGGCGCGGACGCGATCGATGATGCGCAGGTAGGAATCGCGCGTGTGGCTGCGGTTCATCGCTTTCAGGATGCGGTCCGATCCGGCCTGAACCGGCAGGTGCAGGAAGGGCATCAGCTTCGCCACGTCGCGGTGCGCGTCGATCAGGCCCTGCGTCATGTCGTTGGGGTGGCTGGTGGTGTAGCGGATGCGCTCCAGCCCGGGCAGCCGGTCGAGCGCGCGGATCAGGCCGTCGAGGCCCTTCGCGGCGCCGGTGTCGTCCTCGCCGGACCAGGCGTTGACGTTCTGGCCGAGCAGGGTGATCTCGCGCGCACCGGCACCGACCAGCGCTTTCGCCTCGTCGACGATCTCGCCCCAAGGCCGCGAGATTTCGGCGCCGCGGGTATAGGGCACGACGCAGTAGGTGCAGAACTTGTCGCAGCCCTCCTGCACGGTGAGAAAGGCGGTGGGGCCGACCTTGCGGCGGGCGGGCAGCGCGCCGAACTTGGCGATCGCGGGCATGTCCGTATCGAGCGCCGAGCGGCCGGCGGCGGCGTCCGCCACCAGTTCGGGCAGGCGGTGATAGGCCTGCGGGCCGACGACGATGTCGACGGCCTTCGCCCGGTTCGGGATCTCCGCGCCCTCGGCCTGCGCGACGCAGCCGGCGACGGCGATCAGCGGCTTGTCGCGGCCGTCTTCACGGGCATCCTTCACGATGCGGCCGATGTCCGAATAGACCTTCTCGGCCGCCTTCTCGCGGATGTGGCAGGTGTTGAGCACGACGAGGTCGGCGCCTTCGCCCTCGCTCGCCGCCGACATGCCCTGCGCGGCGAGCAATTCGGCCATGCGCTCGCCGTCATAGACGTTCATCTGGCAACCGAAGGACTTGACCGCGAAGGTCTTCGGGACGGGGCGCGTTTGGGACATGGCGCGCGCCTATACAGCGAGCGGGGCGGACTCGCCAAGCGCTGCGCACAATTCCGCGCGGGCCGCACTGGAGAGCAGCTTGCGATCCGGCATGCCGGCCGGATCGATCGGCACCAGGCAGCGGAGTACGGCCGTCCGGCGCCCCGGCATCGAGAGCAGTCGCATCGCCTCCGTCGCCGTATCATTCTCGTCGGGCCAGGCGATGGCGCGGGCATGGGCACCGTAGTCCAGCGCGATCGGCTGGAGCATCACGCCGGGCAGCGGTGGCAGCAGCGCCTCCAGCAGCGAGGCGCGAAATGGGCCGACGCACCCGCCGAGCCCGGTGCCGCCTTCGGGGAAGAGCGTGACGGGCATGTGCTCGGCCAGCGCCTCGCGCAGTCGCCCGGCCTGCTCGTGCACCCTGCCGCGCTCGGCACGCATGACGAAGACGGTATCGTTGAGGCCAGCCAGCCAGCCGATCACCGGCCAGTCCTGCACCTCGCCCTTGGCGACGAAACGGCTGCCGGTGGCGCCGGCGATGACGAGGATGTCGAGCCAGCTCAGATGATTGGCGACGTACAGCACGTCAGCCGCCAGCGGCTGGCCCACCACGCGCACGTCGATGCCGCACGCCCACGCGACACGGCCGAGAAAGAGGCGCGGCCAAGGCGAATGCCGCCGGAAAAGCCGCCACAGCCCATGCAGCGGCAGATGGACGGCCAGCAGCGCCACGATCAGCGCCAGCCGGCCCCACGCGCGCATCGTGCGTCGTCAGTCCTTGCGGCTCAGCGGCACGCCGTAGAGCTCCATCCGGTGATCGACCAGGCGGAAGCCCAGCTTCTCCGCGATGCGCTTCTGGAGCAGCTCCAGCTCCTCGTCGACGAACTCGATCACCTTGCCGCTCTCGACGTCGATCAGGTGGTCGTGGTGGGTCTCGGGCGAGGCCTCGTAGCGCGAGCGCCCGTCGCCGAAATCATGCCGCTCGAGGATGCCGGCCTCCTCGAACAGCCGCACCGTGCGATAGACGGTGGCGATCGAGATACCCGCGTCGATCGCCGACGAGCGGCGATGGACTTCCTCGACATCGGGGTGATCCTCCGCCTCGGACAGCACGCGCGCGATTACGCGCCGCTGCTCGGTGATACGGAGGCCCTTCTCGGCGCACAGCGCCTCAAGATCGATCTTGCGCATGGGCCTTCATGTAGGCGGTGATGCGCGGGACGGGAAGCGCGAACCGCTCGCACTTCCCGCGAAAATGCGCCTTACTTGCCGCGGCGCTTGCGCGTGCCGAGGCCGATCTTCTTGGCGAGGCTGCGGCGCTGCTCGGCATAGTTCGGCGCGACCATCGGATAGTCGGCCGGCAGGTTCCACTTGGCGCGATACTGTTCCGGGGTCAGGTTGTAATGGGTCATCAGATGCCGCTTGAGCATCTTCAGCTTCTTCCCGTCCTCGAGGCAGACGATATAATCGGGCTTGATCGACGCGCGCACGGAAACGGCGGGCTCCTGCTTCACCTCGGGCTCCGGAGCCGTGGTGCCGAGCTGCGTGAGGGCGCTGTGGACGTTCTGGATCAGCCCGGAGACATCGTTCACCGCAACGCTGTTGTTGCTCACATGCGCCGAAACGATGTCCGCGGTCAGGGTGATCAGCGTTTCGGTCATGTCGACCACGTCGGTCATGCTAAGGTACCTCGTACAATAGGGACGCTACACACTGGTCCCTGGGGGGAGAACTGGGCTTGCTGTGTCGCATGATTGCCGGAAGTGCAAGCTCTTCTTCGTTAACTCTGTAGGATTACGGGGTCTATAATCGGCAAGCCAATGTGATGGCATCGAAAGACGATCCGTCTCGTCCCCGATAATAGCGCTTTCGACGGCCGATTTCCGCGAAACCGGCGGCTTCATAGAGATAAGCGGCGGGATTGCCCTCCCGCATTTCGAGATGGAGTCGCGCCGCGCCGCGAAAGCGTGCTTCCTCCGCCACGGCGGCGAGCAGCGCGCGGCCGATGCCGAAGCGTCGTTGGGCGGGCTGCACGGCGAGCAGCAGCAGTTCGGCCTCGTCCAGCACGACACGGGAGAGGGCGAAGCCGGCGGCACGACCGTCCTGTCGCGCGAGCAGCAGCCACACCCCGTTCAGGCCCAGGATGCCGGAGCACTGGCTGCGCGTCCATGCCTCGCCGAAGGCGGGATCGAAAGCGATTTGCATGGTCGCCATCACCTCGTCGAGATCGGTGACGCCGCCCTCGATCAGATCGGTGGCCGGGCTGTGCAGCGTGCTCATGCGGCCTTCGGCTTCGCGTCGGGTGGGCGGCCATAGAGCGGACGGGGCTGCAGGGTGGCGAAGGCGGGCGGCAGTAGTGAAGCCGAGGCGGCATTGGGCAGGGCATCGATCGCCGTGCCGGTTCCGCGCGCTTCCACCAGCGCGCTCGCACCCGATCCGGCAACCACGTCTTCGGAAGCGAAACGTGCGGCCTCGCTGGGCGGTAGCGAGACCAGATCGCTGGTCATGGCGAACGGATGGGTGGCGAAGCGCTGTACGAACAGCTCACCATGGCCGCCGTTCAGCGCCACGGCGCATGCTTCCAGACCCGGATCGGATGCGAAGCATGCGGCGGCGACCAGTGCCATGGACGAGCAGCCACGCACCGGCACGCCCCAGCCCATGCCCATGCCGATCGCGGCGGCGAGCCCGACGCGCACGCCGGTGAAGCTCCCCGGCCCGCAATCGACCAGGATCGCGTCCGGCACCACGCCGCCGGCATCGCGCAGCAGCGCCTCGACCATCGGCACCAGCCGCTCGGCATGGCCGCGTCCCACCGTTTCGGACACGGCAAGGGGCACCCCGTCGCCTTCGATCAGGGCGGCGGAGCAGGCGGCGGTGGCAGTGTCGATCGCCAGGATCATCCCGTCAGAGGATGCTGTTGGCGTCCTCGAAGTCAAGCCGGGGCAGCCGATCGAAGACGGTCGAGGGATCGCCGAAGCCCAGGGTGCAGATGAAGTTGGACTTGACCGGTGTGCCCGCGAAGAACGCCGCGTCGACCTTGGCGTTGTCGAAGCCGGACATCGGGCCGGTGTCGAAGCCCAGCGCACGGGCAGCGACGATCAGATAGGCACCCTGCAGCGTGCTGTTGCGGAAGGCGCCGCTTTCGATCAGCGCGTCGTTGCCGACGAACCAGGGCCGTGCATCGACGTGCGGAAAGAGTTGCGGCAGCTTCTCGTAGAATTCCATGTCCATGCCGATGATCGCGGTGACGGGCGCCTTGCGGATCTTGTCGGCATTGGTGGAGGAGGTGAGGACGGCCAGTTTCTCCTTGGCCTCCGGCGTCGTCACCCAGACGATGCGCGCCGGCGACATGTTGGCCGAGGTCGGGCCCCATTTCATCAGGTCCCAGATCGCGCGCAGGTCGCCCTCGGTGACGGGCGCATCGGTATAGCCGTTGTACGTGCGCGCGCCGCGGAAGATCAGGTCGAGGCCGGCGTCGTCGAGCGTCTTGGTCATGGGACCCCCTTGCGGAATGTCAGATGGCTCGGACTTCGGCCACTTCCGGCACATAGTGCTTCAGAAGCTGCTCGATGCCCTGCTTGAGCGTCGCGGTGGAGGAGGGGCAGCCCGAGCAGGCGCCATGCATCGCCAGGAAGACCGTGCCCTTCTGGAAGCCGCGATAGACGATGTCACCGCCGTCCTTGGCCACGGCCGGGCGAACGCGGGTGTCGATCAGGTCCCTGATCTGGTCGACGATGTCGGCATCCTCGGGGTCGGAGGGCAGTTCCTCGTCGCCGGCCACGTCGATACCGTTATTGGGGAGGTCGCGGAACAGTGGCGCACCGCCGGCGAAGTGATCGAGCAGCACGCCGAGCACTTGCGGCTTGGCATCGCGCCAGTCACTGCCGGCACCGACCGTCACCGAGACGAAATCCCGGCCGAAGAACACGCCCTCGACATCGCCCAGCGTGAACAGCGCCTCGGCGAGCGGAGAGGTTTCGGCCTCCTCCGGATCGGCGAAATCGCGGGTGCCAGCTTCCATCACCGGACGACCGGGGAGGAACTTGAGCGTCGACGGGTTGGGCGTCGTTTCAGTCTCGATCAGCATGGCGCCCACTTGGGGCGTCGGGCTGGCGGGCGCAAGCCTCGAAAAGCTGTTCGTCCCGATAGAGAAAGTCGAACGACGCAAGACCGCCGCCCCGCGATGCGGAGCGGCGGTCGATTCGCCTGGGCAGCTTTAGCGGGCCGGCGAGGTTCGGAAGGCGGGGCGGAAACCCGTCTTCGCCACCCGCTGCGGGCGATAGACCAGCTGTTCGGCCGGTGCCGGGCGGGTGATGGTCTGCGGCGCGGTCTCGATCGCTGCCGCGACCTCCGGCATGGTGCCTGCCTCCACAGCGGCCCGCTCGCGCTGGTCGAAGAAGGCAGCGCGCTTCAGGCGGTGCTTGAGCGACAGCGAGGCGTTGTCGGGCGTCGGGCCACGGAAGGCGGCCTGCGCGTGACGGCCGTAGCGCGAGATGTCGAAACCCTCGGGCAGCGGCTGCTCGACGAGCGGCTCGGTCGGGGCGGGCGTCGCCGCGATCGGGGCCATGGCGACCGGCGCCGCGACGACCGGCTCGGGAGCGGGGGCCTGCGCCTCCGGCTCATAGACCGGCGTCACATAGTCCTCTTCGTCGCGCTTGCGACGCATCAGGGCGTAACCGCCGCCGGCGAGCAGGATGATGCCGAGGCCGCCGGCACCGGCGATCATCAGCGTATCATCGCTCACGCCCTGCGCGGCGGGATTCGGCGCGGCGGCGGGTTGGGCCTTGGGAGCCGGCTGGGTGACGGGCGCGGGGGCAGGGGCAGGGGCTGCTGCCGTCGTAGCCACCGCTTCCGGAGCGGGCGTCGGAACAGCCGAAGCCGAAGAGGCGGCGGCGGTCGTCTTCGCGCCTTCCTTCGGCGCAGCGTCCGATTTGACGGCAGCACGATGCGTCGCGGCCTTGGGGGCTGCGGTAGAAGCCGTCGGAGTGCTGTCGGCACTGGCATCCTCGACGTGCATCACCGGCTGCGACGAGGTCGCCATCGGCGCGGCCGGGGCCGGGGTAGCGGCAGCCGGCGCGCTCAGCGTCACCGGCGCCGCAGCGTCGGGCGCCGGAGCGGGCGTCACGGTCGGAGCCGGCGGCGGCGTGATGGCGACCGGCGCGGCTGCGCTGGACGCATCGCTGCTCTGCGCGAGCACCGGGGTGGCGGAGAGGGCCAGGACCGCGGCGATCGCGGTGGAGCCCAGGCGGAGCATGGTCTGGTCGTAGCTCATGCACGATCCAACCGTTCGACACCCAAAGAGCTTCCGTTGTTGCGATGAAATGAGGGTTTGGAAAGATAAATTGAAATCGGTCGTTAATAAATGAATTGCCGATTAACGCCCGACTTATGTCAAGTTCATTTTAAGCGATGTGCGTCGTCAAAGGTTGGCCATCGCCTCGACCTTGCGAATGCTCTGTTCCCATAACGCGATATTGTCGGTGGCCTCCTTAACGAAGGCCGATCGGCGAATGCCGCCAACGAACAAGTCTGCCACCAGCTTTCCCGGCTGGCGCAAGGGACGCTCGAACTGGACCAGCAGCACGATCCGGGTCTCATTGGTGTCGTTCCAGACCTCATGGTGATACGTATCGTCGAAGACCAGCGTTTCACCCTCGGCCCATCCCACCGTCTCCGGCCCGACCTTCATCCGCACCGATCCGCTCGTCGGCACCTGCAGGCCGAGATGGCAGGTCATCAGTCCCTTGGTGACGCCGCGATGCTCGGGGATGTGCGTGCCCGGCCGCAGGATCGAGAAGAAGCCGCTGTTCAGCCCCGGCACCTGCGCCAGCACCGCCGCCGTCCTCGGGCAGCGCGCGATATTCTCCTCGATCCGCGCGCCGTATCCGATCAGGAAGAAGCTGCGCCACTTGTCGTCCTCGGCGATGCGGGCGTGATCGGGCGAAACCTTGCGCAGCGCGGGCACGGCCTCCTCGTTCCGTGTGACGGCCAGCGCTTCCTCGCGGATCGCCCGCCAATTGTCGCGCAGCAACTGCGTCCAGGAGAAGAGGGCGGGATCGAGTACCGGGTCGTTCGGCACCCGCGAGGATCGCGCGACGATCGCATCGACCTGCCGACGGATCCGCTTGCCGGCGCGCAGGATGAAGGGCCGCTTCGGCACTGCGAAGGCCGGGGGTATGGAGGTCGCCGTCCGGCGCGCGACCCGGGTCATGTCATTCATGGGTTACCTCCCATTTTCGCGACGCAACGCTCGTATGGATCGCCAGTTCCGTTTCGAATGGCAACTTACAAGAGGTTCATGTTGCTTTTTGCAACGCAACACGCCATAGGACCCGCGCGTCGACGGCTCGCATGGCCGTGGACCGGTGCCGCGTGAAGCGCGCCGCCCGAGAAATGGGCGGATCGAGCAGCCGGTCCCAGCGCGACGCTTTGCCTGAGGGCTACCCCTTTCACGCGGGTCGTCATCGAACCCGCTGCCGCGCCTCCCGTTCGGGGAGCTGCGTGCGGCCATGCATATGGACTACCAACCTTGACCCAATTTTCCGACCTCGGCCTCGCGGCCCCGATCCAGGCCGCGCTCGATTCCGAGGGCTATGTGACGCCGACGCCGATCCAGGCGCAGGCCATTCCGCCGCTGCTCAAGGGCCGCGACCTGCTCGGCATCGCACAGACCGGCACCGGCAAGACCGCGGCCTTCGCGCTGCCGGCGCTCCACCACCTCTCGGCCAATCCGAAGCGCGCGCTGCCGCAGACGTGCCGCATGCTGGTGCTGGCGCCGACTCGCGAGCTCGCCTCGCAGATCGCCGATTCGATGCGCGCCTATGGCAAGAACCTGAAGCTGTCGGTCGCGACGGTGTTCGGCGGCGTGCCCGTCGGCCGTCAGATCCGCCAGATGCAGATCGGCGTCGACATCCTCGTCGCCACGCCGGGCCGCCTGCTCGATCTGATCGACCAGCGCGCGTTGAGCCTGCGCGCAGTCGAGATCTTCGTGCTCGACGAGGCCGACCAGATGCTCGATCTCGGCTTCATCCACGCGCTCAAGCGGATCGTGCCGCTGCTCCCCAAGCAGCGCCAGTCGCTCTTCTTCTCGGCGACCATGCCCAAGACGATCGGCGAGCTCGCCGACAAGTTCCTGACCGATCCGGTGAAGGTCGCGGTGGCGCCCGTCGCCTCGACCGCCGAGCGCGTCGAGCAGTTCCTGACCTACGTCAACCAGGCCGAGAAGCAGGCGCTGCTGACGCTCAAGCTGCGCGAGCTGGAGATCGGCCGCGCGCTCGTCTTCAGCCGCACCAAGCATGGCGCCGACCGCATCGTCCGCCACCTCGGCGCGGCGGGCATCAATGCGTCCGCGATCCACGGCAACAAGAGCCAGCCGCAGCGCGAGAAGGCGCTCGCCGCCTTCCGCGACGGTTCGGCCCCGATCCTGGTCGCCACCGACATCGCCGCGCGCGGCATCGACGTCGACGGCGTCACCCACGTCTTCAACTTCGACATCCCTGACGTGCCCGAACAATATGTCCACCGCATCGGCCGCACCGCGCGCGCCGGCGCCTCAGGCATGGCGATGGCGTTCGTCTCGCCCGAAGAGCGCGGCAACATGAAGGACGTGACCAAGCTCACCCGGGTTCACCCGACCGAGCTGCCGCTGCCCGAGAATTTCGTCGTCGAGCTGAAGCGCCTGCCGCTGCCGAAAATGGGCACCAAGGACGATCGCGAGCGCGATGCGCTGGGCTCGCGCGGCCGCAACGACGGGCGCGGCGGTGGTCGTGGCCGTCCGCAGCACGGCCAGGTCCATCGCGGCGGCACCAACCGCGAGACCTCGCGTGACGCCTCGCCGCGCGGCCCGGTTGCGAACCCCCTCGGCGGGCGCGGCCATCCCGGCCCGCAGCGCTCCAACTGGAGCCCGGTCGAGGCCGGTCGCCCCGATCGTGCCGAGCAGAATGGCAGCGGCGAGCGCCCGCAGCGCTCCGGCCCCGGCGGGAATAGTGGTAACGGGGGCAATGGCCGCCGTCGCGGCGGTCGTGGTCGCGGCGGCAACGGCGGTGGCCAGCCCCGCGCCCAGCAGGGCTGACTTCTCTGGCCCTCTCCCGTGAAAAACGGGAGAGGGCTCAGCCCTTCCGCATCGCCCGGACGCGATGCCAGACGTAGAAGGCGCCGGCGAGCACGATCGCGCCGACCACCACCAGATCGAGCTTGTGCATCACCGCCTTGAGCTGCGGGTCGTTGTTCCACGCCGCGCCCATATGCTTGCCGATCAGCGCCAGCACGTAGCAGAACGGCCAGCTGCCGATGAAGGTGTAGATGTGGAAGCGTAGCTGGTTCATCCGCGCCATGCCGGCGGGGAAGGCGATGAAGCTGCGGATCACCGGCAGCATGCGCCCGATCAGGATCGAGAAATTGCCGAACCGCGCGAAGAAGCGCTCCGCCTTGTCGAGCTCGTCGGCGCCGATCAGCACCCACTTGCCCCATTTCAGGATGAAGGCGCGCCCGCCATATTTGCCGGCATAGTAAGCCGGGATCGATCCGAGGTTGCAGCCGATCGCGCCCGCCGTGGCCACGCCGATCAGGTTGAGCTGGCCGATCGAGACGAGATAGCCCGCGAACGGCATGATGATCTCGGACGGGAGCGGGATGCATGCGCTCTCGATCGCCATCAGCAGCGCAACGCCCCAATAGCCCATCGCGGAAATCACGGAGATGATCCACGTCGCGACGTGGCCGATGATGTCGTGCATAGGGCCGCGATCCTTGGATGGATGCGGCCCGTTTGTCTAGGCTCCGGGCGTCAGGCGGGCGTGCCCCAGCGCGTGCGGTGGGCGTCGACGCCCTTCTCGCGCAGCAACGCGGCCTGCTCGCGCCATTCCTCGTAGGCGATCGTGCCGGATTTCATGCCGAGACGTGTCTCCAACGTGGCTGCGTCGGAATCGGACAGCGCCTCGATCTGGCGATAGCGGTAGATGCCGGCGTCGTTGAGATTGGTCTCGCCGCTCCGCCCGACGCCCCGGATCAGCGCGAGATCATCACGATTTCCGGCAGCGGCGGCACCGATCGCGCCCGCCGTGCCGGGGCCGACGGGATGGCCCGCCACCTGCCGTTCCAGCACGGCGATCCGCTCGCGGGCGGCGGCGAGCTGGCTTTCCGCGCTGCGCCGCTCGGCCAGCTCGGCATCGTAGGCGCGGCGCCATTTGGCGCCGCCGGAGCGGGAGAGCAGGCCGATCAGCCAGCCCAGGATGAGCACGAGGGCGACGATCGCCCACTGGTTCGGGGTGAAGCCCATGGCAGCCTCCTCTTGTTACGGAGGCAGAACCGACGAAGAGGGGGCGACGTTCCCGCCGGATCGTTTGAGACGGCACCGGCCCGCTCCCCGCCCAGCCTCCCGACGTCAGTATGATTGCGTCGGGAGGCTGGGCGGGGGAGCGGGCCGGACCCGCGACAAAGTTACCCCATCTTGCCCGAGGACATGGCGTCGCTGATCGAGCAGGCCGCCGGCCCGAGGATCACGATGAACAGCACCGGCAGGATGAACAGGATCAGCGGCACGGTCATGATCGCGGGGAGGCGCGCGGCCTTTTCCTCGGCGCGCATCATGCGCTCGTTGCGGAACTCGGCCGACAGCACGCGCAGCGCCGAGGCGAGCGGGGTGCCGTATTTCTCCGTCTGGATCATGGTGGTGACGACGCCGCGCACCGAATCCAGCGCCACGCGGGTGGACAGGTTCTCGAAGGCCTGGCGGCGCTCGGTGAGGAAGCCGAGCTCGATCGCGGTCAGCATGAACTCGTCGCCGAGCTCGGGATAGGCCTTGCCCAGCTCCTTCGCGACGCGGCCGAAGGCGGCGTCGACGGTAAGGCCGGCCTCGGCGCAGATGACCAGCAGGTCGAGCGCGTCCGGCAGGCCCTTGCGGATCTCGCTCGATCGCTTGGTGATCTTGTTCTTCAGCCAGATGTCCGGGCCCTTGTAGCTCAGCACCAGCGCGCCGGCGACGAAGCCGTAATGCTTGAGCGGACCCCAGGCCGGGAACCAGCCGAGCAGATACACGCCGATGATCGCGGTGCCGCCGATCACGATCGGCAGCACCATGCGCGCGAAGATCACCGCGACGGCGGCGTCCTTCGAACGGATGCCGGCCTGCAGCAGCTTGATCTGCGCGGCCTTGAGCTGGCTTTCCTGCAGCACCTTCAGCCCGGACAGCGCCGAGCGCATCTTGTCGGTCGCTTCGTTGCGCGCGTTGAGCTTCGCGCGGCGCTTCGAGGTGGAGGCGGTGATGCCGAGCTTCAGCTGCTCGCGGCGCTCATTGAGCGCCTTGACGCGCTTGGCCATCGGATCGCGCACGGTGGTCGCGAGATAGAGCGCGAACAGCACCGCGATGCAGGCCATCGCCGCCATGAAGGTGCCGAGCACCATGGCGTCGATGCCGAGGATGGAGGGGTGGTTTCCCATGTCTCTTGCTCCCGCCTCAGATCTCGAAGTTGACCATCTTGGCCATGATGAAGGCGCCGATGCCCATCCACGTCAGGCCGATGCCGCCGGCGATCATGAGGCGCGTCTCGTGAAAGAAGCCCATCATGTAGTTCGGATTCATAAAATAGACCGTGCCGAACACGAAGAAGGGCAGCGAGCCGACAATATAGGCCGAGGCCTTCGATTCCGACGACATCGCCTTGATCTTCAGCTTCATCTGCGCGCGTTTGCGCAACACGTCGGCCAGGTTGGCGAGCGTCTCGGCGAGGTTGCCGCCGGTCTCGCGCTGGATCTGCAGCGTGATGCAGAAAAACTGGAATTCGGGCGTGCCGAGTCGATCGGCCGTTTCCTGCATCGCCGCTTCCATGGTGCGGCCGATCTTGATGCGGTCGCCGATCAGGCGGAACTCGACGCCGACCGGGCCGGGCACCTCGTGGCCGACGACGCTCAGCGTCTCGGTGATCGGCAGACCCGAGCGCAGGCCGCGCACCAGAAGCTCGATCGCGTCCGGAAACTTGGAGTTGAACTGGGCGACGCGGCGCTTGATCAGCATGCCGATCACCTTGTGCGGCAGGCCCATGCCGACGGCGAGGCCGGCGAACAGGCCGATCGCGATCGGCACATGCTCGATGATCAGCAGCAGCGCCACCACGGCTGCGATGCCGAGGCAGACCATAAAATACTGGCCCATCGTCCAGCTCTTGCCGGTCTGCTGGAGGCGCAGGCGCAGCATGTCGGGCTTGGGCAGGAAGCGGTTGGCGTAACCGTCCATCTTGCTGTCGCGCTGGGTCAGCTGGCGGCGCATCTGCGCCTGCATCGCGGCTTCGGTGCTGAAGCCCGAATGCCGGTTCTTCAGGCCCTCCATACGGCGGGTCTTCGCCTTGGCCGCGTTCGGGCCGGAGAAGGCGAGCAAGATCAGGCCGAGCGAGACGCAGCCGCTGAATGCCATGAGCAATGCCGAAAACATCAGCCGATCGCCTTCCCGTAACCTTGAACCCACCGTAGCCGCCGCCCCATGACGGGGGCGGCGGCCCGGATCATCACTTCGCCTTGCGCTTGGGCAGCAGCGACTTGAAGTCGCCGAGCTTGTCCATCAGCGACTTGCCCTCGCCGCCGGCATCTTTGCCCTCGCCGGCCTCGGCCGCGCGGCTGATGCTGCGCGCGAGCTCGACCAGCGGAGCGCCGGTCTTGTTCGATTTGGCGACCTCGGCGAGCGGCTTGCCCAGCTTGGCAGCCTGGGTGAACAGCTTCGCGTCGTAGGGGATCGCCAGATCGACCTTGCGCTCGATCGAATCCTCGAACTCCTTGCGGCTGATCTCGCCTGCGCTGGCGACGACGCGGTTGGCGACGACCGTCACCTGCGCGCCTGGCGTGTTGGCCTTCAGCCAGCTCAGCATGCGGATCGTGTCGCGCGCGGCGGCCAGCGTCAGCTCGGTGACCAGCACCACCGACTGGGTGTCGTGCAGCAGGTGGGGATGCTGGATCAGCATGTGGCGCGGCAGATCGAGGACGGTCGATTCGAACGCGGCCTTCAGTTCCTCCTGGAGCTGGTAGAAGGCCGATCCGTCGGTCAGCAGCGGCTGGTTCAGCGGCGCCTCGGCGGAGAGCACCGAGAGCTTCTCGGTGGCCTTCACCATCGCGCGCTCGATAAACAGGCCGTCGATGCGGCTCGGATTCTCGATCGCATCGGTCAGGCCGCGGCCCGGCTCGACGTCGAACGCCAGCGCGCCGGTGCCGAAGTGGATGTCGAGATCGAGCAGCGCGGTCGAGCGCCCTTCATTCTCGCCCATCAGCCAGCCGAGCGACGACGCGACCGTCGAGGCGCCGACGCCGCCGCGCACGCCGATCACCGCCGCCACCAGGTGCGGGCGGTCGGCGACATGCTCGGGAGTGCGCGGGCCGGACAGGGTCAGCTGCGCGTGCGCGAAGGCCTCGCGCGCCTGATCCGGGCTGAACGGCTTCAGCAGATAGTCCTGGATGCCGCTCGCGACGAGATCGCGATACAGACGCACGTCATTGACCTGGCCGGAGGCGATCACCACCGTGCCCGGCTCGCAGACCTCGGCCAGCGCGTTGATGTCGTTGAGCGGATCGCCGCTCTCCGACATGTCGACGAACAGGATCATCGGCGAGGCGGAAACGGCGAGCGTCTGCACCGCATTGCGCAGGCCGCCCTTGTGCACCTTCTCCGGTGGCCAGCCCATCTCGATGGCCACGGGGCGCAGCGCGTCGGCGGTCTGGTCGTCGCACACGAACGCCGCGAACGGATCGCGCAGCGCCGCGGAACGGGGATGGAACGGGGCGTTCATGATCAATTGCCTCCCGACGACTTGCTGCTGACTTCCTTCAGGCCGCCGGCGCCAGTGGTCGCGGCGTCGCGATAGGCCTTGATCGCCTTCACGCTGAGATTGGCGTCGGCCGCGCGATCGTAGGAGTGACCCTCGACCAGATCCTGCGGATTGGCGATCATCGCCGCCAGGTTTGTGGCGGTGGCGCAGCCGTAGTTGGAGGCCGTCGAGCCCGCGACGTCGGCGAAGTTGCCGCGGCGGTAATCCGGGCAGCCCTCGACATGCGCGACCGCGCGGCTGACCACGACGCGGATCGTGCCCGGGGCCGGGTGGCCGACCGTCACAGGCGCGCCCTCGTGGCTGACGAGCATGCCGTAGCGGGCGACGACGCCGCCCACCGTGTCCTGCGCGGCACCGCCGCGCCAGCCCGACGGATCGTCGAGCGTGATGGTGTCGCCATAGCCGAGGCCGAGGCCGTCGAACCAGCCGGCGAGGCGATCGATCTCGCCCGGCGCCAGGCCCGACGGGGTCGCGGCGACGTCGAGTACGTAATCGGTGCGGTTGACGATCGGCTGGTGGACCGAGTCCACGCTGCGGTTGACCGGCCCTTCGGCATGGGCCGCGCCCGCGCCGACGAGGAGAGCGACAGCCGCCGTCGCGGCGCGGAGCTTGGAGATGCTGTGTGCCATGAGCGTTGTCCTCAGTTGCCGGAGAAGCCGGGGCCGACCGCCGGCTGGGTGACGGGCGGCGTCGCGACGGGCTTGGCGCGTTTCTTGGCAGGCGTGCTGTCGCTATGCTGATCGAGCAGGACTTCCTGCGCGTCGGTGCCCATGCGGTAGCCGTCGGTCGGCAGCGCGATCTTGCTGTCGCTGACCGGCTTCACCAGGTACGGCGTGACCACGATGACGAGCTCGCTCTCGGAGCGCTTCCAGCCGTTCGAGCGGAAGAGCTGGCCGAGGATCGGTAGGTCGCCCAGGAACGGCGCCTTGTTCACCGAGTTCGACGTGTTGTTGTTGAGCAGGCCGCCGATCACGAAGCTCTGGCCGGAGCCGAGTTCCACCGTCGTCTCCGCGCGCCGGGTGGTGAGGCCCGGGATCTGGTAGCCCTGGATGCTGACCGTGGACGAGGTCAGCTGCGACACTTCCGGGCGGACTCGCAGCGAGATGCGGCCGTCGCCCAGCACCGTCGGGGTGAAGGCGAGGCTGACGCCGTACTGCTTGTATTCAATGGTGGTCACGCCCTGGAACTGCGGAACCGGGATCGGGATCTCGCCGCCCGCCAGGAAGCTGGCGGTTTCGCCCGAGAGCGCCGTCAGCGTCGGCTGGGCGAGCGTGGTCGCATAGCCGTCGGTCTCGGCGAGATCGAGCGCGGTCAGGATGTCGAGGCCGAGCATGTGGCCCATGAAGCCGAAGCGGGTCGTGCCCGAAGCGGCCGCCGCAAGATTGTAGAGCGTGTCGCCGATGTGCGCGCCGTTGCTGTCGACCGGGCCACCGGGGGTGGGCGTTCCGGGCACGGTCGAGATCGTGCCCGCATTGCCCTGCGAGGCGCCGAACAGGAAGCCGCTGCCCGACGTGTCGCGTGTCAGGATGTTGAACCCGATATTCTTCGACAGGTCGCGGTTCACCTCGGAGAAGCGGACCTTCAGCATCACCTGCAGCGGCGTCGCCGTCTTCAGGCGGCTGACCACCTGTATGTCCTTGCCGACGAAGGCCTGGACGAGGCGGCTGGCCTCCTCGATGTCGTCGGGCGCCTGCACCGTGCCGGTGAGTACCACCACGCCGTTCATCGGCGTCGCGACGATCTGCGCCTCGGGCATGGCGACCTTCAGCATCTGCTGGACGTTGCCGATGTTGGTGCCGACGCGGATGGTCGCGGCGAACACCACCGCGCCGTCCTTGGACGTCGCCGAGAGGGTCGTCTCGCCGGCGCCCTTGCCGAACACATAGAGGCGGGTGGGCGAGCGGACCTGGACATCGGCGATGTTGGGATCAGCCACGAACAGGTCGCTCATCGGGCGGGGCAGCATGATCAGCTGGCCGCGGCCGGTGGAGAGCGTGATCACCTGGCCGGTGAGCGGCGCGGCGACCGGGGCCGAGACCCTGGTAAGCCGGGCGCGCTTCGGGGCCGGGTGCCACTTGGCGGAGGCCGGAACCGCGGGGATCGCGGCGAGGCCCAGGGCCAGGACGGCAGCCAGCGCGGAGCCGGCCGCGCCATGGCGCGTGATCTTCAGCATCGACATTTTCACTTACCCCCCACGGGCGTGTCGGTGACGGCGTTGCCGCGAGCGACATGGATGACCGGCGGAGCTGCCGGAGCGAGCATCGCAGCCGGGGCCGAACGGCCGCCGTTCTGCGCGAACATGTTGCCGCCACGGCCCGCACCACGGGCGAAGCGCGAGACCTCGGCGCCGGTGGTGAAGGTGGTCGACGAGTCCTGCGGCTCGCTGGCGACATCGAGCACCATCTTCTTCTCGGCCTTGGGATCGGTGCCGGCCGGCACGTTGATGTCGCCGGCGGCGATCGCCTTCTCGAGATCGGTGGTGGTATCGGCGAGCGGGCGCAGCGAGAGCGAAAGCGAGCCGAGCTTCTGCGCGACCGCGATCTTCTCCGCCATCTTCGGCGTCGTCTCGAGCGTCACCAGCGAGAAGTTCGACACCTGCGTCTTGCCTTCGGGCGTCGGCTGATTGTCGTAGCGCTGGTCGGTGGCGAGCACGCGGACGTTGCGCATGATCGTCTCGGAGGTCTGCAGCGGGCGATCGTCCTTCACCTGGACCTGAATCGGCGAGCTCGCGGCGGTCGAGGCGGTGGCGTTGACGTTCACGTCGGTGGTCAGCACCAGGTCGACGCGGTCGCCCGGGAAGACGAAGCCGGCGACGCCCGAGGCGCCACCCACCGAGACGGTGACGGCGCGCATGCCCGGCGTCAGGGCGGCGGCGAGGAAGCCGCGATCCTGCGGGGAGACGAGCGAGCCCTGGGTGACCGGCTGGCCGGCGGTGACTTCGGAGCGGACGACGGTGCCGATCAGCTTCTCGGGATCGGCGCCCTCATTGCCCTTCACGTAATAGGCGCCGTCGACCAGATCCTTCGGCCAGGGCTGGAAGCGCACCGAGTCCGGCCCCAGGATGGTGCCGACCGGCAGCGGCTTGGTCGCGACGAGGACCTGCGGCCCGGTGGGCTGCGGCGCCATGGCGGCGACGGCCTGCGGAGCAGCGGCCGTGCCGAACATGTTCTTCGCCATGATGGCTGTCACTGCGGCGACGAACAACGCGCCCACCAGCAATGCGATCTTCTTTCCGTCCATGACGTTTTCCGCCCCCTGCAGGCCTAGGTTCAGTTGCGATTGAGCTTCATCGCGCGAATTGGTTAAAATACGGTTCGGCGAGCACTGGAATGGTCGCGAGCGCTATTGCGACCCCGTAAGGAATTTCTAGCGGGGTCTCGATTCGGCGCAGCCTGTGTCGCGCGAGCATTGCGACGGTGAGGATTCCGCCGCCGATCGACATCCATACGATCATCTTCATGAAATCGAGCGGGGCGAGCCACAGGCCCAGCGCCGCGATCAGCTTGACGTCGCCGCCACCCATCGCGCCGATCGCGAAGGCACCCGCGAAGATCAGCAGGGCGACGCCTGCTACTGCGAGCTGGATCGCGATGCCCGGCCACGGCGCCACCCCGCAGGCCCACCACCAGAGCGGCGCGACTAGCGCGATGCCGGCGTTGAGTGGATTCGGGATGATCCGCGCGCGGATATCCGTCCACGTGGCGTAGATCAACGCGGCGATCAGGCCGCTGGTCAGGAGTCCGGTGAGCGCGGTGTGCATGACCGCTCCTACTAGACGGCACCGCTTGCCAAACCGTAACCAGCGGAAAAATGACCGCTACCCTTTCATCCGAATCGGAATTCGATCGTCGTGCCTATCCGGATGGGCTGGATTTCGGCGTCTGGCGCGCGGCGGACGGCTGGCCGCACCGCGCCTATCGCTGGCCGGCGGAGCGGGTGAGGCGGGGCAGCTTGCTGTTTCAGTCGGGTCGGGCCGATTATATCGAGAAATATCTGGAAGCCTGCGATCACTGGCACGGCCTCGGCTGGGATATCGAGGGGTTCGACTGGCGAGGGCAGGGCGGATCGCGTGCCTTCACCGGCACGCTCGATCCCGACGACCGGCTGAGCTTCGATCCGCTGATCGACGATCTCGCCGATTTCGTGGCCGACTGGAAGGCGCGGACGCCGGGCCCGCACGTGCTGGTCGCGCATTCGATGGGCGGCCATGTCGCGCTGCGCGCCTGCGCCGAGAGGGGGCTGACCGTCGACGCGCTGGTATTGGTCGCGCCGATGCTGGCGCTCAACACCGGGTACATCCCGCGGATCGTGGCGAGCGCGGTGGTCGGCAGCGCGAAGCTGGCGCGGCTCGGCCACCGCGCGATCTTCCGCGACAATTATTCCAATCCGCGCCGATATCTGCGGCTTACCGCCAGCAAGCCGCGCTACGAGGATTCGCAATATTGGAAGCGGGCCATCCCCGGCATCGCGATGGGCCCGCCGACCTGGAACTGGATCGGCGCGGCGCTGGCCGGCGACCGTCGCATCGCCGGCAAGGGCGAGCTGGAGGGGGTGCGCACGCCGGTGCTGCTGCTCGCCGCCGGGCTCGACAAGCTGGTCCGCGACGAGGCGATCGCAGCTGCGGCGAAGCGATTGCCGGACGCAGAGCTGAAGCTCTTCCCCACCGGCCGCCACGAACTGCTGCGCGAGGCCGACGAGAATCGCCTGCCGGCATTGGCCGCGATCGACGATTTTCTGGATCGGCGGGCGCCAGAAGCATGAAAGAATGAACACCCCGTTCGCCCTGAGGAGGGCCGGAGCGGAGCGCAGCGTGGTCGAAGGCCCGTCTCGAAGGGCATGCGCAATGTGCTTCGAGACGCCGCTTCGACAGGCTCAGCGGCTCCTCAGCATGAACGGCGTCCTCGGTCGATTCGGGCCGATCAGCGAAACTTCAGCGCCTCATTACTCGCCAGCTGGTCGACCCGCTCATTCTCGTCATGCCCGGCATGGCCCTTCACCCATTTCCACTCGACCCGGTGCGGGGCGGCGGCGGCGAGCAACTCCTGCCAGAGATCGGCATTCTTGACCGGCTTTTTGTCGGCGGTCTTCCAGCCGTTCTTGCGCCAGCCATGAATCCACTTGGTCAGGCCGTCCATCACATAGCGGCTGTCGGTGGTGAGCAGCACCCGGCAGGGGCGCTTCAGCGCCTGCAGCCCACGGATCGCGGCGGTCAGCTCCATGCGGTTGTTGGTGGTGAGCGCTTCGCCTCCGGAGAGCTCCTTCTCGGTCTCGCCCGTGCGCAGCAGCGCGCCCCAGCCGCCGGGGCCGGGATTGCCCTTGCACGAGCCGTCGGTGAAGATGGAAACCAGCGGCAGTTCGTCGGTCACGCGGAAAAGCACTCCGGATGCTGGGCGTAGAAATCGAGCCGGCGCAGGAAGGCAAGCGGGTCCTTGCGAGTGACGAGTGCATCGGCCGGCGTGTTGAGCCAGTCCCACGTACGCGTCAGCGTGAAGCGGAGAGCCGATCCGCGCGCCAGCACGGGGAGAGCGGCACGCTCGGCGTCGGTGAGCGGATGCGCCGCCTGATAGCCTTCGAGCAGCGCCTTTCCGACGCCCACATCGAAATCGCGTCCATCGGACGAAAAGGCCCAGGCGCTGTGCGTCACCGCCACATCCCAGGCCCGGATCTCCGAGCAGGCGAAATAGAAATCGATCATGCCCGTCACCCGATCGCCGAGCATCAGCACATTGTCGGGAAAGAGATCGGCATGGATGACCGAATGCGGCAGGTCGGCGGGCCAACGCGCATCGAGCCAGGCGAGTTCGTCGGCGATGCGC
Organism: Sphingomonas chungangi; assembly: GCF_013778325.1. GTDB lineage: Bacteria > Pseudomonadota > Alphaproteobacteria > Sphingomonadales > Sphingomonadaceae > Solisphingomonas > Solisphingomonas chungangi. The sequence goes on along the minus strand of NZ_JACEIB010000008.1, from coordinate 64,080 downwards.
TTCGAGAAGTCGGGTGCGATCTCGTCCACGGCCGTGCCGCAGCGCCCCGCCAGGTCATGCCAGCCGGCGAGGCCGAGCGTGTTGGGCCGCTCCGGTGCGAAATCGGCGAGCGCGCCGTGCATCCGCCCGAGCGCTTCACCCGTTGCCCGGGCTTGTGCGGGCGTGGGATGGGAGAGCGACACCCCCTCCAGAAATTCGATCAGGCAGGCGGGACGTCCCGCGATCGTCTGGATCTGGACGCCATCCTTGTCCTTGAGTGCCCTCGGCACCGGCAGGCCGCGATCGGCGAGATGATCGAGGAGCGCGAGGAAGAAGGGCAGGTCGCCCGCATCCACACGCTTCTCGTAGAGCGTCAGGATGAAGCGCGCGCCCTCGGCCTCGACCAGATAATTGCTGTTCTCGACGCCCTCGGCGATGCCCTTGAACGATCGCAGCGCGCCGACGCCATATCGCGCCAGCAGTTCGGCCATCTCCTCGGCCGGAACATGGGTGTAGACCGCCACTCGCTTCCCCCGCGTGTGCCGCCGCTCAGGCGGCGAGCCCGCGCGGCAGCTTGAAGATCATGCGCTCGATCGTGTGTTCCACCTCGAGCTCGCGGACCGCATAGCGGGTGGCGAGGCGATCGACCACCTCGCGCACCAGCACTTCCGGCGCGGAGGCGCCGGCTGTGATGCCGAGCGTGCGGACGCCCTTCAGCCAGTCGAAATCGATGCACTCGCCGCGCTGGACCAGCATCGCCCGCGCGCCCTCGCGCTCGGCCACTTCGACGAGGCGCAGCGAGTTGGAGGAGTTGGGCGCGCCGATCACCAGCATGGCATCGCACCGGTGGGCGATCGTCTTCACCGCCGCCTGCCGGTTCGAGGTGGCGTAGCAGATATCCTCGCCCCGCGGCCCCTGGATCATCGGGAAGCGTCGCTTGAGCGCCTCGACGATCGCGGCGGTGTCGTCCACCGAGAGCGTGGTCTGCGTGAGGAAGGCGAGGTTGGCGGGATCGGCCACCTCCAGCGCGGCGACGTCCGCCTCGGTCTCCACCAGCGTCATCGCGCCGTCGGGCAACTGCCCCAGCGTCCCGATCACCTCGGGGTGGCCTTCGTGGCCGATGAAGAGGATGTGGCGGCCTTGTTCGGACAGCCGCTCGGCCTGGCGATGGACCTTGGAGACGAGCGGGCAGGTCGCATCCAGCCAGGTCAGGCCGCGCTCGGACGCCTTGAACGGCACGATCTTGGGCACGCCGTGCGCGGAGAAGACCACCGGCGCATCGTCCGGCACCTCGTCCAGCTCCTCGACGAAGATCGCGCCCTTCTCGCGCAGTTCGTCCACGACATATTTGTTGTGGACGATCTCGTGCCGCACATAGACCGGCGCGCCGTATTTCTCGATCGCCAGCTCGACGATGCGGATCGCCCGGTCCACGCCGGCGCAGAAGCCGCGCGGGGCGGCGATCAGCAGGTCGAGCGGGGGAAGCCCGCCGGCGACGGGTTCGAGAGCAGCGGTGTCGGCCTGGATCATCTCGGGGAAGCCCTTACGCGATTGCTTGCCTGCACGGAAGGCGCTTCCTATGATCCGCGCCCGACCGTTCCCCATTCAGGACATGCCCTCTTGTCGATGACCAAGCGCCTGCCGCTCGCCCTCCTGCTCGCTCCCTTGGTCCTCGCAGGCTGCGCCAAGGATAATGACATCACCGCGATCGGCGGCTCGATCGGCCAGGAGGTGAAGCGCACCAGCTGCCCGGCCGTCGGCGTTCCGGCCTATGCCGGCGACGTGACGCTCTTCAATCCGGCGCAGAGCCGGGATGCGAGCGCGATCGATGTCGTGGCCGTCCTCACCGACGTGCACGGCCAGTGCGACGACAGCGAGGACAACGGCAAGAAGCCGAACAGGGACGAGGCGGCCGAATCGCCCAACCTCAACAGCAATGTGACCTTCAAGGTCGAGGCGCGGCGCAGCGATCCGCATGGGAGCCGCGACGTGGTGCTGCCCTATTTCGCGGTGGTGATGCACGGCGGCACCGAGGTCGCGTCGAAGTCGATCAGTCGAATCTCTGTCCACTTCGACGACGGCCAGCTGCTCGCCACCGCCAACGGCCAGGCGAGCGCCACCGTCAATCGCGCCGAGGCAACCCTGCCGGAGAACATCCGCAACAAATTGATCCGCAAGCGCAACGCCGACGATGCCGATGCCACCGTCGATCCGATGACCGATCCGACGGTGCGCGCGGCGATGGCCAAGGCGAGCTTCGAGCTGCTGGTCGGCTTCCAGCTGACCCAGGAGCAGCTGGCCTACAACGCGACGAAGTGATCTGAGCGTCATTCAAGCGCACCGTTCGTCCTGAACGTAGTCGAAGGACGGGCGGCAGGCGCTGCGTTTGCAGCCCGCACTTCGACTACGCTCAGTGCGAACGGGATTTTTCCGAGTGCGGCGGGACTCGCATTGACTCGCGCTCCCGCATCCCCCACTCCGAACCCGTCTCCGGCGGGCAACCGCCGGCTGTACACGCGGGAGAGCGTGGCGGACTTCGGGCCGTCGCCGCCGAAGGAGCAACCGCCCCGGAATCTCTCAGGCCTCGGGACCGCGCGGGCAGATCAGGGCACTCTGGAAAGCGGGCGAAGGGTCGTGAATCGGCCGGTCGCCCCACCGAAGGGGTAAGCGCCCTCGCAAGAGCGCGCGAAAGCTCTCAGGTTCCGTGACAGAGGGGGCGAGGATGACAGGGCGAATCCGCCCGCGTCGCCTCGTCTTACCGGCACGGAGGCCCTGATGACCGATACCGCCACAGAAGACTTCGTGGAGACCGTCGAGGCGCTGCCGCTCGACGCCTGGCACCGCGCGAAGGGCGGCCGCATGGTCGAGTTTGCCGGCTACCACATGCCGATCCAGTATGAAGGCATCATGGCCGAACATCTCTGGACGCGCGAGCATGCCGGGCTGTTCGACGTTTCCCACATGGGCCAGCTGGTCTTCACCGGCGAGGAAGTCGCCGAAGCGCTCGAAATGCTGCTTCCCGCCGACATCAAGGGGCTGGGCGAGGGACGCCAGCGTTACTCGCTGCTGCTGGCCGACAATGGCGGCATCCTAGACGATCTCATGGTCACGCGGCTGCCGGCGGCCTCGCCGTTCGACGCCGAGGGTGGCTATTACATGGTCGTCAACGGCGCGACCAAGTGGGACGACATCGCGCATCTGCGCGAACATCTCGACGATGACATCACACTCTCGCACCTCTACGAGCAGGCGCTGCTGGCGCTGCAGGGGCCGGAGGCGGTGACGGCGCTGGCACGTCTCGCGCCGGGCGTCGAGGCGCTGACCTTCATGACCGCGGGCGCCTTCACCATCGCCGGCATCGACTGCTGGGTCAGCCGCTCGGGTTATACCGGCGAGGACGGGTTCGAGATTTCAGTGCCCGCCGAGGATGCCGAAAAGCTCGCCGATGCGCTCTGCGCCGAGTCGGAGGTGAAGCCGATCGGCCTCGGCGCGCGCGATTCGCTGCGGCTGGAGGCGGGGCTGCCGCTCTACGGCCACGATCTCGATCCGGAGACCACGCCCGTCGCCGCCGCTCTCGGCTTCGCGCTCTCCAAGCGCCGCCGCGAGGAAGGCGGCTTCCCCGGCCACGACCGTATCATGCTGGAGCGTGAGAACGGCCCGATCCTCAAGCGCGTGATGCTGGTGGTCGAGGGCCGCCAGCCGGTGCGCGAAGGCGCCGCCGTGCTCGATGGCGAGGGCAGCGAGGTTGGTCGCGTCACCTCGGGCGGGTATTCGCCGTCGCTCGGCAAGGCGATCGCGATGGCCTACGTGCCCGCCGCCTCCGCCGCGCCCGGCGCGAGCATCACGCTCAACCAGCGCGGCAAGATCTTCACCGGCATCGTCACCCCGATGCCGCTCGTCCCCCACCGCTATCACCGCAAGGGAGCCTGACCATGGGAACCGTCTATTTCTCCAAGGATCATGAGTGGATCAGCGTCGAGGGCACTGCCGCGACGGTCGGCATCACCGATTATGCGCAGGCCCAGCTCGGCGACATCGTCTTCGCCGAGGTGCCCGCCGCCGGCACGAAAGTCGAGAAGGGCAAGGAAGCCGCCGTCGTGGAGTCGGTGAAGGCCGCGTCGGACGTCTACGCGCCGGTCTCGGGCGAAGTGACCGAGGGCAATGCCGCGCTCACCGACGATCCCTCGCTGGTCAACACCGCGCCGGAGGGCGACGGCTGGTTCTTCAAGCTGACGCTGTCCGATCCGTCCGAGCTCGACGGGCTGATGGACGAGGCCGCGTACAAGGCGTTCGTGGATAGCATTTGATCAAGTGGACCCGTTCGCACTGAGCGAAGTCGAAGTGTGGGCCTCACACGCTGCGCTTGCAGCCTGTCCTTCGACTTCGCTCAGGACGAACGGAGGGAGATAAGATCGTGGCAGTCAATTCCGCTTCACGCTGGTCGCCCGGCGATTACGCCAAGAACGCAGCCTTCGTGCCCGCGATGGGCGCACCGGTCGTAGAACTGCTCGCCCCTCAACCTGGGGAGCGCATCCTCGATGTCGGCTGCGGCGACGGGGTGCTGACCGAGAAGCTGGTCGCGGCCGGCGCCCGCGTGTTCGGCGTCGATGCCTCGCCCGAGATGATCGAGGCGGCCAAGGCGCGCGGGCTGGATGTCGCCGTGGCGGACGGGCAGGCGCTCGATCTGCCGGCGGAGTACGACGCTGCTTTTTCCAACGCTGCGCTCCACTGGATGCTCGACAAGCACGGCGTCGCGCGCGGTGTGTTCGCGGCGCTCAAGCCCGGCGGCCGCTTCGTCGGCGAGATGGGCGGCGAGGGCAATGTCGCGACGATCTGGGCGGCGGTGCGCGAGGAGCTGGCCGAGCGCGGACATCCGGTGCGCCCGCAGGACACGCACTGGTATCCGTCCGTCGAGGATTTCACCGCCACCTACGCCGCCGCCGGCTTCACTGACATCGAGGCGCGGCTGATCCCGCGCCCGACGCCGTTGCCCACCGGCGTCGCCGGCTGGGTCCGCACCTTCCGCTCCGGCCTGATGGATGCCGACGGCATTCCCGAGGAGGAGCAGGCCGTGATCGGCGAAGCGGTCGAGCGCCGCACCGAAGCCGCGCTCCGCCAGCCCGACGGCGGCTGGCTCGCCGATTATGTCCGCCTCCGCTTTTCCATGAGGAAGCCCGCCTGATGCGCTATCTGCCCCTCCAACCCGAAGACCGGCAGGCGATGCTGGGCGTCATCGGCGCCAAGTCGATCGACGACCTGTTCGTCGACGTGCCCGGCGCCGCCCGCCTGTCCGGCACCGTGCCCGGCCTGCCGATGCATGCCACCGAGCTGCAGGTCGAGCGCCAGCTTGGGCGCCTCGCACGGATGAACCAGGCGGCGGGCGACGGCCCCTTCTTCCTCGGTGCGGGTGCCTACAAGCACCACGTTCCCGCCAGCGTCGATCATATCATCCAGCGCGGCGAGTTCCTGACCAGCTACACGCCCTACCAGCCCGAGATCGCGCAAGGCACGCTGCAGGCGCTGTTCGAGTTCCAGACGCAGGTCGCGCGGCTGTATGGTTGCGAGGTGGCGAACGCCTCGATGTACGACGGATCGACCGCCTGTTGGGAGGCGATCGTGATGGCGCGGCGGATCACGCGGCGCGGCAAGGCGATCCTCTCGGGCGGGCTGCACCCGCATTACGTCTCGGTCTGCGAGACGATGGCGAAGTTCACCGGCGACGTGCTGGAGACGGCGCTGCCGAAGCTCGACGGCACTGCGGAGATGGAGATGGCGCGCCTGATCGCCGCCGTCGACACGGAGACCAGCTGCGTCGTGGTGCAGAATCCCGGCATCCTCGGCCGCGTCGCCGATCTCTCCGAGCTGGCCGAGGCCTGCCACGCCAAGGGTGCGCTGCTGATCGCGGTGGTCACCGAGCCGGTGTCGCTCGGCCTGATCAGGTCGCCCGGCGAGATGGGCGCGGACATCGTGGTGGGCGAGGGTCAGTCGATCGGCGTCGGCCTGCAGTTCGGCGGGCCGTACGTGGGCCTGTTCGCGTGTGCCGAAAAGCATGTCCGCCAGATGCCCGGCCGCCTCGCCGGCGAGACGGTGGATGCGGACGGGAAGCGCGGCTTCGTGCTGACACTCTCGACCCGCGAGCAGCATATCCGCCGCGAGAAGGCGACGTCGAACATCTGCACCAATTCCGGCCTCTGTGCGCTGGCCTTCACCGTGCACATGACGCTGCTGGGTGAGAAGGGGCTGCGCGATCTCGCGGCGCTCAATCATGCGCTGGCGGTGCAGGCGGCGGATCGTCTGGCGCGGGTGCCGGGCGTCAAGGTGATGGACGGCGCCTTCTTCAACGAGTTCACGCTGACGCTCCCCAAGCCCTCGCGGCCGGTGGTGCGCGAGATGGCGCGCAACGGCGTGCTGGGCGGAGTGTCGCTCGGCCGGCTCTATCCGGATGGGGATGGGCGTGAGAACGGATTGCTGGTCGCCGTCACCGAGACGACCACCGGCGAGGATGTCGAAGCGCTGTGCGGCGCTCTTGAGGAGGCGCTGGCATGAGCGCGATCAACCAGTCGGGCTGGCGCCCCGAAATGAGCGCGGGCGGCGAGAGCGACGCGCCCGCCACCTACACCGGCAACAGGGCGCTGATGCTGGAGGAGCCTTTGCTCTTCGAGATCGGCGATTTGGATCGCACCGGCGTCGATCTGCCCGAGCGGCCGAAGGTGGCGTCGCGCCTCGCGGGTCTCGAGCGCAACAGGCCGATCGGCCTGCCCGGCCTTTCCGAGCCCGAGGCGGTGCGGCACTATACCCGCCTCAGCCGGCAGAATTATGCGATCGACCTCGGCCTGTTCCCGCTCGGGTCGTGCACGATGAAGCACAATCCTCGCCTCAACGAGAAGATGGCGCGGTTGCCCGGCTTCGCGGATCTCCACCCGCTCACCCCGGTCGACGGCACGCAGGGCGCGCTGGCCGTCATTCATCTCGTCGCCGAGTGGCTGAAGGCGCTCACCAACATGCCCGGCATCGCGATGAGCCCCAAGGCGGGCGCGCATGGCGAGCTGTGCGGCCTGCTGGCGATCCGCGCCGCGCACGAGGCGAAGGGAGACGCGCGCAAGATCATCCTCGTCCCCGAAAGCGCGCACGGCACCAACCCCGCCACCGCCGCCTTCGCGGGCTATCAGGTGAAGGGCATCCCGGCGACCGTGGACGGCCGGGTCGATCTCGATGCGCTCAAGGCCGCGCTGTCGCCCGAGGTCGCGGGCGTGATGATCACCAACCCCAACACCTGCGGCCTGTTCGAGCGCGACATGATCGCGATTGGCGAGGCGGTGCACGCCATCGGCGGCTACGTCTATTGCGACGGCGCCAACTTCAACGCGATCGTCGGCCGGGTGCGGCCGGGCGACCTCGGCGTCGATGCGATGCACATCAACCTGCACAAGACCTTCTCGACGCCCCATGGCGGCGGCGGGCCGGGCTCGGGGCCGGTGGTGTTCTCCGAGGCTTTGGCGCCGTTCGCGCCACTGCCGTTCGTCGAGAAGCACGATGACCGCTACGTCCTCGTCGAGGAGGAGACGGTCGCCGAGGAAGGCCACAGCAAGGCGTTCGGCCGCATGGTCGCCTTCCACGGCCAGATGGGCATGTTCACCCGCGCGGCGGCCTATATGCTGTCCCACGGTGCGGACGGGCTGAAGCAGGTGTCCGAGGACGCGGTGCTCTCCGCCAACTACATCCTGCGCTCACTGGAAGGCGTGATGGACGCACCATTCGCGCCGTCCGGCCCGTGCATGCACGAGGCGATCTTCTCGGATAAGAACTTCGCGGAAGGCTTCTCGACGCTGGACGTCGCCAAGGGGCTGATCGACGAGGGCTTCCACCCGATGACGGTCTATTTCCCGCTGGTCGTCCACGGCGCGATGCTGGTCGAGCCGACCGAGACCGAGAGCAAGGCGGCGCTCGATCAGTTTATCGGCGCGCTGCGCAGCGTGGCGGAGCGGGCCAAAGCGGGCGACACGGCGCTGAAGGCCGCCCCCATATACGCACCGCGCCGCCGCCTCGACGAGACGGCGGCCGCGCGCAAGCCCGTTCTGGTGTGGAAGGAGCCTGTTCAGGCCGAAGCGGCCGAATAGACCGCCTCAGGGAAATCGCCGGGCGGTCACGGGGCCGCCCGGCTCCTCTCCAAGCTTACATTTTCTTGTGATGCATCATCTTCTTGTGGTGCATCATGCCCTTGCCGCCCTGCTTGCACTTGTCGGTGACGGTCTTCGAGCACATCGGCAGGTTGCTGTCGTCGGTCGACGAGGCGGACGAGGTCGCGCTCGACATGTTGCTCGAATCGCCCGCCATCGGCGCGGCGGCCGGGGCAGCCGAGGTGTCGGGCGCCGGCGCGGCCGCGGGGGCAGACGCATCCGGCGTGGCCGGCATCGCCGGCGGAGCGGACGCATCGGGCGTCGCAGGGGCAGCCGGCGGAGGCGGCGGGGTGGACGCGTCCTGTGCGATGGCAGCGGTGCTCAGCGCCAGCGCGGACGCGAAAAGAAGAATCTTCATGGTTATCGTTCCTCCAACCGTGGTCGGCGAGTGAACAGGTCTCGCAGGGAGGCCAAACCCCAGCAACCGCAGGCGGTTCCCGATTAATTTCGCCCGCGACATCATCGCTCGTCTCGTTCCAAGCCCGGAACGACGCTGATTCGGGCGCGAAACGAGCCGAGTCGCCTTCATGAAATTTCGGCAATCGGAAATCGCATACGCTGCCGGCGTGTTCCCCCGACGATCTGAGCCATGCTGCCTCTTTCGATCGGCCGCTTCCGATGATAGCGCTGTCTCGCTGGCTACCCGATCGAGCCGGCGACGAGGAGAGTGGAATGCCGAGCCGTGCCGCATCGGGCGTGTTGCCCGCCTTTGTGACCGTGACCTGCCTGTTCTTCGCCTGGGGCTTCATCACGTCGAACAACGATCCGCTGATCGCGGCGCTCAAGGGCATCTACAGCCTCACCACGGCCGAGGCGATGCTGACCCAGTTCGCCTTCTTCCTGGGCTACGGCGTCTTCTCGCTGCCGGCGGCGGCCGTGGTCGGAAGGCTGGGGCCGAGCCGCTCGATCCTCGCGGCGCTCGGCGTGATGATCGCCGGTTGCTTCGTCGTGCTCGTCGCCTCGGAACTGCGGACCTACGTGCTGGTGCTGATGGCCCTGTTCACGCTGGCGGCGGGCATCACCATGCTGCAGGTCGCGGCCAATCCACTGGCGGCGGCTCTGGGCGCGCCCGAGCGTTCGCACTTCCGGCTGACCTTCGCGCAGGCCTTCAACTCGCTCGGCGTGGTGCTGGGCGTGCATCTTGGCGCGTCGCTGATGCTGTCGGGCGACATCTTCAAGAATGGCGGCGCGACGATCACAGACGAGGCCTCACGCGCGGCTGGGCTGGCGGCGGTGAACCACGCCTTCCTGGTGATCGCGGCGTTCCTCGCGGCGCTCGGCGTGCTGATCTTCGTCATGCGCCAGCGGATCGAGACCGCCGTGCCGCATGAGAACGGCGCGGGGCAGGCGGAGGCCGGTTCGGCCTTCGCGGCATTGCGCTGCGGCTGGGCGCTGGCCGGCGCGGCGGCGATCTTCCTCTATGTCGGCTCCGAGGTGACGATCGGATCGCTGATGATCAACTATCTCAACCGGCCCGAAGTGCTGGGCGTCAGCCTCGCGATGGCGGGCGCGATGACCGCCAATTATTATTGGGGCGGGGCGCTCGCCGGCCGCTTCGTGGGTTCGGTGCTGCTCGCGGTGTTCCCGGCGGCCGTGCTGCTGTCGATCATGGTTGCGGTGAATGTCGGCCTGTCGCTCGCGGCCTTCCTGCTGAGCGGCCCGGCGGCGGCATGGTGCGCGCTGGCGATCGGGTTGTTCAACTCGATCATGTTCCCGACGATCTTCTCGCTGACCCTCCAGCGCTCCTCGGCGCCGGCTTCCTCGACGGCGGGGCTGCTGTGCGTCGCGATCGTCGGCGGTGCGATATTGCCCTGGATCGCCGGCAAGATCACGGACGCGACGGGCAGCTTCGGCCATGCCTTCATCGTGCCGGTGATCGGCTATGTCGGCATCCTGATCTTCGCCGTTGCCGCATCGCGGGTGAAGGGCGCGGATCATCATGCCGTGGCGATGCCCGCCGGCCATTGAGGCTGTTGCGCATCCGCATCGGGTGCGCGAGGATCGGTCGAGGATCGGTCGAGGATCGGTCGAGGATCGGTCGAGGATCGGTCGAGGATCGGTCGAGGATCGGTCGAGGATCGGTCGAGGATCGGTCGAGGATCGGTCGAGGATCGGTCGAGGATCGGTCGAGGAGGGGGCGGCGACGATCGCGCGCATGGTGGTGCGGGCTGGTGATCGTTGCCGGATCATGGTTGGCAGCGGGGTGCGACCCAATAATGCCGCCGGCCTGCTCGCCGTCACGGGGGTGAGCGAATTGCACGGCTCGGCCAGCGTGCCGGTGATCGAGGGGGAGACCAAGGTCGCCGCTCTTGGTTTTGACAAGCCGCCCCGCAGTCGCAACCGATGAGGCCATCGTCCGCACACTGCGGGCCGCGCTCGATCAGGGAGCATCGCCATGACCATCCGCCCGTCCCGTCGCGCCGTCATAGGTAGCGCAGGTCTGCTCTCGGCGACCGCCGCCGCTCCCGCGATCGCGAAGTCTCCGAGCGGTCCGGTCATCGTCTCGACCTGGGATTTCGGCGCCGCCGCCAACGCAGCAGCGCATGCGAAGCTGGTTGCAGGCGGATCGATCCTCGATGCGGTCGAGGCCGGCGCCCGCGTGCCGGAAGCCGATCCGGACAACCATTCGGTCGGCCTCGGCGGCTATCCCGATCGCGACGGGCATGTGACGCTCGACGCCGTGATCATGGACGATGCCGGCGGCGTCGGCGCGGTCGCGGCGCTGGAGGATGTCGTCCACGCCATCTCGGTGGCGCGCGCGGTGATGGAGAAGACACCTCACACGATGCTGGTCGGCGAGGGCGCCACCCGCTTCGCGCTCGCCAACGGCTTCCCCAAGGAAAATGTACTCACGCCGGCGACGGAGGCGGCGTGGCGCGAATGGCTCGGGACCGCGCATTACCAGCCGGTCGCCAATATCGAGAACCGCACGCCGGGCGGTGCCTGGAACCACGATACGATCGGCATCCTCGGTGTCGATGCCGCCGGGCGGCTGGCCGGCGCCTGCACCACCTCGGGCATGGCCTTCAAGATGCGCGGTCGGGTGGGGGACAGCCCGCAGGTCGGTTGCGGTCTCTATGTTGAGGCGGGCGTCGGCGCGGCGACGTCGAGCGGCGTCGGCGAGGAGGTGATCCGCATCGCCGGTAGCGCCCGCATCGTCGCCTCGATGGGGGCCGGCATGGCCCCGGCCGACGCGTGTCGCGAGGCGGTGCTTCATATCGTCAAGCTGCGCGGCGCTGCGGTCCGCGACGAGCAGGTCGGGTTCCTGGCGCTCGGCCATGACGGCGCGGTTGGCGCCTTCGCGCTGATGCCCGGCTTCACCTACGCCGTCACCGATGCGGACGGGCGAACCGAGATTCGGAAGTCGCTGAGCTTGCAGGGATAAATTTCCTCAGACGATGGTCGAAGCGGCGTTAAGCATGGCCACAGCCGGTCGTTAGGGGGACTGTGCCGGCGGTCGCAAACGCTCCCCCGCGATCGCCGGCCACCCACGGATCAGGAACCGCTTCATGCAGTCACCGATGGCGCCCGAGCGCATCCGCCAGTCGGCGGAGGGGCGCAGTCTGGAGGACGTGCTGGCGATGTGGACGCTCGCCACCAGTGAAGTGGCGCGCTCGGATGACTGGATCGCGATCGCCTTCGAGATCGTCCGCCGGCAGCGCGCAGGGACCGCCTGATCGCACGAGCCGCCATCACACGCAGCCGTTAACCTGTTGGTAACCATGGTCGAGTCAGCCTGTTCGGGACGGCTGGGGTCGTCGGCCGGCGCGTTTTCCGTAATGTCAGCAGCGGGAGCGCGCCGGCTTCTCCATCGACGAGAGGAGCGCGGACATGCCCGATCGCGACAGGATCCGATTTCTCGACAGGCAGCGCGCCACCGCGCGCCGATATCGACTGAATCACGGCTCGGCCGACGATGGCCCGAGGCGGCTGGCGGCGACGATGATCGAGCTGCGCGCCAGTCATCTCATCCTGCGGGAAACGCTGCGGACCGATTGACGCGGCGGCGCCACATCCCGTCTGGCAATCTCCGCAAGAGGACCCTATAGCCCCTCCCATTCGATCCGAGGGTGCCAACGCCCGTCGGCATGCGGGTGTGGCGGAATTGGTAGACGCAGCGGACTCAAAATCCGCCGATGGCAACATCTTGTCGGTTCGAGTCCGACCACCCGTACCAAAAAATCCCTTCCGGCTTGCGCCTATCGGCCCCCGTCGCGCTTTCTATTCCGCAGAAAACCACCTATTCCGACGGTTTCCGGAGCAAGAGGTCATGATCGAACGCGTGTGGGACGAGGAGACGGGCATCATCTACGTGTCCGGGCTCGGCGAGTGGACGCAGGCGGATGTCGACGATCATTATAGCGCGCTCCGCCGGATGATCGGGGACCTGCGCCGCGAGGGGAAACCGATCAGGGTGCTCTCCGATATCTCGCAGGCCACCCGACAGGGCTATGCGCGCGAGGAGCATATCCTTACCCAGATGCGTCGGACGTTCCGGGCCGGCGATCGCGTCGCGATGGTGACGGCGGGGGCGAGCGACAAGGCCTATGTGCGATCGATCGTCACCGGGCTCGATATCGCGGTCTTCGCCTCGAAGCTGCCGGCCGAGATGTGGCTGCTGCTCGACGAGGTGGGTGCCCCGCCGCCATCGCCTTGACCAGTTTCAGGCCGGCTCGGCGATCGGTTGCCTGGGCGCGGCGCGGGCGAGCAGGACGCCACCCAGGGCCAGCGCGAAGCCGGTGATCTGAACCGGGCCGAGCCTCTCGCCGAACAATATCCACGCCTCGATCGCGGCGAGCATCGGCACGAGCAGCAGCAGCGCCGAAACGCGGGTCGCACCCTGATGGCGCACCATCCAGACCAGCAGCGACAGGCCGGCGGCCGACAGCGCCAGCACTGACCAGGCCAGGCCGGCCCACAATATCGGCACGTTTTCCCAGCGATATTGCCCGATCGCCAGCGTCGCGAGGAGCGCGACCGCCGCGCCGCCGGCATTCTGCACCGCGCCCGACACGCGGATCGGATCGCTGGCGAGCACGCCGCGCTGGATCATCGTGCCCGCCGTCATGCCAATGATCGCGGTAACCGCCGCGATCGTCCCCCAGACGTCGACCGATCCGACGCCGCCCTTCATCACCGTCGGCGCCAGCACGCAGCCGACACCGGTTATCGCAACCGCAAGGCCCGTCCACCCGCGTGGCGCCAGACGTTCGTGCAGGAACAGGAAACTCGCCACCGCCACCATCAACGGCTGGAGCGCGCCGAGCAGCGACATGATCCCCGCCGGCATGCCGCGCGAGACGGCCCACCAGCTCAGGCAGAGGTAGAAACCGTGCAACATCGCGCCGGCGAGCAGATGCAGCCCGAGCCGCCGCCCGCGCGGAAACGTCTCGCGCGCGGCAAATGCTGCGGCGCCCAGTAGCAGGGTGGTCAGGGACAGGCGTGCCGCCAGGAACAATTCGGGCGACACGAACGGGACCACCGCTCGCGCGACGACGAAGCCGGTGGACCAGATGAGAACGAAGAGAACGGGTGCTGCAAGTGCGAACATCGCGAGCTTCTTGAGCGAGCATCGGCCCGGTGTCGAGCGGCTTGGCCTTATCGAGCGATAAGCGGAGCTTTCGTTGCCGATGCCGCTATGCTCGAACGACAGGCGGCCCCATACGGGCGCGAGAAGGCTGGGAGAGACGGATGGGCGGATTCGAGCTTGAGCGGGTCGGGTTGTCGACCGGCATCGCGCTGAATGTCGCGCTGGCCGGAAGCCGCGCCGAACCCGCCATGATCTTTCTCCACGGCTTTCCGGAATCACACCGCACCTGGCGCCACCAGATCGCCGAATTCGGGCAAGATCATTTCGTGATCGCGCCCGATCAGCGCGCCTTCGCGCGATCGGACAAGCCAATGGCGGTCAGCGACTACAAGCCCGAGAGAATGGTCGCGGATCTCGCGGCGCTCGCCGACCATTTCGGCATCGACCGGTTCACGCTGGTCGGTCACGACTGGGGTGGGGTGGTCGCTTGGATGGCGGCGCTGAGGCTCGCCGATCGGATCGAACGGCTGGTCATCATCAACGCGCCCCACCCGCTGATCTTCCAGCGATCGCTGTTCGACGATCGGGACCAGCGCGAGGCCAGCCAATATATCACCGCCTTCCGCAACCCGGATTTCGAGCAGCATGTCGCGCGCATCGGGCTGAGCGCGTTCTTCGACAGCAGCTTCCGCCCGCATGCCGATCTCGATGCGATGGCGGACGAGAAGCCGGTCTATCTCGATCAATGGTCGCAGCCCGGAGCGCTCACGGCGATGCTGAACTGGTATCGCGCGAGCGCGGTGATCGTGCCCGGCATCGACGAGATATCCGATCGCCCGGCGTTTCTCGACGCTCCCTTTCCGGCGCTGCCGATGCCGACGCTCGTGATATGGGCGCTGCGCGATGTCGCGCTGCTGCCCTGCCAGATCGAGGGGTTGGATGCACTGATCGAGCACTTCACCCTGACGGCGATCGACGCGGGCCATTTCGCCCCATGGCAGGCGCCGGACGCGGTCAGCGCCGCGATCCGGGCCTGGCTGGAAGCGGCTGGCTAGAGAATATAACGGCTGAGATCGGTGTTTTTCGCAACGTCGGCAAGCTGCGCCTCGACATAGGCGGCGTTGATGACGAGTGCCTCGCCCTTGCGGTCTTCCGCATCGAAGCTGACCTCTTCCAGAAGCTTCTCCATCACCGTTTGCAGCCGGCGCGCACCGATATTCTCTACCGTCTCGTTCACCTGAGCGGCGATCTTCGCGATCGCCCGGATGCCGTCGTCGGTGAAGGAGATCGTCACGCCCTCGGTGCCGATCAGCCCGACATATTGCTGGGTCAGACTCGCCCGCGTGTCGGTGAGGATCGAGATGAAATCCGCCTCGGTCAGCGCCTTCAGTTCGACGCGGATCGGCAGGCGGCCCTGCAATTCGGGGAGCAGATCGCTCGGTTTGGCGACATGGAAGGCGCCGGACGCGATGAAGAGGACATGGTCGGTCTTCATCGGGCCGTATTTCGTCGCGACCGTCGTGCCCTCGATCAGCGGCAGCAGGTCGCGCTGCACGCCCTCGCGGCTGACGGAACCGCCGCGCACGTCGCTGACCGCGATCTTGTCGATCTCGTCGAGGAAGACGATGCCGTTGGCCTCGGCGTCCGTCAGCGCCGCCCGGTTGAGGTCGTCGCTGTCGAGGCGCTTGTCACTCTCCTCCTCCACCAGTTTCTTCCACGCATCGTGCACGGCGAGCTTGCGGCGCTTGACCGGCTTGTTGCCGCCGAACGCCTTGCCCATCATGTCGCTGAGGTTGATCATGCCGACCTGCCCGCCCATGCCGGGGATCTCGAACGGGGTCTGCGGCTGATCCTCCAGCTCCAGCTCGATCTCCTTGTCGTCGAGCGTGCCGTCCTTGAAGCGCTGGGTGAACGCAATGCGCGTCGCCTCCGACGCATCCTTGCCGACCAGCGCATCGAGCAGGCGGCCGAGCGCGGCCTCCTCGGCCTTGTCCTTCACGGCGACGCGACGGCGCTCGCGCTCCAGCCGGATCGCCTCCTCGACGAGATCGCGCGCGATCTGCTCGACGTCGCGGCCGACATAGCCGACCTCGGTGAACTTGGTCGCCTCCACCTTCACGAAGGGCGCATCGGCCAGCCTGGCGAGGCGGCGGCTGATCTCGGTCTTGCCGCAGCCGGTGGGGCCGATCATCAGGATGTTCTTCGGCGAAACCTCGTCGCGCAGGTCGGCGCCGAGGCGCTGGCGGCGCCAGCGGTTGCGCAGCGCCACCGCGACGGCGCGCTTGGCGTCGGTCTGGCCGATGATGTGCTCGTCCAGCGCGCGGACGATGGCTTTGGGGGTGAGGGCGTCGTTCATTCCTGGTCCTTCAAGCCCTCTCCCACTTTTCGCGGGAGAGGGTTGGGTGGGGGTCTTCTTTTTCGAGGCTGGGCGACGATCCTCTAAGAAGAATCCTCACCCTCCCACCGCTTCGCGGTGGGCCCCTCCCTCTCCCGCAAGCGGGAGAGGGGTGATTGGTCGGGCGGCGCTGCCGAGCGTCTCGACGGTCAGCCGGTCGTTGGTGAAGACGCAGACCTCGGCGGCGATCGCCATGGCCTTGCGGCAGATCGTCTCGGCATCGGGCTCATAGTCGACGAGCGCGCGCGCGGCGGACAGCGCGTAGTTGCCGCCGGAGCCGATCGCCGCGATGCCGTTCTCGGGCTCCAGCACGTCTCCGTTGCCGGTGAGGATCAGGGTCACCTCCTTGTCGGCGACGATCATCAACGCCTCCAGGTTGCGCAGATACTTGTCGGTTCGCCAGTCCTTCGCCAGCTCGACGGCGGCACGCATCAGCTGGCCGGAATGGCGCTCCAGCTTCGCCTCCAGCCGCTCGAACAGGGTGAAGGCGTCGGCGGTGGCGCCCGCGAAGCCCGCGATCACGCTGCCGTCGTGGAGGGTGCGCACCTTGCGTGCATTGGGTTTCATCACCGTATTGCCCATGGAGACCTGCCCGTCGCCGGCGATCACCACCTTGCCGCCGCGCCGCACCGAGAGGATCGTGGTGCCGTGCCAGCCGATCTTGTCTTCGCTCATGAAATTCCCGCTCTTGGTTACGGGTGCGGATATGTGGTTGGGGTTCTCCGCCTGCAACACCCACCCCGTTCGCACAAAGCGAAGTCGAAGTGCGTGCCTCGGGTTTGTGCTTGCGGCCCGTCCTTCGAATTCGCTCAGGACGAGCGGATCATTCGGCCTCCAGGCGCCCCTTGAAGCCCTGCGCCACCACGTACCACTCGCTCGATTCCTTGCGGCTCGCCGGTGGCTTGGCGTGTTTCACCGTCGAGAAGTTACGCTTCAGTTCCGCCACCAGCGCATTGTCCGCGCCGCCGGCCAGCACCTTCGCCACGAAGGTGCCGCCTTTTCTCAGCACCTCTGTCGAGAAAAGTTGCGCCGCCTCGACCAGCGCCATGGTGCGTAGGTGATCGGTCTGCTGGTGGCCGACGGTGTTGGCCGCCATGTCCGACAGAACGAGGTCGGCCGGCCCGCCCAGCGCCTCGTCGAGCAGGCGCGGGGCGTCGTCGTCGAGGAAGTCCATCTGGAAGATGGTCACCTGGTCGATCGGATCGACCGGCAGCAGGTCTATCCCCGCGATCTTGGCCCTGGGGCACATCTTGCGCACGACCTGCGTCCAGCCGCCCGGCGCGATGCCTAGATCGATGACGCGTTGCGCGCCGCGCAGGAAACCGAAACGTTCGTCCAGCTCGATCAGCTTGTAGGCGGCGCGGCTGCGATAGCCCTCGGCTTTCGCCCGCTGCACGTAGGGATCGTTCAGCTGGCGCTCGAGCCAGCGGGTGGAGGCGGCAGTGCGGTTGCGCGCGGTCTTGACCCGCTGGCGTAGCCCCGAGCCGGGGCGTTTCGTCGTCATGCGTGGCCCCTAGCCGAAATGCGCGTCGCGCGCGATCAGCGAACGCAGGATGCCCTCGCGGATGCCGCGATCCGCCACGCCGAGCTGCTCCGCCGGCCAGATGTCGAGGATCGCCTCCAGGATCGCGCAGCCCGCGACGACGAGATCGGCGCGCTCGTTGCCGACACAGGGCACAGTGGCACGCTCGGCGACCGTCATGCCGGAAAGACGCGTGCTGATCCCGCGCATTGCGTCGGCCGGCACCACCAGGCCGTCGACGGCCCGGCGATCGTAGGCGGGCAGGCCGAGATGCAGGCTGGCGAGCGTGGTCACCGTGCCGGACGTGCCGAGCAGGCGCGGCGCGATCTCGGGCCGGGGCAGCGTCTGCGCGAAATCGGCGAAGGCGCCGGCGACGCGGGACTTCATGCGCTGGTAGGCGGCCAGCGCCTGCGCGGCATCGTCGCCGCGCTTGCCGCCTTCCGCCTCGGTGAGCGACACGACGCCCCAGGGCGCCGAGAACCAGTCGAGGATGCGGCAGGTGCCGTCCCCGATCGTTTCGCAGAGCACGAGCTCGGTCGATCCGCCGCCGATGTCGAAGATCAGGGCCGGGCCTTCGCCCGTCGGGAGCAGCGCCTGGCAGCCGAGCACCGCAAGCCGCGCCTCCTCGCCCGGACCGATCACGTCGAGCCGGATGCCGGTCTCCTCGTGCACGCGCTGCACGAAGTCGCGGCCGTTCTCGGCGCGGCGGCAGGCCTCGGTCGCGACCGAGCGCACCAGCGTGACGTGGCGCCGCCGGAGCTTGTCCGCGCAGATCGACAAGGCCGCGATCGCCCGCTCGATCGCCGCGTCGGACAGCCGGCCGGACGTGGCGAGACCTTCGCCCAGCCGCACGATTCGCGAAAATGCGTCGATGATCGTGAAGCCCTCGGGCGAGGGCCGGGCGATCAGCAGACGGCAATTGTTGGTGCCCAGATCGAGCGCGGCGTAAGTGCGGCGCTCGGTATCCCGCCTCGGCGGCGGAGGCTTACGGCCTTGCGAACCGGGTTTCGGCCCGGCACGCGGCCGGACGCTGGCGGCATCGTGCGCCATCGGCCGCTCATCCTCGTACATGTCCCGGCAGATGATCCCGCCGCTGCTTGGATATGAACGTATATGCGAGAACGGTCGGCCGCAAGGCCATGCGGCGTTGACAGCGTGGCCGTGCGAATCTAGATGGCGCGCCTGCCTGTCGGTGCCCCGTCGTCTAAAGGTAAGACTCCGGACTCTGACTCCGTTAATCGAGGTTCGAATCCTCGCGGGGCATCCAGGCATTTTCGCAAAATTGATGTGATCCAGAGCTCTACGCCGCCTGGGCGGCGGGGTGATCCCGCTCGTGCGACACAAATGTACGACGCATCCCATGCCGAACGGCTTGGAGCCGAGCAGTTGGCGGCGCGGGCCGAGTGCGGGCAGAACGCTTCTGATCGAGTGCTGCCCCGGCCCGGCACGGAATTCGAGCATCGGGATGCTCTTTTCGGGTTGCAGCCGCAGGGGCGTATAGCTTGGGTTTCGGGTGCTGCATTCCAATACGCCCGTCTGAACGGGGCCGACGCTCTTGCAGGCATCCACGAAGTATCTGAGGCGCAACGCCGATCAAGGTGTCGGCGCATCTCAGATCGATGTAACAGGTCCGTGTGCTTCGCCGGCTCCAAGAGAGGGCGGGTGCGGAGACGCAGCTCGCCGCCGTCGACAAGCATGGACCACCTGGATTTCGCGATTTCGCACGTCCCGATCGTTGTGCACGTGGTAAGTCCACGCCATCCGCCAGTCGACTGACGATCGTGCCGGGCGTCGCATCGGTTCCTATACCGCCCGGAGGTCAAGATGGCCGTGCGAAAGGGAGGGGCGAAGCGCTCGCCGGAATGACCGGTGGCCAGGATCGATTGCTGCGAGCCGACGCGTCGGCCGCACGGCTCACCAGAACGATAGCCCGCAGCCCCGGACGGGCGCTCTCGAGCTCCAGCGAGCCCGCGTGCAAAGCAGCGACGCTCCCGACAAAGCTGAGCCCGAGCCCGTGCCCGGGGGTCAGGCGGCTGCGATCGAGCCTGACGAAGCGCTTGAGCACGCGTTGCATATCTTCCTCCGGGATGCCTGGGCCATCGTCCTCGACGATGATCCTGGCTTGATGCTCTGCGGGCTGGACGACGAGGCGGATCGTGGTGCCCGCCGGCGTATGGATGAGGGCGTTATCGAGCAGGTTGCTGATCGCCTGCCGTATCAGCGCGGGTTCGCACCGGATCGTTAGAGCCTCCTGGGACATCGAGACGTGGAGGCTGCGACCGCTATCCTCGATCGCCGGCGCGTGCATCTCGCACACCTCCCGCGCCAAGGCTCCGAGCTCGATCTCAACGAAGTCGAACTGCCGCCCGCCGGCCGAGACCTCGGCTAGCGACAGGATTGCGCCGAACAGGGAGAGCAGGGAGTCACTCTGCGCCTGGGCGCGCTCGAGAGTTGCGCGCAGGGATGGCGCATCGGACGGAGCCGTCAAGCCGGATTCGATCTCGCTCCGCAACCGGGCGAGCGGGGTGCGCAGATCGTGTGCGAGGTCGTTTGAAACCTGGCGTAGCTCTTCCAACAGGCCGGTGATGCGGTCGAGCATGGCGTTGAGCGATGCCCCGACACGATCGAACTCGTCCAGGCTGCCTGATGGAACATCGAGACGGTGTGACAGGTCGCCGCCGGCGATGGCCTCAGCGGTCGCCGATATGCGATCGAGCCGGCGGGCGAGATGGCGGCCCAGGAGGATGGCGCCGACAAGTCCGAGCATCAATATCACGCCGAGCGCCAGCGAGAACAAGGTGATGATGACGGCATCGAGACGCTCCAGCCCGCCGGAGTCGACAGCGACCAGCAGCAGGCTACCGTCGGGCAGTCGGGTGGTGACGCCGCGTGCGTCGTCGCGAGCACCTCGTGCGTCGCGATAGACGAAATCGCGCACTCCCGGCGGCTGTGCGGGCGCGTCGATGTCGCTCGCGATCGCCCGCCCATCGACGTAGAGACCATAGCGAAAGCTGTTGGCGGGACTGCGCGCGTGCTTCACGATCGCCGCGAGAAGATCCGGTCGGCCACCCTCGGCATATTCCTTCTTCAGCGTCGCGGTCTGTTTGGCGAGATCCTCGTCCTGCAGGCTCACGAACGACGCATGTGCCGCAATGTAGATCGCTGCCCCGAGCAGGGCCACGGCCGTCGCACAGACGGCAGTATAGGCAAACGACAGCCGGTAGGCGGCGCTGCGCGCGACCCTATCCAGAATCGCACAGGCGATAGCCGATACCTTGGATCGTTTCGATCGGGTCGCCTTGACCCGAGCTTCGGAGCTTGCCGCGAAGCCGGCTGACGTGGCTGTCCACGACGTTGGTGCTCGGGTCATAATGGATCTGCCAGATCTGCTCGAGGAACATCTTGCGCGTGATCGGCCGCCCGACATTGCGCGCCATCAGCGCCAGCACGTCGAATTCACGGGGTTGCAGCGGGACGTAGCGGCCGCCCCGATGAACGTGACGGGACAGGAGGTCGATCTCCAATTCATCGATCACGATTTTTGCGGGCGCCTCGGCTATGCGACGGTGGAGCGCACCCAGTCTCGCGACCAGTTCGTCCAGCGCGAAGGGCTTGACAAGGTAGTCGTCTCCACCCGCATCGAGGCCTTCGACCCGATTGGTCACCGAGCCAAGCGCGGTCAGGACGAGGATCGGCAGGCGGCTGCCTCGGCGGCGGAGTTCGCGCAGCGCCTCCATTCCATCCATGTCGGGTAGCATTCGGTCTAGCACGGCGGCATCGAACCGGCCGCGCTCCATCGCGGCCAGCGCGGCGGACCCCGTGGCTACGAGGGTCGCACGATGCCCTCGCGCAGCGAGGCCGGCGCAGATCAGCTCGCCGGTGCGCGCGTCGTCTTCGACCACCAGGACATCCACGCACGCCTCCCGCGACGGTCTTCCACCGTCAGCCCTAGTCGACCTAGGCCCTCCTCGCCAAGAGTCCGGAGCGTCTCCGAAGTGCAACAAACATTGGCAGTTGGCCACATTCGCCCGACCGGTGAGGGCGTTCGCCGGGCTGTCACAAAATCATCGCACCGCCACAGCGCGACGTGGGCGCGGTTAGGCGAGCGCCCGCGGATCAGGGGAACGGGCATGACATCCAAAGCTATCCTAAGCACTTCCGTAGCGATCATGGGTTTGGCCGTCGCTCAGCCGGCATGGGCCGACGACGCCACCAGCACGGCACCGGGGCCGACGATCGTCGTGACCGGCATCCGCCAGCAGAGCAGCGAGGTGAAGCGCAACGCCTCCAACGTGATCGACATCCGGTCCGGCGAACAGATCCGCGCGTTGCCCGATGCCAATGCCGCCGAGGCCCTGCAGCGTATTCCCGGCGTTTCGCTGGAGACCGACACGGGTGAGGGGCGGTTCGTCAACATCCGCGGCATGGACGCGGACCTCAACGGGACAAGTTATGACGGTGTTCACCTGACCGCGTCGAATCCCTCCTCACCGCAGGGCGGAAGCCGCGCCGTCGCGCTGGACGCTTTTCCGTCCGGCATCTTGGGCGGCATCGAGGTGATCAAATCACTCAACCCCGAATACGACGCGGAAGGACTCGGCGGCCTCGTCAACATCCTCCCCCGCGACATCGCCGCGAACCAGTCGCTGCTCATCGAGGGGAGCGGCGGGCTTGGCGACGAGACGCTGCACGGCACCTTGCGCGAACGGGGCGACATCACCGTTGGCGGCGGGTTCGGCCAGACCGGTAACGAGCATCGACTGAGCGTCGTGCTGTCCTATGCTTATGATCGGGACAAGCGCAACATCGACGATGTCGAGGCGGATTATATCAACGACCCGACCGTCGTTCCGGCCGGCACCAGCGCCTTTCTAGCCAGCAAGGCGTTCGACGATGTCCAGCCGCGGCGTTACATTTACCAGCGTACCCGGCAGGGCCTTTCGGGCGGAATCGTCTTCCGTCCAGACGAGAACACCCGCCTGTATGTGCGCGGACTCGACACCGGTTATGTCGAGCGCGCAAACAAGCACGAATTCGTCCTGAAGAACCTCGCCGACAACATCGTCTCCGTGGACAATGCGACCGGAGACATCACCTCGAGCGGCGTGGAGCTCGACCAGAAAGCCATCTCGACCAAGGAGATCGTCCACAACGATCTGATCGAGGGCGGCGGCGAGACCAGCTTTGGCGGGATCAAGCTCGATGGAAAGGTCGCCTATACGAAGGGCCGCGACCGTTTTCCCTATTCCTACTCCACGACCTTCGCCGACAAGGGCGTGACGGCAGTTTATAACAACACCAACGCGGACGTCCCCGTTTTCCACACTGCCGATGGCACGGATATCACCGATCCCTCGAACTTCTCCAGCTTCAAGGGTGATAACGGGCCATCCGCCAACAGCGACAGCGAATTCAGCGCGATCGCGAACCTCACGGTCCCGCTTGGCGAGGATATTGGCGCAATCAAGATCGGCGGAAACCTGCGCCAGCGCGCGCGTCATGCCTCCGCGGCGGCGGCGGACCTGTCGGTGCCGGACGGCGCGACCTATGCGGATTATGCGAGCAGCGGGAACGACATATTCTACGGTGGCGCCTACAATATCGGCAGCAAACCCGACTACCACGCGATCGAAGGTCTGACCCAGGATACGCTCGTCGACGATCCGACCGCCTTCGCGCATGACAGCGAGGACGTTTACGGCGGATACGCCCAATATACCGGTACGTTCGGCAATTTGACCCTGGTCGGTGGCGTGCGTGTCGAGGCGACCCGCGCGACCTACCGCGCCAACGCCATCGACGAAGCCGGCAACGTCACGCTCAACGCCAATCATACCAGCTATACGAACGTGTTTCCTGCACTCAACCTGCGCTACCGCTTGAACGACCAACTGCAAGTTCGTGCCGCATTCTCGACCGCGATCGGGCGCCCCGGCTTCCAGCAGATCAGCGCCGCGCGCAGCTACGACACGGTCAACGACGTGGTCAGCCAAGGCAATCCCAGCCTCAAGCCGACCTACGGCAAGAATCTCGACGCCACCATCGAATATTACTTCAGCAAGGACAGCTTCCTGTCCGTGGGTGTCTTCTACAAGTGGTTCAACAATTACATCATCTCGACCACCCAGCGCGGCGTGACGTACACGGGCGGCCCCTTCACGGACACCGTGGTCGAACTGGACAGCTTCTCGAACATCGGCGCGGCGCATGCCTATGGCCTCGAGGCTCAGGTGCATGAACGCTTCGCCTTCCTGCCGCAGCCGCTCGACGGTTTCGGCTTCGACGGCAACGTCACTCTGGTCGGCTCGCATGGCGAAATCCGCCAGGGCGAAACGCATACCCTGCCGCAGACCTCGCCGATCAACTTCAACGCATCGCTTTTCTACGAGAGCCCGCGCTTCAAGGCGGAGGTCGCCTCGACCTATGTATCGCGCAATCTGTGGGCGGTAGGCGATTCCGATGCGACCGACCTGTACTCGCAACCGCGCTTCCGGCTCGACGCGAGCATCGATTTTGCGGTGACCCCGCGCGTCCATGTGTTCGCAGAGGCCAAGAACCTCACCAACACCAAGCTGGAATTCACCCAGACGTCGAGCCGCCAATATCCCGTGCAGCGCGAATATTACGACCGGGATTTCCTGGGCGGCGTCCGTATCAACTTCGATCGATAGGACGGCGGAATGAGCGAGGGAACAACCATGAGGACGATCGCGCATCTCGCCGCCGCCGGCATCCTGTTCGCGGGCGCGCCGTTCGCGAGCAGCGCCCATATGCCGGTCCCCGACGGGCTCATCGTGGATCACGTCGTGATGCTGATGCGCCATGGCGTGCGGCCACCGACGCATGAGCCGGCGATGCCGCCGGGAATCGCCAGCCAGGCTTGGCCGGGCTGGGACGTGCCGCCGGGCTGGCTCACCGCGCATGGTGCGCTGGCGATCACGCGCATGGCCGACTGGGACGGAGCCGAATTGCGGCACGCGGGACTGTTGCCGGCCACGGGTTGCCCTGCCGCCGGCACGGTCCGCGTGATCGCCGACAGCGATGAGCGCACCATCGCGACAGCCGAAACCTGGCTCCACGCGGTAGCCCCGGCGTGCGGGCTGGTCAGCGAGCACCCCCCACAGGGGCAGCATGATCCGGTGTTCGATGGTATCCCCGCCATGCAGTCGGGCTACGATCCGGATCGCGCGACCGAAGCCGCGCGAAACGCCGCCGGGCCGGGTGGCGTGGCAGCGCTTGCGATCCAGGCGAAGCCGCTCATCGCCCGACTCGATGCGATCTTGTGCGGAGGGGAGACCGGCGGATGCGGCATCGGTGGTGAGCCGAGCGCGATCGTTCCGGCGACGCCGGGCAAGGCGCCCAAGTTGACGGGCGCGCTCGGCGAGGCAGCAAGCGCAGCCCAGACGCTGCTGCTCGAATATGCGGAGGGCAAACCCATCGCCGAGGTCGGATGGGGCCGGGCGAACGCCGGTGATATCGCCGCGCTGTCGGAATTCCACGCGATCGAGTTTCGCCTGCTGGCACGTCCCCGATATCTTGCCGCCGCCCATCTCAACGCCATCATTCCGCTGATCGAGCAGGGGTTGTCGGGGCCGGCCATCGTGACGGTGATCTCCGGCCACGATGCGAACGTCGCCGATCTGGGCGGCCTGCTCGCGGTCGATTGGCATGTACCGGGTCTTGCCGCAGATGATCCGATTCCCGGAGGCGCGCTGGTATTGACGCGCCTGCACGACCGGAATGGCCGCCACTACGTACGCATAACATACCGCTCGCAGGCTCTCGAGCAGATCCGGTCCGCTCGCCCGCTGGCTGCCGACGACCCCTATGAGGTGGCGCTCATGCCGAAGGGATGCTCGGTCCCGGATCATCCGGGGCTCTGCACGCCGGAGCAGTTCACCATTGCACTGACGGCCCAGCCTTAAGGCGTCAGCTGCGCGTTCGGCTGATCGTGTCGGGGCGCTGCCCCGCACGCTGCGGCAGCAGCGCAATCAGCACGATGATCATAGCCGCGAGAATGGGGTTGCAAGCGACCGGCTTGTCAAGGAAATCGCCCATGGTCTCGCCCAGCGTGGCGCACAGGATCTTGACGATCCAGAAACCGAGCGTGGCCGCCGGAACCCTGGTCAACGCGGCGCGAGCATCGTCGGCCACTCCGCAATTCCTACGGAATTCGCTTTCATGAACCCGGAGCCATCACGAGGATATGGAAGCTGCCGGCCACCATCGGACCGTGGTGGGCGGGGGGTACGGCCGGACCGAACCGGGCGGCGGGCAGATAGAGCCGGCCCGTGTCCGGGTCGAGGGCGGCGGTGCGCGCACTCGTCTCCGTCGGGATCGATGGTTCTTCGACCGCCTTGCGGCCGTCCATGCGGATGATCGAGAGCGTCCCGCTCTTGCCGCAGGGGACGAGGAAGCGATGATGCGCCCCGTCCCAGATCGCGGTGTCGGGGCCGAGCCCGATGGACAGGAGACTCACCATCTGCCGGGTCTTGGGATCGACAAGCGCAGCCTTGCCGTTGCCGCACGCGCTGAGCGAGAGCCCGGCCTCGGGATCGTAGGCCATGCCCGTCGGCCCCTCGCAACCGGGCAACGCGATGATGCCGGCGGCCTTTCCGGCGAGCAGGTCGACCAGGTCGATCTCGCTGGCCGTCTCGTTGTTCACGGCAAGCAAGGCGGGGGAAACCAGCACCGGGAATTCGAGGCCAGGCTTGAGCGCGATCCTGCGCGTCTCGACATGGCGAGCGAGGTCGATTTCGGAAACCGCGCCGCCATCCGAATCCATCACATAGGCCTTGTCGCCTTTGGCAGACACAATCGCGGCGTCGGGATCCGCACCGACTGGGATGTGCGCCACCTCGGCTCCGCTGGTCTCGTCGAGGATGCGCACGGTGTTGTCGTGCGCACTGCTGACGAGAAGCGCGTTGGTGCCGGGGATCGCTGCCACACCGTGAGCATGTTCGATACTGCCCACCGAGCGCACTTCGGCGCTCTGGCCCGGGTCGATCACGAGCACGTCCTTGCCATGGGCAACCAGCAGCCGCTTGTGCGCCTCATCCCAGTTGACGATGTCCCAGCCATCGTCGGCGGCGCGGATCGTCCCGGCGTTGGAGAACGCCGGTCGGGGTGCCGCCGCCGCGGTTTCGACGGCGAGTGCTGCACAGAGCGCGAGCATGCCGACCTGCCTGGATGATATCCGCATGGAGCGCCTGTCCCTTCGATTTCGTGACCGTCAGCGGCTTAGGCGCAGGCCCAGGAGACTCGCAAGTTGGCAATCGCCAATGTCGGATTTCACTCGGAACGCCTGCTCCAGACCGACAAAAGCGCAGTGCGGCGTGCTCCACGCGATCGGCCGCCCGGACCATCGAAGTGATGGAGCGCTGCAAGGGAGTACCGCGCTCGGAAGGGCGGCTTCGAGCTGACGGCAATCACCTTCCGCCGAGACGTCAGAGAAGAAACTTCTTTTTCTCTGACGCTGCTTTCGGCATGCCGAGTGCGACACAAACATGGGACAAATGGGTGTGGTATGCGTCTCGAGGAGGATTGTATTTACAGCGGGTTGACACACTGGTGTAACGGGTCCTGCGATCCTCGCAGGGAATCCAGGCAGCAGATTTTTCCGAAAGTCAGCCCGTCGCGTCGAGAATTTTCGCAACGATCTGCTCGGGTGTGCCGTCCACGATCACCTGATCGTCCTTGCCGAAGCTGATCAGCGATTCTGCGGGATTGTTGTGAGCGCAGAAAATAGCGCCGATCCGTTCGGATTGATCGCGACGGGCTTGCCATTGGACTTGGTGAACCAGACGAACTTCATCGGATTTCCCCTGAAACGCGTGCCGAGCCGCGTATGTCGATGAAAAGTGTCTATCGGATGGTGGTCGCCTCGTAAAATTTCGTGGCCAGTAGTTGCCGCAAGCATGTGCCATTCCGGGGTGCGGTGCAGCATGAGCATTTGGAATTGTTTCGCCGCAGGTCTATCAAACGCTCGATTCGGGCGGGGATAGGCAAATGTCGTTCATGGGTTTTTTCCCGAGTGATCGGGAGCGCAGGCTGGCACGCGATGAGGCTGTCGAAGCCATCGACAAGCATGGTGATCAGGCCGAAACGATCCTGCTCATGAAGGCCCAGCAGAGCCGTTCGCCGGAACGCCGGACGATCTATCGCCTGGCCCGCCAGATCGTGCGCGGACGGGGCGAATAGACGAAATTCGCCGAGCTTCCATCGATTGATCAGGGGTCATCGCGCTCATCGCGCGGCGATGGCTTGCGGAAGGGGCTGTCATCGCGGCGCGGCTCGAACAGTCGCCAGATCTGGGTCTGATGGTCCATGATCATCGGTGCTTCGCATCTTCGACAATAAGCACGCCAGTCCAGGCCGTCATGCCAGGCACTTTTGCGATCTCGATTGTGACCAAGAAAGGAACAGAGCAATTTTGACATGACGCGTCCCCCCGGAGCGATCACAGATTATCATGCCTCCGCCTGATTCGCATCTTGCTACAGGTCTTTTTATCTGGGGAATTATTTACCAGTTTTGGTTAACGAAAATCGACGAAGCTGCGCGGATTTGCGACACAGGCCTCGAGAAGGTCCGGATGATCGGGCGGCAGCCTTTTCTTTTCGGGCGTGGCGGATAGGTTCGGCGGGCCAAGAAAGGGGCCGTACATGCGTTTCATGCTTGCCTGCCTGCTTGCCGCTCTTCCTGCCAGAGTCCTGGCGATTACGCCGCCCGAACCCTTATTCTCGCCCCAGCGCCTGTCCGGCCATATCCGCACCCTGTCGTCCGATGCGTTCGAGGGGCGGGGGCCAGCGACCGCGGGCGAGACCAAGACGCTCGCTTACCTGATCCAGCAATTCCAGGCTGCGGGGCTCCAGCCGGGCGGCCCATTGAAGAACGGCAAGCGCGGCTGGACTCAGGACGTGCCGTTGCTCCGTTCCGAGATCGTCGGACAGCCGGACATCGCGATGGACATTGCGGGCGCGAAGACGCCGCTGGTGCAGGGTAACGAAATCGCGATCCGCGCGCCGATGGACGGCGAGAAGACGATCGCCATCGACAATGCGCCGCTCATCTTCGTCGGTTACGGCGTGAAGGCGCCCGAGCGCAACTGGGACGATTTCAAGGGCGTCGACCTGCACGGCAAGATCATGGTCGTGCTGGTCAACGATCCCGATTACGAAACAGGGCAGGGCGATTTCGGCGGCAAGGCGATGACTTATTACGGCCGCTGGACCTACAAATATGAGGAAGGCGCGCGGCAGGGCGCGGCGGGCGTGATCGTGATCCACGAGACCGATCCTGCCTCCTATGGCTGGGCGACGGTCAAGAACAGCAACACGAACCCGCAGTTCGATATCGTCCGCAAGGATCCGAAGGCCAGCCACACGGCGATGGAGGCGTGGATCCAGCGCGATCTGGCGGTGAAGCTGTTCCAGACCTCCGGTCTCGATTTCGAGGCGCTGAAGAAGCAGGCACAGACGCGCGATTTCAAGCCGGTCGAGCTCAAGGCGACGATGAGCGCCGCCTACACCGCCAACGTCTCCACCATCACCTCGCACAATGTGCTGGCGCGGCTGCCCGGCACGAAGCATCCGGGCGAGACGGTGATGTACACCGCCCACTGGGATCATCTCGGAGTCGGCGCACCGGATGCGAAGGGCGATCGTATCTACAACGGCGCGGTCGACAACGGCACCGGGCAGGCGGCGCTTCTGGAACTGGCGCGCGCCTTCGCCTCGCTGCCGCGCACCGATCGCAGCCTCGTCTTCATGGCGGTGACGGCGGAGGAGAAGGGGCTTCTCGGCTCAGAATTTTACGCGACGAACCCGGTCTATCCGCTGGCGACCACGGCGGGCGTGATCAACATGGATGCGCTGTCGGTCACGGGGCCGACGAAGGATTTCACGATCTCGGGCACCGCGAAGCTCGGCCTGCTCGACGACCTAATCGCGGAAGGCAGGAAGCAGGGCCGCTCCTACACGCCCGATCCGCGTGTCGAGGCGGGCGGCTTCTATCGTTCGGACCATTTCTCGATGGCCAAGCGCGGGGTGCCGGCGATCAGCTTCGGATCGGGCCGCGACCTGGTGAATGGCGGGCGCGAGAAGGGCGATGCGCTGGCCAAGGACTATACCGCCAACCGATACCACCAGCCGGGTGACGAATGGTCGGCCGATTGGGATCTCTCCGGCATGGCGCAGGATGTGGGCCTGCTCTACGATCTCGGTCGCGATCTCGCCAATTCACGCGAGTGGCCGAACTGGTCCGAGGACAGCGAATTCCGGGCTGAGCGGGACAAGACGGCGGCGGAGCGCCGTTGATGGCCGGCGGCGGATCGGCGCGCGACGAGGGGCTGGATCGCGGCATCGGCACCTATGCCCTCGCCACCGCAACGGTGAATGCGGTGATCGGCGCGGGCATCTTCTCGCTGCCCGCCGGCATGGCGCGTGCCGCCGGGCCCTATGCGCTAATCGCCTATCTGCTCTGTGCTCTGGCGATGGCGGCGGTGGTGCTGTGCTTCGCCGAGGCCGGCAGCCGGGTGCCGACCTCGGGCGGCCCCTACGGATATGTGGGCGAGGCGTTCGGGCCGATGGTGGGGCTGGTGGCGGGCATCCTCACTTGGCTCGGCTGCGTGCTGGCGTCGGGCGGCATCGCGGCCGGGTTGGCCGATGCCCTGGGCAAGCTCGTGCCGGCACTCGCTGGGCCTGCGCCGCGACTGCTGATCATCGTCGGCGTGCTGGGCGGGCTGGTCGGGATCAACCTGCTCGGGGTGCGCACCGCCTCGCGTCTGCTCGCCGCCGGAGCGACGGTGAAGCTGGTGCCGCTGCTGCTGTTCGTCGGCATCGGCTTGTTCTTCCTCGATCCGGCCAAGCTCTCGATCGGTGCGGCCCCCGATGCGGGCGGCATCGGACGCGCGATACTGCTCTCCCTCTTCGCCTTCCAGGGCATGGAAACCTCGCTCGGCGCGAGTGGGGAGGTACGCGATCCGGCGCGTACGCTGCCGCGCGCGCTGATCTCGGCGATGGCCTTCGTGACGCTGGCCTATATCACCATCCAGTGCGTGGCCCAGGGGCTGCTCGGCGATGCGCTGGGTGCCTCGAAGGCGCCGCTCGCGGACGCCATGGCGCTGATCGACCCGCGTCTCGGCCTGCTGCTGCTGATCGGGACGGCCCTGTCGATGGCGATCTGGCTCGGCAGCGATCTGCTCGGCGCACCGCGCCTGCTCTTCGCCTTCGCGCGCGACGGCTTCCTGCCCGCGCCGCTCGGGCGGCTTTCGAAGCGGCAGGTGCCCGCCAATGCCATCATAACCCATGCGGTGATCGGCGTTATACTGGCGGTTACGGGCACGTTCGAGGAGCTGGTGGTGCTCGCCGCGCTGGCGAGTTGCGCGCTCTATATTGCAGGCTGTCTTGCAGCATGGCGGCTGCGTGTGCGCGAAGTGGCGCAGGCCGGGGAGCCTGTCCGCCTGCCGTGGCTGGGCCTGTGGGTGGTGCTGGGTTCGGGATCGATGCTGGTCGCGATCGCGCTGGGCAGCCGGGCCGAGATCGGCGGGCTGATCGGCGTGATCTTGGCCTCGATGCTGCTCTACGTGATCGCGAAGAGGTAAGGCGGGCGCGGACGGAGCGGGTCGGCCTCGGCCGCCCGGTTTATCTCGCGATATCCTTGCGGACATCCGCGCGGCTCTCGAC
This sequence comes from Sphingomonas chungangi, assembly GCF_013778325.1. Classification (GTDB taxonomy): domain Bacteria; phylum Pseudomonadota; class Alphaproteobacteria; order Sphingomonadales; family Sphingomonadaceae; genus Solisphingomonas; species Solisphingomonas chungangi. The sequence goes on along the minus strand of NZ_JACEIB010000008.1, from coordinate 32,792 downwards.
CGCGCCCGCCGGGTGGCGAATCCACTCCTGCAATCGCCGCGCTAGTCTTTGCAATCGCACGCGTCAAACCTGATCGCGGTGTCAGGCCTCCAATGCCGCGTCGCTGTGGCCTTTGTGCCCGCCGCGCGTGAACAGCCAGCGGACCAGCACGAAGAACATCGGCACGAAGAAGATGGCGAGGCTGGTCGCGGTGATCATGCCGCCGACCACCGCCGTGCCGATCGCGACGCGGCTCTGCGCGCCGGCACCGGTCGCGATGGCGAGCGGGATCACGCCCGCCACGAAGGCCAGCGAGGTCATCAGGATCGGGCGCAGGCGCAGCTTGGCGGCTTCCATCGCGGCCTCCATCGGCGTCTTGCCGCGTTCCTCGGCGAACTCGGCGAACTCGACGATCAGGATGGCGTTCTTGGCCGAAAGGCCGATGGTGGTGAGCAGGCCGACCTGGAAATAGATGTCGTTGTCGAGACCCCGCACCATCACCGCGAGCACGGCGCCGATCACGCCCAAGGGGATCACCATCAGGACCGAGATCGGGATCGACCAGCTCTCGTAGAGCGCCGCGAGGCACAGGAAGATCACCAGAACCGACAGTGCATAAAGGTACGGTGCCTGCCCAGTCGACAGCCGCTCCTGATAGGAGAGGCCGGACCAGCTGGTGCCGATCCCGGGAACCTGCTCGGCAAGCTTCTGAATCTCGTCCATCGCCGCGCCCGAGCTGCTGCTCGCCGACGCCTGGCCCTGGATCTCGTAGGATGACACGCCGTTGAAGCGTTGCAGCGTCGAAGGCGCCTTGGTCCAGCTGGTCGTCGAAAAGGACGAGAAGGGGGCCATTGTGCCGTTGGTCGAGCGGACGTGCCAGTCGGCGAGATCCTCGGGCGATCCGCGATAGGGGGCGTCGCCCTGGATGTAGACGCGCTTCACCCGGCCGCGATCGATGAAGTCGTTGACGTAGGTGCCGCCGAACCCGGCTGACAGGGTGGAGTTGACGTCCGCCTGCGCCAGGCCGAGCGCGCCGACCTTCGCCTCGTCGACATCGATATGCAGGTGGGGCGTGTCCTCCAGCGAGCCGAGGCGCACCGCGTCGAGGATCGGGTCCTGATTGGCCTCGGCGATGATCTTGTCCTTGGCCGCCGCGAAGTCCTCGCGGCTGAGATTGCCCTGGTTCTGGATCTCCAGCGTGAAGCCGTTGGTCTGGCCGAGGCCGCGGATGGCGGGCGGCAGCACCGTCAACACACGCGCGTCGCGCAGGCCGCCCATCGCCTTCTGCGCGCGATCGACGACCGCCTGCGCACTGTTCTTCGATCCCTTGCGGTCGTCCCACGGCTTGAGCAGCAGGAAAGCCTGGCCGGTATTGTCGCCGGTACCCGAGAAGCTGCGACCGGTATTGGCGAACATGTCTTGCACGTCGCCTTCCTTGTGCAGGAAGTAGTTCTCGGCCGCCTGGCTGACCTTGTTGGTGCGATCCTGCGTTGCGCCGGCCGGCAGGAAATATTGCACGATCGCCTGGCCGATATCCTCGGTCGGCAGGAAGCCGGTGGGCAGGCGGATGAACAGGAAACCGAGCAGCGCCACGACGCCCACGAAGGCGATCATGAACCAGCGCGTGCGCTCGATCACATAACCGACGCCGCCCTGATATTTATTGACGCCCTTGTCGAAGGTGCGGTTGAACCAGCCGAAGAAACGATCCGACGTGCGGGTGAAGACGTTGTCGCGCTTGTGGCCCTCCTCCTCATGCTTGGGCTTGAGGAGGGTGGATGTCAGCGCCGGGGTCAGGATCAGGGCGACGATCACGGACAGCACCATCGAGGAGACGATGGTGATCGAGAACTGCCGATAGATCGTGCCGGTCGATCCGCCGAAGAAGGCCATCGGCAGGAACACGGCGGAGAGCACCATGGCGATGCCGATCAGCGCGCCGGAGATTTCCTCCATCGACTTGGCGGTAGCATCATAGGGGGAGAGCTTCTCCTCCTCCATGATGCGCTCGACATTCTCGACGACCACGATCGCGTCGTCGACGAGCAGGCCGATCGCCAGCACCATGCCGAACAGGGTCAGCGTGTTCACCGAATAGCCGGCGGCGGCGAGGATGCCGAAGGTGCCGAGCAGCACGACCGGCACCGCGATCGCCGGGATCAAAGTGGCGCGCCAGCTCTGCAGGAAGACGTACATGACGATGACGACGAGGATGATCGCCTCGATCAGCGTCTTCTCGACTTCGGCGACCGAGAGCTTGATGAAGTCCGTGCTGTCGCGGACGTAGGCGACCTTGTAGCCGGCCGGGAAAGTGTCAGACAGTTGCTGCACCTTGGCGCGGACGGCCTCCGAGGTCTTGAGCGCGTCGGCACCCGGCGCGAGGCTGACCGCAAGACCGGCGGCAGGGTGGGCGTCGTAGCGTGAGACCGACGTATATTGTTCCTGCCCGAGCTCGACGCGCGCGACGTCGCTGAGGCGCACCACCGAACCATCGGTTTCGGTTTTCAGGATGATATCGCGGAATTCCTGCGGGGTCGTCAGGCGCGACTGGGCGGTGACGGTGGCGTTGAGTTCCTGCCCGGGCGCCGATGGCTGCGCGCCGATCAGGCCGGCGCCGACCTGCACGTTCTGCGCCTCGATCGCGTTCGTCACGTCCGACGGCATCAGTTGGTGCGCGTTCAGCTTGAACGGGTCCAGCCAGACGCGCATCGCATATTGGGTGCCGAACGCGTCCACCTCGCCGACGCCGTTCACGCGGCTCAGCGGGTCCTGCAGCTTGGAGACCATGAAGTCGGCGACGTCCGCCGAGGTCGACTGGTCCGAACTGTCGTAGAGACCGACGATCAGCAGGTAATCGGGCTGGCGCTTCTGGACGGTGAGGCCCTGTTGCTGCACCTGCTGGGGCAAGCGGGGCAGCGCCTGCTGCACCTTGTTTTGCACCTGCACCTGCGCGATGTCCGGGTTGGTCCCGTTGGCGAAGGTGACGGTGATCGTGACGGTGCCGGAATCGCTCGACGTCGACTGGAAGTAGAGCAGCCCGTCCAGGCCGGTCAGCTGCTGCTCGATAACCTGCGTGACCGAATCCTCGAGCACTTCGGCCGACGCGCCCGGATAGGTGGCGTTGATGCCGACCGTGGGGGGCGAGATGTCCGGATATTGCTCGATCGGCAGGCGGGTCAGCGCGCCGATGCCGGCGAGCATGATCACGATCGCGATCACCCATGCGAAGATGGGCCGCTGGATGAAATAGCGCGAGATCATTGGGCGGCGCCCGACTGACCGCCCTTGCTGTCGGCGGCGCCCTTCTGGCCGCCCGGTTTCTGGTCGATCACGGCCGGGTTGTCGCTGGCCGTAACGGCGCGCACCGCCTGGCCGGGCTTGGCCTTGCTGCTGCCTTGCACGATGATCTTGTCGCCGGCCGCGATGCCGCCGGAGACGACCCACTGATTGTCGCTGAGGCCGTTGTCGGTCACCTTCTTCGAGGCGACCTTGCCGTCCGCACCGACCACCAGCACCGATGCCTGGCCCTTGGCGTCATGCGTCACCGCCGCCTCGGGCAAACGGAACACATTCTGCTGCACCGCCTGGCTTACCACCGCGCGGACATACATCCCCGGCAGGAGCAGGCCGTTCGGGTTGGGGAAGCGCGCGCGCAGCGTCACCGCGCCGGTCGAGGTATCGACCTGCACCTCGGAGAATTCGAGGCTGCCGGTCAGCGGATAATCCGTGCCGTCCTCCAGCTTGAGCTTGACCGCCGCCTTGTCCGGCATCGCGCCGCCCTTGGCGATCGCCTGGCGGAGCGCGAGCAGCTGGGTCGAGCTCTGCTGGATATCGACGTAGATCGGATCGAGCTGGGTGATGGAGGCGAGCGCGTCGGTCTGGCTCGCCGTCACCAGAGCGCCGGGCGTCACCGTCGAGCGGCTGATCCGGCCCGAGATCGGCGCGTTGACCCGCGTGTAATGAAGGTTGATCTGCGCGGTCTGCAGATTGGCGCGCTGCTGGACGATCGCGGCCTCGGCCTCACCGGCGGCGGCACGGGCGTCGGCGGCATCCTGCCTGGCGACGGCGTTGATCTTCTCGAGATCGGTGTAGCGATCCGCCTTGAGCTTAGCGGCGACGGCGGTCGCCTGGGCGGAGGCGAGCTGGCCCTGCGCCTGGGCGACGGCGGCGCGATAGAGCGCCGGATCGATCAGATAGAGCGGCTGGCCCTGATGGACGATACCGCCCTCGGTGAAGAGCCGCTTGAGGATGATGCCGGCCACCTGTGGCCGCACGTCCGATACCTGGAAGGCGTCGGTGCGCCCCGGCAGCTCGGTCGCCATCGCGGCGCTGCCGGGCTGGGCGACGATGACGCCGACGGTCGGGGTCGGCTTGGGCGGCTGCTTCTTGTCGCCCCCACAGCCGGCGAGCGCCAGCAGCGAGGCGGTGAGCAACATCGAGGCGGGGAGGCGGGGAAAAGGCATTGTCGGCGCGCATCTTATGCGTGTGTTGCGCGCTGATGTCAGTGCCGAAATGCTGGCATGACGAAAAAGTAAGGGGCGGCAGGCTTGCGCCTGCCACCCCAGCGTAACGAGCCTTCCGGTCCGTTGATCAGAACGCGATGTTGACGGTGCCGCTGAAGGTTCTCGGCGTGCCGACATAGACGTACTGCGCCGGATAGTTGAGGTTGCCGACCTGGCCGCTGAACCCGCCGACATAGAATTTGTCGAACAGGTTGGTCACGTTCAGCTGCAGGTAGGTCTTGTCGTTGAGGCCGAGGAACCCGAGGTTCAGGCGCGCGTCGAGATCGACCAGCGTGTAGGACGGCGTCTTGGCCGGATAGACGGCTTCGCTGAGATCGTTCTCGTTGAGGACCGGCGTATTCTGGTCGTTCACGTAGCGCGGGCCGGTGCGCTTGGCCTGCACGCCGACTTCGAGCGGGCCGAAGCTGCCCTGTACGCGGCCGCCGAACATGTAGGACGGCGAACCCGATTCCTGCTTGCCGCCGGTTGCGCGGATAATCGGCTGGGTGCGGCTCATGCAGGTGCCGGTGAGGCCGCCCGAGTCACCGAATTTCACGTTGTTGGCGGTGCAGAGGCCCTGCTGGAGATTGTCCAGAATCTTCGAGTGCAGGTACGAACCGAACGCATAGAGCGTGAAGTGGTGGTCCGGCGCGTAGGAGATGCTGCCGTCGAAGCCGTACTTATGCACGGTCCCGAGATTGGTATAGACGGTGATGGGGAGGCCGCCGGGGTTCTGCGGGTCCTCGATCGTCGATTCCTCGATCTTGTTGTGGAAGCTGGTGTACCAGCCGGACAGCTGCGCTTGGATATTGTGCGACTTGTAACGCAGACCGCCTTCGAAGTTGTAGCTCGTCTCCATTTTGGGCTTTGCCGCCGGATCGCCGACCGGGAAGGCGAAGCCGTCGTAGAGCGTGTCGGTGCTCGGCACCTGTAGGCCCTGCGAGTAATCACCGAACGCGCTCACGTGCGGCGTGAAATTGTAGGTGAAACCGGCGCTCGGCAGCACCTTGTTATAATTGTCGTGGCGGCTCTGCGGTGCCTGGTAGGACGGGTTGGCGGCAAGGAAGGCGGCCTGCGAGGCGGGATCGTTGAAGCAGTCGACGTAACCGTTGCCACCCGATTCCGAAACGCAGCGGTTGTTCAGGTCGCGCTTGAAGAACGGCGCGCGGACGCCGGCCTGGAGCACCAGCTTGTTGTCGAAGAACTCGCCGCGATACTCGCCCGAAACCTGGTTCAGGATCGAATAGGACAGGCGGTCGCGCTTCTCGATCGGGTTTCCGCTGGCATCCAGGATCGGATCGTTCTTCGGGAAGGAGGCGACTGGGCGGCCATCGGCAGCGAGGTAGCCGAGCTCGCCGGTCTGGTAGAGCTTGGCGTGATCCAGCGTATAGTTCACGCGCACCGTCTGGGTGGGCGCGATGTGCCAGATCAGGTTGGCGATCACGCCGTAGCGGTGGGTGATCGTGTTAGAAGGCGCATCCACGCTGACCGTGTCGAGCGTGTCGCCGTCGCCGTTCAGATCGACGCCACCCAGATAGGGCTTGCCGCCGATGAAGCCGTAGATGGTCTGGCCATTCACTTTCTTGGTGTAATTGCCTTCCGTCGCGGTCACGATCGAGCCGCCGTTGGCTTCGGTATAGCCGACGTTCGGCTCGACCGTCAGGATCAGGCCGTTGGCGAGCGTGAAGCGCGAGTTCAGGTGGATCTGCCAGATGTTCGTGGGGTTCTGGGTGTAGCCGTAATAGCCCGCTGCCGATGTGGCGCAGGCATTGGGCTTGTCGGCCTTGCCCGGCGTCGCAGCGGCGACGGTGCAGATCGGAGGCTTCGCGCTGATGTCGCTCGCCGAGCCGGGGAAGCTCGATTCCTGGAGCGTGAAGTCGTTGAAATGGTCGCCGCGGTTGCGATCGTAGAAGCCGGTCACCGAGACGAAGTCGCCATTGCTGCCGATCGGCTGATAGACCTTGGCGTTGACCTGCTTGCGATCGAGCTTGGAGCCCGAGTCATACGGATTGACGTCGCTCTGCTTGCTCGCGGAGACGAAGGCACGCGTGCCGTACTTGGTGAAATCGCCGGTATCGACGACGCCGAACAGGCGCATGAACTGCCACTGCCCCATCGAGCCCGCGAAGCGGACGTGGAAATCCTCGCTGGGATCTCGGATGGTGTAGTTGACGGTGCCACCGGTCGCCGAGGCGGTCGGGCTGTCGATGTCGGTCGAGCCGGTGCTGACCTCCACCTGCTTGATGATCTCGGGATCGACCTGCTCCTGCGAGTAGAGCGCGTAATTGCCCGAGTCATTGAGCGGGATGCCGTCGAACGTCTGCGAGATGCGCGACGAGTCGAAGCCGTGGATCGTGAGTGTTCCGCCGGCATCGCCGTACGGGCCGTTATTCTGGAAGCTGACACCCGGCAACATGTTGATGATGTCGTCGATCGACTGGCCGGCGCGCTGGCGGCCGATGAATTCGTCGGTCAGCGCGGTCTTCGCCTTGGGCGTCGACGAGACGGCCGTGCCCGCAACCGAACTGTCGCCGTTCTTGGCGGTGACGACGATCTGGCTCTTGTCGAATTCCTGCGTACCGGTGGACTGCGCAAAAGCCGGCGCGATGGCCGCGAGCGCCAGCGCCGAGACCGAGGCGCGCGCGATGATTCTGGTAGTAAGCATGTCTAAGCAACCCCCTTGAAGCGAATCCCTGTTCAGGTCGCTATGGTTCGATAGGGAGGGCCGCTAGGCTTTGGGAATGACAGTTTTGCTACAGCGACTTGTTTCCATTGCGCCGCATCATTTGATCGCTGTGGTGTTGCGATGCGGGCACACTATTCATCAGTCAGTCAGGATTAGCATCGGGCAACTTGTTAGTTTCTTTGAATCTTATCTGAGCCTCGCATAATGCTGCGACGAAGCGGATGCAGCACGCGATCGGCTGACACGATGATTGCAATGCGGCAATCTTGGTATCTGTCTGTATCAATCTTGTTGCAAATGCGGATGGCCTGCACTTTGGCGGGATGCAGTTCCGCGCTTCCGTCGGGATGTTTCGCACGCCTATGAGAGAGCGTTCTGGAATGGGAGGCATCACCGTGCAAATTCGCGAACTGGGTTGGGGCATTGCCGCTGCCTGTCTTCTGGCGGCAGGCGGTCACGCCGAAACCATGCCGTCGCCGGCCGATCCGCATCTGGATCTCGAGCAGGTCGACGGCGCCAGAGCGATGGCGACGGTGAAGGCGTGGAACGCGCGCACGCTCGATTCGCTGGAGAAGCAGCCGCACTTCGTCGAATACCAGTCCCGCGCGCTGGCGTTCCTGTCCGATACGCAGAAGATCGCCGAGCCGGATCGGGTGCAGGGCGGGCAGGTACTCAACTTCTGGCAGGATGCCGAGCATCCGCGCGGCCTCTGGCGTAGCTCGCCGCTCGACGCTTTCGCGGCGGGGAAGCCGGTCTGGCGCACGCTGATCGATGTCGGCGCGCTGGGCAAGGCCGAGGGCAGGAAATGGGTCTTCAAGGGGGCGACCTGCCTGTCGCCGGCCTATGTGAAATGCATGGTCGCGCTGTCGGACGGCGGTGGCGACGCGGTGATCGAGCGCGAGTTCGACATGGCGAGCGCGCGGTTCGTCGACGGCGGCTTCTCGCTTCCCGAGGCCAAGACGGAAGTCAGCTGGGCGGGGCCGAACGCCCTGTACGTCGGCACCGATTTCGGGCCGGGCAGCATGACGGATTCCGGCTATGCGCGGATCGTGAAGCTGTGGAAGCGCGGCACGCCGCTCTCGGCCGCCACGCTGGTGAGCGAGGGGCAGCAGAGCGACGTCTCGGTGAATGCGCGCGTGATCGTCGATGGCGGGCGGACTTGGCCGGTGGTGGATCGCGGCGTCGATTTCTATCACCACAAGCTCAGCCATATCGCGCGAGACGGCAGGCTGGTGCCGTCGCCGCTGCCCGACGATGCCGATCTCGACGACGTGCTGGACGGCCGCGCGATCGCGACGCTGAAGAGCGACTGGCAGGGCCACAAGGCGGGCAGCGTCGTGGCCTATTCGATCCCCGATGCGCTGGCCGGCAAGACGCCGGCGATCGAGACGGTATTCGAGCCGAATGCGCACCAGGCGGTCGAGGACGTCGGCGCCGGCAAGTCGGTGGTCTGGGTAAAGCTGCTCGATGATGTGTCCGGCCGCCTCGTCGCGCTGAGCCGCGCGGCAAACGGCACGTGGAGCGGGCAGCCCATCGCGCTCGCCGACAAGTCCACCATCCACCTCGACGCCGCGGCATCGGACAGCGACATGGCCTTCGCGACCGTCGAGGGCATGCTGACCCCGCCGACGCTTTATCGCGTGACGCCCGGCGCGGCGCCGGCCGCGGTGCAGGCGCTGCCCGCGAAATTCGATGCCTCGAACATGGTCGTCGAACAGCATTTCGCGACCTCGAAGGACGGCACGAAGGTCCCGTACTTTCTCGTCCACCGGAAGGACCTGAAGGGGCCGGTCCCCGCCTACATGCATGCCTATGGCGGGTTCGAGCTGGCGCAGACGCCGACCTACCTGATCAACGAGCCCTATCGCTCGGGTCCTGCGGCGCTTTACTGGGTGGAGGAGGGCAACGCCTATGTCCTCGCCAACATCCGGGGCGGCGGCGAGTACGGCCCCGCCTGGCACGATGCGGCGCTGCGCGAGAAACGGCAGAACGCCTATGACGATCTCTACGCGGTGGCGGAGGATCTGGTGAAGGCGGGGATCACGCAGAAGGGCCGTATCGCCGTCTCTGGCCGATCCAACGGCGGGCTGATGGCGTCGGTGGCGATCACCCAGCGGCCGGACCTGTTCGGCGCCGCGATCATCGGATCGCCGCTCACCGACATGAAGCGCTTCTCGCACCTGCTCGCGGGCGCCTCATGGATGGGCGAATACGGCAATCCCGACGTGCCCGCCGACTGGGCGTTCATCTCCAAATATTCGCCCTACCAGAACCTCAAGGCGGGCGTGCGCTACCCGACGCCCTTCATCTACACCTCGACGCGGGACGATCGCGTGCATCCCGGCCACGCCCGCAAGTTCGCGGCGCGGCTGGAGGATCTGCACGATCCGTTCTTCTATTACGAGGCGATCGAGGGCGGCCACGCCGCCGGTGTCGAGCCCAAAGAGGACGCGTTGCGCGCCGCCCTGGTGACGACCTACCTCAATCTCGAGCTGCCGAAGTCGGCTGCGAAGTAGCGGCATCGGCGGCCGGTGCGTCCGGTGCCGGGGCGGCGTCCGCCGTCTCGGCCGCCGAAACTGCCGCCTCGACAGGCTTGGATGCGCCGTTGCCGTAGTGCAGCCGCACGCCCGGCGCGTTGCCGCCGCTCGCCATGCCGCCGCCGGTGTGTATGGTGACGCCCGCGATGGTCGCCAGCGTCGCCGGCTGCGAGGGATCGATCCCGCCAGTGGAGGAGGCGACATCCGTCTCGGTCGCGCCACCGCGATGGACCATCACGCCCGCGGATTCGGTGGTGCCGTAGCGTACCAGCACAGCGCGTGCGTCATCCCAGCCGCTCTGGCCGGCGCCGACAGGCTCGATGCCGGCGTAGCGCTGGCGGAACTCGAAGCTGTTGTCGAGCGCGTTGCTCCAGCGATAGAAGATGTGCGCGCCGATCGTCGTCACCGGCGTCAGGCTGTCTTCCCAATAAGGGTGCACGGCGGTGGTGTGATAATACATCGCCGCACCGATCGGGGCATAGACGTCGCCGGAAAGTGCGGCGGATGCGACCTCGCGGGCATGCTCCCACGCGCCGGGCTCGCGGCGATGGGCGAGCGAGCCGTCGCAGGTGAAGCTGAACTGGCAGCCGGTCGTGCGATACGATCCCTGATAGACCACGCCGCAAACGGAACCCGGGAAGGCGGGATTGCGCACGCGGTTGAGCACCACCTGCGCGACGGCTCGCTGGCCGTCGTCGGATTCCGAGCGCGCCTCGTAATAGACGGCGGCGGTGAGGCAATCGAGCGCGCGGCTCGCGTCGTCGGCGCTCTGCTCCTGCGCGACGAAGGAGGGGGCACCTTCGATCGGGGCGGGCGCCTCGCCGGGCGGCGGCGGCGGGGCCACCGGCATCTCGGGCATGGCGGCCAGGATCGTGCCCGGCGACACCCAGTGCGCCGCCTTGGGCGCGGGGTGCGCGGCCTCGGCCACCGGATATGGTGCCAGCGTCTCAGGCGGTACGCACGACGTCACGGACATGAGGACCGCGAGGCCGAGCGATGATAGACGGTACATGGCGCAGCCCGGATGATCGACGGAAGGCTGCGGTGTAGCGAAACAAGGTTTGCGTTCGGTAAATGCTCCGGAGCGTCGGGACCTCCCGGCGGAATGCCGGAAGGCCCCTCAGCCTCACATCTTCACGCCGACGCGCGCGTAGAAGAACTGGCTCGGCAGATCGTAGACCGCCGGGTCGTAATTCGCGAGCGAGCAGCTGTAGCAAGCCGGCGGCGCGGTGCCGGCGATGTTGTTCACGCCCACCGCGAAGGTGAAGTCGCGGCCCGAGACCTTGGTGTCCCACAGGAACTGCACGTCGCCGTACAGGCGGGCGCCCAGCTCGTGACCGGCGAAATCGCCGCCCGATTCATGCACCTTGTTGATGTATCGGCCGGTGATCGAGACGCTAAACCCGTCCAGCGACCAGTCGATCGTCGCGACCGACTTGTACTTGGGATAGGCCTGGGTGCCCGATTCCGTTCCCGCGCGCTTGACTGTGCTGGTGCCGTCGGCGGTCGGCGACATCTCGTCATATTTGAGCGTGAAGGTGTTCTGCCACGAGAGGCCGAAGCTGCCCGCCGCGAAAGTCGGCGAGCGGTAGGTCAGGTTGAGATCGAGCCCGTCGGTCTTGATGCTGGAGATGTTCTCGAGCGTACCGACGATCTGCGTCACCTGGCCCTGCAGCGATCCCGAGGGGTTGCGCCTGATCGCGTTGCAGCTCACCGCGTCGCCGGTATTGGCGCAGCGATCGAGGATGGTCTGCGGATCGACCGCGCCGATCGCGTCCTTGATGCGGATGTTGAAGTAGCTCGCCTCCAGCGTCAGCACGCGCGCCCAGTTCTGCGCCCAGCTGGCCGAATAGACGCCGCCGCCGACCCAGCTGCGCGAGGTTTCCGGCTTGAGCGCGGTGTTGCCGCCGGTCAGCACGCCGAGCTGCGATCCGGTCTGGTTGAAGTTGCCGGTGGAGGGCACGCCGGCGTTGATGCAGTTCTGCCGGACGGTGGCGTTGAAGCCCGGCGCGTTCAGTCCATTGCACGGATCGGTGACCGGCGCGTCGAAGCGGGAGAGCGATCCGAACAACTCGCCGATCGCGGGAGCCCTGAAGCCTTGCGCATAGGTGCCGCGCAGCATCACGTCCTTCACCGGCTTCCAGTCGCCGCCGCCCTTCAGCGTCACCTTGGAGCCCGAGGTGGAGTAGTCGGAATAACGCGCCGCGAACGAGGCGTTCAGCGCCTCGAAGAACGGCTTGTCCTTGAGCAGCGGCACCGAAAGCTCGCCATAGACCTCGTTGACGTTGTAGCTGCCGGCGGTCGCCTGCGCGGGAATATCGGCGCCATGGCCGGCCTGGATGATCGGATCGGGCGTGAAGCTTCCCGCGAGGTGGCGATGCTCGTAGCCGAGCGCCACGCTCACCGTACCGGCGGGAAGGTCGAACAGGCCGCCGGTGACGTTGACGGTGCCGTCCCAGATCTTCTGCATCGACTTGTCATGCTCGGTGAAGGCTATCCAGTTGAGCATCGCCTGCGTGATCGTGCCCTCGCCGCCGAACAGGTCGAGCGGCACGCACGGATCGGTGCAGTTGGCGATCGGCCCCAGTGCTTGCTGGACGTGCAGGGCGTTGACGTTGCCGGTGAAGGTCTGGTGCGCGCTGGTCCTGCCGTAAACGCCGTTGACGTCCCAGTTCCACTGGTGGCCGAACAGCTGGAAGTCGCCGCTGAGCGTCGCGGTGCCATAATAGGTGTCGACCGTCTGGGTGTAGTGGCGCGGGCCGTTTTCGACGAGGCGGCGGGCGACCTCGCCGTAGTTGGCGGCCGGCTCATTGGGGTTTCCGGCCCACAGGTCGCCGAACGGATTGTAGGGATTGCTGCCGGAGATATCGATATTGTCGAGCAGGTTGCCGTTGCCCGCGCCGGGACCGACGAATAGCGGCAACGGCGCCGCCTGGTTGGCCGACTGCCGACGGTTGAAGAAGAACTTGCTGCTGAACTTCATGTGATCGCCGAGCGGCTGCGTGACCGTGGCGAAGGCGGCGTAGCGCTTGTACGGGGTCAGCAGGTAGTTGAGCGGCGCGGTATTATAGCGATCCGCATTGCTGAAAGCGTGGAAGTCGCTGGTCGGGCCGTAGGGATCGGCCGGGTCGTAGGCTGGCCTGCCCTGGACGACGCCGTTCAGCGTGCCGTCGAAATCGTCGCCGATGATGAAGCGGCCGAGCGGCGTCGCAGACGAGCAACTGCTGTCGCACGAGGTGATGAAGGGATGCGAGAAGAGCGCGAAGGCGCGATCGGCGCGGAACACCGGCTTCTGCTGGGTGTAGCTGCCGCCGAACACGACATCGGTGCCGGCGCCGTCGAGGTGGAAGCCGTAGCTGGCGTCGTAATTGCGCGTGAAGCCGTCGCCCTCCTTGTAGAGGCCGTGCTGGAGCGAGACTTCGAGGCCGTCCTGCTTGGTTTTGGTGATGATGTTGACCACGCCCGCGATCGCATCCGATCCGTAGATCGAGGAGGCGCCGTCCTGTAGCACCTCGACGCGCTCGATCGCCGCCTGCGGGATCGAGTTGAGGTCGACCGAACCGGGCACGCCCGATGCCGACGATGCGTTCACGAAGCGCATCGAGTCGACCATCACGAGCGTACGCTTGGAGCCGAGATAGCGCAGGTCGATCTCCGCCGCGCCGGCGCCGACGCCGCCGCCGTCCTGCGGGTTGCCCAGATTGCCCGAGCTGTTGTTCTTGGTGTTGAGGCCGCCGCCCGCACTCGGCAGGCGCTGCAGCACGTCGGCAATGGCGGAGAGGCCGGTCCGGTCGATGTCCGCCTTGTCCACGAAGGTGACGGGCGAGGGCTGGTCGAACGCGTTGTGGCGGATGCGCGATCCGGTGACGATGATCTCGCTATTCGGCGTCGCCGCCGGCGTGCCGGCCGTGTCGCCTGCGGGCGGCGTGCTCGATTGGGCGAAGGCAGGCTGGGCGATTGCGCAGGCGAGTGCCGCGGACGCGACGGAGGCGCAGTGAAGCCACTGTTTCATTAAGACGGACCCCTTCTTTGCACAGGGGCACGACGCTTCAGCACAGGTCTAGACGCCTACATCCGAAACACCCCTGCAGCACCATGGTGACGGAGCCGAAATGTTGTTGCAAGCGCGTTACATGGAGGCTGGTCGACGGAAAGCGTCGCTTGGTCGCGCGCGCGTCGCGATGATCGGGATGTGGTGCCGGATGAGGGGATCGAACCCCCGACCTTCGGTTTACAAAACCGCTGCACTACCGCTGTGCTAATCCGGCCCAAAAACAAAATGCCGGCGCTCTTTGCGTCATGAAAGGCCGAAGGTCCAGCCTTCGGTGCGTGCGAGCGACGGGGTGAGCGCGGTCGGGTGCCACAGCGCCTCGTTCCCGGCGGCGCGGCGCAGCCATGCGGCGCCGATCATGGCGTCGGTGATATGGTCGTCATAGCGGGCGAGCGCTGCATGCGGCGGATCGCCCAGCGCGGCCAGCGCTGCGTCGAGCGATTGCGCGTCGCGCAGCTTGCTGCGGCCCTTGGGCACACCGGCGGCGCGGGCGGCAAGGCTCGTATAGAGCTCGACCATCAGCGGCCCGCTTTCCGGCACCGGATCGAACGGCCAGACGGGCACACGGCCGCCCAGCTGATGGAGCAGGCGCATCGCCGTGAGGCTCGCCTTGCCCACTTGGGAGGCGCCGACGAGATTGAAGCTGGAGGTCGGGGTCACGCCGGCGGTTCGTGCGGCACTTTCGATCACGCGCATCCGGCCGATCCCGTGGCCGAAGCGATCGCCGGTGCGCCCGCCGTGGCGGCGGAAATAGCGTGATGCTTCGGGATGGTCGACGAAGCGGTTGGCGCCGAGATTCGGTTCGTCGCTCGCTATGCGATCGACCAGTGCCCAGAGCGTGCGGGCATCGGGGGGACTCTCGCTCCAGCCGGGAAAGAATGCGTGGGCATCGACGAAGGGCAGCGAGGCGGAGAAATCGAAGCCTATCAGGCAATCGCCCTGCTCCGGCAGCCAGTGCAGTACTTCTTCGCGCGACCAGTGTTGCCCCTGCGATTGCACGAGCGCCGGTGGTCCGCCCCGCTCGCACACGGCGACGGCGATGCCGGGCTGGAACGCTCCCGTCGCGCCAGACCAGTCGATGCAGGCGAAGCGCTCGAAGTGTCTCACCGCTTGCGAGGGCGCGGCCGCTTACGGCTCATCGCCCAATCGTGCGAGCGCTCGATCATCGCCAGCACCCGCTCTGGATCGGCGCTGTCGTAGCGGACCAAGACCGAAGGCCAGCCGTCATAATGCGACGTTTGCCAGAAGGTTTCCGGACTGGTTTCCATCAGGATAGCCTTGGTGTCCTGATCGATGTGCAGGCAGAAGCTGCCCTTCTCGCGCCCCGGCGTGACGAGCGGGTGGCCGTTCGCCTTGACCGCCGGGCCGCCATAGTAGGCTGTCAGCTCGGTGCCGGGCAGGGTCAGCGCGTGCGCGACGACATCGTCCCAGATCATTCGCCCTGCCGCTCCTTCCTCAAGCGGTCCCAGTAGGCCAGCCGCTCCTGGATCTTCGCCTCGAAGCCTCGTGGGGCGGGGGTGTAGAAGGTCTGCGGCGCCATCTCCTCGGGCCAGTAATTGTCACCGGAGAAGGCATCTTCGGTGTCATGGTCATACTGATAGCCGCTGCCATAGCCGACCTGCTTCATCAGCTTGGTCGGGGCATTGAGAATGTTCTTGGGCGGCATCAGTGACCCGGTTTCTTTCGCCGACCGCTTCGCCGCGCCGAAGGCCTTGTAGCCGGCGTTCGATTTGGGCGCGGTGGCGACATAGAGACAGGCCTGCGCCAGCGCCAGTTCGCCTTCGGGAGAGCCGAGGAAATCGTAGCAATCCTTGGCGGCGATGCACTGGACCAGCGCCTGCGGATCGGCCAGCCCGATATCCTCGATCGCCATCCGCACCAGCCGCCGCGCGATAAACAAGGGCTGCTCGCCGCCCTCCAGCATCCGCGCGAGGTAGTAGAGCGCCGCCTGCGGATCGGAGCCCCGCACCGCCTTGTGGAGCGCGGAGATGAGGTTGTAATGCCCCTCGCGATCCTTGTCGTACACGGCCATGCGGCGGTGGAGCAGAGCGGCGAGCGCTTGAGGATCGAGCGGCTCCTCCACCTCGATCGCGAACAAAGTCTCGGCTTGGTTGAGCAGGAAGCGGCCATCGCCGTCCGCCGAGGCGATCAGCGCGCCGCGTGCTTCCGGTGTGACGGGAAGGGGGCGATCCTCAATCTGTTCGGCGCGGTTGAGCAGTTCGCCGAGCGCGCCCGAGCCAAGACGATTGAGGATCAACACCTGCGAGCGTGAGAGCAACGCGGCGTTGAGTTCGAAGCTCGGATTTTCGGTGGTCGCGCCGACGAGGATGACCGTGCCATCCTCGACATAAGGCAGGAAGCCGTCTTGCTGGGCGCGGTTGAAGCGGTGGATCTCGTCCACGAACAGCAAGGTGCGCGTACCGGTGCGGGCATGATCACGCGCTTCGGCGAACACCTTCTTGAGGTCCGCAACGCCCGAGAATACCGCCGAGATCGCAACGAAGCGCAACTCCACCGCGTCGGCGAGCAGGCGCGCGATGGTGGTCTTTCCGGTGCCGGGCGGGCCCCACAGGATCATCGACGAGAGGCGCCCCGCCGCCACCATCCGCCCGATCGCGCCCTCGGGCCCCGTCAGATGCTCCTGCCCGACGACTTCGGACAGCATGCGCGGTCTCAGCCGGTCGGCGAGCGGGGCATTATCGGCCGGGACGGCGGCTTGCGAGACAGTATCGGCGAAGAGATCGGCCATGGCGCCGATATAGGCATTTCGCGGCCGATCAGAACAGCCGCGTCAGCTCGTAGAACAGCGCGCCGACGATCGCGGCGGCCGGGATCGTCACGACCCACGCCACGACGATGCCGGATGCGACGTTCCAGCGCACCGCCGACATCCGCCGTGACGCGCCCACGCCGACGATCGCGCCGGTGATGGTGTGCGTGGTCGATACCGGGATGCCGCCCAACGTCGCGAGGAACAGGGTGATCGCGCCGCCCGTCTCCGCGCAGAAGCCCTGCGGCGGGGTCAGGCGGGTGATCTTCGATCCCATGGTGTGGACGATCTTCCACCCGCCCATCAGCGTGCCGAGCCCCATCGCCGTCTGGCAGGACAGCACCACCCACAAAGGCACATGGAACTCGCCGCCGAGCATCCCCTGCGAATAGAGCAATACCGCGATGATCCCCATCGTCTTCTGCGCGTCGTTGCCGCCGTGTCCGAGCGAATAGAGCGAGGCCGAGACCAGCTGGAGCTTGCGGAAGCGGCGATCGACCTGCAGCGGCGTCATCCGGATCGAGGTCCACGCGACGATCAGCACCAGCACCAGCGCCAGCAGCAGGCCGATGGTGGGTGACAGCACGATCGCGGCCGCCGTCTTGATCACGCCGCTCCACACCACGGCGGAGAGGCCCGCCTTGGCGGTGCCGGCCCCGATCAGCCCGCCGACCAGCGCGTGCGACGAGGAGGAGGGGATACCCAGCACCCAGGTCAGCACGTTCCAGACGATCGCGCCCATCAGCGCGCCGAAGATCACCCCGGCGTCGATCACATGCGCATCGACGATCCCCTTGCCGACCGTCGAGGCGACGTGGGTGCCGAAGAACAGGAAGGCGATGAAGTTGAAGAAGGCCGCCCACGCCACCGCATATTGCGGCTTGAGCACGCGCGTGGAGACCACGGTCGCGATCGAGTTGGCGGCGTCGTGCAATCCGTTCAGCCAGTCGAACAGCAAGGCCACGCCGATCAGCGCGACCAGCAGCGGGAAAGCGAGATGACCCATCGGATCAGGCGTGATCGATCACGAGACCCTGGATCTCGTTCGCCACATCCTCGAAGCGATCCGTGATCTTCTCGAGGTGGGCGTAAATCTCCTGGCCGACCACGAAGCGCATGGGATCGCTCTGGCTCGCCTTGAACAGCGCCTTCAGGCCCCGGTCGTGGATCTCGTCGGCATGGCCTTCCAGTTCGACCAGGCGACCGGTGAGCGTATGCAGCCGCCCGGCATTGTGGGCGAGCGAACGGAGCAGCGGGATCGCCTCCTGTGTCACCCGCGCGGCCTCGACGATGATGCCTGCCATGTCGCGCATCTGTGGCGCGAACTCGCGCACCTCGAACAGCTGCACCGCCTTGGCGGTCTGGTTCATCTGATCGATGGCGTCGTCCATCACGCCGATCAGCCCCGTGATCGCCGAGCGGTCGAACGGGGTGACGTAGGTGCGGCGCACGTCCTGCAGCACTTCGCGCGCGATATCGTCGGCATTCTGCTCCTGCGTCACGATCTCGCGGATGTGGGCGTCGAGGTCCGGCCCGCCCTGCAGCATGCGTGCCAGAGAATCGGCGCCGGCCACCAGGGTCGCCGTGTGCGCCTCGAACAGTTCGAAGAAGCGACCTTCGGATGGCAGCAGTTTCTGGAACCAGCGCAGCAAGGCGAACTTCCTCCCCATTTCCTCGCGCATCGCGACGCCGCGATCGCCGATGCTGGGCGTCGGCGGCGGCTCGCGGAAGCCCGCGATAATGCCCTTGAGTTCCGGCTCGTCGACCGCGCTGGCGGCGTTGGCGAGCGTGAACCAGTTGCAGGTCCGCTCGTCCTGCTCGGGCCATTCGGTAGCCTGGCCGGTCACGGCGAGGGGGAATACATCGACGTCGACGACCCGCGCCACGCCGGTCTTGCGACGCTTGGTGTAGCGATACTGGCCGATCAGCGCCGGGCACGGAATGCCCTCGATCCCCGCTTCCTCGAATGCCTCCTGCGCCGCGGCCTCGTGCGCGCGCAAACCCTTGATCGGATTACCCTTCGGGATCACCCAGCGCTGCGTCTCCCGACTGGTGATCAGCATCACGCGCATCGATCCATCGGCTTCGACGCGGTAGGGAAGGGCAGCAACCTGACGGATCGGGAACTCTCCTGTTACGGATTTATGACAAAAGAAATCCTGCGCGCCGAACATCATTTCCATGCGGTGCGCAAGGGGCTTGTTTCAGGATGGAAACGCGAAGATCCTATCTGGGATGCATTGAGCAATGGTCAACCCGGATCATTCCCCCGTTTCGCGAGTAATGCTGCCCATGAAGAAGCTTATCGCATTCGATCTCGACGGGACGCTCGCGGAGAGCAAGGCTCCGCTCGACGAGGACATGGCCGATCGTCTCGCGCGGCTGACGGAAGTTGCGCATGTCTGCGTGATCTCAGGCGGCGACTGGCCGCAGTTCGAGAAGCAGGTGGTCGGGCGGCTTCCCCGGAAGGCGCTGCGCGAGAGGCTCTGGATCATGCCGACCACCGGCACCAAGCTGTATCGTTGCACCGACGGTCACTGGCGTGCGGTCTATCGCGAGGATTTCTCGGCGGCCGAGAAGCGCGATATCCTCGCCGCGCTGGACAAGGCGGTGGATGCGGCGGGCTTCCGCAACGAGAAGACATGGGGGCCGCAGATCGAGGATCGCGGCAGCCAGATCACCTTCTCCGGATGCGGGCAGGACGCGCCACTGGATGCCAAGAAGGCATGGGACCCGGATCGCAGGAAGCGCGAGGCTATGCAGAAAGCGGCGCAGCAGGAACTGCCGGATCTCTCCGTCAATATCGGCGGATCGACCTCGATCGACGTGACCCGCAAGGGCGTCGACAAGGCCTATGGGATCGAGCGCCTCGTCAAGGAATCGGGCATCGCCAAGTCCGAGATGATCTTCATGGGCGATGCCGTCTATCCCGGTGGCAACGATTATTCGGTGCCCGACAAGGCCGGAGTCGACACGATCGCGGTCGGCTCGGTCGACGAGACCCGGCGCGCGATCGAGGCGATCGTCTACTGTCTCGGCTGACATTCCCGCTCGCATCCGGCAACGACTTGTTGCACGAACGTACCGTTATGTGGCGGAGGCGTTGATGCGGGCGAGCTTGTGGATCGGTGTGGCGGCTTTGGCGGTAAGTGGCGCGCAGGCTGCCGGTTACGATCCTCACACAGCCTTCGCGCCGCTGAGTCTGCCGGGGCCGATCAATCCGGTCCGTTCGGGCAGCGGCCAGCCGGGGCCTTCATGGTGGCAGAACCGCGCCGACTACCAGATCCGCGCGACGATCGACACGAAAGCCCATGCGCTCTCCGGCGAGGAGGCGATCCGCTACACCAACAATTCGCCCGATACGCTGGACGTGCTGTGGCTCCAACTCGACCAGAACCTGTACCGCCCGCATTCGCGCGGCAAGGACGGCGCCGAGCCGGCAATGGCGAAATATATGAGCGCCGGCTCGACCGACGGCTATACGATCGAGAGCGTCGAGGTGGAGCAGGGCGGCAAGCGCGTCGCGGCTCAGACCGTCGAGAGCGACACCCGCCTCCAGATCCGCCTGCCGACACCCCTTGCGGGCAAGGGCGGGCAAGTGACGGTCCATGTCCGCTACCGCTTCGATATTCCCGGCGCCTTCGGCGGGCGCATGGCGTGGGGTCCGGTGAAGGGCGGTGCGATCTATGACCTCGCCCAATGGTATCCGCGCATGGCCGTCTATGACGACGTGCGCGGGTGGGACACGCTCCCGTATCTCGCGCAGGAATTCTATCTCGAATACGGCGATTTCGATTATTGGGTGACGGTGCCGGCGAACATGATCGTCGCCGGATCGGGCGCGCTCCAGAACCCGCAGGAGGTGCTGACCGCACGGCAGCGGGCGCGGCTCGCTCAGGCCGCGAACTCAGATGCGACGGTGAAGATCGTGGCCCCGTCGGAAATCGGCACCGCCCCGGCGGCGGGCACGAAAACGTGGCATTATCGGATGGAGGATACGCGCGACGTCGCCTTCTCCGCGTCCGACGCGTTCGCTTGGGATGCCGCGCGGATCATCCTGCCGAACGGCAAGACCTCGCTCGCCATGTCCTACTATCCGGCCGAGAGCGCCGGGCCGCAGGCGTGGGACCGCTCGACCCAGTACGTCAAGGACACGGTCGAGAATATGTCGAAGCGCTGGTACCCCTATGCGTGGCCGGCGGCGATCAACATCGCCGGGCCGGCATCCGGCATGGAATATCCGGGCATCGTCTTCGACGGCATCACCGACAAGGACAAGGAGCTGTTCTGGATCACCGCCCACGAGATCGGGCATTCGTGGTTCCCGATGATGGTCGGCTTCGACGAAAGGCGCGACGCCTGGATGGACGAGGGCTTCAACACCTTCATCGACACGTTCGAGAGCGACGATTTCAACAAGGGCGAGTTCGGCCCGAAGCGCGACAGCGAGTTCGCACCGGGCGGCGGCAACCCGGTGGACGAGATATTGCCGATCCTCGCCGATCCGGCCGCGCCGCCGATCCTCAGCCGCGCGGACACGGTGATCGAAAAGTATCGCCACCCCGTAACCTACTTCAAGTCGGCGCTGGGGCTCGTCCTGCTGCGCAACGAGATTCTCGGGCCGGAGCGTTTCGATCCCGCCTTCCGCCGTTTCATCGCGCTGTGGGCGTTCAAGCACCCCAAGCCCTCCGACTTCTTCCGCTTCATGGAGAGCGAGGCGGGCGAGGATCTGAGCTGGTGGTGGCGCGGCTGGTACCTCACCAATTCGACCTATGACGTTGCGGTGACGAAGATCGCTCCGGCCGCGAACGGCGGCACGTTGGTGACGGTCGAGAATCGCGACCCGATGGTGATGCCGGTGACGCTGCGCGTCGAATATGCGGACAGCTCGCATGAGGACATTCACCTGCCAGCCGAGACGTGGATCCGGCAGACGGCGAGCGACATCGTGATCGCGCCGGGCAAGCGGGTGGTGAGGGCGACGCTCGATCCGGATCACAGGCTGCCCGATCATGACCGCAGCAACAACGTGCTGGCAGCCCAGTGATGGGATATGATCCGGCAGGGAGACACCGATGCGCGCACTGATTGCTATTGCCGTTGCCGTTTTGCCGATGCCCGCCGTCGCCCAGACGATGGAGGATGCGCACAACAACCTGTTCGCGGATCATAGCCCGTCGGGCAGCAATGGCGCCCACCGCATCGGCGCGCGGATCGACAATCAGGCCGGCCGCTCCGCGCCGGCGCCGATGTCGTCCGCGCCGCTCGTTCAGCCGGCGAATTCGGGTATCCGCGTCTATCAGCCGCATTCGCTCAACGATGTCGCCCGGGATTGGGCGAAGGCGCACCCCAAGGAGTTGCCCAATCACCGGAAGCCCGATCCGCAATAGCGCCCCCTCGCTTTTGCGGGCCGATACGCTACATGGCCGCGCATGAATCCTTCCGAGAGCCGCCGCACCTTCGCGATCATCTCCCACCCGGACGCGGGCAAGACCACGCTGACGGAGAAGCTGCTGCTCGCCGGCGGTGCGATCCACCTCGCCGGCGAGGTCCGCGCGCGCGGCAACAACCGCCGCGCCCGATCGGACTGGATGAAGATCGAGCAGCAGCGCGGAATCTCGGTCACGTCGAGCGTGATGACCTTCGAGCGACCGAGTTCGACCGGCGAGACGCTGACCTTCAACCTGCTCGACACGCCGGGCCACGAGGACTTCTCGGAAGACACCTACCGCACGCTGACCGCCGTGGATTCGGCGGTGATGGTGATCGATGCCGCCAAGGGGATCGAGGCGCAGACCCGCAAGCTGTTCGAGGTGTGCCGCCTGCGCTCCGTGCCGATCGCCACCTTCATCAACAAGGTCGATCGCGAAGGCCTCGATCCCTTCGTGCTGCTGGACGAGGTGGCCGACAAGCTGGCGCTCGACGTCACGCCGATGAACTGGCCGATCGGCATGGGCGGCATCTACGAAGGTCTCTTCGATTTCCGGCGCAATACTCTGTCAAGGCCTGATAAAACCGACGAACATCTGACCGGTCTCGACGATCCGCGCCTCGAAACCCTCGTATCGCCCGAAGGCGCCGCGCGGCTGCGCGAGGAGGCGGAACTGGCGCTGGGTGGCTATGGCGGCTTCGACCTCGCCGCTTACCGTCACGGCGACCAGACGCCGGTCTTCTTCGGCTCCGCGCTGCGTGAATATGGCGTCGACGCACTGATCGGCGCGATCGGCGACTATGCCCCGCCGCCGCGCCAGCAGCCCGCCATCCCGCGCCCGATCACGCCGGACGAAGGCAATGTCTCGGGCTTCATCTTCAAGGTGCAGGCGAACATGAACCCGCAACACCGTGACCGAATTGCGTTTCTTCGCGTCTGTTCGGGCAAGTTCAGGCGCGGCATGAAGCTGAAGCAGGTGCAGACCGGCAAGACGATCGCGATCAACTCGCCGATCTTCTTCTTCGCGCAGGATCGCGAGCTGGCCGAGACGGCGCTGCCCGGCGACATCATCGGTATCCCCAACCACGGCGTGCTGCGCGTCGGCGACACGCTGACCGAGGGCGAGGCGATCACCTTCACCGGGATTCCCAACTTCGCGCCGGAAATCCTTCGCCGTATCCGGCTTCTGGACCCGACCAAGACCAAGCAGCTGCGCACCGCGCTCGTCGACATGGCGGAAGAGGGCGTCACCCAGCTCTTCAAGCCGCTGGTCGGATCGCAGTGGATCGTCGGCGTGGTCGGCCAGCTCCAGCTCGAAGTGTTGATCTCGCGCCTCCAGGCCGAGTACAACGTCGCCGCCGAGTTCGAGCCCGCGCCGTTCGAAACCGCCCGGTGGCTCTCGGCCGATGACCCGGCCGATCTCAAGGCTTTCATGGAAGGGCGCGGGGGCGCGATGGCCGAGGACCGCGACGGCGCCCCCGTCTTCCTCGCGCGTGATGCCTGGGAGGTGAACTACGTCGCCGAGCGCGCGCCCAAGGTGCGCTTCAGCGCGACGCGGGAGCGGGCGTCGGCCTGACGTCCGCGCTCAATAGTGGGCGTAGATCCACGCCGGCGCTATGGCGGCCGAGCGGCCCGCGCCGCCCGAGCCGACGATATACGTGATCACGACCGCGCCCATCAGGCAGCAGATGCCGGCACAGAGTTTGAGCATGAGCGGCCTTCCGTGGATAGTCGAGCGTCGCTTATCGCCTGGAAAGGGTTGAAAAGCCGTTAGCGGCGGCGGGATTGACGCAGGCGGTCGCTTCCCGCTGCCTCGTTACGGCAGGGAGGGGCCATGACCGGGATGATCGACCGCCGGCCGGGCTGGCGTATCGCCGTGAAGCGGATTGTCTGTGCGTCATGCTGGCGGGGTGCGCATCGACCGATCTTTCGGGCTATCGCGGTCGGCCGATCACCGATGTCGCTGCGCATTACGGCCCTCCGATCGAGGTATGGAATCTCGCATCCGGTGAACGCGCTTATATCTGGACGCTCGATTCGCGTGGCCGGCCGGGGCCTCAGCCGCCCTGGCACTTCCAGTCGGGCGAGCAGATGGCGAGCTTCCGCAAGGGCAACTTCCTCTTCCACGGCGCCTGCGTGTACGAGCTGATCGGAAGGCAGGATGAAAAGACCGGCGAGTGGGTCGTCCGCAAGCTGCTCGATCCGGGGATGGCCTGCCAGTAAGGCTCGCGCCTTACGCTGCGGCCTTCCAGCAGACCACGCGGTCGCGGCCGTCGGCCTTGGCGTCGTAGAGCGCGGCGTCGGCACGGTCGATCAGCGTCTGGGCACTGTCCTCGGGCAGCAGCCCGGCCACGCCCAGCGACAGCGTGACCCGACCGACCTCGCGGCCGGACTGGCGCGCCTTCACCGCGCGGCTGCCGATATGCTGGCGGAAACGCTCGGCGAACTGGCTTGCCTCCTCAGCCTCGTGCATCGGCATCACGATCACGAACTCCTCGCCGCCCCAGCGCGCGACGAAGCCGCGGCCGTGGAAGAAGCGCTCGAGGCTCGCCGAGACGAGGCGCAGCACCTCGTCGCCCATACGGTGGCCGAAATTGTCGTTGAACTTCTTGAAGTGATCGATGTCGAGGAAGATCAGGCTGAGCGGGCGACCCTCATTGCGGGCGCGCTCGAGCTGCGCGTCCAGATAGTCGCAGCAGGCCTTGCGGTTGGAAAGGCCAGTCAGCGCGTCCGAACGCGCATCGACGCGGGCGATCTCGAGATCCTGCTTCAGGATGTCGATCTCGCGGCTCGACGCGGCGAGCTCGGCCTGCAGCTGCTCAGTCGTCGAAAGCATGTGGTTGGTCGCCTCGATCATCTCGGCGAGCATCTGACGCTGGCGCTCCAGCGTGGCGGAGGCATCGATGTCCGAACGGCTGAGCTTGCTGGCATAGTCGCGCGCGCCAGCATCCTGGCGTTCGACATAGTCGTTCATCCGCGCCAGCTGCGCCTCGGTATCCTCGAGGATGCGGCCCACGCCCTGACGGCCGGTGCCATAAAGCTCGCGGCGGATATGGGCGATGGTGCGATCGGCGAGAGCGCCGTTATTCCGGCGCGCGACGTCCACCGCATCGACGAGCTGCGGGTCGGCACCGGTGACGTAGCGATAGAGGAAATCGTAGTTGGACGGCGTGGGCGCGATCGCGCCCTCCTCCAGAAGGGCACGGATGCGATCGAATGTGCCTCTGCTCTCGCTCACGTGCGCGGCCGCCCCATCCCTCATGCCCACGGTTGCCGCCCCCCGGCGGATCCGAGATCCGTGCGCTGGAATGGTGATAGCGGTGAGGCGTTAAGAAATGGCGAAACGGTTACGGAAAGAGGTCAGTCCTCGAAGCTGACCCTGAGGAAGGCCGGCACGGGGCCGTTCCAGTTGGCGTCGGCATCGGCCGCGATCGGCTCGGGTCCGGCTGCATATTGCGGGGCCGAGGCATCACGGCGATCGCGTTCGCGCGGAGCGCGATCCCGGTCGCGGCGGCCGGAGCCGCGCTCCTCGCGAGGCGTGCGCTCCTCACGGGGGGCACGTTCCTCGCGCGGGGTACGCGCAGGGCGGGCCTCGCGCGGAGCGGGCGCTTCGGCCTTGGCGCCCTCGATGCGCGGGATGGTCTGGCCGGTCAGCTTCTCGATGTTGGCGATGTTCTCGGCGTCCTCATCGGTGATGAGGGTGAAGGCCTTGCCCGTCGCGCCCGCGCGGCCGGTGCGGCCGATGCGGTGGACATAGTCGTCCGGATGCCAGGGCGCGTCGAAGTTGAAGACGTGGCTGACGCCCTTGATGTCGAGCCCGCGCGCGGCGACGTCGGAGGCGACGAGGATGTTGATGTCGCCCGCCTTGAAGCGATCGAGCTCGGCGATACGCTGCGCCTGCTCCATATCGCCATGGATCTCGCCGGATGCGAAGCCATGGCGCTTGAGCGACTGGTTGAGCTCGCGCACCGTGGTCTTGCGGTTGGCGAAGATGATCGCGGTCTTCACGTCCTCGGCGCGCAGCAGGCCGCGCAGGGTGTCGCGCTTGCCGCGCGAGGTGGTGCTGACCAGCGCCTGCTCGATCGAGGCGTTGGTCGAGCCGGTGCGCGCCACCTCGATCTGCTTGGGGTTGGACAGGAACTTGTCCGCCAGCTTCTTGATCGGCGGCGGCATGGTGGCCGAGAAGAGCAGGGTCTGCCGGCTGGTCGGCAGCTTGGTGCAGATTTCCTCGATGTCGGGGATGAAGCCCATGTCGAGCATCCGGTCCGCCTCGTCGATGACGAGCATCGAGCAGCCGGTGAGCAGGATCTTGCCACGCTGGAACAGGTCCATCAGGCGGCCGGGCGTCGCGATGAGGACGTCGACGCCCTTTTCCAGCGCCGCCACCTGGTCGCCCATCTGCACGCCGCCGATCAGCAGCGCCATCGAGAGCTTGTGATACTTGCCGTACTTCTCGAAATTCTCGGCGACCTGCGCGGCCAGCTCGCGCGTCGGCTCGAGGATCAGCGAGCGCGGCATGCGGGCGCGGGCGCGACCGTGAGCGAGGATGTCGATCATCGGCAGCACGAAGCTCGCCGTCTTGCCGGTGCCGGTCTGCGCGATGGCGATCAGGTCGCGCATCATCAGCACGGGCTGGATCGCGGCCGCCTGCACGGGCGTCGGCTCCGTATAGCCCGCCTCGGTGACGGCGCGGAGGGTTTCGTCGGACAGGCCGAGATCGGCGAAGCTCATGCGGGAATCCGGATTGGCCCGCATGCGAGCCTGCACGCGGGAACGTCGCCGCGCTGAAGGTTTAAGCCGCCAGAGTCAAGGCGGAAGGGGCTATCTGCCGGGATCTATCGGCGTCAGCGCGCGGAATTTGTCGATTTGGCACTCGCCGCCCGAGCGGGTATGGATCGAGTCGCGATCCGCACAAAGCTTGCCGTCGGCGGGCGCGCGGAAGTAGAAACCCGAATAATAATCGAGCGCAGGGCATTCGTCTTCCAGGACGGCGCGCATGCGCTTGCCGCCTTTCACGATGAAATCGACGCTGTTGGGGGCCGTCACCGCAGCACCGCCGATCGTGGCGGCATCAATGCATTTCGGCCCCTTATGCTCCTTGAAGGCCGGTGCCGCCGGCGGCTCTCCGGCGGGCCGGTAGCGCTGGGACCGCCGCGCGGGCACGCGGATGATGATCGACTGGCTGACCACGACGTCGGCGACCTGGATGCCGTTCGCCGCGTCGCCGTGCGGCGCCGGTTGGGCAGAGGGAACCGCGAGAAGGGAGGCCAGCGCGAGCGAGATCATCGCCGCCGGCTCATGGGGATCCTTGTCATGACGGCGGGGACGCTGACCGGACGGTGTTGAACAGTCGATGAATTTCAGTGGTGAAATGCATGTCCGGACAATGGCGATTGTCTCGGATCGGGGTGGGAAGCTAGGAACGAGCATGGCTTATCCGATGCCTTCCCCCGACTTACTGCGCGCGCTTGCCGCGCGGCTCGGGCCGCGCGGCTTCACCACCGATCCGGCCGATCTCGCGCCATGGCTGACCGACTGGCGCCGGCGAGTGACCGGGGCGGCGGCGGCGCTTGTCTCGCCCGCGACGGCGGAGGATGCGGCCTTCGTGGTGGCGTGTGCAGGCGCCGAAGGCGTCGCGATCGTGCCGCAGGGCGGCAACAGCTCGATGGTCGGCGGCGCGACGCCGGCCGGGCCGGCAGAGGGGCGGGCGCTCCTCGTGTCGATGCGGCGGATGCGGGCGATCCGTTCGATCTCGACAGAAGACAACGCCGTAGTTGCGGAGGCGGGTGTTGTGCTTGCCGATCTCCACATAGCGGTGGGGGAGCGGAGGCGGCGCTTCCCCTTGTCTCTGGCCGCCAAGGGCAATGCGACGGTGGGCGGTCTCGTCTCGACCAATGCGGGCGGCACGCAGGTGTTGCGCTTCGGGCCGATGCGGTCGCTGGTACTGGGGCTCGAGGCGGTGCTGCCCGATGGTTCGCTGTTCCAGGGCCTCGCGCCTTTGCGCAAGGACAATCGGGGGTACGATCTCAAGCAGCTGTTGATTGGAGGCGAAGGGACGCTCGGACTCGTCACCGCCGCGACGTTGCGGCTGGTGTCGGCGTTCGAGGCGCGCGCTGTGGCTTGGATCGGGCTGCGCTCGGCGCGCGACGCGCTCACCCTGTTGCGGCGGCTGGAGGATCGGCTGGGCGAAGCCGTCGAAAGCTTCGAGCTCGTGCCTGCGGAGGGGCTGGCACTGGTGCTGCGCCACATCCCCGATACGCGGCCCCCATTGTCCCACGCGTGGGAGTGGAATGTGCTCGTCGAAGCGGTGGGCGGCGCGGATATCGGCGAGCGGCTTCAGTCGGAACTGATGGGCGCGATCGAGGCCGGGCTTGCCGGCGACGCGATGGTCGCGGCTAGCGAGGCGCAGGCGGAAGCACTTTGGAAGCTGCGCGAGAGCCTTTCCGAAGCCGAGGCGCGCGACGGCATGGCCGCCAAGCACGACATCGCCGTGCCGGTTGCCGACATGCCGGCCTTCATGGCGCAGGCGAGCGCGGCAGTGGTTGCACGCTTTCCCGGCACGCGCCCGATCGCCTTTGGCCATCTCGGCGACGGCAACGTCCACTTCAACGTCCGCGCGCCGGCGGGCGGCGACGACAAGGCCTGGTTCGCCGCGCAGGCGGCCGCCGTCTCGCGCTTCGTCCACGGCCTCGTTACCGAGGCGGGTGGGACGCTTTCCGCCGAACATGGCATCGGCCGGTTCAAGCGCGCCGACTTCGCCGCGCTGGCGGATCTGGTGCGACTGGCGTCGATGCGCGCGATCAAGGCGGCGCTCGATCCGGCCGGAATCATGAACCCCGGAGCCCTGCTGCCGCTTGCAGAAGACGGCTCCGGCCAATAGACGACGGGGCTTCGTCGGGGCGGGGGGGCCGTGCCGACCGGATTTTTCAGGAGTAAGATGTCATGGCGAGCGCACCCCAGCAGGGCCTGCCGCTTTTCTATAACGAACTCGTCCCGATCTCGTCGCAGCAGCATGGCGACTGGAAGCTGCGCGCGGTGGATGGCGCGAAGTTCCTCAACAACGCGCATGCCGTGCCGCTGCTGGTCGAAGAGTTCATCCAGGCGAGCCGCTTCTACCCGATCGTCTTCTCGCTGGGCGACAACCCCGTGCCGCTCGCGCTGATGGGTCTGAACGAAGGCGTGAACGTCATCGTCGACGAGCGCGGCATGTTCCCGGACGACTGGTACGTGCCGGCCTATGTCCGCCGCTACCCGTTCCTGCTCGCGCGGCTCAGCCCGGACACGGACGATCTCTCGCTATGCGTCGATCCCACCTCCGAGGTGATCGGTCAGTTCGACGAGGGCGAGCCGATCTTCCAGGACGGCCAGCCCAGCGAGCGGACCAAGGCGGTCCTGCAATTCTGCGAGCAGGTGGAGCAGGCCAGCGCGATGACCACTGGCTTCTTCAACGACATCAAGGAGCAGAAGCTGCTGACCGATGGCGAGTTCAGCGCGCAGCCGACCGGCGCGGCGCAGCCCTACATCTATCGCGGCTTCCAGATCATCTCCGAGGATGCGGTGAAGAACCTGCGCGGCGACGTCGCCCGCAAGTGGCTGCAGAACGGGCTGATGGCGCTCGTCTACGCGCACCTATTCTCGCTGCAGCGCATGGCGGATATCTTCGGCCGCCAGTCCCAGCGTGGCATGCTGCCGCCGCCAAACGGACCGATGCTGGGATGATCGCCTAGGGAGGGTCGATATGGGGACTGTGTTCGGTTTCGGCGGGACCGCTCGCTACACCCGGGTGGCGATCGTGCTGCACTGGACGATCGCAGTCCTCGTCATCATCAATCTCACGATCGGGCTGCTGCACGAATCGCTGCTGCGCGGCGCGATCCCCTTGCACAAGTCGATCGGCATGCTGGTGCTGATCCTGAGCCTGGTCCGGCTCGGTTGGCGCTTCACCCACCGGCCGCCGCCGCTGCCCGCGACGGTCAAGAAATGGGAGAAGGGGCTGGCGCATGCGGTGCATTGGCTGCTCTATGCGTTGATGATCCTGATTCCGCTGTCGGGCTGGGTCTTCACTTCGGCCAGCCCCAAGCGCCACCCGCTCGAATTCTTCGGCCTCTTCCCGCTGCCGATGTTTCCGGTCGCACAGGACAAGGAGGTCAGCCACATGGTCGCCGAGCGGCACGAGCAGCTCGCCTACCTCATGATCGCGCTGCTGGTGCTGCACATCTGCGCCGCGCTGAAGCACCGTTTCGTCGATCGGGACGGCACGGTGGCGCGGATGCTGCCGGGCGGCTGATCGCTTCGAGTCAAGCATTTAATCGGCTCGCATACACATTTAGTCGAAGCCGTGATTTTTTTGCACCGAATCTCTTGAACCAATCGCGCGCTCGCCTATTTAGAGAAGTGCGCGGTCATGCCCCCCTTCGTGATCGCGCACGACGCGCCTTCGGGCGCGTTCCTCCCTGAACCTTGGCCGCTCCGCGTGAAAACGCGGGGCGGTTTTTTTATTCGGCAGCCAGCAGGGTGCCCCGCGCTTCGTCTTCCAGCGCCAGGGCGATGGCAGCGATGATCCGGCGGGCACGGCTGAGGCCTTCGGTAGGCATCCGCAATTGGGCATCGAGATACAGGCTGCGATCCAGCTCGATCTGGATGGCGTGACGGCCCTCGCGGGGATTGCCGTGCCGGTCCAGCGTATGGCCGCCCGCATAGGGGTGGTTGCGCGCGACCGTGAGACCTTCGCGCTTGGCCGCGTCGATCGCGGCGGCGACGAATCGCGGCTCGGCGGAACGGCCATGCCGGTCGCCCACCACGAGGCGAGCATGCGCGCCCCGGCCCGCCAGAGGGGGCATGGAGTGGCAGTCGATCAGGATGGCGATGCCGTGTACCGCCACCGCCTCGTCCATCGCCTGCCCGATCGCGGCATGATAGGGCCGATGCGCCGCGGTCATCCGCGCCTCGATCTCCTCGGCATCGAACCGCCTCGCCCAGACGGTGCCGCCCGCCGCGATCCGGCTTGGTATCGCGCCGAGCCCGCCGGCGACCTTGGGCGACGTCAGCCAGGTTCCGGCTGCGGCACGCTCGCCCAGCAGCACCGGATCGATCTCGCGCTCATCGCGGTTGAGATCGACATAGGCCCGCGCCATCCGCGCCACGATCGCCACCGCGCCGGCCTGCACGGCATCGGCCACCAGCAGATCGGCATGACGGTCCTCGATCGTCTCCAGCGCGGATTGGGGAAGGCGCGCCGCCGCGAGCATCTCGGGCGGATAATGGCGCCCGGCATGCGGCACCGCGACGACCAGCGGCGAACGCGCGCCGGCCTGTCCCAACCTGGCATAGGCGCTCGGTTCCGGTGGATGCGCGGTCATGCTAATCTGCTAGGGATCGCAAGCGCGTCGGGCAAGCGTTCGGCACTTGCCGAATCTTAACGATCGACGCGCAGGAGCGGGGTCAAGCCCGCCAGGGATCAAGACAGCCGGCGGGGGCGTTTGGACGGACGATGATCAGGATTTTGCTGGCCGAGGACGACAACTCGATGCGCGAGTATCTGACGCGCGCGCTGGAGAAGGTCGGCTATCACGTCACCGCGGTCGATTGCGGCACGGCGGCGCTGCCCTTGCTGGAAAGCGAGAGCTTCGACCTGCTGCTCACCGATATCGTGATGCCCGAGATGGACGGCATCGAGCTTGCGCAGCGCGCGGGCCGCATCGCGCCCGACATGCGCGTGATGTTCATCACCGGTTTCGCGGCGGTGGCGCTGAAGGGCGGCATCACCCATCCGAACGCCAAGGTGCTTTCCAAGCCCTTCCACCTGCGCGATCTGGTGCTGGAGGTGGACCGCATCTTCGGCCTCGGCACGGTGGCGGAGGGCGACCTGTAAAAATCGGAGGAAAGCCGCTTGCCATCGGATGACCGCATGGCTAGAGGCACCCCCCACGGGCGCGTAGCTCAGTGGTAGAGCACTGTGTTGACATCGCAGTGGTCGCAAGTTCAATCCTTGCCGCGCCCACCAGATTAACCCCGGAAAACCATTGGTTTTTCGGGGTTTTCCTATGCTTGTCGTCCGTGGTGATGCGGTGAGGGTGCGGTGAGGGGGCGGGGGTGGACAGCGAATGGACAGCAAGATGCTGTCATCGCCGTCTCGTGCCGCGCCTTCGGCCGCTGTGCAGCAGGCAGCAAGCGTGTTTTTGCAGGAGTAATGTGCCCCAAACAGGTGGGCAGCAAATATGCAGCGCACCGGTCCGATGATTCGGCTGATGCTCTAGTATTTAAGTTTCGCAGCAACGGCCGCCGCTGCTTGCGCTGTCTGCGTCAGCCGACTTGGAGCGCTCGATGTGAAAGAGGTGTCGCAACCGCTCCGCTAGCGCCTCTAGGTCGCGAGTCTCGCATTCCCATACGGTCAGCACACGCCAGCCCTGATCGACCAAGGCTCGCTCGTTGTCGCGGTCACGCTCGACGTTGCGGTCGAACTTTTGCTGCCAAAAGTCGATACGTGTTTTCGGCATGGACGCCATCCGGCATCCCGAATGTCGGTGCCAGAAGCAGCCATGCACGAAGATCGCCGTGTGGCGCCCCGGTAGGACAATATCCGGTGTACCCGGTAACCCGCGTCGATGGAGGCGAAATCTGAGTCCCATTCGATGCAACAGCCTGCGAACCACAATTTCGGGTCGGGTATTGGCTCGTCGCACCGCCCGCATGATGCGGCTGCGTGTTTCTTCCGCGGATTTTTCGTTGTTTGAGTCGGGTGATGGCATGGCTGTTGACGTGCGCCCCTGGAATGTGACCGATTTTGGGTAGAGTCCGACGCGAAGGAGTCGGACGGAATGAAGCGCAGCAGGTTCA
>NZ_JACEIB010000007.1 GCF_013778325.1 Sphingomonas chungangi | reverse complement strand
ACGTGATGATGCCCAGAGGCCACCATCGCACGCCGAGCCGCCGCCCGCATGTCCCTTCATCCAACCAACAATGAGAAAGAACGCGACAGCTTCCCTGCCCCGATTTTGATCTCGGGGGACCGGTTGTCCGATCCAGAAAGTGCCACGCGGAAACTCTGAAAGTAACCGCTCCCCGAATATCTGGCAAGAAGCTTTTTTGAGCCCCTCCCTTTCGGAGCCGCCAGCAAGCCGACCAAGTGGCCGTCCGCTGCGGTGGAGGGGCCTCTACAGACGCTCCGGGGGTCCGTCAACAGATTCGGTTCAGAAAATTTCGCCAGGCCGCAATTTTGTCGTCCGGGCCGCCTTTCGAGCCTGAATACCTCACCGGCAACTCAGTCGAGCGCGCCCCGCTGCGGCGCGCCCGCCCGTTGCGCATCCCGGGGATCGAGCTGCCCGCTGTTGAGTTCCAGCCGCTGGATACGGTTTTCGAGGCCATCCATGCGTGTTCCCAGCCTGTCGAGACCGGTCGCCTGGTCCTGCGGATCGAGCACCATGATGCGCAGCAGCGCGATCACCAGGAAGGACATGAAGGCGCCCCCGGCAGCCCCCGCCATGAAGCACGCGACCATACTCCGATTCATGCGCGATCCCCTACGACCCGCCATCCTCCCGGAGCCAGCATATCGACAGGATCGCGCCGGCACCACCGCCGCCGCATCGCCCCGGCCCGGATCGTCGCGCGGGAGGAACCGCAGGCCACGTCGCTCCCGACCCGCATCGACCGCGGGCGGTTGACGCCGCGCCCCTTCTGCCGCCATCGCGAAGCCGAACCAGAACGGAGCGAATGATGGGCGGCACACGGCAGACGGGGCGGATATTGCTGGCGAGCCTGGTGGGCACCTCGGTCGAGTTCTACGATTTCTACATCTACGCCACTGCCGCGAGCCTCGTCTTCGGGCCGCTCTTCTTTCCCGCGACATCGGCCTCCGCACAGCTTCTCTCCTCTTATGCCAGCTTCGGCCTCGCCTTCCTCGCCCGGCCGCTCGGCGGGGCGCTGTTCGGCCATTTCGGCGACCGGATCGGCCGCAAGTCGACGCTGGTCGCGTCGCTACTGCTGATGGGCCTCTCCACCGCCGCCATCGCCTTCCTGCCGACCTATGCGATGGTCGGCTGGATGGCGCCGGCCCTGCTTTGCCTGCTGCGCGTCGGGCAGGGCATCGGGCTAGGGGGCGAGTGGAGCGGTGCCGCGCTGCTGGCGGTAGAGAATGCCCCGCCCGGCTGGCGCGCCCGATTCGGCATGGCGCCGCAGCTCGGTGCACCGGTCGGCTTCCTCGCCGCCAACGGCTTCTTCCTGATCCTCGGCGCGACGCTGACGCCCGGGCAGTTCAAGGACTGGGGCTGGCGCATCCCCTTCCTCGCCAGTGCATTGCTGGTCGGCCTTGGCCTCTGGGTGCGCCTCAAGCTCACCGAGACGGCTGCCTTCGCCGCCGCATTGGAGGAGGCGCCACCGCCGCGCGTCCCGATCGCCGACGTGCTGCGCGATCATCTCGGGCGCACGCTTGCGGGCATCCTCGGCGTCGTCTGCTGCTTCGCGGTCTATTATATCGCGACCGCCTTCGCGCTCGGCTACGGCACCACCAAGCTCGGCTATGCCAAGCAGGCCTTCCTGGAGGCGCAGCTCGTCGCCATCCTCTTCATGGCGGTGGGCATCGTCCTCGCGGGCTGGCTTTCCGACGCGCTCGATCCGCGCCGCGTGCTGATCTGGGGCTGCATCGGGGCGATCGTCGCGGGCGCGCTGCTCGCGCCGCTGCTCGGCAGCGGATCAATGATGCATGCGTCCGTCTTTCTCGCGCTGGCGCTGCTGGCGATGGGCTTCGTCTACGGCCCGCTCGGCGCCTGGTTGCCGGGCCTGTTCCCGCCGCAGGTGCGCTATACCGGCACCTCGCTCGCCTTCAACATCGGCGGGATCATCGGCGGCGGCCTCACCCCGATCCTCGCCAAGCTGCTGGCGGACCGCTTCGGGCTGGCGACGGTCGGTGCCTACATGGCGGGCGCTGCGGCGGTCAGCATCGTCGGCCTGCTTCTTGCGGGCCGTGCAACCTACGATGCGGGCAGGACGGCGCCGATCGAGATGTGATGCCGATCGGCGGCCCGGCGCCGTCCATCTCGAGCCCGGGCGGTTTTCACCGCGCCCATAGTACCCCACGCACGCGCCGATAAACCGAGATCCGACGGCGCTGGTGAGGCATCGTCAACGCGGGGCCGTACCGAAGCCTCAGGCTGCTCACCTCGCCATCGCCGGACCCGGCCGCTTGTTTCGGCTACGAGCCGATGCGCGATCCGCACAACCGCCGCCCGTCCCCGGCAGCGATCGTCAGCTTGTTCGGGCCGTTCGCGAGGGTGCGCGATTCCTCGCGGGCGTGGGCCAGCCCTTCGCCGCAGGCCTCCGATCCGGGAGCGGCAGGCGCGCTCGACGCCTGCCCGCAAGACCCGCTGCCGAACTAGCCGATCCGGCCGGCCAGTTCCTTGTTGATCGCGAGCGCCGCAAGCGTGCCGAGCGCGCCGGACAGCAGATACCCACCCGCCGCGAGCAGTCCATAGTTCGTCGCGAGCAACAACGCGGCGAGCGGCGCGAAGCCGGCGCCGAACAGCCAGGCAAGATCGGACGTCAGCGCCGATCCGGTATAACGCGATTGCATCGAGAAGCTCGACGCAACCGCACCCGATGACTGGCCGAAGGACAAGCCGAGCAGCACGAAGCCGATGATCATGAACGCCGCCGCGCCGGCCTCGCCGGTGCCGAGCAGCTGCGGCGCGAAGCCGCTATAGGCGGCGATGGCGCCCGCGCAGAAGCCCAGCAGATAGCGGCGGCCCACCCGGTCCGCGATCACGCCGGATGCCACGATGGACAGCAGGCAGATCACCGCGCCGCCCATTTCGACGAGAAGGAAACGCTCTGCCGATTCTCGCGTGAAGAGCACCACCCACGACAGCGAGAACACCGTCACCATGTGGAACAGCGCGAAGCTGGCGAGTGGCGCGAAGGCGCCGATCACGATCCTGAAACCGTCCGACTTCAACGTTTCGCGCACGCGCGAAGGCTGGAGCTCGCGATTGTCGAACAGCGCCTCATATTCCGGCGTCACCACCATACGCAGCCGCGCGAACAGCGCCACCACGTTGAGCGCGAAGGCGACGAAGAAGGGATAGCGCCATCCCCAATCGAGGAAGTCGCCGTCGGAGAGGTTCGCCAGCGAGAAGGCGAACAGCGCGCTCGCCACGATCAGCCCGAGCGGCGCGCCGAGCTGCGGCACCATCGCGTACCAGCCACGCTTGTTCTGGGGCGCGTTGAGTGCGAGAAGCGAGGCGAGCCCATCCCAGGCGCCGCCGAGCGCGATGCCCTGGCCGACACGGAAGATGCAGAGGAACAGCGCCGACAGCCACCCGACCGACGCGTGCCCCGGCAGGAAGGCGATCGCGACGGTGGAGCTGCCGAGCAGGAACAGTGCCGCGGTGAGCTTGATGCCGCGCCCGTAATTGCGGTCCACAGCGAGGAAGATCAGCGAACCGATCGGCCGCGCGATGAAGGCCAGCGAGAAGATCGCGAACGACCACAAGGTGGCGTCGATATGGCTCATGTACGGGAAGACCAGCCGCGGGAACACCAGCACCGAGGCGATCGCGTAAACGAAGAAATCGAAGAATTCGGACGTGCGCCCGATGATCACGCCGATGGCGATCTCGCTCGGCCGCACCTCGTGGCTGCCATGGGTGTGGATCTCTGGTGCGGCCTGGCCGATCGCTGCCATTATCTTATACTCACTCCTGCCATCGCAGCCCGGCGAGGGTGCAACGGGTGGCGGCGCGATTCAACGCCGAAATTGGTCAACCGGCTCCCCTCTACACCACGAGGCACGAATTTTACTATAGGACAAAATGCCCTATCGCTGCGTCGCAACATTCGCGCTAAGGCGCGGCCATGATCAGGAATCACCCTCGCCGAATCCCGCGATCGGCCCGGATAACCGCCGTTCTTGCCATGCCTCTGATGCTCGCCGGCTGTGACATGGAGGTGCTGTATCCGGCTGGCGATGTCGCACGGCAGCAGGCGCATCTGCTGGCGATCTCAACGCTGTTGATGCTGCTCATCATCATTCCGGTGATGGCGCTGACAATCCTGTTCGCGTGGCGTTATCGTGAGAACAACACGGCGGCGACCTATCGGCCGAACTGGGACCACAGCACGGTGCTGGAGCTGGTGATCTGGTCGGCGCCGCTGCTGATCATCATCGCGCTAGGCGCGCTGACCTGGATCACCACCCACACGCTCGATCCCTACCGCCGGCTGGAACGGATATCGCCGGGCAAAAGCGTGCCCACCAACAGCAGGCCGCTCGAGATCGACGTGGTGGCGCTCGACTGGAAGTGGCTGTTCATCTACCCGGAGCAGGGCATCGCCACCGTCAACGGCCTCGCGCTTCCCGTCGACCGCGAGGTACAGTTCAAGCTGACCGCCAGTTCGGTGATGAACAGCTTCTACGTGCCGATGCTCGCGGGTCAGGTCTATGCAATGCCCGGCATGCAGACGCAGCTCCATGCTGTGCTCAACAAGACCGGCCGCTTCGGCGGCATCTCGGCCAATTACAGCGGTGCCGGCTTCTCGGGCATGCATTTCGAGGTCGCCGGCATGAGCGAGGCCGATTTCGGCAGCTGGGTCGCAAAGACCAAGGCTGCGGGCGGAACGCTCGACACGCGCACCTACTTGAACCTCGCCAAGCCGAGCGAGGATGCGCCGATGATGCGCTGGGCCTCGGTCGATCCGACGCTGTTCGACCGCGTCGTCAACCGCTGCGAGACGCCGGGCACGCCCTGCATGATCGACCTGATGAAGAAGGACATGGGCGGCATGCCGATGGGTCATCCGGAAGGGCATCAGCTGCCAGTCAACGACACCCTGCCGACCTCGCCGCCCGGTGCGCTGATGCGCTCGCCGAGCCAGCTCGGCAATTCGGCCCGCCCGGCCAATCCCGCGGACAATGCGCCCGCCGTCCCCCATTCGCACAGCTGAGGCCGTCGATGTCCCTCGAACTTCCCAAGATCATCTTCGGGCGCTTCACGCTCGACGCGCTGCCGATCCACGAGCCGATCCTCGTCGGCACCTTCGTCGGCGTCGCCATCGGCGGCATCGCGCTGCTGACGGCGCTGACCTATTTCAAATGCTGGACCTATCTCTGGAAGGAGTGGTTCACCAGCGTCGATCACAAGCGCATCGGCGTCATGTACATGGTGCTGGGCCTCGTCATGTTCCTGCGCGGCTTTTCGGACGCGATCATGATGCGCGCGCAGCAATCGATGGCGTTCGGCGCCAACCAGGGCTTCCTGCCGGCGCACCATTATGACCAGGTGTTCACCGCGCATGGCGTGATCATGATCTTCTTCGTGGCGATGCCGTTCGTCACCGGCCTGATGAACTTCGTGGTGCCGCTGCAGATCGGCGCGCGCGACGTGAGCTTCCCCTTCCTCAACAACTTCAGCTTCTGGATGACGACGATGGGCGCCGTCATCGTGATGATGAGCCTGTTCGTGGGCGAGTTCGCGCGCACCGGCTGGCTGGCGATGGCCCCGCTCTCCGAGCTGGACTACTCGCCCGACGTCGGCGTCGATTATTATATATGGGCGCTGCAGATCGCGGGTGTGGGCACCTTGCTGTCCGGCATCAACCTCGTCTGCACGATCGTGAAGATGCGCGCGCCGGGCATGAACCTGATGAAGATGCCGGTCTTCACCTGGACGGCGCTGTGCACCAACGTGCTGATCGTCGCCGCCTTCCCGATCCTGACTGCGGTGCTCGTGCTGCTCAGCCTCGATCGCTACGTCGGCACCCACTTCTTCACCAACTCGGGTGGCGGCAACTACATGCTGTACACCAACATGATCTGGATCTGGGGCCATCCGGAGGTCTATATCCTGATCCTGCCGGCCTTCGGCGTCTTCTCGGAGGTGACGTCCACCTTCTCCAGTAAGCGCCTGTTCGGCTACACCTCGATGGTTTACGCGACCCTGGTCATCACCATCCTCTCCTATCTGGTGTGGCTGCACCACTTCTTCACGATGGGCTCGGGCGCCAGCGTCAACAGCTTCTTCGGCATCACGACGATGATCATCTCGATCCCGACGGGCGCCAAGCTGTTCAACTGGCTGTTCACGATGTTCCGGGGCCGCATCCGCTTCGAGCTGCCGATGATGTGGACGGTGGCCTTCATGCTCACCTTCACGATCGGCGGCATGACCGGCGTGATGCTCGCGGTGCCGCCAGCCGATTTCGTGCTGCACAACTCGCTGTTCCTGGTGGCGCACTTCCACAACGTGATCATCGGCGGCGTGCTGTTCGGGATGTTCGCGGGGATCAACTACTGGTGGCCCAAGGCGTTCGGTTTCAAGCTGGACCCGTTCTGGGGCAAGGTGAGCTTCTGGCTCTGGGTGCCGGGTTTCTGGGTCGCCTTCACGCCGCTCTACGTGCTCGGCCTGATGGGCGTGACCCGCCGCCTGCGCCACTTCGACGATCCGTCGCTGCAGATCTGGTTCCTGATCGCCGCGTTCGGCGCCGCGATGATCGCCGCCGGCATCGCCGCGATGCTCTACCAATATTATGTCAGCATCCGGGACCGGAACACGCCACGCCTGCGCGATTTCACGGGGGACCCCTGGGGCGGCCGCACGCTGGAATGGGCGACCTCCTCGCCGCCGCCGGCCTACAATTTCGCGTTCACGCCGATCATCCACGATCTGGACGCCTACGCCGACATGAAGGAGCGCGGCTATGCGCGGCCCGAGGCCGGCTTCCGCCCGATCCTGATGCCGAAGAACACGCCGGCGGGCCTGATCCTCGCCGTGCTGGCGGCGGGCTTCGGCGTGGCGATGATCTGGTACGTGTGGTGGCTGGCGGCGCTCTGCTTCGTAAGCCTCGTCGGCTACGCGATCTTCCACACCTTCACCTACGACCGGGAGTTCCACATCCCGGAGAGCGAGGTGCGAGAGACGGAAGCCGCACGCACCCAGCAACTTCTGGCGGCGGGAGCCTGATCGATGGCCAACGCACCCACCATGACCGACGCCCAGGGCTTGCCCGTCTTCCTCGACATGCACGAGCATGACCACGAGGCCGGCGGCTCCACGATGCTGGGCTTCTGGATCTACCTGATGAGCGACTGCCTCATCTTCGCGATGCTGTTCGCGGCCTACGGGCTGTTCGGCACCAGCTATGCGGGCGGCCCCAAGGCGTCGGAAATCTTCGAGCTGCCGCTGGTCGCGGTCAACACCTCGATGCTGCTGCTGTCGTCGATCACCTACGGCTTCGCGATGATCGCGATGCAGGACAGGAAGAAGTCGGCCGTGCTGATCTGGCTGGCGATCACCGGCCTGTTCGGCGCCGCCTTCGTCGGCATCGAGCTGTCCGAGTTCGCCCACCTGATCGGCGAGGGCGCCACGCCCCAGCGCAGCGCGTTCCTCTCCTCCTTCTTCACTTTGGTCAGCACGCACGGGCTGCACGTCAGCTTCGGCATCATCTGGCTGATCACCCTGATGGTCCAGGTCGGCCGCTACGGTCTCACCGCCGCCAACCAGCGCCGGCTGATGTGCCTGTCGCTGTTCTGGCACTTCCTCGACGTCATCTGGATCGGCGTCTTCACCTTCGTCTATCTGCTGGGAGTCCTGCGTTGAGCGCCGCCCACGATCATGGTCACGACGGCCATCCGCCCGTCACCCGTTCGGGCTATCTGATCGGCTTCGGCCTTTCGGTCGTCCTGACCGCCATCCCATTCTGGCTGGTGATGACCGGCACGCTCGGCAGTGCGGCGGCCACGGGCTACACGATCATGGGCTTCGCGCTGGTGCAGGTGGTCGTCCACGCCATCTTCTTCCTCCACCTCAATCCGAAGGCGGAGAGCGGCTGGCAGTTCATGGCGCTGATCTTCACCATCGTCGTGGTGGTGATCACGCTGATCGGATCG
This sequence comes from Sphingomonas chungangi, assembly GCF_013778325.1. GTDB lineage: Bacteria > Pseudomonadota > Alphaproteobacteria > Sphingomonadales > Sphingomonadaceae > Solisphingomonas > Solisphingomonas chungangi. Next base: position 347,908 of record NZ_JACEIB010000007.1, on the reverse strand, counting down.
CTGTGGGTGATGTACCATATGAACGTCAACATGATGCCAGGGACAGCGGACAGCGCGAGCGGCATGTGACCAAACGGCAGCGCCTCGGCCTCACGGCCCTCGCGCTGCCGATCGTCGCCGGGCTGGTGTGGCTCGGCGTGTGGCAAGTTCATCGCCTGGCGTGGAAGCGGGCGCTGATCGCACAGGTGGACGCCAGACTGGCGGCTGCGCCGGTGGCCGCGCCGGGCTTGAATCGGTGGCCCACCTTATCGGCCGGTGACGCCTACACCCGCCTGAGCGTGCATGGCCGCTACCTTGCCGGTCGCACCACCTTCACGCAGGCCGTGACTGATCTCGGGCCGGGCTATTGGGTGATGACCCCGCTGGTCTCCGATCGCGGCTTCACCCTGCTGGTCAATCGCGGCTTCGTGCCGCAGGCGATGAAGGGCCGGCCGATCCCCGCTCCTTCCGGCAATGCGACTGTCACCGGTCTGCTCCGTCTCAGCGAACCGCGCGGTGGCTTCCTCCGCGCCAACGATCCTTCCGTCGATCGCTGGTATTCGCGCGACGTCGCGGCGATCGCAGCGAAGCGTCGCATCGGCCCGGCTGCCCCCTATTTCATCGACGCCGACGCCGCGACCTCCCCCGGCTGGCCGCGCGGCGGCCTCACCGTCATCCGCTTCCCCAACAACCATCTCCAATATGCGCTGACCTGGTTCGCCATGGCCGCTGCACTCGCCGGCGCAGTCGGCTGGATGGCGCTGCGCCCGCCGAAGGACTAGATCGTCACGATCATGATCTGGACCGCAGAGCCGCGCCCGATCCCCCGCGCCGCCGAGGATGTCGGCGCGCGCAACATGCTGCTGCTCACGCAGCTACGCTGGCTCGCCATCGCCGGGCAGCTGGCGGCGATCCTCGGCGCATGGTCCTGGATCGGCGACGCGCTGCCGATCGTGCCGATGCTGGCGATCCTCGCCGCGCTCGCCGCGCTCAACCTGATGACCCTGTCGCTGCTCCACAAGGGCTGGAAGGTCGCCAACCACCAGCTGTTCGTGGCGCTGCTGATGGACTGGGCGGCGCTCACCACGCAGCTATACCTCAGCGGGGGCACCACCAACCCGTTCGCGCCGATCGGGCTGTTGCAGGTGGTGCTGGGCGCGGTGCTGCTGGAGGCGTGGTCGAGCTGGGCGCTGGTCGCCCTGCACAGCTCGGCCTTCGGGGCGCTGGCGGCTTTCCATAGGCCGCTCCGCCTGCCAGCGCCCTATGCCAGCACGCTCTCACCGGTGCACATGCTGGCGAGCTGGCTGAACTTCGTGATGGTCTCGGTGCTGCTGGTGCTGTTCGTCACCCGCATCGCCCGCAACATGCGCATCCGCGACGCGCGTCTCGCCGCGCTGCGCCAGCAGGCGGCGGAGGAGGATCACATCGTCCGCATGGGCCTGCTCGCGTCCGGCGCGGCGCACGAGCTGGGGACGCCGCTCGCCTTGATGGCGGTGATCCTCGGCGACTGGCGGCACCAGCCCGAACTCACCCCGCTCGGAGAAGAGATCGGCGAAATGCAGGCGGCGGTGGCGCGGTGCAAGGAGATCGTTACCGGCATCCTCTACGCCTCCGGCGAGGCGCGCAGCGAGATGGTCGAGCGCACCTCGCTCTCCGCCTTCGTGGCGAAGGTCGCGCAGGATTGGGATACGCTGCGGCCCGGCGTGCTGACGCTCGACGACCGATCGGACGGCGCGATCGCGATCGTCGCGGACCGCACGCTGGTGCAGGTGCTGTTCAATCTCCTCGACAATGCCGTCGAGGCCGGCGCGGGTCGTATCGCGCTCCTCGTCGAGGTCGTCGACGACGAATTGCACCTGACCGTCGAGGATGATGGGCCGGGCTTCACCGCAGAGACGCTCGCCTCGCTCGGCAAGCCCTATTCGTCGACCAGGGACCGGCGCGGCGCTGGGCTCGGCCTGTTTCTCGCCGTCAACGTGATGCGCAAGCTCGGTGGTGCCGTCACTGCCGCGAACGCGGGCCATGGGGCCGTCGTGACGCTTGCCATCCCGCTGCGCGCCCTGGCGGTGGAAGGCGCGCCATGAGTGATCGCCGCCTGCTCATCGTCGAGGATGACGAAGGCTTCGCTCGTACGCTCGGCCGATCGTTCGAGAAGCGCGGCTATGTCGTGCGTATCCTCCATGCTCCGGAGGGACTGACCGATGCGGCCGCCGATTTCCGTCCCCACTTCGCAGTGCTGGACCTGCGGCTCGGCCACGCCTCGGGCCTCGCGTGCGTACAGGCCCTGCACGATCTCGACCCGGGGATGCGCATCGTCGTCCTCACCGGTTTCGCCAGCATCGCGACGGCGGTGGAGGCGATCAAGCTCGGCGCCACCAACTATCTCACCAAGCCGTCCGACACCGACGATATCGAACGCGCCTTCGCCGCCGTGGACGGCAATGCCGAGGCCAGCCTGGCCGCGCGGCCGAGCTCGATCAAGACGATCGAGTGGGAACATATCCATCAGGTGCTCGCCGATACCGGCTTCAACATCTCCGAGACCGCACGGCGGCTCGGCATGCACCGCCGCACGCTCGCGCGGAAACTGGGCAAGCGCCACGTCTAGTCAGGGCGTCGCGGATCGGGCATTGAGCGCGCTTCTTAGGGCACGCCGCCCAGCGGCCCGGCCAGGCTGCCAACGGGAAGGATCGGGAAGATGCGTTTGGGGGGCGCCCTGTTTCGTGCGACTCTGCTGTCGGCGGCCGTCGCCTGTCTGCCCGTAGCGGCGCACGCACAGGCGATGATGCCGCCCCCGCCCAAGGTGATGCCCGCCAACCCGACCGTCGACCAGAGCGACTGGTACAAGACCGGCATAATCTACGAAGTCTATCCGCGCAGCTTCGCCGACAGCAACAATGACGGCATCGGCGACATTCCGGGCATCGTGAAGCATCTCGACTACATCCAGTCGCTCGGCATCGACGCGATCTGGATGACGCCGATGTTCCCGAGCCCGCAGGTGGATTTCGGCTACGACATCTCGGACTACGACAATGTCGATCCGCAGTTCGGCACCGTGGCGGACGTCGACCAGCTTGTCACGCAGGGCAAGGCACGCGGCGTCAAGCTGCTGCTCGATTTCGTGGTCAACCACACGTCGGACCAGCATCCCTGGTTCCTGCAATCGAAGAGCAGCCGCACCAATCCCTATCGCGACTTCTACGTCTGGCGCGATCCCAAGGCGGACGGGTCGCCGCCCAACAACTGGACGTCGATCTTCGGCGGCTCGGCGTGGACGTACGATCCGACGACCAAGCAATCCTACTACCACTTCTTCTACCCGCAGCAGCCGGATCTGAACTGGCGCAATCCGAAGGTCGAGAAGGCGATGTTCGATGCCGCCGAATGGTGGCTGAAGCGCGGCGTCTATGGATATCGTCTCGACGCAGTCGACACGATGTTCGAGCGCGCCGATCTCAAGGACAACAAGGTCTATCCGGGCATCGATGCCTTCGGCGTGCCCAACCAGGATCACGTCAACAACTCCAAGCAGCCCGAGGTGCACATCGAATTGCAACGGCTGCGCCAGATGGTGATCGACAAATATCCCGGCCGCATCCTCGTCGGCGAGACATGGACGGACAATGCGCAGGAACTGGTCCAATATTACGGGCCGCGGAACAATGAGCTCCAGCTGCCCATGTTCCTCAATCTGATCAGCCTGCCGAGCCTGACCGCGCCGGACTTGCGCCAGCGCATCACGGGCGTGGAGACCAACTCGGTCGGCGGCTGGCCGAGCTTCGCGCTCTCGAACCACGACAGCCGCCGCGCCGCGAGCCGCTATCCGGTGCCGCCGGGTGCCTCGACCGACGACTGGGCCAAGATCACCGGTGCGCTGCTGCTCACCCTGCGCGGCACACCCATCCTCTATTATGGCGAGGAGCTGGGCATGGTGAACAACGATCCCCAGCGCATCGAGGACGTGCAGGACATCATCGGCAAGAAGGGCTGGCCCAAGGAAAAGGGCCGCGACGGCGAGCGGACGCCGATGCAGTGGGATGCGAGCGTCAATGCCGGCTTCGACACGGGCGCCAAGCCCTGGCTGCCGGTCGCGCCCGACTACAAGACCCGCAACGTCGCGGCCGAGAGCGCCGACCCGCATTCCGTGCTGAGCTTCTATCGCACCCTGATCGCGCTGCGCCGCACGCACCCGGCGATGGGCGGCGACTGGAAGGCGGTCGACACCGAAGACAAGCAGGTGCTCGCCTACCAGCGATCGGGCGGCGGCAAGACCGTGCTGGTGCTGCTCAACCTCGATGCGAAGCCCGCCGACGTCCCGCTCGAAAAGACCGATACGCTGGAGGTGCTGCGGCCGCTGGCGACCAACCGCACGCTGCTGATCAGCGGTAGCGTCCATCTCGATCCGCTCGGCGTCTATGTGGCCGAGATCAAGCCGATCCCCTGACCGGCGGTTCCGCCAAAAATAATTCTCTACTCTATTAGTAGAGATTTGTTGCCGGTGCTTCCCTCCTTCGCCTAGACCCTGCGTACCGGCCCGCCGCCGGACATGCAGGGAGAAGGATCGTGGTGGACACACCCGTCGAACTCATCATCCCGGGCCTGTTCGACAGCGGGCCGGACCATTGGCAGACCCGCTGGCTGGCGCTCCGCCCGAATGCGGTCCGCGTCGAGCTCGGCCGCTGGCACGAGCCCTCGCGCGATCTCTGGGTGGCGCATCTCGATCGGGCTGTCGGGCGGCAGCGCGAGCCGGTCGTGCTGGTCGCGCACAGCCTCGGGTGCCTGGCGGTCGCATGGTGGGCGCGGGAGGCCTCGGCCGCCCGACTGTCCAAGGTGCACGGCGCGATGCTGGTCGCGCCGCCCGATGTCGATCGGCCGGGTGCCCATCCGCTACTTCGCCCTTTCGCGCCCGCACCACTCGCGCCGCTGCCCTTCCCGACGCTGCTCGTCGCGAGCCAGGACGATCGCTATGCGGAGTTCGAGCGGTTGGGCTGGCTGGCCGGTGCCTGGGACAGCGAACTGGTCGACGTCGGCCGGCTCGGGCACATCAATGCCGAGTCGGATCTCGGCGACTGGCCGCGAGGGATCAAATTGCTGGATCGGCTGACCGGCAACGATCAGATCGCGAAGCCGCGCAGCTCGTGCATGCTGATGTCCGGTAGCCCGGCGCGCCGACGCGCGGCGTCCCAGCTTCCGAAGATCGATCGATAGGGCCGGCGCGTCCGCGGGTTGGCCATGACGTGCGGGCAACCGTCCCAGCGCGGCAGGCCACGCACGATCTCGGCAGCGGCGACGCTCAGCGAGACGGTGTCGATGGCCCCGTCCTCGCCGGCGACCCGCCACGTGCGGTTCTCCAGATCGATGTCGTCCCATTTGGCGATCAGCAGCTCGCGGACGCGCAACCGAGTGCCCAGCAGCAGCGCGACGATCGCGCCGAGATGGGCGTTGTGGCTGGCGTCCGCCGCCTGCCGCAGACGCTCGATATCCTCGGCCGTCATCTTGCGGTCGCGGCCCCGCCCCTGCGCGGCCCGGCGATCGAACGGATTGATCGCGGCGCCCGGCAGTTCCCAGCGCTTGGCCAGCAGGAACATGTATCCCATCACCCCGCGCAGCCGGTCCGCCACTGCCGGCCCGTACCCGGCCCGCCCCGCGATCGAGCCTAGCCAGCCGTTGACGTCGGTATAGGCCATCTCGTCGAGCCGGAATCGGCCGAACTGCGGCAGGATATGCTCGCGCAGGCATTGCTCGCCGATCGCCCGCGTGCGGGCATGCCTGCCGACATGATCGAGATAGCGGCGCGCCAGCTGCTCGACGGTGGGTACTCCGGAAGATCCTCCGGCGAGAGGATCGGTAGCCGGAGCGGCGTGAAATCCGATCCCGAACCGCTCGGCCAGCTGCTCGACGCTCAGTGACCCCGTCTCGGCCCCGATCGCCCCGCTCTCGCCGATGGCGGGAAGCCCGGCGGTGGCGAGCAGATAGGGCGCGACCTTCTGGCGCGTGCACAGGCCGCCATTGCCGTCACTGACCAGCGGCAGGCCGAATTCGACGCCGGCCTGGCGCCGGCTCGTCCGGCGCACCGTCGCCCCGACGAGCTGTCCATCGCCGAAATCGAGGATCATCGGCGTGCCCGCCTCCAGTTCCATCAGCCCGTCGATCAGCGCGCCCGTCTCGGAGAGATTGCGGATGGTCACGCCGTGATAGAAATTGCCGACGATCGCGCCGGCCTTGCGGAACAGCGACTGCCGCTCGCTGCGCTGACGCGCCGGGCCGGAGGGCGCGATCGCCCAGTCGCCGCTCTCCAGCCGCGCCGCGATCTCGCCGCTGGCGATGGCCTTGCTGTAGATGTAGCCCTGCACGTGGCTGACCCGCAGATCCCGGATCAGCGCCAGCTGATCGAACGATTCGATGCCTTCCGCCGTCGTCTCCATGCCCAGCGCGTCCGCCAGCGCGACGATCGCCGCGATGATCGCGCCGTTGCGCGATCCCGGCGCCGTCACGCCGCGCACAAAGCTCTGGTCGATCTTGATCTTGTCGAACGGTGCGGTCTTCAGATAGCCGAGCGAGGAATAGCCGGTGCCGAAATCGTCGAGCGCCAGCCGCACGCCGATATCCTTCAGCACGGAAAACATGCCGTCGGTCTCGGGCGATTCGCTGAGGAACACGCCTTCGGTCAGCTCCAGTTCCAGCCGCGCCGGCGGAAGGCCGGAAGCGGCGAGCGCGGACAGGACGATCTTGGGCAGATCCTCGTTGGTGAACTGCATCGGCGAGACGTTGACCGCGACGCGCAGCGCGCCGGGCCAGCGCACCGCATCCTCGCAGGCGCGGCGGATCACCCAGGCGCCAAGCTGCTGGATGAGGTCGGCCTCCTCCGCGATCGGGATGAACAGGGCCGGCGAGATCGGCCCGTGGACCGGATGGGTCCAGCGCATCAGCGCCTCGACGCCGGTCACGCAATTGGTCCGCGCGTTGACGATCGGCTGGTAGAGAAGATCGATCTCGCCCTTGGCGAGCGCGTCGCGCAGGTCGTCCTCCAGCCGCCTGCGATCGGTCGCCGCCTGCAGGAGATCGCCAGAGAAGAAGCGGAAGCGACCCCGGCCGCTGCCCTTGGCCGCATAGAGAGCGAGGTCGACGTTGCGGATCAGCTCCTCGCTCGCCGATCCGTCGCTGGGCGCCAGCGCGATGCCGATCGAGGCGCCGATGATGCAGCGGCTGCCTGCCACCGTATAAGGCTGGGACAGGCTGGCGATGATCCGGTCGGCGAGATTGCCGAGCACGCCGCGATCGTCGCTGTCCGACAGGATGATCTGGAACTCGTCGCCGCCCAGCCGGAAAATTTTCTCCCGATCGCCGACGATCGTCAGCAGCCGCTCGCCGACCTGCTTGAGCAGCGCGTCGCCGGCCGGGTGGCCGAGCGTGTCGTTGACCTGCTTGAAGCGGTCGAGATCGATCAGCAGGAGCGCGCACGGCCGTTTCCGAAGCCGCAGCGCGGTCAGGCTCGCCTCCAGCGTTCGCGCCATGTGGAGGCGGTTGGGCAGGCCGGTCAGCGCGTCGTACATGGCGAGCTGCGAGGCCTGCTCGGACGATTTGCGCTGCTCGGTGATGTCGACGCCCGATCCCCGGTAGCCGACGAACTGGCCACCGGCATCTACTTGCGCCGAGCCGGATACGAGCCACCAGCGACCGTCCGCCGGATCGGCCGTGCGCAGCATCAGCTTCTCGAAGCTCAACCGGCGCGTCATGATGAAGGGCAGCGTCCGGCTGACCTCCGCGCCATCGTCGCACCGTACGAAATGATCGGCGAAAGACGATCCGAGTATCCCCACGCCACTGTCGCCGAGGGTGGCGGCGAGGCTGTCGGTCAGATAGGTGATGCGGCCGGCGGCATCCGTCGCCCAGAACCAGCCCTGGCCGCTCTGCTCGAAATTGCGCAGCAGCGCGAGCGGGTCGTCCACCGGGCGCCTGGCCGAAGACGCGCGCGGATCGGACACCACCGAAACCGAAGAATCGAGAGCGGCGGCTTCGCTTCCCTTAAACAAACGAATCCTGACCATCGACCGCGTCTCGCCACCAGCGCTCCCTGATGGATGCGCATAAAGCAGCCGCATTTGCGAAGCGTAAATATCGCGGCCGGATCGGACCCGAGGATGATCATCGCGCGATCTGGTGGCGCACGACACGAATCTCTTGTTCTGTTTGAAGCCCTTGCATTAGGTCATGCCCACGAAGGGCGGGGGACATCATGCTCGGCATTCAGGACTATGAGGCGATGGTCGCGCCGCTCAACCGCGAGCTGATCGAGATGGCACGCTGGGTGGCCGAGACCGGCCAGCGCCTGCTCATCCTGTTCGAGGGCCGCGACACGGCGGGCAAGGGCGGCGCGATCTTCGCCTTCTCGCGCCTGCTCAATCCGCGCCAGTGCCGCGTCGTGGCGCTCTCCGCGCCGACCGAGCGCGAGCAGGGGCAATGGTATTTCCAGCGCTACGTGCCGCACCTCCCCGCCAAGGGCGAGATCGTGCTGTTCGATCGCAGCTGGTACAACCGCGCTGGCGTCGAGCGCGTGATGGGCTATTGCACCGAGACGGAGGCGCAGGATTTCCTGCAATCGGTCCCCGGCTTCGAGAAGCAGCTGGTCGATCACGGCATCACGCTCGTCAAATACTGGCTGGCCTGCGATCAGGAGCGGCAGGAAGAGCGCTTCGCCGACCGGCGCAACAACCCTTCCAAGCGCTGGAAGCTCTCCCCCGTCGATATCGCTTCGCGCACAAAGTATGAGGCCTATACGGAGGCGCGCGAGGAGATGCTGCGCGCCACCCACACCGATCACGCGCCGTGGACGATCGTCGATTTCAACGATCAGGCGATGGGTCGGCTGACGCTGATCCGCGACCTGCTCGATCGCCTGCCCGACACGACGCTGCCGCTGCCCGAGATCGACTGGCCGCCGCTTGATGGCCCGCCGGGTCGGGAGCGCTACGAGGTGATCCAGCCGCTGCCGGATTACCGACCGCCTCAGATGTGATTGTGCGGACGGCCTAAAATGCCCTAGCCTGCCCTCAATACATCGCCGCTTAGGGGGTAAGCGACATGCAGGCCGCCAGACTTCTCGCCAAGCTCATCGCTTACTATGTCGTCGTCGGCCTGCTGCTGGCGGGCGCGCTGTGGCTGTTTCCCGATCTCGCCGGCTATCTGCCGATCGGCCGCGTCCATGCTTTGCTCGCCGAGAATGGCGGGCAGCTCCACAAGGGGCTGGCGGGCATCAAGGTCGCCCATATCGACACGATCGGCGGGAGCCTGATCTGGCTGGTCTCGGCGATGGTCGGCGCGCTGCTCACTTCGCTTCCGGTCAGCTGGATCTACATGGAGGTGCGCGACCGCGAGCAGTACGACCAGTCGATCATCGGCACGATCGTGATGCTGCCGATCGTGATCACCTCGATCGTGGTGATCGTGCAGGATTCGCTGGCTTTGTCCTTCTCGCTCGCCGGCATCATCGGCGCGGTGCGCTTCCGCAATTCGCTGAAGAGCACGGGCGATCTGCTCTTCACCCTGCTGGCGATCGCGATCGGCATCTCGGCGGGGATCGGCGCGATGGAGCTCGCCGCCGTCACCTCGATCATGTTCAACCTGTGCTTCGTGATCCTGTGGGCGGCCGAATATGGCGAGCGCAAGAGCATGAAGCGCTTCCTCGCCGACTACGACCCCGACGACGAGGAGAGCCGTACCACCGAAGTGGTGGTCGCGGCGGTGACGGTGACAGAGACGAAGAGCGAGAAGCCGGTCAGTTGATGCAGGTGGCCATCAGCTTGGCCATCGCGTCGGGACTCGCGGCGATGGCGAAGAAACCGCCGAGATAGGCGGTCGCCTTGGCCTTGGTCGCGGGCGTAAGCTCGGGAACGGTGTCGTACACCGCGAGGATCGCGTCGCGATGCGACAACAGGTCGGCGATCGCCGCCTGCGCCTCGGCATTGGTGCGGCAGAAGCCCCGCCATTTGCGGACACGGACGTTGGGCACATTGATGCCCGCCGGCGGCGTCGCATAGGGCGCGTCGACCAGCCCCGAGAAATCGTAATCGTAGGGCAGCGGCACCAGCCCGCTCTGCGCGCCCGCCGCGCCAACGAGCTTGACGTTGTGGCAGCAGGCCGCGCCCGCTGGCCCCGCGATGCTCGACCAGTCGAGATTGCCGATCATATATTCGAACGCCGCCTGCCGTCCGGCGCCCGACGGATCGAGCTGGCCTGCGCCGATCCGCGCGGGCATCTTGGCCTGGCGCATGCCGTTGCGCTTCGCCACGTCGTCGGTATCCTCCAGGAAGAAGCCGAAGCGCGCGACGGTGCTGCGCCCGTCGGCGCCGGCATAATCGACCGACACCAGCCGATCGCGGAAGCTGAGCGGCGTCACCAGGTTCATCATCTTGTAGGTGGCATATTCGAGCAGGAGATATTGCTGGAATCCCTCGCGCGACTGGCAGTGGGTGACGAGCTTCAGCTTCTTCTGCCCGGCGAAGAGCGAATCCTCAGGAGGCCTGGCCGGAAATTCCACGCGCAGCGGCGGAAACTGGCAGACGTCGCTCTCCTTGCGGGTGATGCCGCGAAGCCCGAGCTTGATCGGGATCGGCGGCGCGCCATCGACCGTCAGCGTGCCGTCCACCAGGGAATTGGAGCGGGCGACGCCGCTCGAACGGAACATGGCGGACTGGATGGTGATGTGCAGCGGCGCGTCGCTTGCGAAGAGCGGCTTGGGCGTGTCAGCCGCCCGGAGCGCCGACGGCGCCAGCAACGCGGCCGCGATCATCATCGTCTTTCGAAGCATGCGCATTGTCGGAGCCCCCTCCCTGCGTGCGTGGAACGGCGTGCGGCACCAGCCGCCCGTCGAGAATTTCGAGATAGCTTGGCACCCCGCCATAATAAGCCGAGATGCCGGTATCGATGCGGATCAGCTTGCCATCGTGCGTCACCGTGATGCCGGCGAGGTTCGGCGTGTGCGCGATCACCATCCGCTTCGCCCCATAGGCGGCGAGCACCTGATCCAGCTCTTGATCGATGGAGATCTGCGGCGCCCCCGGCAGCGGCTTGGGCGCATCGGGATCGGCATCGCGCGAGACGAGCCCGCGATACCAGAGCGGCCCGAGCGGATCGTTGATGATCGCGCCATCGGCCTGATCGCGCGCCCTGAGCGCATCGTCGACCTTGCGGTTGATCTGGTCGATCGGCAGCTGGTCGTAGGCCGCGCCGATCCCGCCATGGACGAACAAAGTGCCGTCGATCAGCACCACCGCCGGATTGTTCGCCACCCACCGCCCGATCCGTCCCTCGGGATGCCAGGCCTGCTGGTGCTCGATCATGCCGAGCGGGGTCGCGGCGATCCATGCTTGCCGGATCGCGTCCGGCGTCATCGCCGGGTCCTTCCGGCGATAGGCCGCCTCGATCTCAGACTTGTTGGCCTCGTAGAGCCGATCGCGCAGCGCCGCCGAATCCTTCGTGGCAAAGGCTGCATAATCGCCCGCCGACACGTAGCGCAGATCGTCGGTGACGTTCATCGCCTCGTGATTGCCGACGAGCGTGATCACCCGCCCCCCGGCTTTGGGCGCCTGCTTCTGCATCCGCATCAGGTCGGTCAGGATATCGAGCGAATCCGGCCCGCGATCGACCACGTCGCCGGTCTGCACCAGCACCGTGTCGCCGCCCGCCCAATCGCCCTTCGCGTCGATCAGCCCGGCCGCTGTAGCGATCGCGCGCCACTCGGCGAAGTCCCCGTGGAGATCGCCCACCGCGACGATGCGGTGGACCGGCGCCGGCGCGGCGCCGACGGTCGCGAGCAGCGCCGCCGCCATCAGGCCGAGCCTCCACCGCTTCGCCACCCGTTCGTCCCCTCAAGTGCTTGATCGGATGAGAGACCCCGCGCGCGGTCCTGTCAACGGCGGGAGGCACTGGCATTTCAAAACAAGCGACCCGATATCACCCCCTCGCGACGAGGAGACCGTCATGGCTGCCAGACCCGTCCTGATCCCCGGCCCCGATCACCCGATCACGATCGAGCCCGCCACCCGGCGCATCACCGTCATCGTCGACGGCCGCACGATCGCCGACACCACCCGCGCGCTGACGCTGCGGGAGGCGAACTATCCGCCGGTCCATTACATTCCGCGCGGGGATGTCGAGATGTCGGCGCTCGTCCGCACCGAACATGGCACGCATTGCCCCTACAAGGGCGATGCCAGCTATTTCAGCATTCCCGCCGGCGGCGAGCGCTCGGCCGACGCGGCGTGGAGCTACGAGCATCCGCACGAGGCGGTGGCGGCGATCGCCGGGCATCTCGCTTTCTATCCCGATCGCGTCGACGCCATCCGCGAAGGCTGACTGGCGTCTTGGCAAACCGCCCGGCCCGAGTGATAGTCAGCTTATGCTGAACCTGATCTCGATCCTGATCGGCCTGATCGCGCTTGTCCCCGCGATGGTCGCGTTCCTGCCGCTGTTCGGGTGGCTCTACTGGTTCATCCTGCCCATCGCGGTGGTCGGCCTCGGCATCGGCGTGCTGTCGAGCGGCAATGCCGGGCGCAACCTCAACCTGGTTGTCCTGCTCGTCGGGCTGGCGCGTCTGGTGATCGGGCACGGGATTTTCTGAACCGGGGTGGTGCTGCCGGTGAGGATTGAACTCACGACCTCAGCCTTACCAAGGATGCGCTCTACCACTGAGCTACGGCAGCACGGCCCGGTCCGCGCGCCCGGCTGACCGGGCGGCGAGGCCGGCCCTATGGAGAATGTGGGCGGCGCCGTCAAGGCGGCTTGCGCGGATCGCGACGATCGGATTAGCCCGATCCCATGACCGCCCATACCGACCGCGAAAAGCGCCTTGCCGAGGCGCTCCGCCAGAATCTCCGCCGCCGCAAGGAACAGGCGCGGGAGAAGGACGAGCCCGCGCCGCCGAAGGACGACTGAGCTTCAGCGATCATCCCGGCGCCGACGGATGGCGGCGTTGATGATCCAACGGGATCCAAATCCGATGACAGCCGCCAGCGCGGCGGTGGGCAGGATTACGTCCAGCAGAATGCCCTTGTGGCACTGCACGCCGGGCATGCAGTCGCCCATCGCAGCGACCAGCGTCAGGAAAATCCCGACGGGCAGACCGAAGAGGATCGCGAACCCGCAACCCCATCGCCCGCCCGTGGTCGAGCCGCCACGATATTCGCTATCGGACAACCTGCCTCACAGCGGCGCCGTCGCCTGTTCCAGCCAGCCCTGTACGTCGGCCGGAATCAGCGGGCTGATCTCGCGGCGGACGCGGGCGTGATAGGCGTTGAGCCATTCCCGCTCGGCCAGCGACATAAGCGACAGGTCCACCAGCCGCCGGTCGATCGGCGCCAGCGTGATGGTGTGGAAGCCGAGCAGCTTCTTTTCCGCCCCTTCCACTGCGCGATCCTCGACCAGCACCAGATTCTCGATGCGGATGCCGTAGGCGCCGGTCTTGTAATAGCCCGGCTCGTTGGAGAGGATCATGCCGGCGCGCAGCGGCTCGTCGCCGCCCGCCTGCCCTCCCGACGGCTGCGCGATGCGCTGCGGCCCCTCGTGCACGGAAAGGTAGGCACCGACGCCATGGCCGGTGCCGTGTGCGTAATCGAGCCCCACCTCCCACAGATATTGCCGCGCCAGCGTATCCAGCTGTCCGCCGCGCGTGCCCTGCGGGAAGATCGCGCGGGCGAGCGCGATATGGCCCTTGAGCACGCGGGTGAAGCGGTCCTTCATCTCCGCGGTCGGCTCGCCGATCGGCACGGTGCGCGTGATATCGGTCGTCCCGTCGGCATATTGCCCGCCCGAATCGACGAGATAGAGCGAGCCCGGCTCGATCGGCAGCACCGTCTTCTCGGAGACGCGGTAATGCACGACCGCGCCGTTCGGCCCGGCACCGGAGATGGTGTCGAAGGACAGGTCCTTGAGCACGCCGGTCTCGGCCCGGAAGGCCTCGAGTTGCGCGGCGGCGGTCAGCTCGTCCTGCCCGCCTTGCGCGGCGACCGTGTCGATCCAGTGGAGGAAGCGCGTCACCGCCGCACCGTCGCGGATGTGCGCGGCCGTCGTGCCGGCGATCTCCGCCTGGTTCTTGATCGCCTTGGGCAACACGGTCGGGTCGCGCGCCTCGCTCAGCGTCGCGCCGGCTGCATTCAGACGGTTGAAGATCGCCGCGACGGCACGATCCGGATCGACCGAGACCGTCTTGCCCTTCAGGCTGTCGAGCGCACCGGCGAAGGCGCTGCGCGGCTGCACCCGCACCGAATTGCCGAGGTGCGCCGAGATCGTCTCGTCCACTTTCTCGGGGTCGACGAACAGGTCCGCCGTGGCGTCCGCATTGACCAGCGCATAAGCGAGCGCGACCGGCGTGCGGCTGACGTCGGCACCGCGCACGTTGAACGCCCAGGCGATCGAATCGAGCGCGGAGAGCACCACCGCGTCGGCGCCCTGCGCATCGAGCCATTCGGCGACATCGGCGCGCTTGGCCGCCGCCGACTGACCGGCGAGATCGTCCGGCTGCACGACGAGGCGCGCATTGGAGGGAAGCGGCTGGTCCGCCCACACCGCATCGATCGGGTTGGTCTCGACCGCGACCAGTTCGGCACCGCGCGCGGCCAGCGCCTTGCTCGCGGCGTCGACCCAGCCCTTGGTGTGAAGCCACGGATCGTAGCCGATCCGGCCACCCTTGGGCGCATGCGCCTTCAGCCACGCCGAAACCGAGGTCTCGGGCACCGACTGGTAGCTCCACTGATCGGCCGAGACCTGCTCGCGCACCTGCAGCGTATAGCGGCCGTCGGTGAATATCGCCGCCGCCTCGGGGAGCACGACGGCAGTGCCGGCCGAGCCCTCGAACCCGGTCAGCCAGGCGAGGCGCTGGGCATAGGCGCCGACATATTCGGACATGTGCTCGTCGGTGAGCGGCACGACGAAGCCGTCGAGACGGCGGCGGGCAAGCTCGTCGCGCAGCGCGGCGAGGCGATCGGCATAAGTAGACATCGCACCTAGATAGTCCTGTTCGGCGCCAGGGTGAAGGGTGCGGGAGAGCACGCTAAGGTTTGGTGCAGGGTGTCCGGTCGGTGAGCAGGCGATCTTGCTGGCATGGCGGGAGCTGTTGCGCCTCGGTCTGGGCGCCGCACGGCGTCCTGTCGGTCAGCAGCCGATCCTGCTCGCACCGCATGCCGTCTGGATGCACCCAGCCGGGCAGCGGATAGACGGGGTACGGATAGGCCGGTGCCGAGGGCGCGGGCGCGGGAGGCGGAGGCGGGACGATGACGGCCGTCGCTCCCTGCGCAATCGACGGTGCAGCGAGCGACAGCGCTGCGACGAGAGCGGCCAAGCGCGCGGCGGCTGGTCCGAGACGGAGCGGCAAGCGATTGACGGAAATGGCGAGCATGTGACCCTATCCTTGCCCCCCGGGGACCGTTCTGGACCCGCATTCGTGAACGATATCCTAACGCGCCTCGTCGATGCCCCGCTTGCGCGCCGGACGCCCCGCCCCCACAAAGCCGCGCATGATCGATCCCTCCCAGCTCCCCGCTCCGCCGCTCGCCGCCCGCAACCCGCATAGCTACGAGCGGCACGGCCGGACCGTCTCCGACGACTATTTCTGGCTGAAGGATCAGGGCTACCCCAACGTCACCGACGAGACGGTGCTCTCCTATCTGAAGGCGGAAAATGCCTATTTCGAGGCGGCTATGGCGCCGGTGCGGCCGCTGGTCGATACGCTGTTCGCCGAGATGAAGGGACGCATCAAGGAGGACGACGCCTCGGTGCCGCGCAGGGACGGCGACTGGGATTTTTGGTGGGCGTTCGAGAAGGGCGCGCAATATCGCCGCTGGATGCGCCGCCCGACCGGCACCACCGAGCCGGGGCAGGTGATCCTCGACGAGGTCGCCGAGGCCGAGGGCAAGGACTATTTCCGGCTCGGCGCGCTGGCCGTGAGCCCGGACGGCAGGCTCGCGGCGTGGTCGTCGGATAGCAACGGGGCCGAACGCTTCACGCTCAAGATCCGCGATCTCGCGACGGGCGCGGACATCGAGACGGTGAGCGAGGTCGTCAACGGCGGCGTGGTGTGGTCTGCGGGGTCGGACGCGGTTGCCTATACCGAGGTCAACGACAATTGGCGCACCTACCGCGCACGCCTGCATCGGCTGGGCAGCGATCCGGCGGGCGATCCGACGCTCTACGAGGAGAAGGAGGATATCGGCTTCAACGTCCACGTCGGCCGCACGCAGGACCGGCAGTGGATCATTTTGGGCACCAACGACCACGAGACCAGCGAGATCAGGCTGGTGCCCGCCACCGATCCCTCGGCCGCGCCGCTGCTGATCGCCCCGCGCAAGGCGAAGCGGCAATATGGCGTGGATTCGGCGCATGGGAAGCTGTGGGTCCACACCAACGACGATCACATCAACTTCCGCGTCGCTGTCGCCTCGCCCGAGGCCCCCGGCGAGTGGGAGACGGTGATCGCCGGATCGGACCATGTCTATATTCGCGGCCTCTCCAGCTTCGCGCAGCATCTGGTGATCGAGGAACGGGTCGACGGGCTCGACCAGATCCGGTTGCGCACCTACGCGGGCGACGAACATCGCGTCGCCTTCCCGGAGGCAAGCTACACCGCGTCGCTCGGCACCAATCCCGAGTTCGATTCGCCGGGCTACCGCATCGGCTACGCCTCGATGGTGACGCCCGACACGGTGTTCGAATATGATCCGGCGGCGCGGACGCTGGCGACGAAGAAGGTGCGCGAGGTGCCGTCGGGCTACGACGCCTCGCTCTACGCCACCGAGCGGCTGATGGTGCCCGCCCGCGACGGCGTCTCGATCCCGGTGTCGATCGTCTATCGCAAGGATTTCGCGAAGGACGGTAAGGGCCCGCTCTACCTCTACGCCTACGGCGCTTACGGCATCGCGATCCCGCCGAGTTTCTCGACCGACCGGCTCTCGCTGCTCGATCGCGGCTGGGCCTGCGCGATCGCCCACATCCGGGGCGGCGACGATCTCGGCTACGGCTGGTATCTCGACGGCAAGGCAGAGAAGCGCTGGAACACCTTCCACGATTTCTCCGATGCCGCGAAGGGGCTGATCGAGGCCGGCTTCGCGAGCGCAGGCCGCAT
The DNA here is from genome assembly GCF_013778325.1 of Sphingomonas chungangi. Classification (GTDB taxonomy): domain Bacteria; phylum Pseudomonadota; class Alphaproteobacteria; order Sphingomonadales; family Sphingomonadaceae; genus Solisphingomonas; species Solisphingomonas chungangi. Next base: position 330,813 of record NZ_JACEIB010000007.1, on the reverse strand, counting down.
CGCCATCCAGGGCGGATCGGCGGGCGGCGAGCTGATGGGCGTGGTCGCCAATACCGATCCCGATCTGTGGGGCGCGGTGGTGGCGGACGTGCCGTTCGTCGACGTGCTCAACACCATGCAGGACGAGAGCCTTCCCCTCACCCCCGGCGAATGGCCGGAGTGGGGCAACCCGATCACCGACGCGGCGGCGTTCGACCTGATCCGCGGCTACTCGCCCTACGATCAGGTCTCGGCACAGGCCTATCCGCCGATGCTGATCACCGGCGGCCTCAACGATCCGCGCGTCACCTATTGGGAGCCCGCCAAATGGGCCGCGAAGCTGCGCGTGCTGAAGACCGATGCCAACCCCCTGCTGCTCAAGATCAACATGGGCGCGGGTCATGGCGGCAAGTCAGGCCGGTTCACATCGATCACGGAACGGGCGGAGGCCTTCGCCTTCATGATCGAGGCGCTTTCCTGAGCCTTCTCCCGCTTTCGCGGGATAAGGAGGGGACCCGTCGAAGACCCTCACCCAACCCTCTCCCGCGAAAAGCGGGAGAGGGCTAAGGTCACGCTCGCTTATGACCGATCGCCCCGTCTTCATCCTCCCCTTTACCGCCACCCCCGCCGAGATCGACGAGCTCGGCCACGTCAACAATGCCGCGTGGGTCCGCTGGATCCAGGACGTCGCGACCGCGCACTGGGCCGCGACCGCCGATCCTGCGCACATCGCGGCTTATGTCTGGGTCGTCGTGCGGCACGAGATCGACTATCTGCGCGGCCTGGGCCCCGGCGGCACGGTGACGGCGCGGACGTGGGTGGGCGATGCCCCCACGGGCGCCCGCTTCGATCGCTTCGTCGAGTTCGTCGGCGAGGGTGGCAAGCCGCACGTCCGTTCGAAGACGACATGGGCGATGCTCGACAAGGCGACCGGCCGCCCCCTGCGTATCCCGCCGGAGGTAGCGGCGCCCTTCCTGTAGCATTTCCGTCTTGCGCATTGCAGCAAGAGGCGCTGTTATACGGATGTGCGGCACGGGGCCGGGGGGCCTGCCGTTTGTGTGAACCACAAAGAGGACTCCCCCCGATGCGTATCCGCCTGCCGCTCCTCGCGCTCGCCGCCGCGATCGCCCTGCCCTCGCTCGCCATCGCGCAGGACAAGCCGGGCAAGACCGACGACAAGTCCGCCGTCGCCAAGGGCCATGAGCAGGACAAGGAAGACGATGCGCAGGCCGGCTGGGTGAAGCCCCCGGTGATGGAGCAGACCTCCGTCACCCACCATGTCGCGACCACCCATGCCGGGCCGATGAAATACACCGCCACCGCCGGCACGCTCACGATCCGCGACGACGATGCCAAGCCGATCGCCTCGGTCTTCTACGTCGCCTACACGGCCGACGGCGTGAAGGACTACAAACGCCGCCCCGTCACCTTCTTCTACAATGGCGGCCCCGGCTCCTCGACCTTGTGGCTGCACATGGGCAGCTTCGCGCCCGAGCGCGTGCAGACCGCCAGCCCCGAATATATCAAGCCCGCCCCCTACGCCTTCGGCCCCAATCCCGAGACGTTGCTCGACAAGACCGACATGGTGTTCGTCGATGCGATCGGCACGGGCTATTCGCGTGCCTTGGGCGACAAGAAGGACAAGGACTTCTGGGGCGTCGATCAGGATGCCGACGGCTTCGCCCGCGCGATCATGCGCTACGTGACGAAGAACGCCCGCTGGCAGAGCCCCAAGGTAATCTTCGGCGAAAGCTACGGCACCACGCGCACCGGCGCGCTGACCTATCTGCTGCAGGATCGCGGCATGGCGCTGAACGGCGCGGTGATCCTGTCGTCGATCCTCAACTACGGCATCAGACAGCCCGGCTTCGACCAGATCTACATCAACTATCTGCCGAGCTTCGCGGCGACGGCCTGGTATCACCACAAGCTCGCCAACCCGCCCGCCGACGTGGCGACCGTGGTGGAGCAGGCGAAGCAATGGGCGTCCGGCCCCTACGCGGCCGCGTTGGCTCAAGGGTCGGCGCTCGATCCGCAGACGCGCGCACAGATCGCGCAGCAGATGGCGGCGCTGACCGGCCTCTCGCCGCAATTCATCCTCGATGCCAATCTGCGCGTCGATCTCGCCCGCTTCCAGAAGGAGCTGCTGCGCGACCAGCGGCTGACCGTCGGCCGCTACGACAGCCGCTATACCGGCATCGACGCGGATGCGGCGGGCGAGCGGCCGGAATATGACGCGTCCGACACCGCGATCTCGGGTGCGTTCATCGCCAGCTTCAACGATTATGTGCAGCGCGAGCTGAACTACCGCACCGACATGCCCTACCGCGTCTCCGCCTACGGGCTGGACGGCTTCAAGTGGGACTGGACGCACGACGCGCCGGGCGGCGGCCGCGGCAAGCAGGCCGCGCCGGACGTGGCGGTGGACATCTCGGCGGCGATGCGGACCAACCCCTATCTCCACCTGCTGTCCTTGAACGGCTATTACGACATGGCGACGCCCTTCTTCGGCACGGAATACGACCTGCACCATATGGGCCTCGAGTCGGCACAGGCGCAGAACATCGCCTTCCGTTACTATCCCTCAGGCCACATGGCCTACCTCAATCCCGACGCGCTGCGCATGATGCACCGCGACCTTGCCGCCTGGTACGACGAGATCGTGGCGAGCGCGTCGAGCAACACGCCGCCGGTGACGCCCGCCATGTCGCGCGGCCATGCGGAGGGGAACGGGCCGAACTGAGAGCTCCGTTCGGGCTGAGCCTGTCGAAGCCCTGCCCTTCCTTCGTTGGAGGTCGCAGAAGAAGGTCAGCACTTCGACAAGCTCAGTGCGAACGGATGTGGTTGACCCCACCCCCATCCCGCTCCATTCTGTAGCACAAGGGCAACACACCGCCCTCGGATCGAGAAGCGCGCGCGACGGCGCCGCACCAGGGAGTTCAAACAATCATGATCAAGAAGCTGATGCTCGGCGCGGCCAGCGCGGGCCTCATCGTCGGCGCCGCGCACGCCGCCACGCCTGCGGCCCCCGCCAACCCGCTGCTCGCGCCGTGGACCGGCCCCTATGGCGGCGAACCGGCCTTCAATACCTACTCCGTCGCCCAGTTCGAGCCGGCGCTGACCGCCGCGATGGCGATGGACCAGAAGGAAATCGACGCGATCGCCAACAATCCGGCCCATCCGACCTTCGCCAACACCATCCTCGCGCTGGAGAAATCCGGCGAGGCGCTCAACCGCGTCTATGCGCTCTACGGCATCTGGGAAGGCAATCTGAACACGCCCGATTTCCAGGCGGTCGACACCAAGATGTCGCCGATCCTGCAGGGCTTCCAGGACAAGATCACCCAGAACGCCAAGCTCTTCGCGCGCATCGACACCGTCTACAACTCGCCCGACAAGGCGAAGCTGACGCCAGAGCAGCAGCGCCTCGTCTGGGTCACCTGGAACAATTTCGCCCAGCAGGGCGCCAGGCTCTCGCCCGCAGACAAGGCCAAGCTGGCGGACGTCAACCAGCAGCTCGCCTCGCTCCAGACCAAGTTCGCGCAGAACGAGCTGGCCGACGAGGAGAATTACGCGCTGACCCTCACCAAGGATCAGCTCGGCGGCCTGCCTGACGCGCAGATCGAGGGCTATGCCGAGGACGCAAAGGGCCACAAGCTCCCCGCCGGCCAGTATCGCATCGCCAACACCCGCTCGGCGGTCGAGCCCTTCCTCACCTATTCGTCCGACCGGGCGCTCCGCGAAAAGGCGTTCCGCATGTGGACGTCGCGCGGCGACATGGGCAACGCCAACGACAACAACGCGATCGTCGTCCAGATCCTGAAGCTGCGCACGCGGAAGGCCAATCTGCTGGGCTACAAGACCTATGCCGACTGGCACCTCGCCGACACGATGGCGAAGAAGCCGCAGGCCGCGCTCGATCTCGAAATGGCGATGTTCGTGCCGGCCGTCGCGCAGGTCCACAAGGACGTCGCCGAGATGCAGAAGATCGTCGATGCCGAGCATGGCGGCTTCAAGATCGCGCCGTGGGACTATCGCTATTATGCCGAGAAGGTCCGCAAGGCGAAGTACGACCTCGATCTCAACGAGGTGAAGCCCTACCTGCAGCTCGATCACGTCCGCGAGGCGATGTTCTACGCCGCCAACCGGCTCTACGGCTTCACCTTCACCAAGGTGGAAGGACTCCCCGTCTTCCAACCCGACGTCACCGTTTACGAGGTGAAGCGGAACGGTCAGCATGTCGGCCTCTGGTATTTCGATCCGTACGCGCGCGCCGGCAAGAACAGTGGCGCATGGATGAACGCCTGGCGCGAGCAGAGCCGCGTTGACGGCGACGTGCCGACCATCGTCTCCAACAACGCCAATTTCGTGAAGGGCACGCCCGGCCAGCCGGTGCTGATCTCGTGGGATGACGCGGACACGATGTTCCACGAATTCGGCCACGCGCTGCACGGGCTCAACTCGAACGTCACCTATCGTTCGCTGTCGGGCACCAACACCGATAGGGACTTCGTGGAATTCCCCAGCCAGTTCAACGAGCATTACCTGATGACGCCGGAGGTGCTGCACTTCCTCGTCAACGCCAGGGGTGAGCAGATGCCCGCCGAGCTGGTCGCGAAGATCAAGAAGGCGGCGACGTTCAACACCGCCTTCTCGGTGGTGGAAACCGAAGCCTCGGCGATCGTCGACATGAAGCTGCATCTGGCGGGCGACACCGTCACCGATCCTAAGGCGTTCGAGAAGACGACGCTGGCCGAGATCGACATGCCCTCCGAGATCGTGATGCGCCACCGCATCCCGCAATTCGGCCACATCTTCTCGGGCGAGGGATATGCGGCGGGCTATTACGGCTATCTGTGGGCCAAGACGCTCGACAACGATGCGTTCGAGGCCTTCACCGAGGCCGGCTCGCCCTGGGATCCGGCGACGGCGAAGCGTTTCCAGACCGATATCCTGTCGGTCGGCAACACGATCGACCCGGCCATCGCCTACCGCAACTTCCGAGGCCGCGACGCGACGATCGACGCGACGCTGCGGGAGGACGGCTTCCCGGTTCCGGCGAAGAAGTAAACATAAGCCCTCTCCCGCCTGCGGGAGAGGGAGAGGACCCGCCGCGCGGCGGTGGCGAGGGTGAGGGTCTTCTTCCTTCGACCCTCTTGCCCGAAGACAAAAAGAAGAAGACCCTCACCCAATCCTCTCCCGCGAAAAGCGGGAGAGGGCTTTCCATGGGGAGGCGCATCATGACCTATACGGGCAGCTGCTTCTGCGGCGCGGTGACGATCGAGGTTTCGGGCGAGCCCGAGGCGATGGGCTATTGCCATTGCCGTTCGTGCCGCAGCTGGTCGGGCGGGCCGGTCAACGCCTTCAGCCTGTGGAAACCCGATGCCGTCACCGTGACGAGCGGCGAGGAGCATGTCGCGACCTTCGCCAAGACCGCGCTCAGCCACCGCCAGTATTGCACGAAGTGCGGCGGCCACCTGATGACCCGGCACCCGCCGATCGAGCTGGTCGACGTGTTCGCGGCGACGATCCCGGATCTCGCCTTCGCGCCCGCCGTGCATGTGAACTACGCCGAGACGGTGCTGCCGATGAAGGACGGCCTGCCGAAGCTCAGGGACTTCCCGGCGGAACTCGGTGGGTCCGGAGAGAGCGTTCCCGAATAGCATGATTGGTCGCATGGTGAGCGGCGCGTTTACCAGCCTTTCACCGACGCGAGCGTATCATTCCGCCATGTCCAGCACCGCCCACCTCTCGCTCGTGCCCGATGCAGACCCCGCCGCCGCGACGCCCCGGCAGGTGGAGCGCGAGCATCGCTATTCGGTTCTGCTCACCGGTTCGATCCGCAAGGCGAATGCCGGCAACCGCATGCCGATCAAGATCCGCAACATATCGAGCGGCGGGATGATGTGCGAATGCGCCTATCCGCCGCGCGTCGACGATCTGGTCGAGATCGAGCTGCCGCGTCTCGGCCATGTCGCCGGGCATATCCGCTGGGGCGCGAAGGGCCGACTCGGCATCGCGTTCGACGGCCCGATCGATCCGACCTTGGCTTGGGTGAAGGCGGAAAAGTCGGAGGTGCTGTTCGATTTGCCGCCGATGGACACACGCCGGCCGGGTGTGGTCGCGGCGCACTGAGTTTTTCCAGCAAAATCCGTTCGCCCTGAGGAGGGACTGAGCGAAGCGCAGCGAAGTCGAAGGCCCGTCTCGAAGGGCATGCATTGCGGCCGTGCTTCGAGACGTCGCTTCGACAAGCTCAGCGGCTCCTCAGCACGAACGGGCTTTATGTCACCCGGTCAGCACGCTGCGCTGAGGATCGCTCGCACGCCGCGATGCTCCAGATCGTAGCTGAGCTGGGCCTGCAGGCTCTTCGCCATCGCGCGGACGACCTTGGTGCCGAGACCGGTACCCTTGGGCTTGGCGTCCGCCTCGATGCCGCAGCCGTCATCCTCCACCTTGAGCAGGAAGCGATCCTCGCCATCGCGGGTCAGCGCGATCCGCACCTCGCCCGACCCGGTCGCCGGATAGGCATATTTGCAGGCGTTCGACACCAGTTCGTTGACGATCACGCCCAATGAGACGGCGCGATCGGTCTTCATCCGGATCGGCTCGCTGGCGAGCGTCAGCACGCGCGGCGCGGCGGGCGTCGACCAGGTTTCCTGCAGCTCGGCGACCAAAGCCGCCAGATAATCGTCCATCGCCACCGTATCGACCGCGTCGCCGGTATAGAGGCGGCGGTGGACCTGCGCGATCGCCTGGATGCGGCGCTGCACGTCCTGCAGCGCGCTCTTCGCCGCGGCGTCGGGCAAGGCGGCCGACTGCATGTGGACGAAGGCGGAGACCAGCTGCAGGGAATTGGCGACGCGGTGGTTCACCTCCTTGAGCAGCGTCTCCAATCGCGCGTTGCTGTGGCGCAATTCCTCTTCGGCCTGCGCCTTGGCGACTTCCAGCCGCTGCTTGGCGCGCGCCTGCTGGAAGGCGGAGCCGAGCAACGCGAAGAAGTCCTCGCCGATCGTCTTGATCACATAGTCGGCGGCGCCGGCCTTGAGCGCGGCGATGGCGATACGGCTGTCCTCCGATCCGGTGACGTACACCACCGGGGGTGCGCCCGGCAGCGCGCGGATCTGGGTCAGCGTCTCGAGGCCATCTTGCCCGGGCATGAAGTGATCGACCGCGATCAGGTCGAACCCGCCGAGCGCCGCCTTGGCGACGCCCTCGGCGCCGCTCTGCGCAGTGTCGATCGTGCAGCCCATCCGCTCGAACGCACGCGTCGCCAGCCGGCATAGGCCGGCATCGTCGTCGATATAGAGAATGCGCGCGCCTTGCATCGGGTAGCGTCAGCCCTCCGGCTCGATGTCGGGCACCTGGATCACCGCCAGGAACAGGCCGAGCTGGCGGATCGCGGTGGCGAAATTCTCATAGTCCACCGGCTTGGTGATGTAGACGTTGGCGCCGAGATCGTAGCAGCGCTGGATCTCCACCTTGTCGTCGGTGGTGGTCAGCACGATCACCGGTGTGCGACGCAGCGGATTGCCCTCCGCCTTGATCTTCTGGAGGATATCGGTGCCCGACATGTCCGGCAGATTGAGGTCCAGCAGGATCAGCGCCGGGCCGTTGAGCGCCGGACCGTCGGGCGCCTCGTAGAGATGCGCCAGCGCCGAGGTGCCGTCGGTGAAATGCTTGATGTCGTTCGAGATGCCCGCGCGGCGGATATTCTTCTCGATCAGGCGGGCGTGGCCCTCGTCGTCCTCGATCATCACGATGGTGACGGGCTGGTGGGCGTTCATGACTTTATCCTTGGGTGGTGGGCTGCGCGGGGAGACTGAGCGTGAAGGTCGCACCCTCCCCGAGCGCGGACTTGCAACTGATGAAGCCGCCCAGCCTGTACGCGAGCGCGCGGACATGCGCGAGGCCTATTCCCTCACCCGGCTGGTCCTGCTGGCCGGAACGGCGGAACAGGTCGAAGATCCGCTCGTGATCGCGCGGATCGATGCCGCGACCGTTGTCGGCGACGGCGATATCCACCCGCCCGCGATCACCCGCGGCGGAGATCGCGATCCGCCCCGGCACGCCGGGCTTCGGATATTTGACCGCATTTTCGACGAGATTGGAAAGCATCTGCTCCACCGCGAGGCGATCGGCGACGACGGACGGCATCGGCCGCTGCACCGTGACGACTGCGCCCAGTTCGTCGAGCCGGTGCTGGAGCGAGGCGACGACGGCGTCCGCCAATTGGCCGAGGTCGATCCGCTCGGGCGTCAGCACGCGCTTGCCCTCGCGCGACAGGCGCAGGATCGCGTTGATCAGGCGATCCATCTTCTGCGTCGAGGTGCGGATGAAGCCGATCGATTCCGGCAAATCCTCGCGCGCGGCCGCCGCCGCGTCCTGATCGAGCAGCTGCGGCGCCTCCGCCTCCACCTTGTCGACCAGCGCCGCGAGCGGCTTGGTCGCCGCCTCCAGCTCGCCGGTGAAGCCCATCACGTTGACCAGCGGCGAGCGCAGATCGTGGCTGACGATATAGGCGAAGCGCTGGATTTCCTCGTTGGCGCGGGAAAGGTCGCGGGTCCGCTCCTCGACGCGATCCTCCAGTTCGTCGGCGAGCTGCAGCACCTCCTCGCGCGATGCGACAAGGCTGCCGGTGTAGCGGCGCAGGACGAGGATCGAGAAGATCGCCGTCGCCACCGCCAGCGCGCCGGCAAAGGCAAGGACGTAGAACAGGATGTTCACCGCCTCGCGCTGGGCGGCGATGCGCTGTTCGAGGAGCCTGTTCTCCTCTTCCAACATGGCAGCCGTGACGGCGCGCAGATCGCGGGTGACGCCGAGGCTCTGATCGTGGGTGAAGATGGCGGCCGCCAGTTCCGGCGCCTTGTCCGCCAGCACCAGCGAGCGGGAAAGCAGCTGGAAATGCTGGACCGCCAGCGCCTGGAACCGATCAAGATTCTGCTGCTGCACGGGATTGTCGGCGGTGAGGCGGCGCAGGTCCGAGACGAGGGGCACCTCATCCTTCACCGTGGTGAGGAAGGTGTCCTTGGTCTGTTGCCGATGGGACAGCAGATAGCCGCGACGCGCGACCTCCAGCCGCTCGATCAGCACGCGCAGCGTCGAGATGCGCCGCTCCACCTCATAGGTGTGTTCCACCCAGGTGGCGTGGTCCTGCGCCTTCATCACGAACCAGCCGGCGGTGCCCGCCGAACCGATCAGCGCGATGAATCCCAACGCCATGCACGCCAGCACGAACCGGCTGACCGAGCGCTCCGAGCGCAGAAGCGGGATCGTCCAGCCACGTGCCACGGCGCAAGTGCGTATCAGCGCCATATATAAATGCAATTGATCTCGATCAGTGTGGGTGTGGCATGGATGCACCTGTGACATCTGTCACTTATCCGTAACATTTCCATCACAGACGAGTCACCGTGGAGGGCTACCCGCCCCCTCGACGGCCCGCGAGCGGCGGGCTTTCGAAAGGGGCTTTTCATGACCAGCAAATTCAACCTGCTCGCAGGCGCGAGCGTGGGTATCGCGATGATCGCCGCCGGCCCGGCGCTCGCCAAGCCGGTGAAGCACACCGCCAAGCGCCACGCTGCCGCGCGCAGCAACGGCACCAACGCCGAGATCGAAGCGCTGAAGGCGCAGGTCGAGGCTCTGACCGCGCGACTCGACGCACAAGAGCAGAACTCGGCGCAGGCGACCGCGCAGATCAACCAGGCGCAGAACACCGCCGCCGCCGCGCAGGCGACCGCCGCGCAGGCGCAGACCACGGCCGCCGCCGCGCAGACGCAGGCCGCCGAGGTGCCGTCGCAGGTGAAGACGCAGCTCGCCGCGCAGCTGCCCAAGGAGAAGTTCGCCTGGGCCAACAGCACGTCGATCTCGGGCCGTATGTATTTCAACTTCTCGAACGTCACGCAGAAGATCGACGGCAAGCGGACGACCGGCGGCACCGCCGGCAACGGCACCGGCTTCGACGTCAAGCGGATGTACATCGGCATCGATCACACGTTCAGCCCGATCTTCTCGGGCAACGTGACGATGGACATCTCGAACGTCGTCGGCTCGACCTCGAACTACAATTTCAACGCGAACAGCGCGGCTGCGCCGGCCAACTCGACCGCGCTCGTCGGCCGCGGCTTCTACGTGAAGAAGGCCTATCTCCAGGCCAAGCTGAACCCGGCCTTCATCATCCGCGCCGGCGCGGCCGACCTGCCGTGGGTGCCGTGGATCGAGAACCAGTACGGCTATCGCCACATCGAGAACACGCTCATCGACCGCACGGGCTACGGCACCTCGGCCGATTGGGGCATCCACGTCCTCGGCGATCTCGCGGGCGGCCTGTTCAGCTATCAGTTCTCGGTCATCGACGGCGGTGGCTACCGCAACGTGAAGGTGACGAAGTCGGTCGACTTCGAAGGCCGCGTCTCGACCAGCTACAAGGGCTTCTTCGCCGGCGTCGGCGGCTATTCGGGCAAGCTCGGCAACGACACGCAGGGCGCCGTGATCGCGCTGCCGGGCGGCGCGACCCGCGACATCCGCACCGCGACCCGCCTGGACGCGGCGGCTGGCTACAAGACCAAGCTCTTCACGATCGGCGGCGAATATTTCCACGCCAAGAACTACAAGAACACCAACACGGTCGCCACCGACAAGGCCGACGGCTGGACGGTGTTCGGCAACGTGAACTTCGCCAAGACCTGGAGCGTGTTCGGTCGCTACGACCACATCACGCCGAACAAGACCACCAACGACGACTTCAAGCAGCATTACTTCAATGCCGGTATCCAGTGGGAGCCGGTCAAGATCGTCGACCTGGCCCTGGTCTATAAGCGCGAGGTCGGTACCAACGACGGCCTGATCTCGGAGGCTCTGGGCAACCAGAACGCGCCGAGCGTGACGCTGCTGAGCGGCCAGCGCGCCACCAACAGCGAGATCGGTCTGTTCGGCCAGCTTCGCTTCTAAGTTCCCCCGGAGTTCAGGTTCGGCCGGACCCCTTCGGCCGAACCCACTCCCCCCTCGAGGCCCGTCGCACGATCCGTGCGGCGGGCTTTCTTTTTGCGTCCCGCCACACGCGGACTTTATGCGGATTTAATGCGATCCCTCGAAACGCCACCACGAAGCTAACGGCCGGACATGGATTTCGATATGGACAAGCCCCATAGCGACGCCCGCGCGTTCACGCCCAACGGACATCCATGACAGACACCACTCATTCCTCCTCCGAGCACGGCTCGGGCAAGATGTTGCCGCTGGCGCTGGGCGCAATCGGCGTGGTGTTCGGCGATATCGGCACCTCGCCGCTTTATTCGCTCAAGGAGAGCTTCGCCGGCCCGCACCCGCTGGCGATCGACCGGCCGCACATCTTCGGCGTGCTCAGCCTGATCTTCTGGACGATGACTTTGGTCGTGACGATCAAGTACGTCCTCGTCACCATGCGCGCGGACAATGACGGCGAGGGCGGCAGCCTCGCGCTGCTGGCGCTGATCGTGCGCTCCGGCAAGATCAAGTGGACCAAGGGCATCGTCCTGCTCGGCGTGCTGGCGACCGCGCTCTTCTACGGCGACGCGATCATCACGCCGGCCATTTCGGTGCTGTCGGCGGTCGAGGGGCTGGAAATCGTCGGGCCGAGCTTCGCGCAATGGGTGGTGCCGATCTCGATCGTGATTCTGATCGGGCTGTTCCTGATCCAGTCCTACGGCACAGCGAAGGTGGGGATCATCTTCGGGCCGGTGATGCTCTTCTATTTCCTGATCATCGGGATCATGGGGCTCAGCGGCATCCTGCGCGATCCGTCGATCCTCGCCGCGATCAATCCCTGGTGGGCGCTGAACTTCTTCCTGCTCGATCCGAAGCTGGCCTTCCTCGCGCTCGGATCGGTGGTGCTGGCGGTGACGGGGGCCGAGGCGCTCTATGCGGACATGGGCCATTTCGGCCGCAAGTCGATCAGCGTGGCATGGCTCTACGTCGCCTTCCCCTGCCTGCTGCTCAACTATCTGGGCCAGTCCGCGCTGCTGCTCGACGATCCGAAGGCGATCGACAATCCCTTCTTCCGCCTCGCCCCCGATTGGGCACAGCTCCCGCTCATCGGCCTCGCCACCATCGCGACCGTGATCGCCAGCCAGGCGGTGATCTCGGGCGCCTATTCAGTGACGCAGCAGGCGGTGCAGCTCGGGTTCCTGCCGCGCCTGCGCATCACCCACACCAGCGCGAGCGCCGCCGGACAGATCTACGTGCCGCTGGTCAACTGGCTGCTGCTGATCTTCGTGCTGATGCTGGTGCTGACCTTCAAATCCTCGGGCAACCTCGCCTCGGCCTATGGCATCGCCGTGACGGGCACGATGGTGATCACCAGCCTGATGGTCGGCATCCTCGTCTTCACCATCTGGAAGTGGAACAAGTGGGCGGCCGGCCTGCTGGTCGGCGCCTTCCTGATCGTCGATGGCGCCTATTTCGCCTCGAACGTGACGAAGATCCCCGACGGGGGCTGGTTCCCGCTGCTGGTCGGCGCCTGCGCCTTCACGGTGCTGACCACCTGGGCGACCGGCCGCCGCCTGCTGCGCGAGCGGTTGTTCGAGAGCGCGATGCCGCTTGAGCTCTTCATCAAGACGGCGTCGAAGTCGGTACGCCGTGTGCCGGGGACCGCAGTGTTCCTCTCCGCCTCGCCCGAAGGCGCGCCGCCGGCGCTGCTCCACAACCTCAAGCACAACAAGGTGCTTCACGAACGGATCGTGATCCTGACGGTGAAGGTGATGGGCCGTCCGCACGTCGACGATGCCGACCGGATGGAGTTCACCGAGCTCGGGCCGGATTTCTACCGCATCGTGCTGAAATACGGCTTCATGCAGGAGGTCGACGTGCCGGCCGCGATGGCCATGGCGCGCGAATGCGGCCCGCCCTTCAAGCTGATGGAGACGAGCTTCTTCCTCGGCCGCCAGACCCTGGTCGCCTCCGACAAGCCGGGCATGGCGGTATGGCGCGAGAAGCTGTTCGCCTGGATGATGCGCAACGCGGAGAGCGCGATGGAATTCTTCAAGCTCCCTTCGAACCGCGTGGTCGAGCTGGGCAGTCAGCTGGAGATCTAGGCGGCGACCCGCGCGCCGTTCGCAATCGCTTCGTAGCTCGCGAACAGTTCGGCGAAGTGCGCGTCCAGCTTGCGCGTTCCGCCCGCCCTCGCACGCGCTTCGGCACCCAGCCTTGCCACGCCGCGATCGATCAGCCGCACCACCGCCTGCGCCGCCGACGATGCATCCGCCGCACGATACACCTCGCCGCCGCTGTCGCGTGCATGATCGGCCGCCCCACCCAGGTCGGGGGCGATGACCGGCAGGCCCGACGCTCGCGCCTCGGCCGCGACGAGGCAGAAGGTCTCCGCCTCGCAGCCGTGGATCAGCGCGTCGCCGCTCGCCAGCAGTCGCGCCAGCGCAGGACGATCCGTCACCGGCGCGAGCAGCAGCACATGCGGATTGCCGCCGACGTGGCGCATCACCTTCGCCTTGTCCCGTCCGCCACCGATCAGGACGAGGCCGACCGGCCGCTCGACGCCGGCCGCCATGCAGGCGTCGACCACCATCGGCCAGCGCTTCTCCGGCGCATGACGACCGAGGCCGATCAGCAGCGTGGCATCGGACCCGAGGCCGCAGCGGCGCAGCAGTTCGGCGCGCAGCCCTTCGTCGCGATGCGCCGGCGAGAATTCGCCCGACGCGATCCCCAGCGGATTGGTGACGACCTGCCGCAGACCACCCTCGGCCAGCCGGTCGGCGAGGCTGCGGCTGGGGCTCACGACAAGATCGTAGCGCGCGTCCAGACGGCGCAGATGCCGCCAAAACCAGTCGAAACCCTTGTCGATCGCCTCGCGGCTCGCGACCGGCCCGAACCAGCGATAGGCATACGCCGCCAGCGGATCGGCATGCATGAACAGCGCCCGAGGCGCCGAACCGCGCCAGCTCGCCACCGCCTCGGCAGCGCGCCAGGGCGACGAGGCCTCGACGAAATCGGGCTTCAGCCGGTCAAGCGCGGCGTGGATGGACTCCTGATCGGGGAAGTAGCGGTAAGTGCGATCGAAGGGCATCCTCGGCGCCGGGATCCACTCGATCCGTGCGCCCTCGCCCCGCACCTCGGTGCGATACTCCTCGCCCGGCGCGACCACGACGATCTCGTGGCCGTAAGCGGCACCCGCCGCCAGCTTGCGATCAACATACGTCCTCACCCCTCCGCCGCGCGGGGCGTAGAAGGCGCAGACGTCGACGATCCTCATGCAGTCGCCGCCTTGCGCGCCGTGCCGACCAGCTCTCCCGCCCCCAGAACGAGGCCAACGGCCAGGTGGGTGACGAGGAACAGGCCCGCCATCAGCGCCATGGCGTCCGCCGCCGAGGCGTTGCGGCCGATCAGGAACAGGGCCAGGCCGGCGAACACCAGTTCCTTGTTGGGGATCAGCGGCAGGCGGCTCACCAGCAGCCTCAGCGTCGCCAGCATCACCCACGAGGCGAGCGCCACGGACGGCACCAGAATATGCCACATCGTCGCCGACAATACCGTACCGCCGACGATACGCAGCAGATGCATCGCCGACACGAACCACAGATCGCGGCGCGGCAGGCTGAACAATTTGTGGCGGAACAGCATCACCGCCAGCGAGGTGACGACCACCACGCCGATCGATCCGCTCAGCGCCTGCACGTGCAGCCCCGCCGGCAACTCGGCGAGCAAGGGCCAGCCGATCATCAGCGCCACAACCGTGGTCAGGTTGCCGAGCATGGCGGACAGGATGGTGACGTCCTTGATCGCCCCGAACGGCGCCGCCACAAGATCGGCATTGCGCCGCGCCCAGCCGTAGAAATAGACCTCGCCGATATACCCCAGCAACACCTCGTTGCCGACCTGCTTGCGCATCAGCGGCCAGATTGCGGTGCCGGGCAGGTTCCACAGACGGCGGAAGATCACCCACTCGGTCGCCGGCTGCGCCATGTAGGCGGCGGCGAAGGCCATCCAGAACAACGGGTTGAGCGGCAGCATCGCGGCGATCCGCGCGTAATCGATGCCCCCGATCTTGAACAGCACCGCGCCGACGATCGCGAAGGAGAGGACCGGCCCCAGCCATTGCCGCCACTTGGGCGCGCCGGTGGCGAGCGCCTCCAGCTGCGGGGTCGGGCCGCCATGCTCGATCCAGTCGTCGAGCCTCACCGGCTCGCCGTCCCGCAGCATGCGCTCGTGGCTGATCTCCAAGCTCATTTCCTCTTCACAAGATCGGAATAGCGGCCGGCGGTGCGATCCCGCATGGCGGCGGCGAGGCTCGCGTCGATGCTGTCGAGCAATGCCGGGACGGTCGTGTCGCCGGGATGAACCGCGATGCGCAGCGTGCGCAGCGGCCTGAGCGCGGTGCGCGCCACTGCCGAGAAAGCCAGCGACGAGCGAATGCGCGACCGGCTGCGGCTCGCCCAGGTGACAACCGGGCCTTTGGCCAGAACGGCGCCGTCGGCAGGCCGCCAGACGCGCATATGATCCTCGGCCATGGCGAAGCCCGCCTCGCCCAGCGCCGCCTTCGCGCCCGGGCTATAGAGCCAGGCCGGCGCGATGAAGCCGGCGACCGGCTTGCCTGTGATATCCTCGATCAGCGCGCGGCCCTCGGTCATGCGGCGCAGCGCCTCGGCCTGGGACAGGGCGGAGAACTCGCCCTCGCCCGCCGTCATATGCTTCGCCCTGAAGCCCTTTGAGCGATTGTCGTCGCGATGCGTCCAGCCGTGCACGAACATCTCGACGCCGCCGTCGGCCCACTCCCGCAATCTGGCCTGGAAGGCGCGCGCGCCGACCAGCGGCGCCTGCCCCCAATGATCCGGCACCACCAGCATCGCGAAGCGCGGTCCGCCGAGATGGCGCGACAGGCGATCGGCGAGCTGATCCACCTCGCGCTCGAAGCGAGGGCCGACATCGTGGATCGACGCCAGCAGACGGCGCGACCCGCGATCTTCGGCAATGGGCAACGACGCTTGGCTCAACATCCGGTCCCGGACCGCCCCCCGGCGGTATTCATCGGGCGCCGGTAGCATCACCCGCGCCCAAAACCCAATGAAGCATCCGTAATGCGACGAAAGGACGATTTGGTGACGCTGCCGCTTGCCATTCGCCTGCCGCTGGTGTTCAGCAGGGTCAAGGGAAAGACAATTTCACGGAATCGGCCGTTGCACCGTCGCCTTCTTCCCCTCTTCCTGATCACCACCATGCTGGCCGGCTGCGATCTCGCGCCGCATTACCAGCGGCCGGCGCTCGCCGCGCCTTCGAGCTTCCCGCAGGGGCCGGCCTATCCGGCCGCCGCCGGCACGCAGGACGTCGCCGCGATCGGCTGGAAGGCTTTCTTCACCGACGAAAAGCTCCGGCAGGTGATCGCGCTCGGCCTCGCCAACAATCGCGATCTGCGCATCGCGGCGGCCAACATCCTGCAGGCGCGCGCCCAGTATCGCGCCCAGCGCGCCGACCTGTTCCCGACGGTCGATGCCAATGCCGCCGCCACGGTGAGCCACGGCAATTCGACGTCCAGCGGTTCGTCGACCGGCGGGGGAACGCGCCACAGCTATTCGGCGGACATCGGCATCTCCGCCTTCGAGCTCGATCTGTTCGGCCGCGTGCGGAACCTCACCAAGGCCGCCCAGGAGACCTATTTCGCGAGCCAGGCCGGTGCCGATGCCACCCGCATCAGCCTGATCGCCGAGATTGCCAGCGCCTGGCTGACGATGGGATCGGATCAGGATCAGCTCGCGCTGTCGAAGCAGACGCTCACCGCCTACCAGCAGACGGTCGGCATCACCCGCGCGCAGTTCGACAAGGGCATCGCCTCCGAGCTCGACGTGCAGCAGGCCGAGACCAACCTGCAGGATGCGCGCTACGATGTGGCGCAGCTCACCACCCAGATCGCGCAGGACCAGAATGCGCTGAACCTGCTGGTCGGCACCACCGTCACCGCCGATCTTCTGCCGTCCGGCATCGGCACGGGCGATTTCACGATGGCGGACCTGCCGGCGGGGCTCGATTCCACGATCCTGCTCAAGCGCCCGGACGTCCTGCAGTCCGAAGACCTGCTCAAGGGCTACAACGCCGATATCGGCGCGGCGCGCGCGGCCTTCTTCCCGACCATCTCGCTGACCGCCGCCGCCGGCACCGCCTCCACCGCGCTGACCGGCCTGTTCACCGGTGGCGCGTGGACATGGAGCGCGGGCGGATCGGCGACGCAGACCATCTTCGATTTCGGCAAGAACCTCGCCAACCTCCGCTATGCGCAGGCGAGCAAGCAGGCGGCGGTCGCCACCTACGAGAAAGCGGTGCAGACCGCCTTCCGCGAAGTCTCCGACGCACTCGCGATGCGCGGCACGATCGGCGAGCAGGTCGGGGCGCGATCGGACAAGGTCGATGCGGCCTCGAAAGCGGCGACGCTGTCGCTGGCCCGCTACAAGAGCGGCATCGACAGCTTCCTGACCACGCTGGATGCGCAGCGCACGCTCTACATCGCGCAGCAGGCGCTGGTGACGAGCCGCCTGCAGCGCGAGACCAACCTAGTGACGCTCTATTCGACACTGGGCGGCGGGCTGACGTAAACTTGTTCCCAACGCCGTTCGCCCTGAGGAGGGGCTGAGCGAAGTCGAAGACCCGTCTCGAAGGGCATGCGCTGCGGCTGTGCTTCGAGACGCCGCTTCGACAAGCTCAGCGGCTCCTCAGCACGAACGGTTGGGGGTGAGACCGGCTAAATCCCCGCCGGCGGCTTGATCGCCATGCCCCGCTGCACGGCGGGGCGGCCGCCGATCTCCTGCATCCAGCGATCGATGGCGGGCTTCTTGTCGAGATGCTCGCCGAGCGCGTCCTTGAGCATCGTCGTGGCGCCGACCATCCACGGATAGCAGGCGACGTCCGCGATCGTGTACTCCTCGCCCGCCAGATAAGGGCATTTCGCCAGCCGCCTTTCCATCACGCCGAGCAGCCGCCCGCACTCCTCGGTGAAGCGATCGATCGCGAGCGGCGCCTTTTCCTTGGAGCGCACCGCGAAGAAGCCGAGCTGCCCGAGCATCGGCCCGAGACTGCCGATCTGCCAATAGAGCCATTCCTGCGATTTCCACCGGGAATGGCCGGACGGCGCAAGGAACTTGTGATGCTTGTCGGCCAGATAGGTCAGGATCGCGCCGCTTTCGAAGATGGAGAGCGGCCCACCCTCCGCGCCGTGATCGACCAGCGCGGGCACCTTGTTGTTGGGCGAGATCGCCAGAAATTCCGGCTCGAACTGCTCGTCCTTGCCGATGTTGACGAAGTGGATCTCGTAGGAGAGGCCCAGCTCCTCCAGCAGGATCGGTACCTTCTTCCCGTTGGGCGTGGTCCAGGTGTGCAGGACGAGCATCGGGCCTCTCCTTCCGATCGATCACGGGACGAAGCGCGCCGTCCCGTGATCCGTTCCGTATAAGCTCAGCCCTGCATCGCCTCCAGCTCGACGCCTTTAGTCTCCTGAACCAGCTTGGCCACGAACGGGATCGAGACAGCCGCGAAGAAGGCATAGACCGCATAGGCGCCGACCAGCCCGATCGAGGCGAGCAGGATCGGGAAGGTCATGGTGATGGCGAAGTTCGCCACCCACTGCGACAGGCCCGAGACGGCCAGCGCCGATCCGCGCACCTGGTTGGGGAACATCTCGCCCAGCATCACCCAGACGACCGGCCCCCAGCTGAGATTGAAGAAGATCGAATAGACGTAGACGCTCACCACCGCGATCATGCCGGGCGTGTAGGCCAGCGTCAGCTTGTTGCCGGCGTCGGTCGTGCCGGTGGAAAGCGCGATCGCGACGATCACCAGCGTCACCGCCATGCCCGCCGATCCGACCAGCAGCAGCGGCTTACGCCCGACCCGGTCGACGAGGTTGGACGAGATCAGGCAGGAGATCACCGCCAGCACGCCGGTCAGGATGTTGAAGCCCAGCGACGCCGCCTCGGTATAGCCGATCGACTGCCACAGCACCGATCCGTAATAGAAGATCACGTTGATGCCGACGAGCTGCTGGAAGGCGGCGATGCCGACGCCCGCCCACACCACCTTGCGGATGCGGCCGGTGGCCGGGTCCTTGAGATCGGCGAGGCTCGGCTTGTGATCGCGGTTGAGCGAGGCCTCGATCTCGCCGATCTTCTGCTTCGCCTCGGCATCGTCCATGATCTTGTCGAGCACGGCATGCGCCTCGTCCCTGCGGCCGCGCGCGACGAGATAGCGCGGGCTTTCCGGAATCGTGAGCAGCGCGAAGAAGAAGACCGCCGAGGGGATGGTCTGCATCCAGAACATCCAGCGCCATGCCTCAAGGCCACCCCACAGCGGATGCGTCGCGCTGCCGGCGAAATGCGCGAGCAGGGCGTTGGAGATGAACGAGCCCAGCAGGCCGACGTTGATCATGATCTGCTGCAGCGTCGAAAGCTTGCCGCGCGTCGCTGCCGGGGTCACCTCGGCCACGTAGGCGGGGGACAGCACCGAGGCCGCGCCGACCGCGAAGCCGCCGAGCAGCCGCGCGGCGACGAACATCGCGGAGCCGGTGGCCGCACCCGCGCCGATCGCGGAGAAGAAGAACATCACCGCCGAGATGATCAGGATCGAGCGGCGGCCATAGACGTCCGCCAGCGATCCGGCCGCGAACGCGCCCACCGCAGAGCCGAGCAGCACCGAGGCGACGTTGAAGCCGGTGCCCGCGCTGGTCGTGTGGAACGCCTGCGCGAGCCCCTCGACGGTGCCGTTGATCACGCCGCTGTCGAAGCCGAACAGGAAGCCGCCGATCGTGGCGACGCCGCTGATCAGCGCGATGAAACCCGCATATGATGACGTCGCGCCCTGGCGCATCGCCCCCTCCCGATCCATGTGCCGGCCGGTTGCCGGCCTTCTCGGCGACCATGGGTAACAGATGGCAGCGGAGCCGCAAGCCTTTATGGCAGCGCTGCCATCACCGATCGAGCTTGGCAGATTCTCCTTGCCTTCTCGCCAAAAAGGCCCATGTGGCGCGCCATGCCCTTTTCAAGTCTTCCCGCCTCCCTGTCGGAGGCGTTGCGCGCGCGCGGCTATGAAGCGCCCACCGCCGTGCAAGCCGCCGTCATCGAGCCCGAGGCCCATGGCCGCGACCTGATCGTTTCCGCCCAGACCGGTTCGGGCAAGACGGTGGCCTTCGGCCTCGCCTTCGCCGAGCAGATCCTCGACGAGGCCGGGAGCGCCGGCCCGTCCGGCCCGCCCAAGGCGCTGATCATCGCCCCCACGCGCGAGCTGGCGCTGCAGGTGAGCCGCGAGCTGATGTGGCTTTACAAGGAGGCGCGCGCCTGGATCGCCACCTGCGTCGGCGGCATGGACGCATCCAAGGAGCGTCGCAACCTGGCGCAGGGCGCGCACATCGTCGTCGGCACGCCCGGCCGCCTTCGCGACCATCTCGAGCGCGGCGCGCTCGATCTGTCGCAGCTCAAGGTCGCCGTCCTCGACGAGGCCGACGAGATGCTCGACATGGGTTTCCGCGAGGACCTGGAAGAGATTCTCGACGCGACGCCCGAGGGTCGCCGCACACTCCTCTTCTCCGCGACCATGCCCAAGCCCATCGTGGCGCTGGCCAAGCGCTACCAGAAGGATGCGCTGCGCATCTCGACGGTGGGCGAGGATCGCGGCCATGGCGACATCAGCTACCAGGCCGTCACCGTCGCGCCCTCGGACATCGAGAATGCGGTGGTCAACCTGCTGCGCCTGCACGAGCCGGACACCGCGATGCTGTTCTGCGCGACCCGCGACGCGGTGCGCAGCCTGCATGCCAGCCTCGCCGATCGCGGCTTCTCGGCGGTGGCGCTGTCGGGCGAGCACAGCCAGTCCGAGCGCAACCACGCGCTGCAGGCGCTGCGCGACCGCCGTGCGCGCGTCTGCGTCGCCACCGATGTCGCGGCGCGCGGCATCGATCTGCCCTCGCTCAGCCTCGTCATCCACGTCGAACTGCCGCGCGACGCGGAGACGCTGCAGCATCGCTCCGGCCGCACCGGCCGTGCCGGCAAGAAGGGCATCGCCGCGCTGATCGTCCCCTATCCGCGCCGCCGCCGCGTCGACGCGATGCTGAAGGGCGCGCGCATCAACGCGCAATGGATGCAGGCGCCGAGTGCCGAAGAGGTGATGAAGGCCGATCGCGAGCGCCTGATCGAGACGCTGCTCCTTCCCGTCGAGATCGAGGAGGAGGATCGCGCGCTGGCCGAGCGCCTGATCGCCGAGCGCACGCCCGAGGATATCGCCGCGATGCTAGTGCAGGCGCACCGCGCCAAGCTGCCCGCGCCGGAATCGCTGGTCGAAGGCTCCGACGCCGGGCCGCCCGAGCGGCGCGAGCGGATCGAGGGTGTCTGGTTCCGCATGGACGTCGGCCGCCAGCACAATGCCGATCCGCGCTGGCTGCTGCCTTTGCTCTGCCGGCGCGGCCACATCACCAAAAGCGAGGTCGGCGCGATCCGGATCATGCCGAACGAGACCCTGTTCGAGATCCACCCTGCCGCCGCCCAGCGCTTCCAGCAGTCGGTCAAGCGCACCGCCGGCAAGGACGACAATGACGTGACGATCGAGCCGGCGCCCGGCGGAGCCCCGGCGCGGGGCGGTCCGGCCTCAAACGGTCCCGGCGCGCCGCATCGCCATCGTCGCGGCGGGCCGCCGCCGCGCGGCGCCCGGCCGGGTCCGCGCCGTTGAGAATCCTCGTCGATGCGGACGCCTGCCCGGTCAAGGAAGAGGTCTATAAGGTGGCGTTCCGGCGCGAGGTACCGGTGACGCTGGTGGCCAATTCGCACCTGCGCGTGCCGCCCCACCCGCTGATCCACCGCGAGACCGTCACCAACGTGCTCGATGCCGCCGACGATCGCATCGCCGAGCTGGCCGGCCCGGACTGCGTGGTGGTGACGGCCGACATCCTGCTCGCCGATCGCTGTCTCAAGGCGGGCGCGGCGGTGCTGGCGCCGACCGGCAAGCCCTTCACCGCCGCCTCGATCGGCAGCGCCATCGCGGTGCGCGCGATCATGGTGGATCTCCGCGCCGGTGGCGACCAGATCGGCGGCGCCGCGCCCTTCTCAAAAGAGGATCGCTCGCGCTTCCTGCAGGCGCTCGACGGGGCGCTGGTGAAGCTGGCCCGCGTCTAGATCAGCCCAAGCTTCTCGCGCCGGCTCCACCGCGTCATCATCAGCACCGCCGCCGTGGCGAGGCCCGCCGCCAGCCCGATCCACACGCCCACCCCGCCCCAGCCGAGGTGAAAGGCGAACAGGATCGCTGTGCCGAAGCCGATCACCCAGTAGCCGAGCGCCGCGAACACCATCGGCACGGCGGTGTCGTGGATGCCGCGCAGCATCCCCGCCCCCACCGCCTGCGCGCCGTCGACCAGCTGGAACAACGCCGCCACCGTCAGGAACGCCACGGCGAGATCGACGACATGCGCGTCGGCCGGCGTACGCGCCTCGATGAACAGCCCGACCAGAAGGCGCGGCGCCAGCAGCATCAGCGCCGCCAGCGCGACCATGAAGGCCATCGTCACGGCGAACGCCGCCCAGCCCGCGCGGGTCACGCCCACCCGGTCCCGCCGGCCATAGGCCAGCCCGACCCGCACCGTCGTCGCCTGCCCGATGCCGAGCGGCACCATGAAGCAGAGCGAGGCGATCTGGATCGCCACCGCATGCGCCGCCAGTTCCGGCTCGCCGATCAGGCCCATCAGGAAGACGGCGGCGTTGAAGATGGTCACCTCCATCCCCAGCGTCACCGCGATCGGGAAGCCCAGCCGCCACACGTGCATGAAACGCGGCCAGTCCGCCTTCCAGAAATTGCCGAACAGATGATAGCGGCGGAAGCGCTTGTGCCGCGTCACCACGATGGCGAGGCCGAGCGCCATCACGCTGTTGGAGATGGTGCTCCCCAGCCCGGCGCCGAACAAGCCGAGTGCCGGCAGACCGAAGTGCCCGAAGATCAGCGCGTAGTTGAGGATCGCGTTGGAAAAGACCGCGAACGCCCCCACCGCGAAGGCCCAGCCGGGCCGCTCCAGCGCGGAGACGAACGACTTCAGCACCTGATAGACGAACAGCGGCAGCATCCCGAACATCATCGGCCGCACGAGATGCGACGCCTCATGCGCGAGCTTCGGATCCTGCCGGAACAGCAGCAGCAGCCCTTCCGCATGCCAGAGCAGCAGCCAGATCGGGATGACCAGCGCCACCGCCGCCCACAGACTCTGCCGCACGGTGCGCCGCACCTCGCGGACGTTGTGCGATCGTTGGCCCAACGCCTTCGCCATCATCGGCGAAGCGGCGATCATCACGCCGACGCCGAAGATCATGCAGGCATTGTAGAGGTTCACGCCGAGCGCACCCGCCGCCAGCACCCGAGGCCCCGCCCAGCCGAGCAGCACCACGTCGGTCGACGGGATCAGCGCCTGCGCGAGGTTGGTCAGCACCAGCGGGTAAGCGAGCGCCAGCGTCGCGCGCACCTCCTGTTTCCACCAGCCTCTTTCCTGCATCCCCGTCATGCCCGCCCGAGTGATCCCTTGGACGGTCGTTGGCAAGTGTCACGCGAGGGCGAAAGCTGGCCCCTCCTCGTCGGGCGGCGACGGCAATCTTCGCGCCGAAGACCGCCGCGCACGTCTTTTGACGCGGCGGACCAGGCCGGTGCTTCGAACGCGCAGGTAAGCGAGAAGCGGGCCGACCTTCGTCATCGAGGCTACAAAGGCGACGCCGATCACCACGTCGAGATAGGCCAGTGTCTCGGCGCCCATCCACAACGCGAAATCCGCCGGCAGCGTTTGCGCCAGGCCGGCGACGATCACCATGAGCAGAAGGGCGAACGCCGCCTTTCGGCTATGCCGCCATGCTGAACCTAGAAAATGTTTCACCCCAGCCTCCCCGTATCTCGGAGAGATGTGGAAAAGGCGCGGCGGTTTCAAGGTGACAAATCGCTGTGGCGTTTATGCCGCAGGTGCGAAGGGATACGTCCATTACCCGTTTTTCACTTGGCGGCATATGTGATGATACACTATCTCACGCGGCGACCCGTTTCCGGAGATTCGCATGTCCCCCAAGTTCGCGTTGCTGATCAGTGTTGCCGCCCTCTCCTTGCCTGCCGCCGCCCATGCCGCGGCCTCGCCGCCGGTGACTACCGATCAGGATGCGGACGCCGCCGCCGCGAAGGCCAGCAACGCCAAGGCGATCGTCGTGACCGGCCACAAGCTCGACGAGGCACGCGCCTCGATCCAGCCGTCGCTCGGCGCCACCGCCTACGGGGTCGACCAGGCGACCATCCAGAAGCTGCCCGGCGGCGACAACCAGCCGCTCAACCAGTTGATCCTGCAGGTGCCGGGCGTCGTGCAGGACGGCTTCGGCCAGCTCCACGTCCGCGACGACCATAACGGCCTGCAATATCGCATCAACGGCACCATCCTGCCGGAAGGCCTCGCGGTGTTCGGCCAGACGCTCAGCCCCCGGCTGATCAACAGCTTCAACCTGCTGACCGGCGCGCTGCCCGCCCAATACGGCCTGCGCACCGCCGGCATCGTCGACATCACGACCAAGACCGGCTTCCAGAACAAGGGCGAGATCAGCCTCTACGGCGGCAGCCACGACACGATCGAGCCGAGCTTCGATTATGGCGGCTCCACGGGTTCTACCAACTACTTCGTCTCGGGCAGCTACACCCACAACCGCCTGGGCATCGAGAGCGTCGACGGCTCATCCAACCCGCTGCACGACAAGACCGATCAGGAAAACGCCTTCGCCTATGTCGATCACATCGTCAGCGACAGCGACCGCGTCTCCTTCCTCGGCGGCTTCTCCAACGACTATTTCCAGATCCCCAACCCGCGCGACCTGCACGCCGCCGACGGCAACCCCGGCTGGAACATCGACGGGCAGAAGGATTATCTTTCCAACGATCTGAACGAGCGGCAACTGGAGCGGACCGGCTTCGGCGCGGTCTCGTGGCTGCACCATGACGGCGCCTTCACCTGGCAGACCTCGCTTTACGCGCGCTATTCGGAGCTGGTGTATCGGCCGGACGTCACCGGCGAGTTGCTGTTCAACGGGCAGGCGCAGGATGCCAAGAAACAGGACTTCACCGTCGGCATCCAGTCCGAGGCGGCCTACAAGATCTCCGATCACCACACGCTGCGCGGCGGTGTGATCGTCAGCCGCGATCGCGGCGTCAGCGACACCGATACCTTCGTCTTCCCCGGCGACTTCAATGCCGACGGCACGGTCTTCACGCAGACCGGCCAGCCCGAAAGCCTGCTCGCCCACGACACGGCGACCGAATGGACCGAGAGCGTCTATCTGCAGGACGAGTGGAAGATCGTCCCCACCGTGACGCTCAACTTCGGCGGCCGCTTCGATCATTACTGCGGCTATCGCTGCGAGCATCAGTTCAGCCCACGCGTCAACGCGGTGTGGCAGCCGTCGCGCGACACCACCTTCCACATCGGTTATGCGCGCTATTTCTCGCCGCCGCCGTTCGAGAATGTCGCGACCACCGACATCACCTCGTTGCAGCATACCAGCGCCGCACCGACCGACCCCAAGGCGCTCGACACCACGCCCTATGCCGAGCGCCAGAATTATTTCGATGCCGGCGTGGAACAGAAGTTCGGCGCGTTCACCGTCAGCATCGATGGCTATTATCGCAAGTCCAAGAACCTGATCGACGAGGGCCAGTTCGGCGCGCCGATCATCCTGACACCGTTCAACTACCGGCACGGCAAGATCCACGGCGTCGAAGGGAGCATCAGCTACCAGCGCGGGCCGTGGATGATCTACGGCAACTTCGCCTACGCCAAGGCGCAGGGCAAGGACATCGTCTCCAGCCAGTTCAGCTTCGATCCGGGCGATCTCACGTATATCGCCAACCATTATATCTATCTGGATCACGACCAGACCTACACGGGTTCGGCGGGCATCTCCTACAGCTTCGAGGATGGTTTCCTGCGCGGATCGAAGCTGGGCGGCGACATGCTCTACGGATCGGGCCTGCGCACCGATCTGGAGCTGCCGAACGGCGACGATATTCCCAACGGCGCGCACCTGAAGGGTTATGCCCAGTTCAACCTGACCGCGAGCCACAAGTTCGACGGGCCGGGGCTGGAGGTGCGGCTCGACGTCACCAACGTGCTCGACCACAAATACGAGATCCGCGACGGCAACGGCGTCGGCGTCGGCGCGCCGGAATATGGCCCCCGCCGGGGCGTGTTCGTAGGGATCACGAAGGATATCTGACTTTCAAGCCCTCTCCCGCGAAAAGCGGGAGAAGGCTCTTAAGCCATTGCTACCTTCATCGCCCGCCGCTTGTCGTCCCACACCGTCACCGCCCAGATCGCGAAGCCGCCCAGCGCGAGGCAAGCGCCCACCGGCCCCGTCGAGGTCCAGCCCCAGCCGGCGTCGATGGCGAGGCCACCGAGCAGCGGTCCCAGCGCATTGGCGGTGTTGAAAGCGGAATGGTTGAGCGCCGCCGCCAGCTGCTGCGCGTCGCCCGCCACGTCCATCAGGCGCGGCTGCAGCACCACGCCCAGCGAACCGCCGAGCCCGATCAGGAACACGTCGACCATCACCAGCCAGACGTTCGGCGCCGCCAGCGGGAAGACGAGCAACGTCGCCGCCGAGAAGAGCAGCAGCCCGCCGCCGGTCGGCATCAGCGCGCGGTTGGCGAACCAGGGAATGACGATATTGCCCGCCGTCATACCCAGCCCGAACACGGCCAGCACCACCGGCACGAAGCCCGGCGAGACATGGGTCACGTCGGTCAGCGTCGTGGCCAGATAGGTGTAGACGCAGAACAGCCCGCCGAAACCGATCGCACTGATCCCGAGCAGCAGCCACACCTGCCCGTTCTTCAACGCGCCGAGCTCGCGCAGCGGGCTGGCATCAGGATGCGCGGCATCGCGCGGCGCGAAGATCGCCACCAGCGCCGCCGTCAGCAGCGCGAGGCCGGCGACGATCGCGAAGCCCGATCGCCAGCCGACCGCCTGCCCGATCCAGCTCGCCGCCGGCACGCCGATCACGGTCGCGGCGGTGAGGCCGAGGAAGATCTGCCCGATCACCGTCGCCCTGCGGTCGGGCGGCACCAGCCCGGTCGCCACCAGGGCGGCGATGCCGAAATAGGCGCCGTGCGGCAGGCCGGCGAGGAAGCGGAAACCCAGCATCCAGCCGTAGCTCGGGGCGATCGCCGACAGCCCGTTGCCGAGCGCGAAGAACAGCATCAGCGCGATCAGCTGGGTGCGCCGCGCGAGCTTGGCGCCGATCACCGCCATCAGCGGCGCGCCCACCACCACGCCCAGCGCATAGGCCGAGATGACGTGCCCGGCGGTCGGCTCGTCGATATGGAGGCCACGCGCGAAATAGGGGACCAGCGCCATCGAGGCGAATTCGGTCGTGCCGATCGCGAAACCGCCCACCGCCAGCGCGACAATCACCAGCGCGGGATGGACGTGCGTCGTCGGCTTGGGAAAGGTCATGCGGCGCTCCGGCTGGTTGCACCGCAGCATGTATGACAACGCTGGAAGATGGCAAGTCCGTCAAGATGCCGGCCGCGCGATCGACTGTCCCCCCGGCTCAGGGTCGCGGCGACCGGCATCTTCCCCCGGAACGCCGCCTCACTATGGTTTGCCCCTGATTCCAGCAAGCTAGACGATGGTCGAGCGAGTCAGCAAAGTGCAATCAGCCCAACCCGCAATGCATCCGCATCGGCCAGCTTCGATTCCACCTCATGATGCGTCGCACGCCAGATCGGCACGGCCGCCCCAAGGGCCTCCAGCCCCGCATCGGTAAGCGCCATCAGGCGGTTGCGGCGGTCCTTCGGATCGGCGTTCACCTCGACCAGCCCGCGCCGTTCGAGCGGCTTGAGCATGGCGGTCAGCGTGGTGCGGTCCATCGCCAGCAACTGCGCGACCGGCGCCATCGGTGGCGGTGCCGGCCGATTGAGCGCCATCAGCAGCGAGAACTGCCCGTTGGTCAGGCCCACCGGTCTCAGCGCCACGTCGAAACGCCGCGCGAGCGCCCGCGCCGCGCGTTGGGCATGCAGGCAGAGACAGGCGTCGCGCACCTCGATGGTGGTCTCGAACGGCACCGTCTTTGACATGCCATGAGATATGTTGATACCAACATATCAAGTCAAGCATTCCCGAGTCGCATCCGAGGAGAGGAAGCCGTGACCGATCATGCTGTCGTATCGCGCGAGGAGTGGCTGGAGGCACGCCGCGCGTTGCTCGCCCGCGAGAAGGAGGAGACCCATCTGCGCGACGCGGTGAATGCCGAGCGGCTGGCCCTGCCGTGGGTGAAGGTGGACAAGGATTATCGCTTCCAGACGCCGAGCGGCCAGAAGAGCCTCGCCGATCTGTTCGACGGGCGCAGCCAGCTCGTCGTCTATCACTTCATGCTGGCGCCGGACTGGGAGGCGGGGTGCCCCGGCTGCTCCTTCCTGGCCGAGACGTTCGACGGCACGCTCGCGCACCTCAACAACCATGACGTGACGCTCACCGCGATCAGCCGCGCGCCGCTGGAGAAGATCGCGGCCTACAGAGGCCGCATGGGCTGGCGCTTCCCGTGGGCATCGTCGCACGGATCGGACTTCAACTACGACTATCACGTGTCGTGGACGCCCGAGCAGCTCGCCAGCGGCCGCATCGACTACAATTTCGCCGAGGAAGGCATCGAGGTGCGCGACGACGGCACCGAGAGCCCGGGCATGAGCGCCTTCTTCAAGGATTCCGACGGCACCGTCTTCCACACCTATTCCGCCTATGCGCGCGGCATCGAGGACTGGATCGGCACGCTGATGATCCTCGATCGCGCGCCCAAGGGCCGCAACGAGGACGCGACGATGAACTTCGTGCGCCGCCACGACGAATATGAAAGCGCATCGCCAAAAGCGGCCTGTCACTGAGCGGACTGCTGCCGGGTCTATGCTCACCGCAACGAGGGAGGACGACATGAAGCAAGGTGATTTCGTCTGGTACGAATATGCCGCCAACGATCTCGACGAGGCCGGGGCTTTCTACGAGACCGTTAGCGGCGCTTGGGACATCGTCTCCTCGGGCCTGCCGGGCATGGACTATCGCATCGCCAATGCCGGCACGCGCGGCGTCGCAGGCTTCATAGCGATCATGCCCGAGATGCAGGGCCAGAGCCCGAGCTGGCGCGGCTATATCGGCGTCGACGATGTCGATGCGATGGCGGAGAAGGTGAAGGACGCCGGCGGCGCGGTGCATTACGGGCCGGACGACATCCCCATGGTCGGGCGGTTCGCCGTCTGCGCCGATCCGCAGGGCGCCCTGTTCATGATCTTCAAGGGCGCGGGCGAGCCGCAGCCGGACATCTCGCCCGAGACGCCCGGCGCGATCGGCTGGCACGAGCTCACCACCTCCGACTGGGAAGGCGCGTGGCGCTTCTATTCCGGCCTGTTCGGCTGGGCGAAGGAGATCGCCGTCGATATGGGCGACATGGGCACCTACCAGACCTTCACGGTCAACGGCGTGCATGTCGGTGGCATGATGTCGGTGCCCGGTCCGGCACCCGCCTGGCTCTATTACATCACCGTCGACGACATCGACGCGGCGGCGAAGCGGATCGCCGATGCCGGGGGCACCATCCAGCGCGGACCGCACGAGGTGCCGGGCGGCGCGTGGATCGTCGTCGCGACCGATCCGCAGGGCGCCGCCTTCGCGGCGAGCGGGCCGAAGAAAGCCTGAGGCTCAGGCGGCGGCGACGGGCTCGCGCACGCGGCCCTTGCGCGCAACCGCCGCCTTGCGCCAGCGCCGGCCGCGCAGCCACATCGTCAGGCCGGTGATCGCCAGCAGTGTCGGCGACAGGCCGAAGAGGATCATCAGCACCCGCCACGGCGTGCCCAGCGTCGTGCCGTCGTGATAGTGGCGCATCGCCATGGCGAGGCCGTTGCCGGGGCGCGGCGGCGCGGGGCTGGCGGCGCCGGTGGCGTCGTCCACCAGCATCTCGCTCCGGCCGATCGTCACGCGCCACTGGCCGCTGCCGCCGACCGGCCATGCGATCATCGACGGCTGCCCCGGCATTGAGGCCCGCGCGTCGGCGAGCGCCTGATCGGCGGTGAGCGTCGTGTCCGCTGCCGGCATCATCCGCGCGCGTTCCATCGGGCCGGTGCGGGCCGGCGCGAGGCCGACCGTCGCCATCATCTGCGGCCAGCTCATCCAGATGCCGGTGAAGGCCTGCGCGGCGAGCGGCAGCGCAATCCAGAGGCCGGCGAGGTGGTGCAGGTTGGTGTCGAGTTTCCGGTCCCCCCGCCGCCAGCGGAAGCCCTTGAGCACGCCGCCGACCGGCGGCCACCACAGCCAAATGCCGCCCACCGCCATCAGGAACATGGCGACTCCGAGCAACCCGACCAGCGCGCGGCCCAGGCCGCCGCCCGGCACGAACAGGCTGCCGTGAAAATCGTGCGCGATACGGATCAGGCCGCCATCCGCCTTCTGCACATCCAGCACCCGCGCGCTCTGCGGATCGAGCCAGACGGTCGCGCGCGGCATGCCGCCGCCTTTTTGCTGTCCGCCG
This sequence comes from Sphingomonas chungangi, assembly GCF_013778325.1. GTDB lineage: Bacteria > Pseudomonadota > Alphaproteobacteria > Sphingomonadales > Sphingomonadaceae > Solisphingomonas > Solisphingomonas chungangi. Next base: position 300,313 of record NZ_JACEIB010000007.1, on the reverse strand, counting down.
CCGCCCGCCTGATCATGCTTCTTGTGGTCGCCGCGCGACGAGGCCATCGCCGTCACCACGACGGGCCCATCCTTCCTGGGATAGCGGATTTGCGAGACCAGCACGCCCGGCCCGAGCGCCCCGCTCGCCGCGGCGGCATAAGCGGAAGGCGCCAGCGTCGCGGCCCCGTGCGCGGCGTAACGCTGCGGGTTGAGCGCGTGATCGATCGCATCGTCCCACGCCAGCACGACGCCCGACAGGCCGAGCGGCACGAACAGGATCATCAGCGCGAGGCCCAGCCACTTGTGGACCTGCCACCACGCCTTCCGCCACGCCTGCTTGCCGGCCATGCGATACGCCCCTTACCCGCGATTCCGTATTCGGTCCCGCTGGCATGATAGATATTGATAGTCAATCGCAAATCACGAGAGAGAATCAGGTATCCGCCCAGCGGCGCAGCAGGTTGTGATAGAGGCCGGTCAGCCGGATCACCGTCGCGTCGTCCTGCCCGCGCTCGGCGGCGAGCGTCTGGACCGACTGGTCGAGCTCGAACAGGTGGCGCCGCGCCTCTCCGTCCCGTACCATGGACTGGAGCCAGAAGAAACTTGCCACCCGCACGCCGCGCGTCACCGGCTCGACCTGGTGCAGGCTGGAGGCGGGATAGAGGATCATGTGCCCGGCCGGCAGCTTCACCGCTTGGCGCCCGAAGCTGCCCTCGATCACCAGCTCGCCGCCGTCATAGCTGTCGGGATCGGAGAGAAAGAGCGTCGCCGAGAGATCGCTGCGGATGCGGAAATCGGTGCCGCGCTTCATGCGGATGGCGTTGTCGATATGCGTGCCGAAGCCTTGGCCCCCGGCGTAGCGGTTGAACAGCGGCGGAAAGATCCTGGCCGGCAGCGCCGCGGCGATGAACAGCGGGGAGCGTCCGAGCGCTTCCAGCACCATCGCGCCGCCCTCGCGGTGGGCCGGGCTGTCCTCGGCGATCTGCTCGTTGCGCTTGGCGAGCGCCGCCTGCGGGCCGGAGGTGGCGTTGCCGTCCACCCATTCGCCCGCATCGATGATCGCGCGCAGCCGGGCGACGCCGCCAGCGTCAAGGACGGCGGGGATTTCGATCATCATCGGAAAAGCCCCTCCCTGTCGGGGAGGGGTTGGGATGGGCATTGGCCTTGCGATACGGATGTCATGAACGCAGGTTCTACCGTATCGCGCGCCAAGACCCACCCCCAAACCCCCTCCCTTTCAGGGAGGGGGAGCAGTCATCAGAAATTATAGAACAGACTGAACGTCGCGGAGCGCGTCGCGCCGGGGATCGCCCAGCCGTTGTTGCGGATGCTGGTGTAATAATGCGTGTTGGTGAAGTTCTGCACGTTCACCTGCGCGGTCAGCTTGGGCGTCACCGGGTAGCTCGCGAAGAAGCGATGGGTCAGCCAGTCCTTGGACTTGGGATATTTCCCGTCGATCAGCGCCGACGGATTGGTGACGATCGCGAAACTGCCCTCGTAGGTGAGGCCGTAGCCGAGTTGCAGGCCGAAGGGCAGCTGGTAGGTGGTGAACAGGCTGCCCGAATGCTTGGGCGTCTGCTGCAGCGGACCGCCCTGCAGGGGCGCGGCCAGATACAGCGTGTTGCAGGCGGCCGTGCCGGTGGGGTTCGCCTCGCAATCGTCCGGCAGGCTCTTGATCACCTTGCTCTTCAGATAGGTGTAGTTGGCGAAGATCGTCCACGCGCGCGTGATGTTGCCGCTGGCGCCGAGCGCGAGGCCATCGACTCGCGACTTGCCGCCCGGCACCTGCACGGAGACGCTGTTGCCGCTCTCGTCGAGCCCGGTCGAGGGCAGGCGGAAGTTGAGCCGCTCGTTGCGGAACAAAGCGGCGGTCAGCTGCAGGTGGTGGTGGAACAGGTCCGCCTTGGCGCCGATCTCGTAATTCTTGGCCTTCTCGGGCGCGAAATCGCAGAAGTTGACGAAGGTCGAGGTGCCGACCGTGCCGGTGGTGCAGCCGCCGTTGACCGTCGAGATCGAGGGCGTCTTGGAATTGCCGTAGGCGACGTAGAGGCTCACCGATCGGGTCGGCTTGAACACGCCGCCGAAGCGATAGGAGAAGAGATTGTCGCTGGTGTGCTGCGGGATGTTGGCGCTGATCGTCTCGAACGCGGCTCCCGGCGTCACGTTGTAGTTGATCGTGGTGAAGTCGCCGACGCTATGCTCCCAGCGCAGCCCGAAATTCACCTCGAACAGCTCGCCGATGCGCGAGGTGTCGAACAGGTAGGCGGCATAGTCGTCGCGCGAGCCGTAGGGCTTGCTCGACCGGACATAGTTGAGCGGTCCGGTATAATCGACCGGATCGCCGCCGATGATGATCTGCGGCAGGCCGCTCGCCGCGTACGGATTGCTGCCGTCCGCGTTCATGAACAGCTTGCCGGTATCGAGATTGTAATGCTCCCAGGCGGCCGAGGCGCCGAGCACGAATTCGTGGCTGACCGGGCCGGTCTGCACGCGGCCGCGCAGGTCGACCTGATCGTAGAGCATCGTGTTGCGGGTATCGCGCAGGTTGCCGCGCGGGCCGCCGGGCAGGTAGCTGCCCTCCGGCACGACGATGCTGCCCGACTTGCAGGTGCCGCCCGCCCCTTCCGGCACATAGCCGAGCGGCGCCGCGCCGGTGATGCAGATGTCGCCGAGGTGGAAGACGCCCGCCTGCGGCGGATCGACCACGGTGGTCTGCTTGATCTCCTCCCAGCGCGTGAGGTTGCGGATCGAGAAGCGATCGTCGAAATCATGCTCGACGATCGAGGTCAGCTGCCCGATCGTCTGCTTCTGGCGATCGACGTTCGCATAGCCGAAATACTGGCCGTAGGGGATGCCGTCCGGCTTGCCGCCCAAGGCCGGGAAATACGGCACGCCGTACTGCGGCACGTTGTCGTCATGCTGGTAATAGCCCATCAGCGTCCAGCGCGTCGGGCTGTCGATGCCGATGGTGACAGCGGGCGCCACGCCGTAGCGCTTGTAGCGCTCGACATCGCGGCCCGGCACATCGTTATGGTGGTAAACCGCGTTCAGCCGGAAAGCGACGAGATCGTTGACGCGGATGTTCGAATCCAGCGTGGCGCGATAATAATCGTCGGTGCCGCCGCTGGCACCGATCACGGTCTCGTCCCGCTTTTCGGGCAACTTGGAGACGAGGTTGATCGTGCCGCCGACCGAGCCCGATCCGTTGAACACCGAATTGGCGCCGTTATAGACCTCGATCTGCTGCAGATCGAAGGTCTCGGTACGGCTGTACTGGGCGCTGTCGCGCACGCCATCGATGGTGATGTCGGTATTGGCCGAATAGCCGCGCAGGTTGATCGAATCGCCGAAGCCGCCGCCGCCCTCGCCCGCGCCGAAGGTGATGCCGGGAAGCGTGGTGAGCGCATCGCGCAGCGTCAGCAGGTTCTGCTTCTGCAGCGTCGCTTTGTCGATGACGGTGATGGTCTGCGGCGTGTCGAGCAGCGAGGCGGTCGACTTGGCCGACGCGACGTCGGGCCGGGCATAGGTGCCCTTCACCGTGATCCACTGCTCGCGATGGCTGCCGCCCTCGCCCGCATCCGCCGTGCCGCCGCCGGCCGCATCGCCCGTCGCCGGCGCAGCCGGATCGGCCGCCCATGCACTCCCCGGTGTCAGGATCGCGCCGACGCAGGCGAGTGCCAGGAATGCGGGCGCGCCGGACGGCGCGGGCTTGGTGGATACGGACATGATCGGCCCCTTCGATGTCTCTGATCGTTTCGGCGAGGCTAATGCGAATGACTCGCATTCCTGTCAACAAAGATATTGCGAGTCTTTCCTATTCATGTCTGCAACGTTTTCGCGTGGCCAAGCTGCTGCGGGGCTGCGTCACGCAACTGTCGCATGGGGCGCCTAGCGATCCGCTTCGTTGGAGCGTGCAAGGGGCGTCGGATGGATATCAGCCGCAGACGGATGCTGGGCGGCACCGGTGCCGCGTGGCTTGTCGCGAGCAACGCGGCGGGGCAGGCTCGCGCCATGGCGGCGCCGGAGCGAAAGATCCTGATCTACGGCCACAGGGGCGCTTCGGCGCTGCGGCCCGAGCACACGCTCGCCTCCTACGCCAAGGCGATCGAGGACGGGGCGGACTTCATCGAGCCCGATCTGTGCGCCACGAAGGACGGCCATCTGATCATCCGCCACGAGAACAACATCGTCGAGACCACCGATATCGCGTCCCATCCGGAATTCGCCGGCCGCAGGACCGGGAAGGTGGTGGACGGCGAGAGGCAGGTCGGCTGGTTCACCGAGGACTTCACGCTCGCCGAGCTGAAGACCCTGCGCGCCAAGGAGCGGCTGGGCCAGATCCGCACCGAGAACGCCAAGATGGACGGCTGGTTCGATCTGGTGACGTGGGAGGAGATGATCGACTTCTGCGCCGCCGAGAGCCTCGCGCGCGGGCGCACAATCGGGCTGGTGCCGGAGATCAAGCACTCCACCTATTTCGCCTCGGTGGGCCTGCCGATGGAGGACCGCTTCCTCGATACGCTGGGCCGCCACTGGCAGACCCGCACGCGGCCGCTGGTGATCCAGTCATTCGAGATCGCGAACCTCAAATATATCCGCCAGAAGCTCGGCCGGCCCGGCAACGTGCAGCTCATGCAGCTCACCGAAGGCATCGACGATCGCCCCGCCGACGTGGTGAAGGCGGGCGGTACGCTCACCTTCAACCAGATGATGGAGCCTGCGGGCCTCGCCGACATCGCCCGCTACGCCGACATCCTCGCGCCCGATACGCGCACGATCATTCCGCTCGGGCCGAACAAGCGACTGGCGCACGTCTCTCCGGTGACGGCGGACGCGCACAAGGCGGGGCTGCTGGTGCAACCGTGGACGTTCCGCCCGGAAAACACCTTCCTCGCCGCCGACTTCCAGAATGGCGATGGCCTCAACGCCCGCAATCCAGCGGGATCGCTGGCTGAGATCAAGACCTACATCGCAGCAGGGATCGACGGCTTCTTCACCGACGATCCGGCGATCGGCCGCGCCGCGATCGGGCGGCCGCCGGAACTTTGACCCGCTATTCCAAAGCCGTTCGTGCTGAGGAGCCGCTGAGCCTGCCGAAGCGGCGTCTCGAAGCACATGCGCCACGCAACGCCCTTCGAGACGGGCCTTCGACTGCGCTCAGTCCCTCCTCAGGCCGAACGGGTTCTGGATGATCAGGCCTGCTCGAAGACGAAGCTTCCCATGTAGGATTTCGTCTGTCACGGTCGCCGCATGACGATCCGTAACATTTGCGACCACCACGACAGACCGTTCCGCCTCGGCGGTGGCGGGTGTCAAACTTGTCAATTTCACCGGCTCGGCGGGATGATCGCATGAGCCTCTGGGGTCCGCTCAAGCCCATCGAGGCGCCACCCGCCGACGCCGCGCACAAGCTGCATCGCACGCTCGGCTGGCCGCATCTCGTGGCGCTCGGCGTCGGCGCGATCGTCGGCACCGGCATCCTGACGCTGATCGGCACCGGCGCCGGCCTCGCCGGGCCGGGCGTGATCCTGTCCTTCCTGATCGCGGGGCTGGTCTGCGCCGCCGCCGCGCTCGCTTATGCCGAGCTGGCGACGATGATCCCGCAATCGGGATCGGCCTACACCTACTCCTACGTCGCCGTGGGCGAGACGATCGCGTGGATCGTCGGCTGGAGCCTGATCCTCGAATATTCGGTGGTCTGCTCGACGGTGGCGGTCGGCTGGTCGGGCTATTTCACCGGCTTCATGGACGGCATGGGGTGGACCATCCCCAAGGCGCTCGCCAACGGGCCGGAACTCGGTGGCGTGATCAACCTGCCGGCGGTCGCGATCATCGCGGTGGTGGCGGGGCTGCTGCTGGTCGGCACGCGCGAGTCCGCGACGCTCAACACTATCCTCGTGGCGCTCAAGATCGCGGCGCTGGCGATGTTCGTGGCCGTGGCGCTGCCGCATTTCGACGCGGCGAACTTCCACCCCTTCTTTCCCAACGGCGTGCTGCCCCATGCCGGGCCGGACCCGCTCCATCCGGACAAGCTGATCAAGCTCGGCGTATTGCCCGCGGCCTCGATCATCTTCTTCGCCTTCTACGGCTTCGATGCCGTCTCCACCGCCGCCGAAGAGGCCAAGGATCCCGGCCGCGACATGACGATCGGCATCGTCGGATCGATGGCGGCGTGCGTGGTGATCTACATGGTGATCGCCGCCACCGCGATCGGCGCGGCGCCGGTGGCGAGCTTCGCCCAATCGGCCGAACCGCTGGCACTGATCCTGCGCTCGTTCGGCAGCACGACCGCCGCCAAGGTCTTCGGCGCGGTCGCGATCATCGCGCTGCCGACGGTGATCCTCGCCTTCCTGTTCGGCCAGACGCGGATTTTCTTCGTGATGGCGCGCGACCGGCTACTGCCGGAGGGGCTCGGCCGGGTCCACCCAAAGAGCGGCGTGCCGGTGGCGGTGACGATCGGCACCGCGATCATCGTCGCGGCCATCGCCGCCTTCCTGCCGCTCGCCGAGATCGCGGCGCTGGCCAATGCGGGCACGCTCTGCGCCTTCGTGGCGGTGTGCGTGTCGATGGTGGTGCTGCGCAAGCGCGATCCGGGCCGGAAGCGGGTGTTCCGCGTGCCGGCCGCTTCGCTGGTGGCGGTGATCGGCGTGGTCGGCTGCCTGCTGCTGTTCGCGACGCTGCCGGTCGGCACGCAGGTGCGCTTCTTCGTGTGGAACGCGATCGGGCTGGTCGTCTATTTCGCCTATGCGCGGAGCAGGAGCGCAGCGGCTAGGCCCTGAGCGTTGCCGCCGCTTCCGCCCGCTGCCGGATCGCCGCCTCGTCGATCGCGCCGCTCGGCACCAGCCACGAACCGCCGACGCACAGCACCGCCGGCTCCGCGAGCCATTGCGGCGCGGTCTCGGCGGTGATGCCGCCGGTCGGGCAGAAGCGGACGTCGCGGAACACGCCGGCATAGGCCTTGAGCGCCTTCAGCCCGCCGATCGCCTCCGCCGGGAAGAATTTGAACCGGGTGAGGCCGAGATCGAGGCCGGCCATGATGTCGGCCGGATTGGCGACGCCGGGCAGATAATCGATGTCCATCTCCGCCGCCGCCTTCGCCATCGGGGCGGTGAGGCCGGGCGAGACGATGAAGGTGGCGCCCGCCCCCCGCGCGTCGTCCATCTGCTGCGGATTAAGCACCGTACCGGCGCCCACCACCGCCCCCGGCACTTGCGCCATCGCCCGGATCGCATCGAGCGCGACCGGCGTGCGCAGCGTCACTTCGAGCAGCGGCAGGCCTCCGGCCACCAGCGACTCGGCGATCGGCACGGCATCCTCCAGCCGATCGATCACCAGCACCGGAATCACCGGCGCCTTGCGCATCAGGGCATCGACATCGGCCATCTTCGCATCTCCCTAGGGTTTGCGCCGTCTAACGCTGTCATCTCTCGGGATAAAGGGGGGTGGCTAGCAAAGGTGCCAGCTTGACCCTATACAGGTTCGGCACGGTGGCAAAACATACCGACCGGTAAAAAAATAACTTGCCATCCGACCGACAGGGACTATTGCTGCACCGCAATAGAAAGGGGCCAGATGACCCGGACCGCTGCTGCCGTCTTCACTTTCGCGCTGCTCGCCGCCTGTTCCAAGGGGAATCAGGCACCGCCCGGGCCGCCGACTCCGCATGTTTCCGTCGCGACCCCGCTGGTCCGCGACGTGGTCGACTGGGACGAATATGTCGGCAAGTTCGAGGCGCCGCAGAGCGTCAACCTGTCGGCGCGCATCACCGGCGTGGTGACGCAGGTGCTGTTCCGGAACGGACAGGACGTGAGGGAAGGCCAGCCGCTCTTCGTCATCGATCCGCGCCCCTATCGCGCGACGCTGGAGCAGGCCGAGGCGCAGGTCGCGTCGGCCCGCGCCACGCTGACCAACGCGAAGTCCGTGGCGGCGCGCTCGGCCGATCTCGTCAAGGTGCAGGCGGTCAGCAAGGAAGAGCTGGAGAACGACCAGGCGCAGGTCCGCACCGCACAGGCGAGCCTCCAGGCCGCCATCGCCAACGCCGACAATGCCCGCCTGAACCTGAGCTTCACCACCGTGCGCGCGCCGGTCTCCGGCCGCGTGTCGGACAAGCGCGTGTCGCTCGGCGATCAGGTCGTGGCGAACAGCACGCTGCTCACCACCGTCGTCTCGCTCGATCCGATCTGGTTCTCGTTCGACGGCGCCGAGAGCTTCTACCTGAAATATCTGCGCGAGGCGCAGCAGGGCCAGCGCGGCTCCTCGCGCAGCACGCACAATCCGGTCGACATCCAGCTCTCCGACGAAACCGGCTACAACTGGCACGGCCAGATGCAGTTCGTCGACAACGCGCTCGATCCCAACACCGGCACGATCCGCGCGCATGCGGTGGTGCAGAACCCCAACCATTTCCTGACGCCCGGCATGTTCGGCCGCGCGCGCCTGCTCGGCTCGGGCACCTACAAGGCGATGCTGGTGCCAGACGAGGTGATCACGGCGGACCAGAATCGCAAGATGGTGTTCGTGATGGGCCAGGACGGCAAGGTCGTGCAGCGCACGGTGGAGACCGGGCCGGAGGTGCAGGGCCTGCGCGCGATCCGCGACGGCCTCGCCCCCACCGATCTCGTCGTGCTCGACGGCATCGCGGCGCTGCAGCCCGGCATGCCGGTGCAGCCGACCCGCACGGTGATCAAGCCGCGCGCGCCCGATACGTCGCCCAATACGCCGGCCGTCACCGTGCCGCAGGCCTCCACCGCCACCACGGCGGGCTGATAGGACGCGTCCATGCGCTTCCCGCATTTCTTCATCGAGCGGCCGATCTTCGCGGCGGTGCTGTCGATCCTGATCGTGATCGTCGGTGCCATTTCCTATCCGCAGCTTCCGGTTGCCCAATATCCCAACATCGCGCCGCCGACGGTGGTGGTGACCGCCAATTATCCCGGCGCCACCGCCGAGACGCTGGCGGACACCGTCGCGGTGCCGATCGAGCAACAGGTCAACGGCGTCGAGGGCATGATCTACATGTCGTCCTCCTCGGTCGGCGACGGCACGATGACGCTGACCATCAGCTTCAAGCAGGGCGTCGATCCCGATCAGGCGCAGGTGCTGGTGCAGAACCGCGTTTCGGAGGCGGAGCCCCGCCTGCCCCAGGAAGTGCGCAACATCGGCGTGACGGTGCGCAAGAACTCGCCCGACATCCTGATGGCGATCGCTTTCTATTCGCCCGATCGTTCGCTGTCCGAGCAATACATCTCCAACTACGTCACCCTGCAGGTGACCGATCGGATCAAGCGCATCCAGGGCGTCGGCGACACGCTGGAGATCGGTGCGCGCGATTATGCGATGCGCATCTGGATCGACCCGGATCTCGCCCAGTCGCGCGACCTGACGGTCGACGAGATCGTCGCGGCGATCCAGGCGCAGAACGCGCAGGTCGCGGCCGGTTCGGTCGGCGCACCGCCCTTCGGCAAGAATGGCGCCGCCTTCCAGCTCGGCGTGCAGGCACTCGGCCGGCTGACCACGCCCGAGCAGTTCGGCGACATCATCCTGAAGCGCGGCACCGACGGCAGCCTCACCCGGCTGCGCGACGTGGCGCGAATCGAGCTCGGCGCGCAGGATTACACCACCAACGGCTATTATAGCGGCCAGCACGCGACGATGCTGGGCGTGAAGCAGCTGCCCGGCTCCAACGCGCTCGCCACGGCCGATGCGGTGAAAGCCGCGCTGGCGGAGGCTTCGAAGAGCTTCCCGCCGGGCATGGCCTACAAGGTCGCCTACCACCCGACCGACTATATCTCGGCCTCGATCGACGAGGTGGAGCATACGCTCTACATCGCGTTGATCCTCGTCAGCATCGTGGTGCTGCTGTTCCTGCAGAGCTGGCGCGCCGCGCTGGTGCCGCTGATCGCCATCCCGATCTCGCTGATCGGCGCCTTCGCGGTGCTGGAGGCGTTCGGGTTCAGCCTCAACAACCTCTCGCTGTTCGGGCTCGTGCTAGCGATCGGCATCGTCGTCGACGACGCCATCGTGGTGATCGAGAATATCGAGCGCCTGATGGCCGAGGAAGGCCTCACCCCCCGCGAGGCCGCGCACAAGACGATGGACGAAGTCTCCGGCGCGCTGATCGCGATCGCGCTGGTGCTGTGCGGCGTGTTCGTGCCGACCGCCTTCATCCCGGGCATTTCGGGCCAGTTCTACCAGCAGTTCGCGCTGACCATCGTGTCGGCCACCGCGATCTCGGCCTTCGTCTCGCTGACGCTGTCGCCGAGCATCGCCGCGCTGCTGCTCAAGCCCCACGCGCACGAGCAACGGGTGAAGGAAGGCTGGCGCGGCTATCCCACCCGCTTCGCCAACGGCTTCAACCGCACCTTCGATCGCATGTCCGATCGCTACGGCAAGCTCACCGGCAAGCTCGTTCGGCGACTGTCGCTGATGGGCGTCGCCTATGTGTGCCTGATCCTGCTCGCCGGCTGGCGCTTCTATGCGACCCCCACGGGCTTCATCCCCGCGCAGGACCAGGGCTATCTGATCGGCGTCGTGCAGATGCCGCCGGGCACCTCGCTCGAGCGGACCGATCAGGTCGTGCAGCAGGTGCAGAAGATCGTGCTGCAGAATCCGGCGCTGGAAGGCACCGTCGCCTTTACGGGCTTCGACGGTGCGACCTTCACCACCGCTCCCAACGCCGCCGTGGTTTTCACGCCGCTCAAGGCCAAGTCGCAGCGCGCCGACATCGAGACGCTGACAAGCGAGTTGCGCAAATCGCTCTCGCAGATCACCGCCGGCAACATCCTGCTGATCCCGCCCCCCCCGGTTTCGGGCATCGGCACCGGCGGCGGCTGGAAGATGGAGATCGAGGACCGCAACGGTGCCGGCTACCAGGCGCTGGAGAAGGCCGCGTTCGGCATGATGATGGCCGCCAACAAGGCGCAGGGCATCCAGGCCGCCTTCACCACCTTCAACACCAAGACGCCGCGCCTGTTCGCCGACATCGATCGCGAGAAGGCCGAGCAGATCGGCGTGCCGGTGGAGAACATCTTCTCGACGCTCGGCACCTATCTCGGCTCCACCTACATCAACGACTTCAACTATCTCGGCCGCACCTGGCGCGTGACCGCGCAGGCGGACGCGGGCTTCCGCCAGCAGAGCTCGGACATCGAACAGTTGCGGACCCGCGCGAGCGGCGGCGGCACCGTGCCGCTGGCCGCCGTGCTCAAGATGGAGAATGACGCAGGCCCGTGGCGCGTGGTGCGCTACAACCTCTATCCGTCCGCCGAGCTGCAGGGCGACACCGCGCACGGCTTCTCGTCGGGCCAGTCGCTCAAGACGATGGCGGGCCTCGCCCAGCAGATCCTGCCCAAGGGTATGACCTTCGAGTGGACCGACCTCGCCTATCAGCAGGAGCAGGCGGGCAATACCGGCATCTACGTGTTCGGTCTCGCCGTGCTGTTCGTCTTCCTGCTGCTGGCGGCCCAGTATGAGAGCGTGATCCTGCCGCTGGCGGTGATCCTGATCGTGCCGATGTGCCTGCTGGCCGCGATCGTCGGCGTCGGGCTGATGGGGATGGACAACAACATCCTCACCCAGATCGGCCTCGTCGTGCTGGTCGGCCTCGCCGCCAAGAACGCGATCCTGATCGTCGAGTTCGCCCGCCAGGGCGAGGATGACGGCCTCAGCCACCGGGAAGCGGCCGAGCGCGCCGCCCACCAGCGCCTTCGCCCGATCCTGATGACCTCGATCGCGTTCATCCTCGGCGTGCTGCCGCTGGTCATCTCCAACGGCCCCGGCTCGGAGATGCGCAAGGCGCTCGGCGTCGCGGTGTTCTTCGGGATGATCGGCGTGACCTTCTTCGGCCTGATGTTCACGCCCAGCTTCTACGTGATCACCAAGATGCTCGGCGAGAAGGTGCAGGAGAAGACGCGGGCGTGGCGGCGCAGGAAGCCGGGCGAGCCCGTGACCGAGGGAGGCTATTAAGATGATGCGCCTTCGCAGCCCCCTCGCCGTCCTGCCCGCGCTGGCGCTCGCCGCCTGCGCCGTGGGGCCGAACTACAAGCCTCCGGTCGTGCAGGCCGATGCCAAGCAGCCCTTCGTAGAGGGGCAGGCGTCGACCATGCTGTCGGGCCAGCCGCTGCCGGACAAATGGTGGGAGATGTTCCAGGATCCGGCGCTCGACCGGCTGATCCAGGACGCGTTCGCCTACAATACCGACATCCGCGTCGCGGCCGGCAACCTGCGCAAGGCGCGCGGCGTGCTCAGCGAGGCGCGGGCCGGGCGGCTTCCGACCACCGATCTCTCGGCGGGATACAATCGCATCCGCGTCGGCGCCGACAGCGACAGCGCCGGCACCGCGACGGGTGGATCGACGACGACCGTCCCCACCGGCGGCGGCAACGGCCCCAGCCACTACGACTTCAACTACTATCAGGCAGGCTTCGATGCGTCCTACGAGGTGGACCTGTTTGGCCGCGTCTCGCGCTCGATCGAGGCCTCGCGGGGCGATGCGGCGGCCGCGCAGGCCGCGCTCGACGGGGCGCGCATCTCGATCGCCGCGCAGGTCGCGCAAAGCTATGCCGACGCCTGCGGCTATGCCGCGCAGGCCGACGTGGCGCGCGAGACGGCGCGCCTGCAGGGCAACACCCGCGATCTGACGCAGCGCCTGCTCGATGCAGGGCGCGGCACGCGTCGCGATGTCGACCAGGCGGAAGTGACGGTGGAGCAGGCCAAGGCGCAGGTGCCGCAGCTGGAGGGCGAACGCCGTGCCCAGCTCTACGCCCTCGCCGCGCTGACCGGCCGTCCGCCGGCCGAGATCGACGGCGACGCGTCGGCCTGCCGGATCGTGCCCAAGGTGAAGACGGTGATCCCGGTCGGCGACGGCGCCACCCTCCTCGCTCGCCGGCCGGACGTTCGCGAGGCCGAGCGCACGCTCGCCGCGGACACCGCGCGGATCGGCGTCGCCACCGCCGCGCTCTTCCCCTCGGTGACGCTCGCCGGATCGCTGTCGCTGGGTGCACCGCATATCGGCGACATCGGCAAGTCGGCCTCGTTCGGCTATTCGGTCGGCCCGCTGATCAGCTGGACCTTCCCGAATATCGCAGTGGCGACCGCCAAGATCCGCCAGGCAAGGGGGCAGACCGACGCCTCGCTGGCCAGCTTCCAGGGCACGGTACTGACCGCGCTCAAGGAAACCGAGCAGGCGCTCGCCCGCTATTCGGCGGCGCTCGACCAGAATGCGGCGCTCGCCCGCGCGGCGGCGGCGGCGGACGATGCCGCCAAGCTCTCGCGCATCCGCTTCGATACCGGGCGCGACAACTTCCTGAACCTGCTGGTCTCCGAGCAGGATCGCGCTTCGGCGCGCTCGGCGCTCGCCCAGTCGGATCAGCAGGTTGCCGACGCGCAAGTTTCGCTGTTCAAGGCACTCGGCGGCGGCTGGGAAAATGCCCCGCCGATCGCCAATGCGGCGCCCGGCGCGGTGTCCGGCAACCCCTCTGTGCAGCGCGGCAGCTTCGCTGTGCCTGTTTCACAGAAGGGTAATTAAGCTGCGCTGCAACATAACATAATTACAATACCCTCTTTTCCTCTCGGGTGGGCAGCGCTAGGGAGCCGATCGGATTCGCGCGGCGTTTGTCGTCATGCGGATGATCCGTTGAGGAGGATGGAATGGCCGACGAGCCGGGCCGCAACCTGCGGTCGCTCTCGCTCCACGTGCCCGAGCCGAAATACCGGCCCGGCGACAAGGTGTCGTTCGACGACATGCCGCTTCCCGAGGCGGGCAGCGTCGCCCGCCCCGACATCGCCGCCGCGCCGAACACGCTGCGCGACTACCCCTTCACCCTGATCCGCGTGCTCGATCCCGAGGGCAAGGCCGTCGGCGAATGGAACCCGCGCCTCGAGCCCGATCGCATCCGCGCCATCCTGCGCGCGATGACGCTGACCCGCGCCTTCGACGATCGCATGTTCCGCGCCCAGCGGCAGGGCAAGACCAGCTTCTACATGAAGTGCACCGGTGAGGAGGCGATCGCCGTCTCCCAGGCCTTCGCGCTCGATCGCGACGACATGTGCTTCCCGTCCTACCGCCAGCAGGGCCTGCTCATCGCGCGCGACTGGTCGCTGGTCGACATGATGTGCCAGATCTATTCGAACGCAGGCGACCGGCTGAAGGGCCGCCAGCTGCCGATCATGTATTCGGCCAAGGAAGCGGGTTTCTTCTCCATCTCGGGCAATCTCGGCACGCAATATCCGCAGGCCGTGGGCTGGGCGATGGCGTCGGCCGCCAAGGGCGACACCCGCATCGCGGCGAGCTGGGTCGGCGAGGGCACCACGGCGGAGGGCGATTTCCATGCCGCCTGCACCTTCGCCAGCGTGTTCCGCGCGCCGGTGGTGCTCAACATCGTCAACAACCAGTGGGCGATCTCCTCCTTCGCGGGCTTTGCCGGCGGCGAGAACACGACGTTTGCCGCAAGGGGCCTCGGCTACGGCATCGCGGCGCTACGCGTGGACGGCAACGACGCGCTCGCCGTCTATGCCGCGACCGAATGGGCCGCCGAGCGCGCCCGCTCCAACCACGGCCCCACCCTGATCGAGCATTTCACCTATCGCGTCGAGGCGCACTCCACCTCGGACGATCCCAGCGCCTACCGCCCCGCCGACGAGGGCCAGCACTTCCCGCTCGGTGATCCGATCGAGCGCTTGAAGACACACCTGATCGCGATCGGCGAATGGGACGACGCCAGCCACGAAGCGCTCAAGGCCGAGGTGACGGCGCAGGTCCGCGATGCGGGCAAGGAAGCCGAGAAGCTCGGCACCCTCTCCGGCACCGCCTTCAACCACGGCTTCGAGACGATCTTCGAAGATGTCTTCGCCGAAATGCCGCCGCACCTGAAGGAACAGATGGAGCAGAGCATCGAAGAACGCAGGGTGGCCGGCGTATGACCCGCATGAACATGATCCAGGCGATCAATTCCGCCATGGACGTCGTGATGGAGCGCGACGACGGCGTCACCGTGCTGGGCGAGGATGTCGGCTATTTCGGCGGCGTGTTCCGCGCCACCGCGGGCCTCCAGAAGAAATACGGCAAGACCCGCGTGTTCGACGCGCCGATCAACGAATGCGGCATCATCGGCGTCGCGATCGGCATGGCCGCCTACGGCCTGCGCCCGGTGCCGGAGATCCAGTTCGCCGACTACATCTATCCGGGCATGGACCAGCTCATCTCGGAAGCGGCGCGGCTGCGCTATCGCTCGAACGGCGACTTCACCTGCCCGATCACGGTGCGCTCGCCCTTCGGCGGCGGCATCTTCGGCGGGCAGACCCATTCGCAGTCGCCCGAGGGCATCTTCACCCACGTCTCGGGACTCAAGACGGTGATCCCGTCCAACCCCTACGACGCCAAGGGTCTGCTGATCGCGGCGATCGAGGATCCGGACCCGGTACTCTTCTTCGAGCCCAAGCGCATCTACAACGGCCCGTTCGACGGCCATTACGATCGCCCGGTCCAGCCCTGGTCCAAGCATGACTCGTCCGAGGTGCCGGAGGGTTACTACAACATCCCGCTCGGCAAGGCCGCCGTGGTGCGTGCCGGCGAGGCGGTTACGATCCTCTGCTACGGCACGATGGTCCACGTCGCGCTGGGCGTGGCGCAGGAAAGCGGGATCGATGCCGAGATCATCGACCTGCGCACCCTCGTTCCCCTCGATATCGAGACGATCGCCGCCTCGGTCGAGAAGACCGGCCGCTGCGTGATCGTCCACGAGGCGACGCGCACCTCGGGCTTCGGCGCCGAGCTGTCCGCGCAGGTGCAGGAGCGCTGCTTCCACCATCTCGAGGCCCCGATCGAGCGCGTGACGGGATGGGACACGCCTTACCCGCACAGCCTCGAATGGGCCTATTTCCCCGGACCCGTCCGCTTGGGCCAGGCGCTCAAGCGCGTGATGAAGGATTGATCGCATGGCGCGCGTAAACTTCCGCCTCCCCGACATCGGCGAAGGCATCGCCGAGGCCGAGATCGTGACCTGGCACGTCAAGGTCGGCGATATGGTCGAGGAGGACCAGCCCGTCGCCGACATGATGACCGACAAGGCGACCGTCGAGATGGCGGCGCCGGTCTCCGGCAAGGTGATCGAGGTGGCCGGCGCGGTCGGCGACCAGATCGCGATCGGATCGACGCTCGTGGTGTTCGAGACCGAGGGTGGCGAGGAGGCTGCGCCTGCTCCGGTTGCGGAGGAAGAGCCGGTGGCAGCGCCCGCCCCACAGGACACCGTTCGTCCTGAGCCTGTCGAAGGACGGGCCGCGAGCGCGGCGCCTGAAGCCCGTGCTGCGACTTCGCTCAGCACGAACGGGGGAGAGACGCGCAAGGTGTTGGCCTCCCCCGCCGTGCGCCAGCGCGCCAAGGAGCTGGGTGTCGATCTTGGCGACGTCCACCCCGCCGCCGGCGACCGGGTGAAGCATTCCGATCTCGACGCCTTCCTGAAATATCAGGGCGGCGGTTCTGTCCCGGCGCGCTCCACTGCCGCCCCGATCGCGGCCGGCGAGGACGAGATCGAGGAGATCAAGGTCGCCGGCCTGCGCCGCCGGATCGCCGAGAACATGGCCGAGGCGAAGCGCCGCATCCCGCATTTCGCCTACGTGGACGAGGTGGACGTCACCGCCGTCGAGGCGCTGCGTGCCGCGATGAACGAGACGCGCGGCGAGCGGCCCAAGCTCACCATGCTGCCCTTCCTGATCCGCGCGATCAGCAAGGCGGCGCGCGACTTCCCGATGGTCAACGCCCGCTTCGACGACGAGGCGGGCGTGGTCCAGCGCCACTCCGCCGTGCATCTCGGCATGGCGACGCAGACCGACGCGGGCCTCTCCGTCCCCGTCATCCGCGACGCGCAGGCCTATGACGTGTGGGGTCTCGCCGCCGAGATCGTCCGCCTCGCCGACGCCACCCGACGCGGCAAGGCCAAGCGCGAGGAGCTGTCCGGCTCCACCATCACACTGACCTCGCTCGGCGCGCTCGGCGGCATCGTCTCGACCCCGGTGATCAACCGGCCCGAGGTGGCGATCGTCGGCGTCAACAAGATGGTCGAGCGTCCCGTCGTGATCGACGGCCGCATCGAGGTGCGCAAGATGATGAACCTGTCCTCGTCCTTCGATCATCGCGTGGTCGACGGCATGGACGCGGCGAAGTTCATCCAGGCGGTGCGCAAACTGATCGAGGTGCCGGCACTGCTGTTCGCGGACTGAGGTCTCAGGCACCCATGCGAGGGCGGAA
This sequence comes from Sphingomonas chungangi, assembly GCF_013778325.1. Lineage (GTDB taxonomy): Bacteria > Pseudomonadota > Alphaproteobacteria > Sphingomonadales > Sphingomonadaceae > Solisphingomonas > Solisphingomonas chungangi. The sequence goes on along the minus strand of NZ_JACEIB010000007.1, from coordinate 283,090 downwards.
CAGGCGTCCGCCCTCGGTCACCAGGATGATCGCCAGCCCGGCCAAGCCGGCCAGAGCGAAGCCGGCGGTCATCGGCACGGTGGTGCCGTTGAAGCTCTGGCTGATCGCGAAGCCGAGCAGCGCGCCGCCGGACGTCGTGACGAAGCCCTGGAGCGAGGCGGCGGTGCCGGCCACATCGGCGAGCGGCTCCATCGCCATCGCGCCGAAATTGCCCATCGACAGGCCGAAGCAGAACATCGCCAGTGCCTGACACAGCGCGAAGCTGCGGATCGTCTCGTGCCCCGACATGGCGATGGCGAGGTGAACCAGTTCGATCGCGATGAACCCCAGCAGGGCACCGTGCGAGACGCGCCGCGTGCCCAGCCGCTCGACGATGCGCGAATTGATCAGCGAAGAGACCGCCATCATGCTGGCGATCGCGGCGAACACGGCGGGCATGAGCTTGGGCCTGTGGAACACGTCGGCGAAGATCGGCTCGACCGAGTTGATGAAGCCGAACATCGCGCTGGTGATCACCGTCTGGGTGAGCATGTAGCCGAGCGCCTGTCGCTCGGTCAGGCTGCGGCGTATGCCAGCCATGATCGAACCGAGCGCGATCGGACGGCGATATTCGGGATGCAATGTCTCGGGCAGGCGCAGCCCAGCCCAGGCCGCCACCACCACCCCGTAGAGGCACAAGGCCCAGAACAGGCCGCGCCACGGCACGAACAGCATCAGCACCTGGCCGAGAGATGGGGCGAGTACCGGCACGATGATGAACACCATCATCGCGAGGCTCATCACGCGCGCCATCTGCCGCCCGCCATAGCAGTCGCGCACCACCGACACGGTGACGGTGCGGGTTGCGGCGACGGCCACACCCTGCATAACGCGGCAGACGAGCAGCAGCTCGAAGGTGGGTGTGATCGCCGTGCCCAGCGAGAAGAGCGCGTAGAAGGCCATGCCGCCGAGCAGGATCGGCCGCCGCCCGAACCGATCCGAGACCGGGCCATAGAGAATGTTCGCTCCGCCGAAGCCCAGCAGATAGGCGGTGATGATCCACTGCCGTTGGCCCTCGTCGGTGATACCGAGCGAACCGCCGATCTGCGGCAGCGCCGGCAGCATGGTATCGATGGCGAGCGCGTTCATCGCCATCATCGCCGCCACCAGGGCAACGAACTCGCGAAAGCCGACGCCGGCGTGCGGGCCGGCGGCGGCGACGTGGGGCGCCATCTGCGCGTCGGGAGTCGTCCCGTCCATTCGGGCTTCCTTACGCCGCTGGAGGAGCGGCGCAAGGCCTATGCTGCACCTGCGAAGGCGATTATCGGCAGTGCTTTTCGGCGAAGGCCGCGGCCGCGCCGAGCAGCCCCGGCTGCGGGTGGGTGATGAGCTTCACCGGAATCTGCGCCATGCGCGCCTCGAACCGCCCCTTGGCGGTGTAGCGGCCGGCGAAGCCCGAGATCGGCAGGTGATCCGCGATGCGCACGCCGACGCCGCCGGCGATCACCGTGCCGCTCCACGCGCCGTGCGCCAGTGCGAGGTCGCCCGCCACCGATCCCAGCGACAGGCAGAAGCGGTCGAGCGCCGCCGAGGCCAGCACGTCGGAGCCGGACAGCGCGAGCTTCCAAAGTTCCTTATCATCGATATCGTGGGGCACGTTCCGCCCCTCGATCGCGGCGAGCGCCTCGTAGAGATTGACGAGGCCCGGGCCGGCGACGATCCGCTCGGTCGAGACGCGGCGGTAGCGATCGCGCAGGCGCTGCAGGATCTGGTCCTCCAGCTTGTCGAGCGGAGCGAAATCGACATGGCCGCCCTCGGTGGTGATGACGGTGATGTGCCCGCGGCTGCCACGGTGGAGCAGGGCCACGCCAAGTCCGGTGCCGGGGCCGACGATGCTGATCGAGCCCTCCTTGTGCAGCGGCACGTCCGGCCCGCAGACGTGGCGGAGATATTCGGGGCCGACGCGGCTCACCGCATAGGCGACCGCGCCGAAATCGTTGACCAGCTCGTAACGGTCGAGGCCGAGCGCGGACGGGATCAGTTCGGGCCGCAGCACCCACGGGCTGTTGGTGAGCTTGAGCACGGTGCCGTCGACCGGACCGGCGAAACTGATCGCGCCGTCCTTGGGAAGCGGCCGGCCGACCTTCTCCGAAAACGCCTCCCACGCGCTGCGCAGGCTGGCATAGGCATGGGTGGGCAGCGTCACCACCTCGCCCAGCTCGATCGCACCGTCGTCCTTCACCGTCGCGATGGTGAAGCGGGCATTGGTCCCCCCGATATCGACGGCAACGAGTTCAGTCATTCAGCCTCTCCATTCCGGCCCCGTCAGTACGTCACATCGACGGCAACCGTTCCCGCGGGGGCTGTTAGCATTGTTCTCTGAATGATGACAGCGCTTGTCATTGTCAACGATGTCAGCCACAAGATATCGCAGCGGCGGCCGCCTTCGAGCCGCCGACAGGGAGAGAGAGATGCGCTTCGTTCTGGCCGCCGGCGCGGCCCTTCTCGCGACCACGTCCGCCATGGCGCAGACCGCCCATCCCGCACTCTGGCCGAAAGCGCACAGCGTCGGGCTGGTCGACGCGAAGACAGAGGCGTTCGTCACGAGGCTGATGGCGCAGATGAGCCTGCGCGAGAAGGTCGGCCAGATGATCCAGGGCGACATCTCCTCGATCAAGCCGGAGGAACTGCGCGAATATCCGCTGGGATCGGTGCTGGGCGGCGGCAACTCCCCGCCCCTCTCCGGCAACGATCGCGGGCCGGTGGGCGACTGGATCAAGACTGCCGAAGCCTTCCGCCAGATTGCGATCGAGAAGCGCCCCGGCCACGTCCCGATCCCGACCATCTTCGGCATGGATTCGGTGCACGGCAATTCGAACGTGCTGGGCGCGACCGTCTTCCCGCACAATATCGGCCTCGGTGCGATGCGCGATCCGGCGCTGATGGAGAAGATCGGCGCGGTGACGGCGGCGGAGAGCGCAGCCTCCGGCTTCGACTGGGCGTTCGGGCCGACCGTCACCGTGCCGCAGGACGATCGCTGGGGGCGCAGCTACGAAGGCTATTCGGAACGCCCCGACATCACGAAACTGTACGCCGCCGCGATGGTGCGCGGCCTGCAGGGCGCGCCCGGCACGACGCGCGTCCAGAACGGCAAGGTCGCCGCCTCGATCAAGCATTTCATCGCCGACGGCGGCACCCATGACGGCATCGACCAGGGCGACGCGCGGATCGACGAGCGGACGCTGATCGATACGCACGCGCCCGGCTACATCTCCGGCATCGACGCCGGGGCGATGACGGTGATGGCGAGCTTCTCCTCGTGGAACGGCGTGAAGAACCACGGCAACAAGAGCCTGCTGACCGACGTGCTCAAGGGCCGGCTCGGCTTCGAGGGCTTCGTGGTCGGCGACTGGAACGCGCATGGGCAGGTGCCCGGCTGCACGCCCGGCGACTGCGCCGCGACCTTCAATGCCGGGCTCGACATGGCGATGGTGCCCAACGACTGGAAGGCGCTGTTCGAGAACACCCTGCGCGAGGTGCAGGAGGGCAAGATCCCGATGGCCCGCGTCGACGATGCGGTGCGGCGCATCCTGCGCGTGAAGGCGAAGCTCGGCCTGTTCGATCCGGCGCGGCCCTATGAGGTGAAGGCCGAGCTCGGCGCGCCGGAACATCGCGCGGTGGCGCGTCAGGCGGTGGCCGAATCGCTGGTGCTGCTCAAGAACAACGGCGCGCTACTGCCGATCAAGCCGGGGCAGAAGGTGCTCGTCACCGGCAGCCATGCCGACGATGTCGGACTGCAATCGGGCGGCTGGACGCTCTCGTGGCAAGGGACCGGCAACACCAATGCCGATTTCCCCGGCGCGACGACGATCTGGGGCGGCCTCAAGGCCGCGATCGAGGCGGCCGGCGGCACCGCGACGCTGAGCGCGGACGGCAGCGTGACGGGGCCGAAGCCCGATGTCGCCGTCGTCGTGTTTGGGGAGCAGCCTTATGCCGAGATGGTCGGCGACATCGCCACGCTGGAATTCCAGCCCGGCGACAAGCAGGCGCTGGCCGAGCTCAAGGCGTTGAAGGCGCAGGGCATCCCGGTCGTCTCGGTGTTCCTCTCGGGCCGTCCGCTCTGGGTGAATCCGGAGCTCAACCAGTCCGACGCCTTCGTCGCCGCCTTCCTGCCCGGCACCGAGGGCGAAGGCATCGCCGACGTGCTGGTCGCGAAGAAGGACGGCACGCCGAACAAGGATTTCCGCGGCAGGCTCAGCTTCAGCTGGCCGAAGAACGCGGCGCAGTTCGCCAACAATGTCGGCCAGCCGGGCTACGATCCGCTGTTCGCCTACGGCTACGGCCTGACCTACGCCAGCCGCATTACGGTTCCGCAGTTGAGCGAGGTGCCGGGCATCGACACCTCGCTCGCCAACGTCTCGACCTATTTCACGCCGGGGAAGGTCGCCCCGCCGTGGAAGCTCTCCGAGGACGGCGCGGTGACGATGAAGAATGTCGACGGCGCCGGGCGGCAGGAGGCGGCGCGGCAATATGCCTTCACCGGCGCGGGCCATGTCCGCGTCACCGGCCCGAGCATCGACCTCTCGCGCCAGACCAACGCGCAGATGAGCCTGCGCATCGACTATCGTGTGGATGCGAAGCCGGCAGGCAGGGTGACGCTCGGCGTGGGCGACAAGGCCGTGATCGACGCCACCAGCCTGTTCGCCGGCGCTGCACCCGGGGCATGGACCAGCGCCAAGATCCCGCTCGATTGCTTCCGCAAGGCGGGCACGGACGTTTCGAAAGTCTCCCAGCCCTTCCTGCTCGGGACGGATGCGGGCCTCACGGTCTCGATCGTCGGCCTCAAGCTGGACGCCGATCCTGCAGGGGCGGCTTGCCCTGCGCCCTGATCTGATCCTCCCCCGCCAGGGGAGGATTATGTCTCCGCCATCTTCAGCAGCAGCGCCCACTCGTCCGGCTCGACCTTCGAAACCGACAGCCGCGATTGCTTCAGCATCATCAGGTTCGCGAGCTTCGGTTCGGCCTTGATCGCGACCAGCGTCACCGGATGCGCCAGCGGCCGCACCGGCTTCACCGCGACGCTCGCCCATTTGCCGTCGTCGCCGTCGGGTTGCCAGGTGCGCGTCACCGCCATGATGCCGACGGCCGCCTTCTCGGTATTGGAATGGTAGAAGAGCGCCTCGTCGCCGACCGCCATCTCCTTCAGGAAATTGCGCGCGGTGTAGTTGCGCACGCCGTTCCACTCGGTCGCGCCGTCGCGGACGAGATCGTCCCACGAATAGGCGTCCGGCTCCGAACGCAGCACCCAATAGGCCATCGTCTATCCTTCTTCATTCCTTGTCGGCCGGCGCACCATCAGCGTCATGCGCGCCGACGCGATGAGCTTGTCGCGATCCTCCTGCCAGGCGAGCGCCTCGACATTGGCGATGCGGGTGCCCAGCCGCAGCACCGTGGCTGCCGCGAACGTGTCGCGCTCGCGCCCGCCGCGCATGAAATCGACGGTGACGTTGACGGGCTTGACGCTGACCCCCGCCTCGCCCTGCAAAGCCGCCATCAGCGTGCCGACCGCGGCGATCTCCAGCAGGCCGGCGAGCGCGCCGCCATGGAGGAAGTGCGGGCGCCCCGTCACCGATATGCCGAACGGCATGCGGAACAGCGGCCCGTTCTCGCAATCTTCCACCGATATCCCCAGGAAATGGCCATAGGGCGGCAATTTCGGCCGGGCACCCATCAGGCCGCGTCCGTCATCATGAAGGTGCCGGCGACGTGCGCGATCGGGTCCTCGGGATCGCCGTCATGCGCGATACCGCGTACGAACGCGATGCGGCGGGTGAGGCGGTAGCATTCGCCATGCCCGATCACCGTCCGCTCGGGCACGGCGGCGCGCAGATAGTCGATCCGCAAGTCGAGCGTCGCCTGCGGCTCGAACCGGCCGCGCCGCACCCAGGTGGCGAGGCTGGTCGCCATGTCCATCAGCGCGATGATCGGGCCGGAGGCGAGCACGCCCGTCTCCTCGTCGCCGACCAGCTCGGCCCGATAATCGAGCGCCAGCTCGACCCAGTCCTCGCCGTGCGCGATGTACCGCGCCCCGATCGCGCCGTTGTGCCCGAAGGACGAGACGGTTTTCGCCGCCAGGGCGGGATCGAAGGTCAACCCCGAATTGAAGTGGCTGCGCTGGGTCATCCCTGCCGCGATAGCCGCCGCCCGCGCGGGCGGCAACGGCATGTCGCGGGCGGCGGTTACAGCGATGTAATTTCCCGGCGCCCCGCCTGCAATCCTAGCCTCCGGACGCACCGATCGAAGGGGAAGGGACCATGCAAGAAGCTTCGGAGACTCGCGCACGCCGGCGGATCGCGCTGGATGCCATACCGGAGATGGCACGGCCGGTGGGCCTGTTCGGCACGCTGCAACGCGCCGAGGTGGGCGGATCGATCTGCTTCAGCGCGGTGGTGACGATCGGCATGTACAATTCGCTGCCGGGGCCGGGGGGCGGCTGACCATGGGCCCGGCGCTCGCCGCGTGGATGGGCGACGCCGCCGCGCGTGCGAAAACGCGGGCAATTGTGTCCGCCTTCGCGCGAGGCTGGGCGCGCGATACGCCGTTGCCGGCGCTGGCCTGCGCGCTCGACCGGCTCGCCGAGCCGACCGCCGAGGAAGTCGCGGCGCATGTCCGGCCGCTGCTGGAGGATGCCGGCTGGGCGGAAGCCATCGTCGCGCGCCTGGTCGCGGAGGTGCGGCGCGATCCGTTCTTCGAGCCGCCGCTGGTGCCGCTGCACAGCGACGTGCAGGCCGGGTTGCTGCTTTACGCGGGGCGCCACGCGGTGATCGGCCTCGGCGTCGGCGCGCTCGACCGGATGGCCGCGAAGAAGCGACGGCGGATCGACGGGTCGATCGCCTTTCCCGGCCATGCCTCGCTGATCCGCGCGCTCAGGGGCGGCGGCGCGACGCTCTCGCTGTGGACCGGCGGATGGCGCGATGGCGCACCGCTCGATCGCTGCCAGGCGGCGGGTATCCATCGACTGCGGGATGGCGAACTGATCGCGGTCGATGGGCGGACGACGAGCTTCCTCGTCGATCATGCCCGATCCGACATGCTGCTGCTCCACGCGACGATTCTTGCCGGCACCGCGCCGACCGCCTGCGAATATGATCGCGCGACGCTGCGCCTGACCGCGACCGGCGCCGCATCGGAGCGCGCCTCGCGGACGCAGTTGCTGACGACCCTGCTCGCCGCGCTCGACCGGCCCGATGCGGATGCCTTCGGTGCGGCGTCCCGCGCGGCCGAGCCGTTCGTGCGGTGGCATGCCCTGCGCGAGTGGCTGGCGCTCGATGCCGATGCCGCCGCCCGTCGCCTCGACGAGATGGCGCAGGCCGATCCCGATCCGGAACTGCGTGCCCTTGCGCGGACGGCGGCCGCGAGCATCCCGTGCCCCGCCTGATCGATCCCGGCCCGCGGCCCGCGCCGATCACGCTCGAGGAAGCCGTCGAGCGGCTGACCGATCTCGGCTTCGATCCCGAGGCGGAGGGCGCATGGGATGCCGCCGCGCCGATCCTCGCCGCGCTGTGCGCCAACCGCGAGTTCCTGGCCGCCTCGGCGATCGAGGAGTTGAAGCGAGGCGGCGCGCGCGATGGCCGCGATCATTACGGCCCGCAGGTGATCATGCTCGCGCGCGGGCCGACCAACTGGTTCCTGCGCGCCAACATGTGGCCGGCGGAAGGCGATGCCATCCTGCGCGCCAGCGGGCGCTCCGCCTTCTTCTACGACCTGCCGCACGATCACAATTTCAGCTTCCTGACTGTGGGCCACCACGGCCCCGGCTACGAATCCGATTACTGGGAGTATGACGGCGAGGCGCTGACCCTGCAGCCGGACGAAGCGACGGACCTGCGCTACACGGGGCGGCACCGGCTCGAGCCGGGTCGCATCATGCTCTATCGCGCGCATCGCGACGTGCACGACCAGAAGCCGCCCGCCGCCTTCTCGGTGACGCTCAACATCATGGAATCGAGCGGACGCGAGCCGTGGCGCAACCAGTATCGCTTCGATCCGGCGAGCGGCCGGGTCGACAGGCTGCTCAACACCACCGCGATCGAGGGCCTGCTGCCGCTGGCCGCGCACATGGGCGGCGGCAATGGCGAGGACCTTCTCCACCATCTGATGCGGCGGCATCCGGTCGATCGCATCCGGATCGGAGCGATGCAGGCGCTGGCAGGTGTGACGCCGGACGCGGTGTCCCGCCACGCCCTGCTGGACGGCGCGGCGCGCCTCGGCGATCCCGCCGTCTCCGGCGCCGCGATCCGGGCGCTGGCCGATCTGCCGGGCATCCTCGCATGGGCCGCAGGTCGATCCGAAACCGACGCGTAACGCCTATCGCGCCACCGCCGCCACGCCATTCTCGGGCGATGGGGGAAAGCGCGTGATCGTCAGGGTGGCGATGCCGGGGAGCGGGCATGCGTCGTTGCTCGATGCCCTGTCGACGCATGGCGTCATCGTCCTTCCCGCCGATGCGATCGATGCTGATGCGCTGCTCGTCCACGCCGCCGAGCTTCCCCGGCTGCTGCTGGAAACCGCCGCCAGCCTGCCGCTGCTGGTGATCGACGGCCCCGCCGACCCGCTCGCCCGCGCCACCCTGCTCGATCGCGGCGCGGCCGACGTGCTGGCCGATCCCGCCGATCCGGCCGAGCTGGCGGCGCGCCTGCGCGCAATCCTGCGCACCCGCCGCATGCCGCCGATCGCCTGCGCCGACCTCACCGTCGATCTGGTCGATCGCAAGGCCGAACGGTCGGGCAAGGCCCTGCCCCTCCACCCGCGCGAATTCGCGGTGCTGGGCGAGCTGGCGCGCCACCGCGACCGGCCGGTCGATCGCATGGCGCTGTTCCGCAGCGTCTGGCGGCGGCGCTTCGATCCCGGCACCAACGTCGTCGCCGTCACCGTCTCGCGGATGCGCGCCAAGGTGGACATCGGCTTCGCGCGCCCGCTGATCCACACGATCGGCGGCGCCTACATGCTCTCCGCCGAAGCGGTTGCGATGGCGTGACGCGCGGGGCAAGGTCGCGCCCGTTCCAACGGGGAGTTTGCCGATGCGCCGTGCCGTGTTTCTGCTGCCACTGCTGATCGCGGCGGCGCCCGCTCCGGACTGGAACGCGCGTTTCCTCACGCTCTCCAACGACGAATATCTCTGGCGCCTCGCCGACAGCGGCGAGCCGACCGAGCGCGGCCCGGCGGCGATCATGCCGCCTCACCTGCCGGACGTGTCGCCCGCCGCGCAGGCGGTCCGCACCGCGAAGTGGAACGACATGCTCCACCAACTCGATGCCATTCCCCAAACGGCGCTGAGCCCGGAGAACCGCGTCAATTACGCGGTCTATCGCGGCCAGATCGAGGCGCTTGCCGCCCAGCAGACATTCCGCGAATGGGAGAAACCGGTCAATTCGGACTCGCCATTCTGGCAGATCGACGTCGATCCCAAGCCGCTGCGATCCGACCAGGAATATCGGAACTATATCAGCCGGCTGTCCGAGACGCCGCGCTATTTCGACCAGCAGATGGCCAACATGAAGGCCGGCGAGGCGCGCGGTTTCACCGCACCCAAGGCGACGCTGGAGGGCCGCGACGGATCGATCGCGACGATCGCAAACGCGAAGACCGCCGAGGAAACCGGCTGGTGGGCGCCCTTCAAGGAGATGCCCGGCAACATCCCCGCCGCGCGGGCGGAGCAGCTTCGTGCGCAGGCCCGCACGGTCATCATGGCGAAGGTGGTGCCCGCCTACGCGAAGCTGCTCGATTACTGGAAGACCGATTACTTTCCCCACGCCAACCCGGTGCTGGCCGCCGAGAAGCTGCCCGACGGCGAAGCCTATTATCGCAGCAAGATCGCCGAGTTCACCACGCTCGACATGACGCCGGACCAGATCCATGCCTACGGCCTGCAGCAGGTCGCCTCGATCCATGCCGAGATGCTGGCCACCATGAAGCAGACCGGCTTCAAGGGCGATTTCCCGGCCTTCCTGCAATTCCTCCGCACCGATCCGCAATTCTATGCGAAGACCCCGCAGGCCCTGCTCGATCGCGCCGCCTGGGCCGCCAAGATGTTCGACGGCAAGGCCTCGACATGGTTCGGCCACCTGCCCCGCGCCCGCTTCGCCATCGTCCCCGTCCCCGCCGACATCGCGCCGACCTACACCTCGGGGCGCGGCGGGCCGGGCGTCTATCTGGTCAACACCTACGATCTGCCGAGCCGCCCGCTCTACCAGCTGACCGCGCTGACGCTCCACGAGAGCGCGCCCGGCCACGCCTTCCAGATCCCGCTGGCGCAGGAGAACAAGGACCAGCCGCGCTACCGCTCGGAAGGCTATATCTCGGCCTATGGCGAGGGCTGGGCACTCTATTGCGAGCGGCTCGGCGACGAGATGGGCATGTACCAGACGCCTTACGAGAAATTCGGTATGCTGAGCTTCCAGATGTGGCGCGCGGCGCGGCTGGTGGTGGATACCGGCGTCCACCATCTCGGCTGGACGCGCGAACAGGCGCAGAAGTACCTCCACGACAACACCGCGCTCGCCGATCACGACATCGAAACCGAGGTCGATCGCTACATCTCCTGGCCCGGCCAGGCGCTGAGCTATTATCTCGGCGAGAAGACGATCCGCGACGACCGCGCGCGCGCCGAGAAGGCGCTGGGGCCGAAATTCAACATCCGCGCCTTCCACGACGCGATCCTGCAGCTGGGATCGGTGCCGATGCGCGTGATCGATGCGCGCACCGACCAGTTCATCGCGGACGGCGGCAAGGGTCCCTATCCCGACGAGGAATGAGGATCACAGCCTCGGGCGGAGTTCCTTCTCGAAGAAGTCGATGAAGCGGGCCTGCTCCTGGCCGGGGCAGGTCAGCACGATCCGGTCGAAGCCGGCATCGGCATATGTCTTGATGACGGCGAGATGCGCATCGACATCCGGTCCCGCGGCGATCGACGATTCCAGGTCCTCCGGCCGCACGAACCGCGATGCGGATTCGAACCCGTCGACATCGCGCAATTCGCTGTTCACGGCCCAGCCGAGCGCGGAAAAGCGGAACGTCCTGTGCGCCTGCTCCAGCCCCGCCTGCCGGGTGGGCGCGTAGGAGAGCAGCGCCTCGGCATAGGCCGGCCCGGCCTTTTCGGCGCGAAAGCCGTCGACCAGCCCGGGTTTCGGTTCCGTGGCCATGATGCCGTCGGCCTTGTCGATGGCGAGCGCGACCGACGCGGGGCCGCTGACGCCCACGACGACGTCGATCGGATCGTCCGGTAGGTCGTAGAGGCGGGCGTGATCGACCACGTACCATTCGCCGGACCAGCTGTGGACGCCGCCGGACCAGAGCGTCCGGAAGATGTCGATCGCTTCGCCCAGCATCGCGTGGCGTTCCGGCGTCGAGGGCCAGCGATCACCGGTGACATGCTCGTTCAGCCGCTCGCCCGCCCCGACGGCAAGTGTGAAGCGGCCCTTCGACATCACCGCGATCGTCGCCGCCGCCTGCGCGATGATCGCGGGATGGTAGCGGATGATGGGGCAGATCAGGCCGGTCGCGATACCGATGCGGGAGGTTGCCTGGGCGATGCCGCCCAGCACGCTCCACGCGAAGGGCGCATGGCCCTGCGCCTCCAGCCAGGGGTGGAAGTGATCCGAGATCGAGACGAAATCGAAGCCGGCGGCCTCGGCGCGCTGCGCGTTCTCGATGAGGGCGGCGGGGCCATGCTCCTCCGTCATCAGCTTGTACCCGAATTGCACCATCCGACCCTCCTGTCCCAGGAGAGCGTAATGCCGCAGCATCGCGATCGATCCGCGCGCGCCGGCCCTGCGAGCGCCGAGCGTGCACGAAAAAGGCCGCGCTCCCGAAGGAACGCGGCCTTTCCCATTCCGTGCGTCGACCGCTTACGCCGCCGCGCGCTTCGCCCGCTTGCGCTCGTTCGGGTCGAGGTGGCGCTTGCGCAGGCGGATCGACTTGGGCGTCACCTCCACCAGCTCGTCGTCGTCGATATAGGCGATCGCCTGCTCCAGCGTCATGCGCTTGGGCGGGGTGAGGCGGATCGCGTCGTCCTTGCCGCCCGAGGCGCGGAAGTTGGTGAGCTGCTTCGCCTTCATCGGATTGACCTCGAGGTCGTCCGTCTTGGCGTTCTCGCCGACCACCATGCCCTCGTAGAGCGCCTCGCCATGGCCGACGAACAGGATGCCGCGCTCCTCGAGCGGGCCGAGCGCGTAGCTGTTCGCCTCGCCATTGCCGTTGGAGATCAGCACGCCGTTCTTGCGGCCCTCGATATTGCCCTTGTGCGGGCCGTATTTCTCGAACAGCCGGTTCATGATGCCGGTGCCGCGCGTGTCCGACAGGAACTCGCCGTGATAGCCGATCAGGCCGCGCGACGGGGCCGAGAAGGTGATGCGGGTCTTGCCGCCGCCGGACGGGCGCATGTCCGTCATCTCGGCCTTGCGCTGGTTCATCTTGTCGACGACCGTGCCCGAATATTCATCGTCCACGTCGATGACGACGGTCTCGTACGGCTCGGTCTTCTTGCCGGCCTCGTCCTCGCCGAACAGCACGCGCGGGCGGCTGATGCCGAGCTCGAAGCCCTCGCGGCGCATCGTCTCGATCAGCACGCCGAGCTGGAGCTCGCCGCGGCCGGCGACCTCGAAGCTGTCGCGGTCGGCGCTCTCGGTCACCTTCACGGCGACGTTGGACTCGGCCTCGCGGAACAGGCGGTCGCGGATCATGCGCGACGTGACCTTGCTGCCCTCGCGCCCGGCGAAGGGCGAATCGTTCACCGCAAAGCGCATCGACAGCGTCGGCGGATCGATCGGCTGCGCGTGCAGCGGCTCGGTGACGGTCACGTCGGCGATGGTGTTCGCCACGGTGGCGATGGTCAGGCCGGCGAGGCTGATGATGTCACCCGCCTTGGCTTCCTCGACGGGAACGCGCTCGAGCCCGTGGAAGGACATGATCTTGGAGGCGCGGCCGGTCTCGATGATCTTGCCGTCGTTATCGAGCGCGTGGATCGGCTGGTTGAGCTTCACCGTGCCGGAGTTCACGCGGCCGGTGAGGATGCGGCCGAGGAAGTTGTCGCGATCGAGCAACGTCACGAGGAACGTGAACGGCTGGCCGTCGACCTCGACCTTCGGCGCCGGAACGTGGTTCACGATCGTCTCGAACATCGGGATCAGCGTGCCTTCGCGCGCGTCCATGTCGGTGGAGGCATAGCCGTTGCGGCCCGAGGCGTAGAGCACCGGGAAATCGAGCTGCTCGTCGGTGGCGTCGAGGCTGACGAACAGGTCGAACACCTCGTCCAGCACTTCCTGGATGCGCGCGTCCGGGCGATCGACCTTGTTGACCACGACGATCGGGCGGAGACCCAGCGCCAGCGCCTTGCCGGTGACGAACTTGGTCTGCGGCATCGCGCCTTCGGACGAATCGACCAGCAGGACGACGCCGTCGACCATCGAGAGGATGCGCTCCACCTCGCCGCCGAAATCGGCGTGGCCAGGCGTATCGACGATGTTGATGCGGATGCTCTCGCTCGCGCCGGGCGGCGTCCAGTCGACCGAGGTCGGCTTGGCGAGGATGGTGATGCCCCGCTCCTTCTCCAGATCGTTGGAGTCCATCGCGCGTTCTTCGACGCGCTGGTTGTCGCGGAAGGTGCCGGACTGACGGAAGAGCTGGTCGACGAGCGTGGTCTTGCCATGATCGACGTGGGCGATGATCGCCACGTTGCGGAGCGCCATGAAAATATGATCCTGTCGGAGTTGTGGGCGCGCCCATAGCCGAGATGGCGCGATGCAGCAACTACGCGCGCGCTGCGATCAATCCGGCGCCGAACAGGAAGAAGAGCGATCCGGTCGCGCGATCGAACAGCCGCTGGCGCTCCGGCGAGGCGAGCCAGGAGGCGAGGCGGCGCCCGCCGGCGGCATAGGCGACGTACCAGCCGGTCTCGATCACCACGAAGGTGCCGGTGAGGATCGCGAACTGCGGCGCCCAGCCGGCCTTCTGGCTGACGAACTGCGGGAAGAGCGCGGCGGCGAACAGGATCAGCTTGGGGTTGGACAGGCCGGTGAACAGCGCGTCGCGAAAAAGGGCGAAGGCCGAGGCGCCTGCCGCCACCGGCACGTCCGGGTCCATCCCCGCCGCGCTCTTGCCCGCGCCGCGCCATGCCTTGATCCCCAGCCACGCCAGATAGGCCGCGCCCGCATAACGCAGCGCATCGAACAGGTGAGGCGAGGCGAGCAGCAACGCCCCCACACCCGCCGCCGAGGCGACCAGCGCCAGCAGCACCGCGCTCATGCACCCCGCCATCGCCCAGATCGAGCGCGCGAAGCCGTGCCGCACCGATCGGGTCATGACATGGAGCATGTTCGGCCCCGGCGTCCCCGAGATCAGGAACACCGTCACCGCGAACAGCCACCAGCGATCCCAGCTCATCGGCACGCTCCTTTCGCGGCCGCCTTGCAACAAAACCGACACGGGCGAAAGATAGCCCATGAGGCATGACCAGCCTCATCACCCCCACGCGCCGTGCGCTCATCGGTGGCCTCGTCGCCGCGCCCTTCGTGCTGACCGGCCGCGCCCGCGCGCAGCTGTCGTTCAGCGAGTTTCCCTTCCAGCTCGGCGTCGCGGCGGGCGACATGACGCCCGATGGTTTCATTCTCTGGACGCGCCTCGCGCAGAAGCCGCTGGAGCCGAACGGTGGCATGCCGATGAAACCGGTGGCGGTCGACTGGCAAGTCGCCACCGACGAAGGCTTCAAGCAGATCGTCGCCAAGGGCACCGAGCAGGCGTGGCCGGAGCTCGCCCATTCGCTCCACATCGACGTGACGGGCATGAAGCCCGCGACGCGCTATTTCTACCGCTTCATCTGCGAGGGCCTGCCCAGCTATGTCGGCAGCGTCACCACGCTCCCCGCGCCCGGCGCCACGGTGGACAAGGTGCGCTTCGCCGCAGTCGGCTGCCAGCATCTCGAACATGGCTGGTACACCGCCTATCGCGACGCCGCCCGCCAGAACCCCGACTTCATGTTCCACTATGGCGATTACATCTACGAATATCACGATCCCTGGCCGCGCGACCGCGAGGGCCTGCCGATCACGCCGGTGCGCCGCTATTCGCGCCCGACGCCGATGAGCCTGGAGGACTACCGCGTCCGCTACGCCGACACCAAGCTGGACGGCGACCTGCAGGCGGCCCACGCCGTCTGCGGCTGGTACTGCACCTATGACGATCACGAGGTGGAGAACAACTGGGCCTCGATCTACGACCAGGAGAACGATCCGCCCGAAATGTTCGTCTATCGCCGCCGCGCCGCGCTGCAGGCCTGGTACGAGCATATGCCGGTGCGCTGCAAACCCACCGCCGACGGCATCGTCGATTTCCACCGCCGGGTGGATTACGGCAGCCTCGCGCGCTTCCACTACCCGAACACGCGGCTCTATCGCTCGGACCAGCCCTGCGGCGACAATTTCAAGCCGGACTGCGCCGCCCGCCATGCACCCGGTCAGGACATGCTCAACGCCGCGCAATGGAGCTGGCTGGAGGAGGGCTTCCGCTCCAGCCGCAACAGCTGGAACATCGTGCCGCAGCAGGTGATGCTCGCCATCCCCGATCGGCGCGAACCCGGCGGCAGCCAGCCGATCTACAACATGGACAGCTGGGGCGGTTATCCGGCGGCCCAGCAGCACCTTCTGGAGATCTTCGCGAAGGCGCCCGGCGGCAACGTGCTGGTGGTGACGGGCGACGAGCATCGCAACTATGCCAACGACCTGATCCTGCGCGACAAGATCGTGGCCAGCGAGTTCGTCTCCACCTCGATCACCTCCAACGGCGATCGCCCGGACGACGACAACAGCGCCAACATCCTCGCCAACAACAGCTTCGTGAAATGGATCAACGATCAGCGCGGCTATGTGATGACCGAGGTGACGCGCGAGGGCTGCGTCGGCGATTACCGCACCGTGGAGACGGTGGAGAAGCGCGACGCGCCGGTGGCCACGGCCGCGAAGTGGGCGGTGGCGAGCGGAAAACCGGGGCTGGTGAGGGCGTGACCCAACAAATCCTTCCCCGCCAGGGGGAGGTGGCGCCCGCAGGGCGTCGGAGGGGGAGGACAGCGATGCGCTCTCCGGTGAGGACTTTGCCGCCCGCCCCCTCCGTCACGCTTCGCGTGCCACCTCCCCTTGGCGGGGGAGGATGAGTTGAGCGTGTCACTTGAACAAGACAGTCCCTCCATCCTACATTCACGCCCGAACAGTGAGGACAGGACCACCGGATGGCGACCGACACCGCGATTGACACGCCCGTCGAGCTGACGCTGACCCCGCCGGCGCCCGTCCCCGCGCTCGCGCCGGAGAAGGCGATCGGCCTCGTCCCCGTCGACGACAAGGTCCGCACCAAGCTCGACGAGAAGGTCGACAGCTTCGTCGAGACTTTGGTCGCCACCGACAGCAACTCGCCGGAGTTCGGCAAGCAGGTCGATCAGATCACCAACATGGGCCGCCGCGAGATCATGGAGGCGGCCGGGCACTCCAACCGCTTCCTCGATCGCCCGACCAAGGCGATGGACAAGGACGGAAACGTCGGCACCAACCTCGCCGAGCTGCGCCGCACGATCGAGGACCTCGATCCCGCCACCAAGGGCGACCTGTTCACCAGCCGCAAGATCTTCGGGATCATCCCGTTCGGATCGAAGATGCGCAATTATTTCGACGGCTACAAATCGGCACAGAACCACATCTCGACGATCCTCCAGCACCTCGCCGGCGGCAAGGACGAGCTGCTCAAGGACAATGCCGCGATCGACGTCGAGCGGCAGGGGCTTTGGGCGGCGATGGGCAAGCTCGAGCAGATGATCCACGTCGCCAAGACGCTGGACAGCCGGCTGGAGCAGAAGGCGCTCGATCTGGACAGCACCGATCCCGCCAAGGCCAAGGCGATCCGCGAAAGCGCGCTCTTCTACGTCCGCCAGCGCACGCAGGATCTGCTCACCCAGATGGCGGTGACGGTGCAGGGCTATCTCGCGCTCGACCTCGTCAAGAAGAACAATGTCGAGCTGGTGAAGGGCGTCGATCGCGCGTCGACCACCACCGTCGCGGCGCTGCGCACGGCGGTGACGGTGGCGCAGGCGCTGACCAACCAGAAGCTGGTGCTGGACCAGATCACCGCGCTCAACACCACCACCGCGAACATCATCGATTCGACCGGCACGATGCTCAAGAACCAGACCGGCGCGATCCACCAGCAGGCCGCCGCCAGCACCATCCCGATCGACACGCTGAAGCGCGCCTTCCAGAACATCTATTCGACGATGGACGCGATCGACAATTTCAAGCTGCAGGCGCTCGGCAACATGAAGCAGACGGTCGACGTGCTGACCGACGAGGTCGAGAAATCGCGCGGCTACATCGCGCGGGCCGAGGGCGCGGCGCAGGCCGAATCGTCGGCGCGCGAAGAAGCGTTCAAGATCGACTGATGCCCGGCAGCGACGACATCATCGAACACGCCGCCGATTTCCTGCGGCGCATCTCGCCCGAGGGCCGGGCGGCGGCGCGGCGCCGGCGCGAGCGGCGCAAGGCCGCCTTCATGCGGATCGCCAAGCGCGTGGTGCTGGCCTGCCTCGCCATTCTGGCGGTGGCGATCGCGATAGGCTTCGTCATGCCGCTGCAGGCCGAGGGCGTGTTCCTGACGATGATCGCGATGGCGCTGGTGTCGGTGGCGATCATCCTGTGGTCCCGCGCGCCGGATTTCACGCCCGAGAAGGTGGCGAGCACCGACCTCCACCTGCTGCCGAGCCAGACCGGCGAATGGCTGGAGCAGCAGCGCCCGGCCCTCCCCTCGCCCGCGCAGCGCCAGCTCGACCAGTTGACCGCCAGCCTCGACGCGATCACCCCGCAGTTGGCGGCGCTGGACGCGCGCTCCCCGGAGGCGCTGGAGGCGCGCCGCCTGATCGGCGACGAACTGCCCGAACTGGTGCGCGGCTACCAGAAGGTGCCGCCGTCGCTCCGCCGCCAGCCGCTCAACGGCGGCCCCTCGCCCGACAAGCAGCTGGTCGAAGGCCTCGGCACGATCGGCGAGGAAATCGCCCGCATGAACGCCCGGCTGGCCGACAACGACCTCAAGGCGCTGGCGACGCAGAACCGGTTTCTGGAGATCAAGTATAAGGGTGACGGGGAGATGGGGGAGCAGTGACGCCCCCGCTTGTCGTCGTCATGGGCGTATCGGGATCGGGCAAGAGTACGGTCGCGATGGTATTGGCCCGGCGTCTCGGCATACCCTTCTGCGAGGGCGATGATCTCCACCCGCCCGCCAATGTCGCCAAGATGCGGGCCGGACAGCCGCTCGACGACACGGACCGCGCCCCGTGGCTGGCCGCGCTCAACGACTGGATGCACGCGCATCGCGATGGCGGCGTGGTCAGCTGCTCGGCGCTTCGCCGACGCTATCGCGACCGGCTGCGACAAGGTCTGGAGCCGCCCCCCGCCTTCGTGCTGCTCGATCCGCCGCGTGCGGTGCTGGAGCGTCGCATGGCGGCACGGCGAGAACATTTCATGCCGGCGAGCCTGCTCGACAGCCAGCTCGCTACGCTGGAATTGCCGGAGGCGGACGAACATGCGCTGCGGCTGGAGGGGGACGGGCCTGCCGGAGCGATGGTGAAGACCACGCTCGACTGGCTGGCGATCGGGTAGATCCGCCTTTACGGGAATGGCTGGAGTTGGTGGAAAGGCGCAAGGCAGGTTCCGGGCGGTGAACCGGGCTTAGCGGACATGCCAAATGCAAATCGTTACCGCGCCCACGGTTCGATCGCCGCAATGGATAAGGCCAAAATGCCAACCGGCACCGATACGTAAGCAGCTTTTATGAGGCCCGTGTTGGCGGATGTGAACGAGATGCGGTGGCCTCGAAACGCCTTTTCGTTTTCGCGACGAAGTGCCGGAACGGCCCAACTCAAAAAGTTAGCTGCAAGAAATCCGAGAGGCAGGACGATGCCGCCGATACCAATCACAGCATAGACAGCCGATGCTCCTGATTGCGCGGCAGAGGTCCGTGATGGACCAATAAATAGCTCGAAGATGCCGAAAGATATCTTCCCCAGAACGAGGCAGGAAACAATGGCGCTCAGGAGTTCAGTCCATCTCACCCAAGGCGAAAGCTCCGTTTTCGCAGCCCGAGCTTCCGCGTAGTCTGCTGTGCGCCTACGCCTATTAGAGAATGCCAGCAGAGCAGCAAGCACCATAACAAGCGGAGCGACCGCCCAAACGGTTTCAGTGATCGACACGGATGACCCTTCGCTCAATGGGGCGCGATAACAAGAGTTTTATGGCATCGTCGTCTGCTCTCGAGAAGCGTCCGTGGCATCCCAATGACCACAACTGGGGCGTTAGCCGCCCGTCAGACGCGAAAGAAACCCCAGCCGTCTGCCCGGCCTCCATATATCCGAGCGCTTGCGTGGAAACGCTCTTCCCACGAAGTGACGTTCTCCGCCGAAGGCTCCATTTCCTTTGAGACAGTGACGTCCCAAGGATCGTCATCTCGTTCGGTTTCCACGATGTCGATCTTGAGGCCGTCCATGCTGCACTCGTCGGCAAACGCTTTCGCCGAAGCATGATCGGGGAATACATGCGAGAAATCGACCAGGCGAGAAGGGCCAAGATTGCTGCCATCCCTCGCCATGCCAGCGAGGATTTTGGCATTCTCATCAAACAGTGACATCGACACCTCTCATTCGCGCTCAAACCTGAACGAATGGCAGGATCGGAGCAAGCGGACTATCGCCGGGAACGGCGGCCACTGGAGCAGTAGTTGCCGATGCCAGCGGCAGGGGATCGAACCCGCACCCGTCGCCGGGATCGCTGTAGCGATACGTCTACCAATTCCGTCACGCTGGCGGACGCTTAATATCAGCAACGTCCGGTTTCGGGTATCGCTGATCGCGACTGGAAGGGCCGCTTGCGGGGCGTTAGCAGCTATCTCGTCGCCCCTGCGCAGGCAGGGGCCTATCTCCTCACCGTTCCGCAAGGATGAAAGCTCAAGTGATGGACTCCTGCCCGCGCAGGAGCGACGGGCGGACGTTGAGGGTGGTCATCCTTCCAATTTAGGATTTCGTCTGTCACGCTCGCGGCGAATCGAGTCAGCCGATCCGCACCTTCTCACCGTCGATCAGCCTGTAGGAATGCCTTGTTTCAGCCTCTCACCCTGTCAACTTCGTCAACTTCGCGAGCGCTCACGCCGCCAGCAGCTTCCCCGCCTGCGCGCGCGCCTCGTCGGTCACTTCGGCGCCCGACAGCATCCGGGCGATCTCCTCGCGGCGTTCGGCCTCGTCGAGCAGGCGGACGCCGGTGCGGGTGACGATGCCGTCGTGGCTCTTGGCGATCAACAATTGCCGCGCCGCGCGCGCCGCGACCTGCGGGGAGTGGGTCACCACCAGCAATTGCGCCTTGTCCGCCAGCCGCGCCAGCCGCTCGCCGATCGCCGAAGCCACCGCGCCACCAACGCCACGATCGATCTCGTCGAAGATCATCGTGCGCGCCCCCGCCGCCTCGGCCAGCGCCACCTTGAGCGCGAGGATGAAGCGGGAGAGCTCGCCGCCGGACGCGATCTTCACCAGCGGTGCGAAGGGCGCGCCGGGGTTGGTGGAGATCAGGAACTCGACGCGGTCGCGGCCCTCCGCACCCCATTGCGCCTCGGGCCGCCGCTCGATCGCGGTGCGGAAGCGCGCGGCGTCGAGCTTGAGCGGCGCCAGTTCGGCCGCCACCGCCTTGTCGAGCCTGAGCGCCGCCTCCGCCCGCGCCTCGGAGAGCGCTGCGGCCTCCGTCTCATAGGCCTTGCGAGCGGTGGCGACGGCCTTCTCCAGCGCCGCCAACCCCTCGCTGCCCGCCGCCATCCGCGCGAGGCGGCCGGACAGCTCCTCGGTGAGCGCGGGCAGCTCCTCAGGCTGGACACGATGCTTGCGGGCGAGGCCGCGCAGATCGAACAACCGCGTCTCGATCCGGTCGAGCCGTTCGGGATCGAAGGCCATCGCTCGCCCGGCGGCGGTCAGCGCATCCTCCGCCTCGGAGGCCTCGATCACCGCGCGATCGAGCGCCGCCAGCGCGGTCGCCAGCGCCTCATGCTCGTGCGCGATCCGGTCGAGCCGCCGCGCCGCCTGCCGCAGCCCTGCCAGCGCGCCGTCCGATCCGTCGAGATGCGCGGTGACGCCGGACAGGTCCTCGGCCAGCCGCGCGCCTTTCTGCATAGCAGAGCGTTCGCTCGCCAGCGCCTCCTCCTCGCCGGGCTCGGGCGCAAGGGCGGCGAGTTCGCCGACCGCATGCTCCAGCCATTCGCGATCGCGCTCGGCAGTCTCCAGGTCGGCACGCGCCGTCTCCAGCGCCGCCTCCGCCGCCCGCCAGCGCGCATGGGCCTGCGCCACGCTTGTGAGGTCGAAGCGCCCGAACGCATCGAGCAGCGCGCGGTGTCCCCTGGCGTTGAGCAGGCCGCGATCGTCATGCTGGCCATGGATTTCGACAAGCCGCCCGCCCACCTCGCGCAGCAAGGCGGCGGAGACGGGCTGGTCGTTGATCGAGGCGCGCGATCCGCCGTCCGCCTTGACGATGCGGCGCACGATCAGCGGCTCGCCGGGCTCGCCTTCCAGCCCGTTCTCGGCGAGCAAAGCGGCGATGGCGGCATCGTCGCCCGCATCGAAGCTGGCGGTCACCACCGCCTGCGGTGCGCCGTGCCGCACCAGCCCGCTGTCGGCCCGCGCGCCGAGCGCCAGCCCCAGCGAATCCAGTAGTATCGACTTGCCCGCCCCGGTCTCCCCGGTCAACGCGCCGAGGCCTGAGGAAAAATCGAGGTCGAGCGCCTCGATCAGCACCACGTCGCGGATGGCCAGCCGGATCAGCATCGCAGCCGCCTTACCCTATCGGCGCGTCCATGAGAACAGGGTGCGAACGCGCGGACGCGCTCACCCCTTCATCAGCTTCTTGTGCTTCCTGTCGATCCTGGACTTCTTGTCCTTGATCTCGCCCTCGGTCGGCGCCTTCTTGTGCATCAGGTTGAAGGCGCGGCCGTACCATTTTGAGCCGGGATAGTTGTTGCCCAGCACCGCCGCCGCCTTCTGCGCCTCGGCCGGCACGCCGAGCGCGAGGTAGGATTCGGTCAGGCGCTCCAGCGCCTCGGGCACGTGGGTGGTCGTCTGATACTTGTCGACCACCACGCGGAAGCGGATGATCGAGGCCAGCCACTCGCCGCGCCGCTGGTAGAAGCGGCCGATCTCCATCTCCTTGCCGGCGAGGTGATCGTTGACGAGGTCGATCTTCAGCCGCGCGTCGGCGGCGTATTTGGTGTTCGGATAGCGGCGTACCAGCTCGCCCAGCGCGTCGAGCGCCTGCTGGGTGATCTTCTGGTCGCGGGTGACGTCGTTGATCTGCTCGTAATAGTCGATCGCGATCAGGTAGTAAGCGTAGGGCGCGTCGCGGTTGCCCGGGTGGATCGACAGGAAGCGCTGCGCGGACTGGATCGAATCGTTGTAGCTGCGGCCGAGATAGTAGGAGTAGGCGCTCATCAGCTCGGCGCGGCGGGCCCAGATCGAATAGGGATGCTGGCGCTCCACCTCGTCGAACAGCTGGGCGGCGACCTTGTACTGCTTCTTGTCCAGCCGATCGCGGGCGAGGTTGTAGAGCGTGTCCACGTCCCGTGCGATGAACTTGGTGTCGGCCTTCTTCTTGTTGCCGTGGGCGCAGCCCGACAGCGGCGCGAAGACGGCGGCGGCGAGCGCGGCGATAAGGATCGGGCGGGTGGCGAGACGTGGCATGGCGACGATCCTTAGCGGCTCGATCCGGCTGTGGGAAGCGGCCCGGAGAGGCCTTTGTGACGAGGGCCGGAACAGTTTCGCCCGCGCACTGAATGGCTTCTTAACGGGGCGCTGGCAGAAGGCGGTGCGATGCTGCGCGTATTGACCCTCTCGACGCTGTTTCCGGATACGGCGCGGCCGACCTTCGGGGTGTTCGTAGAGCGCCAGACGCTCGGACTCGCGGCCCTGCCGGACGTGGAGGTGCGGGTGGTGGCGCCGATCGCCGCGCCGCCGGGTATATTGCGGCGGTTCGGGCAATCGGCGGGGCTGGAGGCGCTGCCGGAGCGCGAGACGTGGAAGGGTCTGTCGATCCACCGGCCGCGCTTCCCTTCGCTGCCGGGCGTCGGCGCATTGAATCCGATGTTGATGGCGCGTGCGCTGCTACCGCTGCTGCGCACGATCCGCGCAGACTTCCCTTTCGACGTGATCGATGCGGAATTTTTCTTCCCCGACGGGCCGGCGGCGGCGCGGATGGGCCGGGCGCTGGGCGCACCGGTGTCGATCAAGGCGCGCGGCCACGATATCCACCATTTCGGACGCGCCCGCTGGACGGGGCGACAAGTGGTGCGCGCCGGTCGCGAGGCGGGCGGGATGTTGGCGGTCAGCGCCGCGCTCAAGGCGGACATGACGGCGCTGGGGCTGCCGGCGGAGAAGATTCGCGTCCATTATACCGGCGTCGATCTCGATCGCTTCAAGCCCGTCGCGGATCGCGCCGCGGCGAAGGCGGCGCTGGGCGTGTCCGGGCCGCTGCTGCTTTCGGTCGGCGCGCTGATCCCACGCAAGGGGCATGACCTGACGATCCGCGCTCTGGCGGAGCTGCCCGGCGTCACGCTGATGATCGCCGGCAAGGGCACGGAGCATGACGCGCTGGAGCTGCTGGCCCGGGAGATCGGCGTGGCCGATCGCGTGCGCCTGCTCGGGGGCCAGCCGCACGAGGCGTTGCCAGCCCTGGCGGCAGCGGCGGATGTCGGAGTGCTGGTTTCGGCCTCGGAGGGCCTCGCCAACGCCTGGGTCGAATCGCTCGCCTGCGGCACGCCGCTGGTGCTGAGCGACGTCGGCGGGGCGCGCGAGCTGGTCGATCGGCCGGAGGCGGGGCGAATCGTAGCGCGTGAGCCTGCGGCGATCGCGGCGGCGGTGCAGGAGCTGCTGGCCTCGCCACCCGCTCCAGCAACGGTGCGGGCGACGGCCGAGCGATTCACCTGGGATGCGAACGCGGTGGCGCTTCGCACGCATCTCGCGGAACTGGTCGCCTAACTCAGCCCCATCAACGCGCAGACGATCTCGCGCCCCTCGGCGCGCAACACGCCCCAGGCGCGCGCCGCCGCGCGGCTGTCCATCACCTCGACGCCGATGCCCTGCGCCTCCAGCGCAGCCGTGAAGGCCGGTGATGGGCGGCGCAGCGTCGGCCCGGTGCCGAGCAGCAGGAACTCCGGCGCCGGATCGCGCGTCAGCAGATCGCCCAGCGCAGCCGGGTCGAGCGCGTCGACAGCGGGCGGCGCCCACGGCACCGCGCTTTCCGGCGTCAGCAGCGCGGCTTCCATCAACTCGCCGTCGATGCGGAAGCCGCCTTCCGCGATGGCCTGGATCGCCGGCCCGGACGCGACCGGATCGGGCGAGAATTTCGCCATCAGTCCTTCGGCCCGATCCGCTCGGCACGGGCGCGCGCGGCCTTCTTCTTGTCGGTCGCCTCGGCCATCTGGCGGAAGCGGGACTTGTCGAGGCCGAGCGTGATCAGCAGCGAGGAGGAGACGTAGATCGACGAATAGGTGCCGACCACCACGCCCAGCATCATCGCCGCGGTGAAGCCGCGCAGCACGTGCCCGCCGAACAACAGCAGCGAGGCGAGCGCCAGCAGGATGGTCAGCGAGGTCATCACCGTGCGCGGCAACGTCTCGTTGACCGAGAGGTCGATCAGCTCGCCCAGCGGCATCTGGCGGTATTTGCGCAGATTCTCGCGTATCCGGTCGTCGATCACGATCTTGTCGTTGATCGAATAGCCGATGATGGTGAGGACGGCGGCGACGATGTTGAGATCGAACTCCATCCGCGTCAGCGCGAAGAAGCCGAGCGTCATCAGCACGTCGTGGAAGATCGAGATGAAGGTCGCGACGCCGAACTGCCATTCGAAGCGGAAGATGCCGAACAGCGCGATGCCGGTGATCGCCAGCACGACGGCCAGCGTGCCCTTCCAGATCAGCTCGTCCGAGACCTTGCCCGAGACGGTCTGCACCTGGTTGAACCGCACGGACGGATATTTAACCTTCAGCGCCGCCTCGACCTTGGCGACCATCGCGTTGCTGGCACCCTCGTCGGTGGAGGTGGGCAGCGGCAGGCGGATATCGACCGAGGAGCCGTCGCCGAACGGCTGAAGCTGGCCTTCGCCAACGCCCAATCCATCGATGATGCCGCGCATCCCGCCGAGCGGCGCGGTGCCGTCGAACTTCGCCTCGATCGAGACGCCGCCGACGAAGTCGACGCCGAAATTGAGGCCGCGCACGCCGACCAGCACGGCCGCCGCGACGGTGAGCAAAGCGGTGAGCCCGAATGCCCAGCCGCGCAGCCGGACGAAGCCGATATTGGTGTTGTCGGGGACGATCTTGAGCAAGCGCATGGCGGCCTCAGATATTCATGGTCTGCGGGCGCTGGCGGCGAATCCAGATTGCGACCAGCATGCGCGTGAAGGTGACGGCGGTGAACACCGAGGTGACGATACCGAGCAGCAGCACCACCGCGAAGCCCTTGACCGGGCCGGAGCCGAGCAGGAGCATGATCATGCCGGAGATGGCGTGGGTGATGTTCGCCTCGAAGATGGTGCGGCTGGCTTCCTTGTAGCCGAGCTCGACCGCCTGGACGACGTTGCGCCCGCGCCGCCGCTCTTCGCGAATACGCTCGTTGATCAGCACGTTGGCGTCCACCGCGGTGCCGATCGTCAGCACGAAGCCGGCGATGCCGGGCAGCGTCAGCGTCGCGGTGAGCAGCGCCATGCCGCCCAGGATCACCAGCACGTTGATGATCACGGCGAGGTTCGCATAGAGGCCGAAGCGGCCGTAGGTGACGAACATGAACACCACGACCAGCCCGACCGCGATGGCCGACGCGATCACGCCGGCATGGATCGAATCCTGGCCGAGCGAGGCGAGCACGGTGCGCTCCTCCACCGTCTTCAGCGCGATAGGCAGCGAGCCCGACTGGAGCGAGATCGCCAGCGCCTGCGCAGACTGGGTGGTGAAGTTGCCGCCGTTGATGATCGCATTGCCGTCGAGGATCGGCACCTGGATCACCGGGGCGGAGAGCACCTGACCATCGAGGATCATCGCGAACTGCTTGTTCACGTTGGCCTGGGTGGTCTCGGCGAAGGCCTTGGCGCCTTTCGGATTGAAGCTAATCGAGACGGCGGGCTGGCCGCTCTGGTCGTAATCCTGCCGCGCGGACTTGAGATCGCTGCCGGTCAGGATCGCCTGGCGATAGACGACCACCGGCTGGCCTTGCGCGGTAAATAGGATCTGCTCGCCGATCGGCGCCCGGCCCGCCGCGATCGCGGCCTTGTCCGGCGCCATGTCGACCAGCTTGAACTCCAGCTTGGCGGTCTTGCCGATCAGTGCCTTGAGCGCGGTCGGATCCTGCACGCCCGGCACCTCGACGAGGATGCGGTCGCTGCCCTGGCGCGCGATCGTCGGCTCCTTGGTGCCGAGCGCGTCGATGCGCTTGCGCACGATGTCGACCGCGCCGGCCATCGCCTGATCGATGAACTGGTTGATGCCCCCCTGGGTCTGGGTCATCACGATGCGGGTGCTGTCGACCACCTGCACCGTCCAGTCCCGGGTGCCGCTGGTGCCGACCGGCTGGGTGAGGTTGCGCGCGGTGTCCACCGCCGCATCGATCTGGCTCGGATCGCGCACGAAGAAGCTGAGCGCGTTGTTGGCGGTCGAGATGTCGCCGATCGCGATCGGGGCGGGCGTGTTCTTGCGCATCGCCGCGCGAACCGTGTCCTCCATGTTGGACAGGCGTGTCTTGGCGACGTCGGCGGTGTCCGCCTCCAGCAGGATGTGGCTGCCGCCGGCGAGATCAAGGCCGAGGCTGATGCGCGGCGCGAAGCCGAGGCCCAATTGTTTGGCGGTCGATTCGGGCATCAGGCTCGGCACCGCGAGCAGGATGCCGATCAGCAATACGCCGATGATCGAGGCGATCTTCCAGCGCGGGAAATCGAGCATGGCCCCCTCGCGTCCCTTATGCGCGATCGTTGGCGACGGCGGCGCCGCGCACGCTGCTCAGCGTCGACTTGACCACGCGGACGCGGACGTTGGGCGCGATCTCAACCTCGATCTCGTCGCCGTCCACCTTGGTGACCTTGCCGATCTTGCCGCCGCCGGTGACGACGGTGTCGCCCTTCTTCACCGCGTCGATCATCGCGGCATGCTGCTTCACCTTGTTCTGCTGCGGGCGGATGATCAGCATGTACATGATGCCGATGATCAGGATCATCGGGATGAGCGGGCCGAACGAGGTCAGGAAGCCGGAAGCAGCGGGCGCGCCGCCGGCGGCCTGGGCATATGCGGGGGACGAGAACATCGTGCGGGTCTAGCCTGGCTGGGGCGCGTCTACTCGCAGCCCTGGTGTTGAAGCGCGGGCGCCTACCATGCTGCTTGCGCTCCATCAAGGCGAAGAGCGCTTGCCAAGCGCGGAGGCTTCCCCTAGTGGGCGCCGCCTAGGTCGGGGCGTAGCGCAGCCTGGTAGCGCATCAGACTGGGGGTCTGGGGGTCGCAGGTTCGAATCCTGTCGCCCCGACCAGCTTCTTCAAGAAGAATCGATATCGTCCGCAGCGCCCCCGCCGGGGCCTGCGTGATGCGCGCTTTGCGCCGGGCCGGTCAGCCGATAGTCTGCATCGCGATGCTGAGTCTCCTGCTCGCCCTGCAAGCCGCGTCCGCCTCCGCTCCGGCGGCTCCGCCCTCCCCGGAAATCGTGGTGACCGCCAGGCACGACAAATGCTTCGTCCAATATGGCCAGCATCCCGTGTCCGACGACAATCTGAAGACCCTCAGCCAGAGCTGGGCGCTCGGCGCGCCGGTGCGCGTGATCGAGCCGCGCGGCGCCAACCTGAAATGCGAGTTCGAGATCATGAAGACGCTGTCCGCGCACGGGCAGCATGTCGCGGAGTTCGTCGCCCGATCGGAGGACCTCTCGCCCGAGGACGAGAAGGCGGACCAGGCGGAGCGCGACGCCGAGGCGCAGAAGCAGGCCGCGAAGGACGCGGCAGCGGCGGCCCCGGCGCCGCTGCCGCAATCGGCGCTGGTGGTCCCCGGCGTGACCCCGCCGGAGGCGCCCGCGCCGCGCGGCCGGCGATTGGCAGCCGCGTCCGGCCGATCGATCGCGCAGGCGCAGAACGGCGTCGTCACGCTCACCTGCACGATGGCGGACCCCACCCGCCCCTATCAGCTCGACGTGATCGTCAACGAGGAGAAGGGGACGGTCACGCCCTCGCGTCCGGACACCGGCGGCGGATCGGAGATGAAAGCGGTGTTCATGCCCGATGCCGTCCGCTTCGGGCCGTTCACGATCAACCGGTCGAGCCTGCACATCTGGCGCCAGAACGCCAGCGCCATGGCGATCGCGGCCAAGCAGCCGCCGATCGTCGAGGGCCAGTGCGCGCTCGCCGACCTGCGCCGGGTGTTCTAGCGACGGAACCGCGCCGCGACTGGCCCGTAGAGGCGGCATGATCCGCGCCTTCTTCCTCGCGCTCGACGATCTCGGCGATGTCCGGGTGCTGCGCATCCTCGGCCGATCGCTGCTGACGACGCTGGCGATCTTCGTGGTGCTGGGATTCCTGCTCGGCTGGGCACTGCACGGGGCCGATCCGTGCAGTTGGTGGTCGGAGGACGACAGCTGCCCGCTGGGCGGCGGCACGAGCGGCCTCGGCGCCTTCCTGCTTACCGCGCTCGGCATCTGGTTCCTGTTCCCGGCGATCGCGATCGGCGTGATCTCGGCCTATATGGACCGCATCGTCGCGGCGGTGGAGGCGCGGCGCTATCCGGAGGCACTGGCGTCCGCCAAGCCACTGGGCTGGGCGCGCGGCGTGCTGCTGGGGCTGAAATCGAGCCTGCGCGTGCTGATCTGCAACCTGATCGCTTTGCCCTTCTACATCCTGCTGCTGGTGACGGGGATCGGCACGGTGCTGCTGTTCGTGGCGGTGAACGGCGTCGCCTTCGGCCGCGACCTCGGCGAGATGGTCGCGGCCCGGCACCTCGACGACCCGGCGACGCGGGCATGGCTGCGCGGCACGCGCGGCGACCGGGCGGTGATGGGGATGATGGTGACGGGCGTGTTCCTGCTGCCGATCGTCAACCTGCTCGCCCCGGTGCTGGGCGCCGCGATGGCGACGCACCTGTTCCACCAGCGGCTCAGGCCGTGACGATCGCCCCGTCGCGCAACGCCACCGGCCACGGGGTCAGCGACTGACCCATGCACGGGCCACCGACGCAGGCGCCGGTCTCGGGCTGAAACAAGGCGCCGTGCCAGCTGCACGCGATCAGCGCGCCATCGGGCGTCAGATAATCGTCGAGCGTCTGTGTGAGGGGCAAACCGGCATGCGGGCAGCGATCGACATAGCCGAACACCGCATCGCCCCGACGCACCACGAATCCGTGGAAGCGCCCGGCCTTCATCTGCAGCACGAAGTTGCGCGCCTTTCCGTCCGCGATCAGGTCGCGCGGGCCGAGGCGCACGCCGGCGGGCGTGGCGTACAGCCGCTCGCCCCCTGTCAATTTTTGGCGCTCATTGCGGATCGGCGTCGGGCTGGCGATCGGGGTGCGCCGCTTCGACCTCGGGCAAGGCGCGCGCGGCGTTGGCAGCGGCGAGCAGGCGCGGGTAAGGCGATACGTCCACCTCGAACCGCTCGGCCGAATAGAGTTGGGGCACCAGATAGCATTCGATCAGGGTCGGCACGTCACCGTAGGCGAAGCGCCTGCCATGCCGCTCGATCAGCGTCTCCAGCGCCGCGAAACCGTCGCCGATCCAGCGCGCCGTCCATTGCTTCACGGCCGCGCCGTCCGCGCCGAACTGCGTGCGCAACTGGCCCAGCACGCGCAGGTTGCCCAATGGGTGGATATCGCAGCCGATCAGCGCGGCCATCGCACGCACGATGGCCCGCTCGTTCGCGTTTTTCGGGAGCAGCGACGGTTCGGGATAGCGCTCTTCCAACCATTCGAGGATGGCGGGGCTCTGCGTCAGCAGCGCGCCGTCGTCGGTCTCCAGCGTGGGTACCATCATCTGCGGATTGAGCGTCTTGTAGGCGGCATCCTTCTGCATCCCGGCCCGCAGATCATAGGCCCGCTGCTCGTAGGTCAGCCCCTTGAGGTTGAGCGCGATCCGCGTGCGGTAAGAAGTACCCGATCGCCAGTAATTGTGGAGGATCATCGCGGCAGCCTTGCCTTCTCGAATCCGGACCAGGCCTCGTCATAGTCGCTCTGCAGCAGCGGAGTCTCGCTCGCCCAGCGGGTCGGGCGGATGACGCGGCGGCTTTCGAACATGAAGGCCATGGTATTCTCGATCTTGTGTGGTTTGAGGTCGGCGTCGACCGCTTTCTCATAGCTGGCGACGTCCGGACCATGGCCGTTCATCTGGTTGTGGAGCGATCCGCCGCCAGGCGCGAAGCCGCCTTCCTTGGCGTCGTAGGCGCCCTCGATCAGGCCCATATACTCGCTCATCACGTTGCGGTGGAACCAGGGCGGGCGGAATGTCCCTTCCGCCACCATCCAGCGCGGCGGGAAGATCACGAAATCGACGTTCGCAGTGCCTGGCGTGTCGCTCGGCGAGGTCAGCACCGTGAAGATCGACGGATCAGGATGATCGAAGCTCACCGTGTTGATCGTGTTGAACCGGGCGAGGTCGTAGCGGCAGGGCGCGAGGTTGCCATGCCACGCCACCACGTCGAGCGGCGAATGATCGAGGGTGGTGGTCCAGAGCCGGCCCTGGAATTTCTGGATCACCTCGGTGGGCTCGTCGCGATCCTCGAACCAGGCGACCGACGTCTCGAAATCGCGCGGATTGGCGAGGCCGTTGGCGCCGATCGGGCCGAGATCGGGCAGGCGGAAGAGGTGGCCGTAATTCTCGCAGACATAGCCGCGCGACGGCCCGTCCACCTCCACCCGGAAACGCACGCCCCGCGGGATGAGCGCGACGTGGCGCGGCGGCAGGTCGAGCACGCCCATCTCGGTGACGATGCGAAGGTTGCCCTGCTGCGGCAGGATCAGCATCTCTCCGTCGGCCGAGAAGAAGACTCGATCCCGCATCGACCGATTGGCGGCGTAAAGGTGGATGCCGCAGCCGTCTCCGCTCGCAACATCGCCGTTGCCGCCATAGGTGAAGAGGCCGTCGACGAAATCGGTGGGCTCGGACGGGATCGGCAGCGGGTCCCAGCGCAGGCGGTTGGGGCTGGGCGGCACCTCATCGAACGGGCCGGAACGCAGCAGCTTCGCGCCTTCATAACGCGCGAAAGGCGCATGGTTGGCGGTCGGCCGCATCCGATAGAGCCAGGAGCGGCGATTCTCGGCGCGCGGCACGGTGAAGGCGGTGCCGGAAAGCTGCTCGGCATAGAGGCCGAACGGCACCTTCTGCGGCGAGTTGCGCCCGATCGGCAGCGCGCCCGGCACCGCCTCGGTGGAGACATGATTGGCGAAGCCCGGGAGGTAGTGCGAAGTCATCTCATTCCGCTCCGTTCGCCCTGAGCTAGTCGAAGGGCTGTCCTTCTTCTCAAACCCGGGTCAAGGGAAGGACAGGGCTGCGACAGGCTCAGCCCGGACGGATTTATGTGTTACGCGTCCACCGCGATCACACCGCGGCGGATCTGATCGAGCTCGATCGATTCGAACAGCGCCTGGAAATTGCCGTTGCCGAAGCCCTCATTGCCCTTGCGCTGGATGATCTCGAAGAAGATCGGGCCGAACAGGTTCTCGGTGAAGATCTGGAGCAGCAAGCCCTCCTCGCCCACCGCACCGTCGATCAGGATGCGGTTCTTCCTCATCCGGTCGAGATCCTCGCCATGGCCCGGCACGCGCTTGTCGACCAGCTCGTAATAGGTCTCGATCGTATCCTGCAACTTCACGCCGCGCTGGCGCAGCCGCTCGACCGTCTCGTAGATGTCGGGCGTGGTCAGCGCGAGGTGCTGGATGCCCTCGCCATGATATTCGCGGATGAACTCCTCGATCTGGCTGTTGTCGTCCTGACTCTCGTTGAGCGGGATGCGGATCGCCTTGTCGGGCGCGATCATCGCCTGGCTGAACAGGCCGGTCGCCTTGCCCTTGATGTCGAAATATTTCTGCTCCTCGAAGTTGAAGAGCGTGCGGTAGAATTCGCTCCACACCCGCATCTGGCCGCGCTTGACGTTGTGGGTGAGGTGATCGAGCAGGTCGAGGCCCACCGAGTTGCGCGCCTCCGCGTCGCGCCAGCCGGGGAACTCCGCCCAGTCGGCATAGAGATCGTGATCGTCGGCGATGAAATAGAGGTACGAGCCCCCGATGCCCTGAATGACGGTATCGTCCTCGTCGGTGCGCTTGGCGCCGTGCGCCAGCGCCCATTCCATCGCCTTGGCGGGATCGGAGACGCGGAACGCCATCGCGCTGGCAGACGGACCATGTTCGCCCCGGAAGGAGGCGACGCGCCCCGCCTCGTCGCGGTTGAGCATCAGGTTGATGCGGCCCTGCTTGTAGCGGGTGACGTTCTTGGTCGGATGGCGGTGCGTCGCGGTGAAGCCGAGCTGCTCGAATTGCCGCCCCATCGCCTCCGGATCGGGCGAAGTGAATTCGACGAACTCGAAGCCGTTGAGGCCCAGCGGGTTGCCCTCGATCATGGCATGCGCTCCTGATATAGTATCAATTGCAACTATAATGGACTTGTCGGCCCGGTGTCAAATGCTACCGTCCCCAACGCGATGCCCCGTGACCTGATCCTTGAGCGCTTCCTGCCCTATCGCCTGTCCTACACCAGCAATCTGGTGAGCGATGCCGTGGCGGACACCTACAAGGCGCTGTTCGGCCTAACGATCCCCGAATGGCGCTTGGTCGCGCTGATCGCCGAACGGGAGGGGATCACCCAGCAGGAGATCGGGTCGCTTAGCCGGATGGACAAGGTGACCGTGAGCCGGGCGGCCATCGCGCTGGCCGATCGCGGCCTGATCGAACGCAAGCCGAACCCCGTCGACAGGCGTTCCCAGCTGCTGGCGCTGAGCGAGGCCGGGACACGGCTCTACGAGGCGGTCGCACCCAAGGCGCTGGAGATGGAGCGCGCGGTGTTCGGCCGCTTCTCCGATGCGGAGCTGGAAACCTTCACCGTGATGCTACGGCGGATCGACTCGGCGGTGCTGGAGGCGGACCCGGGCGTATGAGGCCCGGCCCGCGCAACCTGATCACCGACGTGCCGGGCTTGCGCGTCGGCCATGCGACCGACGAGGCGGCGGGCACCGGCGTCACCACAATCCTGACCGACAGTGCCTGGGTGGGGGCGGTGGACGTGCGCGGCGGCGGGCCGGGCGTGCGCGAGACCGACACCCTGGCGCCCGAGAATCTCGTGCCGGGCGTCCATGCGGTAGTGTTATCGGGCGGATCGGTGTTCGGGCTGGCGGCGGCCGACGGGGTGGTCGCGCGGCTGTCGGTGCGCGGGGTCGGCCTGAAGCTGGCGCCGGAGGGCAAGGCGCTGCCGATCGTGCCGTCGGCCATTCTCTTCGACCTCGCCGGCGAAGGCGACAAGGACTGGGGCGAGATGCCGCCCTATCGCGCGCTCGGCCTCGCGTCCGTGGATGCGGCGGAGGAGGATTTCGCGCTCGGCTCGGTCGGCGCCGGCCGCGGTGCGCGCGCGGGGCAGGTTAAAGGCGGGATCGGATCGGTGTCGCTCGATCTGGGCGAAGGCCTGATGGTCGGCGCACTGGCGGCCGTGAACCCGGTCGGCTCGGTGTTCATGCCCGACGGCAAGACGTTCTGGGCATGGCCGTTCGAAATCGACGGAGAATATGGCGGAGCGGCGCCGGACGGCATACCCCTCGCCCACGATCCGATGCCCGCCGAAGGGCGGCTGACCCGTCCGCGGGCCGGAACCAACACGACGCTGGTGGTGGTCGCCACCAACGCCGCTCTCGACAAGGGCGAAGCGAAGCGCGTCGCGATGATGGCGCAGGATGGCATCGCCCGCGCCGTCCGGCCGGCACACACCCCCTTCGACGGCGACATCGTCTTCGCGATTGCTGGCGATGCGGTGGCGCTCCCCGCCGACGCGGGCCGCCAGCGGGAGATCTTGCGGATCGGATCGGCGGCCGCCGATTGCGTCGCGCGCGCCATCGCAAGGGGCGTCTTTCACGCCCGATAGTTATTCTCTATTCAATAGATAGGGAATTTCTTGCCGGGATGCGCGCGACGGGCAATGATGATCACACACCCGAACCTTCGTGGTGCCCTTCTCCTGGCCCTGCCGGTCTTTGGTCAGCCCGGCGGGGCCTTTCGTTCGCCAAAAAGGGCAGCGCCGATGCGGCGCCGCCCAGGTGGAAAGGCGACCGAGGGTGGAGGTCGCGCAAATCGCTATAACGGAATCGATCTGTTATTGCGAGTCGTTATCAACGTAATTTTCGAGATGCTTGTTCCGCTCGCGTTCGAACAGCCAGACGCGGATCGCGCTCGCCAGATTGGGCGGGTCGTCCGCCTCGATCCGCGCGGCGTCGATCCGCGCGACCAGCGCCGAGAGCGGCAGCCGTAGCGCGACCGCCGCCTCCGCCAAAGCATCCCAGAAGATCGGCTCGAGGCTGATCGAGGTAGAATGGCCGGCGATCGCGACCGAGCGCTTCACGGGCCCTGCCAACCCAAGCCTCCCTCCAGACCGTTCGTGCCGGCCGAAGCCGAGATGCGCGCCTCGAACGCCGCACCTGTCGCGCGTACCTCGACTTCGCTCGGGACGAACGGAGGCGCGCGTGATGCCCCTTTCAATACATGTGCTGGCCGCCGTTGATCGACAGCGTGGAGCCGGTGACGAAGCCGCCATCCTCGGCCACCAGGAATGCCACGCCACGCGCGATCTCGCTCGCATGGCCGAGACGGCCGACGGGGATCTTCGCGACGATCTTCTCCAGCACGTCCTCCGGCACGGCGGCGACCATGTCGGTGTCGATATAGCCGGGCGCGATCGCATTGACCGTAACGCCGAACTTCGCGCCTTCCTGCGCCAGCGCCTTGGTGAAACCATGGATGCCGGACTTGGCGGCGGCGTAATTGACCTGTCCGTACTGCCCCGCCTGCCCGTTGATCGATCCGATGTTGACGATCCGGCCCCAGCCACGGGAACGCATGCCGGGGAAGGTCGCCTTCGCCATGTTGAAGCAGCCGCCGAGATTGGTGTCGATCACCGCCTTCCACTGCTCGTAGCTCTGCTTCAGGATCGTGCTGTCGCGCGTGATGCCAGCATTGTTGACGATGATGTCGACCGGTCCGAGATCATGCTCGACCTTCTCCACGCCAGCATGAACCGCATCGAAATCCGACACGTCCCACTTGTAGGACGGGATGCCGGTACGATCGGAGAAGGCCTTGGCCCTGGCGTCGTCTCCCGCATAGTTGGCGGCGACTTTGATACCCATGTCCTTCAGCGCGACGCTGATCGCCTCGCCGATGCCACGGGTGCCGCCGGTCACGATCGCTACGCGGGTCATCAAGCCTCTCCTTTATCCGAGAATTGTTCTGAGCCTAGGGGACGGCCATCCAGCCTTCAAGTTCCCGCTTGATGACACTTTCGGCCATGGGGAGACCTTCGTGGCTGGCATTGAGGCAGGGAAGCGCGGCGAAGTGAGTGCCGCCGGCCGCAAGGAAGGTCTCGCGTCCGCGGATGGCGAGCTCCTCCAGCGTCTCCACGCAATCGGCCGCGAAGCCGGGCGCGACGATGGCGATGCGCTTCACCCCTTTCGCGGGCAGCGCGGCGAGCGTCGTGTCGGTCGCCGGCTCCAGCCATTTCGCGCGGCCGAAGCGGGACTGGAAAGTGACAAGCAGTTCCCGCCCCAGCGTATCGGACAAAAGGCGCGCGGTCTTCCGGCAATGGCAATGATAGGGATCGCCCAGTTCCAGCGTCCGCTGCGGCATACCGTGGAAGCTGGCGATCAGCGCATCCGGGGCGAAATCCAGAGCGGCGAGGCTCCTGCGAACCGATGTCGCCAGCGCGTCGATATACATCGGGTCATCATAATAAGGCGGCAGCGTGCGGATCGCGGGTTGCCAGCGCATGGCCGCCAGCGCGGCGAAGGCGGCGTCGTTGGCGGTGGCGGTCGTCGCCGCGCAATATTGCGGATAGAGCGGCGCCAGCAGGATGCGCTCGCACCCCTGTTGCTTGAGCACGGCGAGGCGATCGGCGATGGCCGGCCGGCCGTAACGCATGGCGTAATCGACGATCACGCCTTCGCCGAACCGTCCCTTCAGCCCTTCCGCCTGCGCCTTCGTGATCGCGGCGAGCGGCGAGCCCTGCTCCGTCCAGACCTGCCTGTACGCGTGCGCCGACTTCGCCGGCCGGGTGCGCAGGATGATGCCGTGAAGGATCGGCTTCCACACCACGCGCGGGATTTCCACCACGCGGGGATCGGACAGGAACTCGGCGAGATAGCGGCGCACCGCCCCCGCTTCCGACGCGTCGGGGGTGCCGAGGTTGATCAGCAGCACGCCGATCTTCGGCGCGGGGATGGGGGGATGGTCGGCGGGCTTCATACGGGCAGGCTCAACGGCAGAGTGCGGCAACGGTGCCCGGTAGCGGCGGCGATGGCATTGGCGATGGCGGGCGCGACCGGCGGCACGGCCAGGCCCGAGACACCCCCGGGATCGGCCTTGCTCGCAACGATGTCCACCCGGATTTCGGGTGCGTGTGCGAGCGTGGGGGGACCCAGCGCGCCGATCCGCCGCTGATCGACCAGCCCGCGCGTCATGGTGACGGCATCGCCGATCGCCGCCGGCAGCGCGAAGAGCAGTCCCCCCTCGATCTGCTGGCGCACCAGATCGGGGTTGATGGTGCGCCCACAGTCGACGCTCGCCGACAACCGGTCGACGACGATCCGGCCATTGTTCACGCGCGCCTCGGCGAGCACTGCGATGAAACTTCCATAGCCCGCGAAACAGCCGAGCCCTTGCGCGGTGCCAGGCGTGCCGCCCTGCCAGTCGCCCACCTTGGCGACGGTGGAGAGACAATGAGCGAGTCTCGGATTGGCACCGAGCTGGGCGATACGGAAGGACAGCGGGTCGATGCCCGCCTCGTCGGCCAGCTCGTCCATGAAGCTCTCGGCGAAGAAGGTGTTGGCGCCGGCCGCCTCGCCGCGCAGCACGCCGGTCGGCAGGCCGATGTCGGCAAGATGATGGTCCACCGCATAGGCGCCGATCGCATAAGGCGGCAGCGCACCCTCGACCGCCACCGGTTCGCGGCCATGACCGATCGAGACGCCGAGGTGCAGACGTTCGACGGTTGCGCGCAGGGCGGCGGGTGCCGCGATCCTCGCATGCCATGCCGCGATCGTCCCGCCCGGCCCCAGCGCCGCCGCGAGCCGCGCCTTGGCTGGCGGGCGGAAGGGGTCGTGCAGGCAGGCCTCGACGCGCGACCATGTCAGCTGCACCGGCCGGCCGCTGTTGTGCGCGAGGATCGCCGCCTGCTCGACGGCGCGCGTATCGAAGCCCTGCCCGAACCCACCGCCCATCGGCATGGGATAAAGCGTCACGTCGCTCTCGGAGAAACCGAGCGCGCGGGCAGCCGCCGCACGGGCAGCGGCGGGCACTTGGGTGGCGGCCCAGATCTCCAGCTGGTCGCCCCGGATGCGCGCGGCGGCGGCCGGCGGCTCGATCGCGGCATGGGCGGCGAGACCCGCGCTGTATTCGGCGCGCACCGCATTGGCGCCGAGCAGCTTGTCCGGGCTGCCGTGGCTCGCGATGCTGGCGCCGTCCTCCGCCAGAGCCGCGTCGAGCGCGCGGCCGATCGAGGCGGTGTCGGCCAGTCCGCCACGCGTCTCGAAGCGCGGCGCCAGCCGGTCCAGCGCACGGTTGGCGGCCCACTGATTGTCGGCGAGCACCGCGATCCAGTCCTCTTGGTCGATCACCGCGAACAGATCGGGGATCGCCTTGGCGCCGTCCCGATCCCAGTCGACCAGCCGGCTGTCGCCCGGCGGCCCCTGCCGGATCGCGGCGAACAGCATGTCGGTCAGCCGCACGTCGGCGGCGAAGCGGGCGGAGCCGTCGACCTTGGCGGGCGCATCGAGACGTGTCACCGCGCTTCCCGACAGACCGCGCGGCGCGCGCAGCGGCGGCTCCCTGGGCGGCGTGTGGCGCGCCGCCTCGGCGGCGAGATCGGCGAAGCGCATCCGGTCCGGCGCGCGCAGCACGAAGCCCGCATCGGTGTCGCAGGCGCGCCAGTCGACATCCCAATGCGCCGCCGCCGCCATGCAGAGCAGTGCGCGCGCCGTCGCCCCCGCCTCGCGCAACGGTTGCTCGAACGCGCGGATCGAGGTGGAGAAGCCGGTCAGCATCGCATCATGCGCCGCCGCCCAGCGATCGGCGCCCGCCATGGAGAGGCCACGCAGGGCGGGCGGCGGCACGTCCCCGGCCAGCATCTCGGCGG
Organism: Sphingomonas chungangi; assembly: GCF_013778325.1. Classification (GTDB taxonomy): domain Bacteria; phylum Pseudomonadota; class Alphaproteobacteria; order Sphingomonadales; family Sphingomonadaceae; genus Solisphingomonas; species Solisphingomonas chungangi. The sequence goes on along the minus strand of NZ_JACEIB010000007.1, from coordinate 244,674 downwards.
CGAGGCGGTTGGCATAGGCCGGGCCGATCGGCGCGGGCTCGATGGCGACCGTCCGCCAGTCGCAGCCCAGTTCGTCGGCGAGGATCTGGGGCAAAGCGGTCCACGCCCCCTGCCCGGTCTCGACCTGCGGCACGACGATGGTGACGTGCCCGTCCGTGCCGATCTTGAGGAAGGGGCCGAGGATCGTCTCGCCGGGCGCCGCGACCAAGTTCACGCCGTAACGACGTGGCCAGAGGCTCCAGCCGACGACCAGCCCGACGCCGGCCCCACCACCGATCAGAAGCCCGCGCCGCGTAATCCCCGCCATGACGATCGTGATACGGCGAGCCGGGCGCACAGCCTAGCCCCCGCGCATCATCCCTTCTAAGGAAGGCGCTCGCCGCCCGAGGACCGCATCTTGCCCGCCCACTACATCCACTTCACCGATCTCCACCTCCACCCGGAAATCTTCCGCATCGGCTGGTTCGCGGTGCGCTGGTACTCGCTCGCCTACATCACCGGCATCCTCGCCGGCTGGTGGTACGTGCTCAGGCTGATCGACCGGCCCGGCGCCCCGATGGCGCGGCGCCATGCCGACGATTTCGTCTTCTGGGCGACGATCGCGGTGATCGCAGGCGGGAGGATCGGCTACATCCTGTTCTACGACCTCCACAATTATCTCCAGAACCCGGTCGACATGCTGAAATTGTGGGAGGGCGGCATGTCCTTTCACGGCGCGACCGCGGCGGTGGCGCTGGCGATGTGGAGCTTCTGCCGCCGCAACGGGCTCAGCCTGCTGCGCTTCTCCGATTACATCGCCTGCGTGGCGCCGATCGGTCTGTTCTTCGGCCGCCTCGCCAATTTCGTGAACGGCGAGCTGTGGGGCAAGGTGACGACGGTGCCATGGGCGATCGTCTTCCCCGATCCCGCCGCCGGCCCCTGGCCGCGCCATCCGAGCCAGCTCTACGAAGCGGGGCTGGAAGGGCTGATGCTCTTCGCCATCCTCAACCTGATGTTCTGGAAATCGAAGACCGCGCGCTACCAGCCCGGCCTGCTGTGCGGCACCTTCCTGACCGGCTACGGCGCCTTCCGCTTCTTCGTGGAATTCTTCCGTGAGCCCGATCGCCAGTTCGACGGCACCTTCCTCGCCACCACCATCCATATGGGCCAGCTGCTCGATCTGCCGATGCTGATCGGCGGGATCTACCTGATCGCGACCGCGCGGGGCCGTCGCCTGCGGATCGAGCCGATCGCCGGGAGCGAGAGCGTCGCCTGAGCTCGAACAGCGGCTGCGGCGCCTGATCGCGGGCGGCGGGCCGATCCCGCTCGCCGACTATATGGCGCTGTGCAACGCCCATTATTACGCGACGCGCGATCCGCTGGGCGCCGCCGGAGACTTCACCACGGCGCCCGAGATCAGCCAGATGTTCGGCGAGCTGATCGGCCTGTGGGCGGCGGACCTGTGGCTTCGTGCTGGAAAGCCGGACGTTGCATGGGTGGAGCTGGGTCCGGGGCGGGGGACGCTTTCGGCCGATGCGCTGCGCGCGATCGCCAAGGCGGTGCTGACGCCGCCTGCCCATCTCGTCGAGACCAGCCCGCTGCTGCGCGAGGCACAACGGCGAGCGGTGCCGGGCGCGACGCACCACGATGGCATCGATACCCTGCCGACCGACCGGCCGCTGATCGTCGTCGCCAACGAATTCTTCGATGCGCTCCCGATCCGCCAGATCGTCCGCACCGAAGCGGGCTGGCGCGAGCGGATGGTCGATTGCGACGGCGATCGCTTCGTCCCCACGGTGGGCGCGCAGCGCTTCGATGCGGTGGTGCCCGACGCGGTGAGCGACGGCGACGTGATCGAAACCTCGCCCGCCTCCGTCGCCATCCTGCGCGATCTCGCGGCGCGGATCGTCGCGCAGGGCGGCGCGCTGCTGGCGATCGATTACGGCTATGAGGGGCCGCTCGCCGGCGACACGCTGCAGGCGCTGCGCCGCCACCGCTTCGCCGACCCCTTCGCGGCGCCCGGCGAGCAGGATCTCACCGCCCATGTCGACTTCGCGGCGCTGGCCGAGGCGGCGCATGCCGAGGGCGCCGTTGCGCACCAGGTAACGACGCAGGGTGCCCTGCTCGGCGCACTCGGCATCACCGCGCGTGCCGCGACGCTTGCCCGCGCGGCCCCGAACCGCCAGAGCGAGATCGAGGCCGCGTGGCGCCGCCTGTGCGCGCCCGACGCAATGGGCACTTTGTTCAAGGCGCTGGCGATCACCGCGCCGGGCTGGCCGATGCCGGGAGGATTTGGATGATCGAGTATCGCGACGCACGGCCCGAGGACGGCCCCGCGCTGGCGAAGATGGCAGCGGACAGCTTCGTCGAGACGTTCGGCCATCTCTACCGCAGGGAAGATCTCGAAAGCTTCCTGCGCGACGCATTCAGCCCCGCCGGCCTGCCCGCGCAGATCGGGCACCCCGATTATCGCATTCGCGTTGCCGTGGACGACGGCGCTATCGCCGGCTTCTGCAAGATGGGTCCGTGCGGCCTCCCGTCCCCGCCGGTGCCGGAGGGCGCGGCGGAACTGAAGCAGCTCTACGTGCTCTCGCCCTGGAAGGGTCAGGGGGTCGCGCAGGCGCTGATGGAATGGGGGATCGGGCTCGCACGCGAAGCGAATGCTCCGCATCTCGTGCTGAGCGTCTATTCGGACAATCACCGAGCCCGGCGCTTCTATGCGCGCTACGGCATGGTCGAGATCGGCGCGCACCCCTTCATGGTCGGCGAACAGGCCGACGACGACCGCATCTATTGCGTGGCGCTATGACGGTCGAAGTCATCAGGGCGGATGCGCTGGCCGACGTGCCGCACGGCTTCCTCGGCCGGCGCGGCGGCGTCTCTACGGGCATCCATGCCGGCCTCAACGTCGGCCTCGGATCGGACGACGATCGCGACGCGATCCACGAGAACCGGCGGCGCGCCGTCGAGGCTGTGAAGCCGGGTGCGAGGCTGGCGACGGTGCACCAGGTCCATAGCGCGATCGCGGTGGTGGCGGACGCCTTTCCCGACGATACCCGCCCTCATGCCGACGCGCTGGTCACCGACCGGCCCGACATGCTGCTCGGCGTGCTGGCGGCGGACTGCGTGCCGGTCCTATTTGCGGACATTGAGGCCGGCGTGGTCGGCGCCGCGCATTCGGGGTGGAAGGGCGCGATCGGCGGCGTCTCGCTCGCCACCATCGAGGCGATGGAGACGCTCGGCGCCGATCGCAGCCGCATCGCTGCCGCCGTCGGCCCGTGCATCGGCCGGGCGAGCTACGAGGTGGACGATGGCTTTCTCGCCCGCTTCGTCGCCCAAGATCCGGAGAACGAGCGCTTCTTCCTCGCCGGCCGCTCCGGCCACCACCAGTTCGACATCGAGGCCTATGTCGTTGCGCGCCTCGCGGCGGCGGGCGTGCGGCGAATCGAGGCGCTCGGCCTCGACACCTATCCGGCTGAGGACCGCTTCTTCAGCTACCGCCGCGCCACCCATCGCGGCGAGCCGGGATACGGGCGTCAGATTTCGCTGATCGGGCTGCCTACTTCGTGACGAATTCCTGCGGCGAGGTCAGCGTCGCGAAGATCCAGCCGTTGCCGTCGGGATCCTGGAACATCGTGAAGCGCCCCCACGGCTGTTCCTCGATCGGCGAGGCCTCGATGCCGACGCTCACCAGCCGCTCATATTCGGCGTCGATATCGGGCACATGGTTCATCAGCCCGGTTTGGCCGCCCGGTTTCAAATTCTCGAACCATGTCGTCAGCGCGATCGACGAGCCGCCGGTCTTCGGTTGCATCTGAATCCAGCGCATCTCCGGCCCCATCGCCTCGTCGCGCATCACATCGAACAGCAGCTTGTCGACATAGAAGGCCTTTGCGGCGGCCTGATCGGTCACGGGTATCGAAACGACGGCGATCGACATGGCAAGTCCTCCCCAATCGGTTACAAGTGATACTATAGCGTCACGCCGTGACGACTCCGAGAGGATATCATGACCGATCACAAGACCCCAGAGACCGAGGCCGAGCTGACCGGCGCCACCCCCCGCCGCCGCCCCAAGGCGGACGTGCTGGAGGTGGGCGGGCGCCGTCTCTCCCCTTCGACGCTGATGATGGGCCACGCCTTCGATCCGGCACTGTCCGAAGGGTCGCTCAAGCCGCCGATCTTCCTGACCTCGACCTTCGTGTTCGAGAATGCAGCGGCGGGCAAGCGCCACTTCGAAGGTGTGACCGGCAAGCGGCCGGGCGGCGCCGACGGGCTCGTCTATTCGCGCTTCAACGGGCCGAACCAGGAAATCCTCGAGGATCGTCTGGGCATATGGGAGGATGCTGAGGACGCTTTGGTGTTCTCTTCGGGCATGTCTGCGATCGCGACATTGATGCTCGCGCTGGTCAAGCCAGGCGACGTGATCGTCCATTCCGCCCCGCTATACGCGGCGACCGAGACGCTGATCGGCCGCATCCTCGGCCGCTTCGGCGTCACCTTCCTCGATTTCCCGGCCGGTGCGACCGAAGCCGAGATCGAGTCCGTCGTCGAGCGCGCCAAGGCGCAGGGCAACGTCTCGCTCATCTACCTCGAAAGCCCCGCCAACCCGACCAACGCACTCGTGGATATCGAAGCGGTGTCGCGAGTGCGCGACCGGCTGCTCGACGGTGAGGCCAAGCCGCCGATCGCGATCGACAATACCTTCCTGGGGCCGCTGTGGCAGCAGCCGCTCCAGCACGGCGCGGATCTAGTGGTTTACAGCCTCACCAAATATGCCGGCGGCCATTCGGATCTCGTCGCAGGCGGCGTCTCGGGGCGCAAGGCGTGGATCGATCCGATCCGCATGATGCGCAACACCATCGGCACGATCAGCGATCCGAACACGGCCTGGATGCTGCTTCGTTCACTGGAAACGCTGGAGCTGCGCATGAGCCGCGCGGGCGAGAATGCCGCCAAGGTCTGCGCCTTCTTTCGCGATCATCCGAAGGTGGAGAGCGTCGGCTATCTCGGCTTCCTCAAGGAAGGCAGCCGCCAGGCCGACATCTACAACCGCCATTGCACGGGCGCGGGATCGACCTTCTCGCTCTACCTCAAGGGTGGCGAGCGCGAGAGCTTCGCCTTTCTCGACGCGCTGAAGATCGCCAAGCTCGCGGTCAGCCTCGGCGGCACCGAGACGCTGGCCTCCTGCCCGGCGGCGATGACGCACCTCTCGGTGCCGGACGAGCGCAAGCAGGAGCTCGGCATCACCGACAATCTGGTGCGCATCTCGGTGGGCGTCGAAAATGCCGACGACCTGATCGCCGACTTCGATCAGGCGCTCAGGGCGGTGTGACCGGCGGGGCGGCCGGTGCGACCGGCCGCCCTTCCATCGCCAGATCGATCGCGAGGATCGCCCAGTGGACCGATCCCTCGCCCGATGCGACGCCGCCCGCCAGATCCCAATGGATCAGCGCCTCGCGCGGGGTCATCCCGCTGCGGCGGGCCGTCTCCAGGGCGATTTGCAGATGCTCGACATCCATGGCGAATTATCCTCGATCGGGCCAGAACGCCGCAATCATGGTGAAAGTGCCTTAACCATGTTTTCTTTCGGTTCGTCGCACAAGAAGCTCTAATCGTCGGTTAACTACGACCCGAATGGCTGATCCGCGTTCATGCGGCATTGCAGCGAAGGGAGGCGAAATTGGATCAGATCGAGCTCCGCTATCAGGCGGTGCAATGCCATGTCCGCGCCCAGCGCGCGGCGAATGACGATGATGCCCGCTGGTTGCAGGATCTGGCCGGCAAGCTCGCCGCGATGGCCGATGTCGAGGACGGCCGACACCTTTTCTACGCCAGCAATATCATCCGCGACTGCGCCTGATCACAGGTCCCAATCGACGATGGGCCATCCCCGCTTCGCGGAGAGCGCGCGCATCTTCGTGCTGGGATTGGCCGCGAACGGCTCGTCGGCCCATTCCATCACCGGCGCGTCGGAGGCGTGGTCCGAATAGAAGCGCACCTTCACCTTCGCGCGATCGATTCCTTCGGCCCTGAACCAGCTCTCGATCATGCGGAGCTTGGCGGGGCCGTAGCAATTCTCGCCATCGATCTTCGCCGTCACCCGCGCGTCGATGCCGATGATCGAGTTGGTGGCGATCACGTCGTCGAAGCGCAGCTTCGCAGCGATCGCCTCGACATAGAGGCGGTAGGAGGCTGTAGCGAGGACGAGGCGGCGGCCGGCGGCACGATCCTCCTCGATCTGGCGGAGTGCGCCGGGCAAGGTGTTGAGCTGCCACACGCGCTCGGCGAAGCTGGCGGTGAGCGGGGCGAGGTCCGCGCGTGAAATTCGGCGGCCGAGCAGCAGCGACTGGTTGATCTCCTTCAGCCGCGCGCGCGTCATCATCTTGAGCGCGTAACCGAGCATCGCCAGCAGTGCGAAGGGCAGGAACAGAAGCCGCCACGGCGCACGGTGCAGCGCGGCATGGATCAGGAAAGGCGTATAGGTGCCGGTGCGCGTGATCGTCCGGTCCATGTCGTAGATGGCGATCTCGGTCACGCCCGGCCCTCCAGCACCGCTTCGGCCAGTTCGAGGTCGGCGATCTTGTCGACGTCCACCGCCGCCAGCGGATCGGAGAGGCCGACCATCCGCACGTTGGCGCCCAGCCGCCTGCCGGCTCGCGCCACCGCGTCGTGCAGCGTGATCGTCCGGGTGGCGGCACGCAGCAGCAGGCCGATCCCGAAGCCGGCGATCAGTCGGTAGCCCTTTTTGCGGTCCTGCTCGACCGAGGCCCAGCTCTCGATCACCGGCAGTGCGGCGGGGGAGGCGAAATAGAAGAGATTGGCGCCCGTCCAGTCACCCTTGCGGAAGCGCAGCCACGTGCGCTTCGTCTGCGGGAAGCGCGCTTCCACGACCGCTCGCTCGACCACGCCGACCGCAACATCGGCGCCCTGTGCGGCGGACAGGAACTCGACGATCGTCTCGGGCCGCAGCAGCGCATGATCCGCCGTGGTGAGGAAGAGCGGGAATGGCGCATCGCCGCTTCTCAACGCCGACGAGACGGACAGCGCGATGCCGCTGCCCGATTGCAGGAAGCCGAGGCGCGGATCGTCCGGCAGCACGGCGCCGATCGCCGCCGTGTCCTGCGTCATCACGCGGACCTGCGCGATGTCGGGCGTCGCGAACAGGGTTTCGACCACGCGCGCCACCATCGGCGTGCCCGCGACCGGGATCAGTGCCTTGAGCGTCTCGCCCCGGCTCGCCGCCAGCGCATCGGTGCCCGGCCGCCGCCCCGCCAGCAGCAGCGCGGTCAGACCAACCAAGAGACCACCTCTCGCCCCTTTGCCCGTACCGCATAGGCCTGCCCCAGCCGGACGAGATGGAACAGGCAGGAGAGCGCCGTCCACCATGCCACCCAGATCAGCCCCCAGTCCGGCCGCATCACGATCAGGCTCGCGAACATCAGGATGTAGTTCGGGTTGCGGCGCGCGGTGATCAGGCGGAAGCGACTGTCGATCCGCTCCCAGACATGGATATGGATGCCGAAGGCCGCGATGAACGCGCCCTCGATCGCGCGCTGCACGGCGTAGCCGGCGACCAGCACGATCATGATCGTCCAGAACTCGGTCGATCCGAAGGCCAGCCCCCACGCCGCACAGCCCATCCCCCACGCCCAGTACCAGAAGGGCGGGTGGACGAGGTCGACGCCGTGATCGAGGATGTTGCCCCATTCGGACGAAGTGCCGGTGCAGCGCGCCAGTTTGCCGTCGACCGTGTCGAGCACCATGAAGACCAGCCCGACCAGCAGGCCCGCGGCGAAATGCCCTTCCCAGAACAGGAAAAAGGCCCAGACGCACAGTATCATGCCGAACAGGGTGATCATGTTGGGCGTCATCCGCATGTACGCTGCCCAGCGGGTGATGTAGAACGCCGCGCCCCGCCACAGATAGAGGGTGAGGATATCGGTCACCCCCTTGTAGCTGGCGTCGTAGCTGGCCTTCTCGATGACCCGCACGGCTTCGGGCGCCAGCGGCAGCAGATAGGCGTTCTCGCGCTTGCGCAGCGACGCATTGTAGAGGCTGGCGTCGAGTTCGGCATCCTGAACGGCAAGGCCCGGCGGCAACGGCGCGCCCGCCTCGATCGCGGCAGCCACCGCGGCCGCCTGCGCAGCGTCGGCACAGCTGACCAGCGCCGGTCGGCCCCGCCATGTCACGGCCAGGTCACGATGATCGCGTAGGTAAGCGAGCCAGGCCGGATCCCAGGCGAAACCAAGATCGGCGACGATCACCGGGCCTTGCGCGGGAACCCGATCGACCGGCGCCAGTTTGGCCTTGGCGGCGAAGCGGCGCGCGCGCTCGGCGGGGGTCAGCCCGAAGACGCGCGTATCGTTTCGCGCGACGCCGAGGAACGCGACGCCCTGATGCACTTCCGAACCCATGGCCGCCCCTTTGGCAGGTTTCCGGCCGCAACGCATCTCATCCGCGACACAAATTCTGCCCGCTTGCCGGGGGCTTCGTTCTGCCGCATCCTCCGCACCGCATGACGACCGCCCAAGCCGCCGCCGCCGACTTCACGCAGGAAGACCGGACGCTCCGCTTCACGGGCGGCTGGACGCTCGCGCAGCTGGGCGACGTGCCGAACCGGCTGGAGCGGCTCGACACCTCGCCCGACACGGTCGATCTGTCGGGCGTCGATCGCATGGACACGGTCGGCGCCTGGATCGTCCACCGGCTGAAGCGCGACCACGACGTCAAGGTCGAGGGCGCGAGCGAGAAGGCCGAGGAGCTGATCGAGAAGGTCGGCACGGTGGACAAGCCGTTCCAGATCAAGCCCGACGACGGCCCCTCCTTCCGCCGCGTGCTGGAACATGTCGGCGCTGCGACGTCGATCGCCGGGCGCACGCTGATCGGACTCGTCGATTTCTTCGGCGCGACGCTGATCGCCTTCTGGAACGTGATCCTGAACCCCAAGCGCTTCCGCACCAACGCCACGATCAAGCAGTTCGAGGTGGTCGGCGTGGACGCACTCGCGATCATCGGCCTGATGAGCTTCCTGATCGGCATCGTCATCGCCCAGCAGGGCGCGATCCAGCTGCGCCAGTTCGGCGCCGAGGTCTATACGATCAACCTCGTGGGCCGCCTGACCTGGCGCGAGCTCGGCGTGCTGATGACCGCGATCATGGTCGCCGGCCGATCCGGCTCCGCCTTCGCCGCGCAGATCGGATCGATGAAGCTCGCCGAGGAAGTGGACGCGATGCGCACCATCGGCCTCGCCCCCATGGAGGCGCTGGTGCTGCCCCGCGTGATCGCGGCAGTGCTGATGATGCCCTGCCTCGCTTTCTATGCGGCGATGATGGCGATGATCGGTGGCGGACTGTTCAGCTGGCTGTCGCTCAACCTGCCGCCGGTCACCTTCGTCGCGCGCATCCGCGAGGTCGTGCCAATGACCGACGTCTATCAGGGCCTCATCAAGGCGCCGGTGTTCGGGCTGATCATCGCCATGGCCGGCTGCTTCCAGGGCATGCAGGTGGAAGGCAATGCCGAGGCGGTGGGCCTGCGCACCACCAGCGCGGTGGTGCAGTCGATCTTCCTGGTGATCGTGCTCGACGCCTTCTTCGCCGTCTTCTTCGCCTCGATCGGGTGGATCTGATGGCGAGCCGCGCCCAGCGTCCCCGCCCCGCGCCGGAGCCCGAGGACGATATCATCATCCGCGTGCGCGGCCTCGAAAACCGCTTCGGCGAGCAGGTCGTTCACGAGAATCTCGATCTCGATGTGAAGCGCGGCGAGATCCTCGGCGTGGTGGGCGGATCGGGCACCGGCAAGTCGGTGCTGATGCGGTCGATCATCGGGCTGCAGCAGCCCACCGCCGGCGAGGTGGAGGTGTTCGGCGAGCTCACCACCGGCGGCAGCTCCGATGTCGAATCGGAGGCGGTGCGCAAGCGCTGGGGCGTGCTGTTCCAGGGCGGCGCGCTCTTCTCGACGCTCTCGGTGGCCGAGAACGTGCAGGTGCCGATCCGCGAATATTATCCCAAGCTCGACGACCAGCTGCTCGACGAGATCGCCACCTACAAGATCGTCGCCTCCGGCCTGCCGCCGGAAAGCTCGAGCAAATATCCGTCCGAGCTTTCGGGGGGCATGCGCAAGCGCGCCGGCCTCGCCCGCGCCCTGGCGCTCGACCCGGAACTGATCTTCCTCGACGAGCCGACCGCCGGCCTCGATCCGATCGGCGCCGCCGCGTTCGACAATCTGATCAAGACGCTGCGCGACCTGCTGGGCCTCACCGTCTTCATCATCACCCACGATCTCGACACGCTCTACGCCATCTGCGACCGCGTCGCGGTGCTCGCCGACAAGAAGGTGGTGGCGGTCGGAACGATCGAGGAACTGGTGGCGTTGGATCACCCGTGGATCCAGGAATATTTCAACGGACCGCGCGGCCGCGCGGCCGAGGACTCTGCCGAGCGCGCCGAGGAGGAGAGCAAGCACGCCCTCTCCCCGCAAGAGGCGACCAAGCTCACCGGCAGTGACGAACTTGGCACCGACGAGGGGACTTGATGGAAACGCGCTCTAACCATGTGCTCGTCGGCGGGGTGGTGCTCGCCATCGTCGCCATCGCGGTCGCCTTCATCATCTGGATGATGCAGGTCGGCAACGGCCACCAGCGGGAATATGACATCTTCTTCCCCAATTCGGTGGACGGTCTGGCGAAGGGTTCGGCGGTCGCCTTTTCGGGCGTGCCGGTCGGCAAGATCGACGACATCAAGCTGATGCCGGACCAGCCGAGCCTCGTGCGCGTGCGCATCTCGGTGGACGAGAACACCCCGATCCTGAAGGGCACCACCGCCACCGTCGCGGGCGTCGGCTTCACCGGCGTCTCCCAGGTCAATCTCGGCGGCGCGCAGAAGGGCGAGCCGCCGATCACCGACGTCGGGCCGTTCGGCGTGCCGGTGATCCCGACGCGGCCGGGAGCGCTCGCCGGCCTGCTCAATTCCGCGCCGGAGCTGATGAAGAAGCTGCAGGTGCTGACCGACCGGCTCGGCCAGTTGCTCGATGATCGCAACCAGAATTCGATCCGCCACATCCTGCAGAATATCGACAAGGTCTCGTCCGACCTCGCCGATGCGACGCCGCAGCTGAAGCAGACGCTCGCCAACACGCAGGTGGCGATCAAGCAGGCGGGCGATGCGGCCGAGCAGATCAGCAAGGTGGCCGGCACGACCAACGACCTGCTCGACAAGCAGGGCCGCCCGCTGATGGACAATCTCAACAAGACGATCGCGTCGGCCAAGCAGGCCGCGGACAATCTCAACGAGATGATCGACCAGGCCAAGCCGGGCGTGCAGAGGCTCAGCAAGCAGACCGCGCCGCAGATCGACCAGCTGGTCCGCGACCTCTCCGACATGGCCGAGGCGCTGACCCAGACGGCTAACCGGCTCAATTCGGGCGGCGGCGGCGTGCTCGGCCGCAAGCTGCCGGATTATAAGGGGCATTGAGATGGGGGAGAATATGATGACGAAGCGTGTCCTTCCCCTGATCGCCTTGCCGCTGGTGCTGGCCGGCTGTGTCAGCTTCGGCGCCAAGGTGCCGCCGCAGCTGCTGCGGCTGACGCCCGTCACCGAGGCGCCGGCCAACAGCGGCGTGGTTCTGGCCAAGGGCATGGCGGTGTCGGTCAGCTTCCCGTCGGCGCCGGTGGAACTGTCGAACAACCGTGTGCCGGTGCGCGTGGGCGCAACCGAGGTGGCCTATGTGAAGGACGCGCAGTGGATCGACGCGCCCAGCCACATCTTCCGCGACCTGCTTGCCGAGACGATCACGGCGCGCACCGGCCGCCCGACGCTGACCCCACGCGACGCCGCCCTGACGTCCGGCCCGCGGCTCGGCGGACGGATCAGCGAGTTCGGGATCGACGCCAGCGGCAACCAGGCGTCGGTGGTCTATGACGCGACGCTGGTTCGCTCGGGCGATCAGGTGGAGACTCGCCGCTTCGAGGCGAAGGCGCCGGTGAACGGCAAGATCGACGAGAGCAGCGCCGGTGCTGCGATCAACGCCGCCGCGAATGATGTAGCGGCTCAGGTCGCGGATTGGGTGGGACGGTAACGTCTTCATCCTCCCCTGCCAGGGGAGGTGGCGACGGAAGGGGAGGACTGCGATACCCCGGCCGATCAAACTCCGCCGCCCGCCCCCTCCGTCACGCTACGCGCGCCACCCTCCCCCTGGCGGGGGAGGATCAGGCGGCTAGGCCAAACTCTTGCTCGCCTGCTCGAATACGTCCTTGCTCAGGCCCGGCGTCGCGACGATCCGCTCCAGCTCGGCCTTCATCAGCGCGGCGCGGCGCGGCTCGAACCGCCGCCAGCGGCCGAGCGGCGGCACCAGCCGCGCCGCCGACTGCGGATTGAGCCTGTCCGCCTTCAGGATCATGTCCGCCACGAAGCGGTAGCCGCGCCCGTCGGCCACGTGAAAGGCGAACTGGTTGGCCGCGAAGGCACCGACCAGCGCGCGCATCCTGTTGGGGTTCGCCAATGTGAAATCGGGATGCTGGGCCAGTTTCTCCACCGCCTCGGCGGTATCGTCGCGCATCGAGATCGCCTGCGTGGTGAACCATTTGTCCAGCACCAGCGCATCGCCCTTGTAGCGATCGTAGAAGGCGGCGAGCGCCGTCTCACGCTCCGGCGCGGTACCGTTGGCGAGCGTGGAGAGGGCACCTTGCCGGTCGGTCATGTTGTCGGCGCCTTCGAACTGGGCGAGCGCCAGCTTCGCCGCATCGGCCGCGCCGCCATCGTCGAGATAGCCGAGCGCCACCGTGCGCAGCCGGCGCAGGCCTTTGGCGGACGGCGTATATTCGAAGCGGTTGCCGGCGCAGGCGGCGTAGGCGGCGCGCCACTCCGCCTCCAGCTCGCGGCCGAGCCGCTGGCGCAGGTGGGAGCGCGCCTTGCGGATGGCCGACGGATCGATCACCGCCAGCTGATCGCCGAGGAATGCCTCGCTCGGCAGCAGCACCGCCTCCCCGATAAAGGCGGCGTCGAGCGCCTTGTCGGTCAGCGTATTGCGCACCGCCTCGATCACCGCCTCCTCGTCGAACGCGCGCCCCTCGATCGCGGCGACGAGCGTGTCGATCATCAGCTGCTGCATCGCCTCGAAGCGGGCGAAGGGATCGTCGTCATGGCCCGACAGGAAGGCGAGATCGGCCGAGCTGCGGTTGGTCTCGACGATCACCGGCGCCGAGAAGCCGCGGTTGATCGAGAGCACCGGCTGCTCGTCCACCCCCTCGAAAAGGATCTCGGCGCTCGCATCGTGCAGCACGTGGATACGCTCGGGCACGATCGGCTTGCCGGACTTTGCGCCGAACAAGGCCAGGCGCAGCGGCAGCGGCATGGGCTGCTTATCGTCCTGCCCCGGCGTCGGCGGCACGGTCTGCTCCAGCGTCAGCCGCGCCCTGGCGGTGCCGGGCTCGTGGCTCAGCGCGGCACGGACACGCGGGGTGCCGGCCTGACTGTACCAACGTCGGAAATCCGCGAGATCGGCACCGTTGGCGTCCTCCATCGCGCGGACGAAATCCTCGCAGGTGGCGGCGGTGCCGTCGTGACGCTCGAAATAGAGATCGGTGCCGCGCCGGAAGCCGTCCGCCCCCAGCATGGTGTGCAGCATGCGGATCACCTCGGCGCCCTTGTTGTAGACGGTCGCGGTGTAGAAGTTGCTGATCTCCAGATAGCTGTCGGGCCGGATCGGATGCGCCAGCGGTCCGCCATCCTCGGGGAATTGCGCCGCGCGCAGCACGCGGACGTCCTCGATCCGCTTGACCGCGCGGCTGCCCTGATCGGCGGAGAATTCCTGGTCGCGGAAGACGGTGAAGCCTTCCTTCAGGCTCAGCTGGAACCAGTCCCGGCAGGTGACGCGGTTGCCCGACCAGTTGTGGAAATACTCGTGCGCCACGACGCCCGCGATCGCATCGTAATCGGCATCGGTTGCCGTCTCGGGATCGGCGAGGATGTAGCGCGAGTTGAAGACGTTGAGGCCCTTATTCTCCATCGCGCCGAAGTTGAAATCGGCTACCGCCACGATGTTGAAGATGCCGAGATCATATTCGCGGCCATAGACCGTTTCGTCCCACGCCATCGAGGATTTGAGCGCCCCCATGGCATGTTCGGTGCGCGGCAGATCGGCCTCGCGTACCCAGATGCCGAGCTGCACCTCGCGGCCGGACATGGTGGTGAAGCTGTCGCGATTGGCCTTCAGGTCGCCCGCAACCATCGCGAACAGGTAGCAGGGCTTGGGGAAGGGATCGCGCCATTCGGCCCAGTGGCGGCCATCCTCCGCCTCACCCTCACCGACGAGATCGCCGTTGGCGAGCAGCACCGGATAGAGCGCGCGGTCGGCGATCATCTTCACGGTGTAGCGCGAGAGAACGTCGGGCCGATCGGGGAAGAAGGTGATCCGGCGGAATCCCTCCGCCTCGCACTGGGTGCAGAGCAGGCCGCCGGACGCATAGAGCCCCATCAGCTGCGTGTTCTTATCCGGCGAGATGACCACCTCGGTTTCGACGACGTGCTTGGGGCCGACGAGGTCGATGACGAGCTGGTCGTCCTCGACCCGCCACTCGCCTTCTGCGAGCAGTCGGCCATCGATCTTTACCGACACCGGCTTCATCCCCGGCGCACCGTCCAGCGCGAGCGGCCCGCGCGGCGCGCCGTCGGTGAGGTTCTTCTCGACCTCTAGTGTCGCGCGCACGCGAGTCGCCGCCGCATCGAGATCGAAATCCAGCCGCATCGACGGCACCAGCCAGGCCGGCGGACGGTAATCGAGGCGGAGGGTCGGGGCGGGCGGAGTCGCGATGGCGCTGTGCTGATCCATGGTGAGGCTTCTACGGACGGGGCGACGTGGTTACAACGACGCGAATGGCGGGAATCCTGATCTTCGGCCTGGGCTACACCGCCTCGCGGCTCGCTGAACGGTGGCGGGCAACGGGGTGGACGGTGCTGGGCACGCGGCGGGAGGCTTCGGCCGATGCGATGGCGTTCGAGGACGAAGAGTCGGTGCGCATCGCGATCGCGGGCGCCACGCACATCCTGTCCTCCGTGCCGCCGGACGACGGCGATCCGGTGCTGTACCGGTACGGCGCGCTGTTGCCAGACCATAGGCTCGGCTATCTCTCCTCCACCGGCGTCTATGGCGACACCCGCGGGGCGTGGGTGGACGAGAGCGCACCGACCGGCTCAGGCCGCCGCTCCGCCCGCGCCGAGGCCGATGCGCAGTGGCTGGAGCGCGGTGCTCGTGTCTTCCGCCTGCCCGGCATCTACGGCCCCGGCCGATCGGCGCTGGATCGGGTGGCGGAGGGCCGCGCGCAGCGCATCGACCTGCCGGGGCAGGTGTTCAGCCGCATCCACGTCGACGACATCGTCGACGCGATCATCGCCGGCTTCGACGGCCCGCCCGGTGCATACAACATCGCCGACGATGCGCCCTGCAGCCAGAATGCGGTGATCGAGGAGGCTTGCCGATTGCTTCGTCGGCCACCTCCGCCACTGCGCTCGCTCGACGCGGCCGGCCTCTCGCCGATGGCCCGCGCCTTCTACGCTGAGAACCGCCGCGTCGCGAACGGCAAGGCCAAGCGCATCCTCGGCTGGCAGCCTCGCTATCCCGATTATCGCGCCGGCCTGGCGGCCTGTCTCGCCTGCAGCGCCACCACCAGCCCGGCGATCGCGAGCAGGCAGCCGAATCCCGCCTGAAGCGACCAGCGATAGCCCTCGAACAACGTCGACAACAGCATCGCCAGCACCGGGCTCAGCACGCTCGAATACGCTGCGCGGCCCGGACCGATCGCGCGGATCACATAGAAATAGCAGCTGAACGCCAGCGCCGATCCGATCAGCGCCAGATAGAGCGTGCCGAGCCAGTAGCCCGGATGCGGATCGAACACCGGCGGCCCGTCCATCGCGAAGGCGCCCGCGCAGTTGAATAAAGATCCCCACGCCATGCCCCACGCGATTAGTGTCGCCACCGGGATGGCGGCGGCCGGCCTGCTCGCCTGCATCACGTTGGCGATCGACGAGAAGAGCACGGCGGCCAGCGACCAGCCGATGCCGATCAGGATGACCGCGCGGGAGGCGGGTGCTGCGGCCAGCTCGTGCCCGAACAGCAGCGCCAGCCCGACCAGCGCCACCGCCGATCCCGCGATGAAGGCGCGCGACACGCCCTGCTTGAGAAAGATCCAGGCGAACAGCGCATTGGGCACCACGAGCAGCGCGAACACCACCGCGACGAGGCCCGACGTCACCGTCCGCTCGGCCAGATAGACGAAATAATAGTTCAGGCAGTATTGGGCCAGGCCATAGACGGCGGCGAGACCATGTCCGCGCGGCGCCAGCTTCAGGCGCGTGCCCGTGAAGCGGGCATAGGCCATCATGGCGACGCAGGCGATCAGGAAGCGATAGGCGACCGACCAGCTCGGCGGCACGACGCCGAGCTGGTAGCGAATCACCAGCCAGGTCGACGACCAGACGAGCGTGCAGACCATGAAGGGCACCGCCACCCGCGCCCGCTGCGATGCGCCGAGCGGCTTGGTGCCGGCGAGCGTCTCGCTCATGATCCGAGTGCGCGTATCGCGCCCGCCAGCGCCTCGATCTCGGCGCGGGGCTGATCCCAGGAGGTGACGAGGCGTGCCTCGCCCTCGGCCCAGTCGTAGAAGTCGAAGCCTTGCGCGCGCAGGCTCGCGGCTTCGTCCGGCGTCAGGCGCAGGAACACTTCGTTGGCCTCCACCGGAAGCACCAGCCGGGCACCGGCCGCCTCGGCGATCGCCGCCGCGCCGGCGTTGGAGGCGCGGCCATTGTCCAGCCAGCGATCCGCCTCCAGCAGCGCCAGCACCTGCGCAGCCTGATAGCGGCCTTTCGAGTTCAGATGCCCGGCGCGCTTGCGGCGGATCTTCGCGACCTCGGCCCATTCCCGGCGGAAGAAGATCAGCATCTCGGCCGACAGCCCGCCATTCTTGACGAAGCCGAAGCTCAGCGCGTCGACGCCTGCGCGCCACGTCCCATCGCCGGGATGGCCGCCCAGCGTCGCCATCGCATTGGCGAAGCGCGCGCCGTCCATGTGGAAGCCGAGACCCAGCTCCTTCGCCACCTCGCCCAGCGCCGCCACCTCGTCAGGCCGGTAGACCAGCCCGTATTCGGTGGCGTTGGTGATCGAGAGCGCGTGCGGCTGGACCTGGTGCACGTCGGCGCGGATCGCGCGGCGGGCGTCACGGACCGTTTCCGGCACGAGCTTGGCGCCCCCGCCGTCGAGCGGCATCAGCTTGGCGCCGTGCGTGTAGAATTCGGGTGCGCCGGCCTCGTCGGTGTTGATATGCGCCTCGCGATGGCAGAGCACGCCGCCGTGCGGGGGCACCATCGCCGCGAGCGCGAGGCAGTTCGCGGCCGTTCCCGTCGAGACCCAGAGCGCCGCGCAATCCGTCCCGAACAGATCCGAGAAGGCGCCGTCGAGGCTCTTGCTCAGCGCATCGCCGTCATAGGCGGTATCGACACGGTTGGCGGCGGCCAGTGCCTCCAGCACGGCGGGATGGACGGCGGCGGCGTTGTCGGAGAAGAAGCGCATGGGCAAGGCCTTGCTGGGGCGTGAAGCCCGCGTCAACCGAGAAGGGCATGCGCATGGGCGGCTGGACGATCGGCATCATCGGCGGCTCCGGCCTCTACGCGCTGCCGGGGCTGGAGGAGATCGCTCGCCACGATGTCGAGACGCCGTGGGGCAGGCCGTCCGATGCGATCCTCGAAGGTCGGATCGGAACGACGCGGCTGCTGTTCCTGCCGCGTCATGGGGCCGGGCACCGCATCCCGCCCTCTGAAATCAACGCCCGCGCCAATGTGGATGCGCTGAAGCAGCTGGGTGCGACCGACCTGCTCGCCATCTCCTCGGTGGGATCGCTGCGCGAGGAGCTACCGCCGGGGCGCTTCGTCGTGGTGGACCAGTTCATCGACCGGACGGTGGCGCGGCCGGCAAGCTTCTTCGGCACCGGCCTCGTCGCCCACGTCTCGCTCGCCGATCCGACCTGCCCGCGCCTCTCCGCCTCCGCGGCGGCGGCGGTCGAGGCGGCGGGGGGCGACGCGGCGACCGGCGCCACCTATCTGGCGATGGAAGGCCCGCAATTCTCCACGCGGGCCGAGAGCCTGATGTATCGCCAGTGGGGTGCCGACATCATCGGCATGACCGCCATGCCCGAGGCGCGCCTCGCCCGCGAGGCGGAGCTGCCTTACGCCCTGGTCGGCATGGTCACCGATTACGATTGCTGGCGGGAGGACGAGGCCGGCGTGGTCGCCACCGACGTGGTGGCGCAGATGCACGCCAACGGCGCGACCGCGCGCAAGTTGGTGCAGGCGTTCGCCAAGGCGCTGCCGGCCGAGCGCACGCCCTCGCCGATCGACACGGTGCTCGACCATGCGCTGCTCACCGTGCCGGCGGCGCGCGATCCGGCGATGGAGGAGAAGCTGGGCGCGATCCTGCGGAGACTTACAACCAGTCCCGCCACTTGAACCACAGCACCGGCAGGATCGTGCTGACGATCATCAGCGCCCAGGCGAAGGGATAGCCCCACGGCCAGCTCAGTTCCGGCATGTCGTGGAAGTTCATGCCATAGACGCCCGCCACCAGCACCGGCGGCACGCCCGCCACCGAGACGACGGTCAGCACCTTCACGACATCGTTCTGCTCGATCGAGATGAAGGCGGTGGCGGCGTCGATCAGCAGCTGCACGCGGCCGGTGAGCGAACTTTCGAACTCGTCGAGCGATTCGATGTCGTGTTTCACCGCCACCAGCCGGTCGTGCAGCGCCTCGGGGATCTTCGGCTCGCAGCGATCGAGCACGAAATTGGCGATGCGGCCGATGGCGAGGAACGCGTGGCGCACCTTCACCATCTGCTCGCTGGCCTGCCCGACGCCGACCATCAGCGCGCGCAGCCGCCGCGTCTCGCGGCCGAGCCGCTTCTTCGGCGCATCCTTCTCCGGTTCGCGGAAGATCGAGTGGCTGGCCTTGGCAAGGTCCTCGGCGACACGCTCCAGCCGGTCGGCCGAGCGATCGATGATATCCTCCAGCAGGCGCACCAGCACCTCCTGCCCGCCGACCTCATGATCGCCCCTGGCAAACTCCTCATGCACCTGGTCGAACGCGGTCATCTGGCAGAAGCGCACAGTGACCAGCGCATCCTTGGCGAGGATGAAGCCGGTCGGCGACAGCACGCCGGCATCGCCGTGACGGGCGATCAGCGGGGCACTCATCACCAGCGCGCCCTCGTGCGTGCGCAGGCGGCTGGAGAGCTCGATCTCGGACAGATCCTCACGATCCGGCACCTTGAAGCCGAAGCGGCGCTCGACCTCTGCGATCTCCGATTCCTCGGGCTCGCAGAGGTCGGCCCAGACCGCCGTGCCGATATCCGTCTCGCGGCCGTCCTTGCCGATCAGCTTGAGCATCTGCCCCGTCTCTCCATGTGCCGGACCCGTTCAAGCATGACGGCAAGGC
This sequence comes from Sphingomonas chungangi, assembly GCF_013778325.1. Taxonomy (GTDB): domain Bacteria; phylum Pseudomonadota; class Alphaproteobacteria; order Sphingomonadales; family Sphingomonadaceae; genus Solisphingomonas; species Solisphingomonas chungangi. The sequence goes on along the minus strand of NZ_JACEIB010000007.1, from coordinate 225,218 downwards.
CGTCGCCACCGATCATTCGTGGCGATGCGGCCCTTCGGCATGCTGGCCCTCAGCGTGCTGGGGGGCGGCGGCATGCATCGCCGGTTCGGGCCGGGCACGCTCCGCCTGCATGCGCTCGGCCGCCTGGGCATGCGCCGCCTCGGCGTGGGCGGCGGCCGCCTGCTGGGTCTGTGCGCGCTGGGCGGCAGCGGCTTGCTGATGCTCGGCCAAGGCCTGCTGGCGCTCCTGCGCGCGTTGGGAAGCCGCGGCGGCCGCCTGCTGGTGTGCCTCGGCCCGCTGCTGCGACGCTGCGGCCGCCTGTTCGTGAGCCTGCTGGGCCTGTACATGTTGCTGCGCCTGAGCCTGAGCCGCCTCGCGATGCTGCTGCGCGGCCGCCTGTACCTGAACCTGGTGGGACGCGGCCGCGTCGTGCGCACGCTGCGCGGCGGCAGCCTGTTGACGATCGGCCGAGGCCCGCTGGGCGGCGAAGCGCTGATCCTGATCGCGCTGCTGGCTGGCCTGGCGATCGTGCGCCGCCTGTGCCGCCTGCTGCTGCTGGCGCTGCGCGGCCGCCTCACGGTCATGCTGCTGCTGGGCATCCTGACGCTGCTGTGCCTGATGCTGGTCGGCCTGCTGCTGCATCTGGCGATCGTGCATCTGCTGCTGGGCCTGATGCTGCTGCGCCTGGGCTCGCTGCATCTGGGCCTGCTGCGCCTGGGCCTGCTCCATCTGGGCCTGCCGGTCGCGCTGCTGCTGCGCCTGCTGTTGGCCCTGCTGCTGCGCGACCTGCTGGTCATGCCGCATCTGGGCCGCACGCTGGTCGTCGCCGGTGAGGCCCTGACGCCCCGGCAGCGGTGGCGGCGGGGTACGGAAACCCTGCTGCTGCCAGCGGTCGAAGCGCTGGGTCTCGGCCTGCCGCTGCTGGCGGTCCTGCGCCCAATGTTGCTGTTCCTGCGCCTCGTGCGACTGGTGATAGGCCTGCCAGTCCGTCTGCTGCGCCCGATTGGCGGACCATTGCGCCCGTGCGGCCGAGATCGCGGCGCTCCGCGCCGCCCAGTTGGCGGCGACCACGCCGCGATGCTCGCGCTCGCGCGACAGCCGGTTCAGATAGGCGGCGCGCGCATAATAGCGCGAGGCGTAATCGCGGCGATCGCCATAGTCGCCCGGCGGCAGCAGCGCGCCGCGATCGTCATAGACGGCCACCAGCTGGTCGCCCGAATAACCGTAGCTGTACTGAGGATCGCGCACGAGATAGGGCGTGTCCGCACCCGGCTCGTAATAATAATAGCGATATCCGCCATCGACCGGCTCGGCATATTGCAGGTCGCCGTCGTCGGTCTGCCAAGCCCAGGGCGAGACGTCGCCGTCGTCATAGGCGTAATCCGGCGGCGCGTCGCCGATCGCGTTCATCACGCCGTCGGCGCGATCGAGATAGGCATAGCTCTCCGCCCGCTGCGCGGTCTGCGCCACCCGGATCGGCGCGGCGGCGGGCAGGGCCTGCGCCGACGGAGCCGGCGCGATCGGCGTCGCGTCGCCCTGTTGCAGCGGCACCGCCGCCGGCAACGCGGGCAGCGCGCCGTTCGCATCGGCCGTCTGGTTGTTCGCGGTGCCTGACTGGTTGCAGCCGGCGAGCGCCAGAGCCATCGCGGTGGCTGCCAGCATGCCTGCTCGATTGAGTGTCCTCGACATGGTCCCTCTCCATTCAACCGCTCGTGCACGATCATGGGCGAGCTGCCCTGAACATGCGCTGGAGCGATCGTTCAGGCGGGGTAAACGCGCCGAAACCGTTTCGGGCGCATCAATATCTTTCTAAAATCTCGAAAAGTCCGCGGCACTTTATCCCGGTTCTCGGGACAGGCCCAAGCCGCCATATAGGGTGGCAAGACGAGGCGGCGCACTGGGGCGCCGCTCTCCTGCAACGAAAGGATGCCCGATGATCGAGCTCCGTCCCTTTGCCAGCCTGGGTGGCGAAAACCATGGCTGGCTCGATGCCAAGCACCATTTCTCCTTCGCCGGCTATCACGATGCGGGCCGCATGAACTGGGGGAATATCCGCGTCTGGAACGACGACGTGATCGCGCCCAAGTCCGGCTTCCCGCCGCACCCGCACCGCGACATGGAGATCATTACCTACGTCCGCACCGGCGCGATCACCCACAAGGACAGCCTGGGCAATACCGGCCGCACCGAGGCGGGCGACGTGCAGGTGATGTCGGCGGGCACCGGCATCACGCATGCCGAATACAATCTGGAGGATGTCGCGACGACGCTCTTCCAGATCTGGATCCTACCGACCCGCGGCGGCGAGAAGCCGAGCTGGGGTGCCCGCCCCTTTCCGAAGGGCGAGCGCGCCGGCAGGTTCGTAACCTTGGCCTCGGGTTTAGCGAATGACGACGAGGCGCTGCCGATCCGCACCGACGCGCGGGTGGTCGGCGCCACGCTGAAGGCAGGCGAGACGGCCGAATATCCGCTGGGCAAGGAGCGGCGCGCCTATCTGGTGCCTGCCACCGGCGCGGTGGAGATCGACGGCGTGCGGGTCAACGCCCGCGACGGCGCCGCGATCAGCGAGCTGGATACTCTCACGGTGACGGCGATCGAGGACAGTGAACTCGTCCTTGTCGACGCCGCCTGATCAAGACACGGAAGCGGTTCCTTCCCCCTCGCCGCTTCCGCAAGGCCGCCGGGGCTCTCCTCTCCCCGGCTCCGGCGGCCGCTTTTCGTTAACGGTCCGATCCGGAACTCCGTTGCGTCGGGCAAGGTCGAGACAGGTGCCCCAAACGCCATCGCCTGCCGCATGTCCCTCGACTTCGCTCGCGACGAACGGAGGAGGTTCGACTATTCTGAAGACAGAAAGGATTCCTCGATGACGCTTCGCCCGCATGACTTAGACGGCATCGACATGGTGATCCTGCCGCCCACCCGCGATCTGGGAGACGGCTTCAAGGTGCGCCGCGCCTTGCCGTCCGCGCATCGCCGCATGGTCGGCCCCTTCATCTTCTTCGATCAGATGGGCCCGGTTGCCTTCAAGGGCGGCGAGGGGCTGGACGTGCGCCCGCACCCGCATATCGGCCTCGCCACCGTCACCTACCTGCTCGACGGCGAGATCATGCACCGCGATTCGGTCGGATCGGTGCAGGCGATCCGGCCGGGCGAGGTGAACTGGATGACGGCGGGCTCCGGCATCGTCCATTCCGAGCGCTCGCCGCAGGCGCTGCGCGCCGGCGGCCCCAGCCTCTACGGCCTGCAGACCTGGGTGGCGCTGCCCAGGGCGCATGAGGAGACGGCGCCCTCCTTCTCCCACCACAAGGCCGACGAAATCCCTTCCGCGCAAGCGGACGGCGTGACGCTGACGCTGATCGCCGGCACATCGGACGGGCTGCGCTCGCCGGTGAAAACCTTCTCGGACATGGTCTATGCCGACATCCAGCTGGCGCTCGGCGCCCGCTACCAGGTGAAGGCCGAGCATATCGAACGCGCGATCTACGTCATCGAGGGCCGGCTCGCGGTCGAGGGCCAGACCGGCGGGTTCGTGTCCCACGAGCTGGTGGTGCTCAAGCCCGGCGCCGAGATCGTGCTGCGCGCCGACGGCGGCCCGGCGCGGCTCATGCTGGCCGGCGGCGAGCCTTTCCCGGAAGGGCGGCAGATCTACTGGAACTTCGTCTCCAGCGACGCCGAGCGGATCGAGCAGGCCAAGAGCGACTGGCGCGGGCAACGCTTCGCCCCGGTGCCCGACGAGCACGAATTCATTCCGCTGCCGGAGGAACCGAAGCCGGTCCGCTATCCGTGAGGCTGCCCCCTCCCTGAAAGGCAGGGGATAGGAGTGGATCTTGGGTCACGATACCGCCATCACGCGCGGTGACCCGAAAGTCGCGCGCACCTCCACCCACCCCCGGCCCCTCTCTTCCAGGGAGGGGGGATGGCGGCGATAATGGCGCATGGATCGCGCTCTTCACGATACCCTCCTCGCCATCGCCGACACGATGCGCGACGCCCGCGATTCTTGGTGGATCATCGCCAGCGCCGCCGCCGCGTTGCATGGTGCCGACATTCCCGTCGCCGACGTCGATCTGCTCGCCAGCCGGCGCGATGCCGAGGCACTCCTCACCCGACTCGGCCTCACCGGTACCTCTCAACCTTCCGACCGCTTCCGCTCCGATTTGTTCGCGCGCTGGACCGGCCTCCCGCTCCCCATCGACATCATGGCCGGATTCCACGTGCTTGGCCCGGATGACTGGCGGGAACTCCGCCCGGTCACGCGCATCGCAATCCCCCTCGGCGATGTCACCTTCCCCGTCCCGTCTATCCCCGAACTGATCTACCAATGCCGCCTCTTCGCCCGCCCCAAGGACGTCGCGCGTGCGGCAATCCTGCAACGGTTTGGACACGAAGCGGACATGCGACCACGCATCGCTTGAGAGGGAAAGTCACGAATGTTACCGGCGCGCGACTCTTCAAAGACGAGAGCAAAGCGCCGACGGGAGAGGATGCCGCGGCCACTTTGGGGGTATTCATGAACTCGACCACTGTCCGCACGACCGTTTCGCGCGCGCTGCTTTGCGGCGCCTCCGTTTTCGCCGCCGCATCCGTTCATGCGCAGGAAGGGCCGACCTCGCAGGTCGCCGCCGCGCAGCCCGGCGAGATCGTCGTCACCGCCACACGCCGCGCCGAATCGGCGAAGAACGTGCCGGTCGCCGTCACCGCGATCAGCGGCGAGAAACTGGCCGTGCTGAACTCTTCCGGCCTCGACATCCGTTTCCTCTCCTCGCGCACGCCGAGCCTCCAAATCGAGAGCTCGTTCGGCCGCACCCAGCCGCGCTTCTACATCCGCGGACTCGGCAACACCGATTTCGATCCGAACGCGCAGCAGCCCGTCTCGGTCGTGATCGACGACGTCGCCGTGGAAAGCGCCTTCCTCAAGGCCTTCCCGGTGTTCGATCTCTCCAACGTCGAGGTGCTGCGCGGGCCGCAGGGCACCCTGTTCGGCCGCAACACCCCGGCTGGCGTGGTCAAGCTCGATCCGCAGACTCCGACCGACACGTTCGGCGGCTATGTCAGCGGAAGCTGGGCGACCTACAACACCGTCAACGCCGAGGGCGCCGTGGGCGGCCCGATCGGCGATGGCCTTTCCTTCCGCGCCTCGGGCCTGCTTCAGCGCCGCGACGGCTGGGTGACCAACGACGCCACCAACGGCTTCGCGCCCAAGCATCTGGAAGGCTATCGCGATCTCGCCGGCCGCTTCCAGCTCGCCTACACCAGCGGCGACTTCCACGCCCGCGTCGACGTCCACGCCCGCGATCTGGACGGCGAGCCCCGCCTGTTCCGCGCCGGCCTGTTCGAGCCCGGCAGCAACCATTTCAACACCGGCTTCGACAAGGATCACGTCTCGCAGGACGGGATCAGCACGCAGAAGGAAACCCAGTGGGGCACCAACCTCCACCTAGACTATCACTTCGACGGGCTGGGCACGCTCTATTCGGTGACCGGCTATGAGAGCGCGCACGTCAAGTCGATCGGCGACATCGACGGCGGCAACGCCTATCCCTTTCCGACCGGCAACGGCAATCCGATCGTCGCGCCGCCAGCGCTCAACGCCGGCGGCTTTCCGGACAATACCGGCGACATCGTCAACCCGCACGAATTCAGCCAGGAGCTGCGCTTCGCCTCGGATGAGTTCGGCGGCTTCCGCGTGCAGGGCGGCGCCTATTACTTCCACCAGAAGCTGAATTATCAGGAACTGGATTTCGACACGGCCGGCACGCAGGATGGCGACGTCTTCCACAAGGACACGAACCAGAATTACGGCATCTTCGCCTCGGGCGAATACAAGGCGACGGACAAGCTGACGCTGCGCGCAGGCGTGCGGTACAGCCACGACAAGAAGCGCGACTTCGTCGATGGCGATACGCCCGGCATCACCGGCGGCCTGCTGCTCCCGCTCGTCACCCGCGCCAAGGGCTCGGACGTGACCTGGGACGGCAGCGCGACCTATGCGATGACCCGGACGGTCAACCTCTACGCCCGCGTCGCCACCGGCTATCAAGGCCCGGCGATCCAGGATCGCGTAACCTTCGGATCGGTGCCGAACGTCGCCAAGAAGCAGACCACCATCTCGGCCGAGGGCGGCCTGAAGATGGAAAGCCTCGATCACAAGCTGCACTTCGACATCGACGGCTACTGGTGGCGGACCAACAACCTGCAGGCGACGCAGGTTGGCGGCGCGACCAACTCGGCGACCCTGCTCAACATCGATCAGGCGGTTGGCTACGGCATCGAGGCGCAGCTCGACGTGCGGCCCCTCGACCATCTCGATCTGACCGCGGGCGGCAGCTGGAACTACACCCAGATCCGCGATCCGGGGCTCGCCATCGGTTTCTGCGGCGCGGCCTGCACCGTGCTCGATCCGATCGTCAACGGGCGCGCGGTGATCGACGGCAATCCGCTTCCGCAGGCGCCGCGTTATGTGTTCAACGTGACGGCGCGCTATGGCGTGCCGCTCGCCAATGGCGGCGAGATCTACGCCTATACCGATTGGGCCTATCGCAGCCGGATCAACTACTTCCTTTACGACGCCGCCGAGTTCCGCGGGCGATCGCTCACCGAGGGCGGCCTGAAGATCGGCTACAAGGCACCGCAGCATTGGGAGGTCGCGGCGTTCGCGCGCAACATCACCAACCAGCTGCGCTCAATCAGTGCGATCGACTTCAACAACCTGACCGGCATGATCAACGAACCGCGCATCATCGGCGGCGAGTTCCGCGTCACCTTCTGATCGGTAGAGCCCCCTCCCTGCAAGGGAGGGGGGCTGGGGATGGGTGGAGTCGCGTGCGACGCCCACGCCAATCTGCTTGATTGCCGTATCGCGGCCCAGGACCCGCCCTTGACCCCTCCCTCCCAGGGAGGGGAATAAATCCGTTCGCCCGTCGGTCTCCGGGCCATGCAGCGCGCAACCGCCATCGCACCAAAGTCCGCTTGCCCTCGCGCGCCGCGCGGCGCAAAGCCGGCCCCGTGATCGAGGCGATGCGCACCGGGTCGAGGGGCCATCGGATGCTCGTGCTGGCGGTGCTCGCCTGCGCGATGGCGCTGCGCATCCTCGTGCCGGAAGGCTGGATGCCCGTCTCCGACACGCAAGGCTTCCATATCACGATGTGCTCGGGCTCCGGCCCGATGGACATGCCGATGGCGATGCCGGGCATGACCATGAAGCACGGCAAGGCCGATCACGGCCCGCAGCCGATGCAGGACCATCCCTGCACCTTCGCGCACCTCGGCCTCGCCTTCGCGGAACCGCTGCTGCCTGTGCTGGATCTGCCGCCAGCGCAGGAGGCCGAGGCGCCGGCCGCAAGACCCTTCGCCGTCACGATCGGTCGCGGTCTCGCAGCACCGCCACCCCCCTCGACCGGACCACCTCCGCTCGCCTGAACCGCCATCTGCGCGCCGCCTCCGCTGACGGGAGCGTGGCCGCGCATGCTTTCAGACAAGGGGATTTTTATGACCAGCCGCCACCGGCTGCGCGCGCCTTTGCTTGCCGCCGCAGCCCTTTCGACACCTGCCTTCGCCGCCGGCGACGCGCCGCCCGGCGACATCCTCGTCACCGCGCAGAAACAGCAGGAGAGCATCGAGAACGCGCCCGTCACCCGCGCCACCATCGACGCGAAGACGATCGGGGCCACCGTCAACGCCGTGAACGTCGAGGATACGGTGAAGTACCTGCCCAGCCTGATCGTGCGGAAGCGCCACATCGGCGACACGCAGGCGCCGCTCGCCACGCGCACGTCCGGGCTCGGCGCCTCGGCGCGCAGCCTGATCTATGCGGATGGCGTTCTGCTCTCCTCGCTGATCGGCAACAACAACACCTTGGCGAGCCCACGCTGGAGCCTCGTCTCCCCACAGGAGATCGCGCGGATCGACGTGCTCTACGGGCCTTTCTCGGCGGCCTATCCGGGCAATTCGATCGGCGCGGTGGTCAACATCACCACCCGCCTGCCGGACAAACTGGAAGCAACCGCGACGGCGGGCACCAGCGTGCAGCGCTTCGGCCAGTACGGCACGAAGGACACGCTGCCGAGCTATCAGTACGGTGCGACGATCGGCGACCGCTTCGGCCCGCTCGCCGTGTTCGTCAGCGTCGATCACGTCACCAGCCACGGCCAGCCGCTCACCTACGTGACCGCCAACAAGTCCGGCGCCTGCCCGTCGGGCGCCTTCGATGCGCTCAACAAGAATGCGATGCCGATCTGCGTGCTGGGCGCGAGCGGCCTCGAGACCCAGCGGCAGGACCATATCAAGCTCAAAGCCGCGCTCGACGTGACGCCGGTCATCCGCCTCACCTATGTTGGCGGGCTGTTCCTCAACCAGACGCACGCCCATGCCGAGACCTATCTGGCGGACGGTGCCTACACCTCCGGCTTCTCCAGCGGCATCTACGACACCGATCAGCGCCATTGGTCCCACTCCCTCTCCGCGACGGGAGCGAGCGGCAGGCTCGACTGGCAGGTGATCGGCACGCTCTACGATTTCGCGCGGGACCGGCAGGCGGTGCCGACCGGGCTGCTGCCGGCGGCGAGCAGCGGCGAACCGGGCAACGTCACCCGGCTCGACGGCACGGGCTGGAGGACGCTCGACGCCAAGGCCGTCTGGCGCCCAATCGCAGCGCACGCGATCAGCTTCGGCGCGCATGGCGACTGGTTCCGCCTCGACAGCAACCGCTATGCGACGACCGAATGGCTGGGCGGCGATCAGGGTGCGCTCAACCTGCAATCGAAGGGCCGCACCCGCACCGCCGCCATCTGGGCGCAGGATGCGTGGACGCTGTTGCCGCATCTCACGTTGACGGCGGGCGGGCGTTACGAATGGTGGAAGGCCTATGACGGACGGAACTTCTCGCTCTCGCCCTTCAAGTCCGTCGACCAGCCGGAGCTGTCCGCGAACAGATTTTCCCCCAAGGCCTCGTTGGCATGGGCGCCTTATCGCGACTGGACGATCCGCGCCTCCTTCGGCGAGGCGTGGCGCTTCCCAACGGTGGGCGAACTCTACCAGCTCGTCGTCACGCCGCCCGTGGCCGCCATTCCCGACCCGAACCTCAAGCCTGAGCGCGCATTGTCCGAGGAACTGGCGATCGAGCGCCACGACGCGCACGGGTCGATCCGCCTGTCGCTGTTCAACGAGGTGGTGAAGGACGCGCTGATCTCGCAGACCGGCACGCTGAACGGCGCGGCCGCCACCTTCGTGCAGAACGTGCCGCGTACCCGCGCGCGGGGCATCGAACTCGCGGTGAACCGCACCGACCTGCTGCCGCGCGTCGATCTTTCGGGGAGCGTCACCTATGCCGATGCCGAGACGCGGAGCGACCCGGCGCTGCCGGCGGCGGAGGGCAAGCTGCTGCCCTCGGTGCCGCGCTGGAAGGCGACGCTGGTCGGCACCTGGCGGCCGACCGACGCGATCTCGCTCACCGCTGCGGGTCGCTATTCGAGCCGCAACTACGGCGCGCTCGACAATAGCGACGTGGTCGGCAACACCTATGGCGGTTTCTACAAATATCTCGTCGTGGACCTACGCGCGCAGGTGAAGGCCGGCGAGCACATGACCTTCGCGGTGGGCGTCGACAACGTCAACAACGACAAATATTTCCTCTTCCATCCCTTCCCCCAGCGGACCGTCTTCGCCCAGGCGGAGTGGCAATTGTAGGATCGTCATTGCGAGCGAAGCGAAGCAATCCAGAGCCGCAAACGCCGCGTCGATGGATTGCTTCGTCGCTACGCTCCTCGCAATGACGAGAACGGGTCGGACGAGGGGGTGTCGCTCCCGAAACAAACGTCCTACATCCCGCGCATGACCACGTTCACCTCTACCAATCCCGCCACCGGCGAGACCCTCTGGACTGGCGAGGCGGCCGGGCCGGAGCAGGTCTCCGCCGCCCTCGCCGTCGCACGCACGGCGTTCGAAAGCTGGTCCGTCATCCCACTCGATGACCGCATCGCCTTCGTCCGCGCCTACAAGGCGGCGCTGGAAGCCAATGCCGACGCGCTCGCCCGCGCCATCTCGCAGGAAACCGGCAAGCCCGCATGGGAGGGCAAGCAGGAGGCCGCCACCATGGTCGCCAAGATCGAGACGTCGATCAAGGCACAGGCCGAGCGCGCGGGGACACGCGAACAGGGCATGGCGTTCGGCCGCGCGATCCTGCGCCACCGCCCGCACGGCGTGATGGCGGTGCTGGGGCCGTACAATTTCCCCGGACACCTGCCCAACGGCCACATCGTCCCGGCGCTGCTGGCGGGCGACACGGTGGTGTTCAAGCCCTCCGAGGAGACGCCCTGGGTCGGCGAGCTGATGGCGCAATGCTGGGCCGAGGCGGGGTTGCCGGAAGGCGTGTTCCAGGTGCTGCAGGGCGGACGCGACACCGGCGCGGCGCTGCTGGACGGGCATATCGACGGGCTGCTGTTTACCGGATCGGCAGGCGCGGGCGCGCATTTCCGGCGGGTGTTCGTGGATCGGCCCGAGGTGATCCTCGCGCTCGAACTCGGCGGCAACAACCCGCTGATCGCGTGGGACGGCGAGACGCAAGCGATCGCCTCGATCGCGGTGCAGTCGGCCTTCATCACCAGCGGTCAGCGCTGCTCCTGCGCGCGGCGGCTGATCGTGCCGGAGGGCGCGGCCGGCGACGCGATTGTCGAGGCCGTCGCCGCCATGGCGGACCGCCTCACCATCGGCGCATGGGACGAAAATCCGGAGCCGACCTTCGGCCCGCTGATCTCGGCAACCGCCGCCGCCAACGCACACAAGGCCGTCGCCGCGCTGATCGACAAGGGTGCGAAGGTAATCCGCCCGTTCGAGCGCATCGAGGGCCGATCGGAAGCGTTTGTCACCCCCACCATCCTCGACGTGACCGGCCTTGACGTGCCCGATGTCGAGATCTTCGCGCCGGTGCTGCAGGCGACCCGCGTCCCCGACTTCGCCGCGGCGATCAAGGCGGCCAACGACACCGCGTTCGGCCTCTCCGGCGGCCTGATCTCGGCCGACGAGACGCTGTGGCGCCGCTATGCCGACCGCGCGCGCGCTGGCGTGCTCAACTGGAACCGGCCGACGACTGGCGCTGCCGGCACCATGCCGTTCGGCGGCCTCGGCGCCTCCGGTAATCACAGGCCGAGCGCCTATTATGCCGCCGATTACTGCGCCTATCCGGTCGCCAGTTTCGAGGCGGGCGAGGTCGCCGACCTGTCGGGCGACATCAAGGGGCTCAAGCCCGCTTGATGAAATCCACGAAGGCGCGCAGCGGCGCGGGCATGAGGCGGCGGCTGGGATAGTATAGGAAGGGGCCGGAGAATCGCTGCCACCAGTCGGGCAGCACCGGCTCAAGGCTTCCCTCGGCGAACGAGGGTGCGAGCAGCCCCTCGAAGGCGAAGATCAGGCCGATGCCGGCGATCGCCACGTCCAGCTCGATCGCGGCGTCGGTGCCGATGAACGGGCCGTCGGGCGTCACCCGCACGATCTCGCCGTCGCACTCGAACTCCCAGGTGTTGATCGTGACCCCGCTGGCGAAGCGATGGCGGATGCAGGCGTGGTGGAGGATGTCGCGCGGATGCTCGGGCCGCCCGCGCGCATCGAGATAGGCCGGCGCTGCCCCGCAGGCGAAGCGCTCGATGCGCGGGCCGATCGGTACCGCGATCATGTCCTGCTCCAACCTTTCCTCATAGCGGATGCCGGCATCGAACCCGGCGGCCAGCACGTCGATGAAACGATCCTCGCTCGAAAGCTCCAGCGTGATGCCGGGATGGGCTGCGAGGAAGGCGGGCACGATCCGCGGCAGGATCAGCCGCGTCACCCCGATCGGCGCGTTGAGCCGCAGCGTGCCGGTCGGGCTGTCGCGATAGTCGTTGACCATGTCGAGCGCGGCGCCGACCTCGCCCAGCGCCGGCACCAGCCGTTCGAGCAGCCGCCCGCCCGCTTCGGTGGCCGTGACGCTGCGGGTGGTGCGGTTGAGCAGGCGGACGCCAAGCCTTTCCTCCAACCTCCGCACTGCGTCGGAGAGGCTGGAGGCCGGCACGCCCCGCAATTTACCCGCACCGCGAAAGCTGCGCGCTTCGGCGACGGCGACGAAGGCATCGAGATCGCCCAATTCGGTCATGGCACCTCGATCATTGTCCGTTCATCCGTACAACCCGTGCGATATCTGCCGGATTATCGAACGCCGCGCCAGCGCGCATATCGGCGCCACCCCATTTCAAGGAGGCAATCATGAAGCTCCACCAACTCGGCAAGACCGGCCCCAAGGTGTCGGCAATCGGGCTCGGCTGCATGGGCATGTCCGGCTCCTACGGCGCGTCCGACCGCAGCCAGGCGATCGATGCCATCCACCAGGCGCTCGACGCCGGCATCACCCTGCTCGACACCGGCGATTTCTACGGCATGGGCCATAACGAGCGGCTGCTCGCCGAGGCGCTGAAGGATCGCCCGCGCGACAGCTATCAGCTCAGCGTCAAGTTCGGCGCGCTGCGCGGGCCGGACGGCAGCTGGCTCGGCTTCGACGGGCGGCCGGAGGCGGTGAAGAGCTCGCTCGCCTACACGCTCGACCGGCTGGGCACCGATCATGTCGACGTCTATCGCCCCGGCCGGCTCGATCCCAATGTGCCGATCGAGGAGACGGTCGGCGCGATCAAGGAGATGATCGAGGCGGGTTACGTCCGCTACGTCGGCCTCTCCGAAGTCGGATCCGAGACGATCCGTCGTGCCGCCGCCGTGCATCCGGTCGCCGATCTGCAGATCGAATATTCGGTGATCACGCGCGGGATCGAGGACGACATCCTCGCCACCTGCCGCGAATTGGGCATCGCGATCACCGCCTACGGCGTGCTCTCGCGCGGGCTGCTCTCGGGCTATTACGGTAAGGAGCCTTCGAAGCAGGGCGATTTCCGCAGCCACTCGCCCCGCTTTCAGGAGGGCAATGTCGAGGCGAACCTCGCGCTGGTCGAGAAGCTGCGCACGATCGCCGACGCCAAGGGCGCGACCGTCGCGCAGATCGCCATCGCCTGGGTGCTGTCGCGGGGCGACGACATCGTGCCGGTCATCGGCGCGCGCCGGCCGGATCACGTGACGGGCGCGCTGGGCTCGCTCGACCTGAAGCTGGATCGCACCGATCTGGATACGATCGAGCAGGCGGTGCCGAAGGGCGCGGCGCAGGGCGATCGCTATCCTACGCCTCTCATGGCGTCGCTCGACAGCGAGCGCTGACGGGACGGCCCTCTCCCCTCGCCGGGGAGAGGGCTAGTCGCGCACCAAGGTAACGAAATCGAAATCCGGGCCGCCAAGTTCGCGCCTTGCGACCCGCCAGCCCTGCCCGAGCGGCGGCAGCTTCGTGTCGCCATCCGGCGAGCGATGCACCTCGGTCAGCTCGATCCGGTGCGCATGCGGCATGAATAGGCGGTAGATCTCCGCCCCGCCGATCACCGCGATCTCCCGGGCCTCGCCGGCCAGCACGATCGCGCCCTCGACATCGTGCGCTACTTCCGCGCCGGGCTTCGACCAGCCCGCATCGCGCGTCAGCACGATATGCCGGCGGCCGACCAGCAGGTTCGGAAAACCCTCGAAGGTCTTGCGGCCCATCACCATCGGCTTGCCCATGGTCATCGCCTTGAAGCGCTTGAGGTCTTCCGGCAGCCGCCACGGCAGCGCGCCGTCCTTGCCGATCACGCCGTTGTCGGCGCGTGCGACGTAGAAAACGATTTCGGGCATCAACGCATTTTTCCGTTCGTCCCGAGCGGAGTCGACGGACGCGAGGCGGACGTTGCGCTTGTGGCGCGTGTCTCGACTTCGCTCGACACGAACGGAGGCCGGGCGGGAATGGTCACACCGCGACCGCGCCCTTGATGTGCGGATGCGCCTCGTATCCTTCGATCGCGAAATCCTCGGGCTCGTAGCCGTCGATCGAGTCGGCCTTGCGCAGGATCCTGAGCGTTGGCAGCGGCTTGGGATCGCGCGTCAGCTGGAGGCGTGCCTGCTCCAGATGGTTGGAATAGAGGTGGCAGTCGCCGCCGGTCCACACGAAGGTGCCGGGCTCGAGATCGCATTGCTGGGCGAGGATATGGACCAGCAGCGCATAGCTCGCGATATTGAACGGCACGCCGAGGAACACGTCGGCCGAGCGCTGGTAGAGTTGCAGGTCGAGCCGGCCATTCGCCACCCGCGTCTGGAACAGGCAGTGGCACGGCGCCAGCGCCATCTGCGGCAGGTCGGCTGGGTTCCAGGCGGAGACGATCTGGCGGCGCGAGGCGGGCTTCTCGCGGATCTCCTTCACCAGCGCGGCGATCTGGTCGATCGCGATGCCGTCGGGCGTCTCCCAGCGGCGCCATTGCTTGCCGTAGACCGGGCCGAGTTCGCCGTCGGACGCGGCCCATTCGTCCCAGATGCTGACCTTGCGCTCCTGCAGCCACTTCACGTTGGTGTCGCCGCGCAGGAACCACAGCAATTCGACGATGATCGATCGCAGATGGAGCTTCTTGGTCGTCACCAGCGGGAAACCCTGTGAAAGGTCGAAACGCATTTGATGCCCAAATACGCTCATGGTACCGACGCCAGTTCGGTCACGCTGCTCGACACCTTCGTCGAGGATGCGGTTCATCAGTTCGAGATATGCTTTCACGGTGCGTAGCTATGGACGAGGCGGGGGCGGAGGCCAAGCCGGGCGGATCACTCCATTGTGGACAAGTCCCGCTTTGCCGTCCGCCCGGGCGCGCTGCACTCGTCGGGCGATGGAAGGCCAGCGCGTCGACAGCCCCGCCGATGCTTTTGCCCTGTTCGGCGATCTCGCCGGGCATGGGCGCGAGCGGCTGTGGTCGGCCTGCGTGGACGAGAGCGGCGCGGTGCTGGCGATGCGGCGGAACGGCGCGGGGAGCGCCTGCGCGGCGGCGATGCCGGTCGCCGCGATGCTGCGCCAAGCGCTGGCCTGCCGCGCCTGGGGGCTGATCGTCGCGCACAACCATCCCGCGGGCGATTGCGCGCCGAGCCCGCAGGACATCCGCGCGACCCGCCGGCTGGCGGACGGCGCGCAGGCGCTGGGGCTGCACCTGCTCGATCATGTCGTGGTTACCGGGGATCGCTGGGTCAGCTTCCGGCTGATGGGGCTGCTGTAAATACCTTCCTCCCCGAGCTTGCTGGGGGAGGGAGAGCATCCGCAGGATGGTGGAGGGGGCATGCGCCGCGCCTGCCCTTCCACCACCGGCCTGCGGCCGGCGGTCCCCTTCCCCAAGACAAGCTTGGGGAGGAATTGGGAGTTACAACCCCTTGCCGTCCGCGTCGCACGGGTGGATGGCCTGGGGCAGCGGGCGCTCGCCCTTCGCCACGAACACCGCCATGTAGCCGCCCGCCGAGGGCATCTCGCGCTGCTTCACGCGCTCGAAACCCACCGCCGCCAGCTCGCACTGCAGCAGCCTCGGCGGGGTTCCATGGCGGAAGGTCGGGCGATCGGCGTCGACCACGACCAGTTCGCCATCATCCTTCAGCGCAGGGCGCACGTTCCAGAGGAATTCGTAGGGCTGCTCGACCTCATGGTACATGTGCACCATCAGCACGCGATCGAAGCTGTTCGGCGGCAGGCGCGGATTGGCGGGATCGCCGAGCCGGACGCTGACATTGTCGAGCCGCTCCCGGTTGACGCGCTCGGCCAGCTGGTCGCGCACTTCCGGCACGATATCCTCGGCAAGCACGCGGCCCTTGTCGCCGACGCGCGCCGCCAAGCGAACGGTGTAATAGCCCTCGCCCGCGCCGATATCGGCCACCGTCATGCCGGGCTGGATCCCGGCCTTGTCCATCACCGCGCGCGCCTCGTCGAGCTTGTCGCGCGCGGCCTCGGTCGAATAGGCGGTCTCGACGATGCTCGCGACGGGGCGGGCGGCGAGCGGGAAACCGTCCTTGTTACGTTTGAAGGCGGGAGCGACGGGCGTATCGCCGCCCTTCCCGCAGGCGGCGAGCGGGAGCGTGACTAGAACGAGCGCCAGCGCTCGCCTCAATCGACATCCTCCACGTCGGCCGTCTCGCCGGTGACGCGCTGCGAGAGCGCGGCCGCCATGAACGGATCGAGCGCGCCGTCCAGCACCTCGTCGGGCGCGGTCGAGGTCACGCCGGTGCGCAGATCCTTCACCATCTGGTACGGCTGGAGGACGTAGGACCGGATCTGGTGGCCCCAGCCGATATCGGTCTTGGTGGCGTTCTCGGCGTTGGCCTTGGCCTCGCGGATCTGCAGCTCGCGCTCGTAGAGCTTGGCGCGCAGGCGCTTGAAGGCGGTCTCGCGATTCTTGTGCTGCGATCGGTCGTCCTGGCTCTGCACCACGATGTTGGTGGGCAGGTGGACGATGCGGACGGCCGAATCGGTCCGGTTGACGTGCTGGCCGCCGGCGCCCGACGCGCGATACGTGTCGATGCGCAGGTCCTTGTCCTCGATCTGGATGTCGATGTCGTCGTCGACCTCCGGATAGACCCACACCGACGAGAAGCTGGTATGGCGGCGCGCGGCGCTGTCATAGGGCGAGATGCGGACGAGGCGGTGGACGCCGCTCTCGGTCTTGGCCCAGCCGAACGCATTCTCGCCCTTCACCAGCAGGGTGGCGGACTTGATGCCGGCCTGCTCGCCGTCGTGGAAGTCGATCAGCTCGACCTTGAGGCCCCGCCGCTCGGCCCAGCGCGTGTACATGCGCTGGAGCATGCCGGCCCAGTCCTGGCTCTCGGTGCCGCCCGCACCCGCGTTGATCTCGATGAAGGCGTTGTTGCCGTCCGCCTCGCCGGCCAGCAGCGCCTTGATCTTGTCGATCTCGGAGCGGGCCGCGAGCGCCCCAAGGCTCTCGACCGCCTCGTCCTCGATGGCGGTATCGCCCTCCATCTCGGCGAGCTCGATCAGCTCGATCGTGCCGTCGCGATCCTTCTCGATCGTCTTCACCGCGTTGATCGATTCGTCGAGCCGGCGCCGCTCGGACATGATCGCCTGTGCCTGCTTGGGATCGTTCCACAGCGACGGATCCTCGACGCGCGCGTTCAGCTCGTCGAGCCGGCGCAGCGCGCGGTCCCAGTCGATGAACCGGCGGACGAGCGCCATCGCGGCGTTGATCTTCTCGACATGGGCTTGCGCTTCGGCGCGCATCGTATCTTCCTTCGTCTCAACAACCCGCCATTGGGGCATTTGGCGTGTCGAGCGAAGTCGAGACACGTGCAATGCGGGTAACCTCGCCCGCTTCGGGGCATTCCATAGCGGGCGATTTAGTAGATGCCGCCCTGCTGTTGCAAGAAGTCCGAGTCCGTCGCCTTCGGTTGCGTCTTGGGCGCATCCTTGATCGCGGTCTCGCGCTTGATCGTGCGGCGCGGCTCGGTCTCGGGCTTGAAGGCCTCCCAGATGATCGGCGAGAGCGGGTCGTCGCTCGGCCAGCCGCCATAGACGCGCCGGCCCGACGATCGATCGATACGGACCATGCGGATGCCCGGCGCCAGCGGGAAGGGCTTGACCGGATCGTCCTTCATCGTCGCCAGCGCGAATTGCTTGAAGATCGGCGCGGCGATCGTGCCGCCCTGCGCATAGCCGCCGAGCGAGCGCGGCCGATCGTAGCCGAGATACACGCCGCCGACGAGATCGGCCGATCCGCCGACGAACCACACGTTGGTGGGCCCCGACGTGGTGCCGGTCTTGCCGAACAGCGGGCGGCCGAGATCGCGCAGCACGGTGGCGGTGCCGCGCTGGACGACACCTTCCATCATGTGGACGATCTGGGTGGCGGTGGTGGCATCAATCGCCTGGTGGCCGCGCACAGGCGGGCGGGGCATCGGCTTGCCGTCCCAGTCGGGCATGTTGCAGCCGTCGCACGGGCGGGTGTCGGCGCGGTAGATCACCTTGCCGTGGCGATCCTGCACATAGTCGATCAGGGTCGGCGGCATCTGGCGGCCGAGATTGTCGAGCGCCGAATAGGCGTTGACCATCTTGAGCACGGTGGTGTCGCCCGCACCCAGCGCGAAGGCGAGCTGGTTGGGGTAGTCGCCGACGCCGAGGTTGTGCGCGTTCTTGGTGACCTTATCCATGCCGATCTGGCTGGCGATGCGCACCGTCATCAGGTTGCGCGACTGTTCGAGGCCCCAGCGCATCGTCTTCGGCCCGGCATAGCCGCCCGAGAAATTCTTGAAGCATTTGGTACCGAGCCGCGCCGTCTGGAACACGCAGAACGGCCCGTCGACCACGATCGAGGCCGGGGTCATGCCGTTGTCGAGCGCGGCCGAATAGACGATCGGCTTGAAGGTGGAGCCCGGCTGGCGTAGCGCCTGCGTAGCGCGGTTGAAGCTGGCGCCACGGAAATCCCAGCCGCCCTGCATGGCGAGGACCTGGCCGGTGTGCGGGTTCTCGATCACCATGCCGCCCGAGATCGACGGGATCGCGCGCAGCGCCCAGTCGGCGCCATCCTTCTTGACGACGATCAGGTCGCCGGGCTGTAGGAAGTTGAAAGCGGCGGTGGCGGTGCCGGTGCGCGGCGTGGAGGCGGCGTAGGAGGGCATCTCGCCCTTGCTGCCGTCCTCGAAGCCCAGTTCGGCGACGCCGCCAGACTTGGACAGCACGACTGCCTTCTTCCAGTCGTCGTATCCGGGGCCGACGGGCGCCGCGATCAGCCGGCCCTGCCAGCCGTCGCCCACCTCGATATGGCCCGACGGGCCGGACCAGCCATGGCCGCTCGCGTAGCGCATCAGGCCGTCGCGCAGCGCCTGCGCCGCCGCCGCCTGCTTGGTCGCGTCGAACGAGGTGCGCACCCACAGGCCGCCGCCATAGACCGAATTGGGGCTGTCCGTATCGCTCTCGCCCCATTTCTGGATCAGCTCGCGGCGGACCTCCTCGGCGAAATAGCCGGGTGGCATGTCCTGCTTGATCGGCTGGCGCTCGATCGTGCCGAGCGGCGTCTGGTCGGCTGCAGCGCGCTGGGCCTCGGTGATGTAGCCGTTCTTCGCCAACTCGCGCAGCACGTAGGAGCGGCGATCGAGCGCGCGCTGCATGTCGTGCTCGGGCGTGTAGTTGCTGGGTGCCTTGGGCAGGATCGCGAGATAGGCCATTTCCGGCAGCGTCAGGTCCTTGACGTCCTTGCCGAAATAGCTCTGCGCCGCCGCCTCCACGCCATAGGCGTTCCGGCCGAGGAAGATCTGGTTGAGGTAGATCTCCATGATCTGCTGCTTGGAGAGCGTCTGCTCGATGCGGATCGCCAGGATCGCCTCGCGCACCTTGCGCTTCACCGAATATTCGTTGCCGGTCAGCAGGTTCTTGGCGACCTGCTGGGTGATGGTCGATCCACCCCGCGCGCGATCGCCGGTGCCGGCCTTGCGGACGTAATCGACCACCGCTCCGGCGAGGCCGCCGAAATCGACGCCATGGTGGGTGAAGAAGTTCTTGTCCTCGGCGGACACGAAGGAATCGACGAGCAAGGGCGGAAATTCGTTGTAGGCGAGCTCGATCCGCCGCTCGCGCGCGAAGGTGAAGATCGGGGCGCCATCGATGCCGCGCAGGTTGGTGGGCAGCGGCGGCTCGTAGGCCAGCAGCTTGTCCGTCGAGGGCAGATCGCGCGCGAAGATCAGCCAGATGGCGAGGATGGCGACGAGGCCGATCGCGACAAGCCCGCCGAACGCCTTGGTCCACCGCGAACGGAGGACACGCCGCCAGCGCGGATCGCCCTCCCGCCTGATCGTCGCCCTGCCGCCGCCGCTATCCGCCTGATCGTCCATCGGGCACGGGGTCTAGTGGGGAAAGCGGGGATTGGGAAGCGGCGGTGCGGTGGGGTGATTCCTCTTCAGTCGCCCGCATCCGTTCGCACTGCGCGCAGTCGAAGTGCAGCCACCGTTGATGCCTGTCCTTCGACTGCGCTCAGGACGAACGGATGTGGTGGATTGGCGCTGTCAGTCCGCCATCGCCACGTCGGTCCGCCCCAGACGGCGGGCGAAGTGGGCTTCCACCGCCTGCGTCACGCCGACTGCAAGATCGTGCTGGTAACCGTGCGAGAACAGCTTCCTGAGGTCGCCCGGATCGGTGATGTAGCCCGATTCAAGCAGCACGGCGGGCACATCCGGCGCCTTGAGGACGGCGAGGCCGGCGAAGCGGTGATAGGTCGTCTTGAACTGGATGCCCTGCCCGGTCAGCTGGCGCTGGAGGATATCGGCGAAGCGCGACGAGGCGTTCATCGTCTCGCGCTGGGTGAGATCGATCAGGATGTTGCCGACGTCGTTCGAGGTGTCGCCGAGATCGACGCCGTTGATGATGTCCGACCGATTCTCCTTGGCCGCGAGCCGCGCCGCCACCTGATCCGAGGACACTTCGGACAGGGTGTAGACGGTAGCGCCGCTGGCGTTGGAGCCCGGCGCGCTGTCGCAATGGACCGAGATGAACAGGTCGGCATGCAGGCGGCGCGCGATCTCGCGGCGCTCCTGCAGGATCAGGAAGCGATCATCGGAACGTGTCAGTGCCACGCGCACCCGGCCGGATTTCAGCAGCTCGTCGCGGATCGCCTTGGCGATCTGGAGCGTCGCATCCTTTTCGCGATAGCGGCCGTCGACCGAGAGCGAGCCCGGATCGTGGCCGCCATGGCCTGCGTCGATCACCACCAGCGGCTTGTCGGCGCGGCCCTCCACCGCCGGGATCGGCAGCTGATAGGGCGCCGGCGCATCGAGCGGCACCGTCACCGCGCCCTGCCCCTGTGACGGGGTGAAGGCGGCATAGGAGATGCGGCCGGCACGCGCGGCGTTGGCGAACTCTCGCGGCGAGGCGTCGGCGAGCTTGAGGGTCAGCGTGCGGCGGTCGTCCGACAGGCTGGCCTGCCGCACCACGCTAGTGCCGGCGAGATCGAAGACGACGCGGCCTATGCCGGGCCTCACCATCCCCACGCGGGTCTGGAGGACGGGGCCGCCCGAGGCGGTCATCGCGCCCGGCGTCAGGCCCTGGATGTCCACGGCAAGCCGGCGCGGCGTATCGAGAATCAGGCCCGAGGCGCCGTCGACCGCCGAATCGAACGCCATCGTCACCACGTTGCCGTCGACCGACATCGCGCTGATGGTGCTCGCCTGCGCTCCGGCAAGCGGCGCGCCCAGCAGGCCCAGACTGACGGCGGCCGTGAAAGCGCGGCGCGCCGAGAAAGCAAATCGCATGAGCCCGTCGATCCCCAACAGCGCTCCCCGGCTCCCTGATAGGGGTAGCGCCTGACGACAGGGTGAACCGGGACGGTTGATCCGTCAGTAACCAAGCGGCAGGCCGTGCCCGCCGCGGGGCGAATGCCGCTATGCGAGGCTCTTGAGGGGGGTTTCGGGGTCCGCCAGCTTCGCCGGATCGGCCGCGACTCGGCCGACGACGAGTGCCTTGCCCTGCACGTAATCCTTGACCGCATTGACGCAGTCGAGCGCCACGACATGGCCCTGCTTGAGGTACACGATCGAGAAGCTGCGGCTGGCGATGTCGCCGCGCGTCACGGTCGAATCGTGGCCGGACGAGAGACCGACCGTCTGCAGGCGCAGATCGTACTGGTTCGACCAGAACCACGGCACGCTGTTGTACGGCTCCTCATCGCCGGTGATCGCGCGGGCGACGGTGGTGGCGAGATCGTTGGCGTTCTGCACCGATTCGAGCCGGATCGGCAGCCCTTCCGCATAGGCGTTGGCATGCATCGCGCAATCGCCGATCGCGAAGACATGGGGCAGCGAGGTGCGGCCATGCTCGTCCACCGCGACGCCGTTGCCGCCGCGCGCGCCGGCCGCCATCAGCGGCTCGACGGCAGGAACGATGCCGATGCCGACGATCACCATCTCGGCCTCGACGACTTCGCCGCCAGCCAGCTGGACACCGGCAACCCGGCCATCCTTGCCCGTGATGCACTCGACCATCACGCCCAGCCGCACATCGACGCCGTGGTCGCGATGCTCGGCCTCGTAGAATCGCGACAGTGGCTCTCCGGCGACACGGGCGAGCACGCGGTCCTGCGCCTCCAGCACCGTCACCTGCTTGCCGAACTTGGCGAGCACGGCCGCCGCCTCCAGCCCGATATAGCCGCCGCCGATCACCGCGACGCGGGTGGTCGTCTCCAGCTCGCCCATCATCCTGTCGACGTCGGCGCGGGTGCGGACCGAATGGACGCCGATCAGGTCGTGGCCGGCGCAGGTCAGCTTGCGGGCGTGGCCGCCGGCCGCCCAGATCAGCTCGCCATAGCCGATCGTCTCGCCATCCTCGGTGGAGACGGTGTGCGCGGCCGGATCGACCTTCACCACCCGCTTGCCGGTCAGCATCGCGACGTTCCGCTCTTCCCAGAAGGCTGCCGGGCGGATGAGGATGCGATCGAAGGTCTTCTCGCCCGAGAAATAGTCCTTGGAGAGCGGCGGGCGCTCATAGGGAATTTCCGGCTCCTCGCCGATCACCGCGATCGAGCCCTCGAACTTGCGCTGCCGTAGAGCGATCGCCGCCTGCGCCCCGCCATGCCCTGCGCCCACGATCAGAACGTCGTACTTCGCCGCCACCCCGCATCCTCCATTCGTCGGCAGGGCTTCCTTAATCCGGTTTTGCCTACCATCATGATCCGATGCAGCGGCGCATATCCTGTTCGTCCGACACTTCCAAGCGGACAGAAAATTGCGCCATCGTTGTCAATTTCGGGGGCGCATGACGAGTCTGGCAGTCGAGGCGAGCAAGCTCGTCAAGCGGTTCGAGGGACAGCGCGCGGTCGACGGGATCGATCTCGCGGTGCCGGAGGGCGCGATCTACGGCGTGCTCGGCCCCAATGGCGCGGGCAAGACGACCACACTGCGCACGCTGCTCGGCATCATCGAGCCGGACGGGGGCTGGCGGAAGGTTCTCGGTGAAGACCGCCCGATGCGCGCGGCACCGCGCATCGGCTACCTGCCCGAGGAGCGCGGCCTCTATCCGTCCATGCAGGCCAAGGAGGCGATCGCATTCCTCGGCGCGCTGCGCGGCATGACGCTGGCGGACGGGCGCAGGCGCGCGGGCGAGCTGCTGGAGGAAGCGGGCCTCGGCGAAGCGGCGACCAAGACGATCCGCCAGCTCTCAAAGGGCATGGCGCAGACCGTCCAGTTGCTTGGCACGATCGTCCACCGGCCCAAGCTGCTGGTGCTGGACGAGCCCTTCTCCGGCCTCGATGCGATCAACCAGCAACGCCTCGAAGGCCTGATCCGCGCGCAGGTGGCGGAGGGGTCGACGGTGCTCTTCTCCACCCACGTCATCGCCCATGCCGAACGGCTGTGCGAGCGGATCAGCGTGATCGCCAAGGGCCGCGTCCGCTTCGACGGCACGGTGGCCGAGGCGCGCGGGCGCCTCCCCTCGCGCGTGCATCTGACCACGCGCGCCGGGGACGGGCCGTGGCGCGCGGCGCTGCCGGCGGACTCGATCGCCGATGGCCGCAATTTCGATTTCGCGCTGCCCGAAGGCGGCATCGAGCCGGTGCTGGAGGCGCTGATCGCGGGCGGTGCCGGCATCGAATCGCTCGCCATCGAGCGGCCCAGCCTGCACGACGCCTTCGTCGATCTGGTCGGCGAGCCGGTTCCCCAACCCGAGCCGGGGGAGGTGCAGCCATGAGGCAGTTCCTCGCCTCCGCCTGGGTGATCGCGCGGCGCGATTACGGCGCGACAGTCTTTTCCAAGGTGTTCATCCTCTTCCTGCTGACCCCGCTCTTCTCGCTGGCCTTCGGCGCTGTGTTCGCGCTCGCTGGGCATGACGACGGCGGGCCGGGGCGCTCTCCCATGGTCGCGGTGATCGGCGGCGAGGATTTCGCGCACCCGCTGATCGAGGCGCGCACGCGCCTCGCCAAACGGCTCGGCGACGATGCCGTCCCGACGCTGCGCCGACAGGCGATGCCCGCATCCGGTTTCGCGGACGGACCGCACGAAGCGCGCGAAGCGTTGCGCAACCGCGATACCGACGCCGCCGTGTCGGGCACGCTCGATCGTCCGCTGGTGACGGTCGTCGGCGACGACAGGGGTCTGGCCGACCGGATCGGCCTGATCCTCGATGCGGCGCGCGCCGGGCCGCCGGCCACCGCCCGGATCGACGTCCGCTATGTGGCCCAGCCGGCCGCTCCCGACGAGAGCGGCCGCCGCGACGTCGCGCACTGGGCGCAAACCGGCGTGTTCTTCCTGCTGATGCTGCTCGCCGGCATGTCGCTCTCCACCTTCATCGAGGAGAAGTCGAACAAGGTGATCGAGGTGCTGGCCGCCGCCGTGCCGATCGACGCGATCTTCCTCGGCAAGCTGGTGGCGATGCTCGCCATCTCGCTGACCGGCGTGGCGATCTGGGCGGGTGCGGCGCTGACCGCCGTGATGGCCTTCTTCCCCCACGCGTTGTCGGGCGCGACCGCCCCGGCGGTGGGCTGGCCGCTCTTCATCGGCGCCGCGATCCTCTATTTCACGGTGAGCTACCTGCTGATCGGCGCGGTGTTTCTGGGCCTCGGCTCTCAGGCGGGGAGCCCGCGCGAGGTGCAATCGATGGCGATGCCGGTGACGATGCTCCAGCTCCTGCTGTTCGGCTTCGCCTCGGCCGGCACCGCGCATCCCAACGGCTGGATCGGCATAGCCTCGGCCGTATTCCCGTGGAGCTCACCCTTGTCGATGCTGGGCCGCGCCGCGCTGGTGCCGAGCCTGTGGCCGCACCTGCTGGCGCTGGCATGGCAGCTGCTCTGGCTGGTGCTAGCGCTGCGTGTCGCCGCCGCGATGTTCCGCCGCGCGGTGCTCAAGTCCGGCGGCGGTTGGCGGTGGCCGTGGATGCGAAAGGCTCAATAGCCCAGCGTCAGCCCCAGCGCGTAATATTTCGGGCCGGCATTGCCCTTGATGTCGAGCTTCGGAAGGATCGGCAGCGCCACCGTGCCGTAGGGCCTCGTATGGTCACCCGAGAAGCGGACGCCCGCGCCCACCTTGGCGAAGAGCGGGATCTTGTACGCCGCCTCGACGCGCCCGTAGAGCCGGGTGCGATCGTCCGACGCCAGCACCCCTGCGCCCGGCGTGATGCTGAACCCGGCGATGCCCCAGCTGTAGCCGGCGCCAATCTCGCCACCCCAATGGCCGTCGGCGCGCGCGCCCAAGCCTTCCGCGCCGATTCCCGCGCTCGCCGCCGAGGCGATGCCGCAGCAGAAGGACGCGGCCAGCACCGCCTTGATGAAACCGTTCATGACGCAACCCTTTCACACGCAACCCTGCGGGATCGGGCTGTCAGGTGGCAGAAATGCCCGTCAAGCGATGCGGGACGGGGCGAGTCCGTTGCGCGATAGGGCGATGCCCCGCCGGATCGAAACCCGGTGGGGAGAGCCGGTCACTCCGCCGGCAGCTTCCAGGTCACGCCGCCTTCGTAGGTGGAGGCTGTGTGGTTGCCGGCCATGTCCAGCGCCGGCCTGAACCGCGCGCGGCTCATCAGCTTGCGGCAGGCGGTCCTGTCGAGGTCGCCCGATCCGCTGCTGCCCAGCACCGTGCAGCCGGTCGGCCGGCCGTCCGCACCGATATCGAGGCGGAAGCTGGTGCGCCCCTCGATCCCCGAGCGGACCGCCGAGGGCGGATAGTCGTCGGTCGTCACCCAGTCGCCGGTGCTGCCGCGCGGCGTCGCGCGGGCCGAATGGTCGGCGACCGGCGGCGGAGGTGGCGGGGGCGGATCGACGATCTTGCTGCCGGTGCCGCCGCCGATATCGACGGGAGTCGCCTTCTCGCCGAGATCGATTGTCGTGTCGGGGTGCGGCCGGGTTTGCGGCTGCGGATCGGTGGTGGTCTTCGAGCTGGGCTGGGTCTTGTGCTCGATCGGCTTCGGCCTGGGCGTCACCGGCTCGGTGTGGCGCCAGTTGTGGAGGATCGGATCGGGCAGCGGCGCCCGGATCACCTGCAGGGCAAGGCCCGAGACGAGCCCGAACCCTACCACGCCCACGATGGCGACCGAGATCGCCCCCGAGACCATCTTCTCGCGACTTCTGTCCTGATCGATATAGGCCATGACAACCCCCTCCTGTGGGATGTTGTATCATGCCATTTCCGTAAATATTCGCAATAGATCAAATAAAGGAGGGACTTATCCTGTGAGGATCCTCCCTATACTGCATCTGCGCAAGCATTGTTGCGCATTCGTGCAATTCGTCAGGCGCCCGCCGCCATCTCCGAAAGTCGCGGATAATCGAGCTTGCCGGTGCCGAGCACGGGCAGCGCGTCGATCACGCGGACATCCTTGGGCACGGAAATTTCCGCAACGCCGTTGGCTTTCGCCCAGCCGAGCAGCTCTGATGCCGTCGCGCCCGCCTTCGTCGTGAACAGCACCAGCTGCTCGCCCTTGCGCGGATCGGGGCGAGTCACGACGGCATGGTCAAGGCCCGGCCAGAGCTGCCCGGCATAGCCCTCCACCGCCGGCAGCGAGATCATCTCGCCGCCGATCTTGGCGAAGCGCTTGGCGCGGCCGCGGATCGACACGTAGCCCTCGGCGTCGATCTTCACGATGTCGCCGCTGTCATGCCAGCCGTCGTGCGGCGGCTGGAGCAGGCCCGGCGCGTCGGCCTTGTAGTATCCCGCCATGATGTTCGGCCCCCGGATGGCGAGCCGGCCGACGCTGCCGCCCTCGTCGTCGATGCCGGGGATCGCCTCCAGATTGGCCTCGATCGCGGGGAGCAGCCGGCCGACGGTGCCGGCGCGGAAGTGCATCGGCGTGTTGACCGCGATCACCGGCCCCGCCTCGGTCGCGCCATAGCCCTCCATGATGCGCAGGCCGAAGCGCTCGGCATAGGTGGCCCGCGTCGTGTCGCGCACCTTCTCGGCGCCCGCGAAGATGTAGCGCAGCGAATAGAAATCATACGCATTGGCCATGCGCGCATAGCCGGCGAGGAAGGTGTCGGTGCCGAACAGGATCGTCGCATTGGCGTCGTAGGCGAGCGCCGGCACGATCCGGTAGTGGAGCGGGCTCGGATAGAGCACCGTCTTGATGCCGTTGAGGATCGGCAGCAGCGTGCCGCCGGTCAGCCCGAAGCTGTGGAAGACGGGCAGCGCGTTCAGCACGATGTCGGTCGGGTTGAAGTCGATCCGCGCCGCCAACTGCAGGCAGTTGGAGATCAGGTTGCGGTGCGAGAGCGCCACGCCCTTGGGGAGCCCCTCCGAGCCTGAGGTAAAGAGGATCGCGGCGGGGGTGTTCGGATCGATCCTGAGCCGCTTGTGGATCGAGCGCGCGAACTTGCCGGCGATCAGCGCGCGCAGCTTGGCGCCGGTGCCGATCGTGGCGGCGAGATCCTCCAGCCAGACGATCCGCCTGGTTTCGCCCAGCGCCTCGACGATCGCGCCGAGCTTCGCCTGCTCGACGAAGGCGCGGGCGGTGACGATGGTCTTCACGTCCGCCGCCGTGCACGCCGCCTGCAGGTTGTTCAGGCCCGCCGTATAGTTGAGCATCGCCGGCACCCGGCCCGTCGCCTGCAGCGCGAAGAAGGTCGCGACCACGGTGTTGACGTTGGGCAGCAGCACGCCGATCGCCTCGCCCTGCCTGGTGCCGACCGACAGTGCCCGGCCGAGCGCCTGCGTGCCGGTGATCAGGCGGCTGTAGGTGAGCGGCTCGCGCTTGATGTCCTCGGCGACAGGCGCCTTCATGCCGTGCAGTTCGGCGGCATCGAGCAGCGCCTCGAACAGGGTGCGGTTGGTGTTCGAGGTGGCGAAGATCATCGCCGACATCTCGTCATACAAGCGGCGGCCGGCGATGGCGCGGCGTTCGCGCGCCGACATCTCGCCATCCACGCGGAAGCGGCGTGGCGGCAGGACGGTGAGTGTGATCTTGGGGAAGGCGCGGGTCCTGACCTTGCCCTTCAGCCGCGAGAAGGGGCTGTACTGCGCGCCGTCGATGCGCACCGGCACGATCGGTGCGTCGGCCTTGTCGGCGACCATGCCGGGGCCGTCGAAGATCTTCATCAGCGCGCCGGTCACGGTGATGCGCCCTTCGGGGAAGATCACCAGGGTGCGGCCTTCCTTCACCGCCTTCACCATCGCCTTGGCGGCCATCGGGTTGGTCGGATCGACCGGGAAGGCGTCGAACATCCGCAGGAACGGCTTGATCCACCAGGCCTGCGCCACGCGGGTGTGGACCGCGAAGGTCGGCTTGCCGGGCAGGAAGGCGGCGAGCAGCAGCCCGTCGAGAAAGGAGACGTGATTCACCACCACCACCGCGCGCTCGCCGGGCAGGGGCATGTTCTCGGCGCCGATCAGGTCGACGCGATAGAAGAGGCGCAGCGCCGCGCGGACGGTCGCCTTGAATACCGTCTCGGGCAGCAAGGCGCAGCAATAGAGCGCCACGAAGAGGCCGAAGACGCCCAGCACGATGAACAAAGTCGGGCTGCCCGCCCCGGTCCACAGGATGAAGGCGACGACCGCCGAGATCAGCACCATGCCGGCGGCGTTGACGATGTTGTTGGCGGCGACGTCGCGCGAGCGGCTGGCGGGATCGCCCAGCGTCTGGAGCAGCGCGTAGAGCGGCACGATATAGACGCCGCCCGCGATCGCGATGACCAGCAGCTCGGCGACCAGCCACCAGCTTTCCGGCGCCTGCAGGAAGCCCTTCACGCCGACGGTGGTGGCATAGGGTTCCAGCCCGGAGACGGTGATGCCGAGCAGGATCACCGCCACCGCCAGCACCAGCGCCGAGACCGGCACGTAGCGCGCCGAAATCTCGCCGCCGAGCAGCCGGCTCACCACCAGCGATCCGATCGCGACGCCCACCGAGAACAGGCCGAGGAACAAGGCGCCGACCGTCTGGGTGGCGTTGAGGTGGCCGACCAGCGGCACGAACTGCTGGGTCAGCACCGCGCCGAGCGAGAAGAACCAGGTGATGCCGAGGATGGCGAGGAACAGGTTCCGGTTGCGCCGCGAGTGCGCGACGATCCGCGCGGTGGAGGCGATCAGGTTGACCTCCACGGCGGGACGGTCGGCGGCGGCGGGGGCGGGCGGGATGAACAGGCTGGTGGCGAGGCCCACCACCGCGACTCCGATCATGGCGTGGGTGGCGTCCGCCGTGGGCAGCAGCCCGCCCGCCAGCTGCCCGGCGAGGATGGCGAGGAAGGTGCCGGCCTCGATCAGGCCGGTGCCGCCCATCAGCTCGTGCTCGCGCAGATGCTGGGGCAGCATCGAATATTTCACCGGCCCGAAGACGGTGGAATGCACGCCCATCGCGAACAGCACGCCCATCAGCAGCGGCATCGATCCGCTCTCGATCGCGACGAGGCCGACCCCCATGATCGCGATCTCGGCGACCTTCACGGCCTGCGCGACGCGCGCCTTGTCGAGCCGGTCGGCGAGTTGCCCCGCCACCGAGGAGAACAGGAAGTAAGGCAGGATGAACACGCCGCCGGCGGTCACCGCGACCAGCGCCGCCTTGTCCGCATCGCCCCGGTAGAGGCCGAACGAGACGAGGAACAGCATCGCCGAACGATAGAGATTGTCGTTGAAGGCGCCGAGGAACTGGGTGACGAACAAAGGCCAGAAGCGGCGCTTGGCGAGCAGACCCCATTGCGGTGCGGACATGGTTTGGACCCTAGACGGCAGGAATGACCCCGAGATTAAAGCATGGGTCCGCCGCCGAAACCCCTTGCCGATCTTCTGGGTAGCGTCATATTGAGCGATGTTCAATAATTATTTTGAACACTGTTCATAATCAGGAAACCACGATGGCCCGCCGTTCCGACCACACCCGCGCCGAGCTGGAAAAGCTGATCGTCGACGAGGCGCACCGGCAGATGGAGGATGTCGGCTTCCAGGCCTTCTCGGCGCGCGAGGTGGCGAAGCGGATCGGCTATTCGATCGGTACGCTGTACAACGTGTTCGGCAGCCTCAACCGCCTGCTGCTGGCGGTGAATGCGCGGACGATCGGCCTGTGGGTGGCGGAGATCGAGGCGGCGCTGGAGAGGGCCGAGAACGATCGCATCGGCGCGCTGGTGGAAAGCTATTTCGCCTTCGCGGGCCGGCATCGGAACATCTGGTCGGCGGTCTACGATCATCGCTCGCCGGCGGGGGAGGAACTGCCGGACTGGTATCGCGCGGCACTGGAGTCGCTCACCGGCGTGATGGTGCGCGAGGTCGCGGCCGCACTTCCGGAATCGCGGCAAATGGAGGCGCCCGCTTTGGCGGGGTCCCTTCTGGCACTGGTCCACGGCCACTGCGTCTTCGCGCTCGACGGCACGTTCCGGCTGCTGGGCGTTGAGGCGCCGCTGGAACTGGCGGTGACACGGGTGCGGGAGATATTGGGCGACGGACAATCGCGAGGAGAGTCATGATGTTCGTGGCGGCCCGGGATGACGATCTGCCGCGCATCGTCTCGCTGATGAACCGCGCCTATCGCGGTGCCGGATCGTCGGCCGGCTGGAATACCGAAGCCGGCTATATCGCGGGCGACCGGACGACCGAGGCATTGCTGCGCACGGAGGTCGCCGAGAAGCCGGACGGTTCACTGCTGAAATATGAAGACTGCAGCGGCATCCTGCGGGCCTGCGTCTGGCTCGAGCCGTTGGGTGAAGGCGGCTGGTATCTGGGATCGCTGGCGATCGATCCGGATCTGCAGAATGCCGGCCTCGGACGCTCGCTGCTCGCCGCCGCCGAGCATTGGATCGCCGAGAAGGGTGGAGCGCGCGTGCGGATGTCGGTCGTCAACGTCCGGGAGGCGTTGATCGCCTGGTATCTCCGACGAGGGTATCGGTCGACCGGCGAGACGATCGCCTTTCCTTATGGCGACAACCGGTTCGGAACGCCGCTGCGGGACGACCTCTGCTTCGTGGTGCTGGAAAAGGCGCTGACGGCCTAGTCGTTGCCCTCGTAGTCCGCATCGTCCTCCTGTGCGGGCTGCGTCTCGCTCTCGTGAGGCTTGGCGTGGAGATGCAGTCCGCCCTCGTCCAGATCGAGGCCGATATCGAGGTTGCCCAAAGTGAAGTTGCCGGTCGCGCTGATCGCGTCCGGGTCCACCGCATCCGGCACCTTGCCCCCCAGCGGCCGCGCGCCGGTCGCCTGCGCCATGAAGCTGCGCCAGATGCGCGCGGGCAGGCCGCCGCCGGCGAGGCCGGGGATCGGCTTGTTGTCGTCGCGGCCCACCCACACCGCCGTCACCAGCCCGTCGGCGAAGCCCACGAAGATCGCGTCGCGATTGTCCTGCGTGGTGCCGGTCTTGCCGAACACCTGCGTGTCGAGCGCCGCCGCCTTGGCGGTGCCCTGCTTGACGGTCGCGGAGAGCAGGTCGAGCAGTTGCTCGTGCTGGGCGGAGGGCAAGTGGCTCTTGCGATCCCAGAAGCGGTCGATCCAGCCGGGCGGCGGATCGGGCAAACCGTGCGGGGTCACCGGATAGGCATTGCCCGCCACCGCCGCATAGGCGCGGGTGAGTTCCAGCAGCGTCACGCCGGACGTGCCGAGCGCGAGGCTGGGATCGGCGTTGAGCGGCGAGGTGATGCCGAGATCGCGCGCCGCCTTCACCACCGCGTCCGGCCCGACCTGCTGGGCGAGGCGCACGGCAGCGACATTGCTCGATCGCGCGAACGCCTGCCGCAGTGTGATCATCCCCTGATAGCGGTGATCGGCGTTGGAGGGCGACCAGCCGTTGATCGTGATCGGCCTGTCTTCCACCTTGCTGTCGGGCGTCATGCCCACGCGCAGCGCCGCCAGATAGACGAACAGCTTGAAGGTGGAGCCAGGCTGGCGCCGCGCCTGCGTGGCGCGGTTGAAGCCGCTATCCTCGTATTTCGAGCCGCCGACCATCGCGACCACCCGCCCGTCCGGCTTCATCGCGACGATCGCGACCTGGCCCTTCGAACCGACCTGCGCGGCGGCGGCCTCGGCGGCGCGCTCCATCCGGCTGTCGAGCGTGGTCTGCACGCTCTGCTGCTCGTAGCCGCCGCCGGCCTGGTCGCGCGCGGCGGGCAGCACCCAGTCGGCGAAATAGGAACCGCCGATCTCGGCCGGCACGGGCCTCAGGTGCAGGCGGGCTGGGTGCGTTTTCGCGGCGGTCGCGGCATCGATGAAGCCCGCCTCCTTCATCGCGCTCACCACCAGCATCTCGCGCGCCTGCGCGCCTGCGAGGTTGGTGGAGGGGGCGAGCTTGGACGGCGCCTTCATCAGCCCCGCGAGCATCGCCGATTCGGACACGTTCAGATCCTCCGGCGCCTTGCCGAAATAATGGTGCGCGGCGGCGCGCAGACCATAGACGTTGTCGCCGAAATAGACGTTGGAGAGGTAGCGCGAGAGGATCTGGTCCTTGCTCAGCCACGCTTCCAGCCAGAAAGCGACCATCACCTCGCGGATCTTGCGCCCCGCCGTGCGATCGGAGTTCAAGAACACCAGCTTGGAGAGCTGCTGCGTGATCGTCGACCCGCCCTCGCGCACATGCCCGGCGCGCAAATTGTGCCACGCCGCGCGCGCGATACCGTGCGGGTCGATCGCCCAGTGATGGTAGAAGCGCTTGTCCTCGATCGCGATGAAGGCCTGCCAGACATGCGGGGGCAGCTTCGCCACGTCGACCGGACGATCGGTAACGGCGCCGCGCCTGGCGAACATCCGCCCGTTCGAATCGGTCAGCGTGATGGTGGGCGGCGCGATCGGCTGGAGCGACTTGGAAAGCGGCGCCGTCACCGCCAGCCACGCCACCGAGGCCATGAACAGCAGCAGAGCACCCGAGATCGCCCAGCGGATCCAGCGCCAGTGCGAGCGCCTGCGCTTCGGTTCGACAAGCGGCTGCCCGAACGGATCGACACGAGGCTGCGGCGCGATCGGAGCGAACGGCTCGACCGAAGGCGTGTCGCCGGACTCGAACTGGGGGTCGTGCATCGAAGTGTATTAGTATCGCAATACGGATGGATGGGATAGCCCTGCCTTTCTACTCCACTCCGTTCGCCCTGAGGAGGGACTGAGCTTATCGAAGGCCCGTCTCGAAGGGTGTTGCGAGGCGCATGTGCTTCGAGACGCCGCTTCGACTACGCTCAGCGGCTCCTCAGCACGAACGGGTAGGGTTGAGATGGTCAAAGTCCCTCCCCCTCCACCCATTGCGCGTTGGCAAGCCGCCTGGCGACCGACCATGCCTGCCGCCGGATATCCGGCACCGCGACGATCTCCCAGAAGGCGCCGCGCGTCATCGGGCCGATCACGGTGAGACGATCCGAGGATGAGCCGTCGGCGGCGATCGCCCGCGATTCCTGATCGACGTCGATGCCGATGCGCAGCGGGTCGGCGCGCAGCAGGCCCCGGTCGCGCAGATTGATCAGCAACGGCTCGCGCGTGGCGGTGAGATCGCCCTGCGGGCCGGTGCCGTTGACGATGCGGCGGACGCGCAGCGTCTCCTCCCCGTCCTCGTGGCGCGGGCGATAAGTGAGACGGGTGTGCTCACCATCGGCCTGCGCGTCCGTTACCTTGCCGGCGACGATCGCGAGCTTGCCGCTCTCCCGCATCGCCTCGATCGTCCTCGCTACAGAAGGCGCCAGACGGTGACGATGCACGTCCCACCACGGGCGCAGATGACGCAGGAAGCGCTGCCGTTCGGCGATGTTCATCGCGCGCCACAGGCCCTGCGTATAGGGGCGCAGCTCATCCACCGCCGCGCGCCAGTCGACCTTGGCGGCGCGCTCGCGCAGCGCGGCGACCAGCGCCGAGGCGGTCGGCTGGGGCCGTTCGCTGCGCCTCGTCGCCGGCACGCCGCGCACATGGGGGCGCGGCACGAGGCCGTGGCGGGAGAGGGCGACGATCCGCCCCTCTAACCCCCGCGCCTCCGCCAGCAGGGCGATGTCCACCATGGTGAGGCCGGTGCCGAGCACCAGCAGCGTATCGTCCGGCCCGAGCCCGGAGAGGATGTCGCCATGCCAGGGATCGGTGACGTAGCTGCCCTCGGGCAGCGCGGCCGGATCGATCCCGCCGGGCGTGATCGGCGGCAAATTGCCGGGCGCGAGCACCGCGCTGTCGGCGGCGAGGCGGGAGCCGTCCGCCAGCGCGAGGCGCACGCCCTCGGCCTCGACCGTCACGTCGCGCGCCTCGGCCCGCACCACCTCCAGCCGTCCGGGTGCGCGCGCCATCGTCTCGGTGAGCAGCGCGTCGAGATAGTCGCCATAGACCAGGCGCGGCACGAAGCCACCGACGCCGGGGCGATGCTCCTCCAGCCAGCGGACGAAATGATCCGGGTCGTCGGGCAGCGCCGACATATTCTCGGCCCGCACGTTGAGCAGGTGATCGGGATGCGCCGCCGAGTAAGCGACGCCGCGCGCGGTGTGTTCGCGCCGCTCGATCAGGGTCGCGCGCGGGCCGTCGTGGCGCAGCAGGTTGACCGCCAGCAGCGTCCCCGAAAACCCGCCGCCGACGATCGCCACATGGTCTCTCTTCATGGCGCCTGTCTGCGGGGACCGGGGAGCGGGATCAAGCCTCCCACGGCACCGGCCCGATCGCGGCGGCCATGTGATCGACATAGGCGGTGACGGCGGCAGGCAGCGGCTCGGCCTTCGCGTGGACCGCCCAGATCGCGACGTCGGTGGCGCCCTGCCAATCGGGCAGCACCCGCCGGAGCGCGCCCGAGGCCAGCTCGGCGCCGACATCCCATGTGGAGCGCAGCGCGATGCCCATGCCGGCGAGGCACAGCTCGCGCACCACCTCGCTGGAGTTCGTGGCGACTACGCTCTCCACGTCGATCGCATGCCGGCCCTCCAGCCGCCAGGGCGACTGGTGGCGGGCGGCGAGAAGATGGTGGCCCTGCAGATCGTCGAGCGAGGCCGGCGCGCCATGCGCCTCCAGATAGATCGGCGCGGCGCACAGGATGCGCCGGTTGGGGGCGAGCAGGCGAGCGGTCAGCGCCGTGCTCTCGGGCTCGGACGCGATGCGGATGGCGACGTCGATGCGGTCGGCGATCAGGTCGGTATAGCCGTCGTCGAGCAGCAGTTCGGCGCTGACATCGGGGTAACGATCGAGAAAGGCGGGCAGGTGCGGGGCGACGTGGAGCCGCCCGAAGCTGGTCGGCGCGGAGACGCGCAGCAAGCCGGAAGGGTACTCGGCCCGCCCCGAGACCCGCGCCTCGGCCGCCTCGGCGGCGGCGAGGATCGCACGCACCTCCTCGTAGAAGGCCTGCCCGGCCTGGGTGGTGGAGAGGCGCCGCGTGGTGCGGTTGACCAGCCGCGCGCCCAGCCGCTCCTCCAGCGCCGCGAGCCGTTTGGAGGCCGCCGCCGGAGAGAGGCCGAGCCTCTGGCCGGCGGCGGAGATGCTGCCCATCTCCACGACGAGCTCGAGGAGGCGGTAATCGCGATCCATCATTCTTTCCCTGAACGATCGAATGCTTTGAGCATTTTCCGTCTAATGCAGCAATCCCGCATGCCCTACATTGCCGGCCAAGGAGAAACGCCATGACCGACCGTATCCAGAAATCCGGCCTCGCCGTCGCGCCCGCTTTGGCCTCGTTCATCGACGAGCGGGTGCTGCCCGGCACCGGAATCGAGGCGGAGGCCTTCTGGGCGGGCGCGGCGGGTATCTTCGCGCGCTTCGCGCCAGAGAATGCCGCGCTGCTGGCGAAGCGCGACGATCTGCAGGCAAAGATCGACGCGTGGCACGTCGAGCGCGCGGGCCAGCCGATCGACGGGCGGGAGTATCAGGCCTTCCTACGGGAGATCGGCTATCTGGTCGAGGAGCCGGCACCGTTCGCGATCGAGACCGATCGCGTCGACGCCGAGGTTGCGACGCTGGCCGGCCCGCAGCTGGTCGTGCCGATCCTCAACGCCCGCTTCCTGCTCAACGCGGCGAATGCGCGCTGGGGCAGCCTGTACGACGCGCTCTACGGCACCGATGCGCTGGGCGAGGCGCCCAAGGGCGGCGGCTACGACAAGGCGCGCGGCGCGAAGGTGATCGCCCGCGCCAAGCAGCTGCTCGACGAGGCGGTCCCGCTCGCCTCGGGTTCGTGGGCGGACTTCGCCGGCGGCGAGCCGGCGCTGGTCGATCCGTCGCAGCTGGTCGGCCGTAATGGCGACAATCTGCTGTTCCGTCACAACGGCCTGCACATCGAGGTCGTCGTCGATCGCGCACATCCCATCGGCAAGGACGATTCCGCCGGCATCGCCGACGTCCTGCTTGAATCGGCGCTGACCACGATCTGCGACCTCGAGGATTCGGTGGCGGCGGTCGATGCCGAGGACAAGGTCGCGGCCTATGCCAACTGGCTGGGGCTGATGAAGGGCGATCTGGAGGCGAGCTTCCAGAAGGGCGGCGAGACGTTGACCCGCACGCTGGAGGCGGACCGGACCTATACCGCGCCGGACGGCTCCACGCTGACCCTGCCGGGCCGTTCGGTCCTGTTCGTCCGCAACGTCGGCCACCTGATGACCAACCCGGCCGTCCTGCTGCCCGATGGCAGCGAGGCGCCCGAGGGCATCCTCGACGGCATCGTCACTAGCCTCATCGCGCTGCACGATCTCAAGGGCCTCGGCCAGTACGGCAACAGCCGCGCGGGATCGGTCTATATCGTCAAGCCCAAGATGCACGGGCCGGAGGAGTGCGGCTTCACCGATCGCCTGTTCGACGCGATCGAGGATCTGCTGGCGCTGCCCCGTCACACGATCAAGGTCGGCGTGATGGACGAGGAGCGCCGCACCTCGGCCAACCTCGCCGCCTGCATCGCGGCGGTGAAGGGCCGCATCGTCTTCATCAACACCGGCTTCCTCGATCGCACTGGCGACGAGATGCACACCTCGATGCGCGCCGGCCCGATGATCCGCAAGGCGGAGATGAAGGGCGCCGAGTGGATCACCGCCTACGAGAAGCGCAACGTCGCGATCGGCCTCGCCTGCGGGCTGGCCGGCAAGGCGCAGATCGGCAAGGGGATGTGGGCCGCGCCCGATCGCATGGCCGACATGCTGGAGCAGAAGATCGGCCATCCGAAATCCGGCGCCACCACCGCATGGGTGCCCTCGCCGACGGCGGCGACACTGCACGCGATGCACTATCACGCCGTCAATGTGGCGGAGCGGCAGGCGGCGATCGCCGACGATCCCATCCCCGGCCTCGACAAGCTGCTGACCATCCCGCTGGCGCTCGGCCACAATTGGGCGCCCGACGAGATCGCCGCCGAGCTGGACAACAACGCGCAGGGCATCCTGGGTTACGTCGTGCGCTGGGTCGATCAGGGCGTCGGCTGCTCGAAGGTGCCGGACATCCACGACGTGGGCCTGATGGAGGACCGCGCGACGCTGCGCATCTCCTCGCAGCACATGGCCAACTGGATGCTCCACGGCGTCGCGCAGGCCGACGAGGTGGAGGCGGCACTGATCCGCATGGCGGCGAAGGTGGACGGCCAGAATGCGGGCGATCCCGCCTACACGCCGATGGCGGGCCGCGAGGGGGACAGCCTCGCCTTCCAGGCGGCGCGCGCTCTGGTGTTCGAGGGCGTCGAACAGCCCAGCGGCTATACCGAACCGTTGCTCCACGCCTTCCGGCAGCGCGTGAAGGCCGGATGAGCCTTGCGGGGAGGGTTACGCCCTCCCCGTCATCCCGGCCGGCTCAGCCGAGGATCCGCGCCTCGCGGAGGTAGACGATCTCGCCCGCGCCTTCCCATGCCCGGCCGTCGGGGAAGCGCAGCTCGATCCCGGCGAGGTCGCTTTCCTCGGCCAGCGCCATGTTGACGCCCATCGTCACGTTGCCGAACTTCGCGATGGCGCTGGCGGTCAGGGTGAAGTGCGTGGTCGATCCGCACCGTTCGCAGAAGCGAATCTCGGCGGCCGGATCGTCCTTGTCGGCCCGGCTATAGCCTTTCGCCTCGCCGGTCACCTTGACCTCGGAGGGATGGAAATAGCCCCAGCGCGCGCCGGCCTTGCGGCAGAGCGTGCAGTTGCATTCGTTGACATAATCCGGCCGCTTCGCGACCTCGACGCGGAGCTGGCCGCAGAGGCAGGAGACGGCGAGCATGCCTCAGCTGTCCGCTTCGCGCTCGATATCCGCGCCCACCGCGCTCAGCTTCTCCTCCAGCCGCTCATAGCCGCGATCGAGGTGATAGACGCGGTGCACCCGCGTCTCGCCCTCGGCGGCGAGGCCGGCCAGCACCAGGCTCATCGAGGCGCGCAGGTCGGTCGCCATCACCTCGGCGCCGACGAGGCGGTCGACGCCCTTCACCACCGCCGTGCGGCCGTGGACCTGGATGTCGGCGCCCATCCGCGCCAGCTCGGGCACATGCATGTAGCGGTTCTCGAAGATCGTCTCGGTCAGCACCGATGCGCCGTCGGCACGCGTCAGCATCGCCATGAACTGCGCCTGCATGTCGGTCGGGAAGGCCGGATAGGGCGCGGTGGAAATGGTGAGCGGCTTGAGCTTGCCGTTCGCCGCCACCTTCACGCCGTCGGCGGTTTCGGAGATGTGAAGTCCGGTCTCGCGCAGGCTCGCGATGATCGCGCCCATCTCGTCGGCCTTGGCGCCGACCAGTTCCAGCTCGCCGCCGGTGATCGCCGCCGCGCAGGCATAGCTGCCCGCCTCGATCCGGTCCGGCATCACGCGGTAGGTGGCGCCGTGCAGGCGCGGCTTGCCGTGGACGACCAGCCGCTCGCTGCCGATCCCCTCGATCTCGGCGCCCATCGCGACGAGACAGCGGCAGAGGTCGACGATCTCGGGCTCGCGCGCGGCATTGTCGATGATCGTCTCGCCGGTCGCCAGAGCGGCCGCCATCAGCGCATTCTCGGTGGCGCCGACCGAGACGATCGGGAAGCTGATCCGCCCGCCCTTGAGGCCGCCATCCGGCGCGATCGCCTTCACATAGCCGGCGGTGATCTCCAGCTTCGCGCCGAGCTGCTCCAGCGCCTTGAGGTGCAGGTCGATCGGGCGGTTGCCGATCGCGCAGCCGCCGGGCAACGAGACGGTCGCCTCGCCCATCCGCGCGATCAGCGGGCCGAGGACGAGGATCGATGCGCGCATCTTGCGCACGAAGTCATAGGGCGCGGTGGTGGACGTGATCCGCGTCGCGTCCAGCGTCATGGTGCGGCCGAACTCGTCGGGGCTGCCGCCGGCGATCGCGGTGGACACACCCATGCCGTTCAGCAGATGGCCGAAGCCGTCCACGTCGGCGAGGCGCGGGAGATTGTCGAGCGTCATGGGCTGGTCGGTCAGCAGCGCGCAGGGCAGCAGGGTGAGCGCCGCATTCTTCGCGCCGGAAATGGGGAGGCGGCCCGAAAGCTTGGCACCGCCGCGGATAACAATTCTGTCCATGACAGCGCTTCCTAGAGGATTCACGGGGGCGCACAAGAAGGCACACGGGGCGTCCGTCCGGCGCGCCGCAGGAGATCGTCGGCAAGTCCTTCAAATCTTGATCGTTGTTAGCGCGCAACGGCCGCGTTCCGGTTACGGAACATTCCTGTAACGGGGGACGAGCGGAGGAGCGGTGGTTCAAAGCTGTCTGGCGGATCGGCTCGGCCGCTATCTCCGCCTTGGTGATACCGAGCGCCGCGCGCTCGGGGCGTTGGAAGAGAGCGAGAGGCTGGTGTCGCGCGGTCAGGTGCTGCGTGCCGAGCAGGCGCCCGCGCGCGAGCTGTTCGTGGTGCGGCGCGGCTGGCTCTATTCCTCGATGCTGCTGCCCGACGGCAACCGCCAGATCCTCTCCGTTCACCTGCCCTGCGAGTTCGCCGGCGATACCGGCATGGCGTGGGGCAACGCGCCCTTCACGCTGGTGGCGGCCACCGACGCGGTGGTCGGCGTGATCGACAAGG
This sequence comes from Sphingomonas chungangi, assembly GCF_013778325.1. Taxonomy (GTDB): domain Bacteria; phylum Pseudomonadota; class Alphaproteobacteria; order Sphingomonadales; family Sphingomonadaceae; genus Solisphingomonas; species Solisphingomonas chungangi. The sequence goes on along the minus strand of NZ_JACEIB010000007.1, from coordinate 185,580 downwards.
CGGCGCTGCGCCGGCTGTTCGCCGAACATCCCCGGCTCGGGCTGCTGCTCTACACGCTGGCACAGGCCGAGCGGGTGGCGCTGGCCGACCGGCTCGCTTCGGTCGGGCGCACCTCGGCGCGGGCGCGGGTGGCCGCCTTGATATGCGACATCATGCGGCGCCTGCGCGCCGGCGGCGAGGCCGTGGAGGACGGCATCCCCCTGCCGCTGACGCAGGAGGAGATCGGCGACGCGACGGGGCTGACCGCAGTGCACGTCAACCGGATGATGCGCCAGCTGGTCGAGGAAGGCGTGATCGCCCGGTCCAACGGCCGTGTTCGCATTCTCGACGAGGCGCAGCTGGCGGCTACCGCCAACCATATCGACCGCTTCGCGACGATCGATACGGGCTGGCTGGGAAGCTGACGCTCTAGGCCAGCAGCCCCTCGTTCACGGCGCCGCCCGGATAGGCGAGCAGCAGGTCCGCGCCGTCCTTCACCTCCAGCGACACGTCGCTGTCCGCCAGCCACACGCCGCCCGGTCCGATCACATCGCCGTCCACGCTGCCGTCGCCCCGGAGCGGCACCAGCCACACCGGCCGGTCGTGCGTCGCCTTGAGCGTGCCGGCGCGCGGCGTGGTCCAGCGCTCGGTCACGAAGGCGCCGTCGCCCGAGAGGATGCGCCGCCCCTCGCCCAGATCGTAGGGCTTGAACGGCGCCACATAGGGCACCGGGTCCGCCACGGCGACGCCGTCGTCGAGATGCAGCTCGCGGTCACTGCCATAATCGTAGAGGCGGTAGGTCAGATCGACATTCTGCTGGACCTCGATCAGCACCAGCCCCGGCCCGATCGCGTGGATGGTGCCGGCAGGCGAATACCAGAACTGATCCGCTTTCACCGCCTTCCAGTCGAGCTCGTCCTCGATCTTGCCGCTCTCGGCATCCTCGCGCAGCTCTTCCTTGGTCATCGGCTTGAGCGTGCCGATGGCGATGGTGGCGTGCGGATCGGCGGAGAGGATCTGCCACGCCTCGCTCTTGCCGCGCTCGTGGCCGTGGGCGCGCGCATAGGCATCGGTGGGGTGGACCTGCACCGAAAGCTTGTCAGCGGTGAACAGATATTTGATCAGCAGCGCGGGATCGTCCTCGCCGACGCCCTTGGGCGCCTGGAACCACACCTCGCCGACCGGCTTACCGCCTTCCGGCACATCCTCGAAGCCGGGCCAGAGATCGTGCCGTCCCCAAGGCTTCTCGACGCGCTTGGTCTCCAGGCGAATGGCGGGCATCGGTGGTCTCCGTGGGGATCAGGGGCTGGCGACGGAACGCCCCAGCCCCTGCCCTGTTTCCCACGCCTGCTCAACAGGCTTCAATTCGCGAGGCGGGTGTCCACCTTCTCGACCCATTCCGGGTAGAAGCTCGGCTCGCGGGCCGACCAGCCCGCCGCCGTCGCCGCCGCCTCGCTGATCGACTGGAGCAGCGCCCGCCGACGATCGGGATGAAGGTGCGGCAGGGCTGCGGCCGCGCAGAAGGCGCCCGGCAGCCAAGGCCGCACCGGCGCGCCCAGCAGCCGCTCGTATAGGAAGCGGTAGGCGCCAAAACTGCAGAGCCGATCCTGGCCGAGATCGAAGGCCGACATCGTCACCAGCGGCGCCATGAAAGGCTCGATCGCATCGAGGCCACTGTCGTCCGGCACGATCGCGCGCAGGCCGTCGAGCCGGCCGTAGATGCGGGTCTGGGCGCGGATGCTCGCCGCTTCCACCACGTCGCGTGACCAGCGGCCGAGCGCGTCCTGCCGTTCGAGGCCGACATCGAGAGAGCGTCGGATGTAGCGCTGCGTCGCGGCGGGGAAGGAGGCGAACTCCTTCATCTCTGCCAGCGTCATCGCGCCATCTGCCGGTCGTGACTGCGTACCCATGCGTCTTTCCCCACCGTTTGTCCCGTGGAGATTACGCCTCGTCTGGTTACGCGAGGCTTAACCAACCACGGTCCCGGGAAGGATCGAAGCATGGAATGTTGTGCGGCGCAACATCCGCGCACCGCAAAACTGTTGATAAGACGCGATGTGGCGCGGGTGTTGCGCTTCGGTGACTACGACCAGAGTCTAGCGGCTGTCCGCCTTTTCCCGCTCCAGCGCCTTCTCGGCTTCCTCGTCATATCCCGAAGACGGGGCCGGATCGGCATGGCCGGGCTGAGTCGACGAGGCCGGATCGGAGGTCGGGAAGCTTTCGTCGAGGCCGACGTCGAGCTTGCTCTCCTCGTGGCTCGGATCCTTCGCCAGTTCCTCGTGATGCTCGGCATCGTGCGCCTCGCGCACTTCGGTCGTCGGGTGGTCTTCCGCCGGTTCGGGCGGGGCAACCGACATATGATCGAGTGCCTTGTCGAGGCGCGGGTCCTGCTTGGCGTCCATGGTCACTCTCCTCCAGCGCGATTCAACGAGTTGGGGGAAGCCACGTTCCGAGGGGTGCAAGACTCGCATTCCCCCGCTAGAGCGCGCGGCATGAACGATCCGCTGACGATCCGCCGCCTCTACGGCCGCCGCCAGGGCCATCCGCTGCGCGCCCAGCAGGCGGCACTGGTGGAAGAGACCTTGCCGGCGCTCTCAGTGCCCGATCAGGGGCCTCTCGACGCCGAGATGCTCTTCGGTCGCGACATGCCGCTCGCAATCGAGATCGGTTTCGGCAAGGGCGAGCATATGGGCTGGCAGGCCGCCAATGCCCCGGAGATGGGCTTCATCGGCTGCGAGCCGTTTCTTGACGGCATGGTCGGCGCGCTGATGCAGGTGCGCGACCGGAACCTCTCCAACGTCCGCCTCCACCTCGGCGACGCGCTGGAGGTGCTGGAGCGCCTGCCCGATGCCACGCTGGATCGCGCATGGCTGCTCCACCCCGATCCCTGGCCCAAGGCGCGCCACGCCAAGCGCCGCTTCATGAACCCAGGCCCGATCGGGCTGCTCGCGCGGAAGATGAAGCCGGGCGGCGAGTTCCGCTTCGGCACCGACCATCCGGTCTACGTCCGCTGGGCGATGATGGTGATGGCGGGCGTGCCGCAGTTCGAATGGCTGGTGGAGGGACCGAAGGATTTCCTCGTCCGCCCCGACGACTGGCCTGAGACGCGCTACGAAGCCAAGGCGCGCGCCAAGGGGCATGAGGTCTGGTACATGAAATATCGGCGGACGGACGCAAATAGCTGAGGCTTCGAGCACCCCGGTATAGTGATGCTTGCCGGGCTCCCCATGCTGGCTGGGAACGGCGCCAGCTTCTCCGCCGACGCCGTCCCGCCATGTATCCGATCTCGCTGGCCGTGCAGCACGATTACGCGGCCCCGGCGTTCGAAACGGCCGAACGCGCGACAGGGGGGGGTGGGTAATCGTGCCTGATGCCATCAGAACTTATACTGCGCCCTCGCCCCGAAAATGCGCGGCTGCGGCAGGTTGAAGCTGAACGCCGTAAACCGGTTGGCCGCATAATCCTGGCCGGTGGTCGAGGATTCGTAGCCGCGGTCGTTGGTCAGATTGGTGACGAACGCCTCCAGCGTCAGGTGATCCCTGCTCACGCCGGCGCGCAGATTGACGACGTTCCGGGCATTCAGCGTCTCGTCGCTGATGTAGACGAGGTTATCGGCACTGATCTTGCCCGTATAGGCATAGTCGACGTGACCAAACCACTTCCAGCCGGTCTGGCCGAGATCGTCGGTCGCATCCAAGGCGATCGACCCCGAATATTCGGGCGAACCGCTGAGCGCGCGACCGATCGAGGAATTGGTCTGTCCGGTATAGATCACGCAGGCGGTGCAGAGATACTTCTTGATCTCGTTATGATTCCACGAGAAATCGCCGGTCAGCGTGATCATGTGGTTGAGACGCAGCGATCCTTCGGCCTCGACGCCGTAGATCTGGGTCTTGCCGACGTTGCTGGTGACCTGCAGCGAATTGTTGATCGCCGCGATGAAGGCATTGTTGAGGATCTGCTGATTGGTGAGATCGCCATAGTAGAAATCCACCGCGAAATTGAGGCGGCGGTCGAGCGCCGATCCTTTCAGGCCGATTTCATAGTTGGTGAGCCGTTCTTCCTTGTAGGCCAGGTTGACCGGACCGATCTGCCTGACGAGATCGGCGATGACGGCCGCGTTGTTGATATAGGCCGGCAGGCGCAGGTTGAAGCCGCCCGGCCGGTTGCCGCGCGAGGCGGAGACATAGGCGGTCAGTTCCGGCGTGATCTTGTAGTTGATCGCGGCGCGCGGGCTGAAGCTTCCGAAGGTATGCGTGAGCGTGTTGGCGTCCCGACACTCGCTCAGCGAGCTGTAGGCGGCGCAGGCGGCCGAGGGATACAGGAACTGGGGAACGCCGGTGCGCTTGTCCCACTGGTAGCGGGCCTCGACGCTGATCGTCAGCGGCTCGAACAGATCATAATAGGCGCCGCCGAAGATGCCGTAAGCCTTCGACTTGTCGAACTGCACGCCGGTGTCGAAGAGCGCCTCCGCGGGATTCGGATTGGCCGCGGTCGGGTTGAGCTGCGAGTCCACACGGAACTGCTGGTCGCTCTCGCCATAATTGTAGCTGGCACCGGCCGTCCAGCGGAAGCGGTGTTGCCCCATCGAACTCAGCCGGAATTCCTGGCTGAAGCTCTTCGAAAGGAAGCTCGCCGAGAAGAAATAGTGATTGTAGCCGTCGGTCGGTGCATCGGGCTTCAGCTTGCCGTTGTTGGCGGAGAGCGAAGCGTCCCATTCATAGGCGGTGAGACTGCTCAGGCGGATGCCGTCGGTCACGTCCCACGTGCCGATGACGTGGCCGAGGGCCGCCTTGCGCTGCGAACCGAGCTTCGAGTCGAAACGACCACCGGGATTGGTGAAGCTGTTGAAGATGAAGCCGGTCGCCGAAGCCGGCAGATTGGTGTTGGTATAGAGGCCGAGCGACTTGTAGTTCGGAAACGCGCCGCAATAATACAGTCGCGTTCCACCGAGCGAGCAATTGTCCGCCGATGCCGACAGCTGCGCCGTCGCGGGCGGGCCGTCGTCATTCTCGAAATAGTTGATGTAGCCCTTGATCTTCAGGCGGCTCGTCGGCTCCCACTGGATGCGGCCCGCGATCGAGCGCGTGTTGCGCGCACCGAGCCTTTCGGAACCCGCGATGCCGTTCTTGTAATAGCCGTCGTTGCTGATCGTTGATCCCGAAAGGCCGACCTTGAGCGCATCGGTCAGCGGGCCGGAGACGCTGGCGATCAGGCTCTTGGAATCGTAGGAGCCATAGCTGGCCTCGAAATTGCCGTGCCAGCTGTTGCCGATGTCCTTGGTCACGTAGTTGATGGCGCCGGCCATCGTCGAGCGGCCGAACTGGACGCTTTGCGGGCCCCGCAGCACCTCGATCCGCTCATAGTCGAGCCCGGGCGCCAGTTCCGAGCCGAGCACCGGGGCGCCATCGAGAAACACGAGCGCCGCGGCCGAAACGCCGAAGCTGTTGGCGAGGTTCAGGCCACGGATGATGATCGGGCGGTTCTGGAGGCGGCCGCCGAAATAATTGGGCGCGGTATCGCTGAAATGAACGCTGGGCACGTAGGCCGTCAGCTGGTTGGTGCTCTGGACGTTCAGCTTCTGGAGCGTTTCGCCCGACACCGCGGAGACCGAGACCGGCACGTCCTTCAAGCTTTCCTGGCGGCCGCGTGCCGTGACGACGATGTCGCCGCTGTTCTGCGCCGTGACACCCGGATTCTCGGGGTTGGCGGGCTGGGCGGCGGCGGCGGGATCAACCGAGCCCGACTGGGCGATGGCGGGGAAGGCGGCCAAAACCGCCACCGCAGCCGTCGCCGTCAACAATCCGATCTTGCTGGCACTCATGATGGTTTCGCCCCCTTTTTTTGATTTGGCTCAGCGCCCGAAAGGGTTCTGATCCGTTGGCTGATGGCGAGGCTGGGGCCCCGAGCCATTTTCTGTCAATTAAGGTTCCCGAGGAAAAACCGAATAGCGGGAACCCCTGATTTTCCGGGGCCCCGGGCCATGTCTCGCTAGGCTGCCGGAATCGGCGGCACGGGTGTCGACGGCCTCAACGCGGGCTGCCGGAGGTGCCAGGCCGTCGCCTGCTCATAGGCATGAGCCAGCGACAGGATGCGCCCCTCGCCGAAGCGCGGGCCGACGATGCAAAGTCCGATTGGCAATCCCTCCCGGCTGAAGCCACAGGGCACCGATATGGCGGGCAGGCCGAGCACGTTGATCAGCCCCGCGTCGAACAGCGCACCCGGCGCGCGGGCGCCGTTGGGATCGGGCGGGCCGGGCTGGACAAGCTTCGGCGCCACGACATGGATCGTCGGGAACAGCATCAGGTCGATCGAGGCGAAGCTGTCGTTGACCGTCCGGCGCAGTAGATCCATCTCCCAGCGCGCCCGGATATAGTCCTCCGCCTTGACGTCGGCGCCGGCGTCGAGGGTCGCCCGATCGAGCTCGCTGAACAGGTAGCGGTGCGCGGCGAGATCGTCGGCGTACCAGGCGCGGGTCTCGCCGAACGGCATCAGCTCCATGGCCCGGCCGCCGTCCGGAAGCGACGCCTCGCCGATGCTTCCTCCGACGAGGCCGGATATCGTGCCGATCGCCGCCTCGACGGCTGCGGCGACATCGGGCTCCAGCCGATCGAAATGACCGAGCAGGCGCGCCACGCGCAGCCCGGCGACGGGCTTGCGCATCTGCGCCACATAGTCCTCGGGCTCGTGCTGTTCGCTCGTGATGTCGAGCCGGTCGTACCCGGCCATCACGCCCAGCATCAGCGCGGCATCCTCGACGGTGCGGGTGATCGGCCCGACCGTATCGAGCGACGGGGTCAGCGGCAGCCCGCCGCGATTGGGGACGAGGCCGCTGGTGGGCTTGAGCCCCACCGTTCCGCACCATGCGGACGGGTTGCGGATCGAGCCGCCGGTGTCCGTGCCGACCGCGGCGGTGACGAGGTGCGCGGCGACCGACGCGCAGGAGCCCGACGACGAGCCGCCGGTCTGCCGATCCAGCGACCAGGGATTACGGACGCGGCCGTAGAAAGACTGGCTGCCATCGCTCATCGCCAGTTCGTTGAGATTGTTCTTGCCGATGATGATGGCGCCTGCCGCGCGCAGCCGCGCGATCGACGGGGAGTCCTCCACGGGTACGCGCATCTGATAGGCCGGCGATCCGCCCGTGGTGCGTTCGCCCGCGGTGTCGATATTGTCCTTGACCGACAGCACGACGCCATGGAGCGGCCCGCGCGACCGTCCGGCACGCATTTCCGCGTCCAGCACCCGCGCCTCGGCGCGGGCGCGGTCGGCGAAGACGCTGATGAAGGCGTTGAGCTTTGTGCCGTAGATCGCGATCCGGCCGAGCGACGCCTCGACCTGCGCGCTCGCGGTCAGGCTGCCCTCGCGTATCCGTCGCGCCGCGTCGGCGATCGTGAGATCCATCGGCGACGATGTCTGCGCGATCGCGATCTTCGGCATGGCAGCGGCGACGAACGCGGCGCCCATCCACTGGCCGAACCGGCGGCGCTCGATTCCTTCGTGCATGCTGAACACCCCCACATCATCGACATCGCGCCCACGGTCGGGAAGCAAGCCGCGCGGCGCGAGCCTGCAAAACCGCGAACACCGCATAGCGGGCATTCGCGGTTTGCCGAGCGCGCATACATCCGTGCCGGCGCAGTCCGAAAGCATGACGGACATCACCGAATCGTTCGATCTGATCGTGGTCGGCGCCGGTCTCGGTGGACTGACCGCCGCCGTGCGGGGCGCGCAACATGGCCTGCGCACGATCCTGATCGAGGCGGGAAACGAGGTCGGCGGTACCGCCTATTTTTCCGGCGGCGGCCTGCACATATGGGGCGCCGAGACCTGGGAGGATTATCGCCGGCATACACCGCTTTCGGACGAGCGCCTGACGCGCGCGCTTTTCGACGGATTTCGCCCCTATGTCGACTGGCTGACGTCGACCGGCGCGCCCGGCGCATACGAACGCACCGTCATCCGCGGTCTCGGGCTGCTCAAATATCAGCTCGGCCGCACGATGGCGCCGCATCATCGTCGGCGCTGGTTCGATCATCTCGTCATGCGCTACCGGGCAGCGGGCGGCACGCTCTGGACGCGGACGCGCGCGCGCTCCCTCACGCACCACTTCATCGAAGTCGAGCGAGACAACCAGACCCTGACGCTTCGCGGCCGGGCGATCGTCCTCGCCGCCGGCGGCTTCCAGGCCGCGCCCGATCTGGTCGAACGCCATGTCGGCCTGGGCCCGGAGGCGACCGTCCGCCGCGCGGTGGCGACCGACGTCGGTGACGGGCTGCGCATGGCACTGGCGGCGGGCGCGGCGGCGACACCGGCGATGGACAGCATCTACGGCCATCTCATGCCGGCAGCGCCCTGCCGGATCGACTGGCATGATCCGATGGCCCCGATCACGCTCAGCGCCTTCTACGCCCAGCACGGCATCGTCGTGAACGCGACCGGGCGTCGCTTCGTCGACGAAAGCGCGGGCGAGCTGAACGGCACCACGATCAACGCTGCCGCCCGCCAGCCCGGCAGCCTCTGGGTCGTCATGGACGACGCGATCCGGCGTCGGCCGGCGCGCTACGAGGTGCCGCGCGAGCTGCTGCGTCCATCGAGCCTGCGCTACGCCCGCCTGCTTCGCCATGCCCGCATCGCATGGAAAGGGCACGGCCCGGCCCTTCTGCTCGACAGCATCGGGCAGGCCGAACGCGCCGGCGCGCTGGTGGTACGCGGCGCGACGGTGCCGCAACTCGCTGCGGGTCTTGCCGGGCATGGCGTCGATCCCGTCGGACTGATGGAGACCGTCGCGGACTACAACGCGGCCATCGTGTCCGGTACCGCCGATCGGCTGACGATTCCGCGCGCCGACGCCCGCCATCCGATCGCATCGCCGCCCTTTCTCGCCATCAAGGTCGCGGTCGGGATCAGCATGACCTATGGCGGCGTAGCAATCGACACGTCGGCGCGCGCGCTCGACGCGGCCGGCACGCCGGTCCCAGGCCTATATGCGGTGCCCGGGACGGCTGGCGGCGTCCACCATCTCCATTATGCCGGCGCCCTCGCCGCGTGCGGCGTGTTCGGCATGATCGCGGCGGACACGGCCGCCGCCGATCTCGCGATCAGTGGCTGACAGCGCTCTCGTGCGCCTTTAGCAGCTCGTTCAGGACGTTGATGTCCTTCGCGTCCGGCAGCCAGCTTGCGGCGGCGGCATTCGACCGGATCTGCGCGGCCTTGGTCGCGCCGGTTATCACCGACGACACCGCATCCTTCGTCAGCAACGCGCCGACCGCGATATCCACCAGCGTCCGACCGCGCTCCTCGGCATAGCCGATCAGCGCCTCGATCAGATCGTAGAGCCGGTCGTCGATCGGCTTTCCGGCCATCCGCGTATTCTCGGGCATCGGCCGGCCCCGGCGATATTTGCCGGTGAGCAACCCGTTGGCGAGCGGGAAATAGGGCAGCAGCCCGACCCCGAAACGATCGCAGGCGGGTATCAGCTCGGCCTCGGCGCCACGCGCCAGGAGGCTGTAATGATCCTGCGCCGAGATGAAGCGCTCATGGCCTTCGGTTTTCGCGATCCACTGCGCGTCCGCCATCAGCCACGGCGCGAAATGCGAATGGCCGAGATAGCGCACCTTGCCTTCCTGGACGAGCTCGTCGAGCGCCGCGATCGTCTCCTCGATCGGCGTGCGACCATCCGGCCAGTGCATCTGGTAGAGATCGATATAGTCGGTATCCAGGCGGCGCAGGCTGGCCTCGCAGGCCTGCCGGATATAGCGGCGCGAGCCCCAGGCGATATCGTGGCGCGCATCCATGCCGGCGCCCCACTTCGTCGCCAGCACGACATCGTGGCGACGGTCCTTCAGGATCTGGCCGAGGAACGTCTCCGACCCGCCATTGCCGTAGAGATCGGCCGTGTCGAAGAAATTGATCCCCTCGTCGAAAGCGGCGTCGACGACGGCGCGCGTCTGTTCGAGATCCATCAGGCCATAGGCTGCGTTGGCTCCGGCGATGGCCGTGCTGCTGCCCCCGAAATTGTTGCAGCCGAGCCCGACGACGGAGACGGTGAGGCCCGAACGGCCGAGCTGACGATACTTCATGAAGAAACTCCGTTCAGGCGCCGAAGCGCTCCTGTGAAAAGCGCATGACGTCGACCCAGGGCGCCAGCCGCTCGCGGGACAGACGGATCACGTCGGACGACAGAAAATGCGGCACGTCCAGCCGGCGGGCGAGCGCGATCCCATCGTCTGCGCCCGCGACTTCGCCGGATGCATCGAGGATGTCGGCCCAGGCAGCGAAGCGCGTATCCGTGGTCGCCGCCAGCAGGGCATTGGCCATTTCGGGCAGGCTGGCGCCGTCGCGCAGGACGTTGCGCGCCACCTGCACCATGATGTGCCCCGGCGACTGGATATCGTCCGCGCCGACATCCCGGCCCCCCAACGTTCTCATGGTCAGCGCGCGTTCCTTCGCGGAAATCCCCGTCTCGGTGCAGGCCCGCGCTTCCGCCGACGTCCCGAAATAGGGTGCGTCGCCACCCGGCGGCGGCCCGCCCTGCGGCGACAGACCCAGACGGATCATGGCGCCCTCGTTGATCGTCACCGTGCATATGCCGCCCTGTGCGGTCAGGGTGATGACGTCCTCGTCGCGAATGTCGCGCGCGGCGGCGAAGATCAGCGACCGCCCCCGCCCCTCGCGAGCGGCAGGATCGATCAGGATCGCCAGGCGGCCGTCATATTCCTCGATGGTCATACGCCGTCCTCCTTGTCCTTCGCACCGACGATCATCACGGCCATGACGGGCCAGTCCTCGCCATGATTGCGCCAGCGATGGCGGGTGCCGTTCTGGACGAGGACATCGCCCGCATTCAGCTCCACCTCCACGCCATCGTCCAGTTCGCACCAGATGCGCCCCGCAATGACGATGACGATATCGGCAGAGCGACTGGCATGAAAACCGGCCGCGTCATGGATGTCCGGGAAAGGCGACGGCCGGCCGGCCTCCCGGGCGAGCCGATCCGGCGCGCGGGTGCTGAGGCTGACGCGCACGCCCCCCGCGGGCGGCCACCAGCCGTCGACCGGCGGCAACACCGGATTTCCCATCACCGGCGCAGCGTCACGTTGCCACATGATAACTGCATTTCCGACATTCTGGACTCGCTCATCCGCAACGACGACCGCCTTGCCGTCCGGAGCAACTCCGGTCGTCACCCGGCGAAGTCCTCCTTCGAAATGCGTGGGAAAGGTAGCAGGCACGCCTTCAATCCCGAGCGATGAGCGTGATCGCGCGGCTCTCCGAAACGACTTCGGCATATTTCTTCGAGAGGTCGAAGAGATTGGCATCGTGGGGCTGCGCGTCGCGATCGCCGCAGGCATCGGCGACGACGAAGGGAACGAAGCCGTGCTGAAGCGCATCGAGCGCCGTCGCGCGAACGCAGCCGGAGGTCGAGAAACCGGCGATGAGCAACGTATCAATCCCCGAAGCGGTCAGCGTCGCCGCGAGCGAGGTGCCGAAGAAAGCCGAGGCATATTGCTTGGTCACCACCAGCTCGCCCGGCTCGGGCTGGAGCGTCGGCGGGAACGCCCCGCCGGGCGAGCCCTCCAGGAACGCCCGGAGCGCGGGCACCTTCTTGTAGAAGAGGCCGCCGTCCGCGCCGCCCGCACGATAGGAGACGTTGGTGAAGATCACCGGCACGCCGCCCGTGCGACAGGCGGCGGTCAGCCGCTCGCACGACGCCAGGGCGTCCGTGAAACGAGGGTCGTAGAGCGGCGAGCCCGGCGTGAGATAGGCCATCACCACATCGACGAGCAGCAGCGCGGGCCGCTTGCCGAAGCCGAGTTCACCGCCGAAGGCCGGTGCGTAATTCGCATCGAGGTCCCGGCTCATTCGGCCGCCATCGCAAGCTGCCACCGCGGCTGGATCGGGGCCGGGAGGCCGGTCTCGGCTTGGCAGCCCGCGCGCAGGGTCTCGATGTCCGCGCCGTGATCGAAGGTCGGCAGCGTGGCGTCGCGGTCGTCGCGCATCCGGGCGCGTAGCGCCTCGGTGGCGGCGGCGTCGACCTCGCCATCGACGATCGCGACGCCATAGGCCTGCGCGCCCTCGACGGTGACGAGGCCCTGCACGATCTCGTGGGCGACGAGCGCGGGATCGCGCTCCAGCGGGTCGCCCCAGCCGCCGCCGCCCCAGGTGATGAAGTGGAGCTGGTCGTCCTTCTCGACGACGATGTTCTCCGCCTTGTTGCCCACCACCGTCTGCGTGCCGTCGGGCTTCTCGAGGACCTTGCGTGCGCGGGCGCCCGGCTTACCGCCGTTGACGCCCCAGGGCTTGGTGAACCAGCGGTCGTCGTGGATCGAGATCGTGCCGGGTTCGAGGAAGCGGTAGGTCATGCGGATGCCGTTGCCGCCGCGATGCAGGCCGGCGCCGCCCGAATCCGCCTCGGTCTCGTAGCGCTCGATGCGCAGCGGGAAATAGCGTTCGAGGAACTCGTTGGGCACGTTGGTGAAGCCCGGCCACAGCGAGTGGCCATCCGGCCCGTCGCCGAGCGGGCGGCCGGGAATGCCGCCGAAGCCGATCTGGAAGAGCTGGAACCATTCGCCTTTCTTGTCGGTGCCCGAATAGAAGAGGTGGGGTGAGGAGGAGAAACCGGCGGCGTTGAGGAATTCCGGCGTCTTCTGGCCGAGCAGCCCGCCGAGGATGTCGAAGATGCGGCCGAGCGCATGGGTGCGGCCGGACAGTGCCGCCGGGAAGCGGGGCTTGAGCAGCGAGCCTTCGGGTATGCGCACGTCGATCAGATCGTAGAAGCCGTCGTTGAACAGGATCTGCGGATCGAACACCATGATCATGTAGATGCCGAAGAACATGCGCAGCATGTTCTCGTTGAGGTAGAAGTTGATCGATCCTTCGGACTGCGGATCGGTGCCGTCGAAATCGAGCACGACGCGCCCGTCCTGCTTCCACATCGTGCATTTGATCCGGTACGGGCCGTAGCCGAGGCCGTCGTCGCAGATGAAATCCTCGAAGCTCACCGGCGTGTCGCCGATCGCGCTTTCGATCAGGCTGGCCATCGCGCGGTGATTGCGCGCCAGCAGTTCCTCGGTCGCCGAGACGAACAGGTCGTCGCCGAAGCGGTCCGCCATCTCGACGACGCGGCGTGCGGCGACCCGGCACGAGGCGATCAGCGCGTTGAGATCGGCCTTGCACCAGTCCGGCGTGCGCGTCTGGGTCATGATCAGCTTGACCAGGTCGGCATTGTACTGGCCCTTGGCGTAGATCTTCACAGGCGGGATGCGCACGCCCTCCTCGAAGATCGAGCGCGCGTCGATCGGCATCGATCCCGCCACCTTGCCGCCGATGTCCGACATGTGGCCGAACATCGAAGTGTAGGCGATCAGCCGCCCGTCCTTGAACACCGGCAGCAGCACCAGCCAGTCGTTGGAGTGGCTGATCGCGCCGCCCACCGAGTAGGGATCGGAGAGCATGATCAGGTCACCCTCCTCGATCGTGCCCTCGAAGCCGTCGAGGAAGGGCCCGATATAGGAACCGAACTGGCCGACGATCATGCGGCCGTTGTGGTCGGCGATGAGCGGGAAGCTGTCGCCCTGCTCGCGGATGCCGGGCGACATGGCGGTGCGCACCAGCGTCGCGTCCATCTCGATGCGCGCGTTGCGCAGCGCATTCTCGATGATGTCGAGGCTGACGGGGTCGATCGCCTGCTGGGCGAAGGGGGTGGGGTTGGTCTGGATGATCCGGGCGGGCATCGTCGATGATCCTCAGGTCGCCGGGTTGATCAGGATGTTGCCGAAGGCATCGACGGTGGCGACGCAATCGCTCTCTATCAGCGTGGTCGAATCCATCTCGATGACGATGGCCGGCCCGGGGATGACGTCCCCCTGCCTGAGCTTCGCGCGATCGTAGATGACGGCCGGCATCATCCGGCCCTCCATCCACAGCTCGTGATCGCGCAGCCTCGCGGCGATCGGATCGCCGTCGCCCTTGGGCAGTTCCGGCGCCGGCAGCTCGAGCACCGTGCCGAGTGCGACCGCGCGCAGGTTCACGATCTCGTGCGGGCTCTCCATGGTGAAGGTGAAGAGGCGCTCATGCTCCGCATCGAAACGGGCGGTGATTCCGACGATGCCGTCGCGGCCGAGCATCTCGGGATCGAGCATCAGCGGAACCTCGAAGGCCTGGCCGGCATAGCGGACGTCGACCTCGAACAGCACGGTGATGTCCGCCTCCGGCACGCCGTCCGCGATCAGCGACGCGCGCGTCTGCGCGGCCATCTCGTCGAGCACGGCGGTCAGGTCTGACACCTTCGAATCGCGGGCGAGAGTGGAGAAGCTGCGCGCGGTCTCGGTGCGCATCCGGGTCGTCGCGTCGCCGAGCGCGCAGAGCACGCCGGGCGAGACGGGCGACACCGCCGGCCAGCTGCCCATCAGCCGCGCGACCGCGTTGACGTGGATCGGGCCGGCCCCGCCGAAGCCCATCAGCGCGAAGTCGCGCGGATCGTAGCCCTGCTGCACCGAGATCATGCGCAGCGCGCCGAACATGTTCTCGTTGACGATGTCGATGATGCCGCGCGCGGCCGCGTAGAGATCGATGCCGAGCGCGTCGGCGATCGTCTGCACCGCCTTGATCGAGCCTTCGCGGTCGAGCTTGAAGGTGCCACCGAGCAGCGCCTCCGGCAGATAGCCGAGCACGACGTTGGCGTCGGTCACGGTCGGCAGCGTGCCGCCCTTGCCGTAGGCGACCGGCCCCGGCACCGCGCCCGCCGATTGCGGGCCGACGCGCAGCGCCCTGGTGAGTTCCGGCACATAGGCGATCGAGCCGCCGCCGGCGCCCACCGTCTTCACGTCGAGCGCGGAGGCGCGCACCGAGAGATGGCCGACCTCGGTGGTGCGCACCCGGCGCGCGTCGAGATTCTCGATCAGCGCCACGTCGGTCGAGGTGCCGCCGACGTCGAGCGTCAGGATGTTCTTCAGCCCCGCATTCTTGGCGACCCACAGCGCGCCGGTGACGCCACCGGCCGGACCGGACATCAGCAGCGAGACGGGATGCTCCTCGGACTTTTCCGACGACATCAGGCCGCCGTCCGAGCGGAGCAGCGACAGCTGGCCGGCCATGCCCGCGCCGCGCAGCTTGTCGCGCAGGTTGCGGACGTAGCGGCCGACCACCGGGCGCACAGCGGCGTTGGCGACCGTCGTCAGCGTGCGCTCATATTCCTGCATCTCGGGCAGCACGACATGGCTGAGCGAGATCGGCACGTCGGGCAGGATTTCGGCGGCGAGTTCCGCCACGCGCAGCTCGTGCGCGCCGTTGAGATAGGCGTTCATCAGGCTGACCGTCAGCGCCTCGACGCCCCGGCTCTTCAGCTTTTCGAGCTGCGCGCGGATGTCGGCATCGTCGATCGGCCGCACCTCGCCGCCCTGCGCATCCATGCGCCCCGCAATCTCCACCGTGTCCTCGAGCTTGGCGAGCGGCTCGGGCTTGGGCCATACGATCCAGCCGGCCAGACCGCCGGGCACGAAGCTGCGCGCGATCTGCATGACCTGCTTGTAGCCCTCGGTGACGATCAGGCCGACGCGCGCGCCCTTGCCCTCCAGCACCGCGTTGGTCGCGACCGTCGTACCGTGCAGGAAGATCTCCACCTCGGCCGGCGTGATCCCCGCCTTTGCGCAGATCGCCTCCACGCCGTCGAGGATTCCTTCCGAGCTGTCATGCGGCGTCGACGGCGTCTTGTGACGCCAGAACGATCCCGTGCCAGCCTCCAGCAATAGAAGATCCGTGAACGTGCCCCCCACGTCCACGCCCAATCGATAGGCCATGCCTGTCCCCGCTCCTTCTGAGGTCCGGCGATCATGGCGCCGACCGGAGACCGCGGGACAGGCGTTTCGACGATATCAACCGCCATCCGGCCAAGGCGAGAAACGTAGTGGCCGGAACGGCGGTATTCGCGCTACTCAATGATTTCCTTGTATCCTTGAATTTCCGTCATACACTTCGGCCGGGCAGCGTAGGGAGCTGAAGTGGAGATACAGCAA
Source organism: Sphingomonas chungangi (assembly GCF_013778325.1). Classification (GTDB taxonomy): domain Bacteria; phylum Pseudomonadota; class Alphaproteobacteria; order Sphingomonadales; family Sphingomonadaceae; genus Solisphingomonas; species Solisphingomonas chungangi. The sequence continues at coordinate 169,585 of NZ_JACEIB010000007.1, read as the reverse complement.
CTCCGGCATCTTCTGGCGGCGGTCGAACATGGCAACCTGCTCAAGGCGGCGGACAAGAACTTCATCTCGCAATCCGGGCTGAGCCGCAGCATCAAGAGCCTGGAGCAACGGCTCGGCGTGCCGCTACTCGTGCGCGGCGCCAAGGGTGTCGAGCCGACCGAATATGGCCTGAGCGTCATGCGCCGGGCGCGCGTGATCCTCAACGAGGTGCAGCGCTCGATCGAGGAAGTGAAAGCCATCCAGGGCGCGCGGATCGGCGAGGTCACGTTCGGCATCACGCAGAATTACACCGCCTATCTCGTGCCACAGCTTCTCCGGCATCTGCGCCGGGAACGCCCGCAGCTCCGGGTGACCGTCATCGCCGACGGCTTCGTGGAGCTGATCGACAAGGTGCGTGTCGAAGCCGTCGATTTCGCTTTCGGCCTGATCGGGCCGATCCACCGCAGCGACGATATCGAGATCGAGCCGTTGCGCGAACATCGTTCGCGGGTGATCGCGGGACGCGGACATCCGCTGGCGGCGGGTGCCGAGGCGAGCGTTCAGCAGCTTGCCGAGGCGGAGTGGGCGATGCTGAGCAGCGGCAGCGTCCAGCGGGGATTCCAGACCTTCTTCGAGACCCGCGGGCTCGCGATTCCGGCGCAGCCGGTCAAGACGAACTCGATCTCGTTGCTGCGCCAGGCGGTACGCGACATGGATTTGCTGACCATCCTGCCGCAGGACGTCGTGCAACCCGACATCGATACAGGACACGTCACGCCGATCCGCTGCGAGACCCCGGTCGAACACACCCGCATCGGCCTGTTCTTCCGCAGAGGCGGCGCGCTTACCCCGCAGGCCCGCTACGTCATCGACCGGTTCCGAGCCGTTATCGGACAGGGCGACACCGATCCGGGGTCATCCCTGCTCTGACGATACCAACGTCGAGATGCCGAGCCACTCTTCGAGCTTCGCGGCGACCCTTTCGGAGCCGGCATCGAATATCGCGGGCGAAAGACCGGGCAGCTCCTCGATCGCATGATCTGGAATCAGCGCTGCCGCCTGCCGCGAGGGCTCGGCGAGGTGACCTTGCGGATTGAGGATCAGGGTCGGCACCGGCACCATCGGCAATCGCGCGTCGGCATCCCAATCGAACATGGCCTCATGCGCCCAGGAACCGTTCGGCCATGCCGCCAGTTCGTCGCGGAAATTGGCAAAGGCGCGGCCGAGGGGAATGACCGGATCGCGAGACGCGACGAGATAGTCCCACCGCTCCGAAAACTGCGCGAGCTCGCCTCCCAGTTCGTGGCGATGGCACAGCCTGCTCCGCCACGCGACCGGATCGAGCGCTTCGAAATAGGGAATGCCGATCATCACGAGGTTACGGACGACTCCCGGCGCGAGGATCGCCGCCTCGGCCGCGATATAGGCGCCGGTATGATATCCGAGCAGATCGACCGGCGATGCCGCCGCCGCCACGACTGCCTCCAGCATCGCGCGCGCATAGTCCGCGAGTGCGATCGGTGTCGGCGGCGCGTCCGATTGGCCATAGCCGGGCGTATCGAGCGCGATAAGCTGGCGCCGCCCCGCCAGTTTCTCCATCAGCGGCTCGAACGTTCGCGACGAATAGGCCGTTGCGTGGAGGCATATCAGGGGCCGCTGCCCCGCAACGGCCTGGGTCTCACGTAGATGCACCTGTCCGTAGCGACCCGCCACATAACGCTTGCTGATCGTCACTTACCCCCCCCCGACGTATCTTTATGTGCGAGTTGGCATGGAAACCGAGTCGTGGCAGGCGCGACGGTCAAAAAGCCCGCCATTCGGTTTCATGCTCGCGCGAGAAGTCTTCTGGCGCGTTCCGCCACAGGGCGATCGATCACACCCCGTGCCAGCGGAGCACCGATTGTCCAGCCGCGACCGCCTCGTCCTACGCGGAGAGCAGCGCGCGGGCCTCGGCAAGGTCGCTCTCGGCCGGCGCGAAGAGCAGGGATCGCCAGCGGCGAATCATGATGCGGCCATGACGCTAGCCGTCATGGTCCGCCCGCGCCCTTCGACGAAGGTGAAGAGGTCGGCACCGGCATCGGCCCCGACCTGACAGAGATCGAACGTCTCTCCATCGAACAGCGGCGCGCGTGCGCGGAAACGGAAGCTCGTGACGATGGCTTCGGGATGCGCCCGCAGGAAGTGATCCATCAGCAACGTCGCCAGCAACGGTCCCTGGACGACCAGGCCGGGATAGATCTCCACGCCTGTCGCATAGTCCCGATCATAGTGGATGCGATGCGCGTTGAAGGTCAGCGCGGAGTAGCGAAACAGCTGCACCGGATCGATCGCGATCGATCGCACGGCGTCCGCCACCGGCCGGGCTCCGTCGTGATCCGGGCGGGTGGATCGGGGTGCATCACCGAGATAGACGATGTCCTGCTCCTCGGCGATGGCGACGCGGTCGCCATCGAGGATGTCGTGCCTAACGGTCACGAAAACCTTCTCGTCGCCCGGCGCGCCCTTCACCTCGACGGAGGCGATCGTCGAGCGGCGGACGATCTCCGCGCCATAGGCGACCGGATGATGGAATTGAATGCGGCTGCCCGCCCACATGCGGCGCGGGAGCCGCACCGGTGGGAGAAACCCGCCGGTCAGGGGATGCCCGTCGGGCCCGATCCCGCTCTGGCGCGCGTCCGGCAGGTGGAAAAGCCAATGACCGAGCGGCGGTAGAACGCCGGGCCGCCACGGCGGCGTCGCGTGGTCGAGCAGCGCCGCAAGCCGATCGATCGGGGCGGGCGTCACGACATCGTGACGCAGTTCGCTGCGCCCCACCCAGCCCTGCAGGAAGGCCGCGTCGATCATGCGAATTCCTTCCTTATCGCCGCGTCATGCGCGCCCGTGGCGGGAACGGGCCGCGGCGGCGTCGGGCGCCCGTCTTCCACCTGGATGGGCGAAGCGGGCATGGCGACGGGGCCGCCCGGGGTCGCCACCTCGATCCGGCGGAGCTGCGGGTGGCGCGACAGGCCTGCGACGTCGTTGAGCCGGCCGAAGGCGATCTTCGCCGCATTCAGGCGCCGGGCGAGGTTTTCGCTGTCCAGATCGGCCAGCACGCCCTCGATCGCCACCTGCAACGCCTCGCGATGGGCGCAACGCTGGGCATTGCTCGCGAAGCGGGGGTCGTGCGCCAGCCCGGGCTGCTGCAGCACATGCGCGCAGAAGGCGGCCCACTCGCGCTCATTCTGCACGGCCAGCACCGTCTGGCGCCCGTCGCCCGTCGCATAGGCACCGTAAGGCGCGATCGAGGCATGATTGATGCCGACCCGCTTGGGCGCCCGTCCGCCGTAATCCTGATGGAGCAAGGGCACCGTCATCCAGTCGGCCAGCCCGTCGAAGAGCGAGACGGCGATGCCGCTGCCCCTCCCCGTCACCTCCCGCGCGAGCAGCGCCTCCAGAACGCCCGCATGCGCGTTCATCCCGCAGCAGATATCCGCCGCCGACACCCCGACGCGGCCCGGAGCGTCCGGCGTACCGGTGATCTCCGCGAGCCCCGCTTCGCACTGAATGAGCAGGTCGTAGGCCTTCATGTCGCGATAGGGACCGGCCTCGCCATATCCCGATATGTCGCAGGTCACCAGGCGCGGGTGAGCGGCACGCAAGTCCGCCGACCCGAAGCCCAGCCGCTGCGCCGCACCCGGCGCGAGATTCTGCACGAACACGTCGGCTTGTGCGACGATGCGCCGGACGAGTGCCGCGTCGCCCGCATCCTTCATGTCCGCGACGAGCGATTCCTTGCCGCGATTCAGCCAGACGAAATAGCTGCTCTCGCCGTGGGCGACATGATCATAGCCGCGCGCGAAGTCGCCTTCGGCCCGCTCGATCTTGATCACCCGCGCGCCAGCGTCGGCGAGCCGCATCGTACAGAACGGCGCCGCCACCGCCTGCTCCAGCGAGACGACCAGCAATCCGTCGAGCGCGCCCCGCATCAGAAGCTCTTGGGCAGGCCGAGCGCGTGCGTCGCGACGTGGCTGAGGATCAGGTTGGTCGAGATCGGCGCGACCTGGTAGAGCCGCGTTTCGCGAAACTTGCGCTCGACGTCATATTCCTCGGCGAAGCCGAAGCCGCCATGGGTCTGCACGCACATGTCGGCGGCGTACCAGCTCGCTTCGGATGCCAGCATCTTGGCCATGTTGGCTTCCGTGCCGCAATCCCGGCCCTCGTCGAACATCCGCGCCGCGGCATCGACCATGCCGGACGCCGCCGAGAGTTGCACGTAAGCGCGCGCGATCGGGAACTGGATGCCCTGATTCTCGCCGATCGCCCGGCCGAAGACATTGCGGTCCTTCGCATAGGCCGATGCGCGATCGATGAAGAAGCGGCCGTCGCCGATACACTCGCTCGCGATCAGAATGCGCTCCGCATTCATGCCGGAGAGAATGTAGCGGAAGCCCCTGCCCTCCTCCCCGATCAGATTCGCTGCCGGCACTTCGAGATCGTCGAAGAACAGCTCGGTCGTGGCGTGGTTGAGCATGGTGCGGATCGGCCGGATGGTGAGGCCGTTGCCCAAAGCCTGCCGCATGTCGACCAGCAGCACGCTGATCCCGTCGGAAGGCTTGGCGCATTCCTCGCGCGGGGTGGTGCGAACGAGCAGGACCATCAGATCCGAATGTTCGGCGCGGCTGATCCAGATCTTCTGGCCGTTGACGACATATTTGTCGCCGGTCCGCTTCGCGAACGTGCGGATGCGCGTCGTGTCGGTCCCCGCCGTGGGCTCGGTGACGCCGAAAGCCTGCAGGCGCAACTCGCCCGACGCGACCTTCGGCAGGTACATCTGCTTTTGGGCGTCCGAACCGTGCTTCAGCACCGTGCCCATCGTGTACATCTGGGCGTGGCAGGCGCCGCCGTTGCAACCCGAACGATGGATTTCCTCCAGCACCGCCGTCGCCGCCTGAAGTCCGAGGCCCGAACCGCCATATTCCTCCGGGATCAGCACCGAGAGGAACCCCGCCTCGGTGAGTGCCGTGACGAACGCGGTCGGATAGGCACGCTCGCGATCGAGCTTCTGCCAATATTCGCCCGGGAAATCGGCGCAGAGCCGGCGCACAGCCTCGCGGATTTCTGGGAAGCTCTCGGTTTCGGAGGTCATGCTGGCCTTCTTCTCAGGCGGTGGCGTGCGGGAGCACGATCTGGCGGATGGCGCGGCCCGACGAGAGCTCGTCGAGCAGGCCGTTGATGGCACCGAGCGGGCTGACCGAGGTCAGCAGCCGTTCGACCGGCAACCGCCCGGCGCGCCACAGGCCGATATAGCGGGGAATGTCGCGCGACGGGATGGACGAACCCATGTAGCTTCCCATCAGGGTCTTGCCGTCGGCCACCAGCGATACCGCTGGAATGCTGAGTTGCTCGGCCGGATTGGGCAACCCGACGGTCACGATCCGCCCGCCGCGCCGCGCGAGTGCGTAGGCCGAGGCCAGCACCGCCGCCTTGCCGACGGTCTCGACCACGAGATCAGGCCTGCCGCCGAGCGTGGCGATCACCCCGGCATCCGCCTCGCCCGGATCGAAGGCAGCCGCGGCACCCAGTTCGATCGCGAGCGCGCGCTTCTCGGGCATGGGATCGATCGCGACGACCGGTTGACCGCCACCCGCAAGCGCACCCAGCAAAGCCGCTAGACCGACACCGCCGAGGCCGTAGATCGCCACGCTCTCGCCTGCCCGGAGCGAAGCCGTGTTGAGCACCGAACCGACGCCGGTCAGAACCGCGCAGCCGAACAGCGCGGCGACCTCGACGGGGATATCGGACGGGATCTTCACCGCCGAACGCCGGTCTATCACCGCATGGGTGGCAAAAGCCGAGACGCCGAGGTGATGATGGACGTCGTTGCCATGCTCGCACAGCCGGCGCTCGCCGCCGAGCAACCGGCCCTCGCCGTTCGCTTGCGCGCCCGCCGCGCACATATAGCCCTCGCCCGCCGCGCATGCCGGGCATTGCCCGCAGGCCGGCAGGAAAGAGAGCACCACGCGATCCCCGACGGCCAGATCGGATCGGCTGTCGCCCGTCGCAACCACCGTCGCCGCCGCCTCGTGCCCGATCGCCATCGGCATCGGGCGCGGGCGATCGCCGTTGATCACCGAGAGATCGGAATGGCACAGCCCCGCCGCCTCGATCCGCACCAGCAATTCGCCGGGGCCGGGCGCTGCCAGATCGATCTCCGCCAGGCGGAGCGGGCGCGCCTCGGCAAAGGGCGCGGCATGGCCGATACGATCGAGGATGGCGGCGGTGATCTTCACGATGTCTCAACTCCCGAACGGCCGCTTCCCTGGGCGGGGCGGACAATATCCGCCACCAGAACAATCACCATCGCCCGCATGGCGGTGGACGGCGATGGCGCTATGCCGATCGGCGACCTAATCACCGTCGCGATTCGATAATGGCTGATCATGCAACCCGAAGACGAACTGAAATCTCTCAAGCGTGGCCTGCGGGCCGTCCTGCTCATCAACGATCTGGGCTCCGTCACCATCTCGGAACTCGGACGCCGGCTGGAGTTGCCGCGGACGACGGCCGAGCGGGTGCTACGGACGCTGGAATCGGAAATGTTCGTCGAACGCGATCCCGTCACCAAACGCTTCTTTCTCACCAGCCGGGTACGGGCCCTGTCGCACGGCTATTCCGATGAAAGCTGGATCGCGCATGTCGCGACGCCGCTGCTGTTCGAGACGACACGCCGCATCGGCTGGCCGCTGGGCATCGCGACGCCGCTCGGCGAGCGGATGAGCCTGCGCGTCACCACCGATCCCGCGACGTCGATGAACATCCACCGCCGCCATATCGGCAGCGAGATCGCGATGGCGCGATCGAGCAGCGGGCAGGTCTTCCTAGCCTTCCTCGACGACGTGCAGCGCAGTGAGATGCTCGCCTTGCTGCGCCGCTCCGACGACCCGGGGCAGGCGGTGGCGCGCGACGAGACGCGCATGGCCTACCTGCTCGACGAGGTCCGCCGGCGTGGCTACAGCTTCGGGATCGACGACGGACGCGAACGCAGCGTCAGCGTGCCGATCTTCGCGGATGGCAAGATCAAGGCGGTGCTGCTGATGATGTTCATCGCCAGCGCCATATCATATGCACGGATCGTCGAGGATTTCGTGCCGAAACTCCGCGCCATGGCCGCCAGTATCGAGGCGGACGCCTTTGTGGAAACGGCAGCTAGGGACGATTGAGGACGGCGTTCAGCCCGCCGGTTTCGATCCAACGGATCGCTTGCCGCCATTCGCGCCATTGCTGATCGGAGGCGGTGGAAAAGGGTACCTCGTCATCCCCATAGGCGAAGATCGGGGATGTGACCCGATCCAGCAACGCGCCGAGCGGCACGGAAAGGGCCGCCATGATCGGCCGCGCATAGTCCTGTCGCTGCTTCATCACGCGCACCGTGCGCTCGTGCAGGCGCCAAGCGTCGAAATCGGCCGGGACGCGGCGCTGCGCGGTCTGCCGGCGATCGTACCATGGAAACCAGACCAGCGAATCGCGCAGCATCAGCCAGGCGCGATACCAATGGGAGCCGTCCGCCTCTATTTCGATCGGCGGCGCGATCCGGTCGGCAAAAGCACGGCGTTCGTTCTCGTCATGCCATGGCGGGCCGCAGAGGATCAGCGTTTCGGTTCGATCCGGCCGCTGCCCAGCCATTGCGGCAGCGATCACCGCGCCGAAGCCGGTGCCGTGCAGGATCACGCGATCGTATCCAAGACTCCCGATCGCCTGCCACAGAAGCAGGGCGATGTCCTCCAGCCCCCCGTCGATCCAGCAGGACTCGCCGCTGCCCGGCGGATCGAGGGTCACCACCGGACGAGCTTCGATGCCCTCGATACGGGGCACCTGCGGCCCCGGCAGGTCGGGCACTATGACGAGCGGCGTGCCGGGCCCGTCCCCGCTCAGCCGCGCGAAGATCTGGCCGCCGGCGACATCGACGAACTGCCTGTCGGGCGGTCCGCCCCTCACGATGTCCGGCCAGGTCGAGGCCGCATAGCCTGCGAACGCCTCACGCAGCAGTGCGTGCTTGGCCGCCAGCGAGGCATCCAGCCGCACCACGCTCTGCCCCTGACGGAGCGGCGGCAAGCGATCGAGATGCGGAAACAGCATGTCGGATGCGATCGCCGTGAACAAGGCCGGCACTTCCAACGCCTGCACGGCGGCAATGGCGCGGGGGCCGTAGTCGAGCGCGGCACGATAGGCCGGCGCGTAGGATCGACCGCATTCGTAGAACATCGACACCCAGTGATCAGTCCGCTCGGGTGCCGCGAGATCGTAGGGATTGAGATGCGCCGGCGACGGCTGGCTCCACGGAAACCAGATCGACTGATCGCGAAAGCGCGTCCAGTAGCGGCTGAAATGGCCGCCGAGCGGATCGGGATCGAGCGCGATCAGATAGTCCTCGAACAGCGCGGCCGTCTCCGCCTCGGTGAAGATCGGGACGGCATCGAGCACCAGTCCGGTCACGAGCGCGGGGTGCCGCACCGCCAGTTCCAGCGCGATCGCCGCGCCCGTATGCGTGCCGAACACGGGGCATGGCGGCATGGCCAGTGCCTGCATCGCTTCCGCTATGGCATCGGCCAGGTCGGCGACCTCCAGTCTGTCGCCCGGCAACGGATCGGAAAGTCCGAAACCGGGCGTGTCGAAGGCGATGCAGGTGAAGCGGTCCGCCATCGCGGCCATTTCGGGCAGGACGAAGGACGAATTGGCCGGTGAGGAATGGATGAACAAGGCCGCGGGCCCGGTGCCGGTCATCCGGTAATGCACGTTGCGCGCACCGACCTTCACGAACCGGCGGCGAACGGATGCGGCCATGCTGAACTCCAACGGATGGCGCTACCTTATCCCGCCGCTGCGGGCGTGCAAGCTACCGTGCCCACTCCTTTTCGAAGGCCCACACATCCTCGAACCCGATCAGCGAGCAGAATTCCTTGAAATCGAACAGCATGTCGGCGGGGTCACCGCAGCCATCCGCCTTCAGCCGGCGCAGCGCCGTCTCGATCGATCGCGCGGCGACCAACGCCGTCAGCGACGGGAAGATCGCCATCGCATACCCCATCGCCTGCAACTCGGCGGCGGTTCGCATCGGCGTCAGGCCACCATTGGCCATGTTGGCGAGCATCGGGCGATCGAGCAGATCGCAGGCGCGGCGCATCTCGTCCTCGCTGGTCAACGCCTCGACGAACAGGATGTCCGCGCCAGCCTCGCCATAGGCCTTGGCGCGGGCGATCGCGCCTTCGAACCCTTCGCTCTGCCGTGCGTCGGTGCGCGCCACGATCAGCAGATTGTCGTCACTCCGCGCCTTGCAGGCGACGCGCACCTTCTCGACCATATCCTCCATCGGCACCAGCCGCTTGAAGGGCGTATGGCCGCACTTCTTGGGAAATTCCTGATCCTCGATCTGGACGGCGGTGACGCCGGCCTCCTGATAGCCGCGCACGGTATGGTGGACGTTGAGCAGGCCACCGTAGCCGGTATCGGCATCGGCGATCACGGCGGCATCGGATGTGCGCACCAGCGTCGCCATGCGATCGAGCATCTGGGTGTAGGTGGCGATGCCGGCATCCGGCAGGCCCAGCGCGGAGGCGGTCAGCCAGTAGCCGGTGCCGTAGACGATGTCGAAGCCGACCTTGTTGGCGACGACGGCCGCGATCATGTCGTGGATGCCGGGCGCCGCGACGAACTCGCCGGCTTCCAGCTTCCGGCGGAGGATCGGATCAGCCATGTGCGTCATTCTCCTGTGCGTCGCGTTGCCACAGCCACGGCCGGGCAAGCTGCTGGTGCCGCTCGAAAGCGGCTATGTCGTCGGATCGGCGAGCGAGAATGGTCGAGACCTCGTCCCAGCCGTTGAGCAAGGCCTCGCGCCGCCACGGATCGACCGTGAAGGCGATCGGATCGCCGGTGGGCCGGATGACGAGACAGGTATCGAGATCGACGGTCAGCATCGCCCCGGCCTCGGCATCGGCGCGCAACCGAGCCAGCGGCTCGCCGTCGAGGACAATCGGCAGCATCCCGTTCTTGAAGCAGTTGCCGAAGAAGATCTCCCCGAAGCTCGGCGCGATGATGCAGCGTATGCCGAGGTCGGCGAGCGCCCACGGCGCCTGTTCGCGGCTGGATCCGCAACCGAAATTGGCGCCGGCGACGATGATGCCGGCCTCCCTGAACGGCTTACGGTTGAGCAGGAAATCCGGCCGCTCCGCGCCCGCCGGATCGAACCTTTTCTCGTAGAAGGCGTAGCGGCCGAGCCCCTTCTTTTCCGTGATCAGCAGGAAGCGGGCGGGATAGATGATGTCGGTATCGACATCCGCATCGGGCAGCGACGCCGACACGGCGGTGAACGTGGTGAAGGGCGTCATGTCAGCACGCCAGCCGGCGCACGTCGGAGAGACGGCCGGTGACGGCCGCCGCCGCCGCCATCGCCGGGCTCATCAGATGGGTGCGCGCACCGATCCCCTGACGCCCCTCGAAATTGCGATTGGAGGTGGAGGCGCAGCGTTCGCCCGGCTGCAGGCGATCGTCGTTCATGGCGACGCACAGCGAGCATCCCGCGTCGCGCCATTCGAAGCCGGCGGCTCGAAAGATCGTGTCGAGCCCCTCGCGCTCCGCCTGGCGCTTCACGAGGCCGGAACCGGGTACCACGATGGCCTGCACGCCGTCCGCGATCGTGCGCCCGGCAAGGATCGCGGCGGCGGCACGCAGATCCTCGATTCGCCCGTTGGTGCAGGAGCCGATGAAGACATGGTCGATCGCCACCCGATCGAGCGGCGTGCCGGCGACGAGGCCCATGTAATCCAGCGCCGCCCGCGCCCGCGCGTTTGTGGGTTCGGGCACCGCGCCGCCGATGCCGGTGACCTGATCCGGGCTCGTGCCCCAGCTCACCTGCGGCTCCAGCGCGGTGGCGTCGATCGCGATTTCACTGTCGAACGTCGCTTCGTCGTCGCTCGCCAGGGCGCGCCAATCGGCGAGGGCCGCATCCCACAGGGAACCGGCGGGCGCCATCGGACGACCGCTGAGATACTCGAAGCAGATGTCGTCGGGCGCGATCAGGCCGGTGCGCGATCCGGCCTCGATGCTCATGTTGCAGAGCGTCATCCTCGCTTCCATGGATAGCCCGCGCACGGTCGAGCCGGCATATTCGATCGCATGTCCCGTCGCACCGGCGGCGCCGAGCCGGCCGACGATCGCCAGGATCAGGTCCTTGGCCGATACATGCGGCCCGAGCTTCCCGTCGATCGTCACCCGCATCCGCTTCGCCTTGCGCTGGCGCAAGGTCTGGGTGGCAAGCACGCAGCCGACCTCGCTCGCGCCGATACCGAAGGCGAGCGCGCCGAAGGCGCCTTGCGTCGCGGTATGGCTGTCTCCGCACACCAGCGTCATGCCGGGCAAGGTGAACCCTTGCTCGGGGCCGACGACGTGGACGATGCCCTGCCGCACATCCTCCAGCTCGAGATAGCGAATGCCGAAGGCGAAGCAGTTGGCGGCATGGCGATCGACCTGCGCACGGGCCAGCGGATCGGCGATCGGGCGATCGCGGTGGCGCGTCGGCACGGCATGGTCCGCAAGACCGAGCTGCGCCTCGGGACGGCGTGGCTGGATGCCCTTTTCACGCAGGATCTCGAAGGCCTGCGGGCTCGACACCTCGTGAAGCAACTGGCGATCGATGTAGAGCAGATCGACGCCCGGCTCCTCGTTCGCGACAACGTGCGCGGACCATATCTTGTCGTAGAGCGTGAGAGACATGGCGGCGGCTGTCGCCGAACCAACTGGCGGGCTCAACGATCGCAGGCCGGCTTCACCGCATGCCGGTGGCCGGCGCGACGGATCACCCCTCTCGACGCGCGAACCGGCACGAAGGGCGGCATGGACGCGATGCCGACCGCCACCGAGATCCTTGCCGCCAATAACGACGCCGTGACGGCCGCCACCCGCTGCCTCGATCGGATCGCCGCGCGCGAGGAGGCGGTGCGTGCCTGGGCCTATCTCGATCCGGCGGCCGCGCTGAAGACCGCCGTCGCGCTCGACGCCGGCCCGCGCGGTGCGCTGCACGGCGTGCCGATCGGCGTGAAGGACGTGATCCTCACCCGCGACATGCCGACGCGCTACAATTCGCCGATCCATGACGAACCGGCGACGTCGGCCGATGCCGGCTGCGTCGCGGTGCTGCGTGCCGCCGGCGCGCTCATGCTCGGTAAGACCGAGACCGTCGAATTCGCGGCGACCGGCACCAAGGCCCCCACCCGCAACCCCCACGCGCTCGATCATACCCCAGGCGGTTCGTCCAGCGGATCGGCGGCCGCCGTCGCGGACGGACATGTGCCGATTGCGCTCGCCACGCAGACCGGCGGATCGATCATCCGGCCCGCTTCCTATTGCGGCATTTGGGGTATCAAGCCGACATGGGGACTGGTGAGCAACGAAGGTGCCAAGAGCTTCGCGCCCAGCCTCGACACGATCGGCTGGTATGCCCGCTCGGCGGACGATCTGTCGCTGATCCTCGATCGGTTCGATCCCGAACCGGCCCGGTCGGCGACGCTCGCCGGTGCGCGGATCGGCATCGCACGAACGCCTTACTGGGCCGAAGCGGGACCGGCGACGCGCGACGCGATCGCGCGGACGGAGCAGGCCTTGCGGAATGCCGGTGCCGTGATCGAGGAGGTGGCGCTGCCCGACGACGAGTGGTCGGACATCGCCCGGGTCCATGATCTCGTGATGCATGCCGAGGGCGGCGCCGCCTTCCTCGCGGCGGACGTGACGGGCGGTGACGGGCTGCATGCCAACATGCGCGCGATGGTCTCGGCGCGGACTGCCAGCAATCGGCAGCGGCTGGTCGAAGCCTATGACAAAGCGGCGGCATGGCGCCGCGCCTTCGACGCGCTGGCGGGCGGATACGACGCGATCCTGACCCCCAGCACCGTCGCGGAGGCGCCGCGTGGGCTGGCCGCGACCGGGGACTATCTGTTCAACGGGATGTGGACCCTGCTGCACGTCCCGTGCGTCAACGTGCCGGGCTGCATCGCCGCCAATGGCTTGCCCGTCGGCGTCACGATCACGGGCCCGCGTTTCGCCGACCGCCGCGTCCTAGCCATGGCGGCGGCGATCGGCGCGCTGCTCAGCGGTTGACGAACTCGACGACCTTTTCGGCGCACAGCTCGGGCTGCTCGATCACCAGATAATGCCCGCAATCCGGCAACACCGTCAGCTCGGCGCCGGGGATGCGATCCTTGATGTGATGGAAGCCGACGCCGCTGTCGGCGGGCTTGAACGGCGTCATATTGTCCTCGGCGCCGGCGATCAGCAGGGTCGGCGCCTTCACCCGGTCGATATATTCGGAGAGGTCGGTGCGCTCGATCGTCTCCGTGCCGGCGATGAACGCCTCGGGCGTGTTCTTGGCGAACGCGTCGCGCATCGACTGGAGCTGCGCCTGCGCGTGCGGCAGATCGTAGAAGCCCCGTGCGAAGCCGGCGACCGAGGTGAGATCGGCGACCGCCTCCATGCCGCTGTCCTTCGCCGTGCGCTTCCAGGTCGAGCGCATCATCCGCGCGGCGTTGTCGTAGCGGGTGAGGAAGCAGCTCAGCACCAGCTTGTCGACGATCTCGGGATGGAGCGCGGCGAGCGTCATGCCGATCATCGCGCCGAACGACGTGCCGTGGATGCTGACCTTGTCGTAGCCCGCCGCCCTGAGGAAGCCGTAGACCTGTTCGGCGATGCCGGCCATGCTCGATTGGGGCAGGCCCTTGCTTTCGCCGTAGCCGGGCAGATCGAAATCGATACATTCGAAATGCGGCGCCATCAGCGGCGTCAATTTCTCGAAATTGCGGTGTCCGAAGGCGGAGCCATGGATCTGGAGCAACGGCGCACCGGTGCCGGTGGTCTTGTACCAGATGGTCTCGCCGCTCGGCAGGTTGACGAGGGTCATGGTCGAAGCTCCTGAAAGATGGAAAGCTGCATCAGCCGGCGCACGTCCGGCGCGGATTCGAGACCCCAGACCGCCTCGAGGATCGCGTCGATCCGTTCGGCCGGCAGCCTGTCTCCGGCCGAGAGGCGAAACACGTCGGACAGTTCCGCATCACTCATCGGATTGGCGGGAGTGCCGAGGAAGGCGGGGAGATTGTAATCCTCGGTGCTGCCGTCGGTGAACGTCACCTGGCAGGAGGCTCCGTCGAAGGTCGGGTGGCGTGGATCATCGTACAGCTCGATGCGCGCGCGCAGATCGAGAATCTCGGGGTCGGTGAAGGCCGCTTCCGTCATCTCCTCGAGCGTGAAGCGGCCACGCACCCAGGCGGCGGCGGCGCAATGCTTGAGATCGAACTTGGCCTCCAGATCGCTGGTCGGCGCACCCCAGCGGCTGGCCCGCTCTTCGGCGATCTTCACGGTGAGCGCGGCGACGCCGAAGCGGATCGCGGCCGGCTCACGGCCGTTCGCACGCTTCAGCATTTCCATCACGCAACCGATCGGGCCGTGCGTGATCGTCTCGGTGGGGACGGTCTTGTAGCTCTGCGCCTTGATCCGCCACTCCTGCCCGAGTGAAGCCAGCACGCTCTCGATCTTGTCGGGGCTCTCGTCCGAATAAGAGGAGAGCATCGCCTTGTCGCCTTCGAAGGCGAGACGCGGCGCCGTGATGCCGCGCCCGGCGAGATCGGCGGCGGTGAGCCCGTTCCGCGCCACCGATCCCATCAGATAGGAGAAGACCATGCTGCCGGCCGACTGATACTGGCCGAGCCCGCAGTTCATCGCGATGCCGATGGCGCTCACCATCGTCGCGTCGTCATGATCCGACAGGATGGAACAGGCCACCGCGCCGCCGATCGCCCCGGTGATGCCGCCGGGAATGAAGCCCCGGAAATAGCCGGTCGGCATCAGGATGGCGGCGCAGGCCAGCTCCACCTCGATGCCGAGCGCGAGGGCATCGAGAACCCGTCGCCCGCTCTGGCCGCCTGCTTCCGCGCAGGCCAGCGCCGCCGGCAGCACGCCCGAGACGGCGTGCTGGAAGGTCGGGATATAGGTCTCGTTGAAATCGAGCACCTCGAACAGGGCGGCATTGACCACGGCCGCCTGTTCGGGCGCCGCCTTGCCGCCGAACCACAGGATCGTGGAGCCGCCCGGGGGCGCGCTCGTCGAGGTCGCCCAATCGTGGATGATCCGCACGGCCTCGCTGTCGGTCGCGCCGACCGAGGCCTTCCACTGGTTGAGGAGCAGCCGCGCCGCCTCGTGACGGACATCCGCAGGTACGCCGGCCGCAAGCTGGGCGCGGACGAACGCGACCAGTCGCTCGCTGACGCTGCGGCCGGGGTCGACGCTCATGCGCTGGCCCCGCCGGCCGCGACGTCGCCGTACATCCATTCGAGCAGCACAGGATCCTTCTGGTGCTCCGCACCCAGCCTGCGGATCGATTCCACCGCCATGTAGCCGCGCAGGCCCGACAACGTCGGCTTGCCGTTGTAAACGAAGGTGTAGACCGCCGGCGCCGGATAGGCATGGACGGTCGCGATCGTCGCCGCATCGGCCTCGCGTAGCAGCGATCTCGCGATCACCTCGTCCTCCAGCACGAGGTCGATCCACGCCTGATACTGCATCTCCAAAGGATGCGTCTTGACGGGGTAGCCGGCCTTGCGCTCGGCCTCCATGTCGGGCGTCTCGAACAAGGCGAGGCGGACGCGGCGGACGCCCGGCGTCGCGGCCCAACGCTCGGCCATCGCGGTCACCGCAGCGCGGAACGGCGCCTCGTCGCCCCGGCGGCGCAGGAAGATGCCGAACGTCGGCGCGGTAGCCGGGCCTTGCGGCGCGGGGTCACCGCCGGTGTCGGCAAAGGTACGGCCGTTCTCGCCGATCACCTTGTAGGTCGTGCTCTTGTCCACGATCATCTCGATGTCGGCGAGGATTTTCGCGATCACCTCAGGATTGGGCGACGCGCCCGATATCGCCATGTCCTCCTCGTTCGCGTAGCGCACGTCCGAAAGCCACATCAATTGCTGCCCGTCGACACCCGCGAAATCGATTCCCGGCACCGGACCGAACAGATCGGCGCGCACCGGATCGAGGGGATAGTGGCGATATTCGTAGATGCCGGCACGACGCGAGATCGCCGGGCTGTGAACGTCGCGCCAATAGGGACGAACATTCTCCAGCGCGAGTTCGGGCTTCTTCCATCCGCAGGTCACACGGGCGATTCCCGCCTTGTTTTCCACCGCAACCTGATCCGCCACGCACAACCCTCCCTCGATTTCGGCCGGAGGAATAAGCGGGCCGACAATCGAGAAGAAACCACGTCCGCCGAAGATAACCGATTGCCGGTGGCTTCCCATTCGCGCTGCTGCGGTGGCGCCGTGGTGCGCACATCATGCGCACATCACGGCCTCGCATGAAGACGAGGCCGCACCCTTTCCGTCCGGAGCATGCGCCTTGAATCACGCCGCCGCCGACGCGCCGCCCGCATGCGACGACGCTCTCGTTCACCGGCTGCGCGGGCTGCTCGGGCCGGATGCGGTGGAAACCGCCGCTGACAAGCGCGTCTTCTTCTCGACGGACATTTTCACCCGTGGCGAAACCAGCGTGGCGGTCATCGCGCCGCGCACCGTCGAACAGCTTTCGCAGGCGGTCGCGCTGGCGACGGAGGCGGGTCATACCGTCGTGCCGCGCGGCGGCGGCTTTTCCTATACGCAGGGCTATGTGCCGATCCGGCCCGACACGATCACCGTCGATCTGCGCCACCTCAACCGCATCCGCGAGATCAACGCCGAGGATCTCTACGTCGTGGTCGAAGCCGGCGTCACCTGGACCGACCTCTACGACGCGCTGAAGGCGAAGGGGCTGCGCACCCCCTATTTCGGCCCGATGTCGGGATATCGCGCGACCGTCGGGGGGGCGCTTTCGCAAGGCAGCTTCTTCCTGGGCTCGACGCAATACGGCACCACCGCGGACAGCGTTCTCGGGCTGGAGGTGGTGCTGGCGGACGGCACGCGGCTGACGACGGGCTCCGCCGCGTCGACCCGCGCCGACCATCCCTTCTTTCGCAATTTCGGGCCCGACCTCACCGGCCTGTTCCTGAACGACACCGGCGCGCTCGGCTTCAAGGCGGTGGCGATGCTGAAGCTCATCCCCTTCCCGGAGCATCACCGCTACGCGAGCTTCGCTTTCGACGACGAGCCGTCGGCTCTGGCGGCGTTATCCGACGTGGCGCGGGCGGGGCTCGCCGCCGAATGCTATCTGTGGGATCCGCCGTTCGGCGCGCAATTGCGCAGCCGCAACTCCATGCTCGACAACATGCGCTATCTGGGCGGCGTGCTGCGATCGGGCCGCAACCCGCTCGCGGGCGCGATCGACGGCCTGCGCCTCGCGCTGCGCGGCAAACGGACGTTCGACGGCAAGGCCTGGCTGCTCCATTGCACGATCGACGATCCGAGCGACGCCGGCGCCGAGGGCCGACTTCAGCGCATCCGCGCGATCGCCGACGGGCATGGCGCCGCCGCCGTCGAACCCTCTGCACCGCGCGCGATGCGCGGAATGCCGTTCAACGATTTCCTGCCGCTGATGACGCAAGCGCCCGAGCAGCGAAACCTGCCCACCCACGGCATCTATCCGCACTCGCGCATACGGAAAGTCACTGCGGATGCGCGGGCCTTCTTCGCTCGCAACGCCGATCGCATGGCGAAGGACGACATCACCGTCGGCACGATCTTCTTCGCCATCGGCGCCAACGCGGTGTGCATCGAGCCGCTCTTCTACTGGACGGACGACCGCCTCGCGATCCACGATCGCGGTGCCGAGCGCAGCGCGCTCGACGACGGGCCGGTTCGCGCACCCGCCGGCGAGGCGGTGGCCGCGCTGCGCAAGGAACTGGTCGAGCTGTTCTCGAGCCACGGCGCCGTCCATTGCCAGATCGGCAAATCCTATCCCTATCGCGAGGCGTTGCGGCCCGAGACCTACGGCCTGCTCGAGGCGGTGAAGACGGCGGTCGACCCGCGCGGGCTGGTCAACCCCGGCTCGCTCGGCCTCGCGCGCTAGGCGGCGCGCCGGGATGATCGTCCGGCGCCGCCTCGTCCGCCTGCCGTCCGGGCGGCATATGCACTACCGGCGCGCCGGTGAAGGGCGGCCCCTCGTCCTGCTCCATCCGGCGATGGCCGACGGCGGCTTCTTCGCGGCCGACATGGCGCGCTGGGCCGAAGGCCACACCGTGCTCGCCTTCGACAATGCCGGGTTCGGCCTCAGCGATCCGCTGGACGGCACCGCCGATGTCGGCGGCCTCGCCGAGGCACTGGCCGAGGCACTGATGGCGCTCGCCATGCCGCCGGCCGTGCTGTTCGGCTATCATAGCGGCGCGGCGGTCGCGGTGGAGGCGGCGGCGCGTCACCCCCAACTCGTCGCCGGGTTGGTGATCGACGGAATGCCGATCTTCACTCGTCCGGAGACGGACGCGCTGTTCGCCGGCGATTTCGCCCCGCCGCTGACGATCGATCCACTCGGCGGGCATTTCAGCGCGACCTGGACGCGGTTTCGCGATCAGGCGGCCTTCTATCCGTGGCACGCCAAGGGCCCGGCCACGATCCTTCCGCTGGCACGACCCGCAACTGCCGATCATGTCGATCGCTGGGTGCGCTACTTCTATCGCTCGGCGGAGAGCTATTCCGCGCCGTTTCGCGACGTCCACGATTATGGCCGCATCGCCGCCGGACGCATCGCCGCGCTGGGCGTGCCGGCGCGGTTCGTGATGGCGGAGGGCGATTTCCTGACCGCCCACGCCGAACGCCTGCCCGAGGGCCATCGCACGATCCGCACCACCGCCGCCGACAAGCCGGCCCTTCTGGCGGACCTGTTCGCCGAACTGGCAGGGCCAGTTTCGGCGTCGCACGATCCCGATCCGCCCGCATCGGGCATTGCGCGCCACTATGTCGATCTGCCAACCGGCCAGATGCTGGTCCGCAGCGCCGGCGAGAGCGACGCGCCGCCCCTTCTTCTCCTGCATGACGCGCCAGGCAGCAGCGAGGACATCGCAGCGCGGATCACGACCCTCGCCCGCGACTTTCGCGTCATCGCGCCGGACCTGCCCGGCTGCGGCGGATCGGACCCGTTGCCGGGCATACCGACGATCATGGATATCGCGGCCGCCGTGGAATCGGTTCTCGGCGCCTGTCGGATCGAACGCCCGGCCGTCCACGGCATCGGCTTCGGCAGCTCGGTCGCCTGCGCGGTGTCGACGGCATCGTCGATCGTGCTGGAGGGGCTGCTGCTCCCCGACGACGGCGCCCGCGCCGACATGGCCGAGCGCTATGTGCCCGCCATCCCGATCACCGAGGATGGAGCACACTGGTATCGCACGTGGCTGATGCTGCGAGACGCCGAGATCTGGTTTCCCTGGTACGATCGCCGGGCCGAAACGCAGCGGGACATCGTCGGCGATTTCGATGGCAGAACGCTTCATCGGCGGACGCTGGCGCTCAGGAACGATCACGAAGGCTATGGCCAAGTCGTCCGCGCCGCATTGGCGCACGATGCCTCCGCCGCGCTGTCGGCGCGCACCGTCCCGATCCGCCAGATCTGCAACCCGGCGGTGCCGCTGTCGGCCTATGACGACCGCTTGGCCGCTCTTCTCGCAGGAAGCGCCAACCCATGATCGACTTTTATTTCAGCCCGACACCGAACGGGCACAAGGTTCTCATCCTGATCGAGGAGCTCGGTCTGCCGCGTCGGCTGATCGACGTCGAGAGCCTGCCCGGCAAACATTTCAACCCCGATTTCCTCCTTGTCTCCCCCAACAACAAGATGCCCGCGATCGTCGATCGCGATCCGCCGGGCGGCGCCGCTCCGTTCGCGGTGTTCGAATCGGGCGCGATCCTGCTCTATCTCGCCGAGCGGCACGGCTTCCTGCCCGCCGATCCCTGCGCCCGGTCCGAGCAGGTGCAATGGCTGATGTGGCAGATGGCGGGGCTGGGGCCGATGTCGGGTCAGAACGGCCATTTCCGGCATCACGCCTTGTCCGAGCGCGGGTCCTATGCCGAGCAGCGTTACGCCCGCGAAGTGCGCAGGCTCTACGCGGTGCTCGATCGGCGGCTGAAGGGCCGCGATCATATCGGCGAGGCCTATGGCGTGGCCGATATCGCCTGCCATCCGTGGATCACCTCACACGCCATCCAGGGCATCGATCTCGCGGATTTCCCCCATATCGCGCGCTGGCTGAGCCATGTCGGCGCGCGCCCCGCCGTGCAACGCGCCTATGCGACCGGGCCGGGCTACCGGCCGAGCGCCAGGCTGGAGGATGACGACCATCGTCGCCGCTACCGGCAGACCGCCGAAATGCTGCGCGATGCCTATGACGCGATGGACCGGGCATGATGCCACAGGCACTCGCCGATCGCGCGGCGATCGTGGACCTCGTCCATCTCTATGCCCAGGCCGCCGACCTCTCCGACTTCGACGCCCTCGTCGGCTGCTTCACGCAGGATGCCGTGCTGGAAATGGCAAGCGGCACGCTCGACGGGCGCGAGGCCATCCGCGTCGCGATAACGCCGGCCGGCGGGCGCCCCTTCGACCACAGCACCCACGTCATCGCCAATATCACCCTGCGCCTCGATGGCGATAACGCGACCGGCGAGACGCTGGCGGTCGCCCACCTGATCGGGCCGGGCGAGCGGATCGTGACGAAGGGCATCGGCTACACCGATCTGTTCCGCCGCACGGCCGAAGGCTGGCGGATCAGCCGGCGGCGGCACCGGACCTGCTGGCAGGTCGGCTGATCGACAACGCGGCTGCACGATATCGTCCGATCAGGCTCGCCATCAGCAGGAATCCCGGCACGCACGTGCAAAGGCCGACCAGCGCCAGCGCCGACCCGACATGACCGGATGGACCGACCACCCGATCGAGCAGCCATCCCACGCTCGGCGGGCCGAGCCCAAGCCCGACGAGATTGCCGCACAGCAAATAGAGCGCGATCATCCGTCCGCGTACCGCCGGCGGCGTCACCGCCACGAAGGTCGCCGTGGCCATCCCGAAACAGAGCGCGATCGCGAAGAAGATCGCCAGGATCGCCGCCTGCGCCCCCGCTGCCGAACCGGCCAGCGGGCCGAGCGCGCCGACCGGCACGAGCATCGCGGCGCCGCCGAGCATCACCAGCAATGGCGCCTCGATCCGCCCGCGCCGGCCCAGCGCGGTGGCGCTCGCGCCGCTCAGCAGATTTCCGGCGAGCGCGCATACCAGCAACAGGCTGCCCAGCCGCACGCCGGTCTCGGCCGCCGTCCAGCCGAAATCGCGGATGAACAGGCTCGGCATCCATGAAGCGGTGGCGTTCGAGAACAAATAGAGCAGGCTCGATCCCGCAAGCAGCGGCACGAACAGGCGCGGCCGCGCGGCGAGCGTTGCGAACAGGCCGTGGGTCGCCTCGGCCGCCGTGACCTTCGCGCGCGATGGCTCGGGAATCGCGAGCATCGCCATTGCGAGCGGTACGCCGACGGCACCCGCCAGCAGGAACACGATCTGCCAGGGATGAAGCGTGGCGAGCCAGTGCCCGACAAGCGGCAACCGGGTCGCGCCGGTCTGCGCGAAGGCGACGAACGCGCCGCCGAGCAGCAGCGACAGCCCCTGCCCCACGGAGATCCCTGCCGTGAACAGGCTCATCGCCAGTGCCCGCCGGGCACCGCTGAAGAGATCGGCGAGCACCGACACCGCGGCCGGCACCAGCGCCGCCTCCCCGACCCCGACGCCGACACGCGCGGCGAACAGCCACCCGAAGCTCGGGGCCAACCCGCAGGCGCCCGTCATGACGCTCCAGACCATGATGCCCGCCGCCATCAGCCGCACCCGGTGCGTGCGATCGGCCAAGATACCCAATGGCAGGCCAAGCGCCGCGTAGAGCAGCCCGAATGCCGGACCCTGGAGCATGCCGATCTGCGTGTTGTCGATCCGCAGATCCTGCCGGAGCGGATCGACGAGCAGCCCAAGGATCTGGCGATCGAGAAAGGATACGGCATAGGCGGCGATCAGCACCGCCAATGTTCCCCATGCCCGCAAGTTAGACGTCGGCGGTTCCGCCGGTACCGGGTGACTCATGAGTCGCGCCTAGCGCCTGTCGCCTCGAAACGACAGGTGCCGCGAAAGCAATGCCCGCATGGCGATGAGCCCGCCGGCGGACTGGCGGCGAAATTGCCCAATCGGAGGGCAATTCGGGCACGTCTGCTCGCAAATAAAGCAACGCGCGGTGTCAGGCGCATTGACTTTTACGCATAACGATCCGGGCTTACCGGGCAAGTATTGCAATCCTCGTGATGCTGATGTGACTATCTCGTTACGCTCCTGGCAGGGGGCGGCGCGGGGAGACCGTCGATGAAACAGGATCAGGAGCTACGATCGTTAAAGCGGGGACTCAAGGTGCTCACCCTCCTCAACCAGGTGAACACACTTGGCATCACCGAACTCGCACGACATCTGGAATTGCCACGCACCACCGCCGAACGCATCCTCATGACGCTGGCCGCCGAAGGCTATGTCGAGCGCATTCCGGACGATCGGCGCTTCCGGCTCAGCGCGAAGGTGACGACCCTCGCGCGAGGTTTCTCGGACGATTGCTGGATCGTTCATATCGCGACCCCGCTGCTGTTCGAGGTCACGCGCCGCATCGGCTGGCCGTTGGGCATAGCGACGCAGGTAGGCGATACGATGGTCCTCCGGACGACGACCGACCCGGCAACGTCGCTCTGGCTCAATCGGCGCAGGATCGGCGCCGAAACGCCGATACTGGCCTCGAGCAGCGGGCTCGTCGCCTATGCGTTCGCAGCCGACGCCGAGCGGGATCGACTGCTCGACACGCTGCGCACATCGCGACACGCGATCAACCGGGACCGTTCCAGGAACGCCCATCTGTTCATGAGCCTCACGCGGCCGGTGATGGAGAAGGGCTACGCCATCCAGCCACCGCCCAACGACATGCCGGAACGCTCGATCAGCGTCCCCATCATGATCGGCGGAAAGCTCGCTGCCGTGCTGCTCCTGATGTACATGCCTCGCGCGCTCTCGAACAGCGCCGCGTTGCGGGACTATCTGCCGCTTCTCCGCGATCTGTCGGAGGAAATCAGCACCCGCGTCGCGGATCGGGAGGATTGGGCGGAGCTGGATGAGGACGACGCCGTCGGAAACTTCATCGTGCCGCCCGCCGCATCCCGCTTCGGCGCCACGGAAGTACGATACGCCTGATCGTAGGCGCGCCGGACACGTGATGGGACGCTTCGCAGGAAAAATCGGGATCGTCACGGGCGGCGGCAAGGGAATGGGGCGGGCCATCGCCCTGCGTATGGCGCGCGAGGGCGCGGATGTCGCCATTCTCGATTCCGATGGGGTGGCCGCGGCCGACACCGCGGCCCGGATCGAGCAGGCCGGCGGGCGCGCCCTCCCGCTGCGGGTCGACATCTCGCGCTTCGGCGACGTCGATGCCGCCGTGGATCGGGTGGCGGCGCATTGGGGCGGCATCGACGTGCTGGTCAGCAATGCCGGCATCATGCACCCGGACGACGACATGGCCGCGCAAGCCGGCGATGCCGTGTGGCGCACCACCTTCGCGGTGAACCTTCACGGCGCCTATGCGTGCATCCGCGCCGCCCTGCCGCATCTGCGCGCGCGACGTGGAGCGATCGTCGTCAGCGCGTCCAACGCGGGCACGGTGGGTACCGGACGGCCGGTCTATGGCGCGAGCAAGGCGGCGCTGATCGCAATGACGCTGGCCGTCGCGCGCGAGGTCGCCGCCAACGGGGTGCGCGCCAACGTGGTGCTGCCCGGAGCCTTCGCGACACCGATGCTGGACGTGGTGCGGCATTATCCATTGACGGCGCGATATCCGCGCCACCGACCGATCGACCGCATCGCCGATCCGGACGAGATCGCCGGCGCCGTCGCCTTCCTCGCCTCTTCGGATGCACGCCATATCAGCGGCACGGTGGTGCCGGTCGACGGCGGATCGACCGCAGCGTGACGGAAAAAGCGATACTCGTCATCGGCGGCGCCACGCCGATCGGAGCCGCCGTGGTGCGCGCGGCGGCGGAGGCGGGCTATGGGCCTGCCAGGCAGGACGGCCCGATCGACGCGCTGTTCGTCGCACCCTTCGCGGAGGCGCCGAAGAGCGGCGTGGCGGCGACGCCGGCCGATGTCTTCGCGAGCACAATCGACT
Source organism: Sphingomonas chungangi (assembly GCF_013778325.1). GTDB lineage: Bacteria > Pseudomonadota > Alphaproteobacteria > Sphingomonadales > Sphingomonadaceae > Solisphingomonas > Solisphingomonas chungangi. Next base: position 145,455 of record NZ_JACEIB010000007.1, on the reverse strand, counting down.
GTCTCCTCGCCGACACCATGCACGCCACCCGAACGGCGCTGCCCCGGCTGCTCGAACGGCAAGGCGCGCTCGTTTTCTCGGCGCCGGATGCCGACATCGGCATTGCCGCGATCGCGGCCAGCGCGGCGGTCGAGACGCTCGTTCGCTCGATCGCCTATCAGTACGGCGCGCATGGGATCCGCGCCAACGTCATCCGCACGCCGGGGCCGGCCAGTCCTGCGGGGCCGGAGGATGTCGCCCGGCTCGCCTTGTTCCTGCTTTCGGCCGACGCCTCGTTCATGACCGGGGCCATCGTCCGCGCGGATGCTCCGCCGGACATGGTTTCCGCCCTTTCCGGAGAGCAGCCATGACGCCCAGCTATTTCGACGCATTCCCCAACATCGCGATCAGCCGCGACGAACGCGGCATCGCCGAGGTGCGCCTGCACAGCCACGGCGGGCCTTTCCGCTTCAGCGCCAGTGCACGCACACAGCTCATCGGCGCGTTCCAGAACCTCGCGCAGGACCGTGCGAACCGGGTGGTGATCCTCACCGGCACCGGCGATCAATGGTGTTCCGAGTTCGATCGCTCGCCGGAGGTCAGCCCGGACCCGTCGCTCAGCGTCGCGCAACGCTGGGACATCCAGTTCTGGGAGGGACGCAAGCTGCTCCAGACGATGCTCGATCTCGACGCGCCGGTGATCGCGGCCGTCAACGGGCCGGCGCTGATCCATAGCGAATATATCCTCACCTGCGACATCGTGCTGGCCGCCGAGACCGCCGCCTTCCAGGACAAGCCGCATCTCGACAACGGCGTATCGCCGACCGACGGCGTGCATGTTCTCTGGCCACATGTGCTCGGGCCGCAGCGCGGGCGCTATTTCCTGCTCACCCAGCAACGGATCGAAGCGGCCGAGGCGCTCGCACTCGGCGTGTGCAACGAGGTGCTGCCAGTCGAGGAGCTTCTGCCCCGTGCCCGCGCCATCGCCCGGCGGCTGGCCGATCAGCCGGACTTCACGCTGCGCTATGCCCGCATCGGCCTGACCCAGCGGTTGAAGCGGCTGGTGACCGACGACCTCGCCCTCGGCCTCGCGGTCGAGAGCCTGTCGGCGCTGTCCAAGGCCTTCTAGTCTGGCGTCGCCAACCCGGCCGCGCGCACGGCGGCGGTGGCGATTTCGTGATCGACCTCCGGTGCGCCGCCCGCCACCGCCGCCGCGCCGATCACCGTCCCGTCGCCCTCGGTGACGATCACGCCGCCGCCGATCGTCAGGAAGCTCCCACCGACCGCCGCATTGAGGCCGATCGTGGCCGAGGGATTGTCCTTGAACACGGCCGCCGTCTTGATCGAGGCGCGGCCGAAGCCCGCGGCGGTGCGCGCCTTGGCGAGCGCGATGTCGACGCCGAACGCAGGCGCCTTGTCGGTTCGCGACGCCGCGCGTATCGCGCCGCCCGGATCGGTGACGACGATGCTGGCCGCCGCGAGGCCGCGCGCTTCGACCTCGACGAGCGCCGCGGCGATGATCGCCTGTGCGGATTGAAGCGAGAGCGACATCGGTGGTGCCTTTCAGGAGATGGACAATGAAAGAAGCCGGCCGGCGCGAGGCAGGCGATCGTCGATACCGATCGCGCGCAGCGCCCCCCACAGCAGCGACTGGCTGCCGCTGACGACGGGCCGTCCGGTGGCCTGCTCGATCGCATCGATCGCATCGAGCGTGCGGATCGCGGTGCAGGGAATCCAAAGCGCCTCGGCATCCTTCGTGCGGCGCAATGCGTCGATCGCGATGCCGGCGATCTCCGCGGCGGACAGATCGCCGACCGTGACGATGCCGACCGGCGTAGGCCACAAGGCGGCGACCTGAAAGCCCGCCTCTCCGGCATAGCTCGCCACCAGCGCGTTGGTCTCCTCGCCATAGGGGGTGAGGATCGCGATGCGCCGCGCGGTCAGCCGGGCCAGCGCCCGCATCGAGCTGTCCGCGATGCTGACCACGGGCTTGCGAGACGCCCGCGCCAGATCGGCGACGAGCCGCCGCTCGGCCTCGACGCCGGCATGAAGGCTGCCAACCGAGCAGGCATAGCCGATCACGTCGGCCCCGGCCGAGGCCAGATCCTGCGCATAATCCGGCGCTTGCCCGGCGATGCGGTCGTAGTCGGCGGCCGTGGCGCCCGTCATGCGGATGCGCGCCATCGGGAACAACACCTCGTCCGGCAGATGGGCCGGCCACTCATATTCCAGCATGACGCCGGGCGCCGGCTGGATGATCCCGATCCGGCCCCGATGGCCGGGACGCCTCCGTTCGGGCTGCGCGAGCGGGACGGGCCTGTCGGTTACGGAGCTTTCGACCATGAGGGGCACATGACGCCTGTCCGCGCAGCCTGCCATGACGCCCGGCGGCCATGCCCGGATAGCGGGTGGATGGATCGCCACCGGCTTCCGATGGCGGGAGGGATGCCTATGGTGGCCGCAGAGACCCGGTGGAGTGCGTGAATGTCGGAAAACGTCGCCCGTCCGCGCGTGGCCAAGGGCCCGAAGCGCCCTCGCTATCTGCGGGATGCGGAGCTGGACCGCTTCATGATGATGTTCACCGCGCTGATCGGCGAGGTCAGCGCCCTGCGCGACCGGTTGGCCACGCACGAGGCACTCGCGGCGCAGGGACAGATCGCCACCGCTGAGGCGATCGAGAGCTACCGCCCATCCCCGGACGACGAATCCGCACGCGGCATCGCGCGCGAGGCGATGCTGCACCGGGTGTTCCGCGTCCTCATGGAAGAGCTGGAGCAGGCGCGCACCGCCGGAAACGATGCCGATCTCGACGCGGTGTTGGCCGAGGACGACGCCCGGAGCGCCTCGCCCGTTACCGCCTGACGCAGGAGAAGACGATGGCCCAGACCCGACACGCCGTCCTCCCGGAGCAGACTCATGACGAGGCCGCGCGCGAGGAATATTGCGGCACGCTCCGTAAATTCTTCACCGAGACGCTCTGGCCCGGCACCCGCGAGGTCTATGCCGGCCTCGAACGCCCGCGTTTCGAGCGCGAGCACGGCCGCCCGCCGATGAACGTGCGCGAAGTGAAGCAGGCCATCGAGCACAGCTTCTACTATCGCGCCAGCAACTTGGTCGGCCGCTGCGCGCAGGAATTGCTGTGGGATACGGTCGGCGAATCGATCGAGCGGCAGTTGCCCGCGCTCCGCGCCAAGGCAAAACCGCGCTCCGAAGCCCGGGGTAGCGTGCGGATCAACCCGGATCTCGCCATTCCGCGTTATGTCGACAGTGTCGACATCCACGTCATGCCGGGTAATTTCCACACCGAGCGCGGCGAGGACGACGTCTATGCCGGCGCGCTCTACGATCGCGGCGTCTATCATTTCGCTTATGGCGGCATGGGCCCCGAGAACGACAAGCTCGGCGTCGCAATGGCGGGCTGGCTGAAATCCCGCTTCCCGGATTTCCAGCCGAAGCGCATCCTCGACATGGGCTGCGGCCCCGGCTTCTCGACGCTGCCATGGAAGCAGGCCTATCCCGACGCGGAGGTGCATGGCATCGATATCGGCGCGCCGACCATTCGCTACGCCCATGCGCGCGCGGAATCGCTCGGCGTGCCCGTGCATTTCTCGCAGCAGGACGCGGTGCAGACCGATTTTGCGGACGGCAGCTTCGATCTCGTGACATCCTGCCTGCTCACGCACGAGATGCCCGTGCATCTTATCCGTCGCATGTTCGCGGAGACCTACCGGTTGCTCGGCGCGGGCGGCATGAGTTTGATCGACGGCGGCGCCCCGCCGGCCGACGGGCCGGAGGAGGAGTTCTTCACCACCTGGTTCAACCGCAACGCCAACGAGCCCTTCTCGGCGGGACTGCGCAACCTGGATCTTGCCGAAGCCTTCGCGACCGCCGGATTCCCTGCTGACGCCTTTTTCACGTCGGGCGCGCGCGATGCGGTCTATCTCAAGGGCATGGGCGGCACCAAGCAGGCCGGCGGCAAGTCGGCCGGCTATGTCGGCACCGTCAAGCGCTGATCCGTTCGCCGCCGGGCAACGGGCGCTGGCGGAGAATAGAGCGACCGAGGCCGCCACGTTGTTCGAGGACGCCGCGAAGCGGGCGGTGGACGATATCGTCCGATATTCCGCACTGCTCGGCCTGACCCGCGCGCTCAGTGATCAGGATCGGGACGGCGAGGCCGAGCGCGCCTGCCGCGCGGCGATCCGGCTTCTGCCTGATCGCGCCACGGCCCACGCAATGCTGGCGCTGCTGATCGAACGTGGCGGGCGCGCCGAAGCGGCACTGGACGCTGCGGAACAGGCGGCCGCACGGGCGCCGCGGAATCCGGCCATGCACAATCTTGTCGCTTCGATGGCGCTGGCGACGCGCCGGGACGAAGCGGCCCTCACCCACAGCGACGCAGCCCTTGCGATCGATCCCCACGACCAGCGCGCGCTTTCCGACCGATGGCTGGCGCTTTGGCGCCTCGGCCGCTCTGACGAGGCGCGGTCGCTGCTCGACCCGCAGCGCGACCTCCTGATCGAACAGTCCGGTGGCGATCTGCCACGCAGCATGAGCAAGGCGATCCTGCAGGCTCCCGGACTGGACGAGCCGGGCCTCGGTCTGCCGCTCGTCGACGGCCTCCGCCTGACGGACATCGCCGCCCTGCCGGCAAGCCTCGTCGATCGTCTGCACGCGCGGCTGCGTGATACGCTGTCCCGCTATCGGCTGCCTGGACCTCCTCATCCGCTCGCCACTGGCCGCCCGGCCGCCCCGGTCTTTCGCGGCTGGGCCAATATCATGCGCGCCGGCGCCTACGAACGGTCCCACATTCACGAAGGCGGATGGCTCAGCGCGGTCTTCTATCCCGCCGTGCCCGTCGCCATGGATGGGGGGGCTATTCTGATGGGTGGTCATCCACGCGACGAGGACCGGATCGCGCCGGTGCTCGAGCTGACACCGACAGCGGGAATGATGCTCCTGTTTCCATCGTTCCTTTATCATCGAACCGAACCCTTCCGTGGCGCGGGAAGGCGGCTGTCAGTAGCCATCGATATCGCGCGTGATGGCGCGCGCTCCGATTTTTAGGGGCACGCGGCGACAGCCCGCGCCCGCGCCGACGATCGATCCTGGGGATCTTCTGCCCGATTAACGGGCGATCGATACGGACCTCGGGATTTCGATCGAAAAGGAGGCCAAGTTCGACCGGAACGAAATCGGCGGGGGCACCTATGATCCGAGCTGCACCAAGGTTGGTTGAACGAGTCTCGATACCCATTCTCGCAGCGATGCTGGCCTCGGCAGCGCACGCTCAAAAGGCACCGGCGGCACCGGGAGATACTCCCTCGGCCGATGCCCCCGCCGCTCCCCCGGACGCCAATATCGGCGATATCGTGGTGACGGCGCGCAAGCAGAACGAGACGCTGGAAACCGTGCCGCTGACAGTCACGGCCTTTTCGTCGAAATCGATAGAGAAGCTCCAGATCAAGAGTCTTTACGACCTCGCCGCCAACACGCCCGGCCTGTCGTTCGGCACTACGGGCGGGCGCAACGGGATCAACAAGCTTCAGATCCGCAACCTGTCCACCGGGACGTCAGGCATCTCGAAGGCTTCGGTGTTCGTCGACGGCGTCTATTTCCCCGGCGACTATTCCTCTGCTCCGATCGCCAACCTCGATCGCGTCGAGGTGCTCAAGGGCCCGCAGAGCGTCGCATACGGGCGCTCGACCTTCGCGGGAGCGGTGAATTTCATCACGCGCGATCCGCCCAAAAGGCTGTCCGGGCGGATCGATGCGCAGTTCGCCACACTCGGCCAGCAGGACATCAGCGGATATGTCGGCGGCCCGATCGCTGATGGCGTGTCGGACATCGCCTCGGCCCGTTACTACAATTTCCGCGGGCCCGGTGACTGGACCAATCGCGACGGCTACCATTTCGGCAACCAGCGGACGATCTCGCTCACCAACAAACTGGTCCTTGAACCGGTCGATGACCTCCGGATCAAGCTTTATACGTCCTACAATCATGATCGCGATCACGCCGCACCGACGCTGATCTACCTGCCGAGCCAGCGCAATCTGACGATCTTGAGGCCGGACGGCACCTATTCCTATTATTACACGGGCGAGACCTCGACCAGCTTCACGCGGCCCTTTTTCAACGAAGCCATCAACGGCTATCTCGACGATCCGGGCGTCAAGCGCGACCAGTATCGAATCCACCTTTCCGCGGATTATGTCGTCGCGGGGCAGACGGTGACGGCGTTCGTCGCGCACGGCCACGAGACATTGCACAACAACTACGATATCTATTCCAGCGGGTTCGGTTCCATCGTGCGACCCGATTCCCACGACGTGCCGCAGACCCACGCATATGGCGCCCTGTTCTTCAGGACGGTCTCGAAGACGACCGACACCCAGGCGGAGCTGCGCGTATCGGCGCCGTCGGACTGGCGACTGCGCTACACCGTCGGCTACAACTATACCGACCTGACGGGCCATACGAACAACTACTTTCCCGGAATCACCGCTGCGGGTGTGCCTTTCGCCGCTCCGACGCCCGCGCAGAGCACGGACAACTGGAACAACGTCAACAATCCGGCGCGCGACAACAGCGGCTTCGGCGGGCTATATTTCGATCTGACCGACAAGATCACGATATCGGGAGAAGTGCGCTATCAGAGCGAGCGCATCGAAACCACCGACTATCTGGCCGGCACGCACCTGTCCAAGACGTTCAACGCATGGCTTCCCCGCGCGAACATCCAATACAGGATCAGTCCGCATTTCCAGGTTTATGCCGTGTACGCCGTCGGCAACAATCCGGGCGGCTTCAATACCTCCGCACCGGCCGCGCGGATCATCGCCGCCGGCCTCCCCGTCGCCTATGGCGAGGAACGTCTCAACAACTACGAAGCCGGTATCAAATCCACCTGGCTGGGCGGCAAGCTCCTCGTCAATCTCGCCGGCTATCACATGGACTGGAAGCACCAGCAGGTGCCGCAGGGCTATATCCTCGATTTTCCCACGCTTGGCGCGCCTTCGACGATCACGACATCGACCGCTTCGTCGCGCGTCAGCGGTTTCGAGGGCGAGGTGCAGGCGATCCCGTTTGCGGGTCTCAACCTGCGCGGAACGGTCTCCTACGGCGATGCGCGCTATGTCCACTATTGCTCCAGCAATTACGCGACCCTGCTGGGTTTCGCCAACGGGCCCGGCTGTTCTTATGTCGATGGCAAGCGCCAGGAAGGTACTCCGGCGTGGCAGTTCTCACTGTCCGGCGACTATACGCATCGCCTGAACGATCGCTGGAGCTATTATCTGCGCGCCGACTACGAATATGCCGGCCGGGTGTACAACGAAGAATTCGACTATTCCTGGACGGGGCCCACCAATCTGGTGAACGCCTATATCGGCTTGGAAAGCGATCATTACTCGATCCAGCTCTTCGTGAAGAACCTGACGCAGGAGCGGACCGCACTCAAGACGTTCCGCTTCGTCGATACGCGCGCGGCGGGCGGTGTCTACCCGGCGATCCAGTCGACGATCGGGCCGATCCCAGCGGGCGCGGCAGGATATGAGAACCTGTCAGCCTATCCCCGCACGCCGCGTCAGTTCGGTGTGACTCTCGGCTACAAGTTCTGATCGAACGCGCCGGCCCTCCCGGGCCGGCGCCTCACATTTCAGGTCGTGATCGTGGTGTGTATGATGACGGCGGGCTCGTCGGCCCGCACCGCGAAATGCGTGTCGAGCGGCACGTAGATCGAATCGCCCGCCTCAACCTGCTCCTCCCGGTCTCCGATCCTCGCGACCGCGCGACCGGACACCACATAAGCCATCGTTTCGCCGGGGAATGTCGATGCCGGCAGCATGGCGCCCGCGTCTATGCTCGTCTCGATCAGCGAATAACCAGGGAAAGCGTAGGATACTGCGCGACATCCCGCGGCCGCATCCAGCGGAGTTGCCTCCGGCGCCAGCATCCAAGAGCCCCGCGGGTCCGGATCGAGCGGTGCCGGCAGCGCGAACTCGACGAACAGTCCGCCGACAAGCTGATAGGTCGAATGAAGCACGCCATGCGGCTGGAACGAGACGTCGCGCGGGTTGACCTGCTGGCTGTCCTCGTTGACCATCTGCACCCGGCGGCCCGTAATCTGATAGAACAGCACGGTCTCGTAACTGCCGTGAGGATGCGTGCGCGCCCCGGTATCGAGCCAGATCTCGCGTACCGACCCGCACGGGAAGCTGACCAGACGGACCTTGATCTCGGTGGCGTCGTAGGGAAGCGTCTTGTCCTGGCCGGGCCATGCGCTGTTCATGACGCCGTCCCGCTCCCAGGAATGGACGGTGATCTGCGGGACATCGCGGCGGCGGACCACCGGCCCTTCGCTAATGGGTGGATTGCCGGGATCATCCTGGTTCACGTTCATGCCGATCGTCCTTGCATGGTGGAGGTCGAGAGAAGGAGGCGGCGCATCGGCCGCGCAGTGGCGATCACGAGCAGCGCGCCCGCCAACGCGATCGAGGCGTGAGCGCCCCAGAACAAACCGGGGGTCACGGTCATGTAGAATCCACCGAGCCAGCCCACCAGATTGCTCGCGATGAACGACGAAATGAAGAAGGCGCCGATATACATCGCGCGGGCGTGTGGCGGTGCGGCCTGGGAAAACAAAGCGAGCGCGACCGGCCATGTGAAAAGATAGCCCAAGGCGACGAGTATGTGCGTGGGCACCAACAGGATACCGGGAACGGCCCCCCGGCCCGCCATCGCCGCGATCAATGCGAGCAGACCCAGCCCCGCGGCGGTCAGCAGCAGGCCGATACCCATCTTCTGCTGCAACCCCGGCTCGGCGTTTCGCGCGGCCTGACGTCGCCAGACCGAAAGGAGAGCAGGCGTAGCGGCGATAGAAGCGAGCGGCGTGAGCGTCTGAAACCAGGTGACCGGCACCGTATAGCCGCCGATCCCTCGTGCGACGTGCGCCTGTATCCAGAGGCTGTATGCGTTCCCGAGCTGACCTGCGGCTGTGAGGAAACAGGTGGTCAGGACGAAGCATAGCAGCAGGATCCACAGCAATGCCGGCTTTTCCGGCAGCAAGGACGACGCGGGCTCCCGCACGGCGCGTTTGGTATCGGCAGGAAGATGGCGACGGCCTGCGCAATAGATGGCCAAACCGATCAACATTCCCGCCCCTGCGGCGACGAAACCATAGTGCCAGCCGAACACCTCCCCCAGCGTCCCACAGACCAGCGGGGCGACCACGACGCCAAGGTTGATGCCGGCGGAGAATATCTGGAACCCATCCGCCCGGCGGCGGTCGTCGTCCGCATACAGGCCCGCGACCTGCGTGGAAATATTGCCCTTGATGCAGCCTGCGCCGAGGATCAGCGCGGCGAGCGCCACGATGAAGGTGACGTCGAACGCCATCAGGAAATGCCCGATCGTCATCAGCACGGCACCGAGCAGCACGGTTCGATGTTGGCCGATCAGGCGATCGCCGACATAGCCGCCGATCACGGGCATGAAAAAGATGAGCCCGGTATAGAGGCCGAAAATCGCCGACGCGAGCGGCTGCGGCCCAAGAGCGCCGTAGATCGATTCGAGAAACGCCCGCAGCGGCGCAAATCCGGCGATCCTGCCGACACGGGCGGGGGTCAACAGACCCTGCACCATGTAGAGGACGAGCAACGTCTGCATGCCCGAGAAGGAAAAGCGCTCCCACATTTCCGTCATGGCGAGCACGAAGAGACCAGGCGGATGGCTCGCCAGACGGCGGCGAATGCCGGGTCGCACGCCCGGAACGATAGAGCTATTCATCCTAGATCGCGCCTCCGGCTCTCAAGCTCCGGCCATCCCCATCAACACGGCAAATCGCAACATGGCGGCATCCCTCCACCCGCCAGGCGGTCGGCGACGGGATCGCCGGTTGATACCCGCCCGGTTCAATAGGCGGAACGTGCTGACATCAATCGGGATAGCGTCAGCGCGCGACATCGCCCCCCTCGCCGGAAGCGTTTTGCGGAAAGCATTTCGATCTTGCCCGCATAACGGGTGAGGAGGCTGCGGACGATTGTTCGCGGCGTGGCGAAGGTCCAGTCGCAGGATGTGAGGACGACGTGGCCATTCTAACCAAGCGCGAGGAATATGCACGGGCGTGGCCGGTGCTGATCGCATCCGCGCTGGGGGCAGGCACCGGCGTTTTCCCGCTGGTCTTTTACAGCCTCGGTGCGCTGGTCGGGCCACTCACCGAGCATTTCGGCTGGAGCCGCACCGAAGTCACCGCAGCGCCGATGTTCTTCACGGTCGCCAGCATGGTGTCGGGGGTTTTCGTTGGCGGCCTGGCAGACCGGATAGGTGCGCGTCGGGTGGTCATCGCGTCGCAGGTACTGCTGGTGATCGGGCTCGCTGGCATGGCACTGATCGGGCCGGCGATCTGGACGCTGTATGCGGGCTATTTCCTGCTCGCCATCCTGGGCGCCGGCACTTTCACGATGACCTGGGCGCGTGCCATCACCGGCTGGTTCGTCGCCGGGCGCGGGCTGGCGCTGGGCCTGTCGCTCGTCGGCACCGGCCTGATCGGCGCCGCGCTGCCGCCCTATGTCAACGCGCTCGTCCTGCGCGATGGCTGGCAGGCCGGCTATCTGGGACTCGCCGCGCTGCCGCTGATCCTCGGCCTGCCGATCACCATCCTGCTGTTCCGCGAGCCCGAGGAAGTGGCCGCGAACGCAGAGATTACGACGCCGATGGCGGTCGAAGGCGCGGATTTCGCCGATGCGATCCGCACGGGCACCTTCTGGCAGATGACGCTCGCCTTCTTCGTCGCGGCGATGGCGATCGCTGCGGTCATGGTCCACGCCATCCCGATGATGACCGATCGCGGCATCGACAAGAGCACGGCGGCCGCGATCACCAGCCTGATCGGCATCGCGGTGACGATCGGCCGCCTGTTCAGCGGCTATCTGCTCGATACGATCTCACCGCGCATCGTCGGCTTCCTGGCCTTCGTGGCGCCTGCAGCGGCCTGTGCGCTGCTTCTGCTACCGGGTAACAGCCTCATCCTGTGCGGGCTGGCGGTCGCCCTGATCGGGCTCGCCGGGGGCGCGGAGCACGACATCGCCGGATATATAACCGCGAGCGTGTTCGGCCGACGCAATTACGGCGCCATCTACGGACTGCTCTACACGATCTATTGCTTCGGCTCGGGAATCGGTCCGCTGCTGATGGGCGCGGCGGTCGATCACTTCCACAATTACCGGCTCGGTCTGATCGTCGCGCTGTGCGGCTTCCTCGTCGCGGCGCTGCTGATCGCCATGCTGCGCACGACACGGCCCGATGAGGCGCACGAGACCCCGGTATCGCTCCGCAAAGGCTATGCTCGATGAAGATCACCGTTCTGGTCGGCAACCCCGGCGCCAAATCCCGCACGCTCGCGCTGGCGCAATCGCTTGCCGAAGCCATCGTCTCGCGCCTCGGGCTCGACGATGCCGCCGTGCAGACGATCGACCTCGCCGACCACGCATCCGAGCTTTTCGACTGGGGAAGCGCCACCGTGTCGGCTTTCAACACGGCGGTCGCGGGCAGCGATCTGGTGCTGGTCGCATCCCCCACCTACAAGGCTGCCTATACCGGAATGCTCAAGGCGTTCCTCGATCGCTACGACACCAATGGGCTGGCGGGGGTGATCGCCATCCCGGTGATGACGGGTGGATCGCCCGCGCACATGCTGGCGCCCGACACCACGCTGCGCCCGCTGCTCGTCGAACTCGGCGCCAGCGTGCCGACGCGCAGCCTGTACGTGATGACGTCGCAGCTCGACGGGATGGACGCGATCTTCAGCCAGTGGCTCGACGCGAACGAGCGGGCGCTGGCCGGCGCGCTCCGCATCCCGGCATGAGCATGGCCATGGAGCATGGGCTCGCGATCGAGCCGCCCGAAGCGTTCGGGGCGGAAGATTTCCGCCGCACGCTGGGCCATTTCGCCTCGGGTGTGACGATCGTCACCGCCGCGAGCGGGGCCGAGCGCTTCGGCATGACCTGCCAGAGCTTCTTCAGTCTTTCGCTCGATCCGCCGCTGGTCGCCTTCTCGCCGGCGAAATCGTCGCGCAGCTACCCCGCGATCCGCGAGGCGGGAAGCTTCTGCATCAACGTCCTGTCGGCCGCGCAGCAAGATCTCAGCCTCGGCTTCGCCAGAAGCGGCGCCGACAAATGGGCGGATGTCGCATGGCGGCCCGGCGTCACCGGCAGCCCGATCCTGGAAGGTGTACTCGCCTGGATCGATTGCACGCTGGAGGCCGAGCATGACACCGGCGACCATTGGCTCGTCATCGGCCGGGTCCGCGCGCTCGAAGGCAGCGACCACAAGCCGCTACTTTTCTTCAAGGGCGGCTTCCAGCAGCTCGCCTGATCCCTTCCCGACCCCTCATTCGGAGCGACCATGTTTCACCTCGCCTGGTTCACCAACCCCCGCGCCCACGGCTGGACGGCCAACGGCGCCGATCGCTGGGCGGGTAACGACGTCAAGCCCGAGCGGTGGCAGACGCTCTCCTTCCTCAAGGACATGGTACGCCAGCTCGAGGCCGCATGCTTCGATTTCATCATGATCGAGGATCATGTCGTCCTCTCCAACGACAAGCAGAATCTGGAGCCGCGCGTCGATCCGATGATCGTCATGCCCGTGCTCGCGGAGGCGACCAGCAAGCTCGGCATCATCGGCACCTTCTCGTCAAGCTTCTATCCGCCCTTCCTGCTCGCGCGGCAGATCAACTCCGTAGATTTGATCTCTAACGGCCGGGCAGGCTGGAACGTCGTCACCTCGTCGGAAGACTGGGCGGCGCAGGCCTTCGGGCGCGACAAGCAGCCGCCGCACGACGAGCGCTATGCGATCGCCGACGAGATGCTCGATCTCGTCAAGCAGCTCTGGGACGCATGGGAGCCCGATGCCGTCGAGATGAGCGCCGAAAGCGGTCGCTATGTCGATCCCGGCAAGTTCCGCGAATTCAAGTTCGAGGGCAAGTATCACAAATCGATCGGGCCGCTGAACGTGATGCGGTCGCCGCAGGGGCGGCCCGCAATCTGCCAGGCCGGCTCCTCGCCCGCCGGCCGCGATTTCGCGGCCAAGCATTCGGACGTCATCCTGTGCTCCACCTTCGGGCAGAACAGCGTGCAGGCGCTCAAGGATTTTCGCGAGGATATCCGCGCCCGCGTCGTCAAGCACGGCCGCGACCCGGACGATGTGAAGGTGATGTTCCTGATCTCGCCCGTGCTCGGCGATACCGAGGAGGCCGCCCAGCGCCGCTATGACGAGATCGTGGGCATGACGCCCACCATCCTTGCCCAGCGGCTCGGCCGGCTGACGCTGCACACCGATATGGACTGGACCAAGTTCGATCTCGACGCGCCGTTCCCGGACATCGATCCCGCCCAGGTGACGCAGGGCTTCCAGGGCATGATCGCGAGCCTCAAGGCCTTCTCCAAGGGCAAGACGCTGCGCCAGACGCTGGCCGAGCAGGAGACCACCTCGCTCAAGCTGATCGGCACCCCCGAGCAGATCGCCGACCAGATGGAAGCGGCGATCGACGAGATCGGCGGCGACGGCTTCCTGATGCACGCCCGGCCGCTGACCCGGCGCTATCTCGCCGAGATCCTCGACGGGCTGGTGCCCATCCTCCAACGGCGCAGCCTGGTCCGCAGCAGCTACAGGACCGAGCATCTGCGCGCCCACCTGCGCGAGTTCTGATCCTTGGCCCTGACAGGGTGGCCCCGCACCCTGCTCGCGGGGCTGGGGCTGCCCGAGGCGCCGCGTCCGGCGGGCGGAGGTCGCTTCGTCTTTTCGGACGTATGGACCGGCGAGGTCATCGAATGCGATCCCGCCGACGGCGCATACCGGATACTGGGGAAGGTGCCCGGCCGTCCCAACGGCCTCGGATGGCTGCCGGACGGACGGTTGCTGGCCGTGTCGATGCAGGAACGGCGGCTGTTCGCGGTCGAGAGCGGGACGACCGCCGTCGCGGCCGACCTCTCGGAGATTGCAGGCGGTCTGCTGAACGAAATGGTCGTCGACCGGCACGGCCGCGCCTATGTATCGGATCATAATCTCGCCCCCGGCGACACGCCGGAGGAACGGCATCGTAACGCGCGCCCGGCGGGGATCATTCTGATCGATCCCACGGCCGGAGGAAGCGCGCGACGCATCGCCGACGGCCTGCTCGGTCCCAACGGGATGGCGATCACGCCCGACGGCGAGGCACTGATCGTCGCGGAGACCGGCGGCGAGCGCCTGACGGCCTTCGCGATCGGCCCGGATGGCGCACTTTCCCAGCGGCGAACCGTGGCGGCTTTGGGATTTGCGCCGGACGGCATTGCGCTCGACGGACGAGGACGGCTCTGGGTAGCCTCTTCCTATCCGACGGGACGTTTCGCGCGGATCGCGAACGGTTTGATCGATGCGGAGATCGGCACCGAAGGCTATGGCGGCTTCGCCTGCCTGATCGACGCCGGCCACATGCTCTTGCTCGAAGCTCCCGTTCCGACCCAGCCCGCCGATCGCCGCGGCCGGATACGCATGCTTGTCGAACCGAGCTAATAGGGACCAGCCACCCTGGGGAGCGAATGCGTGAGCGAGATCCAGCGATCCTATCTGGCGCGGCGCCAATCCGCCGAAGCGGCCGTCGCGTCGATCCCGTCTGGTTCCAGGATTGCGATGGCGCTCGGCGTCGCGCAGCCGCCGGCGCTTTTGAACGCGCTTGCGGCCCGCGCGGCATCCCGCGAGGTTTCCGGCCTCTCGCTCTATTATTTGCTTTCGACCCCCAACGCCGCCTGCGTCCTTCGGACAGATTTGCGCGATCGCATAAACCCCGTAAGCCTTTTCCACGGCGTCATCGAGCGAGCACTGGATGCCGAGGCTGAAAGACTCGGGCTGGCGCCCGTCGATTTCCTGCCAACGGCCTTCAGTCAGGCGCCCGACGTGCTGAGCCGACAAGTCGATGCGGACGTGCTGCTGACCACCGTCTCGCCGATGGACGACGAGGGGTGTTTCAGCCTCGGAACGAACACCGACTACGCACTCGCCGTGTCCAAGAGCGCCCGGCACGTCATTGTCGAGGTCAATCCTGCCATGCCTCGCGCGCATGGCGACTGCCGCATTCCGGTGGATCGCGTGACCGCCCTCGTCGAGCATGAAGCGCCGTTACTGGAGATACCGTCACCGGCTCTGCGGAACGAGGATATCGCCATAGGGAAGCTTGTCGCCGATCTGGTCGAAGACGGCGCCTGTCTGCAGATGGGCATCGGCGCATTGCCCGACGCCGTGTGCGCCGCGCTGTCGGGCAGGCGGCGGCTTGGCATCCACACCGAATTGATGACGCCCGGCCTTTCCCGGCTGATGCGACAGGGCGTCGTGGACAACAGCAGCAAGACCATCCATCCGGGCCGAACCGTCTTCACCTTCGCCATGGGTGACAAGGCGCTGTACGACTTCATCGACGATAATCCCGCGTTCGAGGCGCATCCCGTCGATTACGTGAACAGCCCGGCGGTGATCGCGGCCAACGCCCGCATGGTCTCGGTCAACGCGACACTGGAAATCGATCTGCACGGCGCTTGCAACTCGGAACAACGGATCGGCCGCCAGTATAGCGCGTCCGGAGGCCAGCTCGATTTCGTGCGGGGGGCAAGCGCATCTCAGGGAGGCAAGTCCATCATCGCCTGCCATTCCACTGCGGCGGGCGGCAAGGTCTCGCGGATCGTCCCCAGCCTTTGCGGCGCGGTGACCACTCCGCGCAACGACGTTCACTATGTCGCGACGGAATATGGCATCGTCAATCTGCGCGGATTGTCCCTGCGCGAGAGAGCCAAGGCGCTCATCGCCATCGCCCACCCGGATTTCCGAGAGGGTTTGGACCGCGCCGCTTTCACCATTCGCGACTAATTTGGCGAGGGTTTCCGCCAACCCTGCTCGTCCGACGCCGGGAACGGTCCCAGCGTCGCGACCAGCACCGCGCCAAGCGAGATGATGCAGCTTGCTGCGACCAGCATGGGCGCATAGCTTCCCGCGCGATCGAACGACCAGCCGATCAGCACCGGCCCCAGCCCCGCGCCGAGGCTGAAGATGGACAACAGCCAGCCATACACCTCGCCATAAGCGCGCAGCCCGAAATATCGGCTGACGAGATAGGCGAGCAGGTCGATCTCCGCACCCGCCGCGAGCCCCAGCAACAGGACCGCCGGGATCGCGGGCCCATGCGCCAGCAGTATCAGGCAGCTCGCGACGGGCAGCATGAGGAAGACGAAGGCCACATAAGGCGCGTGGACGCGATCGCAGAGCCATCCGACGACAAGCCGCCCAACGATCACCGCGAAGCCCATCATGGCGGCGTCGCGCGCGGCCTCGCCTGGAGCCAGCCCCCGATCCTGCAACAGCGGCACGAGATGGACGATCATCCCCGCAACGACGATGCCGATCAGGAAGAAGGCGATCCCGATCTGCGCGAAGCGACGGCTCCGCAATGCCTGGCCTACGTGTGGGCCGCGACGCCTCGCCTCGGCAACGGCTGTGGATAGAGCGCCGGTATCACGCATCAGAAACGCCACGCCGGGCAGCGCCAGGAGCCCGATGGCTGCGGCCAGCACCAGGCATCCGTTGCGCCAGCCATGGCTCGCCACCACCCCGCCGATCAACCATGGGGCCAGAAACCCGGCGACGCCGGTGCCGACCAGCGTAAGCCCCAGTGCGATCCCCCGTCCCTTGTCGAACCGCGTCGCGACACTTCGTGTCCAGGCGATCGGCGTGGTGCCGCTGCCCAGCAGGGACAGACCGAGCCATGCGCACAGGAACAGCGGGAAGGACGGCCCGAGCCGCGACAGCAGGACGAAACCCAGAGCGAGGCCCGCCAGGGACGTCAGGGCCACCCGCCGCACGCCGATCCGGTCGATCGACCGGCCGATGAACGGCGCGCTCAGCACGATCCCGAACTGCAGGCAGAGCGCCGCGCTCGACGCCGCCGCCCGTCCCCAGCCGAATTCGGCGGAGAGCGGTTTGATGAACAGGCCGAGGCTGTAGAAAGGCAGTCCCGTCACCCCTGCGCAGACGCCGATCGCGGACGCCAGCACGGTTCTGCCTCCGGCACGAAACTCTGCAATGACGTCCGTCGATCGGCTCATGCCGCGATGATAGCGCGGCCGAGGCCCGGGGCCAGCCGCGACCAACCGAAAGGCGGTGATTCCACGTAAACGAAGCCTGCGCCTCGCGACGTGAGGTTAAGCTTTTTCCTCCGCCGGAGACCGCGATGCCGCATCCGATCCTTTCCCTTTCCGACCTCGTGCCCGGCCCCCTCCCCGATCGGATCGCGCCGCCGGAAGCGATCCGGCACCTGTACGATCCGCGCGTTGCGCCGCTGGGGCCTCGGCTCGGCGCCCGGCAGCTGGGTTGCTCGCTGATCGCACTCGCGCCCGGCCGGCGCGGCTTCCCCTTCCACAGCCACCGCGCCAACGAGGAATTGTTCGTCATTCTCGACGGCAGGGGCGAGATCCGGATCGGATCGGAACGACGCGCGATCCGGGCCGGCGACCTGATCGCCTGCCCAGCCGGCGGACCGGAAACGGCGCACCAGATCATCAATACGGGAGATCGCGAGCTCTCCTATCTCGCGATCAGCACGCGCCACTCGCCGGAAATCGCGGAATATCCCGACAGCGGCGCTCTCATGGCGATCGCGGACTACGCCGTTGGAGAGGACGGTGTCGCGCAGGGAGTCCGCCATGTCTGCGGGGGGCAAGGCACGCTGGACTATTGGGACGAGGCCTGATCGCTCACGATCCATGACCGCTCAGCTCGGCGCCCGTATCGCGCTCGAGGATGCCGATCGGCCACAGCGCCGACAGGCTGACGACGGCGACGGCGACGAGGACGAAGCGGCACTCCGCCAGGCCGACGACACCCTGGATCCCCCCTCTCGCGGCCACCACGACATCCAGCAGGATGACCGCGATCGACACACCGATCGCCTGGACGAGCTGAATCGTCACCTGGCTGAGCGTGGTCGCGGCCGGCATCTCTTCCGGAGCGAATTCCGCATAGGAAAGCGTGCCCATCGCCGTCATCAGGAAGGATCGGAAGCATCCGCCGACGAACAGCAGGGCGGCGATCACCGGCATCGGCGTTCCGGCTCCGATCACCGCGCAGCCCGCCACCGAGAGGGCGAAACCCCAGATGCCCCACAGCATGACGGTACGGTAGCCGAAACGCCGGAAGACGCGGCCGGTGAGCAGCCGGGTCATGAGGTCGCCCAGGCTGTGTGCCAAAAAGAGCAGGCCACTCGCGAAGGCGGTCATGCCGAGCCCGATTTGCAACGCGATCGGAATGACGAAGGGCAACGCCGCGACCGGTAGCCGCATGAACGGCAGGCCGATCAGCGTCACCAGCCGGAACACCCGGCTGCGCGCCGGGGAAAAGGAGAGCAGCGGATGCGGCGCATTCAGCCCATGGCGAATTGCGGCCGCCGCCAGCACGCATCCCGCCAGAATCGCCACCAAGCCGGAGAACAGGCCGCCTCCGATCCCCACCGCGCCGAAACCGAAAATCAATGTCGCCAGCGCACCGCCGCTCAGGACGAAACCGCGCGTATCGAAGGGCCGGACCGTGATGGCCGACACCGGCACGAAGCGCAGCGTCAGCATCACGCAGACAATGCCGACCGGCACGTTGAGGAAGAAGATCCACGGCCAACCCAGCCAGGTCGTGATCAGGCCGCCGATCGGCGGGCCTAGCAGAGGTGCCGCCAGCATCGGCGCGCTGAAGACGTTCATCATCTGCACGAGATCGCGGCGCGGGATGATGCGCATCAGGATGATGCTGCCGGCGGGGCTCAGTACGGCGCCGCCGATGCCCTGCAACACGCGAGCGCCGACGAACTGCGGCAACGTCCGGCTGATCCCGCACAGAACGGACGCCAGCGTGAAGGCAATCGTCGCAAAGACGAACAGCCGGCGCGCGCCCAGCCGATCGGCAAGCCAGCCGCTCGACGGCAAAAGCACCGCACTGGCGACCACATAGGCCGTGACGCTCACGCCGAGATCGACCGGGCTGACACGAAAGCTGCGCGCCATCTGCGGAATGGCAACCGAGAGTACGGACGCATCCAGCATTTGCATGAATGCGGCGATCGCCACGATCAGAACGATGAGGGTCAACTGGTGGCGCGATGGACCCAGATCCCCGGCCGAAAGCGCTCTTCCGGTGGATGAAGTGCCTCGAACCACCCGCGCGGTCATATCGGAGCCGGAAGAGGAACTGCCGCATGTCATCAGCGGAATTTATGAAGGATACGGTCAGACGATCGAAAAAAAACGACGCTGGCCGCATAGCGGTTGGGAGCACTGAGATTGATAACTCGGTCAGTTGTCTAGTGCAGCGACAAACGCCCGGTGAGCCGACGAAACATTCAGACAGTTGAGGATGGCTAACTGGCTCCGAAGAGAATATCTGGAGCAAGCGCTCCTTCCATGATCGTTTCGAGACCACGAAACTCGTCGCTGCTCGGTCGGGCTCAGCCACGATAGCGTAGCGCCTCAATGACGGCCGCGAAACCAGACAGGTGCTGCCTGCGGCTCGGATAGTCCGACCTCAAACTTCGTTTTTCCAACGCGATCGATCGAAAGCGGCCACGGACAGCCCGTCGATCCGTGGTTTTCGTACCGCAAGCCTTACGCTATAGCGCGATAAACTCTCCATTCGGGTGATTACCCCGTGCTTATTTTTGACTATCGATCAACCAGATTTAGGCTTATTTCCTTCGCTTTATCAGACCTTTATCGTGATTCGAACACCGTGGTCTGGTCCATCCGCTACCGCCGCACCGAGGCCCCTGCCGACGTATCGCTCGCGGCATGAGCCGGAACCGTCAGCTTCGTCGCGCCATGGTGTTGGCCCGCCGCCACGGGCCGACTGCGCCGGTTTGGCGCAAGCGCGCCGCGATCCTGTCGGGCGCAGTGGTTCTGGGACTGGTCGCCCTGCTGTTCGCGCGCGCCGCCGACTGGGCGAGTGCGCGCTTCCTCGATCTGGCCCATCTCGCCTGGTGGGCGCCGCTGATCCTGACGCCCGCCGTCTTCGCCGGGCTTGTCTGGCTGACACGACGAACCGCGCCCGACGCGCGCGGCTCCGGCATCCCGCAGATCATGGCGGCACGCTTCGATCCCGAGGGCGCGATGCGCTCGCTCGCCTCGGCGAAGACGGCGGCGTTCAAGTTCTTCGTCACGATCGGCGCGCTGCTCGCCGGCGCCTCGGTGGGGCGTGAGGGACCGACGGTGCAGATTTCGGCGACGATCATGGCCTATGCGCACAGGCTCTTCCGCGTGCCGATCAGGGCCTCGGTGATGGTGGCGGGTGGCGCGGCCGGCGTGGCGGCGGCGTTCAACACCCCCCTGGCCGGCGTCACCTTCGCGATCGAGGAACTGGCCGCCGCCTACGAGCAGCGCATGACCTTGCTGGTCATGACCGCCGTGCTGATCTCGGGCATGGTCAGCCTCGGCCTCAACGGCGACTATGTCTATTTCGGCGCGGTCGGCGCGACCCTGCCGCTCGGCAAGGCGATCTTCGTGATTCCGGTAGCGGGCGTGGCCGGCGGGCTGACCGGCGGCCTGTTCTCGCGCGCAATGCTGGCGTTCAGCCTGTCGCAGCATCCGTGGCTGGTGGCCGTGCGCAAGCGGCCCGTGCGGACGGCGGCGGGCATGGGGCTGGTCGTCGCGGTGGTCGGCTGCGCGACGGGCCTGACCTGGGGCACAAGCTACGAGCCGGCGCGCCTGATGATCGCGGGCGCCAATGAGCCCGGCTGGTTTGGTCCCGCCAAGTTCGCGACGACGCTGGCGACCGCCGTCTCGGGACTGCCGGGAGGCATCTTCGCGCCGAGCCTCGCCACCGGCGCGGGCCTCGGCGACCTGCTGCGCTGGCTGTTCCCGGCGACCGCCGCCGGTCCGGTCGTGCTGCTCGGCATGGTCGGCTACTTCACCGGCGTCGTCCGCGCACCGCTGACGGCGGTGGTGATCCTTTCGGAGGCGACGGCCAGCCACGGCCTGCTGCTGCCCCTGCTGGCGACCGCGATCCTCGCCGACTGGGTGGCGGGGTTCGTCTGCGAGGAGCGTCTATATCACGGCCTCAGCCACGCCTTCATGGCGAAGGGGGAAGCGCATCCATGAAACAGGCCGATATCCTCAGCTGTTTTCCCGGGTGATCGCGATGAGCAAGCCGCGTTCGACGCCCTGCCGGCACGTTTGCGACGGATAATCGTCGCTGGCGTTCATGCCCCTCAGATTGATCCGGATCGCGCCGTTCCGGATGAGCACCAGATACCAGACAGGCTTCGCGCCCTGGATCGAGACCAGCGCGCAGCTCCAGAAGCCGGTCTCGAACCTGCCCGATGGAAGACGAAGAAATCCGGCCGCGAATTCGAACGGCCACTCGAAACGAACCATCGGCTTTTCCCCGTCGATCGACGGAAAGACGCTTTCGCCCATGTTGATCGCGATCTGCCGATCGGGGCGGCGGCCCCAGAAATTGGTGTCACTCTCCGGAGGCGGCACGACGATGGGCGGCGGCCTGAGAATGGCGACCGGCGGCCTCGGGGCCGGCACCTCGGCGCCCGCCCGCCATGCAAGGCATGCGGCGATCATAGCCGCGCCGCCGAAACTCCGCCCCATGCCGTCACCCCCTGCTTCGGGACAACCCAGCCAGTGCGGAGCCGATAGTCATTCCCGGATCACTTCTTCGGCGTCAGCCTGAGCAGCCGCCCCCCTTCCTCGTCCTCGATCACCCAGAGCGCGCCATCGGGGGCGACCTCCACGTCGCGGATGCGATGACCCATCTCCCAGCGCTCGGCCTCGCGCGCGCCGTTGGGGCCGTCGAAGGCGATGCGGACCAGCGCCTCGCTGGCGAGACCCCCGATGAACGCCGACCCTTTCCACTGCGGGAACAACGACTTGTAGTAGAAAGCAAGGCCAGCGGGCGCGATCACCGGTGTCCAATAGACGACCGGCTTCTCGAATTCCGGATGGGTGTCGTGCCGGGGAATCGGCTTGCCGTCATAGTTGATGCCGTTGGAGACCACCGGCCAGCCGTAATTCTTCCCCGGCTTCAGGATATTGAGCTCGTCACCGCCCTTGGGCCCCATCTCGACCTCCCACAGCGTGCCCTTGGCATCGAAGGCGAGGCCGTAGGGGTTGCGGTGGCCGGTGGTCCACGTCTCGGACGGCACCAGGTTCGGCCCAGGCAGCTTCACGGTGCGGCCCCTGGCGGTCTTTGCCGCGACCGTATCCTGTGGCGGGTCGGTAACGGTGACGGTCTGCGAGCCGAGCTTGCCCGCCATCGGGTTGCCCGGCGCCGGCTTGCCGTCGAGCGTGAGGCGCAGGATCTTGCCGGTCGCCTGGTTGGGATCCTGCGCGGGCGTGAAGCGCTGGCGTTCGCCGACCGCCAGGAAAAGATATTTCCCGCTCGGATCGAAGGTGACGATACCCCCGTCCTGCCCGCCCTTGCCGAACGGGATCTGTCGCCAGATCACCTTGAGACCGGAGAGCGCAGTGCCGCTCAGCGTCGCCCGTGCCAGCGCGAGGCCCGAACCGTCGGAGCCCGGCTCGGAGTAGGTCAGGTAGATCATGTGATCCGTCGCGAAATGCGGCGAGAGGAAGACGCCGAGCAGACCCTCCTGATCCGAATCATAGTGGACTGCCGGGACGCCCGAGACCTGCTGCTTGGTGCCGGTCTGGCTGACGAGGTAGAGCTTGCCCGGCTTCTCGGTGACCAGCATGCGCCCGTCGGGCAGGAAGGCGATCCGCCACGGATAGTCGAAGGTCGCGACTGGGGTTACGACGAAGGGCTTGGCGGGATTGGGCTTGGCGTCGCCGAAATTCTGCTCGGCGGCGACGGGCGCCGCCAAAGCGGCGGCGAGGGCGAGGAAAAAGAGGGGACGCATCGGGCTACTCCAGATCACCCCCGCGCCTCTTTCGGCCACGCTTGCCGAAAGGCGTCAACCGGATTATATGCGCGTTGCCTTCTCGACATTGGAAACTCTGCCGAGGCTGGCCCCAACCGGGGCCGGCTGCGAGGCGGCTTATGTTTTTCCTGGAGTCGTATGGCCGACATCGCTTTACTCACCCGCCTGATCGAGCCCGAAGCGAAAGCGCTCGGGCTGGACCTCGTGCGCGTGGCGATGTTCGGCGGCAGGTCCGATCCGACGCTGCAGGTGATGGCCGAGCGGCCCGACACCCGCCAGCTCGACATCTCGGATTGCGAGGCGCTCTCGCGACGCATCTCCGAGGTGCTCGACGCCGAGGACCCGATCGAAGAGGCCTATCGGCTGGAGGTCTCGTCGCCCGGCATCGACCGGCCGCTGACGCGGCTGCAGGACTTTACCGACTGGGCCGGCTTCGACGCCCGCATCCGGCTGGCCGAGGAAATCGACGGCCGCAAGCAACTCGACGGTCGCCTCAACGGGGTCGCCGACGGCACCATCGAGGTGACGCTGGCCAAGTCCGGCGAGCCGTTCGTTTTTCCCTTCACTTCACTCGCGTCCGCCAAGCTGCTCTTGACCGACGCGCTCATCAAGGCCACCGCGCCACTCTCGACAGAGGGTGCGGACCGCATCATCGAAAAGGAAGCCTGAACCGTGGCCACCGTTCTCTCCGCCAACAAGGCCGAGCTGCTCGCCATCGCCGATTCGGTGGCGAAGGAGAAGCTCATCGATCGCGAGATCGTGATCGAGGCCATGGAAGACGCCATCCAGCGCGCCGCCAAGACCCGCTACGGCGCCGAGAACGACATCCGCGCCAAGATCGACCCGAAGAGCGGCGATCTACGCCTGTGGCGCGTCGTCGAGGTGGTCGAGGCTGTCGACAATTATTTCACGCAGATCTCGCCGGCCGATGCCGACAAGCTGCAGAAGGGCGCCTCGATCGGCGACTACATCGTCGATCCGCTGCCCCCGATCGAGTTCGGCCGCATCCAGGCGCAGGCCTCCAAGCAGATCATCTTCCAGAAGGTTCGGGATGCCGAGCGCGAGCGTCAATATGGCGAGTTCAAGGATCGCGTCGGCGAGATCATCACCGGCGTGGTGAAGCGCGTCGAGTTCGGCCATGTCGTCGTCGATCTCGGCCGCGCCGAGGGCGTCATCCGCCGCGACGCGCAGATCCCTCGCGAGGTGGTCCGCGTCGGAGATCGCATCCGCTCGATCATCCTCAAGGTCGCGCGCGAGGTGCGCGGGCCGCAGATCTTCCTCTCGCGCGCGCACCCCGATTTCATGAAGAAGCTGTTCGCGCAGGAAGTGCCCGAAATCTACGACGGCGTGATCACAATCATGGCGGCCGCCCGCGATCCGGGCTCGCGCGCCAAGATCGGCGTGATCAGCCGCGATTCGTCGATCGATCCGGTCGGCGCCTGCGTCGGCATGAAGGGCAGCCGCGTGCAGGCCGTCGTGCAGGAGATGCAGGGCGAGAAGATCGACATCATCCCCTGGTCGCCCGACGTCGCCACCTTCGTGGTCAACGCGCTGCAGCCGGCCAACGTCGCCCGCGTCGTGATCGACGAGGATGACGAGCGGATCGAGGTGGTCGTCCCCGACGATCAGCTTTCGCTAGCGATCGGCCGCCGCGGCCAGAACGTCCGCCTGGCTTCGCAGCTGACCGGCAAGGCGATCGACATCCTGACCGAGGCCGATGCCTCCGAGAAGCGCCAGAAGGAGTTCGTCGAGCGCTCGAACATGTTCGAGGGCGAGCTGGACGTCGACGAGACGCTGTCTCAACTGCTCGTCGCCGAGGGCTTCGGCAGCCTCGAGGAGGTCGCCTATGTCGACGCCGCCGAGATCAGCGCGATCGAGGGCTTCGACGAGGATCTCGCCGCCGAGTTGCAGAGTCGCGCACAGGAAGCGCTAGAGCGCCGCGAGGCCGCGGCCCGCGAGGAGCGCACCAACCTCGGCGTCGAGGACGCGCTGCTGGAGCTGCCTTATCTGACCGAGGCGATGCTGGTCACGCTCGGCAAGGCGGGGATCAAGACGCTCGACGACGTGGGCGATCTCGCCACCGACGAGCTAGTCCAGAAGAAGCGCGCCGAGCCGCGCCGCCGAGCCGAAGGCGCGCCGGCCAAGCCGCAGCGCGCCGAGGACAAGGGCGGCGTGCTCGCCGCCTACGGCCTCTCGGACGATCAGGGCAACGAGATCATCATGGCCGCCCGCACCGCCGCCGGCTGGTTCGACGACGAGCCGCAGCCCGCCGCCGTGGCCGTGGAAAACGAGGCGCTGGCGCCGGAGGACGACGCGTAAGATGCCGTTCGTCTCGATCAGGATGGCGGGCTCCGCAAGCAAGGAGCAGAAAGCGGGGATCGTCGCGGACGTGACGGCCTCGCTGGTCACGCGGCTGGGCAAGAACCCGGCCGCCGTCCAGGTCGTGATCGAGGAAGTTTCACCTGAGAATTATGGCGCCGGCGGCATCCTGATCGCCGACCGGCCGCCCGTGCCTGTGCAGGAGGTCGCTCCCGCGAATGGCACACGATGAGCATCTAAGCGCCCCCACCAAAGGCGAAAAGTCGTCCCGAGCGAAGTCGAGGGACGCGGCGGGAGAACGTGTCTCGACTTCGCTCGACACGAACGGAGAAGAAGTGGCCGAGGGCCACACACCCGAGCGCAAGTGCATCCTGTCCGGCGCGCATGACGCGAAGGACAATCTGATCCGCCTCGCCATCTCGCTGGACGGCCTCGTATTGCCCGACATCCGCGCCAAGGCGCCCGGCCGGGGCGCATGGCTGGGCGTCGATCGCGAGACGCTCGATGCCGCGCAGAAGAAGGGCAAACTCAAGGGCGCGCTCGCGCGTGCCTTCAAGGGCAAGCCGCTGACGATCCCCGACGATCTCGGCCAGATGATCGAGACCGCGCTGGAGCGCGCCTTCCTCGATCGGCTCGGCCTCGAATCCCGCGCCGGCACCGTCTCCGTCGGCTCGGACCGGATCGGGGAGGCCGCGCGCAAGGGCCGCGTCCACCTGCTGCTCCACGCGAGCGACGCGGGCGAAGATGGCAACCGCAAGCTCGACCAGGCGTTGCGCGTCGGCAACGATGCCGAAGGATCGGACCTCCGGGGTCTGGTATTGCCGCTGCCCCGCAATATATTGTCGATGGCGCTGGGCCGCGAAAATGTGGTACATGTCGCGCTGACAGACCGGGCTGCCGCCCACCGCGTCAGCCAAGCTTTGTCTCGCTGGCGCGGATTTATCGGACGGAAAAGTGGGGCCGAGCCTCGCGACTCTTCGCGGGGCTTTACGGCCCCTACGGGTTTGGAAAACGCCGACGGCCCGGCCGCCGGCGACGATGTTTGAGGATTTGGGTAGTCGATGAGCGATTCTGAAAAGCCGAAGCTGGGTATGCGCGCGCCGCTGGGCCTCAAGCGCACGGTCGAGACGGGCAAGGTGAAGCAGAGCTTCAGCCACGGCCGCTCGAACACCGTGATCGTGGAGACCAAGCGTTCCCGCGTGCTGCGCCGCCCGGGCGATCCCGAGCCGCAGTCGACCCCGGCCGCCGCTCCGGTCCCCGAGCCAGAGGTGCAGAAGGCGGCGGCTCCCGCTGCCCCCGCGCCGCGCCCAGCCGCGCCGGCCCCGCGTCCGCAGGCCGCGGCGCTGCAGCGCCCAATGACGCCGCTCGAGCGCCGCGAGCAGCAGGAGCGCCTGCTCCGCGAGGCCGAAGAGGCTCGCATGGCGGCGAACGAGGAAAATCGCCGCCGCGAGGAGCGCATGCGCGCCGAGGCGAGCGAGGAAGAAAAGCGCCGCGCCGAAGAGAATAAGCGCGCAGAGGAAGAGCGCGCCAAGCAGGCCGAGGCGGACGCCCAGCGTGCCGCCGAGGAAACCACCAAGGCCGCTGAGGAGTCCCCCGCTGCGCCCGCCGCCGCGGCGCAAGCCGAGGAAGCGCAGCCCGAGGCTCGTTCCAGCGCCGGCACCCCGCCTCCCCGCCGCTTCACGCCGGTTGCCCGGCCCGAGCCGCCGGCGCGCCCGGCGCGCACCGCCGCCGGCCGTCCGGGCGGCGACGACCGCCGCCAGTCGGGCAAGCTCACCGTCACCCGCGCGCTCGACGACGAGGGCGGCGCCCGTGCCCGCTCGCTCGCCGCGCTCAAGCGTG
The DNA here is from genome assembly GCF_013778325.1 of Sphingomonas chungangi. GTDB lineage: Bacteria > Pseudomonadota > Alphaproteobacteria > Sphingomonadales > Sphingomonadaceae > Solisphingomonas > Solisphingomonas chungangi. The sequence continues at coordinate 118,373 of NZ_JACEIB010000007.1, read as the reverse complement.
CGCGTGAAAAGGACAAGCGCCACCACCAGCAGGGCGGCCCGCAGGTCAAGCAGGTCCGCGAGGTCGTGGTGCCGGAGACGATCACCGTCGCCGAGCTCGCCAACCGCATGGCCGAGCGCGGTGCCGATCTGGTGAAGGCGCTCTTCAAGATGGGCATGCCGGTCACGCTCACCCAGACGATCGACCAGGACACCGCCGAGCTGCTGGTGACCGAATTCGGCCACACGCTGAAGCGCGTCTCCGAAAGCGACATCGACATCGTTGCCAGCCACGATGCCGATCCCGAAGACACGCTGCAGCCGCGCGCGCCCGTCGTCACGATCATGGGCCATGTCGATCACGGCAAGACCTCGCTGCTGGACGCGCTGCGCGGCACCGACGTGGTGCGCGGTGAGGCCGGCGGCATCACCCAGCATATCGGCGCCTATCAGGTGCAGGTGAAGTCGGGCGACCGGATCACCTTCCTCGATACGCCCGGCCACGAGGCCTTCTCCGAGATGCGCGGGCGCGGCGCCAACATCACGGACATCGTGGTGGTGGTGGTCGCCGCCGACGACGGCATCCGCCCGCAGACGATCGAGGCGATCAACCACACCAAGGCGGCCGGCGTGCCGATGATCGTGGCGATCAACAAGGTCGACAAGCCGGGCGGCAACCCGCAGAAGGTCCGCGAGGCGCTACTCCAGTACGACGTCCAGGTCGAAGAGATGGGCGGCGACGTGCAGGACGTCGAGGTCTCGGCGCTCGCCAAGACCGGCCTCGACGAGCTGATCGAGAAGATCCTGCTCCAGGCCGAACTGCTCGAGCTCAAGGCCAATCCCGATCGCGAGGCCGAAGGCACCGTGGTCGAGGCGCAGCTCGACAAGGGCCGCGGCCCGGTCGCGACGATCCTCGTCCGCAAGGGCACGCTCAGGGTCGGCGACATCTTCGTCGTCGGCGCGGAGAGCGGCAAGGTGCGCGCGCTGATTGACGACAAGGGCAAGAATATCAAGGAAGCCGGCCCGTCCATGCCGGTCGAGGTGCTCGGCCTGTCGGGCGTGCCGGGCGCCGGCGATCCGCTCACCGTGGTGGAGAACGAGGCGCGCGCCCGCGAGGTTGCCGCCTATCGCGCCGGCGTCATCCAGGCCAAGCGCACCACCCAGGCCCCGGCCTCGCTGGAATCGATGTTCTCGCAGCTCCGCGAGAAGCAGGCCCAGCAATATCCGGTGGTCGTGAAGGCGGACACGCAGGGTTCGGTGGAGGCCATCGTCGGCTCGCTCAACAAGATCTCGACCGATCTCATCCAGGTGCGCATCCTGCACTCGGGCGTCGGCGGCATCACCGAGAGCGACGTGACGCTGGCGGCGGCGAGCCGCGCGCCGATCATCGGCTTCAACGTCCGCGCCAATGCCAAGGCCCGCGAGATCGCCACCCGCGATCAGGTTGCGCTGAAATATTACGACGTGATCTACGACCTGCTCGACGAGATCCGCGCCGCCATGGCCGGCCAGCTCGGGCCGGAAGCGATCGAGCATGTCGTCGGCCGCGCGGAAATCCGCGAGGTCTTTTCGGCGGGCAAGCACGGCCGTGCAGCGGGTCTGCTCGTGGTCGAGGGCTTCATTCGCAAGGCGCTGCGCGCGCGCATCACCCGCGAGGATGTCATCATCTACAACGGCTCGATCGCGTCGCTGCGCCGCTTCAAGGACGACGTGCCGGAAGTCCGCGCGGGCCTCGAGTGCGGCGTGACCTTCGAGAGCCACACCGACATCAAGCCGGGCGACTTCCTCGAGACGTTCGAGGTCGAGATGCGCGAGCGGACTCTGTAAGGACGTTTAGCCGGAGGCGAGAATGTGAACGACAAGCTGTTTGTCGCGCTTCTTGCCTCCGTCGCGTTCCTTGTAGCCGTCGTCGGCGGTCGCGCGACGAGTCGCGATATCATTGATCGACGCTATGCCTGGGCGGCATTGGATATCGTAGCGACGCTGCCGGGAGCGGGGCTGCTGGGACTGATTGCCTACATGATTTGGTGGGCAAACGATAACCACATAGTCTGAGAAAAATGCGCCACACCGAAACCTCCGAAGGCCGTTCCGTCCGCCTGCTCCGCGTGGGCGAGCAGGTGCGCCATATCCTCTCCGAGATCCTCGCGCGCGGGGATGTGCATGACGACGTGCTCGCCACGCACACCGTCTCGGTGACGGAGGTGCGCATGTCTCCCGACCTCAAGCACGCCACCGTGTTCATCAAGTCGCTGCTCGGGGCGGACGAGGAGGCGGTGTTGAAGGCGCTGCGCACCAACACCGCCTATCTCCAGCGCGAGGTGGCGAAGCGCGTACAGCTCAAGTTCGCCGCGAAGCTCAAGTTCCTCGCCGACGAGAGCTTCGACGAGGGCAGCCATATCGAGGCGGTGCTGCGCCGCCCCGAGATCGCGCGCGATCTGCCCGAGGATCGGACCGATTCTGAATAATATCCGGGTTATATTGACTTGAATTTGATCCGGACATAAATCGCCTCCCGAAAAGGGAGACGACGATGAAGACCTATACCGCCTTCGCGCAGGAGATGTGGGTGGCGAGCGGCAGCCGTGCCGAGATCGTCGCCGCGCTCCAGGCCATGCCCGGCCTGCCCCGCGCCGACGACCTACTGGTGTTCGACGACGATGACGGTCGCCAGATCGATTTCGACCTGCGCGCGCCGACCGAGCCGGAAGCGCCGCGCGGAAGGGGACGCCCCGCGCTCGGCGTCGTGGCACGCGAGGTGACGCTGCTGCCCCGCCATTGGGACTGGCTGAACGAGCAGCCCGGCGGCGCCTCGGCGGCGCTGCGCAAGCTGGTCGATGCCGCGCGCAAGGCGGAGGGACACGGGCCGGCCCGCCGCAACGCCGCCTACCGCTTCCTCACCTCCATGGCGGGCGACCGCCCCGGCTACGAAGAGGCAATCCGCGCCCTCTATGCGGACGACCGCGCCCGTTTCGAAGCGCTCGCCCAGCCATGGCCGCGCGCGGTCCGCGATCATGCGATCGGCCTCGCCTGGGGCTGATACCGTCCGTTAAGCGCGATGCCTTATTCCCGACTCGTCAGGTTCGAGGAATGGCATGCGCGGCACGGTGATGATTCTCGGATCGGCGGCGATCTTCGGTCTCGCGATCGGCAGCGGGCTGACCCGCCACGCCCCCGCCCAGCCGGCTCCGGCGGCGGCGGCCGCGAACTGGCAGACGCCCCACGCCAGTGCCGGCACCGTAAAGATCTACCGCGGCTGGCAGGGTCATTTCTTCACCGACGGCGACGTCGCCGGCAGATCGCTCAACTTCCTCGTCGATACCGGCGCCACCACCGTCGCGCTCAGCAAGGCACAGGCGCAATTCGTCGGCGTCGATGTCGATCACCTGAGCTACGACCAGCAGATGGAGACCGCATCCGGCCAGATCATGGCGGCACGCGTCACCCTGCCCCGGCTGCGCATCGGCGACATCCAGCTGCTCGACGTGCAGGCGACCGTGCTCGACACGCCGAGCGACATCGCGTTGCTCGGCCAGAGCTTCCTCAGCCGGATCGACACCGTCTCGATCTCGGGCGACACGATGACGCTCACCAAGTCCTGAGGTTGCGCCCTACGGCCCGGCGTGGGATCGGGCGGCGATGGCCAAGCTCTATTTCTATTATTCCGCGATGAACGCCGGCAAATCGACCCAGCTGCTGCAATCCGCCTTCAATTATGCCGAGCGCGGCATGCGGACTTTGCTGTTCACGGCCGGCGTGCACGATCGCGGCGGTCATGGCGTGATCGATTCACGCATCGGGCTGAAGGCGGAGGCGACGCCCTTCGATACGGCCACCGACCTCCATGCCGAGGTATCGGACGCGCGGCAGGGCGGCGCGGTCGGCTGCGTGCTGATCGACGAGGCGCAGTTCCTGACGCGCGCGCAGGCCCTCCAGCTCGCCCGCGTCTGCGACGAGATGGGCGTGCCCGTACTCTGCTACGGCCTGCGCACCGATTTCCGCGCCGAGCTGTTCGAAGGATCTGCGGCGCTGCTGGCGCTCGCCGACATCCTCTCGGAGATCAAGACGGTCTGCAATTGCGGCCGCAAGGCGACGATGAACCTGCGCATCGACGAGCACGGCAATGCCATCACCGTCGGCGACCAGATCGGCATCGGCGGCAACGACCGCTACATCGCATTGTGCCGGCGCCACTATATGGAGCGTATCCGGGGTTGAGGTTGCCTGCTTAAGCCTCTCCCCCTATATCGTTCCTGCCGTCCTTTCGGGGCCGGCTATGGTGATAAATGATATCGAGTGAGGCGCAGCGGACCCGGGGGCGGTACCCGGCGGCTCCACCACAACCCGGCCTTCCAACAGCCGGGCTTCTGATGGGGCCGAACTAGGATCGACGTGTGTACGAGCTTGCTATTTTTGCCCGGCCTGATTGAGCCGTAAAACCGATCAAAACCACAAGTGCCAACGACAACGAGGCGCTCGCCCTGGCCGCGTAACGAGTCCTAACGGATAAGTTACTTCAACCAGAGCGCGGTTCGGGCCGAACCGGGCAACAGAATCGGATACCGGCGGTACGGGGAGCACCGAGCAACAGAAGCTCCCCACTTTTCTCGACTATCGGAACCACCTGGCCGTCCCGCTCGCTTGAGCGGCGATTGGGAGGAATCACGATGCGTCTGCTGGTCCTGAGCCTGCTTGCCTTGCCCCTGCTGTCGGGATGCCACGAGAAGACGCAGGGCGACGCCGTACGCCAGGCCTATGACAACAAGGCCGACCAGATCGATGCGCAGGCCGAGCAGCAGCCGACCAGGACCGCGAAGGACATCTATCACGATCAGGCCGACGCCTATCGCGAGGAAGGCAAGGATCGCGAGAAGGGGCTGGAAGGCAAGACGCCCAGCAGTGGGCCGAACCCACCGACGGGCCAGCCGCCGCAATAATCAGCGGCCTTTCCGTTTCTGCGGCCCGAGGAGCGCCGGCTCGAAGATCAGCGCGCACACCAGCGTCCACGCCAGCGACAGCATCAGAATCTTGCCCATGCTCGCCGTACCGGGATGGCGCGAGAGCCAGAGCGATCCGAAGGCGCTGCCCGTCGCCAGCGCCGAGAAGAACACCGCGCGGGCGAGCGGCGATTGCAAAAGTTCGGTCGCACCGGCCCGCCACGCCATCACGAAATAGATGTGGAAGGCGACGCCGACTCCGAACAGCAGCGGAAAGGCGATGATGTTGGCGAAATTGATCGGCTGACCGATCAGCACGCACGTCCCCAGCGTCAGGAAGCCCGACAGCACCACCGGCGCCAGCGTGAACGCCACCTCGCGGGCGCTGCGCAACACGGCGAGCAGCAGCAAACTCACCACCACCAGCGCCAATGCGCCCGCCTGCACGAAAGCCTTGGCGACGGTGCGCGCGGCAGCCTGGGTGGAGACGGCGGTGCCGGTGGCATCGGGTGCGATCTTGCGGACGGCGGCGACGAACCTGGCCAGCCCCTTGTCGCTGCCACGAAAGGCTGGTGCGGCGGTGAGCTGGATACGAGCCTGCCCATCCTTCGCGATCCAGTCCTGCTTCACCGCCTCGGGCAAGGTCACAACCGTGACCGGCTGCGCGGCGAGCGCGTTGCGCATCTGGTCGAGCATCCCATTCAGGGGCGCCACGAGCAGCGTCGTCGCCCTCGCCCGTGCGTCGGGGGCCGCGCCGGCAAGGTGGTCGAAGGCGTCGGCGAGCCTGCGGGCATCGGCGCTCGGCTTGTCCCGGCCGCTCGCGGTCTGCCGTAGTCCCTGCGCGGTGTGGCGGAGCGCCGCGATCGTATCGGCATCGCTGGCCGGCAAGGCGGGGGCGAACGGGTTGAGCGAGAAATCGAGCAGCGCCTGCGCATTGCCGATCGCCGCGAGCTTGGGCGCCTGATCGGCCGGCACGAAGCTCGCGGCGGTAATGGCGTGGCCAACCTCGGGCAGCCTGGAGAGCTTCGCTGCGAGCGCCTGCGCGGCCGGCAGGTTCGGCATCAGGATATCGATCGTGTTGGGATCGCGATCAGGGTCAGCCATCAGCTCATTGAGCGTCGCCAGCGCCTCGAAATTCGGGTTGCGCAGGTGGAACGGGTTGAAATCGAATCGCACCCAGAACAGGCTCGCGATGCTGAGCAGCATCGACAGGCCGAACAGCGCCAGCACCAGCTTGCGTTTCCGAAGCAGCAGGTCGTCGAGCCAGGCCAGCTTCGGATTGCCGAGCTCGGCCTGCGGCGCGCCAGGCCGGAGCAGCATCAGCAACGCGGGCAGCAGCGTCACCGCGAAGATCAGCGCGATCACCATGCCGATACCGGCGATCACGCCGAGTTCGGCGATGCCCACATAGTCGGTCGGCAGGAAGGCGAAGAAGCCGAGGCACACCGCGCCCGCCGCCAGCAACAGCGGCCCGGCGAGCGCGACCGCCGCTGCCGTCATCGCCTGCGCGCGGTTCGCATGGTCCAGCCGCTCGGCCTGGAAGCGGACGCCGAGCTGGATACCGAAATCGACGCCCAACCCGACGAACAGCGGGATGAAGGCGACCGAGATCAGGTTGAAGCGCCCCACCGCCGCCAGCCCGATCGCGGCGGTGACGACCAGGCCCGCGATCGTGGTGCCGAGGATCGCGCCGACGATCCGCCAGGAGCGGACGGCGAGGCGCAACGTCACCACCATGAACAGGATCATCGATGCGCCCACCAGCCAGGCATGATCCTCGAGGCTGGCGAATTCCTCGTCGGAGAGCGGCACCGATCCGGTCAAGCGGACGCGCGCACCGTGCGCAGCATCGAGGTTGAGGGCCTTCACATAGCCACGCACCGCGTCGGAGGCAGGCTCTCCGGGCATCAGGCTGCCATAATCCAGCACCGGGGTGGCGAGGATCAGGCGGCGTTTGGGTGCGGAGAGCGCACCCTTGCCGTCGCCCGCCAGCAGAGCCTGCCACGAGAAGAAGGCCGGCTTGCCTTTCGACTGCGCATCGAGCGCGTCGGCCAGCGAAGCGACCGGCTTGTCGATGTCGGCCAATTCCGCCTGCCCGCGCTGCACGCCGGTCAGCATCGTGTCGAGAGCCCCCGCGATGCCGCGCAGCGACGGATCGCCCGCCAGCGGCCCCAAAAGGGGCTGGGCTGCCGTCATCTGCCGGGTGGCCGCGTTCACGTCGTCCATGCTGCCGAACAGCAGGCCCTCGCGCGCGAAATAGTCGCCGCCGTCGGGGCGGGTGACGCGACGGAAATGCGCCTTGTCCGCCGCCATCCTCTGGAACAGCGCGGCGGTGAAGGCCTCCGCGATCTCGGGCGTCGCGCCGTCCACCACCACCAGCAGGGTGTCGCCATTCTGCGGGAAGGCGGCGTCCATCCTGCGCTCGTTCAGCCGCCAGTCGACCTTGGGCGAGATCAGCTGCGTCGCATCGGTGGTCATCGCGAAGCGCTGGCTTACGAAGATGCCCGCCGCGACCGTCAGCAGCAGGGCGATGCCCAGCACCGCCCACGGGCGACGGCATGCGAACGCGACGAGGCGGGCGAGCGGATGGGTCATGACGAGCGGCGCTTTAGAAGAATTTGGAGCGCAGGCTCAACGTGATCCTTTGCGTCTCGGCGCCATGATCGAAAAAGGCATCCTGCCATTTCGGCGGCCCGAAGTGGATCGGCGCGTCGCGCGAGACGCCGATCGGCTCCTTGGGGATGCCGAACAGCCCGCGCTCCAGCTTGCCGCTGGAATTGACGTCGTGGAACACCTGCGCGGCGTAGCGGCCGGGCGGCACGTTGGGCACCGTCACGATCGTCGTGCCCAGCACCGCCGGAGCCTCCGCCGAATAGACGCAGTCGCTGCCCATGAAGAGCTTCTCGGTGCAGATGTCGACGTGGATGCGGCCCTTGGCCTGCTGGACGTTGGTGACGGCTACCTCGATCGGCGCCGCGGCGGTGGCCGGAACGGCGAGCATCAAAGCGGCGAGCAGCGCGAAGCGGGTCGTCATCATCGTCACCCACCATAATCGGCGATGGATGTCGAGAGGATGAACCCGAACCTGTCCGAACTAAAAGGAAATGATCACGTTCACGGTGTCGGTATAGGTGCCAGCCGGCGGCGTGGTCTGCGCGGCGTTCACCTTGGCGACGTAGGATTGCATCTGGTTGGGCGTCGTCGATCCGGAGCCGACGCCGCCGTTGGCGGTGCTCTGCAACGGGTTGGTCTCGTCCCAGATGGTCGTGCCGTCGGTGCGGTAGATATTGTATTGCAGCGTGTGGCCGGCGCCGTCGCTCATCGTGCGCCACGGGCGCGAGGAGCCGTTGCCGCCGCTCGAGAAGCTGACCTTGTAGGCGCTGCCCTGAGAGCAATCGACCAGCACCGCCTGGCTCACCGCCTGGAACTGGCTGGCCAGCGGAGCGGTGCCGAAGCTGACGTTGGGGGCACTGATCCGGCAGTCGGCGCTGACGACCAAGGTGACGGTGACGTTCGAAGTGCCCGTACCGGTTTCGTAGCCGATGCAGGCGACGCCAAGCGCATCGACCCCGTTGCAGACCTGGTAGCTCCACTGGATCGTCAGCGTATCGGTGTAGGTGCCCGCCGGAATGTTCGGCGCGCCGGTCAGCTTGGCGTAGAGCGGCGGCGCGAAGCTGTTCGGGTTCAGAATGTTGAGCAGCGAGAGCAGGGTCGCGCTCATGTAGTTGACCGTGCCGCCCTGGGTGAAGGGCACGGTGAAGCCCGAATCGGCGGCGACCTGGAAGGGGATGCTGCCGCCGGTCGAGCTCTTGAGCACGAAGCCATTGAGGCTGGTCATCGTCGCCTTGGCGTAGCTCGCCCCGAGGATGTTGAGAACGGATCCCGTGCACGAGAGGCCCGCCTTGCCCGAGATGTTGGCGACCGAGCTCGCCTTCACGTCGTAGGTCGAGCCGGACGCGAAAGTGAGCGACTGCGCGGAAGTCGTGCAGGTCGCGTTCGCGGCGCCGGCCAAACCGAGCATCATCAGGAGAGCGAGGATCAGACGCATGGCACCGGACCGATCTGGGCGAGCGCCTTGGCGTCCGCCGGAAGAGTGACGTGGGCGCGGCAGGCGCTGCCGTCGCGGTTGGTGACGGCGAGGTCGGTCTGGGTCGCGATGTCTTCCAGGAAGGCGATGCCGTCCCAGCCGATCTCGCTGTCGGGCTTGCCCGCGCGCTCGACGCGCCCGCCTGCCGCGAGCACCTTGCCGTCGCGGCCGACGAGGGTGACGGTGGCGTTGCGGACGAAGCGCACCGGCATATGCACGATGGCGCCGGTGCCCTGCCGCAGCGAGACGTGCTTCTCCACGGCGTCCGCCATATGGTCGGCAGACAGGTTCAGCGTATCGATCGCGAAGCGACCGACGTGGTAGGAGGTGACCTGCGGCACGAACAGATGGCCGTTCTTGTCGGTCGTGCCGAGCGGCTGGTTCTCGTAGGAGACCGGCACGTTGGCGATGCCGCCAGTGGAGACGATCGCGAAGGCGTCGTTCACCTGGTTGGCGGCGAACACGCTCTTGTCCATCAGCACGATCGATCCGGTGGCGCCGACCCAGCCCGAGCGCTGGCCCGGCGTGAACGAGCCGCCGGCCTGCACCTCCACGGTCTCGGCGCGATATGTCGCGGTGCCCTGGCCATAGATGCGGCCCTGATCGTCGCCGGCCAGCGTGGCGTTGACACCGAAGCCGCCGTCGGTCGGCACGGAGCGGGCATAATCGACCTGCGCCAGCGTGCCGCGGCCGCGATCGTGGGTGACACCGCCCGAGACGCTGTTGCGACCGAACGGGATGATCAGGCGCAGCTGGGCGCTGGTGCTGTGCTGCACGAAATCGTGGTCGGCGCTGACGAACAGGCTCGCGAAGCGACCGATCGGGCGCGAATAGGAGACGGACGCGATGCGTGTGTGCTCATGGCCGAGCGTCATGCCGTCGATGAAGGCGGCGCCGATGCTGCCCTGATGCGGAATGTTCACGGTCGCGATCACGCGATCGGAGCGCTTGGTGCCGCTGTAGTTGGCGAGATCGAACGAGCCGAGATCGCGATAGCCGGCGCGGCGCTGGTCGTGCTCGGCCGAGATCGAGAAGCGGCGTGCGGTGTAGCTGTAGCCCACCGTCCATTGCGTGCCCTGGCGGCCCTCGCTGCGGCTGGTCGCGGCCGAGACGTTGAGCGTGCCGAAGCGGCCGGGCGCGAAGACGATGCCGGCGCCGCCCAGCGCCAGCCGTTTTGTGACCTCGCCATGGACCTCGACGGTGATGGTCTGGGTGAGGCCGCGCCGGATCGTGCCGCTGGCGGTCAGCGCGCCGTAGTCGAAATTCTTCAGGCCATAGCCCCGGCGCAGGAAGCCGACCTCGCCCGAGACATCAAGAAGGCCGGGCTTCAGCAGCGTCGAGGAGACGTAGAAGGGGATGGTGGTCGCGATCTGGCGGCCGACCGCGTCGGTGGTAACGATCGTCGCCTCGCCGGCGCCGTTCACCACCGGCATGTTGTCGAGCACGAAGCGGCCGGGCTGCACGTCGGCGCTCTGCTGGCGGTAGCCGTCGACGAACAGGTCGACCGCCGAGGGGACGGCGGCCTTGCCGGCGAAGCTCGGCAGCGGGGTGGTGATGAGATCGGGCCGCACCTGATAGTCGCGCGCGATCTGGAGGCCGCCGAGCCGCACCGAGGTCGTCCAGGGCAGCGACTGGGTGATCAGGTCGCCGGCAGTGAAGGCGAGCGCGTGATTTTCGTCCACGTAGCGATAGCGGGTGTCGTAGCGCAGATAGCCGGTCTTCAGCCCGGTGCCGGTGCGCAGCGTGCCGTTGTTGGAGATGGTGCCAAACGGACCGAAGACACGCTGCTCGGTCCACAGCGAGGCGGTGGTGACACCGTCGCCGGTCTGCACGTAGGCGTCGTAGTTCAGCATCGCGCCGAGATCGGCGATGGTCTGCACCTGCTTGCGGGCATAAGCCGAGATATGGTTGGTCGGCAGCATGTCCGGCGAGACGTTGAGGTTCAGCGTCTGCCCGGCGGCATCGTAGGTCGACTGCACGCCCTTGATCTGGCTCACGTCGACCGGCCCGTCGCCCGCCACCGTCAGGCCCGCCTTGCGCAGCGCGGCGGCGTCGACGAGTTCATGCCCGTTCGCGACGCGCATCGGCACGATGTCGCCTCCCGCCTGCCCGTTGAGCACGAGCTCGACGAACAGGGGCTGGTCGGCCGTCGTGGCGGCCTCGAAGGCGGGCAGGGCGGCGGCGCAAGCCGGCCGCGTGCCCGCCGCCGCGAGGGCCAGCAGGAGGAAGAGGAAGCGACGCAACATGGACCGTCGTCAGGCAGTCGGCGCCAGCGTGGTGTCGATGCCGTTGGCGTTGACGACGATGGTGCCGTTTGGCGCGCCTTCCGGCAGCGGCCAGCGCATCGTGGAACCGGCCAGCACGTAGCCGAGCAGCCCGGCGGTGACGGTGAACTCCTTCGCGCCGGTCTGGATGCGCAGGTTGATCAGCCGCGCGTGACGCTGGCTGACGTTGCGGATCTCGGCATAGCGCCTGCCTTCGGCCACGACGGTGCGCGCGACCAGAGTAGGCTGCGCCGCGACCTCGCCGTCATAGGTGAAGAGCGGGATCGAATAGCGCATCTGCACCGAAAGCTGGCCGCTCGTCGTGCCGGGCTTGGTCGGATCCACGGGCGGCGGCAGCTCGTCGATCAGCAGGCGGTAGCTGTGCTCGGCCGACTGGGTGCCGGTATCGCGACGGATGACGCGGATCAGCTGGCGCTCACCGGGCGCGACATTGGCGATCGGCGGCGAGGTGACGACCTCGTCCTGCTGGGCGTACTGATCTTCGTTGCCGGCCTGGCTCCAGCCGAGCGAGCGGACCTGCAGCGTGACCGGCTGGGCACCGCGATTCTCGACCCAGAGCGCGGTCGCGGTCTGGCCGGCGGCGATGGTCGGATCGACCGGCCACAGCACGACGGCGGCGGCCTGCGCCTGCGCGATCGGTGCGCCGGCGAGAAGGGCGGTGAGAACGAATTTGCGAAGCATCGGGGGCTACTCCGTGGTTGGGAGGGAGCGGGCCGCTACCAGCTGAGGGTGACGCGGACCGTGTCGGCATAGGCGCCCGCCTTGGTGGCGCCGGAGAGCGTGGCCTTGGCGACGACGGGCATGGACAGGTGCGAGGTGCCGACCGGGAAGGAGAGCGCGATCGCATTGGTCGTCCAGGCCGTGTTCGAGCCGTTGGCGTAGAGCAGATACGGGACCTTGGACGTGCCGCTGACCAGCTGCCTAACCCCGCCACTGGTGGGGTTGAGGCCGGTGTCGGCGGAGACGCTCGCGGTCATGCCGGGGGTACAGTCGATCTGGATGCCGGCGGTGCCGTTGGAGAGCAGGCTGGCCTGCACGGTGCCGCTGGTGACCCCGGAAACGGTGCCGAGGTCGATGCTGCCCCAGTTGCTGGCGCCACCCGAGGTGGTGACCGAGCAGCCGTTGGCGACGACGGCCGAGACCTGAAAGGCTTTCGAGGTCTCGGCCGTGGCCGACGTGGCGCCACACCCCCCGGCGACGGCGCCCGCCAGCACCAGCGCGGCCATGCGATATGCAACCGGCATGGCCGCTGTCCCGCTTCCGTTACCTGCCGATTACCAGGCCAGCGTGACCTGCACGGTGTCGGTGTAGGAACCGGCGGCGACGACAGCGCCGTTGCTGCTCACGCGGCCGTAGATCGGCACGTTGAACGCGGTCGAGGTGGCGGTGCCGAGGCTGATCGCCTGGCCGATGCCGATCTCGGTGGTGCGGCCACTGTCGCTGTAGAGGTGGTAGGCGAGCTTGTTGGCGCCCGACGCCATGTAGTGGACGCCGCTGGCGTCGTTGGCGCCCGAGCCGACGGTGAAGGTCGGGGTCGAGCCGGGCGAGCAGAGCACCGAGAGGCCCGAGCCGCCGCCGGTCGCGACCAGCGAGGCGTCGGTGTTGCCGAACAGGCCGGGCTGGTCGGCGAAGGCGATCGAGCCGACCTGGCCGAGATTGGCGGCGATCGCGGTCGCGCCGTTCACCGCGCAGGCGGCGGTGACGTTGAGCGAGACACCGATCGTGCCGGTCGAGGAACCGGCGGCATAGGCGGGCGCCGTGCCGAGCGCGACGGCGACGGTGGTGGCGAGCAGAGCGCCCGAAGCGCGGAAGCGAGTGAAGCTGTTGAGCATGGTGGTCGTCCTGTTGAAGCGCGTGACAGGACGGAAGAGGCGCCATCAGACTTAACGAAACCTTCCGGGAAGCCCGGTTTGCGGTGTGTCTTAGACCAGGGTGGAAGGGGTCGTTAGACCGAGGGCGTAAGACCCATTAGACCGACGTGGAATGCCGATTAGACCGCCGTCTGATCGCCGAAGGTATCCGTGTCGATCCGGTGAATCGCACGCCGGGCGGCGGCGCGCGCCTCTTCCCAGGCCGATTCGTAGCCCTCAGACACGGCGAGCCAGAGCCGCGAGACCTCCGCGAAGCCGAGTGTGCCCGAGATACCGGCGATCTTGTGCGCGCGCGCCTTGCGTTCGACCGGCGTATCTTCGGCCGCCAGCGCTTCCGCAAGCTGGGTCCGGAAACGATCGAGCAGCTTGGCGATCTCAGCCTCTCCGAAGATCGCAACCAGCGACGCGGCCGGGAACGGGCCGCCGGACGGGCGCCAGGGGTTGGTCGCGGCGACCAGCGTTTCGGGTGTGAAGGGCTTGGCGATATGGCCGTCCATTCCTGCGGCCCGCGCCCGTTCGATCGCGTCGCCGGGCGGCACCGTGGTGAAGGCGAGAATCGGCACGGACGCCGCTGAATCCACTCCGGATCGAATGGCGCGGGCCGTTTCGAACCCGTCGCGGCCCGGCATCTGGATGTCCATCAGGATGAGATCGTAACGCTGCTCCCGCACCGCCGCGATGGCGCGATCGCCGCTGTCGGCCTCGTGCACCTGCCAGCCCGCGGCGCCCAGAATCCCGGCGGCAAGCGCTCGATTGGCCGGTTCGTCGTCGACCACGAGAATGAAATACCTGTTCGGCATGCGATTGAAATCGTTCCAATCATACGCGTGTGCAGCATTGATCGGCATAGCCGGAGTGCGCTTGGCCGTAAATCGACAATTGAAACCGAATCTGCTTTCTGCGACTTCTGTCTAATCGAGCCACTTTTACCGTCGGTAGCGATCTGAAACTCGCCCCGTCGGAGGCAAGGGGATGCCGTGTCCGGTTCAAGATTGTTGCTTGCGGATGATCATCCGCTGATCCGCGAAGGCCTGGCGCTCGCGGCGCGTGTCGCCATGCCCGAACTCACCATCGACAGCGTCGGCTCGATCGCCGAGGCCGAGGCCGCCATCGCCCGGCACAAGGGCTATCGGCTGGCGCTGCTGGATCTGATGCTGCCCGATGCGCGTGGCTTCTCCGGCTTCCTGCGGCTCCAGCATGCGTTGGGCGAAGTGCCGATCGTCATCGTATCGGCCAAGCAGCAGCCCGAGTTGATCGAGGCGGCGCGTGCGCTCGGCGCGGCAGGCTATCTCTCCAAGGCGCAGCCGCTCGACGAGACGCTGGGATCGCTCCGCAGCGTGTTGGCCGGCAAGACGGTGTTCCCGCCCGTCAATGCGCGGGTGCAGGCCGATGTGGGCGATGCCCGCGCGCGCATCGCCGATCTGTCCGGTGCGCAACTGCGTGTGCTCATGGCGCTGGCGGACGGGCGACTCAACAAGCAGATCGCCGGCGATCTCGGCGTCACCGAAGCGACGATCAAGGCGCATCTCACCGCGATCTTCCGCAAGCTCGGCGTCAACAACCGCACCCAGGCGATCCTCGCGATCCAGCCGCTTCTCGCCGAGCAGGCGGACGAGGCGCAGTGATCGAGGAGACGGGCGAGCCTGCGGCCGCTTCGCCGCGCCCGCCGTCGCGCGCCCGCTTCGTCGCCGCCGCCCTGCTCGGGCCGCTGGCGCTGATCCTGCTCGCTTTGTGGTTCGCCGCGCAACTGAACGGCCTCGATGCGATGCGGGCAGTGGTGCGCGCCTCCTACGACAGGCGCCTCGCCACCACCCTGCTGATCCGCGGTCTCGACGAAGCGGAGAGCGCGCAGCGCGGCTACGTGATCACCGGCGATGCCGCGTTTCTCGCTGCCTATGACGGGTCTCATCGCCGGTCGCTCGACACGCTGGCCGATCTGGGCAAACTGTATGCATCGAGTCCGGAGCAGACGCTGCGCCTTGCGCGGCTCGGCGCGCTGGTCGACGACAAGTTCGCCGAGATGTCGACGGTGATCGGCACGCGGCGCGATGGCGGGTTCGGTGCGGCTGCTGCCCAGGTGATGACCCGCCGCGGCGTGGTGCTGATGGAGCATACACGCGTCACGGTGACGGCGCTCAGCGATGCCGAGCAGGCCTCGCTCGCCAGCCGGCTCGATTATGTCCGCGGCCGCTACCAGACCATGCGCAACATCGTCTGGGCCTCGATGCTGTTCGCCGGTGTGGCGCTGCTGGTCGCTTTGTGGTTCGTGTGGCGCGCCCAGTCCCAGCGCTACCGGATCGAGCAGCATGCCCATGCCGCAGCAGCCCGTCTGCGCGCGATCTTCGCCAGCACGACCGATGCGATCCTGATCCTCGACGATGCGGGCCGCATCTGCTCCGCCAATGCGGCGACGGTGCGGATGCTGGGCTTCACGCCCGAGGAGCTGATCGGCCGTGACGCCTCGGCGACGCTGGGGGTGGCTGAAGGCGATGGGAGCTTCCACGATCGGATAGGCCTGCGCGACGGGCGGCTGGTGCAACCCAACCGACTCGATCGGTCGGTACGGCACCGTGAGGGACATGACGTCCCGGTGGACATCGCGCTCGGGCTCATGGAATTGCAGGAGGAGACGCAGATCGTCGCCGCACTGCGCGACATTTCGGAACGCAAGGCGGTCGAGCGGCTCAAGGACGAGTTCGTCAGCACCGTCAGCCACGAATTGCGCACGCCGCTCACCTCGGTGGTCGGCTCGCTCGGCCTGCTGCGGTCCGGGTCGGTGGGCGAGCTGCCGGATGCCGCGCGGCGCCTCGTCGAGATCGCCGAGAACAATTCGCGACGCCTGATCCGGCTGATCAACGACATTCTCGACATAGAGAAGATCGGCTCCGGACGCATGCACTTCGAAAGCGTGCCGCTGGATCTCGCCCGCATGCTCGATCAGGCGATCGGCGGCAGCAACGGGCTCGCCTCCACCAAGCAGGTGGTGCTGGAACTCGCCGCCGACGAGCGCCCGCTGATCGTGCAAGGCGATGCCGACCGGCTGCTGCAGGTCGTCACCAACCTGCTCTCCAACGCCATTCGCTTCTCGCCCGAGGGCGGCACGGTGCGCGCATCACTGGTGCGCGAGGGCGATGTCGCGGTGGTCGCGATCGAGGACGAGGGCCCCGGCATTCCGGACGATTTCCGCGACCGGATCTTCGAACGCTTCAGCCAGGCCGGCGAGGGCGCGGCGATGAGCGGCGGCACCGGGCTCGGCCTCGCCATCTCGCGCGAGATCGTGCTCGCCCACCAAGGCAAGATCTGGTTCGGGGAGGCGGCGGGCGGTGGCGCCCGCTTCGCCTTCTCGCTGCCGCTCCCGCCGGCGGATTCGCGTACGCAGAGCGGCGCGCGGCCGCGCATCCTCGTCTGCCAGAGCCACGCCGACGCGGCGCAGTCGATCCGCACCATCCTCGAACGCGACGGCTGCCTGGTCGATTGCGTCGGTACGGCGCGCGAGGCGCAGCAGGCGGCGCGCTCCGGCCGCTACGATGGGCTGATCCTCGACGTCGCCTTGCCCGACGAAAGCGGGCTCGAGGTGGTGCGCGCGCTACGCCGCCGCGCCGACACGCGGCTCCTGCCGATCATCGTGACCTCCGGCGTCACCGACGAGGCGTCCGCCGGCACCGCCGCGCTCGAGGTGATCGACTGGATCGACAAGCCGGTGGATCAGGAACGTCTGATCCGTGCCGTGCGCCGTGCCGTCGAACATAGCGCCGCGACCCGACCGACCCTGCTCCACGTCGACGACGATCTCGACATGCTGGAGGTGACCGCCACCGCGCTCGCCGACCAGGGGCGGATGCTGCGCGCGACCACCGTGGCCTCGGCGCGGGAGGTGCTGGCGCAGCAGACGCCGGACATTGTGATCCTCGACGTCGCACTTCCGGATGGTTCCGGCCTGGAACTCCTCCCCGATCTTTCGCTTGCGGATGGCACCGCGATCCCTACGATCATCTATTCCGCAACGGATGTGTTGCCCGAGGTTCGGGGACAGGTGGACGCGGTGCTGGTGAAGTCGCGTCGCTCGCTGCCCAATCTCGCCCAGGCGATCCGCCGGCTGCTGGCCAGCGTATCCGATACGGATGCCCGATGACCGCACAGATGCGCATTCTCTGCGTCGACGACGATCCCGATATCCGCACCATCGCCGTGATGGCGCTGGGCCTCGATTCCGACATGGAGGTGCGCTCCGCCAACGGCGGGGCCGAGGTGCTTGCTTTGCTCGACGCCGGCGATTGGAAGCCCGACGTGGTGCTGCTCGACGTGATGATGCCGGGGATGGACGGGCCGGCGGTGCTCGCCACGCTGCAGGGGCGCAGCGATTGCGCCGGGTTGCCCGTGATCTTCATGACGGCGCGCGCCCGCAAGGCGGATGTCGACGCCTATCGCGCGCTCGGCGCGATCGGGGTGATCGTCAAGCCGTTCGATCCGCTGGCGCTGGCGGGCGAGGTGCGGTCCCTCGTCCGGATGCCCTGAGCGGTCAGCCCGCTTCGCGCACCCGTTCGTGGTGGCGGATCACCTCGTCGATGATGAAGCGCAGGAACTTCTCCGAGAAATCCGGATCGAGATGCGCCGATTGGGCGAGCGAGCGCAGCCGGGCGATCTGCTGTTCCTCGCGGCCCGGATCGGCGGGCGGCAGCTTCGCTTCCGCCTTGTAGCGGCCGACATCCTGCGTGATCTTGAAGCGCTCGGCGAGCAGGAAGACGAGAGCCGCGTCGATATTGTCGATGCTCTCGCGGTAGCGCTTCAGCGTCTCGTCGGTCATGCGGCCCGTCCCGTATAAGTCGGCGCCCTCTTCGCGGGCACGCGCGCGACATGCAAGCCCAGCTTGCCTTTACCCGCATCAAGCGCCAGAGGGGCGCGACATGACCGCGACCGTCCATCCCCTTCTTTCCGGCGCCGCCACGCCCTCGCTCGATCCTTTGGTGTCGCTGATCGCGGCGGACATGAACCACGTCAATGCCGAGATCCTCGCGCGCATGCAGAGCGAGGTGCCGCTGATCCCCGAGCTCGCCGGCCACCTGATCGCGGGCGGCGGCAAGCGGATGCGCCCGATGCTGACGCTCGCCTGCGCCAAGCTGCTCGGCTACGGCGGCACGCGCCACCACAAGCTCGCCGCGACGGTGGAGTTCATCCATACTGCGACCCTGTTGCACGACGACGTAGTCGACGGGTCGGGCATGCGCCGCGGCAAGCGCACCGCCAACCTGATCTGGGGCAATCCCGCGACGGTGCTGGTCGGCGATTTCCTCTTCTCGCGCTCGTTCGAGCTGATGGTCGAGGATGGGTCGCTGCGTGTGCTGCGCATCCTCTCCAGCGCGTCGGCCATCATCGCGGAGGGCGAGGTGGCCCAGCTCACCGCCCAGCGCCGGATCGAGACCGACGAGGATCGCTACCTGCGGATCATCGACGCCAAGACCGCTGCCTTGTTTGCCGCCGCCTGTCGCATCTCCGCCGTGGTCGCCGAGCGCGACGAGGCGGACGAGCTGGCGCTCGACAGCTACGGCCGAAACCTCGGTATCGCCTTCCAGCTGGTCGACGACGCGATCGACTATGCCTCCGACGGCACGACGATGGGCAAAGACACCGGCGACGATTTCCGCGACGGCAAGGTCACTTTGCCGGTGATTCTGGCGCATGCCAGAGGCGACGAGACGCAACGCCGGTTCTGGAAGGATGCGATCGAAGGGCGCCGCACCTCGGACGAGGATCTCGCCCACGCCATCCGACTGTTGGAGGAGATCGGAGCGGTCGCCGACACGCTGGCGCGTGCCCGCCATTACGGCCAGCGGGCGATCGCGGCACTGGGGCGTTTCCCGGACGGCCGCGCCAAGTCGGCGCTGATCGAGGCGGTCGAGTTCGCGGTGGCCCGCGCTTATTAGAAACCCGTCCATGCTCAACGCGTTGTCTCCTCATGGACGATACGCAACGAGAGGGTCGCGATCTGGTCGGCGAGGTACGCGAGGCAGCGGCGCGACATAAGGTAAGCTGGGGCCTGCTGGTGCCGAGCCCCCATGTCGTGGATCTCGGCGCCGAACATATCGAGGAAATGGCCTATCAGGACATGGCCGACGCCAAGCGCCGCCTGCGCGATCACATCTGTGCGACCTATGGGATCACGGCAGCCGAACTGTGCAGCCTGGCGAGCCTGTGAAAGGGCATCCCGTCCGGTAAATGGTTGCGACACAGGCCGGGCGAAGCCTATCCCGCCCCCGTGACCGATCTCCCGATCCACACTGTCCTGCCCGATCTGCTGGCTGCCCTGCGCGCCGGATCGTCGGCGGTGCTCGTCGCGCCGCCGGGTGCGGGCAAGACGACGGCGGTGGCGCCGGCCGTGCTCGGCGAACCATGGTGCGACGGAGAAATCCTGCTCCTCTCTCCCCGCCGCCTCGCCGCGCGGGCAGCCGCCGAACGGATGGCGCAACTGGCCGGGGAGCCCGTGGGCCGGACCTTCGGCTATGCCACGCGGCTGGATACGAAGCGTTCCGCCGCGACGCGCGTGACGGTGCTGACCGAAGGCATCTTCCGCAACCGCATTCAGGCTGATCCCGAGCTGGCGGGCGTCTCGACGGTGCTGTTCGACGAGGTGCACGAACGCAGCCTCGACAGCGATTTCGGCCTCGCTCTGGCGCTCGACGCGCAGGGCGCACTCCGGCCGGACCTGCGGCTGGTAGCGATGTCGGCGACGCTCGACGGCAAGCGTTTCGGCCAGCTGATGGGAGAATCCACGCCGTTGATCGAAAGTTCGGGGCGAAGCTTCCCGGTCGACCATCGCTACCTCGGCCGCGATTCGCGCCAGCGGATCGAGGATGCTGTCGCCGTCGCCTGCCGACAGGCGCTCGCGGACGAAGTCGAGGGGGGCGTCCTTGTCTTCCTGCCCGGCGTCGCCGAGATCGAGCGCACTGCCGAGCGGCTGGATCGGCTGCCACCGAACGTGGTGCTTCATCGCCTCCACGGCAGCCTCGATCCCGCCGAGCAGCGCGCCGCCATCGCGCCGTTAGCGCCGGGCGTCCGCAAGCTGGTGCTGGCCACCTCGATCGCCGAGACCAGCCTGACTCTCGACGGCGTGCGGATCGTGGTCGATTCGGGGCTGGCGCGGCGCCCACGCTACGATCGCGCGGCCGGCGTGACGAGGCTCTCCACAGAACGGGTCAGCCAGGCGGCGGCGACGCAGCGCGCGGGCCGCGCGGGACGGCAGGCGCCGGGGGTGGTCTATCGCCTGTGGGAACAGGCGGCGACCGCCGGGCTACCACCCTATGATCCGCCCGAAATCCTGGAGGCCGACCTCTCCGCATTGCTGCTCGACTGCGCGATCTGGGGCGTCGCCGATCCGGCCGAACTCCGCTGGCTCGATCCGCCGCCGGCCGCTGCGGTGGCCGAGGCGCGGACGCGGCTGCGGGCACTGGGTGCGATCGATGGAGATGGCCGGCCGACGCCCCACGGCAAGGCGATCGCCGTTCTGCCGTTGCCGCCGAGGCTGGCGCACATGCTGGTCGCGGCCGCGCCGCTTGGGCTAGCGGATGTCGCGGCCGAGACGGCGGTGCTGATCTCCGAGCGCGGGCTGGGCGGCGACACGGCCGATCTGTCCCACCGCCTCCAGCGCTGGCGCGGCGAGCGCGGGAAACGAGCCGAAGCGGCGCGAGGTTTGGCGAGACGCTGGGCACGGTTGGCGGCTGATGGGAATTCGGCAGCCGGCGTCGCGATCGGGGAGGCGCCGGGCCTCTGCGTCGCGCTCGCCTACCCCGACCGCATCGCACGGCGCCGCGATGCCTCGGGTGAAACATGGGCCAGCGTCGGCGGGCGCGGGTTCAGGCTCGATCCGCTGTCTCCGCTGGCGCGCGAGGAGTGGCTGGCGGTCGCCGAGACGCAGGGCATCGCCGCCGGTGCGCGCATCGTCTCCGCCGCACCGATCGACCGTGCCGCGATCGAGCAGCTGTATGGCGACCGCATCGCGGAGGTCCGCGCCGTCCGCTGCGATCTCGCGACCGGCGGCATCGTCGCGACCCGCGAGCGGCGGCTCGGCGCGCTGAGGCTCGGCGGCGGGCCGGACGACCGGCCCGATCCCGTCGCCATCGCCGGGGCCTTGCTGGAGGGCGTGCGGAAAGGCGGGCTGTCGCTGCTGCCGTGGCCCGAAAGTGCCGCCCGGCTGCGCGAACGCGCCGCCTTCGCGCGCCGCTTCGACGAATCGCTGCCCGATCTCTCCGACGAGGCCCTGATCGCGGCGCTGGACGACTGGCTTCCGCCGCTGGTCGAGGGCCGCCGGCGCCTTGATGCCCTCTCGCCCGGCGATCTCGCGGGCGCCCTGCAGCGCCTGCTCGGCTGGGATGGCGGCCGCATCACCGATCGCCTGGCCCCCGATCGGCTGTCAACACCCGCCGGCAGTTCGCATTCGATCGACTATGCGGCGGACGGCGGCCCGACCGTCGAGCTGCGCCCCCAGGCGCTCTTCGGCCTTTCGACTCACCCGACCGTGGGCGACGGGCGTGTGCCGGTGATCCTCTCGCTCACCTCGCCGGCCGGCCGGCCGATCCAGACGACGCGTGACCTGCCCGGTTTCTGGTCGGGCAGCTGGGCGGCCGTCGCCAAGGAGATGCGCGGGCGCTACCCGCGCCACCCCTGGCCGGACGATCCCGCCGCCGCCGATCCGACGCTCAGGACCAAGAAGGCGTCCCAACGCTCTTGACGCGACCAAGCGCCCTGCGGCATCGCAGCATCACGCTTGCAAGGGATTTGGACGATGGCCGCGCGCATCTACCAGCGGATCAAGAACGCCATGCAGTCGGGCCGCGCCAAGGTCGGCACCTGGACGCTAGAGTTCGAGCCGGCCGAGGCCAAGAAGCCCGACCCTCTCACCGGCTGGGCCGGATCGGGAGATACCAAGGATCAGGTGCGGCTGACCTTTCCCTCGCTGGAGGCGGCCAAGGCCTATGCCGATCAGCACGGCATCCCGGCGACGGTGGTGGCGGGGCACGATCGCTCGCTCAAGCTACAGGCCTATGCCGACAATTTCTCGGCCGGCCCGATCACGCCCGCAGGCGACTAAGTCCTCAGGCGCCGGCGAGGATGCCGGCGCCGAGCAGCAGCAGCAGCTTCACGTCGATCATCGTGCCGGCGGCGCGCTTGTCCGCCACGAACTCCGCGGTGTCGGATAGCGGCACGCGATGGACGGTGATATCTTCGCCCGGCACGCCGCCGCCTTCGCCGACCTTGTTCAGGCCCACGGCGCGGACCAGCGAGAAGGTTTCGGACACCATCCCCGGCGACGAGGCGAACTCGCCGATCATGTCGATCCGTGCCGGCCGATAGCCGGTCTCCTCCTCCAGCTCGCGCGCGGCGGAGCCTTCGATCGTCTCGCCAGCATCGTGATCGCCGACAAGGCCCGCGGGTAGCTCCAGACAGGGTCGACCCAGCGGCACACGGAACTGCTCGACGAGCAACACATGCCCATCGTCCACCGCGACGATCACGGCGGCGCGAATGCCTCGCGCGCGGCCGACATATTCCCATTTACCGCGCTGTTTGGCGGTGATGAACCTGCCCTGCCAGCGGATTTCTTCAGGCGCGTCGGTGTCGGGATCGGTCATAGCAGGATCAGGCGGTCCGGAAGCTCGTTGGTGTCGTCCGGCGAGCGGGGGAAATGCTCGGACAGCACCTGCCCGATCTGGCCGATCGACGCCACCATCCCGTCGCCGGGGCGATCATCCTTCACCGCGTCGATCAGGGCGGCCATCGCCGCGCCCCAGGTCTCGGGCGTCACCTTCGCGCTGATCGCGGCGTCGGCGATGATCTCGGCGCGATGCTCAGCAAGACTGAGATAGAGCAGCACGCCGGTCTTCGCCCGCGTGCGATTCTCGGTGGCGAGGCGGAAGAGCAGGAGCGCGCGGCGGCGCACGCGGCGAGCCTTGGTGCCGTGGGGCGTGAGCGCGAGGCGGATGGGTTTCAGGCCGAAGATCCACCGCGCGATCAGGAACTTCACCGCCAGCGCGACCAGCAGGATCGCGATCAGCTCGCCCGGTGTCCACGTGTCCCAGCCGCCGGCGACGATGTCGAGCAGCAGGATCAGCCGCCCCGGTATCGCCGCGACCACGGCGACGGCCAGGAACAGCACCAGCACTGCCCAGTGCAGCACGACGTCGTTATAGCTGTCCGATTGCTCGGCGACGACGGTGACGATCTCGCCGTCGCTGTTCGCCTCGGCGGCGGTGACGGCCTGCCCGATCCGGATGCGATCCGCTTCGTTGAACATCACCAGCTCCCCGAAGAACCGCCACCGTCGAAGGAGCTTCCACCGCCCCCGCCGCCGGTAAAGCCTCCGCCCATCCAACCTCCGCCTCCGGAGTCGGAAGACCCGCCGCCGCTCCAGCTGCTACCGCCTCCCCAACTGCTGGAGCGACTGTTAAGCGCGCTATCGACCGCCCACAGCCATATCGGCCAATTCGAGCCTTGATAGCGCTGGCCATAACGGGCGCGACGGACGAAGCCTGCGATCACCACCCACGCAACAATAATCAGCCAGAAGATCAATGCGCCGGGTACACCGCCGTCCGATGATCGCTTATGCTCCTTGTCCCACGCAGCGACGGCAGCCTGCTCCTTTGCGTGTGCCTGATCGTCCGGCATCGACAGGATTTCGATGATGGCATCGGTGCCCGCGTCGATGCCGCCGGGCATATCGCCCGCTTTGAATGCTGGACGGATTTTTGAGTTGATCACCACGCTGGTGTAAGCGTCGGTAAGCAAGCCGGAGACCCCGCTTGCGGTCTCGATCCCGACTTTGCGCTCATTGGGTGCGACTAATAGGATCGTGCCGTTGCCAGCTGCCTTGAGCCCAACATCCCAGGCACGGCCGAGCTGATACCCGTAATCTTGGATATCGTCTCCTTCGAGGCTGGAGACGGTCGCGACCACGAGCTGCTTGCCGGTCCTTTTCTGAAAAGCCTCCAGCTTCTGCTCCAGCGCCACCTTGCGATCGGCAGGCAGGATATTGGCCTGATCGACCACCAGCCCGGAGAACGCTGGAAACGCCAGCGCCCAGGCCGGCGTGCCGAGCAGGGTCAGCAGCGCCAGCACGACGATCCGCATGCGCAGGGTCAGCGACATCGCTGCAGCCTCAGAACTTCACGGTCGGCGCGGTCTCGGCGTTGGGCGTGGTAGCGGTGAAGGGGGTGATCGGCTTGGCCCCATAGACCACCTTGGCGGTGATGCTGTCCGGGAAGGTGCGGATCTGCGTGTTATAGGCCTGCACCGCCGCGTTATAGTCGGATCGCGCCACCGCGATGCGGTTCTCGGTCCCCTCCAGCTGCGATTGCAGCGCGAGGAAATTCTGGTCAGCCTTCAGGTCCGGATAGGCCTCGTTCACCGCCAGCAGCTTGCCGAGCGCGCCGGACAGCTGATTCTGCGCGTCCTGGAACTGCTTCATCTTGTCCGGATCGGTGATCTGATCGGCATTGACCGTCACCTGGGTCGCCTTGGCGCGCGCATCGACCACGGCGGTCAGCGTCGTCTGCTCGTGGGTGGCATAGCCCTTCACCGTGGCGACGAGATTGGGGATCAGGTCGGCGCGGCGCTGATACTGGTTCTGCACGTCGGCCCACTTGGCCTTGGCATTTTCCTCGGCGGTGGGGATGGCGTTGACCCCGCATCCCGCCAGCAGCAGCGCGGCAAAGGGGGCGGACAAGGCCAGGCGACGACGAAGGATCATGACATCAACACTCCCAAGCGTGTGATGGGACTAATACAGTCCTCGATACGCCTCGGCAACGTATGCCCCTTGCCCCGGAGTTTCAAACCGTTAACCTCGATTATCACTTGAATTGCAGGAGGGCGTGCCATGTTGAAGGAATTCAAGGCGTTCATCATGCGGGGCAATGTCCTCGATCTCGCGGTCGCGGTGATCATCGGCGCCGCGTTCGGCAAGATCGTGACGTCGCTGACCGAGGACGTGCTGATGCCGCTGATCGGCAAGATTTTCGGCGGTCTCGATTTCTCGGGCTATTTCCTCATTCTCTCGCCGGAGAAGGTACCCGTCGCGCTGCAGGGATCGAGTGACTATGCCGCGCTCAAGAAAGCGGGCGTGCCGCTGCTCGGCTATGGCGAGTTCATCACCCAGGCGGTCAACTTCCTGATCGTCGCCTTCATCATCTTCCTGATCATCAAGGGTGTGAACAAGGCGATGACGCTCACCGCCAAGGAGCAAGCGGCGACCGAGGCCGCGCCCGCGCCGGATTCGGCCGAGGTGATCCTGCTGCGTGAGATCCGGGATTCGCTGAAGGCGCGGCCGTAAACTTCTCGTCATTGCGAGGAGCGGAGCGACGCGGCAATCCATGAGCGCCGCGCTTGTGGCTCTCGATTGCTTCGCTTCGCTCGCAATGACGATGTAAGAAGGGCGTCTGTCGTTGCGCGGAGATGCCCCATGCGCCTGTTGCTTGCCCCGCTGCTCGCCCTGTCCGCCGCGCCCGCCTTGGCGGTGCCGGTCGCGCCCGAGGCGCCGACGGGACCGGAAGTCTCGATCCCCTTCTTCGGGCAGGACGGGATGAGCGATTATCGCATCGACGGCACGCGCGGCATCTACCTGCTCTCCGCGACCGACGGGAAATGGTATTATCTCCACGTCCAGCCGAACTGCCCGAGGCTCGCCCAGGCGCAAGGCTTTGGCGTCGACACCGCCGGGCCGGGCGGGCCGCTCGACAACAAGGCGGTGATCGTGGTGGAGGGGCAGCGCTGCCTGCTCTCCTCGGTTACCCGCTCGCCGGTGCCGCCGGGCTACAAGACGTTGAAATAGGGTTTGGGGAAGTGAGGCTTGCGGGCGGAGCGCGACGGCCCTAGGGCGCCGCTCCCATGACGCAGGACAAGACCGCCCTCCACGGCTGGCTGGTGATCGACAAGCCGGTCGGCCCGGGATCGACCGATATGGTGTCGCGCGTGAAGCGGACGCTTCGCGACGGCGGCTATGCCAAGGTGAAGGTAGGCCATGGCGGGACGCTCGATCCGCTGGCGTCGGGCGTGCTGCCGATCGCGCTGGGCGAGGCGACCAAGCTCTCCGGCCGGATGCTCGATGCGGACAAGGCCTATGCCTTCACGGTGCGGTTCGGCGAACAGACCGATACGCTCGATCTCGAAGGCAAGGTAATCGCCACGTCGGACGTGCGGCCGACCTTGGCGGCTCTGGAGGCGGTGCTGCCGCGCTTCACCGGCCCGATCGAGCAGGTGCCCCCGGTTTATTCCGCGCTCAAGGTGGACGGCCAGCGCGCCTACGACCTCGCAAGGGCGGGCGAGGACGTGGCGCTGGCGAGCCGCAGCGTGACGGTGCATTCGCTCGGGATCGAGGATGTCGGTGCCGATGAGGCGACGCTCCTCGCCACCGTCTCCAAGGGCACCTACATCCGTAGCCTCGCACGCGACATCGCCATCGCGCTCGGCACCGTCGGCCACGTCA
The DNA here is from genome assembly GCF_013778325.1 of Sphingomonas chungangi. Lineage (GTDB taxonomy): Bacteria > Pseudomonadota > Alphaproteobacteria > Sphingomonadales > Sphingomonadaceae > Solisphingomonas > Solisphingomonas chungangi. The sequence goes on along the minus strand of NZ_JACEIB010000007.1, from coordinate 91,741 downwards.
CCATGCTCCGCCGCACCAAGTCCGGCCCGTTCACGCTCGAACAGGCGATTTCGCTGGACTCCTTGGCCGAACTCGCTAAGGCCCGCACCCTTGAACAGGCACTACTGCCATTGAAGGCAGGGCTGGACGACATCCCGGCTCTCGCCCTCACCCCCGATCAGGCAGGGGCGCTCCGCCAGGGGCGTCCGGTGATCGGGATCGCCAAAGTTCCGGGCCTTTACTTCGCGACCGCCGGGTCTGTTCCGGTCGCCCTCGTCGATAGCGACGGGATCGAAGTGAGGGTGGTTCGAGGCTTCAACCTCTCATGAAGGAGTAACCCGATGTCGGTAACCGCAGAGCGCAAGACGGCGCTGATCGAAGACAATGCCCGCACGTCGGGCGATACGGGTTCGCCCGAGGTGCAGGTCGCGATCCTCACCGAGCGGATCAAGAACCTCACCGAGCACTTCAAGACCCACGCGAAGGACAACCATTCGCGCCGCGGCCTGCTGATGCTGGTGAACAAGCGCCGCAGCCTGCTGGACTATCTGAAGAAGAAGGACGTCCAGCGCTACGCCGATCTGATCGGCAAGCTCGGGCTCCGCAAGTAAGAGTTTCGGACGGCCCGCCTCTGGCGGGCCGTTTCGCATGGAGGGCATGGCAATCCGGCCAATCGCCCTCGGGAGCCGGACAGACTCCGAACCGCCGCGGGCCGGCTAGCCCGCAAGTAGGTCCCGGCCGACATCGGGTCGCCGGAGAAGGAAACCAAATGTTCGATACCAAGAAGGTGGAAATCCAGTGGGGCGGCAAGACCCTCACGCTGGAAACGGGCCGCGTCGCCCGCCAGGCCGACGGCGCGGTGCTCGCGACGCTCGGCGAGACGGTCGTGCTGTGCGCCGTCACCGCCGCCAAGTCGGTGAAGGAAGGGCAGGACTTCTTCCCGCTCACCGTCCACTATCAGGAGAAGTATTTCTCCTCCGGCCGCATCCCCGGCGGCTTCTTCAAGCGCGAGCGCGGCGCCACCGAGAAGGAGACGCTCGTCTCCCGCCTCATCGACCGCCCCGTGCGCCCGTTGTTCCCGGAGGGCTTCTACAACGAGATCAACGTCATCGCCCAGGTGCTGAGCTATGACGGCGAGAACGAGCCGGATATCCTGGCGATGGTCGCCGCCTCGGCCGCGCTCACCATCTCGGGCGTGCCGTTCATGGGCCCGATCGGCGCCGCGCGCGTCGGCTACAAGGACGGCGAGTATCTCCTGAACCCGACCGACGCCGACGTCGCCGCCGGTTCGCTCGATCTCGTCGTCGCCGCCACGCAGGACGCGGTGATGATGGTCGAATCCGAAGCCAAGGAGCTTTCGGAAGAGGTCATGCTCGGCGCCGTCATGTTCGCGCACGACGCCTGCCGCGAGGTCATCGGTGCGATCATCAAGCTCGCAGAGAAGGCGGCCAAGGATCCGTGGGAGCTGAAGTCCGGCGACGACAATTCGAAGGTCAAGGCCGAGCTCAAGAAGCTGATCGGCAAGGACATCGAGAAGGCCTACAAGCTGGTCGACAAGTCGGCCCGCTCGAACGCGCTGAACGAGGCGCGTGCCAAGGCGAAGGCCGCCATGGCCGACAAGAGCCCGCAGGAGCAGATGGTCGCCATCAAGCTCGTCAAGAAGCTCGAGGCTGAGATCGTGCGCGGCGCCATCCTGAAGGACGGCACCCGCATCGACGGCCGCACCACCACCCAGATCCGCCCGATCGTGGCCGAGGCGCACTTCCTGCCGCGCGCGCACGGTTCGGCGCTGTTCACCCGCGGCGAGACCCAGTCGATCTCCACCTGCACCTTGGGTACCAAGGAGAGCGAGCAGATGATCGATGGCCTGACCGGGCTGCGCTACGAGCATTTCATGCTCCACTACAACTTCCCGCCTTATTCGGTCGGTGAAGTGGGTCGCTTCGGCGCGCCGGGTCGCCGCGAAGTGGGTCATGGCAAGCTGGCGTGGCGCGCGCTGCACGGCGTGCTGCCGACCAAGGAGGAGTTCCCCTACACGATCCGCCTGACCTCCGACATCACCGAGAGCAACGGCTCCTCGTCGATGGCGACGGTGTGCGGCGGTTCGCTCGCGATGATGGATGCCGGCGTGCCGATCAAGCGCCCGGTCTCGGGCATCGCGATGGGCCTGATCCTCGAAGGCAAGAAGTTCGCCGTCCTCTCCGACATCCTCGGCGACGAGGATCATCTCGGCGACATGGACTTCAAGGTGGCCGGCACGTCCGAAGGCATCACCACGATGCAGATGGACATCAAGATCGCCGGCATCACCAAGGAGATCTTCGAGACCGCGCTGCACCAGGCCAAGGAAGGCCGCGCTCATATCCTCGGCGAAATGGCCAAGGCGCTCGACCACACTCGCACCGAGCTTTCGGCCCACGCGCCACGCATCGAGACGATGTCCGTTCCCAAGGACAAGATCCGCGACGTGATCGGCACCGGCGGCAAGGTGATCCGCGAGATCGTCGCCACCACCGGCGCCAAGGTCGACATCGACGATGACGGCACCGTCAAGATCTCGTCGTCCGACACGGCGCAGATCGAGGCCGCGATGAACTGGATCAAGGGCATCGTCGAGGAGCCCGAGGTCGGCAAGATCTACAACGGCAAGGTCGTCAACATCGTCGATTTCGGCGCCTTCGTGAACTTCATGGGCGGCAAGGACGGCCTCGTCCACGTCTCGGAGATGAAGAACGAGCGCGTCGCCTCGCCGAAGGACGTCGTGACCGAGGGCCAGGAAGTGAAGGTCAAGGTCCTCGAGATCGACCAGCGCGGCAAGGTCCGCCTGTCGATGCGCGTCGTCGATCAGGAGACCGGCGCCGAGCTGGAGGACACCCGCCCGCCGCGCGAGCCGCGCGAGGGTGGTGACCGTGGCCCCAGGGGTGATCGGGGCGGCGAAGGCCGTGGCGATCGCGGCCCGCGCCGCGACGGCGACCGTGGCGGCCCCCGCCGGGATCGCGGTGGCGACCGCGGCGGTGACCGTGGCGATCGCGGCCCGCGTCGCGAGCGCTCGGGTGGCGGCAACGATGACGGCCCCGCGCCGGACTTCGCGCCTGCCTTCCTGACGCGCGACGACGACTGATCGGCGCTAACCGGCTGACGAAGAAGGGGCGTCCGGCGACGGAGGCCCCTTTTTTCGTGGCCGATGGAGAGACGATGGGCGGGCTGGCGGGTTGGTCCGCCATGAAGATCGCTATTGCCTGCTTAGCCGCCGCCGTCGTGGCCGGCCTGTCCGCCGCCCCTGTCGAGGCGAAATCACCGATCAAGCACTGCTATCTCGCCGTCGACGGGAAGGTGCGCGTCAACAATCCGTGCCAAGTGTTCCCCCTGGGCGGCCACAGCTACACGCTCAACACGTGGGACGGCGGCAAGCCAAAACGCTCGCACTTCGCGCAGGTCGACGCCAATTCCGACGGCACCGGCGACGCGACATGGAACGCCGATCCCAACGACGACCACGCGCTCGATCCGCTTGGCACAGTGCGTTGGGTGAAAGGCTGCTGGATCAACCGACGCGCTAAAATCTGCGCACGATAAAACTCACTTCACCGCGTCGAGCTGTGCCAGCTTCTTCACCAGCGCCGGCAACCCGCCGCTCTGGATCGTCGTCGCAAGATCGGCACGCTGGAGGGCCAGGTTGCTGACTCCGCTGGAGATGACATCGACGATCTTCCACGTGCCCGCCGACTGGCGCATCCGGTAGTAGAGCAGGTCCGTACCGATCGTAACCTTCACCACCCGGTCCGGTCCGCGTGCGATCACCTTGGGATCGACCGTGAACGGCGTGCCGTCATAATCCTTGAAATTACGGGCAAGGCTCACCGCCGAATGCCGCGTCAGCGCCGTTATCGCCGACGCCTTGTCCGTCGCCGACGCGCTTGCCCAGGCCGGGCCGGCGACGAGACCGGCGATGGTCGGCATGTCGTAATAGGCCTTCACGATCGGCTCGAAACGATCGGCACGCGCAGCCGTGCCCAGCTTCGCCTTCATTACCCCGATCACGGCATCGTCATAGGCGCCGATCCGCGCCGCGGGCTCGCTTGCGTCCGCGTGGGCCACCGCCGGCGCGGCGAGCGTCATCAGGGCGAAGATGCGGAAAGCGTGTTTCAAGGTCGTCATCCTTTGGTCAGCGGGGCTTCATGGTGCCTGTCGCCATAACGCCGACTGAACAAGCTCGGTCCGTGTGGCTTCCGTGTCACTTTCGCAACCGCGGCGGAACGACTATGTGAGCATACCCTGTCGGGAGTTATGGATGGTCAAGATACTGCTCGCCCAGCCACGCGGTTTCTGCGCGGGCGTGATCCGCGCGATCGACATCGTGGACCGGGCGCTCGATCGGGTGGGTGCCCCCGTCTATGTGCGGCACGAGATCGTCCATAACCGCCACGTCGTCGATACGTTGAAGGCCAAGGGCGCCGTCTTCGTCGAGGAGCTGGACGAGGTGCCCGCCGGCGAGGTGACGATCTTCTCGGCCCACGGCGTATCCCGGGCGGTGCAGAAGGATGCCGAGGCTCGGGGGCTTCCCGTGATCGACGCGACCTGCCCGCTCGTCTCCAAGGTGCACAACCAGGGCCGCCGCTATGTCGCGGCCGGGCGGACTTTGATCCTGATCGGCCATGCCGGCCACCCCGAGGTCGAGGGCACGCTCGGCCAGATCGACGGCGAGATCCACCTCGTCGGCACGCCGGAGGAGGTCTCCGCGCTGCCGATCCCGGTCGATGCGCCGGTCGCCTATATTACCCAGACGACGCTCTCGGTGGACGACACGCGTGTCATCATCGCCGCGCTGGAGGCCCGCTTTACCGATCTCACCGGGCCATCCACGGCCGAGATCTGCTACGCTACGCAAAATCGTCAGTCGGCGGTGCGCGAATTGTGCAAGTCGGCCGATCTGTTGCTGGTCGTCGGGTCGCCGAACAGCTCCAACTCCAATCGCCTGCGCGAGATCGGCGAGGAGATGGGCAAGCCCGCTTACCTGATCGCCGATGGCTCGCAATTTGATCCCGCCTGGCTCGACGGCGTAGGGACGATCGGCCTCACCGCCGGCGCGTCCGCGCCCGAAGAGCTGGTGCAGAGCGTCATCGTCGCTATCCAGGCCGTCACCCCCGCCAGCGTCGAAAAGCTGGACGGCCTCGAAGAAAACGTCCAATTCCGCCTGCCGCCGGCGCTGAATCGCCTGCCGCAACGCGCCCGCGTAGCCTAAGGAACAGTCATGACCCTGCCCCTCCCCGTATTGGCCCGCATCGGCGGCTACACGGTCAAGAAGGCGCTCACCGCCAAGCGCTATCCGCTGGTGCTGATGCTGGAGCCGCTGTTCCGCTGCAACCTCGCCTGCCCGGGCTGCGGCAAGATCGACTATCCCGATCCGATCCTGAACCAGCGCATGAGCTACGAGCAGTGCATGGAGGCGATCGACGAATGCGGCGCGCCCGCCGTCTCGATCGCCGGCGGCGAGCCGCTGCTGCATAAGGACATGCCCAGGATCGTGCAGGGCTATCTCGCGAAGAAGAAGTTCGTGATCCTGTGCACCAACGCGCTGCTGCTCAAGAAGAAGATCGACGACTACAAGCCGGACCCCTTCTTCACCTGGTCGATCCATCTCGACGGCGATCAGGCGATGCACGATCATGCCGTCGATCTCGCCGGCACCTACGATGTCGCGGTCGAGGCGATCAACCTCGCCAAGTCGCGCGGCTTCCGCGTGCAGGTGAACTGCACCGTGTTCGAGGGCGCCGACGCGGACCGCCTCGCCGCCTTCTTCGACGAGATGGAGCGGCTGGACGTCGAGATCACGCTGTCGCCGGGCTATGCCTACGAGCGTGCGTCGGACCAGGAGCATTTTCTCACCCGCGAGCGCACCAAGACCTTCTTCCGCGAAGTCTTCGCCAAGGGCGACGGCGCGAAGAAGTGGAAGTTCACCAACTCGCCGCTGTTCCTCGATTTCCTCGCCGGCAACCGTTCCTACGAGTGCACGCCCTGGTCGATGCCGCTGCGCACGATCTTCGGCTGGCAGAAGCCCTGCTACCTGCTCGGCGAAGGCTATGTGAAGACCTTCAAGGAGCTGATGGAAGATACCGAGTGGGACAAATACGGCGTCGGCAAGTATGAGAAGTGCGGCGACTGCATGGTCCATTGCGGCTTCGAGGGCACGGCCGCGGCCGAGGGCGTGAAGCGCCCGCTGGAGTTCCTGAAGGTCGCGCGCAAGGGTGTCCGGACGTCGGGCCCGATGGCGAAGGACATCGATCTCAGCCACGCGCGCCCGGCCGAGGACGTCTATTCCACGCACGTCGAGCGTGAACTTGCACGGATCAAGGCGACCAAGCCGGGTTCGGCCAAGCACGTGGTGTCGGCGGACTGAACTTGGCGTTTTAGAACACCGTTCGCACTGAGCGAAGTCGAACTGCGGGCCTCAGCCGTTTCGCTTGCTGCCCGTGCTTCGACTTCGCTCAGGACGAACGGATCGTTTGATCGGGCGTTGGCTTGCCGAAGCCATCCTCGGCCAGCGACCGATACCCGCTCGCCAGCGCCCGCATCGCGCTCGCCGTCGCCAGCGCCAGCCCGATCAGCGCGAAGAGCTGCCACGGCCGCTTGAGCAAGGCGAGCAGCACCACACCGATCCGCACTCCGCCATCCGGCGCCATCGCCACCTGCGCCGCGAGCGGAAGCGATCGATCCGCCTCGTCCGAGATCACCCGCGCCACCGCGAAGGGCAGATGATGGCGCTGCGCCACGCGCGCGGCGATGTGGCTCTCCATGTCGCAGGCGAGCGCGCGCTCGGTGAAGTGGAGATTCTCCTTCTGCGCGGCGGTGATCACCATCTCGCCATCGGCATGGATGCGGCCGACCACCGCGCCCGGCAGGATCGCCGCGATCCGCGTGATCCAGGCGGCCGACGCCTCCTTCTGCGCAACCGGGCGGGGATCGGGCTTGGCCTCTTTGGGCCGGGCCGACCCAGCGCCGACGCTCCATTCGCGCCGAACCATGCCGGTGGGCGAGAGGGTGCCGACCACCCAGTCGCCGGGCTTGAGCAGCGGCGCCAGCGCGCCGGCGAGTCCCATCGACAGGATCGCGGTGGCGCCGGCCGCGACGCCGGCCTCCAGCTCCGCCTCCAGCCGCGCATGATCGGTGCCGGCGGTAGCGACGATCACGCCGTCCCGTGCCAGCGCCCTCGCCTCGCTTTTCATCCCGGTGGCGATAAGGATGGTCACATCCCGAACTCCACCCGGCGCGTATTGCCGCGCTTGAGATTGCGATAGCGGGCCAGCGCCCAGAGCGGGAAATATTTCGGATAGCCGTGGTAGCGCAGATAGAAGACGCGCGGGAAGCCGCCGCCGGTATAATGCTCCTGACCCCACAGGCCGTCTTCCGCCTGATGCCGCTCCAGCCAGGCGACGCCGCGCACGACGGCGGGATGATCGACTTCGCCCGCAGCCATCAGCCCGAGCAAGGCCCACGCCGTCTGCGAGGCGATCGAGGAGGCCGCTTCATGCCCCTTGCGGGCGAGATCGTAGCTGTCGCAGCTCTCGCCCCAGCCGCCGTCAGAGTTCTGGATCGTCACCAGCCAGCGCACCGCGCGGCGGACCATCGCATTGGCAGGATCCACTCCCGCCGCGTTCAGCGCGCACAGCACAGACCATGTGCCGTAGATGTAGTTGACGCCCCAGCGGCCCCACCAGCTGCCCTCGGGATGCTGATCCTTGCGCAGCCATTCCAGAGCCGCCTTCATGCGCGGGCTGTCGACCGGCTCGCCGACCTGCGCCAGCATCGAGACGACGCGCGCCGTCACGTCGGCCGTCGGCGGATCGAGCAAAGCGCCGTGATCGGCGAAGGGAATGTCGTTCAGGTAGAAATGCGTGTTGTCGGCATCGAAGGCCGCGAAGCCGCCGTCGTGGCTCTGCAGCTCGGCATTCCACTCCACGCCGCGATCGATCGCCTCGTCATAGCGGTCGCCGAGTTTACCCCGCGCCCGGTCCATCGCCATCACCACCACGGCGGTGTCGTCGAGATCGGGATAATGATCGTTGCCGTACTGGAAGGCCCAGCCGCCGGGCCGGACCTCAGGACGCTGCTCGGCCCAGTCACCCCTCACGTCGAGGATCTGGCGCGGCGTGAGCCAGTCGAGCCCCTTCGTGGCGGCCTCGTCCTCGCCCGCCTCCAGCATGGCGTGGGCGGCCAGCGCCGTGTCCCACACCGGCGAGACGCAGGGCTGGCAATAGACCTCGCCGTCATCCCGGTGAACGAGCAATTTCTCGATCGCCTCGCGGGCCAGCGCGCGCTCGGGATGGTCGGGGCCATAGCCGAGCGCATCGAACATCATCACCGAATTGGCGATCGCCGGGTAGATGGCGCCGAGGCCATCGGTGCCGTTGATCCGCTCGGTGACGAACGCCACACAGGCATCGATCGCTTTCTTGCGCACTGTCTTCGGCCAGAGTCGCCGCCCGCGCTTCAGCACCACGTCGAGCGCGCCAAAGCCCATCTCCCACTGCCACTTGCCCGGCAGCGCGCGCTTGAGCGGCGGGTTGCCCGGCACGAACAGCTCGTCGATCTTCACGCCGCGCGGATTGCGCGCCACCGGGCGGAGCGCGGTCAGCACGATCAGCGGCACGATCACGGTGCGCGCCCAGTAGGACATGCGGTAGAGGTTGATCGGGAACCACTTCGGCGCCAGCATCAGCTCGACCGGCACCTCGGGCACGCCGCTCCACTTGCCCGCGCCGAACAAGGCCAGCTGGATGCGGGTGAAGACGTTCGACGCCGCCGCCCCCCCGCGCTTCAATATCTCGGCCCGCGCCCGCGCCATGTGCGGCGCATCGATGTCGTCGCCGATCATCTTCAGCGCATAATAGGCCTTCACCGTCGCCGAGATGTCGAAGGCGCCGTCATGATAGAGCGCCCAGCCGCCATGCGATCCCTGTATGCGGCGCAGATAGCGGCCGATCGCCGCCTCCAGCTCAAGATCGTCGGGCTCGCCGAGATAGTGGCGCAGCAGGATATATTCGGAGGGGATGGTGGCGTCCGCCTCCAGCTCGAACACCCAGTGGCCGTCGGCCTTCTGGTCGCGCTTGAGGGCGGTCGTCGCACGGCCGATCGCCGCGTCGATGCCGTCGAGCGGATCGGTCGCGATGTCTTCCACGTCGAGCAAATCTACGCTTTCCCGTTCACCACTGCGGCGGCCGCCGTCCTTCCCGAACGGATCGCGCCTTCGATGGTGGCCGGTAGCCCCGTTTTCGTCCAGTCGCCAGCCAAGAACAGGTTATCGTGCGACGAGCGGCATCCGGGGCGGCGTTTTTCCTGCTCGGGTGTGGCCGAAAAGGTCGCGCGCTTCTCGGTGACGATCTGCCAACGAGGGAGTTCGGACGAGAGGTGGTGAACCTTGGCGACGTCGGCCCACAGCCTGCGCGCGACCGCCTCGCGATCCTCCTCGGCGAGCGCGTCGGCGGCGCTGGTGGTGGTGGAAAGGCGATCGGAGAAAGCGAACACCCATTCCGCCGTGCCGCCGACCACGCCGGTGATCGGCGCGGCACCGGCCGGCGGCGTCGCGAGGAAGTGCGCGTTGACGATGGCATGATGCGTGTCCGGCACGACGAGGCCCGGTATCAGATCGGCGACTACCCACGCAGGGACTGCGAGGACGACCGGCTCGTCGCCCGCAATCTCCTCCCGGCCGTCCGCGAAATCCAGCGCCGTGACGCGTTCAACCAGTTCCAGCGCGCGGAGACGGCGCCCCAGCCGGATGCTCGCGCCCCGCGCCTCCAGCCACGCCAGCGCCGGATCGACGAAGGCGGCGGACAGCGTCGGCTCGGCGATAAGCGGGCGGCAAGCGGCCCCGCCCTTGGCCAAGGTCTCGCGCACGATCGCGCCGGCCAGTTCGGCTGAGCCGTCCTCCGCTGGGGTGTTGAGCGCCGAGACGAGGAAATTGTCGAGCAGCCGCTCCCACAAAGCTCCCTTGGGCCGCAGCACCTGCCCGATCGTCTGGTCGGCCGAGGCGCCCATCAACCGCGCCAACGAGAGGTAATCGAGCGGAGCCGTGCCCGGCACGCGCCGCTGCTTCGAGAACAGCCACCACGGGATCGGCCCGGCATTGGGATGAAGCACCCAGCGTTCGCCGCTCGCCACGTCCACGAAGGGGAAGCGTGCCTCGTCCGGTCCCGCCAGCCGCTCGCTCGCACCGATCGTCGCGAGATAGGCGCGCGCCGCTTCGTTGCCCGACAGGACAAGATGGTTGCCGTTGTCGATCGTGAGGCCAAGCTGCGGATCGCGATAGGATCGGCAGCGCCCGCCCGCCTGCCGCGCCGCCTCGCTCAGCGTTACCCGATAGCCCGCCTGCGTCAGCGCGACGGCGGCCGAGAGCCCCGCCAGCCCCGCGCCGATAACATGCGCGCGCTTCACCGCCCGAGCCGGAGCTTCACCAGCGTCCAGGCCAGCGCCAGCCGATTGTGGCGGATCCGCTCGCGCGGCGGCGCCCAGCCCGCCAGCCGCATCCGGCGCAGCAGCTCCGAATAGGCCGCCGCCATCAGCTTCGGCGCGATCAGGTGGCCCTTGGGCCGCGCCTTGAGGATCGCCTGCGCCGTCAGGAAGTGTTCCTGCGCCTGGCGGGCGAGCATCTGCCCCGCGCCGTCGATGCGCGGATCGCCGATCACCGTCGCGATGTCGCCGACCGCGATGCCCTGCGCCTCGATCGCCTCGAGCGGCAGATAGACGCGGCCGATCGCGGCATCCTCGTCGATGTCGCGCAGGATGTTGGTCAGCTGCAGCGCGCGGCCGAGATGGTGGGCGAGCTCGAACCCGGCGCGCTCCTCCATCCCGAAGATCTTGATCGACAGCCGCCCGACCGCGCTCGCCACCCGGTCGCAATAGAGATCGAGCGTGTCGGCGGCGGGCCAGCGCATGTCGTGCTCGACGTCCATCGCCATGCCGTCGATCACCGCCTCGAAATCCTCGCGCCTCAGCCCGAAGCGGCGGACATGCTCGACCAGCATCGCCGCCACGCCCGGATCGCCGCCGGCATAGAGGCTGTCGAGATCGGCGCGCCAGCGATCGAGCTGCGCGGCACGCGCGGGGCGGTCACCCTGCTGGTCGTCGGCGATATCGTCGACGATGCGGCAGAAATCGTAGAGTGCGTACATGGCGTGCCGCTCGGGGCGCGGCAGCACCTTCATCCCCGCATAGAAAGAGGAGCCCGAAGCCGAAGGCGCATTCACGGGCGAACGAACCTTCCCAGCGCCGCGCCGGAGGCGAGCAAAAACGCCTCGGCCTTGGCGTGATGAACGCGCTCGGACAGCGGATCGCGGCGGCGCAGCCGGGCGGCGAGGCTGACGGCGAGGCGCTGGATCACCGCCACCTCGACGCCGAGCCGGCGATCCTTGATCCCGCGCGCGAAGGGGGCGGCCTCGGCGAGCAGATGCTGGGTCCGCTCGGCGCAGGCCTGGATCACGGTGAGCAAGGCAGGCGAGGCCTTGCAATCGCCCAGCTCGGCGGTGCGTGCTCCGGCCGTCGCCAGCATGTCCTGCGGCAGATAGACGCGGTCGAGCTGGCGGAAATCCTTCCCGCAATCCTGCAGGTGATTAATGATCTGCAGCGCGGTGCACAGGGCATCGTTGGCGGGCCACAGCGCGCGATCCTCGCCATGCACGTCGAGCACGAAGCGGCCGACCGGACTGGCGGAATAGCGGCAATAATCCATTAGCTCGTCCCAGCTGCCGTAGCGCAGCTTGGTCGCGTCGCGACGGAAGGCCTCCAGCAGATCGAGCGCATGGATCGGGTCGAGTCGGCGCTCGGCCATCACCTGTCGCAACGCGACGGCGGAAGGCTCTGCATCGCATTCGCCGGTAATGCCGAGACGCATGATCTCGAGCCGCTCCAGCTTCTGATCGGCGGAGACCGACTCATGATCGGCTATGTCGTCGGCGAGGCGCGCGAAGCGGTAGAAGGCCATCACGGGCGCGCGGAACTGCGGCGCCACCAGCTTGCTGGCGACCGGGAAATTCTCGTCCTTGTGTCCCTTGCCGGAAGCAAGGTCTGCGGCGGTGGCGTTCATGTTCCCCGGGCCTGCGCCCGCCCCTTCCACATGCCTCCCCGCCCTTGCCAATACTGCAAGGCGGATAGGAAAGTCGCGGCGGCGTAGACCATGCCGATGGCGGGCATGGCAAGCCCCCAGAGCGGCGACTGCCGGTAGAAGCGCAGCATCGGCTGATGGCAGACCGCCATCGCAGCCCAGGCCAGCGCCCCGCACAACCGCGCCCCGCCGGTGCCGAACAGGGCCAGCCCCACCGGCGCGACGAACATCAGCAGCAGCCCGATCATCGTGCCGGCCAGCATCAGCGGCGAGTAGCCGAGTTGCGCGTAGGCCGAGCGGCTGATCATCGCGACGATCTCGCCCCAGCCGCCATAGGGCCTGAGGCTCACCGAACGGCGGGTGAGCGAGAGGCGGATCGGGCCTTGCCGTTTCATCGTCTCACCCATCGCGCAATCGTCGATGATGGCGTCGGCGATCACGGCGAGGCCGCCCGCCTTGCCGAGCGCCTCGCGCTTCACCAGCATGCAGCCGCCCGCCGCCGCCGCGAGCTTCGCTTGCGGGCGGTTCACGAGCCGGAAGGGATAGAGCATTTGGAAGAACAGGACGAAGGCCGGGATCATCGCCTGCTCGGCGAGGCTGTCGCAGCGCAGCTCCGCCATCAGGGAGTTGAGCACCAGCCTGTCCCGCTCGGACCGCGCGACCAGCGAGCGCAGCGTGTCGGGCGCGTGGGCGATGTCGGCGTCGGTGAACCAGAGATAGGTGGGCGCACCTCCGGCCTGCTCGACACCGTTGCGCATCGCCCAGAGCTTGCCCGTCCAGCCCGAGGGCGGCGGCGTGCCGGCGATGACGGCGAGGCGATCCGATCCTTGGGCCGCATCCTGCGCGAGCGCGGCGGTGCCGTCGCTGGAACCGTCGTCGACCAGCACGATATGGAACTCGCCCGGATAATCCTGCGCGATGTGGCTGGCGATGGCGCGGCCGATCACCTCCGCCTCGTCACGCGCGGGGATGACGGCGGTGACCGCGGGCCACGCCGCCGGATCGGGCATCGCCGTCTCGTCGGTATCGCGGGCCAGCCAGAAGCGCTCGCGGAAGGCGAGCAGGCCGATCCATATCAAGAGCGACAGGAGCGCGACCAGCATCAGATCATGCCCTGCCCATGGAACCAGTCCAGCGCGTCGCCCACCGCCTGTTGCCAAGGTCGATAGGTATAGCCGAGCTCCGTCTTCGCGCGTTCCGATGAGAAGAACATCTTGTACTTCGCCATCCGGAGCGCGTCGCGGGTAAAGAGTGGTTCCTTGTTCCTGAGCCAGCCCCACGCTTCGGACACCGCCGCGAGCGGCATCAGCGGAACAGTCGGCAGGCTGATCGTCGGCGGCTTGCGGCCGACGCGATGCGCCAACTCGGTGAGCAGCGCCTGCAGCATCACGTCCTCGCCGCCGAGGATATAGCGGCGACCGGGCTCGCCCTTGTCTAGCGCCAGCACATGCCCGCGCGCCACGTCGTCGACATGGACGATGTTCAGGCCGGTATCGACGAAGGCCGGGATCTTGCCTGTCGCCGCCTCGACGAGGATTCGGCCGGTCGGCGTCGGCTTCACGTCGCGCGGTCCGATCGGAGTCGAGGGGTTGACGATCACGGCGGGCAGGCTGCGCTCCGCCACCATCCGCTCGACCAGCCGCTCCGCCGCCACCTTGGATCGCTTGTAGGCGCCGATCGCGGTCTGTTCGGTCAGCGGCCGGTCTTCGCCCGCCGCCCCGTCGGGCAGCGGTGCGATCGTGGCGACGCTGCTGGTGTAAACGATGCGCTTCACATCGGCTGCGAGCGCCGCCTCCATCACGACGCGCGTGCCTTCGAGATTGTGGCGGACGATCTCTTCGGGGTCCGGTGCCCACAGCCGGTAATCGGCCGCGACATGGGCGAGCGCGTCGCACCCCTCCAGAGCGCGCGCCATCGCGATCGGATCCATCATGTCGCCGCGTATGATCTCGCCTGGGAAACCTTCGAGGTTGGTCGTGGGGCTGGAGGCGCGGGCTAGGCCCTTCACCTGCCAGCCATCGGCCGCGAAGGCCTTGGCCACAGCCGCGCCCACGAAGCCCGACACGCCGGTTATCAGGATCGTCCCCTTCATCGCGCTGGCTTCTAGGGCGGCACGGAGGCATTTGGGAACCCCACAGCGTTCGATGACACCGCTTTAAGGAAACGGAGTGCCCGGCTTCATCCCCGATATCCTAGCGGCCGTCGCGATGGTGGGTGTCGCGTACAATCTGGCGGGGGCCGCGCTGGCGGGGCGATGGCAGGCCACGCCCGCGAAGCCTCCGGTGGCGACGCCCTCGATCACCATGCTCAAGCCGCTGCACGGGCCGGAGCCAGAGTTGGCCGCCAAGCTCGAAGGCTTTCTCGATCAGGATTATGGCGGGCCGATCGCGATGGTGTGCGGCGTCTCCGATCCGGCCGATCCGGCGCTTGGCGCCGTGCCGAAAGCGACAAAGGCCACACGAGTGATCGATCCGGGCCGGAATGGCTCGAATGGAAAGATTTCCAATCTTATCAACATGATGAATGCCGTCGAGAGCGATATCATCATCCTCTCCGACAGCGATATGGCGGTTCCGCGCGACTATGCCGCGCGCATCGTCGCCGCGCTGGACGAGCCGGGCGTCGGCGTCGTCACACTGCTCTATGCCGGGCGTGGCGAGACCAACGGCTGGTCGCGCATGGCGGCGGCCGGGATCAGCTGGGGTTTTCTGCCCAGCGTGATGGTCGGCCTCGCCACCGGCCTCGCCAAGCCCTGCATGGGCTCCACCATCGCCATGCGGCGCGAGACGCTCGACGCGATCGGCGGCTTCGAGCGTTTCAAGGATCTCCTCGCCGACGACCATGCCATCGGCATGGCGGTGCGCGAGCTCGGCCTCAAGGTCGTCGTGCCGCCGCCGATCGTCACTCACGGCTGCACGGAGACCAGCCTCGCCGCGCTCGCCGCGCATGAGCTGCGCTGGAACGCCACCGTCCGGATGCTCGATCCAGCGGGCTATGCTGGCAGCATCGTCACCTACCCGCTGGTCTGGGGCCTGATCGCCTTCGCGGCCGGCGCCGGCTGTTGGGTAACCTTCGTCGCCATCCTCGCCCGCCTCGCGCTGGCCGAGCGGATCGACCTGATCACCGGCCGCCGCACTGCGCCGCTCTGGTGGCTGCCGGCGCGCGACCTGTTGTCTTTCGGTCTCTATCTTGGAGCCTTCTTCACCCGCCGTGTTGATTGGCGGGGCGCTCGATTGCATATGGCGGAGGACGGCCGGATGACGGCCGAGACGGAGACTGCACGACCATGACGCTCAAGACCCTCTTCATGCAGGGCCCCTCCTTCGACGGGTATGACGGCGGCGCCGGCGCCCGCTACCAGATGAAACGAGAGGTCAAGAGCTTCTGGTATCCGACCTGGATCGCCCAGCCCGCCGCGATGATCGAGGGATCGCGCCTGATCGATGCGCCCGCGCAAGACCAGAGCTGGGAGGACATCGCGCATGAGGTGGACGACAAGGAGCTGATCATCCTCCACACCTCGACGCCCAGCTTCCGGCAGGACGTGCAGACCGCCGAGCTGATCAAGCAGCGCAACCCGAAGGCGCTGGTCGGCATGGTCGGCGCCAAGGTGATGATCGAGGACGAGAAGAGCCTGAAAGCCACCGAGGCGCTCGATTTCGTGTGCCGCGAGGAATATGATTTCACCTGCGTCGAGCTGGCGTCGGGCAAGCCGCTCGCCGAGATCGACGGCATCACCTGGCGGTCACCAAGCGGCGACATCGTCCGCAACAAGGATCGCGCGCAGATCGAGAATATGGACGTGCTGCCGATGGTCTCGCCGATCTACCGGCGCGACCTCGACCTCACCAAATATTACGGCGGCTACCAGCGCCATCCTTACGTGAGCTTCTACACCGGGCGCGGCTGCAAGAGCCGCTGCACCTTCTGCCTGTGGCCGCAGACGATCGCGGGCCACCGCTATCGCCACCGCTCGGTCGCGGCGGTGATCGAGGAGGTGAAATACGTCCTCAAGGAGATGCCCGAGATCAAGGAGATCTTCTTCGACGACGACACGCTGGCCGACGCGCACGATTTCGTCGTCGAGCTGTCGGGCGAACTGGCCAAGCTCGGCTTCGGCCAGAAGGGGTTCGACATCACCTGGGGCTGCAACGCCAAGGCCAACGTGCCGCAGCCGGTGCTCAAGGCGATGAAGGAAGGCGGCTGCCGCGTGCTGCTGGTCGGCTACGAGAGCGGCAACCAGCAGATCCTCCACAACATCAAGAAGGGCCTGCTGACCAAGGTCGCGCGCCAGTTCACCAAGGACGCGCACGCGCTCGGCCTGACCATCCATGGCACCTTCATCCTCGGCCTGCCCGGCGAGACGCTGGAGACGATCGAGGAGACGATCCGCTACGCGATCGAGCTCAACCCACACACCATCCAGGTGAGCCTCGCGGCGCCCTATCCGGGCACGTTCCTGTATAATCAGGCGGTCGAGAACAAGTGGTTCGACGGCACCGACCACCTGCTGAACGACGACGGCACCCAGATCGCGCAGCTCTCCTACCCACACCTCTCGTCGGCGGTGATCTTCGACAAGGTGGAGGAGTTCTACAAGCGCTTCTACTTCCGCCCCCGCAAGATCGGCGCGATCGTGGGCGAGATGGTGCGCGACTGGGACATGATGAAGCGCCGCCTGCGCGAAGGCGTCGAATTCTTCAGCTTCCTGCGCCACCGCAAGGAAGCGGCGTAAACCGAAAGTCTAATGCTGAACTTTGGGCCGGGCGACCGAGAGATCACTTCAGAAGCGCCAGCCTGCTCGCCTTTCGTCTAGCGCGCCATCCTGAATCTCCCGCCTTGACTCACCTCGGTCACTGAAGGATGATCGAGCACAGTTTTTTGCGTCTCCCGTAACAGAACAGTCTTTGATTGATGCGGAACAATGTTCCCATCGAGAGGGAGGGCTATGCAGGTTTCGGACTCGCTCGAGGTCGGAATTGGCCTCAGTTTTATCTTTTTTCTTTCCAGCCTGGTGCTGACTTCGGTCCACGAAATGATCGAGACGGTTCTCAAGGCCCGGGGAAGCAATCTCTATAATGGCATTATGGAGATGTTCAGCGATCCCGCGAAGGGAAAGGACGGTCTCCAGGAAGCCAAGGCGGTATACCAGCACCCGCTGATCCGCGGGCTGATGCGAGGCGACGTCGCCCAGCCCGGTTTCAACATGAAGGATCTCCCCTCCTATCTTCCCTCGCGCAATTTCGTCCTCGCGCTGATGGACCAGGCGGCGCAGGGCAAGCTGGCCGCGCCGGACGCCATGGCCCGCACGGCGCCCACCTCCCTGCAACCGCTCCAGCAGCTTCGCATGATGGCGGAGGGCATCGCGAACGACCAGGTGCGCGGCGCGCTCGTCCAGGCTGTCGACGTCGCCAACGGCGACATCGCGGCCGCGCAGGATCATCTCGAGAAATGGTTCGACGGCGCGATGGACCGGGTGTCCGGCTGGTACAAACGGCGCAGCCAACGCATCATATTCGGCCTGGGCCTGGTGATGGCGGTCGCCCTCAACGTGAACACCCTCACCATCGCCGATTCGCTTTCGAAAAGCGCCAGCTTGCGTCAGGCAGTGGTCGCCCAGGCCGAGGATGCTGCGAAGAACTGCACCACGGCGGCGGATTGCAGCAAAGCTGATCCCACCACCGCGCTCGACAAGACCAGTGTGCCCATAGGCTGGAACGATGCAAGGCTTACGACAGTGAAGGACGTCGTTTGCCAAAGTCACATCATGGACATCATTCTGATCGTCGCAGGCTTTCTGCTGACGGCATTCGCGGTGACTCTGGGCGCGCCTTTCTGGTTCGACGTGCTCAACCGTCTGATGGTCATCCGGGCCACGGTGAAGCCCACCGAAAAGAGCAAGGACGAGGCATCGCAGGACCCGCAGCCCGGCAGCAGCGGCACGGTGGCTGTGACGGTCGTCCCGCCGCCGCCCGCGCCTGACAGTGCTGCCTCCGGCGCGGTTGGTCAGATCGATACCAATATCTACCTGGCGCCGCCGACCGCCGTTGAACGTCTATTCGAAGACGATGAAGGCGAACCCAAGGAAGGCTGGCCAGCACCCGGCGCAGCACAGGGAGGGCAGTGATGGTACAGATCACCGCGGCCACGCTGATCACGTTCAGCCCCACGCTCGATCCATCCCGCGCCGCGCTATATGCTGCGGTGTTGACCGATGCCTGTCAGACGGCGGCGATCAACACGGCCGTGCGACTGTGCAACTTCCTGGGCCAGGTCGGCGAGGAGACCGGGGGGCTGCGCTCGCTGGTGGAGAGTACCAAATATTCGCTCGGCAGGGGCGCTTTTCTGGCTGCGACCTTCAGCAACGTCCATGGCATCGAGCACGCCAATCGGCTGATCGCCCAAGGGCCGGAGGCGATCGGCAACACCATCTATGCCGGCAAGAACGGCAACGGCGACGTCGCCTCGGGCGACGGCTATCGCTTTCGCGGCCGGGGCTTCCTGCAGATCACCGGTCGCGCCAATTATCGCGCGATCGGCAAGCTGATGAACCAGCCTCTCGAAGACCAGCCCGAACTACTCGGCCAGCCGTCCTTCGCGGCCGATGCCGCTGCGCAATACTGGATTTCGCGCAAGATCAACGTTCCGGCGGACGCGGACGACGTCAGCACCGTGACGGGCTTGGTGAACGGCGGCGCACGGCTGCATCTGGCGGAACGCAAAAGCTGGCATGATCACGCCAGGAAAATCTGGCCCTATTAGGACATCGCCACCACCCTTCCGTTTCGCTGACCGAAGGAGGACGTTGCCGGAGCATCCCGCTACATGTATCGGCCGGTCCTCTTTCATGAGAGATGTCCGGATTTTGTCATGCACGACGCCCGGCACGCGTGGAGCGGAGGTGGAGTGTCGCAGATTCAAGGTTCGGCGCGGACAGACTCCGGGGCGTATCGCCGCATCCTCCTCCCACATCTGCCGCGCCTGCCGTGAAGCGGCGGCTCATCGTCACCGCCGACGATTTCGGGGCCTCGATCGCTGTCAACGAGGGGATCGAGATCGCGCATCGCACCGGCATCCTCACCGCCGCCAGCCTGATGGTGGCGGGCGCCGCGGCCGAGGATGCGCTGATCCGTGCGCGGCACCTGCCGGCGCTGGGCGTCGGGCTGCATCTCGTGCTGGTCGAGGGGCGCCCCGCCTTGCCCCCGGAGCAGGTACCCGATCTGGTCGACTCCACCGGCCATTTCCGCGCCAACATGGCGCTGGCGGGCGCGAACATGTTCTTTCGCCCTGTCGTCCGTCGCCAGCTGGCCGCAGAGATCGAGGCGCAGTTCGCCGCCTTCGCCGCGACCGGGCTGCCGCTCGACCATGTCAACGCGCACAAGCATTTCCACCTCCACCCGACCATCGCCGGGCTGATCCTCAGGATCGGCGCCAGATACGGTCTCGTCGCCGCCCGCGCGCCGGTCGAGCCGCTCGGCCTGATCGGCGCGGTCGAGCCTGTACAGCCCACCCTCGCCGGCCGCATCGCCGGGCCTTATGCGCGCAGCCTCGCGAGCCGTTTCCGCCGCGCCGGGCTTGCCGTGCCCGATCGCGTGCTCGGCCTCGCCTGGTCCGGGCACATGACCACGCGTCGCCTCGCCGCGCTGATCGAACGGCTCCCGTCCGGTCTCACCGAAATCTACACCCACCCCGCCACGCAGGACGCCTATCCGGGCTCCGCGCCGGGCTACGAATATCGCGCGGAGCTGGCCGCGCTGGTCGATCCAGCCGTAAAGGCCCGTGTCAGGGAGCAAGAAGTAACGCTCGGTCGTTTCGCGGACTTCACGACCCGAAAGGAGGACCCGACATGAGCATGATGGAAAAGATCGAGGCCCCCGCACCAGGCCCGAACGAGACCGTCAGGCTCGGGTCCGAGGCACATCTGCGCCTGATGTGCCGCCAGCTGCTCGATACGCACGACCCCTATCAGCCCGCCCTGATCGAGTGGCCCGAACTGGAGCCCGAGACGCGCGCCAAGATCGTCTCGCTGCCGATCTGGGACATGGCGGTGCAGACCGAGGGCCGCACCGGCCTGTTCGTGAAGACCTTCGGCGAGACGATCACCGATCCGTTGCTCAAGGCCACGATCGACATGGACGCCTTCGAGGAGGCCCGCCACAAGGTCGTGCTTGCCGACATGGTGAAGGCTTACGGCATCGGGCTCGAGCCCGAGCCCGATTACGTGAAGCCCAAGGACCCGGAATGGGCCTTCATGCGCTCCGGCTATTCGGAATGCATCGACAGCTTCTTCGGCTTCGGCCTGTTCCGGATCGCCAAGGACACCGGGTTCTTCCCCGAGGCACTGATCGACACGTTCGAGCCGGTGATGCGCGAGGAGGGCCGCCACATCCTGTTCTTCGTCAACTGGGTGGCGTGGTGGCGCCGGACCATGCCGTGGTGGCGCCGCCCGTACTTCGAGGCGAAGGTGCTTGCCGTTTGGGTCTTCCTGATCCTCGAGCGGATCGATATGGCGAAGGGCATGGGGGACAGCAGCAAGGCGCAGGAGAACAACTTCACGCTCAACGGCTCCAAAGAGCTGGGCGTGGAGGTGAGCTTTCCCGAGCTGGCGCGCATCTGCCTCGCCGAGAACGACCGCCGCCTCGCGCCCTATGACAGGCGCCTGATCCGCCCGAAATTCGTGCCTGCCATGATGCGCCTCGCGCTCCGGTTTGCGCCCAAGCCCAAGACCGCCTGACTTGGATCGGCTTCGCTGGCCGATCGCGCTGGCGACCATCGCCGGGCTCGCCGTCGCCATCTGGGCGATGCACCGCGTCGGTTTCGGCGGACTGATCCACGCGATCGACCGGATGGGATGGATCGGCTTCCTCGCCTTCTGCGTGGCGAGCCTGATCCTGTCGCTGATCCTCGGCGCGGCGTGGTGGGCGTCGATGCCGGGCCAGCCGCTGCACCGCCTGCCGCTCTTCGCTTGGGCACGGATCGCGCGCGAGGGGGCGAACGACCTGCTGCCGTTCAGCCAGCTCGGCGGCCTGATCGTCGGCGGCCGCGCGCTCACCCGGTTCGGCCTGCCGCCCGCCCGCACCTACGCGGCGATGGTGGTGGATCTCACCACCGAGATGGCGAGCCAGGCGGCGGTGACGCTGTTCGGCGTGGCGGCACTGGCCTCGATCCTGATCGACGGCGATCGCCACCATGTCGGCCCGGCGGCGTGGATCGGAGTGGGGCTGTCGATCGCCATCACCGCCGCCTTCATCTTTCTTCAGCGACCGCTGCTCAAGCTGGCGGACGGTCTGGCACGTAAGATGCTGCCCAACGCGCCGATCCCCTTCGACCGGCTGCACGTGGAATTGGGCACTATCTATGCCCGCAAACGCGCGGTGGCGCTGTCCTTCCTGCTCAATCTCGCGGGCTGGCTCTACGCCGCGCTGCTTGCCAGCATGGCGCTGTCGCTGATCGGGGAGCCGATCGCCTTCTGGCGGATCGTCGCGCTGGAAAGCCTGATCTTCGCGCTGAGGGGCGCAGCGTTCGTGATCCCCGGCGCGATCGGCGTGCAGGAGGCGGGCTATGTCCTGCTCGGCCCGCTGATCGGCCTGGGGCCGGAGGCTGCGGTGGCGCTCTCGCTGATCAAGCGCGCCCGCGACGTCACGCTCGGTCTGCCTGCTTTGGTGATCTGGCAGGCTTTAGACCTTCGTCGAACCCCCGAGACGGTTCGCTAAACGGTCATTCTTTTCCGCTATGTCTCAGCCATTGGGGATTCGGGGGAATCATGGCCACGATCTTGAAGGGGGCCGCGCCTGCTCGCGCGGCACGGCGAGCGAATCGTTACAATGCCGACATGCGCGCGTGGATGCGCCTGCTGATGTGGGCGACCCGCAACTGCGGAAGATGACGGTTTGACGGGCCGCACCGGCCCGTCAAACCAATACGCTTAAGCTACTCGCACCGGGGGTACGGGCGGCACGATACCCTGGCACGCCCGATCTCGTCAGAATGCTTCGGCAGGCAGGGCCATCATCGAACGCTTGCCCGATTTGATCGCGAGGAACATCGCGGTCGCCTGCGGCAGGATGCGATCGAAGAAGAAGCCGGCAGTGGCCAGCTTCGCCTTGTAGAAACCCTCGTCCTCGCCGGCGCCCTGCGCGAGTTTCGCGGTGGCGATCTGCGCGGCCTTGAGGAAAGTGTGGCCCATGCCGACCAGCCCCATCAGGCGCAGGTAATCGGTCGCGGCGGCGCCCGCCTCTTCGGGGTCCTTGAGGCCCTTCTGGGCGATCGTCGCGGTGGAGAGCTGGAGCGCACCGAACGCCTGCTGCATCCCCCCGGTCCAGATCTTCAGGACCTTGTCATCGACCTTCGCCATATCCTCCAGCAGGTTGGAGACGGCGTGGAAGAAGGGGCGCAGGTTGGCGCCCATGTCGGCGGGCAGCTTGCGGCCGACGAGGTCGAGCGCCTGCACGCCGTTGGTGCCCTCATAGATCTGGGCGATGCGGCTGTCGCGGACGAACTGCTCGACGCCATGCTCGCGGATGTAGCCGTGGCCGCCGTAGGTCTGGACGCAGAGGTTCGCGGCGTCCGATCCGAAATCCGTGAACAGCGCCTTCACCACCGGCGTCATCAGCGCGACGAAGCGCGTGGCGCGGACCTTCACTTCCGGATCGTCGCTATGCTTCTCGGCATCGAGCGCGCGTGAGCACCACTGGCCGAGCGCGCGGCACCCTTCCGCATAGACGCGCATCGTCATCAGCATGCGGCGCACGTCCGGGTGGACGATGATCGGATCGGCGGGACCATCGGGGTTCTTGACGCCCGAGAGCGAGCGGCCCTGCAGCCGCTCCTTCGCATAGGCGACGGCCGACTGGTAGGCGATCTCGTTGATGCCGAGGCCCTGCACGCCGACCGAAACGCGCTCGGTGTTCATCATCGTGAACATCGCGGCCATGCCCTTGTTGGGCTGGCCGACCAGCCAGCCGGTCGAATCGTCGAAATTCATCTGGCAGGTGGCCGAGGCCTTCATGCCCATCTTGTGCTCGATGCCCGCGACCGAGACGCCGTTGGACGGCCCCGGCGTGCCGTCGTCCTTGGGCAGGAACTTGGGCACGAGGAACAGCGAGATGCCCTTCACGCCCTTGGGCGCGTCGGGCAGGCGCGCAAGCACCAGATGGATGACGTTGCAGGTCAGGTCATGGTCGCCGGCCGAGATGAAGATCTTGGAGCCGGTGATCTTGTAGGACCCGTCCGCCTGCGGCTCGGCCTTGGTGCGCAGCAGGCCGAGATCGGTGCCGCAATGCGATTCGGTCAGGCACATCGTGCCGGACCATTCGGCGCTCACCATCTTGGGGAGATAGAGCTGCTTCAGTTCGTCGGAGGCATGGCCCTCGATCGCCGTCGTCGCGCCGTGGGTGAGGCCCGGATAGAGGCTGAACGACACATTGGTCGCGCAGATCATCTCCTCGACCAGCTTGTTCACCGTCTCGGGCAGGCCCTGCCCGCCCCATTCCGGATCGGAGGCGAGCGAGGCCCAGCCGCCTTCGCGAAAGGTGTCATAGGCTTGCTTGAAGCCCTTGGGCGTGCGGACGACGCCATTCTCGTAGGTGCAGCCCTCGATGTCGCCGCTCGCGTTCAGCGGCAGCAGCACGTCCTTGGCGACCTTGTTGGCCTCCTCCAGCACCGCATCGAGCAGGTCCGGCGTGAAGTCCTCGTGCGCCTTGAGCCCGCCGAACCCATCGTCGGCGAACAGCTCGTGGAGCACGAAGCGCATGTCGCGCAGCGGCGCGTCGTAGGTCTGCATATCCTGTCCCTTCAAACCTCCCGTTCGTGCTGAGGAGCCGCTGAGCGAAGTCGAAGCGGCGTCTCGAAGTACGTTGCGCAACACCCTTCGAGACGGGCCTTCGCCAAGCTCAGTCCCTCCTCAGGGCGAACGGGGCCATGGTTGTCAATTCCGCAGTGGCTTGCCCGTCGTGAGCATATGCTCGATCCGGGCCTGCGTGCGGCTGTCCTTCATGCTTTCGAGGAACTTCGCCCGCTCGATCTTGAGCAACTGGTCCTCGGTGACGGTATCGATCAGATCGGCCTCGCCGCCCGTCAGCACCTCGGCGAGACGATCGGCCACGACGCCGTCATAAGCGGTTGCGATGCCCTTCTTCTGGAAGTCTCGCACCGCCATGCTGAGGCCGGTGCGGCCACTGGCGCCGGCCAGCCTGAACACCGGCGGCTCGGGCGGGGCATAGCCGTCGACCAGGGACAGCGCTTTGGCCTTGGCGTCCGCCAACAGGCGATCGCGGTTCATGGTGATGCCGTCGCTCTCGCGCAGGAACATCTGCTCCTTCGCCTCCGCCGCCGACTTGGCGACGGTGGCGGTCGAGACCGTCTGGAACACCTTGCCGAGCGCCGGCATCGGCCCCTTGGGCATCATCTTCGGCTTGGCGGCGCGATCGAGCATCTCGCCGTTGCCGCCCCAGCCCGGCACGAGGCCGACGCCGGTTTCGACCAGGCCGATATAGGTTTCGGCATGGGCCTGGATCGCATCCGAGTTCAGGCAGATCTCGCAGCCGCCGCCGAGCGCGAGGCCCGCCGGCGCCGCGACCACCGGGAAGGGCGCGTATTTCAGCGCCTTGAACGCCGCTTGCCCGCCAGCGATCAGTTTCTCGATCTCGCTCCACGCCGCGATGTTCACCGCGAACATGGCGAGGCCGAGATTGGCGCCGGCCGAGAAGTTGCTGCCCTCGTTGTAGATCACCAGCGCCTTGAACTGCGCCTTCACGATCGGGATGGCGAGGTTGATCAGCTTGATCACCTCCTCGTCGAGCGCGTTCATCTTGGCCGTAAACTCGATCGCGGCCACGCCGTCGCCGACATCCCACAGCGAAGCAGAACCGGTCTTGGCGAGCGGTTCGGCACCGAGCTTGATGTCCTCGAGCAGCAGCACGCCCTCGGCGCGCTTCACGTCGCGGTAGGAGCCGTCTTCGGTGAGGTACTGGCGCTTGCCGTTCTCGATCCGGTAGAAGGGCTTGTTGCCCACCGCCTTGAGCAGCGCCGGCACCGGCTTGCCCTCGGCCGCGAGGCGCTCGGCGAGCTTGCCCGGCCCGAGCCGGTCGATCAGCTCGAACGGGCCGAACTTCCAGTTGTAACCGAGCTTCATCGCATCATCGATCGCGACGATGTCGTCCGCCGCCTCGCCGACCAGCTTGGCCGCATAGGAGAGGACCGGGCCGAGCACCGCCCAGGCATACTCACCCACCTTGCCCGGCGCCGTCACCAGCGCCGCGAGATCGCGCTCGGCCTTGCCGGGCAGAGGCGCGGGCTTCTGCTCGGCGCGGTATTCGCCGGACGCGAGGTCCAGCGCCAGCTTGGTGCGGCTGCCGTCCTTGCCCTTCTCCAGCTTGTAGAAGCCGCCCTTGCCCTTGCGGCCGGTATAGCCTTCCGCGATCATCTTCTCGACCAGCGGCATCGGCCGGATCGTGTCGAAATAGGGATCTCCCTTGGGCAGCGTGTCGCCGAGGCTCTTGGAGAGGAGCGGCATCAGGTCGACGCCAACGAGATCGATCAGGCCGAAGATGCCGGTCTTGGGCACGCCCATCGGACGGCCGCCGATCTGGTCCGCCTCCTCGACGGTGACGCCGAGATCCATCGCGGCATTGACCGCGATCGCCAGCCAGTAGGTGCCGAGCCGGTTGGCGATGAAGCCCGGCGTATCATGCGTATGGATCACGCGCTTGCCCATCGCGCGGTCCGCGAACGCCTCGACCTTGGCGACGAGGCCGGCATCGGTCTCCGGCCCAGCCACGATCTCCAGCAGCCGCATATAGCGCGGCGGGTTGAAGAAGTGGGTGATCAGGAAGTCGCGCTTGAACTGGTCCGACCGGCCCTCGACGAGGTGGCCGAGCGGGATGGTCGAGGTATTGGAGGAGACCGCCGTGCCGGGCTTCTTCACCTTCTCGAGCTTTTCGTAGAGCGACTGCTTGATGTCGAGCCGCTCGACGATCGCCTCGACGATCCAGTCGCACTCGCCGGCCTTGTCGAGATGATCGTCGATATTGCCGGTCTCGACCAGCTTGGCGGCGCGCTTCGACATGAAGGGCGCCGGGTCGGTCTTGAGCATCTTCGCCACCGCGCCCTTGGCGATGGCGTCGCGGTCCGAGCCCTCCTTCGGCACGATGTCGAGCAGCAGCACGGGGACACCCGCATTGGCGACCTGTGCGGCGATGCCCGCGCCCATCGTGCCGGAGCCGATGACGCAGACCTTCTTGATGCCGTTGGTTGGGTTTGGGCCGACCATGTTATGCGCGCTCCAGAACCGTGGCGATGCCCTGCCCGCCGCCGATGCACTGGGTGGCGAGCGCGTACTTGCCGCCCTCGCGCTCCAGCAGCGCCGCCGCCTTGCCGACGATGCGCGCGCCGGTCGCGCCGAGCGGGTGGCCGATGGCGATCGCGCCGCCGTCGATGTTGATCGTCTCTTCCTTGAGGCCGAGATCGCGGATGCAGGCGATCGCCTGGCTGGCGAAGGCCTCGTTGATCTCCACCACGTCTAGCTGGTCGGCGGTGATGCCGGCACGCTCCAGCGCCTTGCGGCTGGCGCCGATGGGCCCAAGTCCCATCGTCTCGGGCGCACAGCCCATGATGCCGACCGCCTTGATCTTGGCGAGCACCTTGAGGCCATGCTTCGCGGCGAACTCGGCCGAAGTGACCAGCACGGCACTCGCACCGTCGGTCAACGGCGAGGAGGTGCCGGCGGTGACGGTGCCGTCCTTGTCGAAGGCGGGCTTGAGGCCGGCGAGGATTTCGGCCGTGGTGTCAGCGCGGATGATGCCGTCCTCGGAGACTTCACCACCCTTGGTCTTGATCGGCACGATCTCGTCGGCGAGCTTGCCGGCCGAGCGCGCGGCGGCCGCCTTCTGCTGGCTCTTCACGGCGAGCGCCTCCTGCTCGGCGCGCGGGATCTGGTAGTCGCGCGCGACATTCTCGGCCGTTTCGCCCATGCCCATATAGGCGCCTGGGCGCTTGGCGTAGAGCTCGGGGCTGGGCATCGGGTTGAAGCCGCCCATCGGGATGCGGCTCATCGATTCGATGCCGGCACAGATAAAGGCGTCGCCCGCGCCGATCGCGATCTGGCCCATGGCATAATGGATCGCGCTCATCGACGAGCCGCAGAAGCGGTTGATCGTGACGCCGCCGACCTGGAGTGGAAGATCGGCAAGCAACCCGATCAGCCGTGCGACGTTCAGGCCCTGCTCCCCCTCGGGGAAGGCGCAGCCGAGCACGATGTCCTCGATCTCGGCCGGGTCGACCATGGTGCGATCGAGCAGGCCCCGGATGGTCTGGGCCGCGAGATCGTCGGGGCGGGTGCGAGCGAGCGCGCCCTTGTTGGCCAGCGTGAAGGGCGAGCGGGCATAACCCGCGATCACGACGTCGGTCATCCGAATCCTCTCCTGAAATGTACCGCCGTTCATATAGAACGTCGGCGAGTTGCCTTAAAGGTGCGATGATTTCCCTATACGTCAACCAATTTTTCCGCCACAAGGTACGAGTCGCCCTGCCGTAGCGGCAGGCGGTGGCCCGATGCGCCGACAAGAGCGCGACATGGGTCGAGATGTTCCAGTCGAGGAGGAGAGGCCCCTCATGCTTACCATGCTTTTCGCGATGGCCGCGGCCGCGCAATCCGCCGATTCCGTGGTCGGCACCTGGCATTCGCCGGTAAAGAACGGCATCATCGACATCCAGAAGTGCGGTAGCTCGTTGTGCGGTACGCTGCAAAGCGGCGACGACATCAAGGCGAACCCCGCCGCCAAGGACGTCAACAACAAGGACGAGGCCCAGCGCGGGCGCCAGCTCAAGGGCATCCAGATGCTGAGCGGCTTCAGCTGGGACGGCAGCGCCTGGTCGGGCGGCAAAGTCTACAATCCCAGCGACGGCGGCACCTATAGCGGCAAGATCACGCCGGTGGACGCCAATTCGCTCAAGCTGCGTGGCTGCATCATCTGGCCCGCCTGCAAGACCGACACATGGACCCGGGTCCGCTGAAGGACCCGCATCGGCTAACCTGCGTTAGCGCAGTCACCGGCCTGTAAAAGCCGGGACAAGGATTAGGGAGATATCATGAAAATTCAAAAGACCGCGCTCCTCGCCTCCGCCGCTCTGGCGGCGGCGACGGGCCTGGCGGCCCAGGCGAATGCCGCCGCCTTCTATCTGCAGGAGCAGTCCACCAAGGCCGAGGGCCGCGCCTTTTCGGGCGAAGTTTCCGAACAGGGTGCCCAGCAGCAATGGTGGAACCCGGCCGCGATCGGCGGCATCACGAGCTTCCAGAACTATGTCGGCTTCACCGCGATCCTGCCGACGGCGGACGCCACCAATACCGGAACGACGGTGCACCGTCCCGGCTTCCCGCTCGGCTCGGTGCCCGGCCTGCCGGCTCTGCCTGGCGGTCTGCAATATCCCTCCATCGCGTCGAGCGTCGATCCGGTGGGCGGCAACCAGAACGTCCACAACATGGTGAACAAGGGCTATCTGCCCAATGGCGGTTTCGCGATGCCGCTGCCGGCCGGTTTCGCGTTCGGCTTCACGATGACATCGCCGTACAGCTTCACCACCAATTACGGCAAGGACGACTGGACGCGCTATTCGGCGGACAAGTCGCGCCTGCGCACCTTCGATTTCCAGCCATCGCTGGCCTGGCACCATGGCGGGCTCAGCATCGGTGCCGCGCCGAACATCGAATATGTCCGCGCGACCCTGTCCAACTACCTGCCGGACCCGCTGGCCAACATCCAGAATTCGCTGACCAGCAGCTTCACCAACCTGCTCGGGCCGCAGCTTGGCGCGCTGCTAGGCCAGACGGTCGGCGGCCCGCTCTCCTCGGCGCTCAACACGCCGGACGGACACCAGTATCTCAAGGGTTCGGGCTGGGACGTCGGCTACTCGTTCGGCTTCCAGTACCATAACGACAAGGTGGACATCGGCGTCAGCTACAAGTCCGCGATCAAGCATCATCTCAAGGGTCATCTGATCGTCGACGGGCTGAGCGGCCTGCTCGCTACGCAGGGCGCCAACCAGCGCGTCGACAATGCGAACGCAAGCTTCACGACGCCGTGGCAGGTCGATTTCGGCATGCGCTACCATCTCACGCCGCGCTTGACGTTGAACGGCCAGGTGAACCGCTTCGGCTGGAGCAAGTTCGACGCGATCCGCCTGACCAATCTCGGCTCCAACCCGGATCAGCAGGTGAACGAGAATTACAAGAACACCTGGTCGTTCGCCGGCGGCTTCGACTACAAGGTGAGCAAGAAGCTGACCTGGCGCGGCGGTGTGCAGCGCGACCTGTCACCGGTCGTCACCGGCTTCCGCGATCCGCGCGTGCCGGACGGCAATCGCTGGAACTTCGCGACCGGCGCATCCTACGAGATGACCGATCACATGGGCATCGATGCCGCGTTCAACTACGATAAGATCCAGAGCGTGAAGATCGACAGCACAAGCTACGCCTATGTCGGCACGCCGGTGGAAACGGCGATCGTCAACGAGGGCGAGTTGCACAACGCCCACGCGACGATCTTCTCGCTCGGCGGGCATCTCGCCTTCTGATGACCGACGCCGTGGCAACATCCGATCCGCGGCCTGTATCGGGGAAGGGTGGCTCCGGCCATCCTTCCTTTGCGCCGCGCCTGCTCACCGATCTGCTCGATCATGCCGTGGCGACCTGGCCGGAACGCGTCGCGATCGATTTCATGGGCCGCCGCTGGACCTACGCCGAGCTTGGCTCGCTGGTCGATCATGCGGCACGCGGCCTGCAGGATATCGGGGTCAAGCCCGGCGACCGCGTGGGCCTCTGCCTGCCCAACACGCCTTATTACGTGATCCTCTATTTCGCGACCTTCCGCGTCGGCGGCATCGTCGTGAACCTGAACCCCCTCTACGTGGAACGCGAGCTTTGCCACCTGATCGAGGATTCGGGCTGCGAGGTGGTCGCCACCTGCGACATCACCTCGATCCACGACAAGGTGACCAAGGTCGCCGAGCAACTCAAACTGCGCAAGTTGATCGTCTGCCCGATCTCGGGCGCGCTGCCGACCTTCAAGTCGATCGGCTACCGCATCTTCAAGCGCGGCGAGATCGCGCAAGTGCCGCAAGACGCGCTGCACGTGCAGTTCCATGCACTGGTCGCGTCCGACAAGAAGCCCGATCCCGTCTCGGTGAAGACCGACGACGTGGCGGTGCTCCAATATACCGGCGGCACCACCGGCGAGCCCAAGGCGGCGATGCTGACCCACGGCAACCTCACCGCCAATTGCGCGCAGATGGGTGTGTTCGTCGAAGGCCAGATGGACCCGAACGAGCAGCAACGCATCCTCGGCGTGCTGCCCCTCTTCCATGTCTTCGCGCTGACCAGCATCCTCAACTACGGCATCGACAACGGCGCCGAGCTGGTGCTGCTGCCGCGCTTCGAGCTGAAGCAGGCGGTCGACACGGTGGCGCGCACCAAGTGCACCACCTTCTACGGCGTGCCGACCATCTACGGCGCGCTCAATAATCTGTCCGACAAGGATCTGGCCAAGTTGAGCTCAATCCAATGGTCGGTTTCGGGCGGCGCGCCGCTGCCGTTCGATACGCGCCAGCGCTTCGAGCAGCGCATGGGCACGCCGCTGGTCGAGGGCTACGGCCTGTCCGAAGCCTCGCCGATCATCACCTGCAATCCGCTCGGCGCACCGCCCAAGGACAACAGCGCCGGCCCGGCCTTCCCCGGCACCGTGATCGAGATCCGCGATCTCGACGATCCCACCAAGGTCCTGCCGCAGGGCGAGAAGGGCGAGATCTGCGCGCGCGGTCCCCAGGTGATGAAGGGCTATTGGAACCGGCCCGATGCCGACGCGCAGGTCTTCGTCGACGGCGCGCTGCGCACCGGCGACGTTGGCTATCTCGACGAGGACGGCTACCTCTTCATCGTCGACCGGATGAAGGACCTGATCATCGCGAGCGGCTACAACATCTATCCGCGCACCATCGAGGAGGCGCTCTACGAGCATCCCGCCATCGCCGAGGCGGTGTGCATAGCGATCGACGACGAATATCGCGGCCAGGCGCCCAAGGCGTTCGTGACGCTCAAGGCCGGCCAGTCGGCGACGGTCGACGAACTGTGCGATTTCCTCAGGGACAAGCTCAACAAGCTCGAAATGCCCAAGGCGATCGAAATCCGCGATGAGTTGCCCAAGACCCTGATCGGAAAGCTTTCCAAGAAGGAACTGGTGGCGGAAGAAAAAGAGAAGGCAGGCCGGAATTGAACGATCGGGGCTAAGGCCTTCAGAGGGGCGGGGTGAGCGGCGTGACGAAAGACGGGGATGAACTGCAGGGCATCCAGAGGGTGGCCTGCGATCTGGGCGTGACGCCGCGCACGTTGCGCTTCTACGAGGACAAGGGGCTGATCGAGCCCCGCCGGGTCGGCACCACGCGAATCTATACCAGGCGCGAGGTCGGCCGGATGCAACTGATCCTGCGCGGCAAGCGGCTTGGTTTCAGCCTCAAGGACATCAAGCAGTTCCTCGATCTCTACGATGCCGATCCGCAGCATGTGGAGCAGATGAAGGCGCTCGCCGGCCGCGCCCGCCAACGCGCCGACGAGCTGGAACATCAGCGCCACGCGCTCGATCTGACCATCGCCGAGCTCCATCAGATCGAGCGCGAGGCGCTGGAGCGGGTCGCTGCGGCGCTGGCGTAATTCCCGCAAAACCTGCGGGAAACAGGCTGACTCCCTGACGAGCCGTGCTAAAGGCTCCCGCAACCGGGAGTCACATGTGTCGCTGCAGAAGGTCTTTCGCATCGGGATCGCGCTGAGGCGCCGGTTCCGCCAGAGCGAGGCGACCTTCATCCTGCTGGCGGTGGTGGTCGGCGCGGTCGGCGGCGGGCTGGCGGTGCTGCTGGGCGCTGCCGCGCACCGGCTGCAGCGCTGGCTCTATCATCTGCCCGGCACGATGCGGCTGAGCGCCGCGCCGCATCTCGACACGACGAGCCTGCTGGCGCTGCCGATGGGCGGCGCGGTGCTCGGGCTGCTGATCCTTGCGCTCGATCGTTGGCGCAAGCGTACCCCGGTCGACGTCGTCGAGGCGAACGCGCTGCACGGTGGCATCGTCCCCTTTCGCGACACGCTGAGCGTCACCGGACAGACCTTCGTGTCCAACGGCTTCGGCGCCTCGGTGGGGCTGGAGGCGGCCTATGCGCAGATCGGCGGCGGCATCGCCTCGGTGCTGGGCAAGTGGCTGAGTCTGCGCCGCGCCGACATGCGCGTGCTGGTCGGCGCCGGCACAGGTGCGGCGATCGGCGCCGCGTTCGGCGCGCCGCTGACCGGGGCTTTCTACGCCTTCGAGATCGTCATCGGCGCCTATACCCCCGCCGCGATCGCACCGGTGGCGGCGGCGGCGATCGCCGGCGTCGCGACGGCGCGGAGCATGGGCGCGGTCCCCTATCTGATCACCGTCGATTCCACCGGCATCTCCCGCAACCTCGACTATCTCGCGTTCATCGGCATCGGCATCGCCTGCGCGCTGACTGGAATCGTGCTGATGCGCGCGGTCAGCCTGCTCGAACAGGGCGTGCGCTGGACCAAGCTGCCGCCCGCCGCGCGCCCCTTCGTCGGCGGGCTGCTGCTGATGCCGATCGCGCATATCTCGCCGCAGGCGCTGTCAGCCGGGCATGGCGCGCTGCATCTCGCGCTGGCAGGCGACGCGCCGCTCAAGATCCTCTGCATCATCTTCGCGCTCAAGATGCTAGCATCGTGCATCTCGCTGGGCTTCGGCTTTCGCGGCGGCCTGTTCTTCGCCTCCCTGTTCCTTGGCGTGATGGTGGGGCGCATTTATGGCGACGTCACCGAACTGCTCCTGCCCGGACAGCACCTCTGGGCGCAGGACGCCGCGCTGGTCGGCATGGCGGCGCTGGCGGTGTCGGTGGTCGGCGGGCCGATGACGATGAGCTTCCTGGTGCTGGAGGCGACGCGCGACTTCCAGCTGACCGGGATCGTGCTCACCGCCAGCCTCGTCGCCTCGGCACTGGTGCGCGAGCTGTTCGGCTACAGCTTCTCGACCTGGCGCCTCCACCTTCGCGGCGAAGTGATCAAGTCGGCGCGCGACATCGGCTGGGTGCGCCAGCTCACCGCCGGGCGGATGATGCGCAAGGCGCCGGTCGCGGTGCCCGCCGACATCACCATCGCGGAGTTTCGGAGGCGCAACCCGCTGGGCTCGACCAGCCGGGTGATCCTGATCGACGATGACGAGCATTATGCCGGAATGGTGCCGACCACCCGCGCCTATGCGGACGGGGTGGATCTCGAGGACCCGGTCGATACCCTCACCCGCCGCCCCGACGAGACGGTGACGCCCGAGCGCAACATTGCCGAGGTGATGCAGGCCTTCGACCGGCTCGGCGTCGACGACCTAGCGGTGGTGGACGGCGACGGCGGCGTGCTGGGGCTGCTGACCGAGAGCCACGTCCGGAAGCGCTACGCGGACGAGCTGGAGAAGGCTCAGCGCGAGCTGTTCGGCGAAAGCTGACCCGGGACTGGCGCCGTGGGCGCATCCTCCCATCCCCCGCCCAATGCGAGGAACACATTCACCTGCCGGTCGATCAAGGTCGCGCGCGATTGCGCCAGCGCGGCTTCCGCCTCCGCCAGATTGGCCTGCGCGGTCAGGACGTTGAGCACGTCGGTACGGCCGTAGCGGAACAGCTTGTTCGCCTGATCCGTCGATTTCGCCGCATCGTCGCGGGTCTTCTCCAGCGCCCCGTCATGCTCGATCTCGCGGGCATATGCGTCGAGCGCGGTCTCGGTCTGGCGGAGTGCCTCGATCACCGTGCCGTCGAACTTCGCGGATGCCGCATCCGCCGCATCGCCCGCCTGCGCGATCTCAGCGTGGATCGCCTTGCGGTTGGGAAAGGCCCAGCTGATCAGCGGCCCCGCGAAGCCGCCGAAGCTCGATCCGGTGAAGAAGTTGGAGATCGAGTTGGCGAACCCCGCCGATCCCGCCAGAGAGACCTGCGGATAGAGCTTCGCCATCTGCACCCCGATCCCGGCGGTGGCGGCGGCGAGCTGGCGCTCGGAGGCGCGGATGTCCGGCCGGCGGCGGATCAGGGCGGTGCCGTCGCCGATCGGCATCGGGCGGTCGAGCTTGGGCGGCTCTGCGCAGCTTTCCAGCTCCACGGGATAATCGGACGGCGCGCGTCCCATGAGCGCCGCCAGCTCGTAGAGCGAAGCCTGCCGCGCGGCGATGATCTCGGGAATCGCCGCAGCGCTCTTGTCGGCGGCCGTGCGTGCGCGGGTCACGTCGAAGGCGGTGCCGCGCCCGCCCTTGAACAGGCGGTTGATCGAGGAAAGTGTCTGCGTCTGCACATCGAGGACATGGCGCGTCGCCGCCAGCGTGACATTGGCCGAGCAGACATCCGCATAGCTGCGCGTCACCGCCGCCGCGATCGTCACGCGCACCTGATCGCGCGCCGCCTCCACCGCCTCGCGATCTTCCTTCGCCGCCTCGATGCCACGCTTGATCCCGCCCGCGAGATCGAGCGGATAGTCGATCGATGCCGACGCCACCGCGCTGTAGGGCAGATCGAGCGGCACGGTAAGCGTATAGCCGCCGACATAGGCCCCGAATGCAGCCGTCTCGATCTTGGTCTGGACGGTGCGGCCCGCCTCCGCCTCGCGCACCACCTCACTCGCGCGGCGCAGGTTGGCGTCGGCGGCACGCAGGTCGGTGTTGGCGGTCAGCGCCTCCCGTAAGTAACCATCGAGGCGGGGATCGCCATAGAGCGTCCACCAGCGATCGGGCAGCGGCGACTGATCGAACATCGCCTCCTGCCCGCTCATGAAGGGACGGTTGGCGGCGGGCGACTTCGCCATCGCGCGATCGGGCACGTGATAGTTCGGCCCGACCGTGCAGCCGGCGAGCAGAGACGCGACGGCCAGAGCAGCGAAGGCGCGCCTCACTTCTTCGGACTCTGCTCGGGCAGGATAGTGACGGTGGCGGTGCGGCCGGCGATCAGCTGAGTGCCCGCCGCCATCCGGTCGACATGGATGCGCACCGGAATACGCTGGGCGAGCCGCACCCAAGAGAAGGTGGGGTCGACCGCGCGCAGCTGGTTCGCGCTATTGTTGCTCTGATCGTCGGCGATCCCGGCCGAGATACTGTCGACATGGCCTTCCATGTCTCGCTCGTCGCCCATCAGGCGGATGCGTGCCTCGTCACCGACATGGATGTGGCGGAGCTTGGTCTCCTCGAAATAGCCCTCGATCCGGATCGAATCCAAGTCGACCAGCGCCATCGCCTGCGTCCCCGCGCCGACGAAGTCACCGGGGTGGAGATCGAGGTTGGTGACGATGCCGTTGACCGAGGCGCGCACCGCCGTACGGTGCACGTTGAGCTCGGCGGTCTGCTTCGCCGAAATCGCCGCGTCGAGCGCGGCCTTGGCGGTCTGCACGCTCGCGACATTCTCCTCGTGCGTCTCGGTCGCCACCAGATCGCCGAGCGCGATGTCGCGCCGCGCGACCTTCTGCGCCTGCTCGTACTTGGCGCGCGCGCTGGCGATGTTGGCGTCGGCCTGGCCCAGCGCATCGGCATAGCGCGGCATGTCGACGACGAAGAGCAGATCGCCCTTGTGGACCATCTGGTTGTCGTGGACCGCGACCGAGGTGACGAGCCCGCCCACGTCCGACGCGACGCGCACGACATCGGCGCGGACATGGCCGTCGCGCGTCCAGGGATCGGTCTCGTAGCGGCGCCACAGCGCGATCGCGACGAGGATGGCGGCGGTGACGATCAGCGCGGTGACGATCCAGCGCAGGACGGCAGAGAGGACAGGGTTCATGATTGCGGTCCGAGATGCGCGGTGAGGAGCACGGCAAGGCCGAGCAGGAGGACGAAGAGGGCGAGGTCCACCAGCGGCCGGTAGGCGACGAAGCGATAAATGCCGACGATCTGGAACAGGCGGCTCAGCACGCCGGTCAGCGCCAGCGCGAACAGGCCGAGCAGCAACAAAGGCGGGAAGAAGACGCCGCCGATCGAGACCTCGCCGATCACGCCGCCGCTCCGTAAGGCAAGGCGGCGGGGAACAGGTTGCGGCGCAGGCTGGTGAGCAGGATCAGGCCGTCGCGGCGGCGTGCGGGCACCTCGTCACGCGCGAAGACGGCAGCAGCGCGATCGATGTCGGCCAGCACCTCGAGCGGAGGCGGCGTCGATTTGGAGGGGCGGAGATGGCCGAAGTAGGTGCCCACCCCGCCCAAGGTCTCGGCGATCAGCGCGCGCTCCTCCTCGGTCGCGCCGCGCTTCAGCAGATCGAGCTCGCCCGCGACGAAGCCGATCCGCATGTCGAGCAGCGCGTCGAGCAGCGGTTTGCCCGGATCGATGCCCTTGCCCATCGCCGGCAGCATGAGCCCGACGCGATCGAGCATCAGCGCCATCCAGCGCGCGCCATCCGGCGCTCGGCCCCGGGCGCGCCGCGCGACGTCGCGCCAGCCCGCCTTCGCCAATCGCGCGAAGCGATCCTCGGCCCCCACCGCCAGGAACAGGCCCACCGTCGACATGGCGAAGCCGATGCCGATGAACTGCGCGATCGCGCCGTTGAACTGCGGCCCGAAGGCGGCTTCGTAGGTGGCGTAGAGGCCGACCGTCTGCGGGAAGCCGATCAGGATGCCGGTACCCACCGCCATCGTCTGCGGCTTGCCCATCAACACGCCCATGATCAGCAGCATTGGCGCCAGCACCGCCGCCAAAGTCACGAAATCGGTGACGCGCGGCAGGACCGTGTAGGCGTAGAGGATCGAGGCGACGAGGCCGATGGTCGAGCCCAGCTGCATCTTGCCTATCGCCGCGCGGGGATTGTCGAATCCGCTGAACAGTGCGCAGGCGATGCCGGCGATCAGCACGGCGCCGCCGCCGTCCTTCCAGGCCGTCGCGATCCAGAAGGTGCAGCCGAGCGCGATCGTCGCGATCGTCCCCATCGCAGAACGCAGCGCCAGCGCGCGATCGAGGTGGAGCGGCCGGCGGCTGGTCGAACGGAGCAGTTCGGGTACGCGCGGCGAGATGGAGCGAATGCTCGGCGAGCGGATCTGATCGCGCAGCAGATGCGCGTCGCGGATCGTCGCGACCAGCTCCTCCAGCCGCGACAGCAGGTTGAGCAGCAGCATGTCGCGCCAGACCAGGCCGGTCTCGGGTGCCTGTTGCGCCAGCGGTTCCAGAGCGCGTGCTTCGGCGATCAGGGGCTCCGCCGTCGTTTCGCGATCGGGCCGGGCGGCCCCGGCCTCGATCCACACCCGCACGCGCGCCACGAGAGCGGCGACCGGATCGGGAACGCCGCCGGGGCAATTCTCCAGCTCCGCCAGCCGGTCCTCGATCGTCGAGGCGAGCGGCAGCAGCATCGACAGCGCATCCTGCAGCGCGCGCACGGTGCGGACGCGGGGCAGGATCCGCTCGGTATCAAAGGGCAGGTGCACCGAAAGCTGGTGCAGTTCGGCCACATCGACGGCCAGCTTCCGCCGCTCGATATCGAGCCGCGCTTCGCGCGCGCCGGCCAGCGAGTCGATCGACCAGCGGCCCGCATCCGCCAGGATCGCATCGATCCGCCTGAGCAGCACCGTCGTCACCGTGCGCGGGAAGACGGCGCCGTGGATCAGGCTGGCCGAGAGGATACCGATCGTGATCTCTTGCACGCGCAGGATGGCGGTGTCGAAGATCGCGCCCGGCGCCTCGACGCTGGGGATGCCGATGATGCTGGCGGTGTAGCCGGCGAGCAGGAAGATGTAGGCGCGGGGCGTGCGGTCAAGCTGTGCGAGATATATGCACAAGCCCAGCCACAAGGACAGCGCGAGGGTGAGCACCGCCGGCTCGTTGACGAAGGCCGGCACCAGCACCACCGCGGCGGTCGCGCCCAACACCGTGCCGATCAGCCGGA
Organism: Sphingomonas chungangi; assembly: GCF_013778325.1. Lineage (GTDB taxonomy): Bacteria > Pseudomonadota > Alphaproteobacteria > Sphingomonadales > Sphingomonadaceae > Solisphingomonas > Solisphingomonas chungangi. The sequence continues at coordinate 53,757 of NZ_JACEIB010000007.1, read as the reverse complement.
ACACCGCCTTGGAGAGCACCGCGCCGGCCAGCGGCTGCCCGATGATGTAGGAGGTAACCACCGCCCAGAAAGGCCGGTTCAGACCAATGCGGAGCGCGATATAATAAGCCAGCATCGCGGCCACGAAACATTTGAGCGAGAAGAGCACGGCATCCGCGTCGGCCCGGATCAGCGCCTTCATCGGTTGCGCTCGCGCAGCAGCAGCATCCGCTGGTCGATCAGTTGCAGCACACTCTCGGCGACGGCGAGCGCGGAATCGGGCACGCCTTCCATCAAGTCGCGGCGGAGTGCCGCCAGAGCCTCCTCGATGCGGCCGACGAGCGCTCGGCCGGCCTCGGTCAAGCGGATGCGATTGGTACGGCGATCGGCCGGATCGGGCGCGCGAGTGAGCAGCGCCGAGGTCTCCAGCTGGTCCAGTACCCGAACGACCGACGCCCCCTGCATGTCCAGCGCCGCGACGAGCTCTCCCTGGCGGACATCGTCGCCCAATCGCCCCACATGTAGCAAGGCCCATCCCGCCGCGCTCGACACGCCGCAATCGGCCAGCGCTCGATCCGCAGCGGCACGCCAGCGGCGCGACAGAGGCAGAACGCGCCGGCCGAACGACGCCTCCAATAGATAGCGATCCGATTTCATTAGTTTCCTAATGATATGATGATTAACCTTTAGCAAGGCACTTTCAATCGGATGCGCGCCGAGCGGCCGCAAACCCGCCGCTGATCCTTGCGGAATTGCATCATCGTCCTGCAATTCTGCGATCTCTGGCCTCTTCCCCGTCAGAAAAAGGAGAGTAAGGGTCAGGCATGACCCAGCAGTTCGACCTGACCGACGACCAGCGCGAGATCCAGGAGCTCGCGCGCCGTTTCACCGCCGATGCCATCACGCCCTTCGCGGCGGAGTGGGACGAGCATCACATTTTTCCGCGCGACACGGTGAAAGCCGCGGCCGAACTCGGCTTCGGCGCGATCTACGTTTCGGAGGAATCGGGCGGCATCGGCCTCGGCCGGCTCGAATCCGCGCTGATCATGGAGGCGATGGCCTATGGCTGCCCCTCCACGTCCGCCTTCATCTCGATCCACAACATGGCTTCGTGGATGATCGACAGGTTTGGCGACGATGCCGTGAAAGCCAAATATCTGCCGGATATGGTGACATGCGACCGGATCGGCTCCTATTGCCTGACCGAGCCGGGCTCCGGCTCCGACGCCGCCGCGCTCAAGACCAAGGCGGTGAAGGACGGCGACCATTATGTCGTCACCGGATCCAAGGCCTTTATCTCGGGCGGCGGCGAGAACGAGATCTATGTCGTCATGGTCCGCACCGGCGCGGAAGGCCCCAAGGGCATTTCCTGCCTGGTGATAGAGAAAGACATGAAGGGCGTCTCCTTCGGTGCCAACGAGAAGAAGCTCGGCTGGCGCTCGCAGCCGACCGCGCAGGTCAATTTCGACGGCGTGCACGTGCCGGTGGAAAACCTCGTCGGCAACGAGGGTGACGGCTTCAAGATCGCGATGTCCGGCCTCGACGGCGGCCGGCTCAACATCGGTGCCTGCTCGCTGGGCGGCGCGCAGCGCGCGCTCGACGAGGCGCTGAGATATACGTCCGAGCGGCGCCAGTTCGGCACGCGCATCGTGGATTTCCAGAACACCCAGTTCGGCCTCGCCGACATGGCGACCGAACTCGAGGCGGCGCGCGCCTTGCTCTACATGGCAGCGGCCAAGGTGACGACGGGCAGCCACGACAAGACCAAGTTCGCCGCCATGGCCAAGCGTCTCGCCACCGACACCGGATCGGCGATCGTCGACCGCGCGCTGCAGATGCACGGCGGCTACGGCTATCTGCAGGATTATCCGATCGAGAAATTGTGGCGCGATCTGCGCGTCCACCGCATCCTCGAAGGCACCAACGAGGTCATGCGCATGATCGTAGCGCGCGAGATGATGAAGCAGTGATCCCGGCGCCCGCATGTCGCGCCGGACATGCGGGCCTCGCGCAGCTGAACAAATTGTAACAGGACGACATTCAAGGGAAAGCTGAGCGGGCCACGTCTTCCTGACGAAAGGAGACGCCGATGGCCCGCCTGTCCCGCGCCGATCGCTGCAAGATCGGCAAGCATACCCCCATCCCCGCGCGCAAGGAGTGCAACGGAGACGTCCATCGCGGCGTGTGCCGTTACTGCCGCGCCTCGATCATGCGCACGCAGGCGACGCGGATCTGGTTTCTGGCGACGGTGCTCGCCTGAGCGGCGTCAGCCGCCGTAGCCGCCGCCCATGCCACCCATCCCGCCGCCGCTCATTCCTCCACCGCCCATGCCGCCGCCATGGTGGCGATGGCCGCCACCGCTTTGGACATCGCGATTGCCGCGGCCACCGCGGCGCTCGGGATGGATATCGAGGCGCGGCAGCTCGTCGCGGGTGAGCACCCCGTCGCCATTCGCGTCGAGCAGTTTGAAGCGCTTGAGCGCGGTCGCTGCGAATTCCTGCTCGCTGATCGCGCGATCGAAATTCGTGTCGGCGGTCACCACCGGTTCGGGCGCGTCGAGGAAGCCGAAGCGGCCCGCGCCGAGCCGCGTCGGATAGGGCGGATCGGTGACGTTGCCGTCATCGTCGGTCTTGGCGAGGTTGGGATCGCCATAGGTGCTGATCACGCGAATCTCGGGCGCGATCACGCTCTCGTAATTTTCGATCTCGTCGGGATCGATCACGTGATCGTGGTTGAGATCGAGCACCTTGAAGAAGCGCATCGCGTCGTCGACGAACTCCTTGGGCGTGATCCGATTGTCATGGTTCGTATCGGCGCCCCGGAACCACTGCTCCGCCGCCGAGACGCCGCCGTCGGTGTGGAAGGGCTCGCCCATCGGGCTGATGAAGATGTGGCCGCCGCCGAGCGGCGTGATCGCCTGCGCGGTGCCGTTGACGGTGATGTCGCTCACCGGGGCGGGCGCCGGCGGCGCGGCGGCCGGCTGCGGCGGATCGGCCAAGGCGGTCCCGGACAGAAGCAACGCGCCCAACGATACCCACAACGTCCGCATCTCGATTCCCTTTGCCTCGTCTTATCGCGATAGCGCCCCCCGCGCGCCTTTCAAAGCGGCAGCAGCACGCGGGCGAGAAGCCCGCCTTCCGCCCGGTTGATCAGCTTGATCTCGCCGCCGTGCGCGCGCGCCACCGCCCGCGCGCTGGCGAGGCCGAGGCCGCTGCCGCCGGTCTCGCGGTTGCGGGAGGGCTCGGCGCGGAAGAAGGGCTCGAACACGCGCTCCAGCATGTCGCCGGGCAGGCCGGGGCCGTCATCCGCCACCTCGATCAGCGCGTGGCCATCGGGATTGGCGATCCGCACGCGCGCCTGCCCCGCATAGGCGACGGCGTTGCCGATCAGGTTGGCGAGCAGCGCCTTCAGGCCCGCCACGTCCGCCTCGATCACGACATCAGCACCCGGCTCCACCGTGACGTCGGCGCCGAGATCGACCATCTCGTCCCCCACGCTCTCCACCAGCGCGCGCAAGCTGAGCTTCTGGCGGCGCGGCGGGCGGTCGATGTCGCGCACGAAGGCGAGCGCGGTGCCGATCATCTCGCGCATTTCGTGGATGTCGGCCTCCATCGGCCGGCGCAGCTCCGGCTCGGCCTTCTCGACGCGCAGTGACAGGCGCATCAGCGGCGTGCGCAGATCGTGCGCCATTGCCGCCGCCATAGTGACGCGATCGTCGACGTAGCGGCGGATGCGCGCCTGCATCCCGTTGAATGCCTCCGCCGCGATGGCGACCTCGGCCGGCCCCTCCACGGCCATCGGATCGGCGCGCGGATCGCGACCCAGCCGATCGGCGGCGGCGGCGAACAGGCCGATCGGCTGGGCGACGCGGCGCGCCACCCACCAGGCGAAGGGCGCCACCGCGACGAGCAGGCCGAGCAGCCACAGCAGCATCCGCCAATGCCACGGCTCGATCCCGTGATAGGCCGGGCGGACGACCCGCCAGCCCCCGTCCGGCAGGCGCAGCGCGGCGCTGAAATGACCGAACAGCACCGGCTCGCGCATATCGTCCTTCCAGTGCGGCCGGCGGATCGGGTTGAGGAACAGCGGCGGCCGATCGAAATCGAGCCGCACGTCGGCCTGCCCGACACCCAGCCGCTGCGCCAATTGCGCGCGCTGCCGCATTGATCGCGGATCGTCCTCGTCGCCCGGCGGCGAGGCGGTCTCGGTGACGCGATAGGTGGCTTCGTCCCGCGTCTCGCCGCGCAACTGCTGTGCCACCTCGGCGATCGGATAGATTCGCGGCGTCGGCGGCGGCACCGACAGCAGCAACGCGAAGTCGAGCAGCTGCGCGGTGATCAGCGCCGCCAGCATCACGCCGAAAATGCGCAGGAACAGCGGCGGGCGGACCCAGGCCCGTCCGCCCGTCAACCGCCTGCCCTCACGTGGCTGTTACCTTGGGAACGAACAGATAGCCCTCGTTGCGCACGGTACGGATCAGGTCGCTCTCGCCGGCGCGCAGCTTGCGGCGCAGGCGCGAGACCTGGACGTCAATCGCACGATCGAAGGCGTCGCTATCCGGCCCTCGCGCGGCATGCAGCAAGGCTTCCCGCGCCAGCACCCGGCGCGGATGCTCGACGAAGGCGCGCAGCACCGCGAACTCGCCGTCGGACAGGTGGACCAGCACCCCCTCCGGATCGAACAGCTCGTGCGAATCGAGATCCATGCGCCAGCCGTCGAAGGCATAGCCGCGCCGCCCTTCCGCCTGTGCATCTGAGGCGGAGTTGCGACGCAGCAGCGCGCGGACATGAGCCAGGATCTCGCGCGGGCTGCACGGCTTCGAGAGATAATGGTCGGCGCCGATCTCCAGCCCGACGATGCGATCCTGCTCGTCGCCCAGCGCGGAGAGGATGATCACCGGCGGGCCGCCCTGCTGGATCAGGCGCCGGCAGGCGGACAGGCCGTCCTCGCCCGGCATCATCACGTCGAGCAGGATCAAGTCGATGCCGCCGCGCGACAGCACCCGGTCCATCTCGGCGACGCTGCCAGCCGCCGTCACCTGATAGCCATAGGCGCCGAGCCGCTCGGCGAGCAGCACCCGGATGCCGGCGTCGTCGTCGACGACGAGGAGGTGGGCCAGCGCGGCGGCGGCGCGATCGGCGACGGGGGCGACCATGTTCATGACCTACCGCATGCGCGCGCGATGTGTGCACAGGATTTCAGCCGCGCCGATCGGCGGACATTCCGCCGACACAAAGGCAGGCGAGCAGGTGCCCGTCCATTCGAGGGGAATCCCGATGCGTAAGTTGCTGCTCGGCGGCCTTGCCGCTGCCACCCTGATCGCCAGAGGTGTCGTCGCCCAGCCGCCTGCCCCGCCCCCGCCGTCGGGCATGGACCCGGCGCAGGCCGCCGCCGGCCGCGCCGACGACATGGCGCTGCTGCTTGGCCTGCACCCCGACCAACGCCCGGCGCTTGATGACTTCCTCGGCAAGCTGGCGCCGCCGGCTAGTGACCGCCACGGCCCGCCCGACGGATCGTGGATGCAGCAGCGCATGGACGCGATGCAAAGCTACCGCGCGACGCTGACGCCGGACCAGCAGGCGCGCTTCGACGCGATCGAGCGGCTGCGCCACGGCATGGGCGGCGGTCGCATGGGTGGCGGCCGTGGCCATTGGGGCGGCGGCGGGCAGGAGTGACCCTTCCGGAAGGGCTAAACTTCCGGCCGCAGCCGATACCCCACGCCCAGCTCGTTGACGATCAGCGCGGGCCGCGCCGGGTCCGCCTCCAGCTTCTGCCGTAGAGCGCGCACGACGATGCGCAGATATTCCACCCGATCCGCCTGCGCCGGCCCCCAGACGTCGCGCAGGATCTGGGCGTGGCTCAGCACCCGGTCGGGCCGCTGGGCGAGCAATGCCAGCACGCCATATTCCTTGGGCGCCAGATGCACCTCCTCGCCTGCGCGGGTGACGCGGCGCCTGTCTAGATCGATGACCACCTCGCCCGCCTCGACGCGATGCTCGGCGCCCTGCGAATCGAGCCGGTGGCGCAACCCGGCACGCACTCGCGCCAGCAGCTCCTCGGTGTCGAACGGCTTGGTGAGATAGTCGTCCGCGCCGAGATCGAGCGCGGCCACCTTCTCGCCGGTCGATTCGCGCGCCGAGACGACGATCAATGTCGCCTGCGCCTGCGATTTGATGAGTTGCACCAGCTCCAGCCCGTCGCGATCGGGCAGGCCGAGATCGAGCAGCACCACCTGCGGCTTCTCGATCCCCAGCAGCGACAGCCCCTCTCGCGCGGTCGCGGCCTCGGCGACGGCGTGCCCCACGCGCTCCAGCGTGACGCGCAGCAGGCGGCGGATGGCGGGATCGTCCTCGATCACCATGATCTTGGCGGGAATGGACATGGCTGGTTGATGGGGCGCCCCGCGTGCCCGCGCAATGAGGAAATCCCGTTTCGGCATCAGCATCGCATAAGCAGCGTGGAGTCCCGCTCCGGCGAAGCGTAGAAGCGTGCGCGATGAACGACGATCTGCGCCCCTCTCCCGAGGCCCTGCTGAAGCAGTCCGCGCGCGAGGGGCGCGGGCGCCTGCGCATCTTCCTCGGCGCCGCGCCGGGCGTCGGCAAGACCTACGAGATGCTGCTCGACGGCGCCGAGAAGCTGCGCGCCGGCATCGACGTGGTGATCGCGGTGGTGGAAACACACGGCCGCGCCGACACCCACGCGCTGGTCGAGCCGTTCGAGATCATCCCGCGCAAGACGTTCGACCATCGTGGCCATCAGCTCGCCGAGATGGACCTCGACGCGGTGCTCGCCCGCCGGCCGCAGCTCGCTCTGGTCGACGAATTCGCCCATTCCAATGTCGAGGGCAGCCGCCACCCCAAACGCTGGCAGGACGTGCAGGAACTGCTCGACGCCGGCATCGACGTCGCCACCACGCTCAACATCCAGCATGTCGAGAGCCTCAACGACGTCGTCGCCAGCTTCACCCGCGTCCGCGTGCGCGAGACGGTACCCGACAGCGTGTTCGAGGCGGCCGAGATCGAGGTGGTCGACATCCCGCCCGACGACCTGATCGAACGACTGAAGGAGGGCAAGGTCTACGTGCCGGAGGAGGCGACGCGTGCCCTCCAGCATTTCTTCTCCAAGCCCAACCTTTCGGCGCTGCGCGAGATGGCGCTGCGCCGCGCGGCGATGAGCGTCGACCGGCAGATGCTGGAGATGCTCGATGCGGGTGCCCTCCCCGGATCCTATGCCGGCGGCGAGCGCGTGCTGGTCGCCGTCTCCGAACAGCCAGGCTGCGATACGCTGATCCGCGTGGCGAAGCGGCTGTCCGACGCGCTCAAGGCACCGTGGACAGCGGTGGTGATCGAAACCGCGCGCGCCGACACGTTCGGCGAGACCGAGCGCCAGCGCATCGCCGACGTGCTGCGCCTTGCCGCCAGCCTCGGCGCCACGATCGCGCGCATGCCGGCGGAGAATGTCGCGCAGGGGTTGCTCGACCAGATCGCCGCGACCCGCGCGACCCAGCTCGTCATCGGCAAGTCCCGCCGCAGCTGGTGGTTCGAGCTGCGCCACGGCTCGGTCGTCCAGCGGATGATCCAGGAGGGGCCGGAGGGCCTCGCGCTCCACGTCATTCCCGCCACCCGTCCGGCCGAGAATCGCGGGCGCGGCCTCGCCCCGATCGTCGACGGCTGGGGCGGCCCGCTGCCATATGTGATCGCCATACTGCTGGTGGCGGTCACCACCGTGATCGACCATCTGGTCGAACCTCTGGTCGGCGCCGGCGGGCTGGACCTGATCTACCTGCTGCCGGTGATCCTGACCGCCCAGCGCTTCGGCCTGCGCCCCGGCCTGTTCGCCAGCTTCGTCGCCGGTCTTGCCTATAATTTCTTCTTCCTGCCGCCGCTCCACACCTTCACCATCGCCGATCCGCAGAGCCTGCTGACGATGTGTGTGCTGATCGGCATCGCCGCCCTGGTCAGCAATCTCGCCGGTCGGCTCAGGATGCGCGCCAGCCTCTCGGCGCGCAGCGCGTCGGAGAATGCGCAGGTCGCCGCCTTCGGGCAGGCGCTGGCGCGCGCCTCGACGTGGAAAGAAACGGCTGGCACGGTCTGCCACGAAATCGGCCTGCTGCTTGATTGCGACACCCTGCTGATGGCCGAGCGCGAGGGCGTGCTCACCATCATGGCCGCCGAGCCCGAGGCATCGCCGCTCGGGCCGGTCGATCAGGCGGCGGCGGAATGGTGCTGGTCCAAGGGCGAGCCCGCCGGGCGCGGCACCGCGACGCTGACGGCCGCCGACTGGCAGTTCCACCCGCTCAAGACCGCGCTCGGCACGCTGGCGGTGATGGGCCTCGCCCGCGCCGACGGCGGCGATCCGGTGCCGGCCGACCGCACCGTTCTGCTCTCCACCATCGCCAACCAGGCGGCGCTGGCGCACGAGCGGCTGCGCATGGAGGGCGAGATGCGCGAGCTTGGCCTGCTCAAGGAGCGCGACCGGCTGCGCGCCGCTTTGCTCTCCTCGATCGGGCACGATCTGCGTACCCCGCTGACCTCGGTGGCGGGAGCCGTCGAGGCGCTGGCGACCGAGACCCCGAAGTCGCCCGAGATCGCAGTGGCCCGGCGCGAGGTGCAGCGTCTCAAGCGCTTCCTCGACAATCTCGTCGACATGGTCCGCCTCGATGCCGGCGCGCTCAAGCTCGAGCCCGAGCCGATCGATCTCACCGACGCGGCCAGCGCCGCCGTCCACGATCTCAAGGGAACGCTGGCGAAGAATCGCATCGATCTCGCGATCCCCGGAACGCTGCCGCTGGTGCGCGCGGACCCTCGTTTGCTCCACCACATCCTGATCAACCTGCTCGCCAACGCCGCGCAGCATGGCGCGCCCGACGGGCCGATCGCGATCGAGGCAAGGCGCACGGCGGGCGCAGTGCTGTTGCAGGTGCGTGACCGCGGCCCCGGCATCCAGCCGGGCGACGAGGAAGCGATCTTCGACACCTTCGCGCGCGGCAAGGGCAGCGATCGCAGCGGCGATTCCGGCCTCGGCCTTGCCATCGTCAAGGGCTTCGCCGACGCGATGGGGATTGCCGTGACGGCGGCTACCGATCCGGACGGCGGAGCGGTCTTCACGCTGACGATCCCCGAAGAAGCGCTGGTCGCGGCGTAACGCCGCTTGCTATTGAACGTCCGTGCCGCAATGCTCCCGCCCACCTCCGGGGGGACACGGAGACCAGCATTGCGCCGCAGACAATTCCTCGCCTCGCTGCCCGCCGCCGCCATCGCGGCCCCGCTGTTCGCCGACGTGCCTGCGCCACTGCCCGGCTTCCAGCCGGAGGGGAGCGAGACCTTCATCCGCCCCGACGTCCACGCCGGCGACCGTCCGGTCGGCGCGAGCTTCGCGACGCGCAGCGCGGTTTACGGCATCAACGGGGCGGCGGGGTCGGCGCAGCCGCTCGCCACGATGGCGGCGATCGACACACTCAAGAAGGGCGGATCGGCGGTCGACGCTGCCATCGCGATGAACGCCTGCCTCGGTTTCCTCGAGCCGACCTCGTCGGGTATCGGCGGCGACTGTTTCGCGATGATCTGGGATCCGAAGCTCAAGAAGGTGGTCGGCCTCGCCGGGTCGGGCGGCTCCCCGCACGCGCTGACCCTGGAGATCGCCAGATCGCGAGCCAAGAACGGTGCGCTGCCGCCGCTCGGTGCGATCGCGGTCTCGGTGCCGGGCGCGCTCGACGGCTGGTGGATGATGCACCAGCGCTACGGCACGCTGAAATGGGCCGAGCTGTTCGAGCCGGCGATCCACTATGCCGAGCAGGGCGTGCCGGTGCCAGAGATCATCGCGCATTATATCCGCGGCAACCTCAAGGCCTTCCTCCGCCCCGGCGCGGGCGTCGAGGAGACCGACAATGCGATTAAAACTTACGGCATGGGCCATGGCGGCCCGCAGACCGGCCAGATCTTCCGCAATCCGGACCTCGCCCGCACCTACCGGATGATCGCGCAGGGCGGTCGTGATGTCTTTTACGGGGGCGCCATCGCCAAGACGATCGAGGCCTATTTCAAGCGGCTCGGCGGCTGGATGACGGCAGCCGATCTCGCCGCGCACCGCGGCGAATGGATCGAGCCGCACCGGACCGAATATCGCGGCGTCACCGTCCATGCGCTCGGCGCCAATACGCAGGGCATCGCGACGCTGCAGATGCTCAACATGCTCGAGCATTTCGACATGCGCGGCGCCGGCTTCCAGTCGCCGCTGTCGATCCACCTGCAGGTCGAAGCCAAGCGCCTGGCCTACGAGGATCGCGCCCGCTACTACGCCGATCCGCACTTCGCGAAGGTGCCGGTCGAATGGCTGGTCTCCAAGGACTATGCCGCCCAGCGCGCCAAGCTGATCGATCCGCGCAAGATCACCATGCCAGTCCATCCGGGGCAGGCGCCGAGCCATGGCGACACCACCTATTTCTCCTGCGCGGATTCGTCGGGCATGATGGTGTCGATGATCCAGTCCAATTTCCGGGGCATGGGCTCCGGGCTGGTCGCGGACGGCCTCGGCTTCATGTTCCAGGATCGGGGGCAGCTGTTCAGCCTCAAGGACGGCCACCCCAACATTTACGCGCCGGGCAAGCGCCCTTTCCAGACGATCATCCCCGGGTTCGCGACGCGCGGGCAAGCGCCTTGGCTCGCCTTCGGCGTGATGGGCGGCGACATGCAGCCGCAGGGGCAGACCCAGATCATCGTCAACCGCGAGGATTACGGGCTCGACGTGCAGGCCGCCTCCGACAGCCCGCGCTGGCACCACGAGGGATCGTCGCAATCGATGGGCGAGGATTCGGCCGGCCTGCCGCCGAGCGGCCTGCTCCGGCTGGAAAGCGGCGTACCGGACGCGACACGCACGCAACTCGCCTCAATGGGTCATGTGATCGGCGCATCGGACGGCGGCTTCGGCCGCTACGAATGCGTGGAATACAAGCCGGATGCGGGCCAACTGGTCTATGCCGCCGCGAGCGAGATGCGCGCGGACGGGTGCTCTTTGGCTTACTGAGGCTGCACCAAATGACCCGCTCGCACTGAGCGAAGTCGAAGTGCGTGCTCCAGAAGCCCGCATGCTGCACGTCCTTCGACTTCGCTCAGGACGAACGGAGGAAAATCAGTCTTCCCGCTTCGCGCCATCCAACAGCGCGTCGCGTCGCACCTGCTCGGCAACGTCGCGGTCCCTCTCCGGCTTCGTACGGCCGAACTTGGTGCGATTGGCCTCGGCCTGCCTGCCCGCTTCCGCCTTGGCCTTAGCCTTGCGAGCGCGGTTGAGGTTGACGATCTCGGCCATCATTTCCGCTCCAGATGCGCGGCGAGCCAACGCGCCGCCTGATCCGGGGACGCTTTGCCGCTGTCGCGATCGACCATGTAATTGGCCTGCCGCATCACCGCCACCGGGATCGCGCCGACCAGTGGCTTCACGGCGGCGAGGAAGCGCGCGTCCTGCGCTTGATCCGGCGAGACCAGCAGGATCGCGTCATAGCCCGGCAGCGCATGTTTCGGATCGGCGAGCACCGCCAGATCGTCCGCGGCGATCCGCCCGTCGCTGGAAAAGGCCGAGATCACATCCGCCTGCCCGCTTTCCAGCGCCCGGTACATGAACGTGGGGGAATAGGCCCGCTGCTCGGCGAAACGCAGCCCGTAGGTGGATTGCACCGCGCGCCATTCGGGGCGCGACAGGAACTCGAGATCCGCCCCCAGCCGGAGCGACGGCGCCACGGCGGCGAGCCCCCGCAGATCGCCGATCCCGCGTCCTTTCTTCATTGCCAGCGCGTAGGCGTTCTCGAAGCCGAGCGGGCCGACCAAGGCGGCGGGCTTCAGGAAATCGAAGATTCCTGCCAGCGTCTCTGCCCGTGGAGCGGGCTGGTCCCGGTGCATCGAATCCGCCCAGATCGTACCCGAATAATCGACATAGACGTCGATATCGCCCTGCTTCAGAGCGCGCAGCGCTACCGCCGATCCCAGCCCCTCGCGATAGCTGACCGCATAGCCGGCCTGCTCCAGCCGGTCGCCGATCAGGCGGGCCAGGATATATTGCTCCGAGAAGTTCTTGGCGCCGACCACCACCGTCTTCTGGCCGCTCCCGACCAGCGGCGCGCAGGCGGCGAGCAGACCGATCGCGACACCGGCAGCGCCCAACCACAGCGACCAGCGCTCGCGCCTCGCAAGGCCGCGCTCGACCAGCGCGAGCAGACCGTCTGCCACTAGCGCCAGCGTCGCGGAGGCGAAGCAGCCTTTCAGCACCTGCGCCCAGTCCTCGGTCTGGAGACCTGCGAAGATCAGGTTGCCGAGGCTCGCCGCGCCGACCGTGGTAGCGAGCGTCGCGGCGCCGATCGTCCAGACGGTGGCGGTGCGGATGCCGGCCATCACCACGGGCGCGGCGAGCGGCGCCTCGACCAGCCGAAGCCGCTGCGCGCCCGTCATGCCGATGCCGTCCGCCGCCTCCATCACCGCCGGATCGAGCCCGCGCACGCCGGCCACCACATTGCGCAGGATCGGCAGCAGCGCATAGAGCGTCAGCGCCATCCACGCCGGCAGGAACCCCAGCGCCGGCACCCCGTGCCCGACCATCAGCAGCAACGGATAGAAGAGCGCGAGCAAGGCGAGGCCGGGTATCGTCTGAATCGCCCCCGCCGCGCCCAGCACCACGCCCGCCAGCCTCGGCCGCCGCACGGCGGCAAAGCCGAGCGGCAGCGCGATCAGCAGCGCCAGCCCCAGCGCCGCCGCCGACAGCAGGATGTGATGCGCGGCGAGGGAGGCGATCTCGGTCACGCCGTACCTTTCCCCGTTCGGCCCGAGCGAAGTTCTTTTATCGATCTCATCCCCTCAACGCCTCGATCGCCTCGGCCTGCCGTGCCGGCACCGCGACCAGCGCGTCCGCCTCAGGCCCGGCCCTGCCGGAGAGCATCTCCGTCGGCGTCGCGTCCGCAACGATCCGGCCCTTGGCCATCACCAGCACGCGATCCGCCAGAAGCAACGCTTCGGCCATATCGTGCGTCACCATGATACTGGTGAGGCCGAGCCGGTCGTGCAGATTGCGATAGCGCCGCCCGATCGCATCGCGCGTCACCGGATCGAGGGCGCCGAACGGCTCGTCGAGCAGCATTAGTTTTGCCCCCGTCGCCAGCGCGCGCGCGACACCGACCCGCTGCCGCTCGCCGCCGGACAAGGCATCAGGCCGGCGCCCGGCATAATCGGCGGGGAGCTCCACCATCGCCAGCAGCTCCGCCACATCCGGCGCGGACGCGCCAGCGATGCGCGGCGGCAGCGCGATATTTTCAGCGACGCTCATGTGCGGCATCAGTCCGATCGACTGGAAGACATAGCCGATCCGCCGCCGGAGCAGCGGCGCCGCGCCTTCGCCGACATCGCGCCCGCCGATCGTGATGCGACCCTCGTCCGGCTCGACCAGCCGGTTGACCATCCGTAGCAAGGTCGACTTGCCCGCCCCCGATCCGCCGACCAGCGCGACGAAGCTGCCCGCCGCGATCGTGCAATCCACGTGATCGACCGCCAGCCCGCCGAACCGCTTGGTCACCTGCTCGAACCGTACCTCCGGGCCGCTGTCTTCCATTGCACCTCCGCTAAGCTCTTCTAGTGTCGCGTTCGCATGAACGTCCGTCAAACCCATTGGCGCCCTCTGCCGGCATGATGCTTGCGTTGCGCGACATCGCCTGTCTGCGCGGCGACCGTCTGCTGTTCGAGCGGCTGTCGCTGGAGCTGGCCGCCGGAGACGCGCTGGTCGTCACTGGCGCCAACGGCGTCGGCAAGTCGAGCCTGCTGCGCATCGCCGCCGGGCTGCTGCGTCCTTCCGCCGGAACGATAGAACGACCCGGTCGCGTCGCTTGGCTGGGCGAAGCCTCGGCGCTCGACGGGGATCGCACGCTGGGCCAGGCGCTCGACTTCTGGGCGAAGCTCGATGGTACCCGGCCGGACGCGGCGATGGCGCAGATGGGCATTGCGCATCTCGTCCGCGTGCCGGTGCGCTACCTCTCGACCGGCCAGCGCCGCCGCGCCGCGATCGCCCGCACGATCGCGAGCGGTGCGCCGCTCTGGCTACTCGACGAGCCGGCCAACGGCCTCGACGCGGAGGGCATCGAGCGGCTGGGCGATGCGATCCGGGCGCATCGTAGAACAGGCGGCTCGGTCTTCACGGCCACGCACTTGCCCCTGCCGATCGACGATGCTGCGACGCTGATGCTCGACGGCGCGATCGCATGATCGCGTCGCTGATCAGGCGCGACACGCTGCGCGGGCTGCGCGCCGCCGGGCTTCCCGTGATGTTCTTCCTGATCGCGGCGACGCTCTTCCCGTTTGCGGTCGGGCCGGACGCGCGCGTACTGACAAAGGCGGGCGGCGGGATGCTGTGGCTTGCCGCCCTGCTCGCGGCACTTCTGCCGATCGAGCGGCTGGTCGCGCCGGATATCGAGGCAGGCGTGTTCGATCAGTTCGCGGCGCGGGGCATCGCCGACGAGGCTCTTGCCGCCGCCAAGATCGCGGCGCATTGGCTGAGCTTCGGCCCGACATTGATGTTGGCGGCGCTGCCCGGCGCGGCGCTGCTCGGTCTGGACGAGTCGACGCTCGGGAAGCTGGAAGCGGGGCTTGCGATCGGCACGCCCGCGCTCGCGGCGCTGGGCTTGACGGTCGCCGCGCTCACTGCCGGCCTGCGAGGAGGCGGCGCGCTTGCCGGGCTCGTGCTGCTGCCGCTCGCCATACCGCTGCTGATCTTCGGCGCCGGCGCGCTCGATCCGGATGGCGCGCAAGCACTGAAGCTGCTCGCCTCGACCGCGCTGCTGCTGACTTTTGGCGCACCCTTCGCGGCGGGTGCGGCGTTACGAAGCCATCGAGACTGACGGAGTTCGCCATGAAGCTTGTTGCCCTTGCCATCCTGCTGTCCACCCCGCTGTTCGCACCTGCCGCGGTCGAGGCGGCGCCCGCCGCCCAGCCGATTCCGACGCGTACCGTGGTGATGCAGGACCGCAAATTCCATCCGCAGGTGATCCGGCTGCGCAAGGACGTGCCGACCCGTATCGTGTTGGTGAACCGCGACATGAGCGGGCACAATTTCTCGGCCAAAGGCTTTTTCGGCCACGCCGACATTCGCGATTCCGGCGCGGGATCGCAGGCGATCCGCGAAGGCATCGTCACCGTCCGCTCGGAATCGACGCGATCGTTCGTCGTGACGCCGCGCGTACGCGGGCCGTTCGATCTTACCTCGTCGGTCGCGCTCGATGTCGCGTCCGGGATGCAGGGGCAGATTCTGGTTTACTGACCGCCGGACCAGCGCGCGAAGATGGCGGTGGGAAGCAGCAGGCCGCGCGCCTCCTCGCGCACCGCCATCTCGCCGGCTTCGACGGTGCCGCCCAGATCGGCAGTGGCCTGCCGCAGCAACTCGGCAATGGCGAGCGCGGACATCCGCACCGCATAGACGGTAAGGACGAGAAACTTCGACCTCCTGTCCAGCAGCCTGACACAATCCTCGATCAGGCCGGGCAGGCCCTCCTCCAGTCGCCACGTCTCGCCGGTCGGGCCGCGACCGAACTTGGGCGGATCGAGCATGATCCCGGCATAGCGCCGCCCGCGCCGCACTTCTCGCGCGGTGAACTTCGTGGCGTCGTCGATCATCCAGCGGATCGGCTTGTCCGCCATGCCGGAGAAGGCCGCATTGGCCTTGCCCTGCTCGACCGACTTCCTGGAGGCATCGACGTGGGTGACCTTCGCGCCCTTCGCCGCGAGCGCGAGAGAGCCGACGCCGGTATAGCCGAACAGGTTCATCACCTCGTCATCCGCAGCGATGCGGTCTCGCATCCACGCCCATTGCGGCGCCATGTCCGGGAAGAATTGCAGGTGACGAAAGGGCGTGTTGGCGGCGTGGAACTTCACGTCCTGCCAGCCGAGCGGCCAGTCGCGCGGCACGTTGCCGTTCAGGTGCCAGCGCCCGCCGCCTTCTTCATCGGAGGCGCCGAGGAATTCGCCGTCATGCTTCCATGTCGGTGCGGCGGGCGCCCACATTGCCTGCGGCTCGGGCCGCACGAAGCTGAAGCGGCCGTAGCGCTCCAGCTTGCGGCCGTGGCCCGAATCGACGAGTCCGTAATCGGCCCACGGTTCGGTAATGAGCGTGTCGAGTTTCACGCCACCCGCGCGAGCTTGCCGCCGACGCTCGCGGTCGCGATCCCCCCGCCGATCGCGTCGTTCGCGGCGCGACGGGCGTGGGCGACGTCCACAGCGTCGATCAGCGCGACGGTCTCGGCGACCGGCACGATGCGGCCATGCACCTGGATCTGCCGGGCGAGATGGTCGCAGCGCCCCTGCACCGATTCGAGGCCCATCAGCAGCCCTGCCTTGGCCTGCGCCTGGGCGCGCGCCAGTTCGGCTTCGGAGAGATCCTCGGCCGTGCGGGCCAACACCTCGCGGGCGAGCGCGAAGGCGCGCGGCGCGTCCGCCTTGGCCGAGGCGCAATAGACACCGAGCTGGCCGGTATCCGCCGCCGCACTGCTCCACGCATAGACGGAGTAGGCGAGGCCGCGCTGCTCGCGCACCTCCTGGAACAGCCGCGAGGACATGCCGCCGCCCGCCGCGCTCGCGAACAGGCTGAGCGCATAGGCGTCGGGATGCCGCTGGTCGACGCCGGGATGCGCGAAGGCGACATGGACCTGATCGAAGCGGCGCGCATCCGTCACGACGCCGGAGGCGAAGCGCGCCGGCTCGAAGGCGGGCGGCGCGCCGGCGGCGAGATCGCCGAAGCGCGCCTCGGCGAGCTTGAGCAGCGCGTCCTCGTCCACCTTGCCGGCGGCGGCGAGGACAAGACCGGCCGGACGATATTGCTCCTCCAGCCAGCGCGTCAGCGCCGCCACGTCGATCGCGGCGATGGTTTGCGCATCGCCCAGCACCGGGCGGCCATAGGTCTGGCCCGGATAGGCGGCGGCGGCGAGGTGATCGAAGATGATGTCGTCGGGCGTGTCGCGCGATTCGCCGAGCTCGGCGAGCACCACCTGCTTCTCGCGCTCCAGCTCCTCGGCGGAGAAGTGCGGCGCACGGACCAGATCGGCGATCAGGTCGACGCCGAGCGCGAGGTCGTTCGGCAGCAGCCGCGCGTGGAAGACGGTGGTGTCGCGCGAGGTCCAGGCGTTGAGCTGGCCGCCGACATCCTCGGCGGCTTCGGCGATCTGGCGCGCATCGCGCTCGCCCGCGCCCTTGAACACCATATGCTCGACCATGTGGGCGAGGCCGGTGAGGTGCGCGGCCTCCGATCGGCTGCCGACATCGGCGTACAGGCCCACCGCCAGCGTCTCGACGCCCGGCATCGGATCGATCGCGACGGTGAGCCCGTTGGGCAGGCGGTGCAGGCGCGGGTTCACGCGCGGGGCCTCGCGCGCTCGGCGATATAGCCGGTGATCGCCTCGAACGTGGCGGGGAGGGTTGCGTAACGCTCCTCCTTCTCCATCAGGCCGGCGATCCTATCGGGAAGCGCGGCGCGCGTGCCGATCGCGGCCTCGACCGCATCGCCGAACTTGGCCGGGTGCGCGGTGGCGAGCGTCACCACCGGCACGTCGGCCGGCATGTTCGCCGCACGCGCTGCCGAAAGGCCGATGGCGGTGTGCGGGTCGATCACCTGACCCGAGGCATGCGCCCAGCGCATCGCGTCCACCATGCCCTCGTGATCGACACGAGCGCTCGCGAAGTCAGCCGAGGCAAGGTCGCGCTGAGCCTGCGACAAAGCCATCACCTTGTCGCTCTCGAACCCCTTCATCGCCGCCGCCAGCGCGCCGGCGTCGCGGCCGTGGAGATCGAACAGCAGCCGCTCGAAATTGGAGCTGACCTGGATGTCCATCGATGGCGTCGCGGTCGGCATCACCGTGCCAGTCGAATAGTCGCCCGCCGAGAGCGCGCGGTGGAGGATGTCGTTGACATTGGTCGCGACGATCAGCCGCGCCACCGGCAGGCCCATCTTCTTGGCAACATACCCCGCGAACACGTCGCCGAAATTGCCGGTCGGCACCGAGAAGGCGATCACACGGTGCGGCGCACCCAGCCGGACGCCGGCATAGAAATAATAGACGATCTGCGCCGCCAGCCGCGCCCAGTTGATCGAGTTCACCGCCGACAGTTGGAAGCGTCCGGCGAAATCCTTGTCGCCGAACATGCGCTTCACCAGCGCCTGCGCCTCGTCGAAATCGCCCTCGATCGCGATATTGTGGACGTTGTCCGCCAGCACCGTCGTCATCTGCCGGCGCTGCACGTCGGAGACCCGGCCCTTCGGGTGCAGCATGAAGATGTCGATATGCGCGCGGTTCGCCACCGCCTCGATCGCCGCCGACCCGGTGTCGCCCGAGGTCGCGCCGACGATGGTGAGGTGCTGGTCGCCGCCCGACAGGAACCGCTCGAACAGCAGCCCGAGCATCTGCAGCGCGACATCCTTGAAGGCGAGCGTCGGCCCATGGAAAAGCTCGAGCAGGAAATGGCGGTGATCGAGTTGCGCGAGCGGCGTCACCGCCGCGTGGCTGAAGCGGCCATAGGCGGCCTCGCACAGCGCGCGCAGATCAGCCTCGCTCAGCGCATCGCCGACGAAGGGGGCGAGAATGCGCACCGCCGTCTCGGCATAGGAGAGGCCGGCCAGCGCCTCGATCTCCGCCGCAGAAAGCGTCGGCCACGCCTCTGGCACGTAAAGCCCGCCATCGGACGCGAGCCCGGCAAGCGTGGCGGCCTGGAAGCCGAGCGGGGCGGCCTGCCCGCGGGTCGAGATATAGCGCATAGGAGCGCGCGACTTAGACGGCAGGGAGGCCGGGAGCAAGCGGAACGCAGATGGCCCCCGGCGCGAGCGGGACGCGCCGGAGGCCATAGCCTCAACCTGGGGGTGGAGACCGTTAGGAGAGGAGCTTGAGGACGCCCTGCTGCGACTGGTTCGCCTGGGCGAGCATCGCGGTGGCGGCCTGGTTGAGGATCTGCGCCTTGGCAAGGTTGGTGGTCTCGGCCGAGAAATCGGCATCGGCGATGCGCGACTTGGCGTCGGTCAGGTTGGTGACGTTGTTGGTCAGGTTGTTGACCACCGAGTTCAGCTGGCTCTCCGAAGCGCCCAGCGTGGCGCGGACCGTGCTGACCTTCGAGAGCATGCCGTCGACCGTGTTCAGCGTCGCGTTCGCATCGGCCACCGACGCCACCGACACGCCCTTGGTGACGGCGCCGGCCGCGACCTTGATCGAGTCGCCATCCTGGATCGTGTAGCTCTTGCCGACATCGCCGGCAGCGACCGTGATGCCACCGATCTTGTTGTTGTCGGTGACGTCCTGTGCGGTGACGGTGTGCGACATGCCGTCGAAATTGTCGCCCTTGACGACCGCGTAGGCACCGGCCGTGGCCTGGGTCGTCACCGTCGAGGTGAGGTTGCCGGTCTGCAGGTTGCCGATCGAGATGTCGACGGTCTCGCCGTTGTTCGCACCGGTCTGGATCGTCGTCTTGGTGCCGTTGCCAGCGACGCCGGCCGCCTTGCTGTGGTCGTAGTCGGCCGTGTCGAACAGCGCCACGCCGTTGAACTTGGTCTGGCTCAGCGTCTTGCCGATCTGCGTGGTGAGCTGCGAGACCTCCTGCTGCATGTTGGCGCGGTCGTCGTCGCTGTAGGTGCCCGAGGCGGACTGGACGGCGAGCTCGCGGATGCGCTGCAGGTTGTTGGTGACCTCGTCGAGGGCACCGTCGGCGGTCTGCGCCAGGCTGATGCCATCGTTCGCGTTGGAAACCGCCTGGTTCATGCCCATGATCTGCGAGCCCATCGAGTTCGAGATGGCGAGACCGGCGGCGTCGTCCGACGCCGAGTTGATGCGCTTGCCCGAAGACAGGCGGGCCATCGCGGTCTGCAGCGAATTGTTCGCGAGACGCGAACCGTTCTGGGCCCGCAGCGCGGCCGAGTTGGAAGCAATGACGGTCATGTGGTTCCCCTGAAATGATGACAGGCCACCGCCCCGCGCCGGCCTCGACACGGTTAACGTCCAATCTTTGTCGATATTTAGCGTCGATGCGGTTTGCGGCGAAAATATTTGCCGCAACCGGTCGGGCGCTTCCAGGAGGCTAAGCGGGCCTGCCCCTGCGCCACAGCGCGATAGCGTAGATCAGCACCGCGAGCCCCGCGAAGATGAACCACTGCACCGCGTAGGCGAGGTGGTTGTTGGGGATGTCGTCGAGGCTGGGCGGCTGGCTCGGCCACAGGCCGGGTGCCGCAGCGGTCGAGACCAGCAGGATCTGCCCGCCACGATCCGGTCCGATCACGCCGGAGATATCGCCGCCCTTCCAGTTCGCTGGCGCGCCGGGCTGTTCGGACCAGCCCATGTCGGCGGCGAAGCCCGGCCCCTCCGCACCGGTGCGGCAGTCGGCGATGTGGCGCCAGCCGGATTGGCCGGCGGTATTGCGCCCCGCGCTCGCACGCCAGCCGACGGGCTGGAGACAGAAGGCCTCGGACTTGCGGAACAGCAGCGACTGGTTGGTGAGATCTTGCGGGAAGGCGACCGGCGGCTTGTGCGCGGCCGCAGCATATTGGGCGAGCAGGCCCTCCTTCCACTTGAGCCGCTGGAGCTGCCAGATGCCGAGCCCGATCATCGCCGCGGCGGCGAGCGCGACCAGCAGCGTCGGCAGGACGGGGATGCGGATCTTCATGGCTGCGGCGGCTCGGGACGGAGATGGCCTTCCTCGGCACGGTTGCGATATTCGGACGCGATCAGCATGCCCTTGGCAACGCGCAGCGAGGCGATCACCAGCGCGACCGTCACCGGCGGCCAGATGATCACGTGGAGCCACCAGGGCGGGCTCGCCGCAAGCTCCAGGCTGATCGCGGCGATGCAGACGATGGTGCCGATGATGAGTGTCAGGAACGCCGCCGGCCCGTCGCCGACGTTGAAGCTGTCATAGTCCAGCCCGCAGACGCGGCAGCGCGGGGCGAACCTGATCATGCCGTCGAACAGGGTCTTGGCGCCGCAGCGCGGACAGAGACCCTGCAGGCCCGCCGCAACGATCGTAGGCTCGGCGGTCGGCGGGGTTTCGATCATGTCTTCGCTATAACCGGACAGCCCAGAAACACGAAGGGCGGAAGCTCGCGCCCCCGCCCCTTGGTTCGCGTCGCTGCGTTGGTCCCGTCAGCCGGCGTAGGTCGCGCCCCAGCCGCCCCAGATGTAGATGGAGAGGAACAGGAACAGCCACACCACATCGACGAAGTGCCAGTACCAGGCCGCCGCCTCGAAGCCGAAATGCTGGCGCGGCGTGAACTCGCCCTTGTAGGCGCGGAACTGGCAGACCGCGAGGAAGATGGTGCCGACGATCACGTGGAAACCGTGGAAGCCGGTCGCCATGAAGAAGGTCGCGCCGAAGATGTTGCCCTTGAAGGCGAACGGCGCGTGGATGTACTCCCAGGCCTGGATGCTGGTGAACAGCATGCCGAGCAGGATGGTGCACCACAGGCCCTGCTTCAGCCCCTTGCGATCGCCGTGGATCAGCGCGTGGTGCGCCCAGGTGACGGTCGTGCCCGAGCAGAGCAGGATCAGCGTGTTGAGCAGCGGGAACTTGAAGGGATTGAGCGGCTCGATACCCTTGGGCGGCCACACGCCGCCGACGGCCTCGACCGCCTTGGGGAAGAGCGAGGCATCGAAGAAGGCCCAGAACCAGCCGACGAAGAACATCACTTCCGACGCGATGAACAGGATCATGCCGTAGCGCAGGTGAAGCTGCACCACCGGCGTATGGTCGCCGGCATGCGCTTCCTTGATCACGTCGCCCCACCAGAAGCCCATCATCGAGACGGTGAGCAGAAAGCCCACCGGCAGCAGCAGCTTCCCGTAGGGAACGCTGTGCATGAACATGATCAGGCCGGAGGCGAGCGCCAGCGCCGAAAAGGCCGTCAGCAGCGGCCACGGGCTCGGTGGCAGGATGTGATAGTCGTGGTTCTTGGCACCGGCCATCGTCTTTCTCGTCCCTGTCTTGGCGGCTCTGGAGGCCTCGTTCGGCGCGGACCTTAGCCTTGGGTTGGCGCTTGGTCCACAGGATAGAATGTGTAGCTGAGCGTGATTTCGCTCACGTCGGCGTCGGTCGGATCCTTGAGGAAAGCGGGATCGACGTAGAACACCACCGGCATACGCTGCGTCTCGCCGGGCTGGAGCGTCTGCTTGGTGAAGCAGAAGCATTGCACCTTGACGAAATATTGCGCGCTCTGGTCCGGCGAGATGTTGAAGGCGGCCGATCCCGTCACCGGCTTGTCGGAAAGGTTGGTCGCATCGAAGAAAGCGAGCTGGCGGGCGCCGATGGCGACGCGCTGGGTCTTCTGCTCGGGCTCGAAGGTCCAGTTCAGCTTGTCCGAGACGTTGGCGTCAAAGCGGACGGTGACGATCTTGCCGGTGTCTCCAGGCGCCTTCGCGCCTTCCTCGATTCGCGCGGTGCCGCCGAAGCCGGTCTGCTGGCAGAACATCCGGTAAAGCGGCACGGCCGCGAAGCCCATTCCCACCATGAAGCAGGCGACCAGCCCGGCAATGATGCCGGTGCGCAGGTTGCGGGACGCGGCGCTCACTTCACCATCTTGGCGATGCTGATCGCATAGACCAGCACGACGAAGGCGCCGAGCAGCAGGGCGGTGACGATCGCGCGGCTCTTCTGGCGGCGGCGGATTTCGGTTTCGGTGTTCGGATCAAGGGCCATCAGGCGAACCAGAGCTTGTCCACGACCAGCACGCCGAAGGTCGCGAAGAGATAGAGGATCGAATAGCCGAACAGGCGGCGCTCGGCCTTCATCAAGGCGGGATCGCTCTCACGGCTGAAGCCGACACGGGCGGCGAGGGCGAGAAACGTGACGTTGAGCACGATCGCCGAGACGCCGTAGATCGGCCCGGTGAGGCCCAGCGGCCACGGCGCGATCGCCACCGCCGCCATCGGCCAGCTGTAGAGGAAGGCCTGCAGGCGGGTCGCCTTGGTGCCGGCGACCACGCTCATCATCGGCACGCCGGCGGCAGCATAATCCGAGTTGACGAACAGCGAGAGCGCCCAGAAGTGCGGCGGCGTCCACAGGAAGACCATCAGGAACAGCAGCACCGGCAGCACGTCGATACGGCCCGTCACCGCCGCCCAGCCGATCAGCGCGGGGAAGGCACCCGCCGCGCCGCCGATGACGATGTTCTGCGGCGTCCGGCGCTTGAGCCAGACGGTGTAGATCAGCACATAGAAGAGGATCGAGACGGTGAGGATCGCAGCGGCGAGCAGGTTCACCGCGAAGCCCATCAGGATCACCGAGAGCGCCGAGAGGCCCACGCCGAAGTGAAGCGCGGACTGGCGGTCCATGCGCCCGGCGGGAAGCGGGCGGTTGGCCGTCCGCTTCATCTTCGAATCGAGATCGGCCTCGTACCACTGGTTGAGCGCGGCGGCCGCGCCGGCGCCGAGCGCGATGCACAGGATCGCGGTGAAGCCCAGCACCGGATGGATATGCCCCGGCGCGATCAGCAGGCCGCACAAGCCGGTGAACACCACCAGCGTCATCACGCGCGGCTTGGTCAGCGCCCAGAAGTCGCGCCACTCGGCCGGCAGGTTGGAGGCTATCGGCGCGCTCGCCATTCTGTCCTTCATCATCTCAAAACCAACGCCCGGAACGAGTCTTCGTCCCGGGCGCGGCAGTATCAGAAAACCGGTCGCGGATCAGTGGTGGTCGTTGCCGTCGATCACCGGCAGCGTCTCGAACTGGTGGTAGGGCGGCGGGGAGGGCAGGGTCCACTCCAGCGTCGTCGCGCCCTCGCCCCACGGATTGGCCGGCGCCTTCTTGCCCGCGAACAGTGCATAGAGGACGTTGACGAAGAAGACCACCATCGAGGCGGCCATGATCATGTAGCCGATCGTGGCGATGTGGTTCCAGTAGCCGAAGGCGTCCGGATAATCCGGATAGCGGCGCGGCATGCCCTGGCGGCCGAGGAAGTGCATCGGGAAGAACAGCACGTTCACGCCGAGGAAGAAGCCCCAGAAATGCACGTGGCCGAGCAGGCTGGAATACATCCGGCCCGACATCTTCGGGAACCAGTAATAGAAGCCCGCGAACAGCGAGAACACCGCGCCCAGCGACAGCACGTAGTGGAAGTGCGCCACCACGTAGTAGGTATCCTGGTAATAGTTGTCGATGCCGCCGTTGGAAAGCACGACGCCGGTCACGCCGCCTACGGTGAACATGAAGATGAAGCCGATCGCCCAGACCATCGGCACCTCGAACTTGATCGATCCGCCCCACATCGTCGCGATCCAGGAAAAGATCTTGATGCCGGTCGGCACCGCGATCACCATGGTGGCGGCGGTGAAGTACATCTTCGTGTTCACGTCGAGGCCGGTCGTGTACATGTGGTGCGCCCACACCACGAAGCCGACCACGCCGATCGCGACCATCGCATAGGCCATGCCGAGATAGCCGAAGACCGGCTTGCGGCTGAACGTCGCGATGATGTGGCTGACCATGCCGAAGCCCGGCAGGATCATGATGTACACCTCGGGGTGGCCGAAGAACCAGAAGAGGTGCTGGTACAGGATCGGGTCGCCGCCGCCGGACGCATCGAAGAAGGTCGTGCCGAAATTGCGGTCAGTCAGCAGCATGGTGATCGCGGCGGCGAGCACCGGCAGCGCGAGCAGCAGCAGGAAAGCGGTGACCAGCACCGACCACACGAACAACGGCATCTTGTGCAGCGTCATGCCCGGCGCGCGCATGTTGAAGATGGTGGTGATGAAGTTGACCGCGCCGAGGATCGACGAGGCACCCGCAAGGTGGAGCGCGAGGATCGCCATGTCCACCGCCGGCCCGGCCGATCCCGAGGTCGAGAGCGGCGCATAGACCGTCCAGCCGGTGCCCGCACCGTTGCCGGTGCCGCCGGGCACGAAGGTGCTTCCCAGCAGCAGCAGGAAGGCCGGGATGATCAGCCAGAAGCTGACATTGTTCATGCGCGGGAAGGCCATGTCCGGCGCGCCGATCATGATCGGCACGAACCAGTTGCCGAAGCCGCCGATCATCGCGGGCATGACCATGAAGAACACCATGATCAGGCCGTGCGCTGTGATCAGCACGTTCCACAGGTGGAGCGCCGCGTCGTTGCCGGCGGGCTGGCCGAGGAAGTGCGCCCAGCCGGTCAGATACTGGATACCGGGATGCTCGAGCTCGAGGCGCATCATGCCCGAGATCGCGCCGCCGATGATGCCGGCGGTGATCGCGAAGATCAGGTAGAGCGTGCCGATGTCCTTGTGGTTGGTGGACATGAACCAGCGCGCGAAGAAGCCCGGCTTGTGATCCGCGTCGTGATGTTCGTGGCCGTGGCCATGATCATGCTCGAAGAAATGGGCGTTGGCCGTGGTGTCGGTCATCTTGCGGGCCTCAGTTCGTGGCGCTCTGCGACGCGGGCGTCGCGGCGGCGGTCGAGTTCTCGGTGGCGGTGGTGGAAGCGCCCGCGCCCGGCTCGGGGTTGGCGGTGGTCGCGCTCGGGTTGGTGATCGGCGAATTGGCCGTCGCGTCGCTGGAGGCGGGCTTGGCCGCGCCCGGCATCGTGCCGCCGTTGGCCGCGACCCACTGCGCGAACTGCTCCTTGGTCACGACGTCGACCGCGATCGGCATGTAACCGTGGCGGGCGCCGCACAGCTCCGAACACTGGCCGTAATAGAGGCCGGTGCGGTTCACCTTGAACCACGTCTCGTTGAGGCGGCCGGGGACGGCGTCCATCTTCGTCCAGAAGGCCGGCACCGCGAAGGAGTGGATCACGTCGTCCGAGGTGGTGATGATCTTGATCACCGAATCGACCGGCACGACCATGCGGGCGTCGACGCCGAGCTGGCGGGGCTCGCCCTTCGCCTTGTCCTGCGCGTCGGTCAGGATGTTGGAGACGACCTCGAAATCGCCGTTGTCCGGATACTGGTAGGACCAATACCATTGATGGCCGATCACCTTCACGGTGAGGTCCGGCTTGGGCGTCGAATATTGGCGTGCCAGCAGCTTGATCGAGGGCACCGCGATGCAGAGCAGGATCAGCACCGGCGCGACCGTCCAGATGATCTCGATCGTGGTGTTGTGGCTGGTGCGCGATGGCGTGGGATTAGCGCGGCGGTTGTAGCGCACCGCCACCCAGAAGAGCAGCCCTAGGACGAAGAGGCTGATGATCGTGATGATGACGAGCAGCCAAGAGTCGAACTTCTGCGCGAACAGGCCGATGTCCGTCACCTGCGGCTGCAGCGAGATCGCCTCGGTCGGCTGGCCGATGCCGGGGGTCGGCTTGTTGAATTCGGGGATCTTCGAAGCTGCGGGAGCGGCGGTCGCAGCCGGCTCGACAGCAGCCGGAGCGGCGGCGGGGGCCGTCGTCGTCGCGGTCGCAGGCGCCTGGCCCGAATCCGGAGTCGTCGCGGTCGCGGTAGGGGAAGTGGTCGCGGGCGCGGGAGCGGGAGCCTGTGCGAACGATGCGCCGCCCAGCGTCATGCCGATCAGCGCGGCTGCCAAACCCAGGGACTTCAAACTCTTCATGTCACCCCTCTTCCCACCATGGCCGTGCGCGGGCTCTTGCCCATCGATGGCCATTTGGCGGCCTTATAGCAAGCGAAAGCGAAGCCTCAAGCGCGGATCGCCGCATCGCAGCAGCAAAGCTTGATTGAAGCCGGGCAGCCACGCGCCTATGAGCGCGCGATCCCGGGGGACTCGGGACACGGAATTTCAGAGGCAATCATGACGGACGAAGAGGTGCTGGCGGAATTCCGCGCGGCCGAAGCACTGCTGGACGGGCATTTCATCCTGTCCTCGGGCCTGCGCAGCCCCACCTACCTGCAATGCGCGCGCGTGCTGATGGACCCCAAGCGCGCCGCGCGACTGTGCGCCGAGCTCGCCTCGCGCTTCACGCCGGCGGTGCATGCCGGCGTCTCGGCGGTGGTGTCGCCGGCGATGGGCGGCGTGATCGTCGGCTACGAGATGGCGCGCGCGCTGGGTGTCGACGCGATGTTCGTCGAGCGGCCGACCGGCACGTTCGAACTGCGCCGTGGTTTCAGCCTCGAGCCGGGCCAGAAGGTGCTGATGATGGAGGACGTCGTGACGACGGGCCTCTCCTCTCGTGAGGCGATCAAGGCGATCGAGGAGGCCGGCGGCCGCGTGATCGCGGCGGGCTGCCTGGTCGATCGCTCGAACGGTACGGCGGATGTCGGCGTGCCGCTGACCGCGCTGCTGACGCTCGACGTGCCGACCTATGCGCCGGACGAGCTTCCGGAAGAGCTGGCAGCGATCCCGGCGATCAAGCCCGGCAGCCGGGCCAAGGCCGCTTGAAGTGGCTCGCGGGCGTATTCGCGCTCGCGCTGACCGCCGCCTCGCCACCGCCGCTCGATCGGATTGTCGCTTCGGCGAAATTCGACGGCGTGGTGATCGCCGGCGACTCGGAAAAGCCCGCCTACATCCACGGCGATGCCGCCGCGACGTGGCGCTGGGCATCGGTCTCCAAGCAGCTCGCTGCGACGATCGTGATGCAGGAGGTAGAGGCTGGGCGCCTCTCGCTCGACCGGCCGATCACCGAATGGTGGCCCGAATGGCCACAGGTCTTCTCGGACCTGATCACGATCCGCGACCTGCTCCGGCACACGAGCGGCCTCGCCGATCCCAACGAGGACGGGCCGAACGCAAAGAACGGGATGCCGCTCTTCTACCGTCCGCCGCCGGGCCACGGGACGATGCAATATGAGGCGACGCATTATTGCGCCGAGCATCCGCGCGCCAAGCCGGGCCTCGCCTTCCACTACGACAATTGCGATTTCATCGTGCTCGGTGCGCTGCTCGAGCGGACGACGGGCAAGCCTTATGCGCAGCTGTTGCAGGAGCGGATCGCGGCGCCGTTGGGACTGAGGATCGGCCTCTTCTCCCCCGATGCGCCGCCCGCCCCGCACGTGCACGGGCTCGCCAAGCCGGGTGTGCCCGAGGACATCGGCAATCTCGGTACCTACGGCGCGGCGGGATCGGTTTACGGCCCGCCGCTGGCGCTCTACGCCTTCGATCGCGCCCTGCTCGCGCACAAGCTGCTCGGCGACGCTGCCACCGCCGAAATGTGGAAGGGCGAGCCGAAATGGGGCCAGGCCGCGCTCGGCCAGTGGCAGTATGAGACGATGCTCGCCGGCTGCCCCGCCCCCGTCTCCGTCGTCGAGCGGCGCGGCGAGATCGGCGGCGTTCAGATTCGTAACTTCATATTGCCGACGATGGGCAAGGCTCTCGTGATGTTCACCCGGCGCGGCGATTTCGACTTCGGCGAGGTTTGGCAGAATAAGGGCTTCGCCTATAGGGCGCTTTCGGCCGTGGGATGCGCGTGATGAGTGGCAAGCTGAGGTTAGGCGTCAACATCGATCACGTCGCGACGATCCGCAACGCGCGGGGCGGCCTGCACCCGGATCCGATCCGCGCCGCGCAGGTGGCGCAGGCGGCCGGCGCCGACGGGATCACCGCGCACCTGCGCGAGGATCGCCGCCACATCATGGACGAGGACATCGCCCACCTGATCGGTGCCATCTCGCTGCCGCTGAACCTCGAAATGGCGGCGACCGAGGAGATGCTCGCGATCGCGCTGAAGCACCGTCCCCACGCCGCCTGCATCGTCCCGGAACGCCGCGAGGAGGTGACCACCGAGGGCGGTCTCGACGCCGCGCGCCAGCACAATCACCTGAAGCCGCTGGTGACGAGGCTGGGCGAGGCGGGCATCCGCGTCTCGCTCTTCATCGAGCCCGATCCGCGCCAGATCGAGGCGGCGGTGTCGCTCGGCGCGCCCGTGGTCGAGTTCCACACCGGCGCTTATGCGCATGCCGAGGGCGAGAAGCAGGCGGCGGAGCTCAAGCGTATTGCCGATGCCGCCGCTCTCGCCGCCAAGAACGGCATCGAGCCGCATGCCGGCCACGGCCTCACCTACGACAATGTCGTGCCGGTCGCCGCCATCCCGCAGATCGCGGAACTCAACATCGGCCACTTCCTGATCGGCGAAGCGATCTTCACCGGGCTGGAAACCAGCGTGCGCCGCATGCGCGACCTGATGGACGAAGCCAGATGATCATCGGCATCGGCTCAGACCTCTGCAATATCGATCGCATCCAGGCCTCGCTGGACCGCTTCGGCGAGCGCTTCGTCAATCGCGTCTTCACCGATATCGAGCGCGCCAAGTCCGAGCGGCGGACGCTCACCCGCGCCGCCACCTACGCCAAGCGCTTCGCCGCCAAGGAGGCTTTCTCCAAGGCGGTCGGCACCGGTTTCAAGCGCGGCGTGTTCATGAAGGATATCGGCGTGGTCAACCTGCCGAGCGGCGCGCCCACGCTCGCGCTTGCCGGCGGGGCCAAGGCGAGGCTTGACGCGTTGACCCCGCCGGGCCACGCCGCCACCGTACATTTGACGATGACCGACGACCTCCCCTGGGCGCAGGCCTTCGTCATCATCGAGGCGCTGCCGATCCCGGCGGACGCAGACTGAGGATTATAGAGTTGAGCGAGACCGACACCGCCACCACGACCCCGGCGGCCGAACCCAAGCCCAAGGACAAGGTCGACTGGAAGACCGAGGTGCGCGGCCTCGCCTGGCTGGTGCTGGCGGTGCTGGGCTTCTGGACGTTCGTCGCCAAACCCTTTTACATCCCATCCGAATCGATGATGCCGACGCTGATCAAGGGCGATCGGCTCGTCGTCAGCAAATATCCCTATGGCTGGAGCTACGCCTCCTCTTTCTGGCACGTCATCCCGTTCGTTCATGGCCGCCTGTTCGGCCACATGCCCGAGCGCGGCGACGTCGTGATCCTCACCCCCACCGGCGAGAGCAGCGACTACATCAAGCGCGTGATCGGCCTGCCCGGCGATACGATCGAGGTGCGCGGCGGCGTGGTCTGGCTGAACGGCAAGCCGATCCCGCGCGTGGCCGAGAAGCCCGCGATGATCCCGGTCGATGCCAACGTGCCGTGCGATCGTGGGTTCGAGGCGGCGCACCGCACCACCGGGCCGGACGGCAAACTCTATTGCGAGCTGCCTGTCTTCCGCGAGACTTTGCCCTCGGGCCGCACCTACGACACGATCGATCTCGGCGTCGATGCCAGCCCCGGTGACGAATACGGTCCGATCACCGTGCCGGCCGACACCGTCTTCGTGATGGGCGACAATCGCGACGAATCGGCGGACAGCCGCTACCCGGTGGAGGAGCTGGGCCTGGGCGGGCCGGTTCCGTGGGAGAATCTCGGCGGCCGCGCCGAATTCATCACCCACAGCTATGACGGCACCGGCGAGATCTGGAACCCGATCAGCTGGTTCACTGCGCTGCGCGCGCACCGCACCGGCATCAACCTCCACCCGGCGCGCGTCGCGCCGCCCAAGCCGTGAGCGACGACACCACCGACGAGATGCCGCGCCCGATGGACGGGCCGGCGCCGATGGAGATGCGCGACCCCCGCCTGCGGATGGAGCTGGCGAAGGCGATCATCTGGGTCTCGGTCGTGCTCGCGGTGGTGCTGACCTACGTGCTGGCGCAGCCGCTGCTGCTGATCGTGGGCGGCCTCGTCTTCGCCTCGATGCTGGACGGCGGCGCGCGCCTGCTCGGCCGCATCCTGCCGATCCCGCGCGGCTGGCGGGTGGCGCTGGTGGCGGTGCTGGCCTTGGCCTTCCTGCTGGGTGTCTTTTCCTATGCGGGACTTACGCTGGTCAGCCAGTTCCAGGCGCTGAAGGGCCTCGTGATGGACCAGTTCCAGCGGATCGAAGGATGGGCCAGCCAGTATGGCGTTGTGCCGAAGGGCGGGCCGGATATCAGCGCGCTCGGGCGCCAGCTGATGGGCTCGCTCGGCCAGCTCACCAACGCCGTCGGCGTAGCGCTGGGCGGCATCTCCAGCGTCGCGATGATCGTGGTGCTGGGCCTGTTCTTCGCCGCCGAGCCCCGTATCTACGAACGCGGCCTCGCCTGGCTGCTGCCGCTCGACAAGCGCGAGGGCTTCTTCGAGACCAGCGCCGACATGGCGCGCACGCTGCGCCGGCTGATGGCGGGCCGCCTGATCGGCATGGCGGCGGAGGGCTTCTTCATCTGGATCGCGCTGTCGATCGTCGGCGTGCCCTTCGCGCTGCTGCTGGGGCTGATCACCGGCATCCTCGCCTTCCTGCCCAATATCGGCGCGATCGTCTCGGGCGTGCTGACCGTGCTGGTCGGCTTCTCGGCGGGCAGCACGACCGGTTTCCTGGCGATCGGCGTCTATGTGCTGGTGCAGATCTTCGACGGATACGTGGTGGTGCCGATGGTGGCGCGCCGCTCGGTCGATCTCGCGCCGGCTTTAGTGCTGGGCATGCAGCTGCTGCTGGGCGCGCTGTTCGGGCTGCTGGGGCTGATGTTCGCCGATCCGATCGTGGCGATGGCGAAGGTGGCGCTGGAGCGGAAGAGCGGGCTGGATCCGAAGGAAGAGGCGAAAGCCGCCCCCTACCCGCAATCGAACTAGATCAGGGCTGGCCGCCCGCCCCGCCCGGAACACCTTCGGCGCCGCCCATGCCCGCCTGGCCGTAGCCGGGCTGCTGCGGCGCGATCTCGCGGAGCGTTACGTCGAACTGGAGGACGCTGTTCGGCGGGATCACGCCGTCGCCGGCGCCCTGCTCGCCATAGCCGAGCTGCGGCGGGATCCAGAAGCGATAGCGCGCGCCCTTGTGCATCAGCTGCAGGCCTTCGGAGAAACCGGGGATCGATCCCGCTACCGGCATCACCGCCGGCTGGCCGTGCTGCGCGGTCGAATCGAAGGTCGTGCCGTCTAGCAGCTTGCCGTCGTAATCGATCAGCACGATGTCCTGCGGGCCGGGCGCATTGCCGACGCCCGGCGCCAGCACCTCGTATTCGAGGCCCGAGGCGGTGGTGACGACGCCGTGCTTCTTGGCGTTCTTGGCAAGGAACACGCTCGGCGGCTGGCCCATCGCCACTTGCTTGTAGGTACCTGCCAGCGCCACGCCCACGCCCACGACGACCGCGACGCCGACGCCCAGCCAGACCTTGGTCAGCGTGCCCTTGGCGACGGGACGCAGGGGAACGGCGGTGACTTCGGACATGGGACCTCGCGTCGGATGGACATACGAAAACGGGCGGCTTGTGCACCGCCCGTTCGATCACGTCTAGCGTTTTGAGGGCGGCAGGAGTCGCCGCCCGGTCCGCTGCTTACCGGACGCCGTCACGCTCGGCGCGCTTGCGCTCCAGCTTGCGGGCGCGGCGGATCGCGGCGGCACGCTCGCGGGCGCGCTTCTCGCTCGGCTTCTCGTAGTGGCGACGCAGCTTCATCTCGCGATAGACGCCCTCGCGCTGCAGCTTCTTCTTGAGGGCCCGGAGCGCCTGGTCGACATTGTTGTCGCGAACGATGATCTGCATAAACCCGTCTGTCTCCTGCCGGCCGGGTGGGGACCGGAGCCTCATGCCCCGCAGAACCACCGCGACACGTCGAAATTAGCGTCCGCAGGGCTGCCCTACGTCCGGAAAGCGCGCGCCCTAGCAGCGAATGCGATTCGGGGCAAGTTATCCACCGCCGAAATTCAGGCGATCATGCGGCGGAGCGTGTCGATCAGATCGGCCTCATGCGCCGGCTTGTCGGTGCGGATACGACTGATGCGGGGAAAGCGCATGGCGAGGCCGGACTTGTGGCGCTTCGATTCGTGGATCGAATCGAAGGCGACCTCCAGCACCAGCGCCTTCTCCACCTCGCGCACCGGGCCGAAGCGCTGGACGGTGTGGTTGCGCACGAAGCGATCGAGCCCCTTCAATTCCTCGTCGGTGAAGCCCGAATAGGCCTTGCCGACCGGCAGCAGCTCGCCGCCGTCCTCGGGCGGAGCGGTCCAGCAGCCGAACGTATAGTCCGAGTAGAAGCTCGATCGCTTTCCGTGGCCGCGCTGCGCATACATCATCACGCAGTCTGCCACGAGCGGATCGCGCTTCCATTTGTACCAGAGGCCGGTGCGTCGCCCCGCGACATAGGGCGAATCGCGACGCTTGAGCATCACGCCCTCGATCGCCGCGTCGCGCGAGCCGGCGCGAATGCTCCCCAGCGCCTCGAAATCGGGCGCCTCGATCAGCGCGGAGATGTCGAAGCGATCGTGCGGCAGGTTCGCGACGAACGCTTCGAGCCGCTTCCGCCGATCGGACCATGACAGTTCGCGGATGTCCTCTGGCCCGTCGAACAGCATGTCGTAGAGCCGCACGAAGGCCGGATAATCGGCCTGCATCTTGGCGCTCACCGCCTTGCGCCCGAGCCGCTGCTGGAGCGCGTTGAAGCTCGCCGTCTCGCCGCCATGCTCGGCACCGCCCTGCCCTTCGCCGCGCACCAGCAGTTCGCCGTCCAGCACGCCCGGCACAGCGAAAGCCGCCGCGACATCGGGGAAGCTGCCGGTGATGTCGTCGCCGGCGCGCGAGAAGAGCCGCGTCTCGCTGCCGACATGGACGAGCTGAACGCGGATACCGTCCCATTTCCACTCGGCCGCATAGTCGGCGAGATCGACGACTGTATCCTCCAGCGGATGCGCCAGCATGAAGGGACGGAAGACCGGCAGATCCTCGGGCGCCGGCCGTGCGCCCCGCCCCTCCGCCCAATCGAAGAGCGGCGCGTAGGGCGGCTCCAACCCGTGCCAGAGCTCCTCCACCTCGTCGACATCGAGCCCGAAGGCCTGCGCCAGCGCCGTCTTGGCGAGCCGCGCCGAGACGCCGACGCGCAGCGCCCCCGTCGCCAGCTTGATCAGCGCATAGCGGCCCGACGAATCGAGATGATCGAGCATCGCCGCCAGCTCATCGCCCGCCTTTGGGCGCGGCACCGCCTCCAGTCGCGCGAGTGCGGCCGATATGGAGAGCGATCCGTCGTCCAGCTCGGCCGGCTCGCCCTCCGGCTTGGGCCAGATCAGCGCGACCGTCTCGGCCAGATCGCCGACGAAATCGCGGCTCATCGCGAACAGTTCGGGATCGACGCGCTGGCGCACCATCTCGCCGATCACAGACGCCTTCACCGCCTTGATGTCGATCGCGCCGGTCAGCGCCGCCATCGCCCAGCCGCGGTCGGGATCGGGCGTGGCGCGCAGGTAATCGCTGATCAGCTTGAGCTTGGCGTTGCGCGATCGCGTGTAGACGAGGCCGTCGAGGAGCTTGGCGAAGGCGCGCATCGGTCCGTAACGATTGTCCGGTCAGCAGGTGCCATCACCTCTACCGTTAGGGCTGAGCTTGCCGAAGCCCTGCCCTTTTTCTTCCGGCGCTGAAAGGAAGGCAGCCCTTCGACAAGCTCAGGGCGAACGGATGAGAGGTTTCGCGATGCTCCAGACGTGGCTTGGCCGGCCGCTCCCTGCGGAGCGACCGGCCAATTCGTTCCAGCAAACGCTACAGCCTACGAAACGCTTACAACCTGTCGGCAACCGCGCGTCCTGCCATGAGGCCCAGAACCAGCAGTACCAAGAAGACGGCAATGGCGACGAAGAACAGGATCTTGGCTATGCCGACGAACGCGCCGCCGATACCGCCGAAGCCAAGAAGACCGAGCACCAATCCGATCACCAGAAACAGAAGAGCTGCCTTGAGCATGATACAAATCCCTGCATGAAATCTCGGGGACTTGAACGCAAAGGGCACGCGACGGTTCCAACCACCCTCTTGACTTATGCAATCAACCCTTGCGGCTGGCTTCGAACAGGAACCACGCGCGCTCCTCGGCCTGATCGGTCCATTCGTCAAGGATGCCGGAGGTGGCGTTGTCCTTCGCCTCGTCGACGATGTCCTTCGCCTCGCGCAGCGATTCGACCAGCGCCAGATTGTCCTCGCGCAGCTCCGCCAGCATGTCGG
Source organism: Sphingomonas chungangi (assembly GCF_013778325.1). GTDB lineage: Bacteria > Pseudomonadota > Alphaproteobacteria > Sphingomonadales > Sphingomonadaceae > Solisphingomonas > Solisphingomonas chungangi. Next base: position 18,979 of record NZ_JACEIB010000007.1, on the reverse strand, counting down.
ACGCCGACACGAAGTCCTTATCATTGTCCTTGATACGTTGGTGGCGGCTGATGTCGCCGATCGAGCGCAGCGTGGTGTTGCCGGTCTTGCGCACCCGCTCGGCGATCGCATCGGTGGTGCCGAGGATCTGCGCCGCCTGATCGTCCATCATCAGGTGATAGTCGCGGAAGTGCGGGCCGGAGACGTGCCAGTGGAAATTCTTGGTCTTGAGGTACAGCGCGAAGCTGTCCGCCAGGATCGCGTTCAGCGCATCGGCGACGGTCGCGGCCTTGTTGCTCTGGATGTCGGTCGGGGTGTCGAGCTTGGCGGGGGGCGTTTCGGCCATCAGAAATCTCCTTACGATCGGTTCGCGTCCATAACGAGCCAATAGCCGAACTGTTCGCTGCAAGGGTGGGAATTTATGCGATCGCTGTGATCGACCGCGCTCAGCCGATCTGGAGCGCGACGATCACCAGCACGATGCCGGCGAGCCCGAGCAGCGCGCCCGCGCCGACGCGCAGCCAGCGCAACGGTACGATCCGGGGCCAGCGATCACCAAGGACCACCGCTGGCGCATTGCCGACGATCACGCCCGCCGCACCGCCCGCCGCCGCAAGCCAGGGATAGCCGCTGCCCGCCGCCAGCGCGCCGATCGCGAACTGCGTCTTGTCGCCAAGCGCGAGGATGAAGAAGGCGCCCGCCGAGGACAGGAGAGCGCCGAGCTTCCACGTCTCGACCGTCGGCGGCGCCTTGACCCGGAACACAGCTCCGCTGCCCGCGAGGATCAGGGCGACACCGGTGAGAAGCTGGACCGGGCGATGCGGGATATAGGCGGCGATCTCCATGCCGATCGCGCCGGCGATCGCCATATTCATGATCGCAGCCAGCGCGATGCCGGCGATCACCGCGCCGGGCGGGCGGAAACGCTCGCCCAGCGCCATCGCCTGCAGCTGCGTGCGATCGCCGAGCTCGGCGAGCAGCGCGATCAGAAAGGCGGGGACGAGCGCGTCCATTCAGCGCTGCCCCGCCGGGGACGATGTCATCCCGCGAGGCGGACCCAGACGGAAGCGAGCCAGCTTGTGCCGGCCTGCTCGTCGATCGCATCCGAATCGATCGCGTCGCGCAGGCGCTCCATCCACGGCTCGATCGCGGCACCGCGACCGCCCTGATCGAGCGCAACGATCAGCCCCTCGGCCAGCCGCTGCACCGGCATCAGCCCGTAATCCGCCGCCAGAGCGGCGATTCCGGCGGCCTGCCCGGCCATGCCGATCGGCCCCCGCTTGGCGAGGCTCGCTTCCAGCGCATCCAGCCGGGCGCCGAGATCGGCACGCACCAGCTTCATCCCTTCGTTCGACTGCCTGCTCACGGCGTCTCTCCATTTCAATGGGATAGGGGTATCAGAGGAGCATTGCAGGGCGGTTAAGATGTGCCCGGCCTTGACATCCGGGCTGCTCTGCCGCAGGAGCGCGCCGGACGAGCGGCGGCAGCGCCGCTTTTTGCATTTCAGGCGATTCGGCGGGACCGGCCCATCCGGCGGCGGCGAAGCGCGCTCAGGATTTAGTACGAGGGCACCATGGCCAAGCCGACGACCGTCAAGATCAAGCTCGTTTCGACCGCCGACACCGGCTTCTTCTACGTCACCAAGAAGAACCCGCGCACCAAGACGGAGAAGCTGAGCTTCAGCAAGTACGATCCCGTCGTGCGCAAGCACGTCGAGTTCAAGGAAGCCAAGATCAAGTGATCCGCGCGGTGGGCTGAACGCTCGCCGCCCGATCCAGGATTTCGGGGCGCCGTCCGGCTGGTCCGGGCGGCGTTTTTCGTCGTCGGGTCAGAGATCGGGCAGCGCCTGGTCGGCCTGCCCCCACCCGGCAAGCGCCTTCGATCCGGCCCGTTTCGCCAGTTCCTTCGCATCGCCGACATGCCAGCGCGAGGCGCGGTCGATCTTGCGCAGCTCGGCCCATGTGACCGGCACCGCCACCGGCGCGCCTCCCCGCGCGCGTGCCGTATATGGCATCACCGCCGTCGCCCCGCGCTGGTTGCGCAGATAGTCGATGAAGATACGTCCGGTGCGCCGCTTCTTGGCGAGCGCTGCAGTAAAACGCTCCGGCTGATCCTCGGCAAGCGCGGCGGCGAAGCGGTGCGCGAAATCCTTGACCGCAGGCCATTCGGCGTCCGGGGTCAGCGGCGCGATGACGTGGACGCCCTTGCCGCCGGTCAGCATCGGGAAAGTGGCGAGGCCCATCTCGCCGAGCAGATCGCGGATATGCTCCGCGGCTGACACGACATCCCCGAAATCCAGCCCCTCGTCGGGATCGAGATCGAAGACCAGCCGGTCCGGCTTCTCGACATCGGAGACTGGCGCGCCCCAGCCGTGGAACTCGATCGTCCCCATCTGCACGCAGGCGAGCAGGCCGGCGCCGTCCTCGATGACCAGATAATCCTCGGAACTGCCATCCTTCTCGCGGATCGCGACATGGCCGACATGATCGCCGAAGCTGCCGGCATCATGCTTCTGGAAGAAGCATTTCTTTCCGCGCCCCTGCGGGCAGCGGACGAGACTGATCGGGCGACCGCCCGCCCAGCGCAGGATCGGATCGGCCATCGCGGCGTAATAGTCCGCGAGTTGGCCCTTGGTGATGCCGCCATCGGGGTCGATCACGCGATCCGGGTGCGAGATGACGACGCCGAAGGGCTTGCCGTCATCCGTAGCGGGGGTTTCCGGCACTATTTCCTCGGCCTCCTTGTCCTCGCGCAGACCCAGGAAGCTAGCATGGCGCACCACATTATCGGCGGTGAACTCCGCGAATGCGACTTCCGCGACCAGCTTCGGCTTCACCCACGTCACGCCCCGTGCCGCCACCTTTGGCACCTCGGTGGGCGGCGTCTTGCGGGTCAGTGGCTTGAGCATCGTGAGCAGCATCTCCCGCGTGTCGGCATCAAAGCCGGTGCCTACACGCCCGGTATAATGCAGCGCGCCGCCCTCGTTCAGCCCGAGCGCGAGACTGCGCAGGTCGCGGCCCTTCTTGTCGCTCTCGATATAGCCGAGGATCACGAATTCCTGCCGGCGGGTGCACTTCACCTTGAGCCAGTTGCGCGTGCGGGCGCCGCGATAGGGCGCATCGGCGCGCTTGGAGACGATGCCTTCATAGCCATCCCGGCAGAGGCGATCGAACAGCTTTTCGCCGCCCGACGCGATGTGGTCGGCATAATGGATCGGCGGCTTCGCACCTTTCAGCAGCGCCTCCAACCTCTCCTTGCGCTCGGCATTGCCGAGCCTGGTCAGGTCCCTGCCGCCTTCCGCCAGCAGATCGAACGCGAAATAGTGGAGCTCGCCTTCTTCCTTGAGGGCAGCCTGCAGGGCGGAGAAGCTCGGCCGCCCCTCCTTGTCCAGCGCGACCACCTCGCCATCGATCAGCGCCGAGCCGAGGCCGAGGCCCGCCACGGCCTCGACGATCGGCGCGAAACGGTCGGACCAGTCGAGACCATGGCGCGTATAGGCCTTCACGTTGTCGCCCGAGACGGCGAGGAGCGCGCGATAGCCGTCATACTTCACCTCGTGCAGCCAGCCCGCACCGGTCGGCACATGATCGACGAGAGTGGCGAGTTGCACGGCGTGGAAGGCCGGAGGCCTGCCTTCAGGCTTCTTCCTGACGGCCGCTTCGGGAGGCATCTTTCCCGGTGCGTTCGCCGCTTTCGGATCGGCCTTCGCCTTCTTCGCGTCCGAATGCCATACCGGATCGTCGCCCTGCGCGATCTCGGCCATCGAACGTCCGCTTGCGACGCTGGTGAGCGCGGTGTCGACCAGATCGCCCGATCCGCCGGCCTCCTTGTCCTCGACCTTGCGGAGCAGCCAGTTCTCGCGCTTCTCGCCTGGACGAGGCTTCATGCGGACGAGCAGCCATTCGCCCTTCATGCGCTCGCCGTGGAGGATGACATGGACATGCCCCTCCTCGATCGTCTTCGCCGGATCCTTGCCGCCGACCGGCTCCCATTCTCCCTTGTCCCACAGCATCACCGTGCCGCCGCCATATTCGCCAGCGGGGATCGTCCCCTCGAACCCGGCATAGGCCATGGGATGATCCTCGGTGCGCACCGCGAGGCGCTTGTCGTCCGGATCGAGGCTGGGGCCGCGCGTCACCGCCCAGCTTTTCAGCACGCCATCCATCTCCAGCCGGAAGTCCCAGTGGAGTCGGGTCGCGTCGTGCTTCTGGACGATGAAGAGGTGGCCGGTCTTCGAGCGCCTGCCGGCTCTGGGCTCGCGCGTCTTCTTGAAGTCGCGCTTCTGGCGATAGGTGACGAGCGGATCGGGCTTGCGCCGCATCGCCATGTCAGGCGCTCTTGCGCGCGGGCGGCTTGCGGGCGGCAGGTTTCTTCGTCGGAGCTTTCTTCGCGGGCGTCTTGCTCGCCGTCGTCCTCCCCGCGCTCGTATCGTTGGCGGGCTTGTCGAGCGACTTCTTGAGCGCCGCCATCAGGTCGATGACGTTGGAGCCGCCCCGCGCCGGCTTGTCGTCGTCCGTGTCGAGGCTGACCTTGCCGGTCTTGGACTTGCGCTTGCGATCGATCAGATCCTTCAACGCATCGACATAGCGGTCGTGGAACTCGGCGGCGTCGAACTTTCCGGATTTCTTCTCGATCAGCGAGGTGGCGAGATCGAGCAGATCCTCGTCCGGTTTCACATCGCCAATGTCGCGGAAATAGCTGGCCGCCTTGTTGACCTCCTCGGCGTAGCGGAGCGTCTCCAGCACCATGCCGCGCCCGCACGGCTTGAGGCTGACGACATATTCCCGGCCCCTCAGCGCCAGCTGGCCGAGGCCGATCTTCTTGGCTCGCCGCAACGCCTCGCGCAGTACGACGAACGCTTCCTCGGCGAGATCGTCGGCGGGCACCACGTAATAGGGCTTCTCGTAATAGATCGCATCGATCTCGCCGACATCGACGAACTGGGTCAGTTCCAGCGTCTTCTTGCTCTCCAGCTTGACGCCCTCGATCTCGGCCTCGTCGAGCAGGACATACTCGCCCTTCTCGAACTCGAAGCCCTTCATGATCTCGTCGGCATCGACCGGGCCGATGCCGTCCACCACCTTCTCGTAGTGGATGCGCTTGCCCGAAGGCTCGTGGATCTGGCGGAAGGAGACGGTCGCGCCGCTCTTGGTGGCCGAATAGATCTCGACCGGGATCGAGACGAGGGCCAGCCTGATCTGCCCCTGCCAGTAGGCGCGTGCCGCCATCGTTCAGAGCCTCCCGAAATGCGCGCGATTCAAGTGATGGCGCGGCGAATCGTTCCCTGCGGCGGATGTCGTTGACGGGCCTGCGGAAATCCGCCGATATGGGACAACTCAAAGGGGCGGACACGATGGGCTGGCGGCTCGACCTTCGCGCGATCCTGATCGGCTGCACCCTGTGCGTGGCTGGACCTGCCGCCGCCGCTCCGCCCGCGGACGACGCGCCGCTGCCGATCCCGGACATCCAGACACCGTCACCGTGGCGCCCCGTTCCCCACAAGGTCATCATGCCCGACGGACGGGTGGTGACGGTCATCGAACCCAAGCCGCTGGGCACGATCGGCGGCCATGCGGTGCCGCGCGGCGCCGCGACCTACCAGGCGGAGATCTACTCGCCCTACATCTACAGCGATGCGGAGCGTCACGGCCTGCCGCAATGGGAGATGGCGCATCGCTGCGGCGGCACGCTGATCGCAGAAGAGTGGGTGCTGACTGCCGCCCACTGCATCAACCCCATACGCCTCGCCAATCATTATCGCGTCCGGCTGGGATCGACCGATCTCTCGACCAATGAGGGCGCCAGCTACCTGATCGATCGCTATGTCAGCCATGCCGACTATGACGATGCGCTGCATCTGAACGACATCGCCCTCCTGCACATCGATCGCCACGTCGCGATCGGGAACCCGTCGCCCGACGGCGCCTATCCGGTCGATCTCGAAGGCATGGTCACGGGAGTGCCGAAGCTGTTTACGCGGGCTTATCGCAAGATGCCCGCCACCTACGACACGCCCTATGGCGCCCGTGGCCGCATCCTCGCGCTCGGCAAGGGCCGAACGGCGACGCAGCAACAGCATTACGAAGCGCTCGGCTGGGGCAACACCATCCCGCGTGACGACATGAGCTACTCGACGGTGCTCAACGGCGTGCAGCTCGATCTCGTCGCCAACGCGACATGCGCGAAGGCTCCGGATTACGCCAAATCGATCACACCCGACGTCATCTGCGCGGCCAAGCCGGGGCACGATACCTGCACCGGAGACAGCGGCGGGCCGCTCGTGGCGATGACCGACGAAGAGCAGCGCGACAACCCCTTCGGCCACTGGGACGTCGTCCAGATCGGCATCGTCAGCTGGGGCAAGGGCTGCGCCCAGGCAGGATCGCCCGGCGTCTATACGCGCGTGTCAGAATATGTCGACTGGATCAGGCGCGCGATGGCAGCGCCGCCGACGGTGACGGCGCTGCGCTGAACAGCGCCCGATCAGCGGTTGTCCGGATTGCCGCGATTGTCGGGGTTGCCGCGATCGGGTGCCATGGTCGCCGTCTGCTTGCGGTTGTCCGGATTGCCGCCGACGGGGTGGGCGACACGCGGCACTTCGGTGGATGCGACATTGTCGGCGGTTGCCGTGCCATTTTCCTCGACACCGGCCGCGTTGCCGTCCGGCTCGCCGGCGGCGAGATTGTTGGCCAGCGATTCGTCCGCAGCGGCGCTGCCGTTCGCGGCCGGCGCGTCGTGATGGCATGAGAAAGCCGAAAGCGTGGTGATCGCGACGACGCCGGTCGTCAAGGCGAGTATCTTGCGCATGATGTCCCCCTCCGTGGTAGTGAAGCCTAGGTCAGGTGCAGGCCGCCGAGCAATGGCGAAAATCGGGGATCGTTTCGGACCGGATCGAGCAGCGGATCGGTGGGCGCGATGAGCAGGCCCGAATCGCCCGCCTGCTTCGCCCGGCCGAGCATCGCGATCGCCCCGTCCCTGTCGCCCCACTGCGCCAGCACCTGCGCCTGCTGGTAGAGCGCGCTGTCGCCGAGATCGCGCACCAGCTGGTCCATCGCCGCCTTGGCGCCCGCCGTATCCCCGAGCTTGCGCGCGACGATGGCGAGGCCGGGCAGGCGCGAAAGGTCGAGCGGTTCGGCCTGATAGGCGGCCTTCGCCTCGGCGAGCTTGCCCTGCATCAGCAGCGCGTTGCCGATATTGGCGTGGGCCACCCGCAGCGTCGGATTGAGCGCCAGCGCCTGCTTCGCCAGCGGGATCGCGGCGGCATAGTCCCGCGCGGTATAGCGGACCAGCCCGGCAGCGCGGAACACGCGCGGATTGAGACGATCAAGATCGGTCGCGCGCTGGATCGCGGCGATAGCGTCGGCGGAGCGATCGGATCGCGAGCAATAGACCGCGTAGAGCAGCTGGATATCGGCGTCGCCGGCACCGATCTGCGCCGCCTTGTCGTAAGCGGGCCGCGCCGCCTTCACGTCGAGCCGCCCGGTGTAGATGGCGAGGCCGAGCGCCATCTGCGCTTCGGCAAGATCGGGCGCGAGGCTTACGGCGCGCTCCGCGGCGGCGATCGCATCCTTGTAGAGCTGCGCGGTGCCGGCGGGCGCGGCATATTCGCTGGCGATCGCCGAGAGCACGCGCGAGCGCGCGGCGAAGGCGGCCGCGAAGTTCGAATCCTGTTGGGTGGCGAGATCGAACTGGTCGAGCGCCGATCGGTCCGATGCCTCGTCGATATCGGCATCGAACAGCGCCTTGCCGCGCAGATAGGCGTCGTAAGCCGCGACGTCTTGCGTGCCGCCGGGGCTGGATGTGCGAGTGACGTGCACCGCCAGCGCATCCGCGACCGTCTCGGCGATGCTGCTCTGGACGGCGAAGATGTCGTCGATCGTGCGATCGAAGGTCTGCGACCAGCTGGTGAAGCCGGTCGAGGCGTCGACCAGTTCGGCGACGATGCGCACCGCCTTGTCCTCGCGCCGCACGCTGCCTTCGAGCAGATAGGCGACGCCCAGCTTGCCGGCGATGGAGCGCGCGTCGCCGTCGTCGCTCTTGAACATGTTCGACGATGTCGGCGCTGCCACTTTGAGCGCGACGTTGCGGGCAAGTGCGGCACGCAACTCCTCAGAGAGTCCGTCGGAGAAATAAGCCTGATTGGTATCGCCGCTGAGATTGGCGAAAGGCAGCACGGCGATGCTGCCCTTGGAGGCAGTCGCCGCCCACGGGTGCCATGCAAGCAGTCCGGCGCCGGCGGCAACCGTTACGCCCGCGCCGCCGAAGACGAGCGCGCGCCGGCCGATCGCGTTGCCCAGCATCTTCGTCGGATCTTTCGGCGGACGCCCGCGCGCCGCCGCGTCCGGGTGGATGCAATAGACCCGCACCGGCGGCCCGATATTCTTGAGCGCGATCTCGCCGAAATCGCCGAACGGGACGCCGACCTGCCGGAGGTCGTCGAGCGCGCGGCCCGAGACGCAGATGCCGCCGGCCGGCGCCTTGCCTTCCAGCCGCGCGGCGATGTTGACGCCATCGCCGAAGATATCACCATCCTCGCCGATGATGATGTCGCCGATCGTGATACCGATCCGCGCCGTCATCGGCGGGACGTCCGGCTCCTCGCCATTGGCCTCGGCCAGCGCGGACTGGATGGCGATGGCCGCGCCGATCGCGTTGCGGGCGCTGGTGAACTCGGCCAGCACGCCGTCACCGGTGCCCTTCACCACCCGGCCGCGATGCGCCTCCACCTGCGGATCGATGACGGTCTTGCGCCGCGCGAGCATCCGCCGGTGGGTGCCCTGCTCGTCGGCGTTCATCAGGCGGCTGTAGCCGGCGATATCGAGCGCCAGGATCGCGGCGAGATGCCGATCAAGCTCCTGCTGCACGAAAGCGCCCCTCCTGCCCGCGGAGAGCATAGCGGAGCGGCTTTCGCGAGCGAAATGAAATCGCTGACAGTCTTTGAAGCCTGAGAGTATGATGAGGCCGTGCCGCATGATGATGCGATTCCGCCGGGGGACGACCGGCCGATCCTGCCCTGGAAGCTGGTCGCCGGCGCGTTCTTGCATGTCGTGGTGCCGGCCTATCTGGTCGCGCTGGTCGTCGATACGCTGCTGGTGATGCCCAGGGATGCAGAGGCGATGCTCCGCCACGCGCTGCCGTTCAGCGGGGCGTTCCTGGCGATCTATGCGCTGGCCGGCCTCGCAGCCTCGCTGGCCGCCGCGGCGATCGATCCCCTGCTGCGTGCGCGGCGGAGGCGGCACCCGCTGGCCGGTGCGCGCCTGTCCGGACAGCAACTCTCGCGATCGGCGGCGCAAGGCCGGGGCCTGTTCGGCGCGCAGGCCGATACAATCCTTTCAGCGTTGAAGGCGGCGCATTGGGATCATGGCGATCCCTGCTATCGCGCCCTAGCCGCCGATCTGGACGATGTCGTGCGCACCTCCGCCGCCGCCTTGTCCACCGCTGCGCCCGGCCAGCGCGAGGAGATCGCCGCCACCGCGACTCGCGCGCTCGACCATCTTCAAGATGCGCTTCGCGACTTGAACCGCGCGCAGGGCGATCGGAAATTGGCGGATGCACAAGCCGTCGCCCGCTATGTCGAGCTGCGCCACGGGCCTTCCGATTTCTCTAGCAGCGGAGATTGAACAGGCGTAAATATGCTGCGAGCGCAAATAGAGCGCTCGTCTAGAGGTCCGAAGGACACCTTCCCCAGATGACAAACATGTATGTGCTCGGCGCTGCGGCTGTCGTGGCCCTCGTCGTCGTCTTTCTTTTCACCCTCTCACGCATGGTCCGCTACGTCGGCAACAATCGCGTCGCCATCGTCGAGAAGCTGTGGAGCCGCAACGGCTCGATCAACGGCGGCCTGATCGCGCTCAGCCGCGAGGCTGGCTACCAGCCCGCCGTGCTGCGCGGCGGCTACCATTTCTTCGTGCCGTTCCAGTACCGCGTACACTCGCAACCGCTGGTGACAATTCCGCAAGGTCAAATCGGCTACATCTTCGCCCGCGACGGTGCGCCCTTGGGCCCGACCCAGACGCTCGCCAGCAACGCGGCGACCGCCGATTTCCTCGACGTGCGCGCCTTCCTCGCCAATGGCGGCCAGAAGGGCCCGCAGCGCACGATCCTGCGCGAAGGCACCTATGCCATCAACCTCGCCCAGTTCGTGATCATCACGCGCGAGCATATCTATGGCCTGATGCTGGAGCGCGCCGACGAGGCGCTGTTCGCCGAGATGCAGAGCGTCATCGAGCAGAGGCAGGGTTTCGGCGCGGTCGTGATCAAGGATTCGACCGATCAGATCGGCATCGTGACGGTGCATGACGGCCCGGCGCTCACCGCCGACCAGATCATCGCGCCCGAGGTCGGCACCGATCAGGCGAGCGGCGCCACTTTCCACAACAGCTTCCAGGATCCCGAGAAGTTCATCGCGGCGGGCGGCCGTCGCGGCCGTCAGCTGCAGGTGCTCGTCGAGGGCAGCTACTTCATCAACCGCCTGTTCGCGACCGTCGAGATGGTCGCCAAGACGGTGATCGAGGTCGGCCATGTCGGCGTGGTGATCAGCTATACCGGCGCCAGCGGCACCGACACGTCGGGCGACGACTATCGCCACGGCGAGCTCGTCGATCGGGGCACGCGCGGCGTGTGGAGCGAGCCGCTGCTGCCGGGCAAATATGCGTTCAACACCTATGCCGGCAAGATCGTGATCGTGCCGACCACCAACTTCATCCTGAAGTGGGATCAGGACACGACCGGCCAGCACAAGCTCGACGAGAACCTCTCCGAAGTGTCGCTGATCACCAAGGATGCGTTCGAGCCGACCCTGCCGCTCAGCGTCGTGGTGCATATCGACTATCGCAAGGCGCCGCTCGTCATCCAGCGCTTCGGCGACATCAAGAAGCTGGTCGAGCAGACGCTCGATCCGATGGTCTCGGCCTATTTCAAGAATATCGCGCAGAGGAAGACGCTGATCGAGCTGCTGCAGGAACGCTCGGACATCCAGGAACATGCCGGGCAGGAGATGCGGGCGAAGTTCAGCAACTACAATCTCGAGCTGCAGGAGGTGCTGATCGGCACGCCGCGCGCGGCCGCCGGCAACGACCAGATCGAGAAGGTGCTCCAGCAGCTGCGTGAGCGGCAGGTCGCGGAGGAGCGCGTCGCCACCTATGAGAAGCAGCGCATCGCCGCCGAAAGCGAGAAGGCGCTGCGCGAGGCGGAAGCGCGCGCGCACCAGCAGACCTCGATCACCGAATCCGAACTCTCGATCACGGTGCAGGAGAACCAGGGCAAGGCGGCGCTGAAGCGCGCGACGCAGGATGCCGAGCAGACCCGCACGCTCGCCAAGGCGGAGGCCGATCGCACCCGCCTGCTCGGCGAGGGCGAGGCGGCGAAGGTCGTGGCGCTCGCGGGCGCGGAGGCCGAACGGATCACCCGCACCGGCCTCGCCACCGCCGAGACGATCGAGAAGCAGGCGGCGGCGTCCGGCGGCGCGCAGTACCAGCTGACCCGCCAGGTGATCGAGCGGCTGGCCGATGCGCTGGAGAAATCCGGCGTCGACATCGTGCCGAGGGTGCAGATCAGCACCGGCGGCGGCGAAGCCGGCCAGAGCGGCGGCGCGATGCAGGCGCTGATAGGCATGCTGCTGAGCGAGAAGGGCATGGCGATGCTCGGCACGCCGACGGCGACAGCGGCGAACGATGCCAGGCCGGAGATCGCGGCGGAGTAACGCCACTCAGGACGATCCGTTCATCCTGAGCCTGTCGAAGACGGGCAGCAAGCACCGCGCCTGCTGCCCGCACTTCGACTTCGCTCAGCGCGATCGGATTGGGTTCTCCTGGCCGCTCACCACTTGAACCCGATCGTGCCCTGCACGGTGCGCCGGTCGCCGTACCAGCACCAGCTGTAGGGCGCCATGCAGCTGCTGAAGTACTTCTTGTCGAGCAGGTTGGTCGCGTTGACGCCCAGCGTCACCCCCTCCAGCCTCGGCATCGCCTTGCCGAGATCGTAGCGCAGCAGCGCGTCGAACAGCGTGACGGCAGGCGTGCGGTAGGCAATCCCGTCGGTATAGACGCCCGCATAGACGCTATCGACGTGGCGCACGGCACCGCCGACGGTCAGCCCCTCGGCCGGGCCGTTGTTCGGCGACCAGTCGAGATTGGCGGTCACCCCGCCCCGACCGACCGAGAGCAGGCCGGCCCCGATATTGGCCGGATTGGCGTCCTTCGTCGTCTTCACGCTCTGCCGGCTGAACGCGACCTTGGCGTTGAAGCCGTGGGGCAGCGGCGCGCTGCCCTCGATCTCGAAGCCGCGCGAGCGCACCTCGCCGGACTGGAGCGAATAGTTGGCGAGGGGTACTGCGGTCAGCACGTTGGTCTGGTGGATGTCGAACCAGGCGCCGGTCAGCAGGATCTGCGTGCCCGGCACCTGATACTTGACGCCCGCCTCGATCTGCTTGCCGAGCGTGGGCGATGCATTCTCGAAGGTCTTGCCGCCGTCGGTGCTGACGGTTCCCGCCTGTGGTTCGAACGAGGTCGAGTAGCTGACATAAGGCGCGACGCCGATCGAGGTTTTGTAGAGCGCACCGACGCGATACGTGAATTTCTTGTCCTTCTGGGCAATCCCGCTCGATTCGGTGCGCGCCCAGTCCTGCCGAGCGCTCAGCGGGAGGCGCAAGCCGCCGACCGAAATCTGATCCTGCACGTAGATGCCCTGCTGGCGCTCGCGAGTCTCGACGAAGAATGGCGTGGTGAAGCCGACGCCGCTGTAGTTGATCACGTGATAGGGGTCGGACGGGGTCGCCATCGTCCCGTAGACGGGGTCGAAGACATCGATCGGCGTGCCGCCGCCGAAGGCATAGAGTTCGGCCGAATGCGCCACCTGCCGGTCGACGCCGAGCAGCAGATCGTGGTGGAGCGGGCCGGTGTCGACGCTGCCCTTGAGCTGGTTGTCGTAAGTCCAGTCGTCGAGCTGTTCGTGGGTCGCATAGGAGTAGCGCGAATAGAGGGTCGGCGCCGGATCGCTCGCGTCGACCGGGGTGCCGCCGGTATAGACGATCCCCAGGTCGCTCTTCACATATTGATAGCGGCCCGCCGAACGGAACGACCAGCCGCTGCCGAAATCGTGCTTGAAGATGTAGGTGAGGCCGAATTGCTCGCGGCTGAAATAGTCGCCCGGCTCGCCGCCGTAGAAGCTGGTCGGGATCCTGCCCGCCGGATTGGCGAAGAAGGTGCCGACCGCCGGAAAGACGCCGTAATCGCCGTTGCGCGGATCGTGCGAATAGGCCGTGAGCACGGTGAAGCTGGTACTGCTGCCCGCGCCTACGGTGACGGCGCCCGAAATAGTCTGGCGGCGCCGCTTGCCGTAGGTCTGCTGATCGTGCGCGCCGTTGACGCTGCCGTAGAGGCGCCAAAGCGCACCGTCGCCGATCCTGCCGCCGACATCGGCATCGACGCGATAGAGATCGTAATTGCCGTAGGTGCCGGAGACGGCGCCGTAGAAAGCACTGTCGATCGGCAGCTTGCTTTCCTGGTCGACGATGCCGCCGGGTCCCGACTGGCCGTAGAGCGCGCCGGATGGCCCCTTCAGCACCTCGATCCGGTCGAGCCGCGCGAGATCGACCTGGGTCGAGGCATAACCGCTGGCGCTGGAGAATTGCTTGAGTCCGTCGAGATAGACCGGCGCATCGAAGCCGCGCAGCTTGAACTGGTCGTACACCTCGGCCGAGGAACCGCGCGTCTCGGGCGTCACGCCGGCGACATAGCGCAGCGCCTCGTTGAGGTTCTGCAGGCCAAGCTTCTTGATCTCGGACGAATCGATCACGCTGATGGACTGCGGCGTCTCGGCGATCGGCGTGGCGCTCTTGGTCGCGGCCGAGGCGACGGTGGCCGGCATCACGCCGCTGACCACGATCTCGCTGCCATCATCGCTCGCCGCGGCGGCATCGGCGGCTCGCGCCGCGACCGGCACCATCGTCACCGTGGCGACGCTCGCCAGCAGGCCGGCGCGCGCATAAAAACGAAGCATTCCCGTTTCCCCTTGATCCCGTCTTGGTACGGGGCGCCCATAACGAGAATGCAAATAGCTCTCAATAGCATTATTGTGTCGGGAATATGTCCGATGCCTATTCCATCCGTCGATGAAGGGTTCACCTTCCGCCGCGTAACCGGCGGTTCTGATCGAGCGGCAAGGCTGCGGGGCTTCAACTCCGTCCGTAAGACGACTAACCGCATAGCTTGGCTGGAAAATTGGATTCGGCATGGACGGAACGGCAATCGCCTACACTCGGCCGGAAGCGGAGCAGCGGACAGGCGGAATGACGACGCCTTCGCTGTCGATCATCATCCCGACTTTCAACGAGCGCGACAACGTCGGCCCGCTCTACGATGCCCTGTGCGTCGTGCCGATGGGCCTCGATTTCGAGATGGTCTTCGTCGACGACGATTCGACCGACGGCACGCGCGACCGGCTGGCCGAGATCGCCCGGCACGACATGCGGGTGCGCGTGATCCATCGCATCGGCCGCCGCGGCCTCGCCACCGCCGTGACGGAGGGCATGCTGAGCACCACCACGCCCTATCTTGCCGTAATCGACGCCGACATGCAGCATGACGAGCGCGTTCTACCCGCGATGATCGCGAAACTGCGCAAGGGCGGCACCGATCTGGTGGTTGGCTCGCGCTATCACGAAGGGGGCAGCATCGGCGAGTGGGACAAACAGCGCGCCCGGGTCAGCGCGCTGGCGACCAAACTTGCCGGGCTCATCACCCATTCCGACCTGTCCGACCCCATGAGCGGATTCTTCGCGATCACCCGCGAGGCGTTCGACGGCGCGGTGCGCGACCTGTCAGGCCAGGGTTACAAAATCCTGCTGGACATCTGCGCATCGTCGAAGACGCCGCTGCGCACGCAGGAGCTGCCCTACCGCTTCCGCACCCGGCAGGCCGGCGAGAGCAAGCTCGATGCGCTGATCGTGTGGGAATATCTGCTGCTGCTGATCGACAAGACGATCGGCCATGTCGTGCCGGCTCGCTTCGTGTCGTTCATGGCGATCGGCGCGCTCGGCGTGCTGGTGCACATGAGCGTGCTCGCCATGATCATGGAGACCGCCCGCCCTTCCTTCGCATGGGCGCAGGCGATCGCCGCGGGCGTGGCGATGGTGTTCAATTTCTTCGTCAACAACGTGCTGACCTATCGTGATCGCCGCCTGAAAGGCGCAGCCGCGCTCGCCAAGGGGCTGGCCAGCTTCGTCGCGGTCTGCTCGTTCGGCGCCGTCGCCAATGTCGGCATCGCGAACTTCCTGTTCGCGGACTATCGCTATGGCTGGTGGCTGGCAGGATTCGCCGGCGTGCTGGTCGGCGCGGTGTGGAACTACGCCGCGAGTTCGCTGGTCACCTGGCGCGCCCGCTGAGATTTGCCGATCCGGAACCCGCAGAAAGCAGTGATCAAAGGTCAGGCGGCCTTGGGGTCGCCGACAAGCTGCCGCCGCATATAAGCGCGATATCCACCGGAAACGAGGCAGGGTGCCGCAAGCATCGCACCGGCCGCGATCGGCAGCCCCCACATTGCCATCAAAAGGCCGAGCACAGTGATCATATCGATTCTCCCCGGACTTCGGCAAGATTAGTGCGATTCGCTCGTTTTTGCAATGCAACAATATTGTGCTGCTCTTGCGAATGTGGCCTCCATAGGTTTAGGCCACGCAACGGGAGATGACGCATGCTCAGACCGACCGTCGGGCGCATGGCCGTGCTGGGTCTGCTGGTGTCCCTCGTCGTCGCAGCGGGGCTGTGGTTGGCGATCGGTTATGGCGCGTTCCGGGTTTCCCATCACATCGCGAGCCAGATCGACCACCTTCCCCATGGCCCACGGCCCGAAAAGGCGCGAATCGAGAACAAGCGATGACGCGCATTGGCCAAATCCGGATCGGCATCGGCGGGTGGGTGTTCGAGCCATGGCGGGGGAGTTTCTACCCGGAAAAGCATCCCAAGAGCCGCGAACTGGAATATGCTGCCTCGAAGCTGACCGCGATCGAGATCAACAGCACCTATTACAGCTCGCAGAAGCCGCAGACCTTTGCGGGCTGGGCCAAAGCCGCGCCGGAGGGCTTCAAATTCTCGCTGAAGGCCTCGCGCTTCGCGACCAACCGCCGCGTGCTCGCGGAGGCGGGCGAATCAGTCGAGCGCTTCCTCGGCCAGGGGATTACCGAACTCGGCGACAAGCTGGGACCGATCGTCTGGCAGTTCGCCACCACCAAGAAGTTCGATGGGGACGACTTCGGCGCCTTCCTGAAGCTGTTGCCGGCCACGCGCGACGGGCTGCCGTTCCGGCATGTCGTCGACGTGCGGCACGAGAGTTTCCGCGATCCCGCCTTCGTGGCGCTGTGCCGGGCGCGCAACGTCTCGATCGTCCATACCCATTCGGACGAATATCCGCAGATCGGCGATGCGAGTGGCCCGGTCTCCTACGCCCGGCTCATGATGACGCGCGAAGAGGAAGCGACCGGCTACGCCGTCGGCGAGATAGATCGCTGGGCGGAGGTCGCGAAGGAATGGGCGAATGGCGAGACCGGTAGTGCCTTTCCGCTCGTCGCGCCCGAAGAGGTGTTGCCGACGACGTCGCGGGAGGTCTTCCTGTTCTACATCAGCGGCGCCAAGGTGCGTGCGCCCCACGCCGCCATGGCGACGATCGCGCGCCTCTGACCGCTTTTCCTTGAAACGGGCAGGGCGAAGCCGCCACAAGGAAATCATGCGCCGTGCCGTAACCAGATCCTTCCTCGCCGTGCGCGACCATCTTTCCGGAGAGGCCGCGCCGGGGCTGGTGCTGATGGCGGCAGCGGCGCTCGCGCTGATCGTTGCCAACTCGCCGCTCGGCGATGCCTATCAGCATGCGCTGCACGCCAGGATCGGCCCGCTCGGCCTGCAGCACTGGATCAACGACGGGCTGATGGCGGTCTTCTTCCTGTTCGTCGGGCTGGAGGTGAAGCGGGAGGTGGTGGCAGGGGACCTCTCGACCCCCGCCGCTCGGCGCCTGCCCGTGATCGCGGCGGCAGCGGGCATGATCCTGCCCGCCCTGGTCTATGTCGGGGTGACCCGGGGCGATCCTGCCTATCTGCGCGGCTGGGCGATCCCGGCCGCGACCGACATCGCCTTCGCGATCGGCGTGCTGGCGCTGCTCGGGCCCCGCGTGCCGGCATCGCTCAAGCTGTTCCTGACGACGGTGGCGATCGTCGACGATATCGGCGCGGTCGCGATCATCGCACTCGCCTATACGAGCGGGCTGAACGGGCACGCACTCGCTGCTACTGCGGTGCTGCTGGTACTGCTCTGGCTGCTCAACCGCCGGGGTGTCCGCGCGCTGTGGCCTTATGCCTTGCTGGCGCTGCTGCTCTGGGCGGCGGTGCTGAAGTCGGGCGTGCACGCGACGGTCGCGGGTGTGGTCGCCGCGATGTTCGTGCCGCTGGGCGACCGGGACGATGATGACGACTGTCCGCTCACCAGGCTGGAGCATGGCCTGTCGCCCTGGGTGAGCTACGCGATCCTTCCCGTCTTCGCCTTCGCCAATGCCGGAGTCGCGCTGGGCGATGCATCCTTTTGGGCGCCGTTGGCGCTGGCGGTGGCGCTCGGCCTTTTCCTGGGCAAACAGATCGGCGTGTTCGGCGCGATGCGCGGGGCGGTGGCGCTGGGCTGGGCGGAGAAGCCCGAGGGCGCCGGCTGGGCGCAGCTCTACGGCGTGGCGCTGCTCGCCGGCATCGGCTTCACCATGAGCCTGTTCATCGGCGGCCTCGCCTTCGCCGATCCGCTGCTGATCGAGGAGGTGAAGATCGGCGTGCTGGCGGGATCGCTGCTCTCGGCGCTGGCGGGCTATGCGGTGCTGCGGATCGCCGCGCGATGACGCCGGGTTGGCTCGATCACCTTTATGTCGTGGGCGTGCTGCTGCTGTTCATGCCGGTCGCCGGCTGGATCGCCTATCGCCGCTTCCTCGCCCGGCGCGAACGGATCGGCGGCGTCGCGCTGGTGCGGCAATATCGCCGCACGATCCTGTGGCTGATCGGGCTGGCTGGCCTCGCCGCATGGATCTGGTGGATCGAGGGACGGCCGTTGGCCGCACTCATCACCACGCCGCCGGTCTGGCCCGACGGATCGGATTTCGCGACGTCACTGGCGATCGGTGGGAGCATCGGGCTGGTGGCCCGGCCGGTGCTCGCCTTCGTGCCTGCGATCGGTGCCCGCTTCGCGAGGCAGATGAGGAAGCTCGCGCCCTTCCTGCCGCAGACCGGGGAGCAGCTCGCCTGGGGACTGCTCGTCTCGCTCGCGGCGGGCATGTGCGAGGAGATCGCCTATCGCGGCTATCTGGTGGCCTATCTCGGCCACTGGCTGTCGTGGAGCGGTGTACTGGCGGCCAACGCCGTGATCTTCGGGCTCGGCCACGTCTATCAGGGCAAGGCCGGCGTGGTGATGACGGGGATCATCGGCGCGGGGCTCGGCGCGCTCTATCTGGCGAGCGGATCGCTGCTGCTGCCGATGCTGCTGCATGCGCTGTTCGACGTCTCGGCGATGGTAACGGCCTATATCGTGCTGCGCGACCGCGCCTAGACGGTCGGCCTTTTCTCGAAGCGCTCGAAGATTTCCTCTGCCGCCTCGCTCACCACGACGTCCTCGACCCGCGAGGGCGGCGAACCCTGATGCGCCTTCTCCACGATCGCCGCGATCTTCTCGGACGAGCCGCAGACCATCGCCTCGACGCTCCCGTCCGCCCGGTTGCGTACCCAGCCGGTAACGCCGATTCCCCGCGCCTGCTCGACGAACCAGTCGCGGTAGAAGACGCCCTGCACGCGGCCCGTGATGCGGAGGTTGCGGGCGATCATGCGCGATCAACGCCTCGACAAATGAAAAGCCCCGCGACGCTGGTGCATCGCGGGGCCATCGTGATCAAGCTTGGCTGGA
The DNA here is from genome assembly GCF_013778325.1 of Sphingomonas chungangi. Classification (GTDB taxonomy): domain Bacteria; phylum Pseudomonadota; class Alphaproteobacteria; order Sphingomonadales; family Sphingomonadaceae; genus Solisphingomonas; species Solisphingomonas chungangi. Next base: position 83 of record NZ_JACEIB010000007.1, on the reverse strand, counting down.
TCACAGTTTCTCGGTCAGCTCGGGCACGATCTTGAACAGGTCACCGACGAGGCCGATGTCCGCCACCTGGAAGATCGGCGCGT
>NZ_JACEIB010000006.1 GCF_013778325.1 Sphingomonas chungangi | reverse complement strand
TGAAGCCGTTCGATGACCTCGAAGACAACCATTGGCAACCGGGCACAAGAAAGACAGCGACATGCGCAAATCAATTAGACAACTTTGCGGTCGGACAGCTTCCGGCACCGAAATGGGTTAGACCGCCATTCCATCGCCCACGAAAAGGCGGCGACGTGTCTCGGCTGACGTCAATCTCGTGGACTCTTGTAAACGACGCGATCCTTGCATCGATAGGCAACCATATCGGCTCTGCACGGTATCAAAACGATCTAGGTGATGGCCGTGGCACCGAAGTCGAAATCAGGAGTTGTCGACGGGTGGCCGCGTGCTTCGGGGATTGATGAACGACACCGCTTCCGAAGCGCTTAAGGCGATATTCCCCGGCGAGACCGAAATGGCGCACCTGATGCGTGCGACCGATTGGTCGGCAACGCCGCTGGGCCACCCAGCCGGTTGGCCAGATGCCCTGAAGATCCCTCTACGCATGTTGCTGACATCACGGTTCGAGATGTGGCTCGGCTGGGGGCCGGATCTCTCGTTTTTCTACAACGATGCCTACATTCCTACACTCGGGGTCAAGCACCCCGCGGCGCTAGGCCGGCCGTTCCGGGACGTGTGGTCCGAAGTCTACGAAGAGGTGAAGGATCAGGTGGCAAGTGTCGCTGCCGGCGGATCGACCTGGAACGATGCACTTCTGCTCCTACTGGAGCGCAGCGGCTTTCCCGAAGAGACCTATCACAGCTTCTCCTACAGCCCGCTCCACGATTCCAACGGGACGGTTGCCGGCCTCCTGTGCGTCGTGAGCGAAGAGACCGAACGCGTCATCACCGAGCGCCGCATGGCGATGTTGCGTTTGCTCGGCGCCCGCTTCGTGGAATCGCTAGACGTCGACTCCATCAAGACCTCGATCTGCGCGACGTTGTCGGCAAACCGGCGAGATTTTCCGTTCGCCCTCATGCGACTGGGAGATGCTGGGACCACCGAGTTTTGGGCCTGCACGGAAGATGCCTCGCACCTGGCCGTCTTTCCCTGGGCTGGGAGCGATAACCCTGGAAGCAAGATCCAACTGCCTTCGGATCTTCGCTTGCCATCCGGTCCCTGGGAGAAGCCGCCGAGCGAGGCGCTCGTCATCCAGATTCCGGGGGCTGCGGGCGCGCCTGCGGCCGGCACACTGGTCCTCGCGCTGAACCCCTACCGCCGCGACGAAGACCTTTCCGGCTTCGCCGAACTCATCGCAGCCCAAATCAGTGGGGCCATCGCGAACGTCCGTACTCTCGAGACCGAGCGTCGCCGTGCGGAACGCATCTGGAAACATGCTCGCGATCTCATGATCGTCGTCGATGCGGATGGCGTTATCCGATCGGCGAGCCCGGCCTGGACTCGGATCTTGGGTCATCCGGTCGAGGACGTAGTCGGGCAGAACTTGGACCGTTTCGTCTTGGCCGACGATATGGCCGACACGCATTCGGCTCTCGATCAGGCGGTCTCTGGCGCAGACGTGACGGGGTTCGAGAATCGCTACGTCACCGCGGGTGGAGATGCGCGCTGGATCTCCTGGCATACATCTCAGGAAGACGGCCTCGTCTACGCTTACGGGCGCGACGTGACCGAGCAGAAGGCCGCGTCAGATGCGCTGGCTTCGGCCGAGAATGCGCTGCGCCAGTCTCAAAAGATGGAGGCAGTGGGCCAGCTCACCGGCGGTATCGCGCACGACTTTAATAACCTGCTGACCGGCATCATCGGCTCGCTCGAGATGATGCAGCGTAAATCCGCGCAGGGACGCACGGCGGACGTCGATCGCTACGCGGCAGCCGCAACGACATCGGCCAATCGCGCCGCAGCGCTGACCCAGCGACTGCTCGCCTTCTCACGACGCCAGTCGCTGGACCCGAAGCGCGTCGATGCTAACCAGCTCGTGCGTGGTATGGAGGAACTGCTTCGCAGATCGATCGGCGAGGCAGTCGAACTGGAATGCGTCGCGTCGGGTGGTCTGTGGCCCACGCGGTGCGACCCCAACCAACTCGAGAGCGCCATCCTCAATCTGTCCATCAACGCTCGCGATGCGATGCCGACGGGGGGGCGCCTGACGATCGAGACGGGGAACGCTTCGATCGATGAAGGTTACGCCCGTCGCAACAGCTTCGCCACGCCAGGCCAATATGTGACGATTTCGGTCACGGATACCGGCACCGGCATGACACCCGAGGTCGTGTCCAAGGCGTTCGACCCCTTCTTCACGACCAAGCCGATAGGCCAGGGAACGGGTCTTGGCCTTTCGATGATCTACGGCTTCGCACGCCAGTCGGGTGGCTTCGTGAACATCTACAGCGAGGTCGGCCTCGGCAGCACGATCCGCATTTATCTGCCCCGTGACCGCGGGAGTGACCCCGACGAAGAGGTCGAGGACGAACCCGGCGAGCTCGTTCGCTCCGAAGACGGGGACATCGTCCTGGTCGTCGAGGACGAGGAGGCGGTCCGCGCCTTGATCGTCGACGTCCTGCAGGAGCTTGGCTATCGCACCATGGAGGCGGTGGACGGGCCTTCGGGGCTCGAGATTCTGCAGTCCGAAAAGAAGATCGACCTTCTCGTGACCGACGTTGGTCTACCGGGCTTGAACGGCCGCCAGCTTGCCGACGCTGCCCGGGTGTCGCGGCCAGAACTGAAGATCCTTTTCGTAACCGGCTACGCGCACAACGCCGCCGTTGGTAATGGTCTGCTCGAGCCCGGCATGGAGATCATCACCAAGCCCTTCACGATCGATAAGCTCGCAAGCCGAGTTCGCATGATCGTCGAGGGATAGCCTCGCAAAATGAACCCAACTGAGCCGAGACCGACCAGCGAGCGACGCGCTAATCGGCACCAAGTAGTCGGAAACGGCAGCTTGGCGAGCAGCAGCGAACATCCGCTGCCGGGACGGCAAGCGCCACGCAGCTTGATATCGGCGTTCGGTCTAACTCCTTATTGCCCATGAGGCGACGACCTTCGGCACTCGGGCAATGAGTTGCCGGGACCAAATGACTGACTTGATCTAGGTTATTGAATGCTTCGCGGAGATCACCAAAAAATCGCTTCTAGCTGGGGGAAGGCAGCTTGAGGCGGTTGCAATGAACGAAGATGATCTCGATTATTTCATCCGACGCGCGAACGAAGAGCGTCAACGTGCCGATCAATGTTCCGATCCGGCGGTCGCTCAAATCCATCGCGAACTCGCGGCGCACTACGAGAATGCCTTGGCATCCTTGCACCAGGATCGCGACTAAACCGTTAACAACTAGGAAACGCCGTCCGCTTCTTGGCAGCGTGATGCAGATCGAGAACGACGACAAGTGATCGAGAGCTGACTCCGCGTCTAATCTGAATACCGGAAGCGTCTCGACACCGCCGCTTCGAACCAGGCAGGTCTGTGGTCATCGATAAAGCTGACGATCCCGTTCTCGACCTGAAGCAGCAGCCGGCGTTCCAAGCCGCTATTGTCGAACACGAGCGAACTATCGGCGATTTCCATCGCTCGGGCGAGCCGGCGTAACGAGTCGGGGTGCCTTCGCAACACTGCGTCTTGCGGCACGTCGTGCCCACCCTCGACGACACGCTCGTCGATCCTTGCGCGGGAAAGCTCGGGAGTATCGATACCCACATACGCGAGGCTGATGTGATAGCCGGTGGCCTTTGCCTTCCTCATGAAAGTGAGCGCGCTGCTACCGGAGAGCGTCGTCTCGATACTGAGGCTTTCGCGGCGTGACACCATCGCGTTGCGACGTTCGACCGCAAGGCGCCCAGCGCGCAAGGCATCGATCCCGCCGCTGGCCGGATCCAGCTCGTGAGCAATCTCGTCGGCGTTGACGTAGGGGATGTCGCCCCTGAGCATGTCGTTGAAGAGGGTGGTCTTTCCCGCCCCGTTCGGGCCAGCGAAGACCCAAAGGATCGGCGGTGATTCCTCGTTCACCGGGCCGTGCTCGCCCCCGGCATTTCGAGATCGATCTTCACGATCTCCGTGCGGCCATCGGGATGCTTGCGGATCACGTATCCGTTTGGCGTGTCGCTGTTCCTGTAGGCGACGGTGCGGCCACGGGCGAGCATGGCCGAAGCGGCAGCTGCGCTTGGCTTCCGGGCACGCCGCTTGAACTCTTCGTCCAGCGCCTGGGGCGTCGAAGCGCTGTCGATTCCGTAATGCGCATTCATCTCAACACCCTTCGCTGTTCACAGATCCGCCATAGCAGCACGTGCTGCCCCGGGTGAAGTCTGTCGGCAAGACCGGTGCGGACATGCTGCCGGGACACGAAAACAATCGCGACCGAACGAAAGCAGTTTGTATTGTCGCATGCCCTCCGTAGCGAGGTGTCTTACCGCCGGCCGAAGAAGGGAAGGCCACCGGTCGGGTGAAGAATTTCGATCCGAAGCCCGAGCGCGGACCCGACGCAACAACCTTAGCAAACGCGCGTGTCATGCCGCCAGCACGACACAGCGCCGATCCAGGAAACGGGAGATCCCGCTCGATCGGTCGCCATCATCATCATCATCATGGCCATCCACGCCAACAGTTAGCCGGGCCCAGGTCTCCAGCGAGAAACGAGAAGCCGGAACGAGACAGTCCCCGTCACCGGCCGGAACCGGCTGCAGGCTGCCGGGCGCGAGGCTGGCTTCGGGATCGAATTCGAGGATGGTGGCGAGTTCATATTCGCGCGAACTCAGGCGAACGAGGCGGTCGTCGAGACGCACGCCAGGAGACGCCCCGGCGGTCGCCAGGACGTTGGTTGTTGCAGGCATGGGATGTCCTTTCGCTGGGAAAGTCAGGCGATCAGGGCGAGAATCCGTTCATGGGGTCGCGGTGCGAGATGGGTGACGCGGAACGGCTGGAGCGGATTGCCGGTCCCGACGACGAGGCGACAGGAATCGCCCGCTCGCCGTTGCTGGATCGCGACGGCATAGGCGTGGTCGAACGACGCCAGCACCGCGCGCACCGGTGACAAGGCCGCTGGCGGCCCCTCATCCATCACTGTCGCCTCCCGTTGCCTGCCCTCCCGCCACGGGCGGGTCGGAACCGACGATGACGAGCGGCCCGACGTCGAGCATGGCGGGACCGACATAATTGTAGATCGCCGACATGCTGCCGAGATCGCGGATTTCGTCGATGCTGAGCATGACCGTGCCGGCATCGTCGGATGCGAATGTGCGAACATCGCCGTCGCCGGTGAACACGACCATGTTGGTGTCCCACGAGCCAGGGCACGCATCCGAGCGCCGGACATAATGGAGGCCATGGTCGCGGCAAAAGGCTTCGACGGCGTCAAAGCTCGCGCCTGCGACCCCCGTCGCCGCGCCGTAAAGCGAGAAACCCGAAATGATATCCGTTTCGTCGAGCGGACGATCGCCATAGTCGACGCAGAGGCGATCGGCCCCGATGGCCGCGATCAGGTCATCGACGTGGATGTGGCTGAGCGTTCCGCCCAGCACGATGGATGCAGACGCACGATCTGCCATGATGTGTCTCCTGGATCAGATGGATCGGACCGCCGTCCGGCGATCACCACCGCGTCCCTCCCCTTCCCTCCTGCACGCCGTCGGGCCGTGTCCCCGCGTGCGACGGAAGAACGCACCGCTGGCGCGCTGCCATTGGGACAGCCCGTTTCAGTTCGGCCGCGAAACATGGGGACCTTTAGAGACCCGCCGTTCGCTCTTGGGCCAATCGGAGGATGCCGACGATGAGCATGAGATGGGATCGTCCTCGGGATAACAGTCTGGGGGCATTGTCGACGCTGGGCGATGCGTTGCGCCGCGGTTTGTCGGTTGGCCCGCCGATCGAAAACCCGGATCTGGATGACCTGATGGACCAGCTTCGCCAGGTCGCGGGTTTCGGTCCGGTCGAGACCGCAAAACGATGAGGATCACCAACCGGCGTGGCTGCCTCGCCCTCCTGGTCGTCGTTCTCGCCGTTATTATTATCGGCCTGGGAATGATGTGGCTCAACCGCCAGCCGAGGGTGACTCCGGCGTCGGCGGGGGGATCGATGCAGGAGCGACTGACGCCGCGCACCAACCCGCCGCACTGATCATCGCGGCTGGTCGGCACCTCGTCGAATGGCATCGACGAGGACGACGACGTCATCGTTTTCGTAGGCGAACGGCGCGACCCGACGGTCGGGAAGCGAGATAGCAAATCGGTGCCATTCGGACGGCGGTCGCGCGGCGATGCGATTGACCATCTGCCGTAGAGTCCCCTCGGCGGCGATTTCTCGGCCACCAGGCGCCTCGACCAGAAGAACCGCCATGTCGTTCCAGGGAATGCTCTTCAATTCTCCAGCTGTGTGTGGTTCGGCGACACCTAGTCGCTGGGATCCCGACCGGCTCGAATTTCCTCGATCTCGGCTTCCGTCTTGCTCTCAATCCCGGCCACTTCATCGCGCGCGCCGCGCTTCGACAGGATGAGTTCGTCGATCTTGAGCTGCAGGGCCAGTTCGCGGCGTCGTTGCTGGTTGAGCACCATCTGGGTCAGCACGAAGCTGCCGATCGATACGCCGGACGCGAGCGCTGTCTCGCTGCCGCCCAGCGCCCACCAGGCGACGCACAGGATGAGCACGCCGAGCTGCGCGGCCGGATGGCCGGCGGCGTCCGCAATGAGGTTCGAGACGTGCCGCGTGGCCCGGTAGACCGGCTTGATCATCGCGAGCTCTCATCGCTCGCAGCGTCAAGAATCAGGCGGAGGCCTTCGCTGGTTCTACCGGCGCCGAGCGTCGCACGCCCCTCAGGCTTGCCGTCGTCGATGTCCCGTTGGTGACCGATCCTCGACAGATCCATGCGCTACGCCTCGTTTCGAGGCGTCGCTCCAGACCGACGCCTGCGGGTTCGAACGGGCGTATCGGCCAGTTCGATCCAGACGGGGGCATGGTCACTGCTTTTCTCCCATCCGCGCACCTCGCGATCGACGTCGGCGGCAGCGAGACGCGGCGCGAGCGCGGGGCTCAGCAACAGATGATCGATCCGCAGGCCGGCATTGCGCGCGTAGGCATTCCGGAAATAATCCCAGAAAGTGTAGATCGTCTCGTCGGGATGGATTGTGCGCACGGCGTCGGTCCAGCCCTGGCCAAGCAGCCGGGCATAAGCCTCGCGCACCTGCGGCGAGAACAGCGCGTCGCCCTGCCAGCGTTCGGGCTTGTAGACGTCCTGCTCGGTCGGCATCACGTTGAAGTCGCCGGCGACGACGATGGGTATGCCGGTTGCGATCAGGTCGGCAGTGTGGGCGATCAGGCGGTCGAACCAGCCCAGCTTGTAGTCGAATTTGGGCCCGGGACGCGGATTGCCGTTCGGCAGATAGAGGCAGGCGACGAGCATTCCGTTGACCGCTGCCTCGATATAACGGCTCTGCACGTCCTCGTCGTCGCCCGGCAGGGCGCGCCGTGTCTCAACCGGCGTGCCGACCCGGCTCAGAATCGCGACGCCGTTCCAGCTTTTCTGGCCGTGCCAGATCGCCTCGTAGCCGGCGTCCCCGATGGCCTTCGCCGGGAAGCGCTCGTCCGGCGCCTTCAACTCCTGGAGACAGACGATGTCTGGTTGGGCTTCGGCGAGCCAGCGCAACAGCACGCCAAGCCTGCCGTTGACGCCGTTGACGTTGTAGGTCGCGACCCTCACAGGCGCGCCACGGTGGCAGGGTCCTCGACGCCATCGAACCAGCGACCCAGCGCCGCCCTGAACAGGCCGCCTCCCTCGTCATCGGCATGCGCGAACAGGGTCAGGCACGAGCGCAACTTCATCGCATCGACGTCGCCGAATACGCGGTGCGCGTCCGGGTCGGGCAGTTGTCTAAGGGCAGCGGTGATTTCGCGCAGCCGACCACCAAGGACGGGATGCGCGAGATATGCCCTGGCTTCGCCGAGGCCCGAAATCGCGAAACTCCGGGCCATCGGGCTGTGTCCAAGTCCTGCGATCTGTGGAAAGACGTACCACATCCAGTGGCTGCTTTTGGCTCCGTCTCGGACCTCGGTGAGCGCGCGGGCATAGGTCTCGCGCTGCGCGCGCACGAAGCGGTCGAGATCGAACGGATCGGCCATAAGGCGGCAACGCGCGAGCGGGACCGAAGAAGCGGCACGAGCCGTGTTCCCATTTTGTTCGGATAATATTATGATGCGGGCATGCCAGAGTCGGCCGAGCGCAAGATCATCCACGTCGACATGGACGCCTTCTTCGCGTCGGTCGAACAGCGTGACAATCCGGCCTTGCGCGGAAAGCCTGTGGCGGTCGGCTATGCCGCGGCGCGCGGCGTGGTTGCAGCGGCGAGCTACGAGGCGCGCACTTTCGGGGTGCGCTCGGCGCTGCCTTCGGTCACGGCCTTGCGCCGCTGTCCCGACCTCATCTTCGTGCCGCCCCGGTTCGATGTCTACAAGGCGGTGTCGGCGCAGATCCACATGATCTTCGCGGACTATACCGATCTCATCCAGCCGCTCTCGCTCGAGGAGGCCTATCTCGACGTGACCGCCGACCGGCGTGGCCTTGCAACCGCCTGGGCGACGGCGAAGCATATCCGCGCCCGCATCCTGGAGGAGACAGGGCTGACCGCGTCTGCCGGCATCTCCTACAACAAGTTCCTGGCCAAGCTCGCGTCGGACCAGCGCAAGCCCAATGGCCAGTTCGCGGTGACGCCCGACATGGGTGCGGCCTGGGTCGAGACGCTGCCGGTATCCCGCTTCCATGGCGTCGGGCCGGTGACGGCCGCCAAGATGAGCCAGCTCGGGATCGATAGCGGGGCGGACTTGAGGGCAAAGCCGCTCGATTTCCTGCGCGAGCATTTCGGCAGCTCGGCCGAATGGTATTGGCATATCGCGCGCGGGATCGACGAACGGCCGGTCAACCCCAATCGCGAACGCAAATCGTCGGGGTCCGAGACCACCTTCGACCGGGATCTGCTTGTCGACGGCGAGATCGAGGCGGGCGTGCTCTCCCAGGCCGATGACGTGTGGACCTGGTGCGAGCGCGCCCAGGCGTTCGGCCGGACGGTGACGGTGAAGGTCAAATACGGCGACTTCCAGCAGATCACCCGCAGCCGCAGCTTCCCGACGCTCGTCGACAGCCAGGCTGCGTTACGCGAGGCTAGCCGCGCGCTGATCCGCTCGGTCCTGCCGACGCCAAAGGGCATCCGCCTGGTCGGCGTGACCGTATCCAATTTCGAGAAGCAGCCTGGCCGGGTCGGGGACGCCCTCCCCCTCTTTGCCGAGGCCGTGGGAGCCTGACCGATACTAGACCTGTTCGACGCGCCGATCCTCCCGGGCCTGGCATCCTGGCCGGACATGGTCAGCGAAGTGGAAGAACGCGCCTTGGTCGCCGCGATCGATGCGACCAACCTCACCCCTTTCCGGTTCCAGCAATGGACCGGCAAGCGCCTCACCAGCTCGTTTGGCTATCATTATGATTTCGAGACGCAGCAGGTCGCGCGCGCTGATCCGATACCATCCTGGCTCCTGGCGATCCGTGAGCGGATGGCGACGCAGGCCGGGCTCGATCCTTCGCTGTTCGTCCAGGTCCTGCTGATCCGCTACGATCCCGGCGCCGGCATCGGCTGGCACCGCGATCGGCCGATCTACGAGCATGTTCTCGGGCTCTCGCTCGGAGCTGCTGCCGAGATGCGTTTCCGTCGCCGCAAGCCAGCGGGCGGTTTCGAGCGGGCGACGATGCCGCTCGCGCCGCGCGCCGCCTATCATCTGTCGGGCGAGGCCCGGCACGCTTGGGAGCACAGCATCGCGGACATGGCTGAGCGTCGCTGGTCGATCACCCTGCGGTCGCCGTCGCGCCGCTGGCCGATCGACCAGTCCTGATCACCCAGATCTTATCACCCAGATCCGATCACATCGTCGAGAGCATCGCCTGGTGCTTCTGGACGACCGGAGCGATCTTGCCTGCCGTCATCTTGAGATGGCGGGCGGTACCGTTCGCCGCATAGTCCTGCATCAGGGCCAGCGCATCATCATGTGCCGCTTTCTGTTGCTTCACGTAAAGATCGTCGCGGGTCTTGCCGTTGGGAACAGCCTTCAGCGCCGTCAGGTCGGTGCGCTGGCCGACCGTGAGCGAGGGCTTCGACAGGCGGACATGGTCGGCGCGCGCGGCGGACTGGACGAGCCGCGTGCTCTTGGCGTGATCGGTGATCATCTGGGTCGCGAACGCGCTGATCGCGTGGTTCTTCGATGTCGCCATCAGCTTAGCCGAATCGATCTCGAACGTATCCGAGGCGCCCGCCTTACCGACGAACTCCTTGGGTGTGGGCGTATCCGCGATCGCCGCGGTTGACGTCATGGCGGCCAACAAGGTGGCGCCGAGCAGGAAAGCTTTCATGGATATTCTCCTCGAATTTCGGACGGGAGCCCGGCGTTGCACTGCCACTGGGCATCCGCGAAACCGCCGCCGGACGAATGTCCGACGGCGGTTTCTGCAGCGATCGTCACCCTAGCGGGTGACGTCGGGATTATTTGCTGGCGTCGCCGGTACCAGGCTCGTTGAGCTTCGGCGCCTTGCCATCTTCGACCCGGCCTTCGTTGCGCAGTTCGCGACCCTCCTGGGCCTTCTTCTGGCTCTCGGGCGATTTGCCATGCTCGTGCAGCTCTTCCTTCACGTAGCCGGCGACTTCCTTGACTTTGCCTTCGACGCTCATGCTGCTCTCCATATTGGGCAGGCCGTATAGCCTTGCAGCATCAACCGTGGTGCTTCGGCGCAGTTCCGGTCTCGCGGAATATCTCCATGGTTTTCCGGCCCTTTTACAATCCAGATCAAGATACGGGGCAAGAGGACGGTCAGTATCGAAATGCCGCCTCGCCGAACCGGCGGACGCTAGGCGCGCCACTTCTGGAGCGCTGCCGTATATCGGTCGCGAACTTTCGTGAGCGCGGCTTCCAGCTTCGCGATATTGGCCTCATGCGCGGCCTCTGCAGCGCGGCGCTCCTGCTGGAGCTGCTTCTCACGATCCCGAAGATCTGCGACCCTGCGCGCGTGCTCGGCCTCGGCTTGCTCGATCGCCCGTTCGGCTTCATCGAGTTTTACCCTGCTAGGCCGGGGCGCCTTGCGCTTTGGCGCCGCCTTCGGCGGTGACGCACGTGCGGGCTTCGCCTCGCTCGCCGACAAAAGCGGCGATCGCCGGGGCGCCGCGGTGGTTCTTCGACCACCATGGAGTGCCCGTGGCGGTGGCCCCTCATCCTCGTCTGGGGGCGTCGTGCGGCGCTTCGCCCTCGGACGATCCCTGGGCAGAGCTAACATCTGTTCGTCCGCGGTGCCCCGGAGCTTGCGGACGACGACACCAGGCTGTTCGAGCGGCTCGCGGGTCAGCGCCTCGTCGCTCACTGTCTCGGCGACGCCCCCTTGCGAAGAGATCGGCATCCGCCCCCCATGCGTCCAGGGCGGCCTTCTGGCTCGGTGCGGCGACATAGGCGTCATGGAAGCCGATCGGCGTCCGATAGACCTTGAGCTTTTGTTTGCGTGCCATGTCGGGTGGAACACGAAAGCAGCGGGATCGGTCGCATGGACCGGGGCGGCAGGCAGGCGCGTTCTGGGCGCATGATCGGCGCGCAAACAACCCTTGGCGAGCAGTTGGCCGGGAACCATCCGGTGACGCCCGACGGCCGGTACTTCGTCGTCCGCGGCCGGCTGTGGCGGATGGCGGATCCGCGGCTGAGCCCGGCCAGGCGTGCCTCGCTAGTCGCAGAGTTGATGGCCGCGCGGCGCGACGTGGGCACGGCGCTCCGAGCGGCGGACAAGAAGAGGTTGCGGGCGGCGAGAGCCAGGGTCGACGAGACCAAACGTGCGCTTGGCGAGCGCGGGCCTGTCTGGTGGTCGGACGATGCGCCCGACCTCAACCGACACATGGTGCGCAACACGCCTTATGCAGACTGGTTCGGCGGCCTTGACCCGTAAACGCTCAGGCGAGGTCAACCAGTCGCAGATGACGACCGGCACCGCCCTCGGCCGGCATGATGGTGAACCAGGCCGCAGGTGGGATCTCGTTCCCATCGGTATCGAATGCCGGCGGGATCGGCGGACAGAGTTCGTCCGCGCGGATCGTCATTTCGCCTCCGCCATACCATTTCAGCGCAACGGCTTTCGCGCGTACGCTGTCCATGATGCGCCACCAGTCATGCGCCGAGAGGTCAGTGGGCGCAGCATGGCCCGCGACCATGTCCATCGCCGCCAAAGCGCAGGGCTCGAGCCCGATGGTCCAGCGCGCCGCACCGACCCTGGCCACGAAGCGGGTGGTAGCCTGTTGTTCAGAAAGATCGCGAAGTACGGTCGCCATGGCAGCAAAACTGGTGAGCGCTCCCTGCGATCCCCCGCAACACCTTCAGGCCAAAAGATTTTTTTCGAAAGCTCCGATCGGCCAGCAAAGAGCCCCTCGCGCAACGAGATCGGGCACCGGGACTTCCATTCCGGGCGATCGTCCCCATCTCATGCTGCAGGTTCAACAGCATGGAAGGAGGTGATCGGATGTCTCATTGTCTCACGCCGCACGGCGGAAACTCGGGTCCGGTTCGCTCCCACGGAGCGACCGGCGCCTGAGGCATCGTCGCGGTCGCCGGTTCGTTGGAGCGAGCCGCAGGACCGCGATCGAACGACAGGCCGCCGCGGCGGCTGAACAATGGCGGGGCCGCCCCTGACGAGGGGCGGCCCTTCTTTTTGGCCATGATGCGATGACAGCGACACCGGGCTGTGCGAGGGCAAGAACATGGCCCGGGATCCCAAGTTCGCGCTCGAGGTGATGATCGCCTATCTCCGGCTCGCGACCCGCGACGGGGGCCTGCCTCTCGATACGCCGAGCGGTCGCGCCTACACGCGGACCTGCGCGATATGGTCGAGCGAGGCGATCTGGTGATGCTGCGCGCGGCACGAGCCAGCAACCGCCCCGACATATTGCACGCAACCCCGCAGGGCATCGATCGGCTGGCCAGCGTGCTCGAACGCTATGGGGAGGATTTCGGGCCGATCTCGGTGCTGGGCCATGTCGAGAATGTTCGCGGCCGCTAGGCGGCAAGGCCGGGACGATCGCCTAGCCTGGAAACGAGCTGCGATCATAAAGGTCGAGTTGCACGCCCAGTGCCGCCGCCTCGCCATAGGTCAGATCGCGATGATCGTCCGCGACCATGCTGGTCGCCATCTCGATCACCGGGTGCACCGAGATGACCGCGCCCGACGGCAGTTCGAACAGGTTGGACATGCCCGGCACCAGGCAGGTTCCGTCTGGCACTTCGACGCGCCCGTGGATTTCGAAGTCGATATGCATGAGCAGGCTCCCTCTTGGGGCGAAGAAGGTTGACCGTCGCCGCCCGCCGACGGCGACGGCCGAATGGTCAGCCGACCTTCTGCAGCAGGGTGTGGGCCTTGCCTTCGAGCTCGATGCGCTTGTCCTGGTTGGACCTGGTCCGGGCGACCGCGGTGATGCCCTGAACGAAGTCGAAGATCGATTCGGGTGGCCGCCCTTCCTCGGCGAGCACCGTCTCGATCACTCTGCCGGCCTCGGCCTTGGAGAAACCGCGCTTCTGGAGGAAGGCCTGCCGATCCTCGTCCTTGCGCGCGACGATCTGTTCACGCGCCGCCTGGATGCCGCGCACGAAGCCGAGCGCCGAGGAGTCGGCATAATGTTCGAGCGCCGGCTCGGCCTCGTGGGCGAAGCGGTGGGCGGCGAACTTGGAATGGCGGATGCTGATCTCCTGGAAATCCTCCATGCCCCACAAGCAGCGATTCTGGCAGACCGCGCGCAGGAAGAAGGTCGCGATCCCCATCGTCTTGGCGCCGACTTCCGAATTCCAGACGTAGAAGCCGCGGAAAAAGAGGTCGGGATCACCATTGGGAAGGCGGCCAGCCTCGATCGGGTGGGTATCGTCGACCAGGAACAGGAAGATGTCGCGATCCGACGCGTAGAGCGTGGTCGTATCGCGACTGATGTCGACGAACGGATTGTAGTTCATGGTGCGCCAGTCGAGCACGCCCGGCACCTTCCAGCGCGTGTCGCCGGTGCCGTTTCCGGCGATCTTCATGACCGCCGCGACGATGTCATGATCCCAGATCCGGCCATAATCGGGGCCGGTGACCGCACGCAGCTCGGAACGGCCGTCCTGGGTCTGGAGCAGCTTCACATGCTCGGCCGGATGGCTGAGCAGCCCGTGCTGGAGATTGATCCCGGCGAGCGCTGCCGGGAGGTCCTTGAGGTAGGATGACGGCGCGCGCACCAATGAGCACATCTGGCTGAACGACCAGTGGGTCGGCGTCACCGCCTCATCGGTGTCCGGCAGGATCAGCGCCAGCTTCTCCGGATTGTCGCTGCGCGCCTCTACCCGGACCGCCTTGCTCTCGACGATGCGCGTCGTCGAGCGCTCCGAGCGCCGGGCGACGCTGGCGTGCAGGTCGGTGAGCGAGAGAAAGCGCTCGTCGTCGGGCCGCGAGAACCATTCCGACGATACGCGTCCGCTCATCGATCCGCGGCTGACGTCGACCTTGAACGGCGACGACACCGCGGGGGCTGCGGGGGCAGTGGCAAGCATGGCAGGTCTCCGAAGGTTTGAGCGTCACGACCAACCTGTCGCGACACTCCTCCCCACCCCCTCCCCACCAAGCCGGGCGCGGCATCCCGGAGGCCCAGTCATTTCCATGCCGCCGTGCAGCAACGATTGGAGCGTTCATGGGTCTGCGGACCCTGTATAATCGGTCCAGTCGCAGTCGCCCGAGCCAGCAGAGATATGGCCGCAGGAGGAGAGAGGATGCGCCTTACGGCACCCCTCCGGCGGCTGCGGCGACACGATTGCACAGATGTTACGTCAACGTGTTGCGGTTGCAGTTGCGCTAATGCCTTCGCAGGTGCACAACAAACTCGCCTTTCAGGCATCCTCTCCTAAAACTTCAGGGCCACCTCCGGGTGGTCTTTTTTTTGCTTGGTGCGGACCCGGGTCGTCCGGCGCCCGCGCCGTGACCGACCAATCGCCATAATAGACGCCATCGTAGAGAATGAGGTCGGCCGCGACATCGAGGTGCCAGTCGCAGAGCGGCGCTTTCGCGTTGGCGAGACCGCGAGAGCGCCAGTCGGAGATCACATCAGGGAAGAAGCGCTCCATGACTTGCGATGATGCCGCGAACTTGACGTCGCACAGGTAGGTCACATGCACGAAGGCAAGCGGCCCGATCACTGGCCCCTCGCTTCCCCGTTCCTCCAGGTCTGCCTCGGGATCACGCCGGCCGTGAAAAAGTCGCAGATAGACGCAAGCCGGTGCCGGCACAGTCTGCTCCGGACACGCGGGCGGCTCTTCGACGAGGGAATATTGGAATGTCCTCGATCCCAGCCGGCGCACGACCTCGAGTGCCGCCTCGGGCGTCCTACAATCTTCGAGCGCGAAGCGGGCCGCCACCTCGTCCGAGAGGATCCCGGCATAGAAGAAGCTTGCGAGGACGCCGTTCGACAGTATGCAGCGCACACGGTGGTCTTCACCCCTCGTGATATAGGTGATGTTGCGATGCGCGTCGGCGCACCGGATGCGAATTCGTCCGGGCATGGCCGGTCTCCTGAAAAGGCGATGAGGATGTCGCGATCGCGCCGCGCCTCAGGCGGCGCGGAGCCATTCGTAGAGCAGGTGAGCATCCGGCTCGCGGTCATGCCCGACCCCGATGCGCACCTGGCGACCATCGCAGGCGAAGGCGGCGGGGCGCGGAAAGCTCAAATAGCTCGGCCCTTCGAGGATCAGGTCGGCGGAGCGCACGGCGATGACCTTGCGCGTGCTGCCGAGCGCGCGATGCCCTGAAGGCGCCGCGACGAGCTTGAGCTGGTCACCCGGCTGGATGCGCCGTTTGAAGGCAGCAAGCGGCACGATAGGTTCGACGATGTTTGTCATGCCTTTGCGACGGGCGAGTGCATTCCAATAGGCGCGACCGATCCGAACTTCCGAGTAAAAGGAGCAGGACATGAAGTCCTGGAGAATATTGGAGCGGGTGAAGCCGAAGCGCTCGACCTGATCGCGCAGCATCAGTTCGAACGTCCGGCGCGCTTCGGGATCGGAAAGATCGGCAGGGGCATCGAGCGCCTCGACAATCAGCTTGCGCCCGCCCGCAAAACTCTCGCCGCTGACCGAGAAGGACGCACCTGCGACGCTCGCCTCCAGATGGCTGCGCACACATGACGCGAGAGCTGCCAGTGACAGTCCAGGCTGCTGAAGGTCACCCTGATATTCGAAATTTCCACGCTCATCGTGCTCGATTTGACTGTAGAGGCGCGGTGCAACCGGTGCTTGGCAATCGGCCATCGGACGTTCCTTTGTTGGTGCTGCGAGACGACCAGTCGCCTCGCCGCTCCCCACTTCCTCCCCTCCTGTCTTGTCCGCAGGCTGATTGGATTTGCTCGGGGACACGCTGCGAACACGCATCGTTTTCAGGGGTTGAAGTCACAGTCCGATTGTTTACGACTGCACAACCTCCACGGATTAGATGCCTTCTTCGCTCGCCGGTGCGGGCTCATATGGAGTAAAATGATGGCGGACGCCGATCAGTCCAATCTGACCAATCTCACGGTCGATCTCTTGAGCGCTTATGTTGCCAACAACACTGTCGAGCACAGCGCCATTCCAGATCTGATCAAGTCTACGCACGCGGCTCTGAAAATTATCGACTCCCCCGAGCCGCCCTCTCCCGAAGAGCCCGAATACAAGCCCGCCGTCAGCATCCGCCAGAGCCTGAAGTCGCCGGACAAGATCATCAGCCTGATCGACGGAAAGCCCTATCAGACATTGAAGCGCCACCTGAATGGCCACAATCTCACGCCCGCCGAATATCGCGCACGATATGGCCTGCCGAAGGATTACCCGATGGTGGCGCCTGCCTATTCGGAGGCGCGTCGCGAGATCGCAAAGAAGCTTGGTCTCGGCAACCGCGGGAAGGGTGCACAGGCGAAGGCAGCGGCGCCAGTGGAGAGCAAGACAACGGAAGTAGCCTCGCCGAAGCCCGCAGCAGCGGCACCGAAAGCCAAGGTACCGACAAAGCCGAAGGCAGCGAAGAGCGCCCCCGCGAAAGCGGAGGTGACCGCTCCATCGAAGGCGAAGTCCGCTCCCGCGCCGAAGGCAGGCGCAAAGCCGAAGGCTCCGGCCAAGGCAGCACCCAAACCAAAGCCGGTCGAGGCGCCGGCGAGCGCTGCATCGTCCACGCCTGCGCCGAAGGCTCGCAAGGCCCAGGCTCCCAAGGCGAAACCTGCGGCAGCGCCCGCTGCGGCGAAGCCGTCGCGCGCCAAGCGCGCCGCGAAGCCGGCCGAACCGGCAACCTGATCGGATTGTGAGCGATGAGGCCTCGGCGACAGGCGCGCCAGAGTTTCATCGCTCATGATCCCGCAAGCACGTCGGGTTTCTGCCCAGAGACGCGACCGTCTTATGAACGCACCGAACGACCGCCAGCTTGAAATCGCCGAGGCGGCTGTTGCTTCGACCCTGACTGCGGTTGCCAAGCAGCATGGTGTCACTGTCGAGCGGGTTCGACAGATAGCTCTCAAAGTCGCCCGTTACCGGGAATGGCATGCCATTCACCTTGCGGAGCTGGCCCTGCCGCTTGGCGAGAGGCGGGTGGAATATATGGGTTTCCCCGCTCCGGTGCGGAACGCCCTTCTCTGGGAGGGTATCGAGACCGGCGAACAGCTCGCCGCGCTGGACCGCAAGACAGTTCTGTACACGCCACATGCCGGGCGGGCGACGTGGCGCGAGATCGAGAAATACCTCCGCGAAAATCCCTGAAGGGTCGTGCCGGCCGGGACGTCTCAAGTCGCCCCGGTCGGCTCTGGCCCAGGCGTTGCTTTCGGCCGCCGGGGTTGCTCACTGTATAAGACTGTACTTCGGAGCAGGTCAATTCTCAGCGCAAGCTCGTCGCCCTGCAGCGGGGCGATAGCAAACAAGATATTTTGCTCCCGGCCGTGCATGCCCCTGACGGTTGGTCGGGAGAAGACAAGCTCAAGTCGTGGTCGCCTCGATCATTGCGAGAATATCGCTCGCGCGGTCAATCGGGAGGAAGAGCCGCGTGCGGAACACGATGATTTCGGTGAAACAGCCGATCGACTTCAGCCAGGACAGGCGATCGACCGGAAATCCCCTGATCTCCAGACGGCGTTGATCGTTCAATCGGACCTCAAGCAGTCGCGCGCCGTCGAGGCCGCGAAGCGCCACGCCGCTGCCTTGCGACGCCGCCGCGATCGTCTCCTCCGGCGAGAGTTTTGCGTCAGAGCTGATCCCGAAAAGGTCGAGAAGCTTAGGCACGCTGCTGTGGGGAACGATCCGGGCGAGCAGATCCTGACCCCGCGGTGTTCCGAGACGCCAGACCCGGACGTCGTCATCCGGCAGGCTCGACCAGACCGGGAGAAGCAGGCCGGTGACGACATGGACGGTCTCGATTTCGAGCCGCCTGGCTGCCTCAGCGGCCTGCTCCGTCCACACAGAAGCGAACCGCTGCTCGTCAATGACGGTCCAGTGCGATGTGGCGAGACTCGCGAGCGCAACCCTCTGGTTTCCGGTCGGGCGGATCAAACGCACCATCGGGACCATATGGCCGTCGGGGTCGGTCACCGGCCAGGACGAGACCTGCAGGGCGACCTGGCCCGAACGGGTGTTGTGCAAACGGACGAGTCCGACCTCATCGCCCCACACGCCCGTCAACCGGTCATAGCTCGTGACATGGGGACGCAATTCCAGTTCCAGGCGCTGCAACCGTGTCGATGCTCCGGTCCTAGGGTCGGTCCGCAGCAGATGATCCTCCAGCACCTCGATGCTTTCCGCCATGATCATCTCGACCCCGACATCGAGGGTGCCGGCGTCGCGCGCTGCATCGACGCGGGCCTGGATCAGCCCGAGATATTCATCGAAGATGGCGTTCTGAGTAGCGATGCGTAGCGCGAGGATGCGGTTGAGCCAGCGCTGGATCGGCGGCAGCCGTTCGAGCAGCATCCCGCTCTCCTTGTCGATCAGCTTGAGGCCCGTGGCGGCCATGAAATCGGTGAGCGTGGTGCTGGCGAGCTTGCCTGCCGCGAGCAGATGATACCAGCGGTTGAGCGCTTCTTTGGCATAGTCGCTCTCGAGATTGTCGGCCGGGTCGAAAAGATTCTGCCCGCCCGTCTGGCGCTGCCCGCGCGTCAGCGCGCCCAGGCTGTCGAGACGTCGCGCGATCGTCGAGATGAAGCGCCGCTCGCCCTTGCAGTCTGTCGTCACCGGACGAAACACCGGGGCGGTCAGCTGATTGGTTCGGTGCGTGCGGCCGAGCCCCTGGATCGCGGCGGCGGCCCGCCAGCCGGGTTCGAGCAGGAAGTGGATGCGCCGGCGCATGGCGGAGCCGGCATCGCGATCGGCATGATAAGAGCGCCCGGTCCCGCCGGCGTCGCTGAACGCCAGGATCGACTTTCGCCCATCCATAAAGGCGCTGGCCTCGGCCAGATTGGCGGAAGCGCTGCGGCGTTCGAGCACCTGCTCGCCCTTCGATCCCGGCACGATGCGTCGGGATCGGCCAGTGACCTCGGCGACCATATCCTTGCCGAAATGGGCGATCAGCGCGTCAAGCGCGGTCGGGATCGGCGGAAGCGCGCAAAGCTGTTCGACTAGGTCATCGCGCATGCGGACCGCCTGTTCGCAGATGACCATGTCGCCCTGCTCGTCGAGCATCAGTTCGGAACGGGTGGTGCCGGCGGCGTCCTTGAACACGCGCATCTGCCGGATCGGGAAAGCGGCGCGAAGGTAGTCGATCATATATTCGCGCGGGGACAGTTCGAGGTCGAGGTTCGCCCGGTCTTCCGGGCCGAGTTCGGCGAGGCGCCGGTCGAGCACCGCCTCGGCCGTGGTCACGAGCTGGACGACGGCCGAATGTCCTGCCGCCACTTCGTCCGTGATCGCCTGGATCAGCGACGGGATCTTCATTGCGACCAGAAGTTGCGAGAAGAAGCGCTGCTTGGCCGACTCGAACCGGGATAGAGCTGCCCCCAGCGCCTGCCCGTTCAGCGTGTCCCCATTCATGCGATCGACGATATTCGCGGCGCGCAGCGCCTCGTCCAGATTCGCGTGGATGGTCGCCCAGCCGTCCGCATAGATGTCGTAAAGCGCGATCTGCTCTGCGGTCAGCCGATGCTCGAGCCGCTCATATTCGACGCCTTTGAAACTCAGCGCCCGGGCGAGATAGAGGCCCATGGCCTTCAGATCGCGCGCGACGATCTCCATCGCCGCGATGCCGCCCGCCGTCATCGCCGCCATGAACGTCTCGCGGGTGCCGAAGGCGGTCTCGGGTCCCCAGAGACCGAGACGCGAGGCGTAGCAGAGGTTCGACGGATCGGTGGCGCCGGTGGCCGAAACGTACAGGATGCGCGCCCGCGGCAGCGCGTTCTGCAGGCGGACGCCGGCCAGCCCCTGGTCCGAGCCGCGGGCCGAGCCGAATTCGGTCTCGGTGCCGGCGGCATTGGCCATGGCATGCGCCTCGTCGAACACGATCATGCCGTCATGGTCGGGGCCGAGCCATTCGAGGATCTGCTGCAAACGCGACCGGGTATCGTGGCGCTGCGATCGGAGCGTCGCGTAGGTCAGGAACAATATGCCGCTCGCCATCGTGATCGGCTGCCCGAACGGGAAAGCGTCGAGCGGCTGGATGTCGATGGCGAGACCGCCGAGCGCGCTCCAGTCGCGGCGTGCATCCTCGACGAGGGCGGCGCTCTTCGAGATCCAGACGGCGCGCCTGCGTCCCCGGCACCATTGGTCCATGATGCAGGCGGCAACCTCGCGGCCCTTACCGACGCCCGTGCCGTCGCCGATAAAGAACCCGGCGCGGTAGGCATCGCCGTCCGCCGATTCGGTAAGCATGTCGCCGGCGTAGTTGGGCTGGAAGCGGCCGGGAAGATCGCGCTCGAAGGCGTCACCGGCGAGGATGACCGCCTCCAGTTGGGCCTCCGAAAGCGCGTCGAAGGCGCGACGCGGCAGGCTTGGCCGGTAGGTGGGCGCCGCTGGCGGCACCGACGCCATCGCGATCGACTCCACCAGTCGGTCCGGGTGCGGACGGGCACCGGCAATGTCGATCCGCGCGAGGCGCCACGGGACATAGATGCCGACCGGCTCACCCAGTGGAGCGATGTCGTCGCGGGTCGAATAGGCGACCGACACCACCTCGTCGTCCGGCAGAATGCGGCGTGGTGCCGCAAGGGCGCGGCGCTCTGTCCCGGCGAGCAGCCCGCCCCCACGTTGCTGGAGGGAAGCTCTGGCCGCAGTGGTCGGCGGCGGCGGCGAGGATGGTCCGAGCGGCAGGCGTTCGGGAAGATCCAGTACCCGCGCTAGTGCGTCATCGATGCCGCCGAAGACGAAGCGCAGGGTCTCGCCGGTCCAGCCCTTGTCGAAAACGACGAGGCGCACGTCGATCGACGTGCCGTGCTTGGCGTAAGGTCGGCCCTGAATATCGATCTCGACCCTGGGCCGCGCGACCTCGCAGACGGACGCGTAGCCCGACGCACCGGTGCCGTTCGCGGCGAAGCCCGGCGACATGATCGCCACACAGCGTCCCCCGGGCATGAGAGGTTCGAGCGCGGAGCGGAGATGGCGAGCTCCCGCGTGCCGGTCCCGTCCCCGCCCTTCACTGCGTCCGAACGGCGGGTTGATCAGGACGACCGTCGGGGTCGGCGCGCCCGCCATGTGTACGGCGATATATTCAGCGTCGTGTCGGGTGACGGCAGTGCCGAGCAGGCGCGAGAGCAAGGCGGCGCGGTCCGGGTCGCGCTCGTTGAGCTGGCAGGTCGCGCCGGCGCGTGCCGCATGAGCGGCCAGCATGCCGGTTCCGGCCGAAGGCTCCAGCACGATATCGTCGGCGGTGATCCTGGCCGCCTGCGCTGCAAGCCACGCCAGGCTGATCGGGGTGCTGAACTGCTGGAGATCGACCTGGCGTTCCGTGCGATAGCTCTGGGTGGGCAGGCTCCTCTCGATACCGCGAAGATGGCCAAAGGCCTCCGCATCATCGGAGGCCAGCGCAGGCCAATCGGGGTCACGCACCAGCATCACCTGGGCAGCTTCGAGCGCGTCATAGGCCTGGCGCATCGACCAGGCCCCCTCGGCATCGGACCCGCCGAACGCCCTGGTCATCAAGCGCGCGAGCGTCTTGCGGCTGATCGGGCAGCCGACGCGGAGCAGGCCGGCAATCTCGCGAGCCACGTCCAGCAGGGGAGAAGGTGCATCCGTCGATGCGGCGGCGTCGAAGGCGAGCATGGGCTGGGTCATCAGGAGCGCTTTCGCTTGAGCAGCGAGAGGCGGACGCCGGGGACCAGCGCCCACGCTTTCGCGAAAAAGGAAAAGGCGCCGGCCACCTCGCAAGGTGACCGGCGCCCGTCGGTCGGAGATCAGGCCGCTTCGGAGATATCCGAGGCGGACGGGTCGTTGGCCACGTCCTCCGCCGGTTCGGCGCCGTTTGCCTCCCCCACGACTCCGGAGTCTTCCTGGTCGCCGTCCGGCGCGTCTTCGACCGGCTCCGGCGCGAAGCGCATCTCGTCCGGCACCCAGCGAAGCGCCTTCGCCTTGACCCCGGCGTCGAGCACGGTCTCGCCCGCGAAGACCTTTTCGGCCGACATGGCGAGATCATGCTTCTTGGCCGCGCCGTAACGCTGGCGGAGTTCCGATCCCCCAATCTCCTCGAACAGCGAGAGGATGGTGGCGCGACTGACCCGGTCGAAATAGGTGCGCGCCGTCGGGCGCCACCAGGCGGCGACATCGATGCCGAGCTTGATCCCGATATGGTCGAGGAAGCCGCTCCCGGTCCTGCCCGCGGGAACCGCATCGATGGTGCGCGCGATCGCCCAGCCGAGCCAGGCGGCACGGGCCTCCTCGCCGAGCGCGCAAAAGGCATCGTAGCGGTCTTCCAGCAAATCGTGATTGAGCCAGCTGCGATCGAGTGCCTCGTCGAGCTTGGTCCATTCCTCGGCGGCCGGCGCGCCGCTTTCGAAGCCGTGCACGCGGGCGGACGGCCTGGATGCGCGCAGTTCGCTGGGAAGGCCGGTGCTGTAGAGGCGCTCGGCGCGCTCGACCATGATGAAGGTGCCGAGATCGAGCGCGAAGGCCGGATCGGTCGCGACATGGGCGGCGATCAGCTCGGTCTTCATCATCGCCAGCTCGTCGAGGAGCCGTTGCGACAGCTTCGGTCGGGCGTCGAGAACCACGTCGTCGGCGTCGGAACCATCCTCGTTGCAGTCCTCACCGTCGCCGTCATCTCCATCAGGTTCGATCGGCGCCGGCTCGGAATAGAGCTGGGCGTGGAGCCGCGGCTGGCCGTCATGGCCGACCACGACATAGGCGATAGCATTGGCCTTTTGCTCGTCGCTGATCTCGGCCGGGCGCTCAGAGAGGCTCGACTGCTCGGCCTCCAGCGCCTCGACCTTCGCATTGAAGGCGTCGGTCGCGTCGACATCATCGTCGTCGGGCTGATCCTCGTAGAGCGCGGTCAGCTCGGCCTCGACGGCTTCGAGACGAGCCTCTTCCGCCTCGGTCAGCGGCACCGGCACGCCGCGCACCGGGATGAGGCCGTGGGTTTCGTTCCACGGCACCTGGACGGAGGGCGCCACCCGGACCTCGGCCAGGCCCTGCGCCTCGCGGAAGCCGATCGCCGCCTGGACGAGCTTCTCCTCGAGCAGCTGATCGACGATATGGGTGTCGAGCCAGCGTTCGGTCGCGGCGTCGGTGAACAGGTCGCCGTCGATGCGACCTCCGGCGGCAACATAAGCATCGCGGCCGACCAGCAGCGCCTTGGGATCGTTGGCGGTGTAGCTGTAGGACGCGAGCTGGCGGCGGATTTCGTTGACGTCACGGCCGTAATAGCTGTTGCGGCTCATATTCTCGAAGACCGCCGCCTGGCGTTCCACGTCGGACGTGCTGGCATAGGCCTTGGCGACATCGAGCGTGATCTCGCCATTGGCCAGCGCGTCGAACACCGGCTCGGCGAGCCCTGCCAGGCGCAGGCGCCCCAGTACGAACGTCTCGGTGACGCCGAACCGCTTGGCGACGTCGGCGGGCGTCTTCTTCTCGGTCTCGATGATGTCCTGGAAAGCGCGGCAGGCCTCGGCCGGGTTCATCGCCAGCGTGAAGAAATTCTCTTCCAGGCTGACCGAGACCGCCTCGGCGCTGTTCGCCAGGACGAGGACGGGCACCTGATAATCGGCCGGGAACTGGCCCTTCTCGATCAGGCGATGGACGCATCCCAGGCGCCGGCCGCCGCCGACGATGCGGTAGTGGCCCTTCTTGCGCGAGACGGGCACGGCGATCAGGTTCTGGCGGATGCCGCTGACGGCGATATTGGCTTCGAGCCGCGCGTCCGCCTCGGGATTGCTGCTCTTTCGGACATTGGTGGGCGATACGGTGCAGGCGGCTGCGCGCACCAGGATGGGAAGGTCTTGCATGGGGTCCTCCGGACATGCGGCCGGACATGACGATCATGCCGCGTACCGCACCTGGTCCCCCACCCCCTTCCCTTCGGCTCGCAGTCGGTCGTTCCAGTCATTGGCCCCCCGCCCCGGCCACCAGCGAAGGATCGACCGGCCGGGTGCGGCATGGACTTCGGCAGCCCGTGCCGCAGCCCTGCGACCCGCAACGTCGTTGTCGGCAAGAATGATCAGGCAGCGAACTCCAAGGGGAATTTCGACCGAGGCGAGTCGCTCGGCGCCCAGTGCCGCCCAGACCGGCAGGTCCAGATAGTGCATGGCCGACAAAGCCGTCTCGATCCCCTCGCCGAGACCAAGCCGGCCGCGCGCCGGGCGGAGGCGCACCGCACCACGTCCTGGCCGGCCCAGCATTCGGCGCGCCGGGTCGATGTCGCGCGCGAGGCGACCATCTAGAGAAAGGAAGGTTCGGTGGAGAGCGACGAGACCCCCGCCTTCCCAAACCGGAGCCAACATAGCCGGGCGAAATTGGAGATTCCGGCCGCTGCCGAACGGCACACGAAAATGGAAGCGCAGGCTGTCGATGGCCGGGTCCAGCCGCCGGGACAGCAGATAGCGCTCCGCTGGCGTGTCGAGGATTGGACGAGCTTCATCCCAGAGAGCGCGGACCCGCGAGAGCAGACGTGGATCGGAAGCGGGGGCAACGCCAGCCGGCGCCTGCGTGGTCATCAGCGCATGGCGGTCCAATCGCCGGATTTCCCGCAGCACGTCGCCGATATCGCAGCCGGCGAAGCAATGATAGAAAAGGCCATAATCGCCGAGCCGGATCGACAGGCTGGGCGAACGATCATCGTGGGCCGGACAGCGGCAGAGCCCCCCGCGCCCGGTCCACTGGCCGCCCAACTGCTCGACGAGCTTTCGGCCGATCTCCGCGAGCCTGTTGTCAGCGAGAACCGGCATGGCCGTCACCGGAGTGGAGATCGCCGCCACAGGTGTCTTCTACGGCCGACACCGCTTCATCGAGCTTGACCAGCGCCGAGGCCAGCCGATGCTCGACCTCGGCGGCATCGATGCCGAATCCGGCAGCGATCGCGGGATAGTCGAGACCACGATCGCGATGCGCGAGGAAGACATCCCTCGTCATCGGCGGGAGCGCCGCGAGGGCTGTTTCATGCGCGGCGCGGCGGCGGTCGTCGTGATCCTCGCACGGTACATAGACCCAGGCCGGCAGCCAATTGGCACTCTCCGACGCGAGCGGGGGATCGAACCTCAGCCAGGGTGGCGATCCAAGCAAGCGCCGCGCACGCGCCAGTGTGCTGACGGCTGGACCAACCCGCCGGGCAAAATAGGCATCGATCCGGCCGGCAAGCCGGTAGCTGGTCTCGTGCGGCGCGTGGCGGAGACCGTAATTCGGTCGGTCGTTCAGCAGCGCGAGCGCGTCGCGGAGCAACGCGTGAGCGGGGGTGTCGTCCATTGGGGGAAATCCTTGGCGGAATGTGCACCCGCCGAGCGCGGGCCTGTCCGCCCCTCCCCCTCCCCTTTACGATCCGCCGATCACGGATGGACCGCGATCACCGCAGGCGCAGAACGCTCCCGCAGCAACTGCAAATGTTCGGTGAAAGCCTCGAGGATCGTATAGTCCGTGCTCGTGTGATGGTCGGCATGGCCCTTGCCCCAGCCCGCCTCGATCGTCTCCGCCAGCAATTCGACCTGTGTCGGCGTCAATGCAAAGTCCGTCACGTTCCTGGCTCCTTCGGCCGCGCATTGCCTAGCCGGCGTCTTTCGCAAGCAGCTCGATCCGTTCGCTGCTGATCGCGTGAACGACCTGTCCGAGCTGCTCGACCCGCTCGCCGAGCCAAGTCAGTTCCTCTTCGCCGATCACGTAATGCTTCGAATAGCGAGCCTTCACATAGGCTTCCTTCAGCTTCTCGAACATCGCACGCTGCTTGCGATCGTCCCGCGGCCACACGTCGTAGAGGCGCCGGTCGAGCTTCTCGGCCTGCTTGCGTAGGAAGCTGAGATTATGGTTGTGCGGGGTATAAAAGGTCGAGACCAACATCACTCCATGGTAGAGGCTCTCCGCCGTCTGATGCAGGAGAAAGGATGCCTTTTTCCAGCGACGCTTTGACATGTAGAAGTCGAAACCGTCCTTAAAGTCGACCGCGCTGGTCATCCACTCGTCGAAATACTCCTTCGCAGCCGCCAACGCCTCCTCCGGCGTCTTCGGTTTCGGCGTGTGCAACGGCGTATCGTCCGACTGGTAGAGCGCGATCCCGTCGCCCACGATGTCCATGAAGAAGAAGCGGCCATGCGCGAGGCCGTCATTCACCTGCTGGAGCGAGTGCACAATGAAATTGACCGGCGTGTGCAGCGTCTTGTTGACGACGAGATCGGTGGTCAGGCGTTCGTCGGCATCGACCCACTGCTCCCGCTCGGCCAGCTCGCGCTGGTTGACGATGACGAGAAGGTCAAAATCCGAAAGATAGCCCTTCGCGGTATGGGGCTCGTCCACCCAGCCGCCCCGCGCATAGCTTCCGTAGAGGATGATCTTGAGGATCTTGCCGCGCTTGCGCTCCCCGGTGGCGCGCGCCTTGGCGGCTTCGAATTCCTCGAACAGGATGTGGATGACCCGCTCCAGCTCGCGCTGCTTGGCGTGGGGCAGATGATCGAGATCGGTACGCATCGATTGCTTCCTTAGCATCGGACGGGCTCGCGTCGAGAACCGCCACACCTGCCAACTCCGATCCCTCCTCCGCTCCAGACGGAGTTCCCGATCCCCCGGAATACCAGGGCCACGCCAAGGAGCCGGAGGCAACACATCGCGCAAGCCTGCCACATCGCCCGCTTCGCACTTCAACGGCAGCGGATCGTTACCCGGCAGGGCCGAGATCCGGCGCAGCCGGAGCTCGGTCGGAGCCGCAGGCTCCGATAGAGCCGCGGTGCCCGCGCATGCGGGCAGCCGCCATCCTCCTATTCGTTCCGCGCCCCATTCCCATTCGATCAACGGTCGCGCCCAACGCTCGCATCGGACAGCGCCAGCCAACGCGAAACCGCACAGTGAAGACAATGTCTTGATGGCTCCTCGCCTCCGAACAAGCCCGGTTCGGTCCATTTCGGTGGGTGTTCACAAGCAGCGCACGTCTCGAGACCGCCGCCGAGTCCGACTCACCTTCACCTCTAAGGCGGCTCGTGACGCACCCCTCAAGACAAGAGGGCGATGCCTTCACGGCCCGCCGTCATCGACCTGACATATTTATCAAAACTTCACGGCTCCAGCGGTGTATAGTACATCATCCGTTGCCACAGGGAGTGAAGATGGCACGCGTACAGGCGTTTGCGGCCGGGGTCGGCTGCAGCGATTCCCGAATCGGTCCGGGGTCCGATCGTGGCCAGCGCTGAGGATTTCGAGCGCCTGACCGATCGGCACAAGGAAATTCTCCGACTCGTCCAGCGGCGGTTTGAAACCAAAGACATATCCCACGAACTCGATATGTCCCCCGGCCGGGTCAACAAGGACATTGCCCAGATCAAGACGATTCTCCGCGTTCAACGGCGCGTCGCAGCCGCGCGGCTTTTTCACGAATTCGAGGCGCAGCACGCGCCTGCTTCAGAAGGACATTCAGTAGCCGGCTATCCGATGTCACTGCCCGAGGCGGAAATTTCCCGCTCCAATCAACCCGTTGTCGAACCACTCGGGACGCAACGGGACGATCCGGACGAGTTCCGAGAAACCCAGATGCCCTATGCGGCGGCGGGTACGCTCTCGCTCTCCATCCCGCTGCCGTTCCCGACCAACGGGAGGCCGCGCAATGACCTGAACACTCTCAGCACGACACTCGTGGTGATGGCCATGACGCTCCTTGGCGCCGGAATGGCCAGCTCGATCGTGTCGTTCGTCATGAACGTCAATCGCCTCTTCCTGAACCTGCGAGGAGGCCAATGAACAAGGGGCCCGCCCTCGCAAGAGCGTGCGGTGTGAACATGATGCTGAACAAGAGACTGGCCGCCGGCCGCTTCGTTGCCGACAAGCTGTTCGCCGCAGAACGCTCGGTGGACATCACCTATCGGGACCTCGCCGAGCTGAACGCCGCCATTCCGACCGCCCGCCTGGATGCCAATCTGTCCGCAATGATCGGACAGGACGTTTTCGAGAGCAGCGCGGAGGCGATGATGCTGGCCGCCCGGATGCGCCGGCTCGTGGTCGAAGCGCACGCACGGCTCAAGGCGGCCAGCAATGAGATCGGCCTCCGCGAAGTGAGCTGGGGCGACGAATACAAACAGCCGCCGCTCTCGGCTGAGGCCGATCAACCGAAACGACTCGACGGCCCGCCCCCTCTGCGCCGCGCTGCCTGAGGCCCGGGCTTGGCGTATCTCACGGCACTCCACGTAACGGCAGGCGCGCTGCGCATCGCGTTGTTCAACCTGTTCTTGCTGGTGTCGTGCGGATACGCCGCCTGGCGGGGCGGCGCGCCGGAACGGATCGGAGCCGGGATCTTCCTTCTGGCGGCCGTACTCACTGCGCTCGTCGTCTCGCCCTACGCATCGCGCTTTCACCATATCGAACACGGGTTGGTCGCGGTCGACTTCGCCGTCTTTGCCGCGTTCTTCGCGTTGTCCCTCGCAAGCGAGAGATTCTGGCCCCTATGGATTGCCTCTTTGCAGCTGATCGCGGTCGGAACGCATCTGGTGCGGCTCATCGCACCCGACCTCATCCCTCGCGCCTATTCGGAGATCGTGACCTTCTGGGCCTATCCGATGCTGCTACTGCTGATCGTGGCGACCCGGCGCCACGAGTTGCGGCTGAACAGGTTCGGTCGCGACGCATCCTGGAAGACGTCATCAGCCTCTGCGCCCCCGAAGCCGCAGCCGATCTCGCAGACCGACTGATCGCGCGGTTCGGATCGACCGGCGCCGTCTTTGCAGCCCATCCGTCAGACCGCGCCGCCATTGTTGGTCAGGACGCCGTCGCCCGCGTTTTCGATCTCGTCATTCGCGCGATGCGGCATGCGCTGCACGAGAAGGCGATGAAACGCCCCGTCCTGGCCGACCAGGACGCCCTGATGGCGTATCTCGCGTTCGACCTGCAGCATGCGCCAGCCGAATGCCTGCGCGTTCTCTTCCTCAACGCGCGCAACGAGTTGCTGTCGGAGGAACTCGCCTTTCAGGGAACTATCAATCGGGTCCATGCCTATCCACGGGAAATCGTCCGGAAGGCGCTGGAAACGCAAGCGACCGCCCTCCTGCTCGTCCACAACCATCCCTCGGGTGATCCCACTCCCAGCCGAGAGGACATACGCCTCACGCATGCCATCCATGCGGCACTCCGGCCGCTCGACATCCGGCTGCACGACCATCTCATCATCGCACGGTCCGGAACGGTAAGCCTGCGCGTCTCCGGCTATCTCTCCGACGGCGAGGAGAGCTGAGGTGAGCGTCTCCCATGCAAATGTCCGCGATGATGCAAATCCCGCCGACGATCCCATTGCGCGGCTCATCGGCCTTGCAACGTCGTTCGAGATCTCGCTGGCCGCACTCAACACGCAGATTGCGGTGGAGACAGGCGGGCCACCCAACGAACAGAGCCGCACGATAGCAAGCAGGACGGCGATACAGATCGTTGCCTTCCGCCAGAAAATTCGGGAACTGGCGGGCGCCGAGTTGATGCCCGATTCCGGTCTCGATGTGGCGCTCGAGCTATTCTCGATGCAGGTCCACGGCCGCAGGATGAGCGTCATGGACGTTTGCGCTGGGCTCAAATTCCCGCATTCGACCACGAGGCGATGGCTCCAGAAAATGGAGCTTACCGGGCTTGTTGATCGTCAGGAAGATCCGGATGACCACCGGCGCGACTGGGTTAGTCTGAAGCCGTCGGTCTGTGAGACAATCCGCCTGCTCCTCGGGCGCTTTTCGCGAGAATGACATCTTGATCAGGCGCGTCGGGCTGCGCATAACATCCGGGCAGGACGCTTCCGGCTGGCGCGCGGCCCTGTGGGATATTCCCGCCAGGTATCACCACGTCCGATCTTTCAGGCCGGGCGGTCGCCGGATCGATGAGGGCACAGCCCGAAGCGGACGAACGACGCACCGGTCTCACACCATCCGTTTGATGGTGGCGCTGCCTTTGCAGGCGGACGAGCATGTCCTGTTGCTCCGAATTCGTGGCGTGTGCCGCGCGACCCGGGCTTGGCGGCCCGGGATGGTGACGCCCGACAGGGACGATCCCGACGATCGGTCGCCGATCGACGCTGGTGACCTGGATCGCATCTATCGCGTCGAGGGGCCGCGGCTCGCGCGCTATCTCGGACGGCGGCTGCCTTCCGGGCAAGACGCGCTCGATCTCGTGCATGAGGCGTTCCTCCGCTTTGCCAAGGCCCGATCCGACCGTGCCCTCGATCGACCGGGAGCCTATTTGCAGCGCATCGCTCGCAACCTCCTGATTGATCGATCGAAGCGCCCCGAGTCAAAGTTCGCAGCGCTGCATGTCCCGATCGAGACCGGCGACGAGCTTCGCGAGGAGGCACGACAAGAGCAGGAGATCGAACTGAAGGACATGATCGGCCAGTATCGACAGGCTCTGGACGAGCTTCCGCGGAAAACGCGCGAGGTGTTCCTCCTTCAGCGGGTTCACGATCTGACCTATCGGGAGATCGCCGAACGCATGGGCATCAGCATTCCGACGGTTCAATATCATATCGCACGGGCTCTCGTGCATCTCGACCAGCGACTGGACCGGCTATGACAGACAGCGAGCAACCCGTGCCATCTGATGGACAACTCCGCGAGGAGGCAGCTGCCTGGTGGGCGGCGATGCATGGAGAACAGGCGGACGCATTGCGCCCGGACTTCGAGGCCTGGCTCAACCGGGGAAGCTACCACCGCAGTGCCTACAATCGCATGGGCGAAATCCACGCCTTCGGCAAACATCTGAAGGAAGAATCCGATCTTGCCGCCCCGCTACCGCCCACAGCGAACAAAAGTGGACGCGGCAAAAATGCGGCGGCCACAGCAATCTTCGCGTGTGGCCTACTGATAGGCGGCCTGAGCTACCGCCAGGCGACAATGCAGGCGCTGCTCCCACCTGTGCAGGATGAATCCGGAAGTAAGGCACCTTTCCAGCGGATCGCAACCCAGGCCCTGTCGACCCGGATCGGTGAGGTTCGGACGATCGGTCTTTCCGATGGCACTCGGGTGATCCTCGACACGGACAGTCTGATGTCGGTCAGCTTCCAGCCGGACGTGCGTACGGTACGGCTGGAGCGCGGCCGGGCGCGGATCACGATCGGCGCCGATCCTCGCCCCTTCAAACTGATGGTCGGCGACAGGAGTGTGGACGCGACCCACGCGACCCTGGACGCCGAGAAACGCAACATGTCGACTACCGCGGTGCACGTCGTCGCCGGCGACGCGTCGGTCACACAAAGCGGTGACAAGACTGAAGGCGTCCCACTCGCAGCAGGGCAGTCAGCGGCGATCGATGCGACTGCGCCGACGATACGACCGATCGCTGAACCCACGAGCTCGTGGCCGACGGGCGTGATCGACGTCGACCGTATGACTCTCGGCGATCTCATCGCGGCCTCAAACCGCTATTCCAAGAGCCAGATCGTACTCGGCACTGCCGATCTGAGCGCGCTCAAGGTCTCCGGCCGATTCCGCATCAACGACACAGCGAGCCTCGCGCGGCGCCTGGCTCTCCTTTTCAACCTCCAGTTGGATACGTCGACCAGCGAGCGCATCATCCTCCATATGTAAAAAATGTTGCAGGCCGTCTCATAAACGGCCGTCACCCCGAAGTTGCAGTTCCCGGGCGAGCCGAAACCACGCCCGCCGGGGGACTGCATGATGCTCACCACCAAATATCGGATTCGCTTTCTCGCTGGCGTTGCCGCGATCACCATGTTCGCTGCCGTCGATACCTCTCTGGTGGCAACGGCGCCGCAGCAGCTCGATATTCCGCAGCAAAATCTCTCCGACGAGCTGCACGCGATCGCCCGGGCAACGGGCCGCGACATCATGTTCGCGTCAGACGATGTCGGTGATCGGCCGGGTAAACCTATCCATGCCACCATGACCGCCGATCAAGCGATCGACTTTCTGCTCGAGGACAGCGATCTCGTTGCCGATCATCGCCCGGACGGGATCCTGATCCGGGGGCGACCGGCCAAACAGGCGGAGATGGGCGCCAGTGCGCCCGCATCACCCGAAATCCTCGTCACAGGCACGCGCATTCGGGGAGCGCCTGTCGCCTCGCCCGTGATCCGGTTGACGCAGGAAGATATCCTCAACGCCGGTCAAAGTACGATTGCCGAGGTCGTTCAGAGCATCCCGCAGAATAGCGGCGGCGGCCAGAACCCTCAGATTGGCAATAACGTGCCGAGCGCAAACGGCGTCAACGTCGGATCGGGTACGACAGTCAACCTGCGGGGCCTCGGTCCCGACGCTACGCTGACACTCGTGAACGGCCACCGGCTCGCCTATAACGCTTCGCGGCAGGGCATCGACGTCTCGACCATTCCCGTCGCCGCCCTCGATAGAATCGAAATCGTCGCAGATGGATCATCCGCACTTTATGGCTCCGACGCCGTGGCCGGGGTCGCCAACATCGTTCTCAAGAAGGATTTCAACGGGGTGGCAACCTCCGCCCGTCTCGGAGCGGCGACAGACGGTGGTGACGAACAGCAGGAGTATAGCATCGTCGCCGGACGTCGGTGGACGAGCGGCGGGTTCATGGTCGCCTACGACTTCGAGAAGGACACCGCGATCGTCGCCCGCGAACGATCCTATGTGGCAGAGCGCTCACCCGGCCTGACCCTCCTTCCGGCCCTGGAGCGGCACAGCGTGGTCGTTACCGGCCATCAAGACATCTTGCACAACCTGAGCTTCGACATCGATTCGTTCTACAATTGGCGAAAAGGCTACAGCAGCTACTCGGCGATCCCCGGCGAAGATTATGTCGTCAACAGCACCTCGCGATCCAAGTCGTTCGTGATTGCGCCCTCCTTGACGCTTACTTTGCCCGATGATTGGCGTGTCCAGATCCCTGGCATGTTTGCCATCGACCGCACACAATACGGGAGCAACCAATATTTTAACGGCGACCTCGTCGTCCCCGTTGGCGGTTGCTATTGCAACAAGGCAAACTCGATCGAACTCAGCGCCGATGGACCGATCTTCCACATGCCGGGCGGAGCTGCGAGGATCGCGATCGGTGGTGGCTACAGAACCAATCGGTTTCATGGCACGCAGGCGGTGTTCGGCGAGCTCTTTACCGATGTGCATGCGAGCCAGGATGTCGGCTATCTTTATGGTGAGCTGAACCTGCCAATTGTTGGGCCGGATCAGGATATCCCTTTCGTGAACAAGCTCAATCTCAGCGGAGCGGCCCGCTGGGAAGATTATCGGGGTATCGACAAGGTTCTTACACCCAAGATCGGTCTGATCTATTCGCCGTCGGCTGACCTCGACCTCAAGGCGAGCTGGGGGCGTTCCTTCAAAGCTCCCACGCTCTATCAACTGTATAGCGAGGGCTTTGCCTTCCTTCGAACAGCGTCATCGCTTGGTGGCGAAGGACTGCCCGCATCCGCGACGGCGCTTCTCCTGACCGGTGGCAATCCCGATCTCAAGCCTGAGCGTTCCCGGAACTACTCAATCACCGCGGTTCTCCATCCGACCGCTTTGCCCAACGGCCGGATCGAATTGAGCTACTTCAACGTCCGTTATCGTGACCGTGTCGTCGAGCCTATCACCTACCTTGCGGAGGCGCTCTCCAGTGCGAGCTATGCAGACCTCATCGACTTCAACCCTTCAGTGTCGGAGTTGAATGCGGCGCGCGCCGGCCGATCATTCGAGAATGACACGACGTTTCCCGATGACCCAAGCCAGGTCGCGGCGATTGTGAACGACCAATATCTCAATGTTTCGAGCCAACTCATTCACGGGTTCGATCTCGCCGGCAGCTACAAGATCGGCTTGTCGGATAGTCAGGTGACTCTGTCTGGCGACGCCAGCTATCTGCACAGCAGCCAGAAACTGAGCGCAGCGCAGCCGAGCACGCAGCTGGCTGGATCCCTGTTCAATCCACCCCACTTCCGCGCCCGCGTCGGCGCAACATGGGTCGGGCATGTCATAACCGGCTCCGCCTTCGTCAATTATATCGGCGGTGTCGACGACGTCCGCTCGGAGCCGAGCCCACGTGTCGGATCGATGACCACGCTGGACCTCGCTTTCCGATACCGAGCCACCGCCCAATCGTCCTGGGCGCACGGGTTGGAACTGAGCCTCGCGGTCCAAAACCTGCTCAATGCGAAGCCGAAAATTATCGCAACGGAAAATATCTACGACGCGCCCTACGATACGACGAATTACTCGGCGATCGGTCGCTTTGCCAGCTTCACGGTTTCGAAGCGGTGGTAAGGCTGTCAGGCGGGAGGGCGATGCCGGCGTTGCCGACGGCATCCGCCTGTGGCGCGATTGTCTTCGCGGCACTTTGTTCTTTAACCCCCGCACGTGCCGCATCGAGCAATTGCGATGCGATGATCCCGACGGCGGCGGAGGCCGCGATCGCGCGCCGGGCTCCCCGTGTGGACGATCTCATAGGGCTGCGCGATATCGGCGAGCCTGATAGCAGCCTGTATCGGCTCCCGAGTCCGCTCGGGCTCTCGCCCAACGGGTCTCAAGTCGCTTTTGTCGTCAAGCGAGCCGATCCAGATGCGAACCGCACATGCGCGGTCCTGATCACTCTGAACCTGAGTGATGGCGTACCGCACATGATATCGCCGATCGACACCGCGCTTCTTATGGAGCCCGTCGACGTTCGCGGACAGCTGACTCCACTTGGAATCCAGGCAATAAACGCGCCAATCTGGTCGCCAGATGGGCGTTGGATCGCCTATCTCCGACCGTCAAATACCGGCGCGCAGGTCTGGATCGTCTCGCCAGATGGTATCGGGCTTCGCCAGATCTCCAATTTGGCCTCGTCCGTGATGAGCTTTCGCTGGTCAGCCGACAGCTCGGCTCTTCTTGTTCAAACGCGTGGCGCGCTGCCCAAGGAAGAGAGTCGCCTGGCAAACGAGGGCCGTACTGGGTTCTTCTACGATTCCCGATTCGTGCCGAACATGAGCAACAGGCCACAGATCTCGAGCTCCATCAGCACGGACAGTCTGTCGATCGACGTTGCGACAGGTCGCGTCCGCTCTCTCGGCCAAGACACCAGTGGCATTCCGAGCGCTGATGATTCCGATCGGCCGCCGAGGGCAGAGTTGATCGCCACATCGTCGACCGGATGGACTGCATGGACCGCACCGGTTGCGGATCTATTCGAGTCGCCGGTGGGCCTCCACATTCGTGCGCCCGGAAAGAGCGTCGATCTCTGTCGCTGGGCGACTTGCAACGGCAATATGGTGGGAGTTTGGTGGCTGCACGGCGGTACGGATCTCTATTTCCTTCGGCCCGAGGGTTGGGCGCGCAATGCCTTTGCCATGTATCGCTGGCGACCGGGCTCTGGTCCCCCGGTCCGGACGTTCCTGACCAAGGACATCCTGTCCGCCTGCCAAGCGTCCGGCTCCTCGCTTCTCTGCCTCCGAGACGCTAGCACCAGTCCGCGCCGGCTCGTGCGTATCGATGTCGAATCCGGCTCGATCAGGACGGTCTTCGACCCCAACCCCGTGTTTTCGCGCCTCGAACTTGGCTCAAGCCAGCGCCTTTATTGGCGCAATGCCGATGGCGTCGAAACCTTCGGTGATCTCGTCCTGCCGCCCCACTATCGCCCCGGCGTCAGATTGCCCCTTGTGGTTGTTCAATATGATTCTGAGGGCTTCTTGCGAGGGGGTACCGGCGACGAAATCCCCATCCAGGCCATGGCTACCGAAGGGTTCGCGATCCTGAATGTTGAAGAGCCCTCTCCCTACGCGAAACGCCATGCGGGAATGGGCTGGCCATCGTGGGCGGATGCGGAACGTGCCAACATCGTGGATTGGCGTGACCGGCGGAGCCATTTCTCCTCCGTTGTCGAAGGCGCGAGGCTGGTTGTCAGCATGGGTATCGCGGACCCGGCACATATCGGCCTGACAGGCATGAGCGACGGCGCCTCGACGGCGCGGTTCGCGATGATCAATTCGAGAGTCTTCGCGGCAGTCTCGATCAGTACCTGCTGCATGGAACCGACCACCTCGATGATCTATGGAGGCGAAGCCTGGGCCGAAGGGTTGCGAAAGGCAGGCTATCAAAGCTGGCGTCCCTCGGAGGCATTCCCGTCCGTATGGGCGCCCTATTCCTTGACCATGAATGCGTCGAAGAAGTTGCCGCCGCTTCTCATGCAGCTGTCGGACGACGAATATCTTCTCGCCTTGCAGACTTTCGAAGCACTCCGGGATCAGTCGCAACCGGTCGAGATGTATGTCTTTCCCGACGAACATCACAGCAAGTGGCAGCCAGCCCATCGGCTGGCGATCTATCGTCGTAATATCGATTGGTTCAATTTCTGGCTGAGGGGGATTTCGGACGCGTCGCCAGCAAAACGCGAACAATATGCACGCTGGTCCTCGATGCGGTCGAACTCCGTCACAATCAGCGGAGCATCCGGTCACCTAGCCACGCCTCGACATCGACCAGCGCCATGAGGCGCCAGAATTCGCTGCCTCGGGGGATTCGGCAGCGGCGGAAGGCACTTTCGACCTCTGATCGGACCACAATCTGTTCGCGAGCGAGGTGACCGTTTAACAGCATGTCGCGCATCGTCTCGAAATATCGTTCGAAAATCTCCACGGCAAAACTGTCTGGCATACCCTTGGACTGACGCCAGATAATGTCGGAGGGCAGTTGATCGCGAAAAGCGTGGCGCGCCGGGACGCGGTTCCATCCGCCGCCGAACCAGGCCCAGCTCGGAATAGACAGACAGAGCTCGACGATGGGCTGCGACAGAAGCGGAAAGACATTCGGCATCGCGCGCTCATGATCAAAGCCTTCCAGATAGTTAAGCGCAAAATGGAGAAGAGCGACCTGGCCTGCCTGGCCGGGCAGAGCCGTTGCGTGCGGCTCGAGCCAGTCATGTTTACAGCGTTCGATCCCGTCCGCCACGACATCCGGCATCAACAACGCGGCGTTGAAGGGTAACCGAAATGAATTTCGGCGGCCGATCAGGCGCGCGACTGCCTTTCGCCAAATGGCCGGCACACTGACCTGCGTCATCGCCGCCAGATCCGAGGCCGTTTGCGCTCCGGCGCGTAACCCCTCGCGTCGCACTCGATCGACGAGTGGTGCAACTGAGGTCTGATAGCCAAACACATTGTCGCCAGCCCCTCCGCCGAAAAACGCATCCACGCCAAGCTCGCGCGCGAGCGTCGACATGATCCTGCTGGATTCTTGGGAGAAGCTTCTCGCAAGCGGCCGTGGCAGATGCGAAGCGTGACTTTTCGAGACATCGACGCCATCGACATTGCGATGACGCTTGTAGAGCCTGGTCTCCAGATGCGTGCAAACCTGTTCGGCGTAGAAATGCTCGTCGCCGCTCGCATCGGTTGTTGTGAATGTGACCGCCGAGAAGTTCGATTTTGCCGCCTTGAGCGAAGCGGCAACGATTGAAGAATCAAGGCCGCCTGAGAGGGTGAGAAGGATGTTGTCGAAGCGGCTCGCCTGGCATTGGATGGATTCGCTGATCACCGATCGCAGGTGATCGGACTCAGCGTTCGAAGGCTCTTGATCACGGGTCGCGAACTGCCAAGGGCTCCAGACGTGGTGCCGGGAAAACTCTCCTTTTCCAGCACGAAGCATGTCACCGCCGGTCAATTCGGTGACGCCTGCGAGAGCGGTTTGGTCTGGGCGGACGGGCGCCACAAGAAGATGAGCGGCAACACCGACCCAATCCACCTCCAGTTTCACGGCCATCGCCTGCTGGAGTAGGGCGGGATCGTTGCTTGCAAGCAGGCAGGATTCCCGCAAGACGAAATAGCATCCGAGCGCCCCCATAGGGGAGCGCAGCAGGAGGTTCCCGCGACCGCGCGGTGCGGGGAGAATTGCGATATAGTGGCCCCAGAGCCGATCCACGATCGCCCTGCCCTCACTCTCACTAAAGACGATGGCACGCCCACGTGATATCTCGTCCCCCGATCGGATCAGCCGCCCTTCGGAGAACGCAGTGCCGAGGATGGTGCCATTGTCTCCCGGCAACGCGATGACATCCGTTCCATCACAGCGAACGACGCAATCCGGATAGCGGCTGACCACCGGTGGAAGATCGCGACCAGTCTCCGGCCCGACGCATGACTCATGAAAGTGATCGCAGGCGCCGGCGTGCAAACCGATCACAATCAGGTAGCGCACCGCTACATCACCAGAATTGGAGTGTAGGGTCGGATCGTGTCCAGCTGATCGTTGGCGATATCCGCACCAAGCTGCACCCAACAATGAGCCGCGAAAGGCCGAAGTTGAACGCCTATCACCACGGTTGGCGCAAAGCCGTTCGCGCGCAATGTCGATGCCAAAGCCACGGAGCGCGGTACGCAATGGTCGTGAGCGGTGACGATTTGCTCGGCCCAGCTGAAGGCAGCGATGATGTCCGCGACCGAGACGCGCGGCTCGAAATCGACCGGACCGCTACCCAGACGATATCGGGCAGCGATGGCCGGCAGTCCGCGGCGAGAGTACCGGACGCGCCATTTGACCAGGCTTGTCAGCGCTTCCAGGCTTCGTCTCATGGACGGCGTCGGGGCGCGGGTGATGGCGAGCGATTGACCAAGCTCGGGCAATACGGGAGGTTTGTCGAGTTCAGCGTCGCTCTCCACAAGAAGATTTTGACGCATAAAGGACGACGCGATCGCGGTCGTCTCCGCCGCGAGTTCGGCACCGGAGAGCAGGCGGTCGAATTGTGCAGCCTTGTCCGGTTGGAGAGCAAAGTATCGATCGGCAACCAAATTGAGGAAGACGATGTGGCTGCTCACATGGCAATAGTGGAGACCGTCTCTGACCCGGTAATTCATAGCAACCCCTGGAAAGGGAAATGCGCGCGGGCCTGCCGACCCGCGCGCCGAGACGTCAGTCGTTGGAGATGCCGACCTGCTTGTGCAGCCCGTTCTCGTCGCCGAGCGCGCCGATGGAGCCCTTGGTCTCCACGGTGGCCGAGCCCAGATCGATCGTGTCGTCTTCGTTGAAGCGGTCCATGATGTCTTCTCCTTCTGTCGCGATCTTGCGACGACCAAAGGATAGTCCAGCTTCCAACATATATTTCGACATATATAGCGCCACGATAACAAAGCCATGGCGCTAAATATAAAACTACATAATCCGCTCGTCGGCGATCCTCTCGACGATGTGTATCCGCCGTCTATGATAATTCGTGATCCTGCGGTTCAACGTACGTCGGAGTTGGCCATTGGGACCATGATTGAGCATCAAGAGTTCGCGATGGACATCCCGCAAGAGGTGACACTCGGCAATACGGACGAAGCCGAGGCGATCATTGATATTCTCGACAAGCTTCAGGAAAGCCGAGTTGTTGGCCGAACCGACGAGAGTGGAAAAAATCGAGGCAGAGCAGCTGGCCACTTCGAGTGGAGTTGCACCGGGCCGAGGATAGCAGATAGCTCCCATCGCTTCGTCTAGATCGGCGTCCGTACAGGTCTGGATCGCTCGCAAGACTATTGTCGAGTTGAGAACGTACAGGTCGCGAATCTCGTTCGCTGACAATGTCGCCACGTGGAAGCCACCGTGGCGCTGAAACTCAGCTAGGCCTTCGCCCATCAATCTGCACACCACTTCGCGCACTGGTGTCACACTCGCTCGGTATCTTTCGGATATGGCCTGCAGGTCGATATGGTGGCCCGGAGGAAGCCGGCCCTCGCGGAGATCATCCTTGAACCCCGCGTAGATGCGCTCATGAAGGACCGGATCCGGAGCCACCGCTTCAAGCCGCGTCGCTCTTTGGCCACCAATGCGGTGTCAGCTGCCGGGTGATCTGACTGATGTTCCGTTCCGCGATAAGATCTATGCAGCGTCGCTCGAGATCCGCGAAGTCGCCAAAAGCCAGTTGCTGAGGAAAGGCCATCTCATGGCCAAGAAACATGAGAGGAATCAGGATATGGCCAGTCGGCAGCCGAAGATAGCGCGAACAGCGAAGGTGATCGTCGAGTTTCGATGCCGGGTTCCCGCCTTCGACCTCGCGAAGCCATCGCGCACTGACGCCAACTTCGCGGGCAAGATGGGTCTGGGTGATACGTGCGCTTCGCCGTGCTTCCTCGATCCGTCGACCGGAAACCTCCTTCACGAAACTCAGAAGCGGGACATCAAGGCGGGAAGCCGCGCTGTTAAGCGACATTTCCATTTTCTCCTCCTGGAGATGACAGCCCGCCATGGCCAGAACATCAGGAGGCTAGGTGTAACATACACCTCTCGCAATAATTTTTACCGCCACCAGTCGGGAGTTGTGGCGGTATCGCCGGTTTTTCGGAAGTTTTACTCGCACTCGCCGAATCAGGCCCGCAAAACAGCTTTTTTGAACTCTGTTCTCACTGGTCGACGACCGCTTCAGCGACGCTCGCGACGTCTGCCGCCGACACTCGTGAAAAGGCATACAGCGCGAGCAGATAAACCTCGCCCATGGAAACCTTCTCGCCCCAACCGTCAGCTTTCTCCAGGAGGCTGCTGATTTCCGTGGCCTTGGCACTGACCCAGCGCGGTGCCCCCACAAAGAGGGTAATCGACCCCGAAAGCTCGGAAATGTCGGATCTCTGGATTGCTGCTGATGGCCTTGAGGGCTCGCGGGCAAGCCACTCCATCGCCGCCGTGAGAGTAGCTCCATATGGAATCAATGTATTGGTCGCCGTCATCAAACGATGGTGGCAGCTCGCCAGAACCTCGAACCCTTCGGGCGATACGCGCAGCTTAAAAGTCCGGATCGCACGCTCCATCACCATCCCCTCACGGTCACCGTTCTTATCAATTCCGCTGCCGGAACCGGCAGTGAAGTGCTGAAACGGCAGAATAATACCGACGCGGAACGAGACTTCCGCATCGGAAGATCACAGCCGTAGCGGCAGTGTCCAGCCCATCCGGAAGTTGAGTGCCCTGCCTCTTGTAGCCCCTGCAGGCGACGTGCATTCGTCACGGCGTCAGGGACGTCGGTCGGACCTGGGCCCGAGAAAGCCCACTCAGCCGACTGCTCCGCCCATCATCGACGTGAACACCGCGTGCTCGTCACGCCACGGAGGAG
The DNA here is from genome assembly GCF_013778325.1 of Sphingomonas chungangi. Classification (GTDB taxonomy): domain Bacteria; phylum Pseudomonadota; class Alphaproteobacteria; order Sphingomonadales; family Sphingomonadaceae; genus Solisphingomonas; species Solisphingomonas chungangi. The sequence continues at coordinate 548,123 of NZ_JACEIB010000006.1, read as the reverse complement.
TCTTGCATGCGAAACTATCGGCAGTGCCTGATGATGGCAATGTCGGCCGCGGTGCTCAGCTGCGCGGCGACACCCAGCCAAGCCGAGACTGGCCGCGACACCGCGACGGTCGTAGCGGGCGCTCAACGCGCGCTCCACCAGACCTTCGCCAACCTGCATTTCGAGGACTTCGGCCCCTCACCCATCAAGGGCCCGGTCTACCAGGCCAATGCCGGCGGGCGGATCCTCTACTTCGCGCCGGAGAGCGGAAACCTGATCTTCGCCGCCGTCTACGACAAGGATGGCGTCAACCTGACCGCGTTGGCGCAGGACGATGCGGTCCGCAAACGCCTGGCACTGATCGACCCGGCCAAGGCGCTCGCCATCGGCCCCGCCGGCGCGCCGACCGTGATCGAGTTCACCGATCCCGAATGTCCCTATTGTCGGGCGCTCGAGAAGTTCTGGAATGCGAAAGCGGCGGAGGGGAAACCGGTCCGGCAGCTCGTCTATTTCGTATCGAACATCCACCAGGGATCAGCAGCGAAGTCGGAACATATCCTGTGCTCCGCCGACAAGGAAAAGGCGTTCCACGCCCTCTATGCCGGCGCAGCCCCGGACAAGCTGCTGACCTGCCCGGAGGGCCACGCCAAAGTCGCGGCCGATGCGGCGCTGACCAGCCAGATCGGTGTCAGCGGCACGCCGACCCTCATTATCGATGGCAAGCTCGTCGCCGGCTTCCAGCAGGGCGAACTCGAGCAGTTCCTCGACCGGCCGAAGGCCGCTGTCCGTGCGCAGCGCTGACGCAAATCACCTTCATGGCGGGCCGCCGCTGCCGATGACCATCGGCGCGGCGGGCCCAGATGCCGGGGACGACGGGCTCCAGGAGCCGTCCATCGTCCTCCCCGGCCGACACCGAGATCATCGATGCCGGCAGGCTGCTTTCCGGACGGCTCCATATTCAGGGAGTTCTCTCATGATCCGCAAGATCGGAAAACGTGTCGCCCATTTCGCGAGTATCGGTGTCCCTTTCGCCGCGATCGGCGTGCTCGGCGCCAGCGGCGCCCATGCCTTCACCGCACCGGCCCAGGGCGACCTCGGCTACGACATCTACGACATCGTCGTGAACAAGGGTGTGAAGGGGCCGCTTGGCTTCGTGGGCGGTGTCGCCGCCTTCCTGTTCGGCGTGTCGCGGCTTTTCTCGAACGTCATGATCGGCATCCCGACCATCGTCGCCGCGGTCTGCCTGATCAAAGCCGACACCATCCTCCAGACCTTCGGAATGGTCGTCTGATGCGATCGGCCGGGCGGCCCTGACGGGCTCGCCCGGCCCCAGAGCCAGGCGTCGCTGGGACGCCTGGAATGACCGCCGCAGTCGCGGTGGGTCAGGAAGCAGGAGGAGAAGGGCGATGGACGAGCGTCTGCCCCAGTATCTTCATCGGCCGGTCCAGATCCTGTGGTTCGGATCGGACGAGTTCATCCTGGTGATGTCGACCATCTTCGTGGCCGCCATCATCGGGGGGCTGGTTGGCTGGTTGCTCATCGGCGCCCTTCTCCTTTTCATTCCCTGGAAGCGATCGAAGCCCCGCGGCTTCCTGCCCCACCTCGCCTGGCGCTGGGGGCTGATCGCCTTCCGTCATTATCCGGGTCCGACCCAGACCCGCTTCTTCGAATGAGGCGGACCATGCTCGATTTCCTTAGCCCCCAGGATCATCACGAGACGGAGGAGCGCCAGCTCAAGGGCAAGCCCTCTAGCTTCGGCATCCATCGTTATCTGCAGGGCTCGGCCAATCTGTTCGAGGAGAACAGGCTGCTCAAGGTCGCGATCGTCGGCCTGTTTGGCATCACCGCCGTGCTCGGACTGCTGATCTACACGTCGAACCAAAACCAGCGGACCGTGCTGGTGCCGTTCGGTGCCGGCGGCGACCTCTACGTCACCGGCAACAAGCCGTCGGAAGGCTATCTCCGCACGGTCACTCGCAACATCGTCTCGCTCGCCGGCACATATTCCGCTTATTCGGCCGACCGGCAGTTCCAGGAACTGCTCTCGATCGTCCATCCGTCGGCCTACGACCAGGTGCGTGACGGGCTGAACCAGCTGCTCGACGAGCTCGCCGACAATCCGACGCTCTCGATCGCGACCTATATCCGCTCCGACCAGCCGGTGACCTTCACCAACAGCGACATCGTCGTGCCGGTCGAGAAGGTCCGCGTGATCGGCGGCGTGATCCGCAAGTTCCGCGGAAACTTAAGGATTGGCTACGCAATCGACAATGGCCGCTTCTGGCTGACCCGCCTCACCGAGGAGCAGTTCGATGCCGACGTCCACTAAGCGGCGGATCGCCGCCGGCTGCCTCGCGCTCGCGATCGGCGCACCCGCCTTCGCGCAGTCCATCACCGCGCTGCCCGACCAGACCAGCCGGATCCGCCTCTCCAACCACGACATCAATCATGTCGTCTGCTTGGGATCCGACATCGACGACGTGAAATTCTCCGCCGAGAAGCAGATCACGGTCGAGAAAGGCGGGTCGGACGCCTGGATCAAGTTCCTGGTCAAGGAGACCGACGACGCCGGCGCGGTGACGCGCTCTTACGTCACCACGCCGTCTGAATTCTTCGTGTCGTGCAATGGCGCCGACTATCCGCTCTATGCCGAGCCCGCCGACATCCCTGCGCAGACCGTGGTGCTGGCGCCGGGTGCTACCCAGAAGGCCCGCGACAACGAGGCGCTGCTCGGCCCGCTGGTCGAGGAAGAACGCGCGGTCTCGATCACGCTGGCGCTGCTGCAGGACCGCGTGCCGGCATCCTTCACCGAGACCGCGCCGTCGGCGACCGACATCGCATTGCCGACGCTTACCGGCGCGACGCTGCACGAGCGTCGCCGCCTCGCAATCGAAGGCTCGGGTCTGTCGGCCAGCGAATATCTGGTCGGCGCCCAGACTCCGATGAAGCTCGACGAGCGCAGCTTCCTTGCGAGCGCGCTCGGCGCCAACATCTTCGCGGTCACGCTCGACCATGCCACCGCCGGCCCCGGCGACGTGGCCCGCGTGATCATCGTGCGGCGGGGGGCGGCCAAATGACCGACGAGATCCGCCCCACCACCGAAGACGACGGCGCCCCTCTCCCGCGCCACACGCCAGACGCCAGCGATGCCATTCCGGCTGCCCCCGCGACGAGCGGCATACCGGACCTGCTACGCGCGCGGTGGCAGAGCCTGGGCTCGCGCCAGAAGCTGCGCGCCAAGCAGATCGGTGTCGGCGCCGCGATCGGCGTGCTCGGCATCGCGCTCTACACCGCATCCGGACATAGCCACCAGGCGGTCAAGCCCGCGACGGGCGCTGCCAAGCTCGACATGGGCGCGGGCCTGCGCGGCGACAGCCTCGAGGAGAAGCTCCGCGGTGACCTGAAGAAGGTGCTCGACGGGCAGAATCTGCTGGGCGACCGGGTATCCGCGATCGAGGAAGGCAAGATCCAGATCGGGTCCAAGGCGCCGCCCGCCGATGGCAGCACGACGCCGAACGATGCCGGTCCGCTGCCCCCTGCGCTCCCCGACGTGCCGGTCAATTATCCGCCGACACCGCCTGACGCGAAAGGCGCCGCCAAAAGCGCCGAGGATGACAGCCTTCCGCCCCCGCCATCCGGCCCATCAGCGCCGCCCGCGCCGCCTGTGGAAAAGCTTGTGGGCGGGATTGGGGATGCTTCCGCGCCCATCGTGCCAAAGGACGCGAGCCAGGCCGGGAATGGCGCGGACTCGAAAAAAAAGAATCGGACGATCTATTTGCCGCCTGGTTTCATGGCAGCCAGGCTTCTGACGGGGATCGACGCGCTGGCCAGCCGGGACGCGACGTCCAATCCCGAGCCGATCATCGCGCGGGTCCAGGCGCCGGCGGTGCTGCCCAATGACGTCAAGGCCAACCTCGCCGGCTGCTTCGTCATCGGCAACGCCACGGGAAGCCTCGCCAAGGAGCGCGTCGAGGTCCAGCTCGTCTCGCTCTCCTGCGTCGACTTCGACGACCATTCGGTGGTCGACCAGACGGTCAAAGGCTTCTTCGTCGACGCCGACGGCAAGAAGGGGCTCTCGGGCCAGGTCATCACCCGGGCCGGCGCGACGCTTGCCCGCGCCTTCATCGCCGGCACGATCAGCGGCATCTCGCAATCGGTGCAGGACACGTTCGGCGAGAACAGCGTCTCGGCGCTGGGATCGGTGCGCACGCTCAACCCGACCGACTCCATCAAGACCGGCGTCGCGGGTGGCCTTTCCAAGTCCTCGGACAAGCTCACCGACTTCTACCTCGATCTCGCCCGCCAGGCCGGCCCCATCGTCGAGGTCGGCGCCGGCAAGGATGTGACGGTGGTCGTCCAGGAGGGCGTCACCCTCGAGATCAAGCCCACGGCAGGAGTGAAATTCTGATGATCCGCTCCCCTCAATCTGCCCGCCATACGAGCATCATGCTTGCAATGCTGATGCTCAGCGGCTGCGCCGCGGTCGGCTCGGTCATGTCGCCCTATCCGGAGAAGTTCGGCTGCAAGAACAGCGACCACGGCGTCTGCATCTCGCCGGACAAGGCGTACCAGGATGCCGTTGCCGGCCGGGTATCGACATCCGATCCGGCGGTGACGAACGACAAGAAATTGCTGCACGCCCACGGCGCCAATCAGGCTGCAGCATCGCCCAGGGCACCGCATGGCAAAACGCCGCCGCCGCCCGCCTTCGCCGGCTATCGCGACAGTATCTATGCGGAGCTTCGTGGCCTGCTCGATCAGCCGGCGACGCCGATGCTGAAAGCTCCGCGCACGGTCCGCACGTTGATCCTGCCTTATGCCGACAGGCAGCGGCCGGACCGGCTTTACATGCCGCGCTATATCTGGTCGATCCTCGAACGGCCCGAGTGGGTGGTCGGCGACTACCTCGTCGATCCGGCCAGCCAGGCTGCCCAGGCGCCCATCCTTGGCCAGGTCCACGAGAAACCCGGCGACGAGGATCTGCCGGCGACGCTCCCGACCACGGGTCTCAAGCCCGCTCCGGAGAAGAAGCCGTGAGCGCCGCGAAGACCAGCGACATGACGCTCGCGCGCCTGCGCAGCTCTGTCGCCCGCGATCGCTATTCCGATTACCTGCCGCTGGTCGCCTGGGGCGAGCAGGAGGAGGCATTCCTCTGCATCGACGACGGCTGGGGCTATGGGTGGGAGCTGATCCCGTCAGCCTACATGTTCGGCCACGTTCACCAGGCGCTGCTCGGCCTGCTCAATATCCACTTCCCGGAAGGGACGGTGCTCCAGCTGCACAGCTTCGCCGATCCGCTGATCGCGCCGTCGCTCGACGCCTACCAGGATCTCAAGGTCCGTGACGATCCGCTGATCCAGGCGTCGGCGCGCCACACCGCCGACTATCTCCATGCCGGTCGGCACGGGCTTCGCGCGCTGCACGGCATTCCACTGCGCAACTTTCGGACCTTCCTGTCAATCAAGGCTTCCAAGCCCCTAGACGAAGACCTGCGCCGCCAGGTCGAGGAGCAGCTCGCCAAACTCGGTATCCGGCGCATGGCCGCGGAGGAAACGGTCAGTCTCTATCGTCGCATCTTCAACGGCGTCTACGCGGACGCACCCGGCGTGTTCACCGCAAAGCCCGTCGACGGTGGTGCTGCACCACCGATCCGCCGCCAGATCATCGATGCGGGGCCGGATCTGTCGTTCGAGGGGCCGGAGCTGTTCCTCGGCAACCATGTCGCGCGCTGCCTGACGCCCAAGTCGCCCGCCCGCCGGATCACCGCCGAGCGCGCCAACCGGCTCACCGGCGGCATGCGTGGCTCGTCCGAGGACAGCGACCAGATTGGCGGTCCCTTCCTGCTGACTCTCAACGTGCTCTTCGATCACAGCCAGTTCGAGATTCACAAGCGTGCCCAGATCCTGTCGGCGCAGAAGGCGGCGGGCAGCTTCGCGGTCGAGGTCGGCAAGCAGATCGAGGAGATCGGCTGGGTGCTGGACGAGGCCGGCACCTCCAAGTTCGTCCGCGTGATCCCGACGCTCTGGGTGTTCGGCCGCGACCGCGCGCATGCCCGCGAGATGGCCGCCAGGGCAAAGCGGCTGTGGGAGTCCGAGCCGCTCCCCTTCATGATGCAGGAGGAGAGCTACCTGAACCCGGTGCTCCTGCCGATGAGCCTCCCCTTCGGCCTCTATCCGGACAGGAAGACGCTGCGCCTCCTCGAACGTGATTTCCGTATGCCGGTGAAGAGCGCGGTGCTGATGGCGCCGATCCAGACCGACTTCCGCGGCGGCGGCCGCCCCGCCCTCCTCTATGTCGGCCGCAAGGGTCAGCTCGTCACGCTCGATCTCTTCGATCCACGCATCAACAACTACAATTTCGTCGTCTCGGCCGAGAGCGGCGCCGGCAAGAGCTTCCTGCTCAACAATCTCTGCCTGCAATATTTTGCCCAGAACGCGCTGATACGGATCATCGATATCGGCGGAAGCTACCGCAAGCTCTGCACGCTCTGCTCGGGCCGCTACATCGACGTGGGCGAGGAGCATCTCGTCCTCAACCCCTTCGACCTCGGCCTCGCGCTCGACGGCGACGATCGCCAGTCGGCGATCAGCATGGCGGTCGCGATCGTCGCCGAGATGGCCAATGCCGCGACCCGCAAGGGCGTCACCACCTCGGAATGGAATCTGCTCAAGTCGGCCGTCCAGTGGACGATCGACGAAGGCCATGCCGAGGAAGGGATCGACGCGGTCCGCGCCTGGCTCGGCTCCTACCCGGAATTCGCCGCTAGCGATCTCGACCGGGTCGAGCATCTGATCCCCGTCGCGCGCGAGCTCGCCTTCAACCTGCGCGATTTCGCGAGCGACGGCGTCTACGGCCATTATTTCAACGGACCCTCGACCTTCGACATCGCGCATGACGAATTCGTCGTGCTCGAGCTCGAGCGCCTCAAGAACATGCCGGACCTGTTCAACGTCATCGTCATGGTGGTGGTGAACGCGCTGACGCAGGAACTCTACCTCTCGGAGCGCGACCGGCCGCGCTTCGTGCTCTGCGACGAAGCCGCCCAGTTCATGACCCGGACCGAAGGTCAGGACCTGTCGCGGCTCGCCGAGGCCTTCGCGCAGGGCTATCGCCGCGCGCGAAAATACCAGGGCAGCTTCGGGATCGTGCTGCAGAGCATGAACGACCTGATGCTGTTCGGCGGCACCGGCCAGGTCATCCTGGAGAATGCCGCGACCCGCTTCCTGCTGCAGGGCTCGACCTACGACAAGGCGGTCGACAACAAGATCCTCGATTATTCGGGCTTCGTGCTCGACCTGCTGAAGTCGGTCCGCAACAACAAGCCGCATTACAGCGAGGTCTTCATCGACTCGCCGCTGGGCTTGGGCATCGCGCGCCTCGTCGTCGATCCCTTCTCCTACTGGATCAATACGTCCGCGCCCCAGGAGGTCGCCGCCTTCGAGGCCAAGGTCCGCGCCGGCCGATCGCCGCTCGAAGCGGTCTGCGAGCTCGCCGGCATCGATCCAGCCTCCATCCTCGGGCAGCCGGTGCTGCCGGTCGCGGCGGAGTGACAGAAATGGGTCAGGTTCATCCCCATCCCGACCAGCTCCAGTTGCACCTCGCGCGCGAGGACGAGATGGAGCGGATCATCGAGGCGCGCGTCGCGGTCCGCGCAGAGGCAGACGCCTTTCGCTGGCGTATCCGGCTTATCCTGATCGAGACGCTGATGATGGGCATGCTCGTCGCGGTCGCCGGTTTCTCGCTCCACCAGTCCTGGGCCCAAGTGATCCGCAGCGCGATCATCGTCGCGGGTGCCTGCTTCGCAAGCGGCGGGGTGCTGATCCTGGCGTCCGGGGCCGCCGGATGGATCGTGTCTCGCGTCCGTCGCCGGAGGCAGGCATGAGGGGCGTCCTCTCAACACGCCCGGCCAACTGGACGGCGCGCCTGCTGATCGGCGGCGAGCTGCTGCTGATCGTGACCAGCGTGCTGCTGCTCGGCAACGCGACCACGCTCGACGGCACGCTGGCGGCGATCGCGGCCACGCTGGTCCTGCTCTCGATCGCCACCTTGCTCGTCGCTGTCTTCGGCGAACGCGCCTTCGCGAGGCCGAAATCATGATCGCCGCGTCCCTCGCCCATCAGGCCCGGCCCGCATGGATCGAAGCCGCCGGTCTCGCCGCGCTCCTGCTGGCGCCGGCCACGCTGGTCCTGCCAGCCGAGGCTGCAACGTCGACGATCGGGCGGACCTGGCCGATCGCCGAGCCCGATGCGCTGAGCGAGATCGAGGGCAAGGTCGCATCGCTCCCGCCGATGACGAGCAGGTTCGGGCCGCGCTCGGACTGGACCGCGATGCGCAGCGCGGCGCTTGGGGTCGCGCGTCGGAATGCCGTCCGTACCGTCGTGCCCTTCTACACGCTCGGCGACGACATCCGCCTGCCCGATGGCCGCGTGCTTTACCCGAAGGGCTTCACCTTCAATCCGCTCACCTATGTGCGCCTGCCCCAGCGGCTGATCGTGGTGCATGCCGGCGAGGTCGGCTGGGCGCTGGACGAGGCCAGGCCGACCGACTGGATCCTGCTCGCCTCAGGGTCATCTCCGTCCCCAGATCCGATCGCGCTCTCGCAGAAGGTCGGCCGCCCGATCTTCATCCTCGAAGACGCCGTGCGCCAGCGCCTGGGCCTGACCGTCGCGCCGGTCATCATATCGCAGGCCGGCACGAAGCTGGTGCTGGACGAGCGCGCCCCGGCGCCGGTGTCGAGGACGGCGCGATGATCCGCCTCGCCTCCATGCTCCGCCTGGCGGCAGGCGCCGCTGCGCTCTGGCTGGCGCCGCTCGCTCCCGCGCATGCCTCGGCCTGTCCCGCGGACGCGGTCTTCAATCCGATCACCAAGGTCCAGTGGACCTGCATCTTCCCTATCACCATCGGGGGCGTGAAGATCGGCACGTTCGACAAGCTCTCGACCGCGCTCGATGCTCAATCCTCCGAGAGTCCCTTATGTGCCTGCCGCAAGGGCGCGACCTTCTGGTTCGGCGTGAAGGTGAGCTTCTGGTCGCCGTCGCGGATGGTCGATGTCGTCACGCAGCCCTACTGCATGATGGCGCTCGGCACCGACATACTGCCCACCCACGGCAAGCTGCAGGGCAGCCAGTCGTCCATCTCGGACGGGACGAACACCCGGAAGATGTTCGCCCAGATGCATTATTACATCTCGCCGGTCTGGGCCATGCTCGACATGTTCACCGACCTGCCCTGCCTCGAGACCAAGGGTTTCGATGTCGCGCTGATGACCGAGATCCTGCCGACCTGGCAGTCGGAGACATTGGGCGAGATCATCCAGCCCGAAGGTATCCTGTTCGGCAACCCCGCTGCCGGTCTCGCCTGCATGGCTGACAGCGCGGCGGCGGCTGCCGGCAAGGTGCTCGACCCGCTCTTCTGGTGCATGGGGAGCTGGGGCTCGACCTATCCGCTGGGCGGCGACATCCATTTCGACGACAGCGTCGAGGCCTGGGCGGGCCTCGCCGCGCGCGGCCAGTTCATGATGGGCAGGCTCGGTCTCTCGACAATCAGCTCGTCGGATGGCTGCTCGGATATCCCGACGCCGATCTGGAAGAAGTCCCGCTACAAGTTCCAGATGCTCGAGCCCGTGAAGGGCGGCCAATGCGTCAATATCGGACGCGCCGGCTCGCTCTGGACGAGCGCCATGCACGCGCCGGCACACGACAACGCCCAGTTCATGCTCTTCAACAAGGTGATCTGCTGCGCCGGAGTGTCGGCGCCATGAGCCCCTTGCATCTTTTCCCGTGTGGATGCGGCCCACTCTGGTCTGCCCGCCTTGGCCATGAGGCCGACGCATCCATGCGGGGAACGGGAATGGCCACGCCCCTCCCCGGCAATGCCATTCCCGCGGTCAGCGCGGCCACGCCCCCTCGTCCGGGCGAGGAGAGGCCCCCTCAGCTCCCCGTCCGGGCGAAGGCCGCGCTGACCCTTTTCGGTTCGAAGGCCATGTTTCGCGTGGCCACCGACGATGGTGACCTCCACCTTCGATTCCTGGTGGCGACCCGCAGGATCATCGTGGTCGAGGCCCAGGAATCATGAAGGTGCGCCCCTGCCTTCCCGTGGCCCTGATGCTGATTGGGTGCAGCGCGACCGCGCACGCGCAGAGCATGGCCGACCGGGCGCAGGCCGCCGCCGCCGCGTCGCGCGCCCGAACGTCGGACAGCAACTCACTGCTCCAGAATGTCGTGACACCGGGCCTCTCCGGCCAGCCGATCAGTACGATCGACGGCAAGACCAGCTTCACCGCCGCGCTCGCGTGCGAGAAGAGCGCAAAATGGCTGGAGCTGCTCGTCCAGCCGTCGGCGACCGGCGATCTCGGCACGGTCACGATCAGTCGCGACACCAATTTCGACGGCAGCTTCGATACCGCGCTGACGCTGCCGATGCCGGTTTCGGGCATCTGCGCGAACGGCATCATCTCGTGCACGCCCGGCACCTGGGATGCGTGCGAGGATTTCCAGTGGGCGGTCGACGGCGCGGGCGCGTTGAAGCTGACCCAGGTCGACATGCCGAACCTGACCAGCTGCTATTGCATCAACAACAGCTGCGGCCACGATCTCGCCTGGAGCAACATGCCCTCGGTGCTCGGCGATCTCGGCGGAGGTGTCGTCGGCGCGCTCACCACCGCCGATCCGCGTTACGGGGCCGCCCAGGCCAGCATCAACGGGCCGGTCATCGACTATGTCGGCGCTCAGTCGACATCCTGCGCATCGAGCCCGGCGGTCGGGCAGACGGCTTATGCGTCCAACCCGACGGCGATCCAGGCCGATGCCGCATCTCAGGCGTCTAGCAACAGCATCTTCCAGATGCTGAAAGGCTCGCCCGCCGGCACCGGAAAGGTCGCTCAAACACGAAGCTGCACAATTCAGCGCGAGGTCACGGTGACGTCGCCGACCTATGACGAGATCGTCACCGCGACCGGCTCATTCGAGAGCGTGACGATCTGCGGCGCCGGCTGTCGCATCTACCGGATCGGCGGTACGGGCAATTGCGATTATCCCCCGCCGACCTTCACCGGGCGCTTCACCGTTGCCAAGCCCGATCGGCTGGTCTCGGCACGGCTGACCGACATCCAGACCGCCGACTTCCTCCAGGCCCGTGTCAACGGCACGATCGTCGCGTCCGCCGGCGAAGGTCCCTGGATGACCGACGCGCTGCCCAGCGACTGCGGCACCGGTGACGATCACAGCGCTGCGCCGAACACCGATCTCTCGGCCCTGCTCCGCCAGGGCGCCGTCACGATCGATGCCCGCATCCACGCGCATGGCAGCCACAAGAGCGGCTATCTCGATGTCCGTATCGAGGTCGATACGGGCTGCGAGGCGACCGAGGATCTGGCCGATCTCTGCTCGGGCTATGAAGGCCAGAGCCAGTGCCAGTTGCTGAGCGAAGATGTCGATGGCGTCACAACCGTCACAGGCGGCGTCCACACGGGGCTCACCCCGCTTCCGCAAACGCGCCAGTTTGGCTCTGCCAGCTGCGCATTGTCGCTGACGAGACCGTTCTTCGAGCGCGACCGCCAATATCGCTGCGTCATTGACAGCGGCACCACGGCGGCACCCGATCTCAGCCGCGGCGCCTACATCATCGATCATTCGACCGAGACCCTGCTCGCGGATCAGACGAGGAGCGCGAACGGCACGGTCACCACCACGACGGCCGTGTTCAGTAGCCCAAGCGAACCCGCGGTCCCGGCCTGCGAAGCGATCTGCAAGACGCGCGCGCCGGCCGCCAGCACAGCGGCCGCGCCCGTCGGGGTGACAGGATCGCAGCAGAACGACCCGACCGGTTGGAATGTCTATTACCACACCTGTTCGGGAGGCGTTGGCAGCACCGACACTATCTGTCCGGCCGGACCTGGCGAGGAGGTCGTCAGCGCCTGCGGCTGCCTCGACGAATTCCCCGAGGCCGCGGTGATGATGCAGAGCGTCCGGCTCGCCGGCAGCGACCTCACCTGCAATGCGGGGAGCGTGCAATGATCCGACACCTGCCGCTCGCCCTCCTCCTTGCCGCGACGACGCTCATCACCCTGCCCGCCCAGGCCGAGGAAATCTGCGCGGTCGATCTGAACGGCAATGGCGACGCCGCCGATCCCGGCGAAACCGCCAGCTGCACGGCGATGGCCGGTGGAAACTGGCAGTGCCCGATCCAGCAGGTCAGCTGCACCATCGGCACCGCCGGCCAATATGCCTGCCCGCTCGGACCTCAATATGGATGCGTGGCCGCAGCCTTGGGCGGGGTGCCGACTTGCTCGCCCAATGCCTGCATCGACACCGGCCAGAACCCGATCGTCAGCGAGCTGGTCGTCGACGATCCCGGCGCCTCCAATGATGGCCAGGTCGATGCGAACGGCAATTGCCTCGGCAACATCCAGATTTTCTCCGGGCGGGCGTTGCGGTGCCGGCCGCCCGGTTTGCTCGACACGTTCCAGAATTGCTGCGCCGACAAGGGCAAGATCGTGAAGGACGGGATGGGCTCGTCGCTCATGTCGCTATCGACCAAGATCACAGTCGCGAAAGACCTCTTCACCGGGATCAAGGCGGCCTACGCCGCTTTCAAGGCCGGGGCGACCGCGAGCCAGGCAGCGAGCGCCGGCGCGCATGCGATCATCGTCGGGATCGACCCGACATCGATCGCGATCAGCCTCGCCATCGACTTCATGATCGAGACGCTGCTCCAGGGCTGCGATAGCCAAGACATGGAGACAGGCATGCTCAAGGGCTCGGGCATGTGCCACGAAGTCGGCGAATATTGCGCCTCCTCGATACTCGGCATCTGCATTCAGAAGGCGAAGAGCCAGTGCTGTTTCAATACCAAGCTCGGCCGGATCATCCAGGAGCAGGGTCGTCCGCAGCTCAAGGACTTCAACGCTATCGGCTGGGGTCCGGTGAAGCACCCCGACTGCCGTGGCTTCACGGCCGAAGAGTTTCAAGCGCTCGACTTCAGCCGGATGGATCTGTCGGAATATTACAGTGACATCGAGAGCAAGTCTGCCTCGCAAATTCAGGTCGATATGAAGGACAAGATCAATGCGTACATGCAGACGATCGCCCCATAGCCTCGCCCTCGCTTTATCCCTCGGCCTCACGGCGACATGCTGCGCAACATCGGCATGGGCCGCGCCGCCGTCGAAGCCGACAGACGTGGCGGCGGAGGGTCAGGCGGCAATGGACGCCCTGCGCCACGCCATGGCGCAGGACAAGGCGTCAGCCCCTGCCATGACGCTGCCTGCGTTCGAAACGCCGAAGGCCGATGGCGCCACACAGCGCAAAGCCTGGAGCGCGATGCATGCGCAGGCGGCGGATCCGGGGATGGCACGCCGGGCCGATGCGGCAATGGCCAAGGGTAAAACTGGTCTCGTCGCCCAGCAGACAACCATGTCTATGCGGGTCGGGCAGGCCTTGGGCCTGAGCCAGCCCGATATCGTCAGCCTCGCAAGGGTCGCCGCGCCAGACGCCCATGTCCGCTGGGTGCCTCTGCTTTTCGTTTCATCGTCCATGCCGATCGACGAACTGCGCACCTACGCGGCGGCACTCGAGAAGACCGGGGGCGCGCTGGCCTTCCGTGGCATGCCGGGAGGCCTGCATCGCGTCGCGCCGATGGCGAAGCTCTCGGCCGAGATATTGCGGCTCGATCCGGGTTGCGAAGGCCCAGCCTGCGCAATGCGGGGAACGCCGATCGTCGTCGACCCGATCGCATTCCGCCAGCATGGCATCGAACATGTGCCCGCCATGGCGATGGTCGCGGGCGATCCGACCCAGGCCTATTGCGAGCGGGGCGAAACCCCCGCCGCACCGACGCCCGTCGTCTACGGCGACGCCGCCCTTTCGGGATTGCTGGAAGAAGCCGGTCGCCTCGGTGCCAAAGAGGAGGTGCGCGATGCTGAAGCTCGCCTGGGCGATCGCTAGGTCCGGCTGCACGGAGATCCGGCTGCTGCCGCTCCGCGCGGCGGTCGCACTCGGCGCGTCGGGTCTCGGCGCCCCGCCCCGCCCCGACCAGCTCTGGAAGGCCTACGGCATCGTTCTGCCAGTCGGCCTGGCGACGGCGCTGGCGATCCCGCACTTCACCTTGGTGATGAGTCCGTCGATCGACGCCTGGATCGTGCGCGCCGCACCCGGCCCGATCCATCGTGGTGATCTCGTGTCCTTCCGGCTTGCCGATTTGATCGCCGGACCCAAGCCGGTCAACGTCACCAAATATGCGCTCTGCATGGCCGGGCAGACGCTGGCCGAGATCGACCGCCCCTCCCGCATGGCGCCGAGCAAGAAAGATGGCTGGTATTATTGCGACGGCCGCCTCGTCGGGGTCAGCAAAGCCTTTGGGCGAAAGCGCCAGCCGCTGGTCCATCTCGCGTGGGGTCGCAAACCGATCCCTGCGGGATTTGCCTATGTCGGCTCCTCGCACCCTGACGGCTACGACAGCCGCTATTACGGCCCGGTGGCCGTTGATCGCCTCACCCGTATGGAGCGCGTGCTGTGATCGATCAGCTCACTCGGTGCACGATGCTCGCGCTCTTTGCTGCAGCGCCTGCCGTCGCACAATCCACCCCCGTGGCAAACGAGAGCCGGGGATATTGGTGGTATCAGGCCCCGCCACCGAAAGCCGATCCGGCAAAGCCGGACGAGGCTCCGCTCGTGAAGCCGGTCATCCCACCGATGGCCGAGCTCGCCACCTGGACCCCACCGAAGATCCACACGCTGATCGAACAGCAACGCGATTACGCTGCCACGATTCTGACGGTCGACGCTGTTTCGGATTTCTGGAAGCTCGAGGACTTCGCCCGCCGCAAGGCTCGGGCCTTTGCCGGCGTCACCCAGATCGCGATGCTGCAACACCCAGAGCTCAATTCGAAGTCGGCCAATCCCATGGTAGGCGATGCGCGCGACCAGTTGTTGGCGTTCAAGGACGATGCCCGGCGCCGCTATCTCCGCGCGCATGCCAACGAGTTCGCGCTCGTCATGTTCTCGCGGGCGTCGTGCGGATATTGCCGCGTCCAGTGGCCGATCGTGCAGCGCTTCCAGGAGGAAATGGGCTGGCAGGTGACGCTGATGGACCTCGAACAACGGCCCGATCTCGGTGAACGGTTCGGCGTCGAAGTCACCCCGACGACGATGGTGATCCGGCGCAATTCCCAACAGAAGATGGTGATCGCGAGCGGCGTCGAGGCCTACCCGAACCTCTCCCAGATGGCCTATCAGGCCGTGCGCTTGCTCACCGGCGACATCCGTCCCGAACAGTTCATGACAGGTGCCGGCGAAGAAGACGGCTTCTTCGACGCGCTCGCCAACGGACCGGTCTCGGCAAGCGATCCCCGCGCGGTCGGTGCCGAACTCGTCGACACTTCGGGAACAGTCCAGCCATGAGTCGGGCGATCACGCTCATCATCCTGGTCGCTTTGTCGGCCTTCCTCGCCGGGCGCGCCTCGGCGGAGATATCGCGCGAAACCGCGATGCGTGCCGCCATCCACCCGGTCGCCAACAGCGTCGCGATGGACGCCTGGCTGCATCGGGTGCCCGCCACACGCGACTTCCCGCCCGACTTCGCCGACACGCTCAAAGGTGAGGCGCCGGCTTTCATGATCGAGGCCAGCACCTCACCGGGATGCCTGCCCTGCGCGGACGTCTGGGCGAAGCTCGGCATGTTCCGCGCGCATTATGGTTGGCGGGTCGCGACCCTGTCCCGCGAGGACGCGATGCTCCGGTCCGGCCGGCTAGGGCTGCCATGGGTGGGCGACCCCGTCGTCTGGGTCCGGCCGATCGCCGATCCTAACCGCACGATCCCGATCGCAGTGGGGACCGACCTGCTGCCCAATCTTGCACGCAACATTTATCTGGCGACGAAGATGCTGACCGGCGTGCGTGCCGCGGTCGGCGTCCGCGCCATGTCCAAATTCACAGGCATCGTGGGGATGCCGGCCTCTTCGTCGCGGCGCTGAGCATGGCGGGCTCAACACCTATCCCTTTCCATCACTGGAGCCCGCAATGCGCAGCAAGGTGCGTATCACCGGCCTGACAGCCGTCTTCCTGTTCCTGGCAGCGCTCGTCGGCGCCGCCTCCCCCGCCAGCGCCGCGAGCTGGGCGGAGAGCTGGTTCGACAATGCGACCTATGCGTCGCCTGGAAGCTTCGACGACCAGACCCGCGGCTATCTGACCGCCGGCGGGATGTCGGGCCGCGTCGACGTCCACAACGACTATCTGATGTCGCTGACGCTGCCCAAGATCAAAGGCGGCTGCGGCGGCATCGACATGTTCCTCGGCGGCATGTCGTTCCTCGATCCCGATTATCTCGTCCAGAAGCTGGAGAGCATCCTGCAGGCGGCACCTGCCGTCGCCTTTCAGTATCTCCTTGAAACACTTGACGAAAAAATGGGAAATATCATCTCGAAGCTCGAGGCCGCGACCAATTACCTGAATTCGATCCAGGTCAATGACTGCCGTCTTGCCAACCGTATGGTCGAGATCGCCAAGGGCGACGACACCATGTCCGGGATCATCGAGGAGATGACCGGATCGAAGTCGATCTCCCAGGGCTTCGCCAAGAGCTACCAGCAGTCCCGCGAGAAGATCCAGGCGAACAACAACAACCCGACCGAGGATCTGAAGGACGCGCTGCAGAACTGCCCGGCGGAGGTCACGGACATCTTCAAGACGGGATCGCTGCTGGCACATGCTGCCGCCCGCGTCGGCGCGGGCGACTGGGCGGACCAGATGCGCGCGCGGGTCGGGGACGTCTACATGCGCTGGGATACGAACGACAAGGTGCCGCTCTTTTCGGCAATCCCCGCCTGCCCGCTCCAGGATACCGAGAGCTCGGACGATTTCCTGACCGGCAAGGTCCAGAAGCGCGCCCTTAACGTGCCGCCGACGGCCAACGACTGCTCACAGGACGGCACCAAGGGCGCGCTCGAACTCGCCCGCGACCGGATGCAGTCGATCAGCGACAAGATCCGCACGCGGGGCACGCTCACCGACGACGAAAAGCAGTTCGTCGCCAACGTCCATACGCTGCCCGTCTATCGCATGCTCGAATGGGGCGTCCGCCAGGGCGTGCCGGGCAGCGTGATCGACGACACCGACGATCTCGTCGCGCTGACCCTCGCCTATCAGATGCTGAACGACCTGACCCGAAGCCTCGACTTCGCGATCGGCAACGCGGAGCGCGGCGTCACCTCAGCCGGCGCCGCCGACGGGAATAGCAAGGACATTTGCCAGACGAAGATCCTGACCAAGGGGATCGAGCAGTTGCGCGACCTTCGCGAGGAGGTGCTGCGCCAACGCGCCCAGATGCGCCAATCCTATCTGGCCGCGCTCAACCAGGCGCATCTCGCGACCTCCTACGCCAGCCTTCTTCGCCAACGCGATCAGGACGCGCGCAACAGCGCCGGCGCCGCCGCCGGCCGCAACCCGTGAGACCGGACATGCGCGCGCTCCGCCTCGTCCTCGCCCTCGCCGCCGCCGCCCTTCTCGCCTCGCCTGCGCTGGCGCTTGACACGAGCTTCTACACCTATGATGGCTTCGCCGAGACGGTCGATGCCTTCCACCTCGTCGCCCTCATCTTCGCCGATCCGCGCTACGAGACCCTGGTGGTGATCATCGCGACGGTGGGCATCGCGATGGGCGCCGCACTCGCCTCGATCCGAGGCTCGGGCATGAGCCTCGTCGCCTTCGGCTTCCAGATGCTGGTCGGGATCGGCCTGTTTGTGGGCATGATCGCCACGACCGGCACGGTCAACGTCTACGACCCGGTTCGCAACGCCTATCAGCCCGTCGGTGGCGTGCCCAACCTGCTCGTTCTCGTCGCCGGCACTACCAACTTGATGGAACATGCGCTGGTCGAGACGATCGACGACAACACGGTCGATCCCGACAGCAAGATCGTCTTCGGCGCCGGCGGCCACGCCTTCGACCTCTTCTTCAACGCGGTGACGCCCCAAGGACCGATGACCGACATCTTCCTCGATCAGACGGTCAAGGATTATGCCCGCCAATGCTACCCGGTCGCGCGGGTATCGCCCGCCTACGGCGTCGATGACGACAAGCTGTTCCGGACCACGACGGACCTCGCCGCGGCCTTCGGTGCAATGGCGGGGCCCGCCACTTACTCGACCGTCTATTCGAGCGCCGACAAGGCCGGCACGACGATGAGCTGCGCGGACGCCTGGGCCAATATTCAGTCGCGCCTGAGCGATCCAACGACCTTCGCCAGCTACCAGAACCAGGTCTGTGCGCGCTCGGGCTTTGACGGCACCGACACCAACCAGCTCGCCCGATGCAAGGGCCAGCTCGGCGAGATCGGGCAGATGATGATGGGCAATACCTTGGGAACACAGGGGCTGATGACCGACATCCTGCTCGGCAACACGGTCGGCGATGTGCTCTTCGAGGACAGCCCGGCGACCGCCGCTCGCGTGATGGCCAATCGCGCCACCATCACCAGCGGCCTCGCCACCCTCTCGGTCGCCAACGAATGGATGCCCACCATCCGCGCGACCGTGTTCGGGATCATGCTCTTCATGGTGCCGATCGCGCTGCTGTTCATTCTGACCCCGATTAATCTGAGGGTGGCGAGCTTCGCGCTTGGGCTCTTCGTATTCGTGGCGCTCTGGGGCGTGATCGATGCCGGCATTTACCAGCTGACGCTTGGCCGCGCGATGAGCGCGCTCGCCGAGATGCGTGCCAACGGCGTCGCCGCCAATGCCTGGCTGATGGCGCCCTTGGCGGCCCAGAAAGCGCTCGCCATCTTCGGCAGCTTCCGCACCGCTGCGGCAGGCCTCGCAGGTGCCTTCGTCTTCACGGTGTTCCGCTTCTCCGGCAACGTGTTCAGCGCCGTCACGAGCGGTGCGCTTGCCGACCTTCGCGGGGCATCAGCTGCAGCAGCCCCGCTCGCCACCAGCGAAGGCCGCGCCTCCGCGCTCGAGGCACAGGCCTCGGCCTTCGGCACCTCGGCCCGCCGCAACGCGGTCTCGACCTTCGGGGATTTCGGCGAACGATCGAGCTTCGCCGCGAACCGCGGTTTCGGCGAGGCCGGCGGGATTGTCGGTGGACAGGTACCAGGCGCACCCGGAATTCCCGCATTCGGCATGGGTGGAATCGATGCCGCACGCGAACTTGGCGGCCTGGCACCCGCATTGAGAGGAGGCGATCTCTCGGATCCCGCAACCCAGCGTGCCGTCCAGGCCAACGCGGCAACGGCCGCCTTCCAGCAGTTCGCGCAGGGCGATGCCCTCCGCTCGCTCGGCCAGACCTATTTCGGCAAGGGCCAAGCCGGCGAACGCGCTTTCGCGTCGTTCGCGCAGAATATGGTCCAATGGAAGGCGTTCGGCGACGAGCGCGCCTACGCGATGATGATGGATGGTGCTGCTCGCCACTTCCAGCGCGACGGATATTCTGCCGACGATGCCAAGCTGAAGGCGTCCGGTGTGATCGCCGACGCCGCTGCCGATCCCCTGTTCGGCAAGCTTATCGCCAACAGTTTCAAGCAGGAGCAGGTTCTCCGCAACGAGATTACGGGCGCCCAGACGCAGGTCGGTGCCATGGAAGGCCGCCGCGATTTCGCGGGCGGCCAAGTTGCCGCGACCGAGCGCGGGAACGTCGCCACCGAGCAGGCCACGCGCACCGGCACCAATACCGGACAGCGCGCTGCCTCCGCCATGCTAGGCCTCTCCGTCCAGGAGACCGCGCGGCGCATCGGCTTCATCAACGCGCTCTCCGGCGAAGCCCGCTCTTCCGCGATCACCGGGCTAGCCCACGCGACGGGGCGGAACGAGGCTCAGGTCGAGCATGCACTTGAAACCTACAATGCCGCCAATCAGGTCGGCACAGCTGATGGGGCGACCCGCGAGGCGGCACGCGAAGGAACCAGCTTCTATGCGCGGACCCGTGAGGCAGCTGGCTACGATTTCGCCGAGCGGTCCGGCAAACTGGACGCCCAGCGCGAGATCGGTCCAGACGGCGTACGCGGCAATGCCATGATCGGAGAACAACGGCGCCAGTCCGAAAATGCCGGCTTCGCTGATGCCGCGGCGGCCGCCGGCGTTCCTGTCCGCGAAGCTGCCCACCTCGACAGCTTCATCAAAACGCTCGGCGCCGCAGCCGGCAATCAGGTAGACATGGCGGACGGTGGCGCAGATGCCATAGCCGATCGGGGGCGCAATGCGCGGACCAACCAGATCGTCGACCAGGAGCGCCTGACCCGCATGCAGGGCCTGTTGCGCGCCCATGGCATTGCGATGGACAGGAAGCAGCTCGCTCTCACACAGAATGGTGATCTCAGCATGAATGTCACGCCACGGACCGCCGCGCAGCTTCGCCGCGGCGGACTAATCAACGACAGCCAATATGGCGCGATTGCGCGAGGGGGCCACGCCCGCTTCAGCTTCGCCGACAACGACCTCCTCGTCTCGAGCAGCACCGGCTTCTCGCAATCCGCGCGCAGCGATACGTCGACCAAGTTCGAGGCCGGCAAGCAGGCTGGACCGGACACGATCGAGCATTTCCTGGGCGGGGGCGCCGAGGGCCACGCGGCCATGACGCGCTGGCTGCACGGCGGTTTCGAGATGGATCGCCGCGGCAATTGGCGGCTGAAGCCGCAGGTGGCCGATACGCTGGAGCGCGACATCACCGCCGTCATAAGTCAGACAGGGTGGCAACGAGCGCTGTCGCGCTCTGCCGAACATCAGACAGGCGACGGCCAAACCGCAACAGCAAACCTTACGGGGTCCTCAACGCGCGGCAGCGGACTACGCAAGGGAGGGGGCACTTCTGGCACCGCTGCCGGTAGTCTCAATTTCGATATCTCGGATCGCGGGATCGTCTCAACGCAGGCTAGAGCCTCGCTCGACACGGTCAATTACGACGTGCGGAGCGCCATTGCGATGGCCGAACGCGCAGCATCACGATCCTCAAAACCGGAAACTGCATTTGCCAACACGCTGAGTGAACAGGTGCTTGGGAACGATGGTCTTAGGAATCGGTACCTAGACGCGGCCGATGCGGGCCGTGGGACGACGCAGGTGACGGCGCCACTCATCTCACACGAGCAAACTACCGTTCTCGGGTCCGGACGCTTGGCGGGTGACAGAAACCATGGCTGGGGCGACGGAGACGCTCAATTCAAGGACCGACGCGATCGCTAGGCTATCGGCCGTCAAGATGATCTTGGTGCATGTAACCGGACCGAGCATCCGCGGGGTTGATGTAAGCTGCCTCGCGTTCCCTTCGCTGCCATTCGACAATTTCGAGAGGCGCGCCGGGGAGAATGATCCAATCTCCACAGGCGACCTTGGCCTTCAGAAACCCGAAGCCGAGGATTGCGATAACCGAAAAAGGGTTGAAAAGGAGAATGAGCCAGACCATGCCGCCTGTAACAGAGCCGCTCAACCATTCAACCGGCATTAGAAGCATGGTGTAAAGGCCGACCCAATAGAGAACTGCAAGGACCACGAGAAGCTTAGCGTACCAAGGCCGCCAAAACCAATCGAAAGCTCGGGGCGATTGCTCCGAACCAAGGCCATTTGCGCCCGTGTCTCGACTTTCGATTGTTTCCATTCTGACCTCTATGCCGAAAGAGATATTATCAACAAGGCCATACATTTGAAATTGCGATCTCTGGACCGCTAACCAATGTTCAAAGATCGTCAGAGGGATTGCGACAGATGCGAAATCCGCTCAGTGCAAATAGTATGGACGAGTTGTCCTAGCTGTTCGACCCGCTGCCCGAGCCAGATCAGTTCGTCCTCGCTAATTTCATAGTGTTTCGAGTACCGGGCCTTGACGTAGGCTTCCTTAAGCTTCTCGAACATCGCGCGGTGCTTACGATCGTCGCGCTGCCACACGTCGTAGAGCCGCCGATCAAGCTTCTCGGCCTGCTTGCGCAAAAAGTTGAGATTGTGATTGTGCGGTGTATAGAAAGTTAAGACAAGCATCGCGCAGTGGTAGAGGCGCTCAGCCGCCTGATGAAGGTTGAAGGCAGCCTCCTTCAACCGCCCCTTGCCAAGAACATATCGGGCCGTATCCAAAACTCCGCCTGCACTTGGGAACCATTCAGCAAAATAGTCCTTTGCAGTTGCGAGAGCCTCTTCTGAAGATTTCGGCTTCGGCGTGTGCAATGGCGTGTCATCGGATTGGTACAGCGCGATCCCATCGCCGGCGATATCCATGAAGAAGAAGCGCCCATGCGCAAGGCCGTCATTCACCTGCTGAAGCGAGTGTACGATGAAGTTCACCGGCGTGTGCAGCGTCTTATTGACGACAAGGTCTGTGGCTAGGCGATCGTCGGCATCGACCCATTGCTCGCGCTCGGCAAGTTCGCGCTGATTCACGATGATCAGCAGGTCGAAATCCGAGATGTAGCCCTTCGCTGTATGGGGCTCATCGACCCAACCGCCGCGTGCATAGCTACCGTAGAGGATGACCTTCAGGATCTTGCCACGTTTGCGTTCGCCGGTCGCACGCGCCTTGGCCGCCTCGAATTCCTCAAAAAGAATATGGACGACCCGCTCCAGTTCGCGTTGCTTGGCGTGGGGTAGATGGTCGAGATCTGTGCGCATCGGAGCTTCCTTAGCATCGGGGCGGCGCGCGTCGAGAACAGAAGCCACCACTACCCTCCTATGCTTTCCCGCTCCCCTTCTACCAAGCGACGCGGAAGCGTGCAGACATCGACTAACGGGTATTTTTGTGCCCTCATCTGGCCGATGAGAGACAGGCCCGTTTCGGGAGAGAGCGCAACGGTCCGGAGATCCAGCATCCGCCTCGTTCTAAATTTGTTCTTTCCTACATAGTGCCAAATAGGTTAGCGAGTGATTCGAAGGAGTCGCTCGATGCATATCGATCCAACCCTGCTGACGGCTGTAGCCGCGCTGATCACGAGTCTGTCTAGCCTGATCTGGTCGATCAGACGACGAGCATGACCTGTGCTGGCCGTTAGGCGACGGACTGGTTCCAGCCGAGTGGCGTAGTTAGCTGCCTTTCCCCAAGGTTGTCAGCAGGGGCTTAAAATGCGGTAGCTGATCGCCCGCGCCTGACGATCGCTACAACTGACGAGACTGTGGATGACTGATCGTCTTCAACGATTTTCAGGTTGGTCGGGGTTCGCGACTTGTTCTAATGAAGGCGCATGACGAAGCGCCTCACTCCCAGTCAGATGATCGGCGAGATAGGCGAGGCGGCGGCCCGCCTCCGGTTCCTCAACATAGGCTTCCAGTTCGACGGCCGGTCGCGCCTCGAAGCCGGTGTGGACGGCATCGCCGAGGTCATGGACGACGGCCGCCCGCTCGCCCGGATGATCGCCGTCCAGGTCAAGGCGACGGAGTCTCAGAGGTACACGGGCGAAAACGACGCCGGCTTCAGCTACCTCCTCCGCATCGAGGATCTCGAGTACTGGCGTTCGTCCAATCTGCCGGTGATCATCGTCCTCTACCGCAAGTCGGACGAGACCTACTTCTGGAAGCAGGTGCCGGTCGGGTTCACCGAAGGAGAGCGCCGGCTAGAGTTCGACAAGGCGAAGGACATCCTCAACGGGGACGCGGTCGATCGTCTCGCGGCGCTCACCGTGCCGAAGGCAGGCCCCGGCTACTATGTTCCGCCACTGGGCGGCGGCGAGACCGCGCTCGTCAACATCCTTCCGGTCACCCTGCCCCGCGAGATGTATGTCGCGACCACTCCCTATTCGGCGAAGAAGGCCGCCGCGATCCTCTTCGACGGCGACGAGCCCGTCAGGTTCGACTGGGTGATCCGCGGCGACGAGTTCTGGTC
This sequence comes from Sphingomonas chungangi, assembly GCF_013778325.1. Classification (GTDB taxonomy): domain Bacteria; phylum Pseudomonadota; class Alphaproteobacteria; order Sphingomonadales; family Sphingomonadaceae; genus Solisphingomonas; species Solisphingomonas chungangi. The sequence goes on along the minus strand of NZ_JACEIB010000006.1, from coordinate 524,358 downwards.
GTTCCACGATCCCCGCACATCATGCTGCCGCGAGATCATCGACATCGACCAGGTTGAGGTGATCGACACCGAGGACATCGCCTTCCATGACGACGAGCTCGAGCAGAACAACTTTATCTACCTCCTCAACAGCACGCTGAAGCACCAGAACTTCGGCGATCTGGGGTGGGAGAAATCGAAGAAGCTCCTCTACTTCCGAGCCGAGGAGGAGAATGCCACTCGCACCTTCACCTACACGGCCTCGAAGCGCGAGGCCGACACCGACGTGGTCAACGTCGTCATGTCGAAGACCGAGCCCGACAAGGTAGCGTTCGTCCGCCATCACGCGTTCGCGCCCCGGTTCGAGCGGCTGGTCGGCCAATGGTATCTGGTCGTCACGCCGACCTACCATTTCACGACCAACGGGTTCGCGCCCCATCCCTATCCCGCCGCCCTCCTGTCGGGAAAGAAGCGGCTCGACAACAGCTCCGCCCTGCGCGGACAGGTGATCATGTGGCACCGGTTCCTGACCAGGGACCAGCTTCCGCCGACGAAGGACCTTCTCGATCTAACCTCTGGCCTGGACGATCCGGCGAATGACGAGATCGACGGTACCGAGGGCCGGCTGCTCTTCGGTCCCCCGCCGAGCATCCAACTGAAGACCCGGGTGCCCGAAGACGCCTGGGGGCCGACGGAAGAGGAGAAGCGGGAGAGGAAGGAGAAGCGCGAGAGGAAGAGCGGCAAGCAGCCCGAATCCGAACCGCGCGAGGAACAGTTCAGGATGCTGGGATGAGCGACTTCGAAAGCGACATCTTCGACGAGCCCGAACTGGAGTTCGGCGATCGCCACCACCATCAGGATCCGCGTCTCGGGCTGACCGAGGCCGGCCCGCTCCAGACCCATGTCGGCGAGGTCATCCAGATCGGCGTCGTCGGGTCGTCCAAGACGATCGCCGACACCAAGAAGTTTCTTGCCGCCGCGGCAGGCGGCATGGCGGGCAAGTCCGAGAAGCATCCCAATCTGCACCCGGCGTTCCCAGGGCTCGGCAACCAGAATCCCTATCGGTGCCGCTTCGACGTGGACGACGCGGCCACGTCGACCCTGACGCAGGGGACGATCGACAAGATCGCCAAGGAGCCGGATCATGGCCGCGCCGTCGAGATGGCGGTCGTCGCGATCATCGATCAGCTCAAGGCGCTGGACGACGGTGGTCATCGCCCGGACGTCGCGATCGTCGCGCTGCCCGTCCGTCTCATCGAGCGGGTCTGGAGCGCAAAGGTCGAGGCCGGCGGCACGCTCGAGGAGGAGGACAGCAGCGGATCGGACGCGCCGAACTTCCGCGGCATGCTCAAGGCGAAGGCTATGGGCCTCAACTTCCCGATCCAGATCGTCTGGGAGGACGTCGTCGACGAGAAGGCCGCGATCCCGCTGAAGGTGAAGGAGAGCAGCGCCCGCAAGATCCAGGACATGGCCGGACGGAGCTGGAACCTCCTGACCACGCTCTACTACAAGGGCAGCGGCCGGATCCCTTGGCGGCGGATGGCGAGAGAGGGCGAGTACACTGCCTGCTACGTCGGCATCAGCTTCTACCGCGAGGCGGGCGGGCAGCAGCTGTTCACCAGCGCGGCGCAGATGTTCGACGAGCGTGGCCGGGGCTTCGTCCTCAAGGGCAAGCGCGCCCATACCGAGAGCCGCGGAAGGCACCCCTACATGACGCGCGAGGATGCGCGCGACCTCGTCGGCAACGTGCTCGCCGCCTACAAGGCGCACCACATGACGCTGCCGGCGCGGATCATCGTGCTGAAGACGTCGCGCTTCCGCGAGGACGAAGCCGATGGGATCCTCGATGCCATCGGCGAGGCCGGCATCGCGATGCGGGATCTGGTCTGGGTGCAGGAATCGGGATCGATCAAGGTGCTGCGCGATGGCAACTATCCCGTGCTGCGCGGCACGTTCGTCGATCTCGGCGGCCGGGGCCTGCTCTACACGATCGGCAGCATCCCATACTACGGGACGTATCCGGGTACCTACGACCCTCGCCCCCTGCTCCTCTGCCCGCACAAGTCGTGCGACAGCACCGTCGCCGAGATCGCGGCGGAGGTGTTCTCGCTGACCAAGATCAACTGGAACTCGACGCAGATGAACCAGCGTCTGCCCATTCCTATCCGGGCAGCTAGAATGGTAGGAGAGGTTCTTAAATACGTCACTGACGGCCAGACAGAGAGTTCAGATTACCGCAAATATATATGAGATTTCGGGTGATATTGGAAAATCGACGTCTCGCGATCAGTTGCATTCAATTTGGTCCGCTTCCGCTTCGATATGTTCCAGTGGTGTCACTTATATATATTAGCGGATGCCGTGTTTGGCATCATTAGGGAGGGGCCATGGCTGGGCTGGGGTTGTCGGAGGCACGATGCCTCTGACGCTGATACCGATATCGCACGGAACACTGTGTCACGGTTCGCGATGGACCATTGCTGACGAGGACGATCTTGCGGGTAAGGTCGCGCGGCTGGCGCTCGGGCAGGCGCGGCATGTCGCAGCGATCCTAGCCGGCGTCGACAAACGGCCGCCCGCCACTCGCGCCGACACGGCGGCCGGAGCGATCAGACTACTGACCGTGCCCAAGGACAAGCCGCCATATCATCGCGATGGCTGGGTCTTCCAAGCGATCTCGTGGATCGCGGCGCACCGTGCCGAAGCCGGGGCTGTAATCCGCGCGCCGCATATGATTCATGCGCACAAGGGCTTCGATGGCTTCCAGTTGAAACTCGACGAGTCCGGGAAGACCATCACGGCGGTCATCATTTTCGAGGACAAGGCGACGGAGAACCCCCGCAGCACGATCGCTGGCGATGTGTGGAAGGGCATTCGAGACTTGGAAAGCGGACTACGTATGAATGAGCTGATCCCGGAGGCGGGCGGCCTGCTCGAAGCCCATCAACAACGACTCCCCGAGTTGGATATTGATGGTGCGGTGGAACGGATCGCCTGGGAGGAGGCCCGGCATTTTCGTGTGGCAGTTACCGCGGACACCGCTCACGACGATGATGACTTGCGCGCGGCACTGTTCAAGGGGTTTGACGACGTGGCGCCCGGGCTCGCGGCTCGCCGCCAGGCCGAAACCATCGCCATCCCCAAGCTGCGCGACTGGATGAAGGTTTTCTCAGCCAACGCTATCAAGCAGATCGAGGTTTGGCGCGACGATGTTTGATCCTGTCACGATCGACCTGATCGGCCGCGCGCCGCCGCTTGGTGACCTCGACTTTTCCGAGCTGCCGCAACGCTTCACCAACGCCTTCGCCGAGATCGTCGCGGCGCGAGTTCGGTTGCGCGGTCTCGCGACCCTCGAGCAGCGCGGCGAAGCCGTTATAGAGCTGCTCGCCGAAATGCGCCGTCTGGCGGCGGCCCAGGAACTCCTCGTCGCAACCACGCCCGAGCGAGCCGACCGCGCCTCGGCCGGGTTCGTGGCGGGCACCGCGCACCAGCTGTGTCTCATGGCCGAGACCGTCGTCGCCGACGGCGCGCCGCGCTTCTCCAGCATCAACGCGATCCATGCCGATCACGACATCTGCGCGACGCTGTTGTTCCTGATCGCGGATTCGCAGAGCGATGCCGCAGAGATGGCCAAGCGGCTCAAGCGCCCGGACGGCGATCTGAGCGCCGAGGCTCGATTGGTGACCGCGATCGGCAACCTGGCCACCGGCCGCCTGCGCGAGGTGATCACCAGCGAGGTCGATGAAGACAATTTCGAGTTCTACGATTCTCCATCCGATACGAGCGCAAGCGGTATCGCGGTGGAGGCGCTGCTGCGCCGGCTGCACGCGGGTGTCATCCAGCTCGCGCGCGAACTGCTCGTCGCTCCACGTGAAGGTGCCGCTGCCGACGCGATGTCAGAATCACGCCGCATCTTCGCCCAGGTACGCGCCCTGTGCGTCGCCCCGATCGACGACGTGTTCGAGGTTGATGGTCCCCAGGTCTTCAGTGCCTTTCCCGGGCCGCTCCATATCGCCAAGCTGCTGCTGGCTGTGTCGGGCGATTTGGCCCAATCAGCCCTGTGCCGAGTTCCCGCGCCGAATGGTGTCGATCCGGGCGCGTGGTGGCAGGTTATTCGCCGCGCCGCGCGCAAGCGTCCTTATCTCTGGCGGAATCACCGCGAAGCGCTGGAAAAGGGTTATCTCGCCAAGGGTGTATCCGCGGCAGTAAGCTTCCCGACTGGGGGCGGCAAGTCGACGCTGGCAGAACTCAAGATCGCTGCTGCGCTGCTGGGCGGCGGACAGGTCGTTGTGCTCGCGCCGACATTGGCGCTAGTTGACCAGACCGCCTTCACACTGGGCAATGCGTTCAAGGACTTCACCGTGCTTGGCGATCTCGACGACGAGATCACCTTCTCCGATTTCCTCGATCTTCCCGAAATCATCGTCACCACGCCCGAGCGCTGTCTCGTGCTGCAGTCGATACAGCCGGAAGCGTTCGCGCAGGTCGCGCTGGTGGTGTTCGACGAGTGCCACCTCCTTCATCCTCGCGAATCCGACCGCAGCCGGCGGGCGATCGACGCAATGCTGTGCATCCTCAATCTCACCAGCTATGCGCCCGATGCCGACCTGCTGCTCGTATCGGCGATGATGCAAAATGCCGAAGAGATGGCGGGCTGGGTGACCGAGCTCACCGGCCGCCCGTGCCTCCCGCTCGATCTCGCATGGAAACCGACCCGCCAGGCACGCGGCTGCGTGGCCTACGAAGCTGAACGCATCACCGCGCTCAACGAGCTGCTCGCCACGGAGCAGCTTACCGCCACCACCAAGGGCGTACCCAAGCCTCTCGCAAGCCGCCTCGATGCACAGCCCTTTGCCTTCTTCTGCCTGCGGCAGACCTGGGCGACCCGTGACCGCGACGACTATGCGCTAATGGCGCTCCTCGACGAGGCGGTACCCTTCGCCACCGGCGTGTCGGAAAAGTCCGGCGATTGGTATATGACGCCGAACGGCAACATCGTCGCTGGCACGATTGCGGCCGCTGCGGCCGAGGATGGTTTGAAGACCTTGACCTTCGTGCAAAGTACGACCGCCGCCGAATCTACCGTCCGTCATTTTCGTAGCCTACTGCCCAAACGCCGCGTCGTGCTCACCGAGGAGGAGCAAGGCTGGCGCAAACTGGTCGAGGAGGAGATGGGCGGGCCGCAGCACTGCTACCTCAAGCTGGACGCCTCCGGCCAAGTCGATGGGAGTGCCACCAGTCACCACGGTCAGCTACTCAAGCCCGAGCGGATGCTTCACGAATCGCTGTTTAAGCGGCGGGATGGTGTCGACGCCCTTTTCGCCACCTCCACGCTGGCGCAGGGCATGAACCTGCCAAGCGACGTGGTCCTAATCGCCGGCGACAGCCGCTGGGACGTGTCGGATGACAAGTTCAAGCAACTCGACGCGCACGAATTGCTCAATGCCGCCGGTCGCGCGGGTCGTGCGGGGGAAGGCGGCCAAGGCTTCGTACTGGTGGTGCCGAGCAAGATCATCAACATCGATGACGATGAAAACACGATCCATCGCCACTGGATGTCGTTGCAGAGCATCTTCTCGCAGTCTGACCAGTGCCTGAAGATCGATGACCCGATCACTGGCCTGCTCGATCGCATCCACACCAACGCACATGAAGGCAATGAGGATTATTTCCTCGCCCGTCTACCGGTCGGCGAGGACGATGCGCCCGACGAACCTGCCAAAGCGATGATCCGGCGATCCTTCGCCGCGTACCGCAAGCGTCAGGAGGGCAAGGCCGAGTGGATCGAGAGCCGCATCGACGCGGCGCTCGCGCGTCGCGATGAGCTGGCGCCGAAGCAGGATCTGACCTGGCTCGAGCGCGTCGCCGCGTCGGCGGGATTACCCTATGAGATCGTCGCCAGTCTGGCAGCGCTGATCGAGGGAGGAGCGTTCGACGGTGACAGTACGGACTGCATGAACACGCTGTTCGACTGGATCGAGGCCAACCCGGCTTGGTTGATGCATCTGATCAGGCCCAACGACATCGAAGGTTTATTTGGAAAGGACTATCGGGCGATCGCCGGCAATGTTGCCAAGGCGAAGGTCGCGCTGCCGCAGATCAGACCGCTGCTGACTGCGTGGATGGCGGGCAAGCCGCTCTGTGAGCTCGAACGTGCGATTGGGACCAAGGAGCATCTCATCAAGACATGCGAGACTGCGCGGCACTTCGCGGTTCGCCTAGTTCCGGACCTCGCCTTCGTCGCCGGCATGCCGGCACGCATCATCGCGGCGAGAGCCGTGGCGGCCGGAGAAGAGCCTGACGTACCAATCGTCCTGCAGACCCTGAGCGGCGTGGTCCGCAAGGGATGCGCAAGCCCCGAGCAACTCGCGAACGCTGTGCATCTGAAGTCGGAGTCTCGGCCCTCTGCTCGTGGGCAGTTCGCGCAGATCCAACATCACATTGCGGCCGGCGAGCCCTTCGAGACTTTCGATAGCGTTCTTGAGCGGGTCCGGCATGCCCACTTGCTTGCATTGTTCGATGACCTGTAGGCTCCGAGGCTCGGAAATAACCACAAATGGGCGCTGAGAAGCTGGGCAGCGCTCGACCATTTGGTGCCGTTTGAAGGACGCACGGTCCCTGTTACCTGTCGTCCAGAGCGAGAATTTACCGTCCGATTGCGATCGCCGAATGGTCCTCGCGCGCGACCGGTAAACCGGTCTCCTTGCGCTCGGAATATCGGTCGACGAGCTGAGCGACGTGCGGGCGCATTAGCACGGTCATCCGCACCAGCTCCTCCATCACATCGACGATCCGGTCGTAATAGCTGGACGGGCGCATCCGATCGTCGTCGCCAAACTCCTTGTAAGCCATGGCGATCGAGCTCTGGTTCCGGATCGTGAACATCCGCATCCAGCGTCCGAGCAGGCGCAGCGTATTGACGCTATTGAAGGACTGAGATCCCGCCGACACCTGCATGACGGCGAGCGTGCGGCCCTGCGTTGGGCGCAAGCTCGCCGTAGGGTGTGCCTTTCTCGCGGAGCAGCGCTCGTGGCGTCATACTGGCGCGGTCAAACGTGTGAGCTGACCGTCAGCAATTAGGAAATGCTCAAAAGTCAGGGAACGGCGGCAATTGGGCGCGCTGCTGACCTGCATCTGAGACAACCCAGCGGATCCGAAATGGCGATGCCACATTATTGAACCAGAGGCCTGACGTACCCGCCGGGCTTGGTCGCAACGGCGGTCAGTGGCCGTGCTTGCGGTGCTCATTCTCGTGCGTAGACGAACTACGATCCGCTGTTTTTTGGTGATAAGGCCCCGTTATGGAGCTGCGGTAATTCGACCCACCGCGGGGCTTCTATGCCCAGCAAATTTCTTCGATCAGATTGCTCGTCACTGACGATCGATGTTACGCTGAAATGCGGCGCGTGGCAGCTTCGCATTGTGGCTGCCAGGCGGGAGGCCACAACGAACCGGGTGACACGAGGGGGCCGGTCCGATGAAGGTGCAAGGCTCGATTGTCTTCATTACCGGAGCGAACCGCGGACTCGGCTTGGCTTTTGCGAGACAGGCAAGAGCACTGGGCGCAGCGAAAGTCTACGCCGGGATGCGCAAGGTGGAAGGCTTTGATGAGTCGGGTCTCATCCCTGTCCAGATCGATGTGACCGATCCCCAGTCCGTCGCGGCGGCCGTGCTGCAGGCGGCCGACGTGACGCTTCTGGTAAACAACGCGGGGATCGGAGGCTCCGTGCGCGACGCGCTCGACGACCATGTCGAGGAGGTTTCGAGGGCCGTCTTCGAGGTGAACTATCATGGCGTTGTCCGGGTATCGCAAAGTTTCGCTCCCATTCTTGCCCGAAGCGAAGAAGCTGGAATTATCAACATCCTTTCGAACGCGTCCTGGCTGCCAGTCCCTTTCCTGACACCCTACGGAGTCTCGAAGGCGGCTGCATGGAGCTATACCAATCATCTCAGGCTCGCCCTTAAGCAGCAGGGTACGCGTGTCGTCGCTCTCCACGTTGGCTACGTCGACACCGATCTAACCGCCGGCCTAAATCTCCCGAAAAGCAATCCGGACGATGTTGCGCGCATCGGCTTTGTTGGCCTGGAGGAAGGCAGGCTCGAGGTTCTCGTGGACGAAAAGGGACAGCGGCTTAAGCACTCTTTGTCGTCAAACCTCCCGGGTTACGTCGAGCCTGACCCCTATTATTAAGCTTGGGGCTTTCTCAGGTGACGGGCCCCGGCCGCGCCGAAATCGATATGGATGCTCCTCATGGCGTCCACGTGTTTAACGATCATACCAAGGCATGAGCGGCGGACACGCTCGTACAATAGTGTCCGCCCGGCATCCGCTTCACACATCCTCCGGTCAGTCGGGCATCCGACGCGCTTTTCGGGAGACGACAGGTGGATCAGGATATCTCACGCCCAAACCGCCGGCAGCTCATTGCCACGACGACCGCCATCGGCGCGTTGTCCCTCGCAGGCCAGGCCGGCCTGACGGCCCCCGCCATGCGCGGACTGGCAGACAACACCGGCATCCGACCTTTCCGTGTCCAATTTCCGGCCGACGATCTCGCCGATCTTCGGCGCCGTGTGCTCGCGACGCGCTGGCCATCGCCGGAAGTGGTCCGTGACGATACGCAGGGTGTTCGCTTGGCCACCATCCAAGCGCTCGCCCGCCGCTGGACCGGCGGGTACGACTGGCGAGAATGCGAAGCCCGTCTCAATGCACTCCCGCAGTTCATGACCGAGATCGATGGCGTCGATATCCATTTCATCCATGTCCGCTCCCCCAACGAAAATGCGCTTCCCGTGATCATCACACACGGCTGGCCTGGGTCGATCATCGAGCAGATGAAGATTATCGGGCCGCTCACCGACCCGAAAGCCCACGGCGAAACGGCGGCAGACGCCTTCGATGTCGTCATCCCGTCGCTGCCCGGCCACGGCTTCTCGGGCAAGCCCACGGAACTTGGCTGGGATCCAGTCCGTATCGCCAGAGCTTGGACGGTGCTGATGCAGCGCCTCGGCTATCATCGCTACGTCGCTCAAGGCGGAGACTGGGGCAATGCCGTCACCGAGCAGATGGCGCTGCTGAAGCCGGCCGGCCTCGTCGGCATTCACACCAATATGCCCGCGACTTTGCCGAAGGCGATCTCCCATGCTCTGCAATATGGCGAGCCAGCACCCAGCGGCCTCTCCGCCGAGGAGCGGTATGCCTGGGTTCAGCTCGACGATTTCTACAAGCATGGCCTCGCTTACGCCCAGGAGATGGGCAACCGCCCGCAGACGCTCTATGCGCTGGAGGACTCGCCGGTCGGTCTCGCGGCCTGGATGCTCGATCACGATATCCGCAGCTATCGAATGATAGCGCGCGCCCTTGCTGGCGAGCCGGAGGGCCTGACACCCGACGATATCCTCGACAACGTGACGCTCTACTGGCTGACGCGGACAGCCGTCTCGTCCGCGCGCCTCTACTGGGAAAGCAAACTCCCATTCTTCGCACCCAAAGGCGTGGCGCTGCCGACCGCGATCAGCGCTTTCCCAGACGAGATCTATACGGCTCCGCGTAGCTGGGCCGAGCGCGCCTATCCGAACCTGGTCCATTACAACCGCCTGCCCAAGGGCGGCCACTTCGCCGCGTGGGAACAGCCCCAGCTTTTCGCCTCAGAGCTCCGCGCCGGCTTTCGGTCGATGCGCTGAGCTCGGGGGACTTGGATAGCCGCCCCTCCCCGAGGCAGGCATCCAAGTCCCTTTTTTCGCATAGCCGCAGATGCTCGCCATCCGCAGGCGCCGCAGGGTCATACGGTCGACGTTGACGAGAGCGAGCCGATGATGGCATTTTCGTTGATCTTCCGAGGAGACCCGTGGTTGGCGCCCGCAGCTGAACCGGACCTGGCGATCGTCCACGTCATCGATGACGATGCGTCGCTGCGGTTTGCTCTGGACTCGCTATTCCGCTCGGTCGGACTCGCGGTCAGGACCTACGGTACGCCGCGGGAGTTCCTCGATGCCGACCGGGGGAGTCAGCCCGGCTGCCTTGTGCTCGACGTGCGGCTGCCAGGCGTGAACGGGCTCGACTTTCAGGACCAGATCAACAGGCTCGGCATCCACCTCCCGGTCGTCTTCATGACAGGCCATGGCGATATTCCTATGTCGGTGCGCGGCATGAAGGCGGGCGCGGTGGATTTCCTGGCAAAGCCGTTTCGCGATCAGGATATGCTGGACGCTGTCACCACCGCGATCGAGCGCGATCGCGAACGACAGGGCGCCGCTGCGGCCGCGGATGCCTTGCGCAGCCGCTATGAGACGCTTTCGCCGCGAGAGCAGCAGGTGATGGCGTTAGTCACGGCCGGGCGGCTTAACAAGCAGGCTGCCGGCGATCTCGAGTTGAGCGAGATCACGGTCAAGATTCATCGCGGCGCCGCTATGCGGAAGATGGGCGCGCGGACCCTCCCCGATCTCGTCCGGATGGCCGAAGCATTGCAGGTCAAACCGGATCAGAGCCGGTAATCATACATAGGTATGACGGTGGGCACCCCACGTATACTAGCGACACGGCCGCGATCTGCGACAATTTCCCGATGCGTACCATAGACTTGCCCGTGCAATCCGAGAGACCTATCTGCATTATCGAGGATGATGAGTCTCTCCGGTTGGCGCTCGCAGGCCTGCTGCGGTCAATGGCGCACTCGGCCCGGGGCTATGCGTCAGCCGAGCAATTCCTCGCGGAGCATGACGGCACATGCGCCTGCATCATCTCCGACATCCATTTGCCGGGCATGACCGGTATCGAGATGCTGCGCAGACTCCGGGCAGCCGGCGATCCCGTCCCCGTCATCATGATCACAGCCCGCGACGTTGCCAAATGGGCCAGCGAGGCGAAAGCGACCGGCGCGCTTTGTCTGTTGCGCAAGCCGTTCGAGATGCGTGATCTGCTCGATTGCCTCGATCGCGTACTGGCCGCATGATGGCGGTTCCTCTAGCGCGAGTGCACGCCATGGGGCAGACCGGTTGGATGGGCGGTCCCGAGATCCTGGATCTGGTCCACGACAGCATCATCGTGCGAGCTCCAGACGGCACGATCATCCAGTGGAATGCAGCTGCAGAAGCACAATATGGCTGGACTCGCGCTGAGGCGGTCGGTCGCCCCCTCGCGGACTTGTTGCCGCTCGACCCGCCCGAACTGCTAGCCGAGGTCGACGCCACGTTGCTCGCCGACGGTGGCTGGACTGGCGAGCTAGCCCGGTGGGCCAAGGATGGCAGCCAGTTACGGATCGAGGTTCGAGCGTCCGTACGGCGCCATGACGACGGTCGCCCTTTCCAGATCGTCGAGACCGGCCGCGACGTGACCGAGCAACGTGCCAACGAAGAGGCGATCAGGCTGAGCGAATATCGCTTCCGCAACCTGTTCGAAGCCATGGCAGTCTCCTTCTGGGAGATCGACTTCAACGCGGTGGGCGCAATGTTCCTCCCGCTGCGCGAGCAGAATATCGATTTACGCAGCTATTTCGCGGCACGCCCCGAACGGGTCCGGGAGATGATGGCGGCGACGCGCGTGCTCGATGTCAACGTGAAGACGCTGGAGATGTTCGGGGCGGCGACCAAGGAGGAGATCGTAGGTCTCGGAACCGATCGATATTGGCCGGTGGAGAATTACGCCGTCTTTGTCGACTCCCTCGTCGCAGTCCTCGAAAAGCAGCCGACCTTCGTGCGCGAGACCAGCCTGTATCACCATTCCGGTCGCCGGCTCGACGTCATGTTCACTGTCGCATGGTCGCCCGAGACGCGTAAGCGTGGCGTCGTCACACTAGGGGTCATCGACATCACGGACCGGTTGGATGCCGAGCGGAAGCTCCAACAAATCCAGGCGGACTACATCCACGCCGCGCGGATTGCCACGCTCGGCGAGCTGACCGCGTCGATCGCCCACGAGGTGAACCAGCCCCTTGCCGCGATCGTGACGAACGGGGAGACGAGCCTGCGCTGGCTCGATCGCGCCGAGCCCAATGCCGAGGAAGCCCGGCAACTCGCTTTCCGGATGGTCGCAGACGCACGCAGGGCGGCCGACGTCATTCAGCGTATCCGCGGCATGGCGACCCGCACGCCTGCTGGTCGTACACGTCAGTCGATCAACGAGATTGTCTCCGAAACCCTGGATTTTCTCCGCCGCGACCTGCAGTCGAGCGACGTGCGCGTCCATTTCGATGCGGCCACAGGCTTGCCTTATGTGGACGCGGACCGCACCCAACTCCAGCAGGTGCTCGTCAACCTCGCCGTGAACGCCAAGCAGGCGATGGTCCAGCATGGCCGGCCGATGCGAATCCTAGCAATCCGAACGTCGCTGAGCGGATCTGGTCAAATCAAGGTCGAGATCGAGGATAACGGCCCAGGCATTTCTCCCGCCATAGCCGACCATCTGTTTGACAGCTTTGCAACTACCAAGGCCGACGGGCTCGGCATCGGACTGTCGATCTGCCGGTCGATCGTGGAGGATCATGGCGGCGAAATCCGGGCGCTGAACGGAGAAACGGGGGCCTGCTTCGCTTTCACGCTTCCGGCAGCGCTTGCCTCGGACGAACAGCCGAACTGACGATAAACCGGGCGGGCAATGCGAGACCGGAAGAGGCGCCTTGCCCTCAAAGGAAAAGACGCCTCTTAGGCTCGATTGGCAGCTATTCCGCGGCAGCCAACTGCGGGAGCGCGTTGAGAAGCTCCGCCGTTTTCAAGATTGCGTGTGCGAAGGTCGGGCCATTCAGCTCGTGCGCGGCGTGCATCATATCCCTGGAGAAGGCTGCGGTCGCATCGCGAACCAGGGTCACGTGATAGCCGAGCTCCATCGCATAGCGCCCGGTCGACTCGATGCAGGTATTGGCAAGGAGGCCCACGAGAATGACGTGGGTGATACCGTGCTGGCGCAGCTGCTGATCGAGGTCGGTATTGGCGAAACCGCTTTGTGCCCAATGCTCCTTGGCGACGATGTCGCCGGGTTGCGGTGCGAATTCTGGGTGCCATTCGCCGCCCCACTCGCCGCGCGCGAAGCTGTGCCGCTCGATGATCGCGCGCTGCGTCGGATTGGGGTGGCACCAATCCTCATAGTCGCCGGGCTCCCAGCGGCGATGGGGAGCGATGAAGACGCGAAGGCCGGCGGCTCGGACGGCGCGGACGATGGACCTGAGGTTGGCGATCAGGCCGACCTCGTTCGCGATTGGCTCGATGCGCGGCCAGACCTTCCCGCCTTCGGACAGGAAGTCATTATACGGGTCGACGAACAGCAGGGCGGTCGTCGCCGGCGAATAGGTGGGCGGTTCCATTCCGGATCTCCTCGATTGCGTGCGGTCGTCAGGCGCGGAGCGCCGCGCGCTCGATGCTGGCCGCAAAGAGCGGGGTCTCGCCTTGGTTATGGGCGATCGACATCGGCTGCCGCTGCGTGCGGAAGACATCGAACGGAATGCCCTGACGATCGAGCAGATTGAGCAGCTCCTCGGTGGCGTGCGAACGCACGTGGTTGGTGAACTCGCAGCGCCCGTCGCCGAGCGGCTTCACGCTCAGTTCCCAGAAGACGTTGATTGTCGTCCGGCCGTTGGGGGTGAAAACGTCGGACACGGATTCGAGGATCAGGTGGTCCTTCTCGCCCAGGGTCTCGACATAATGCTGGACCATGAGGCTGCCACCGATGATCTCGACGTTGATCGACATGCGCTTGCCGTCGGGTCCAGTCGTGAAGCCGGCGGCGACATGTGCGCCAGAGCAGTCCTGATATTCGTGGTCGGGCAACGAAAACGCCCAGGCGGGGATGTCGACCTTTTCGATCGGCGCGTTGATGATGGCGGTAAAGCTCGAATCAACGATCTGATTGTCGTTCATCTTAAATCTCCTCGGATGATCGATGCGACGAAAAAAGCCGTCGAACGCAGGCAGTCGGATGCGATGTCGCAATCGGTAGACTTCATCGTCACGGGGATCACACTTGATTCCCGATGACCGATACGTGGCAGATCCAGGATCGCACTGGCAATCGGACGGATGTATTGCACAGACATACGATGGTTCAATTCCATCAAACCGGCATGAGTATATCCTGGCTTTCAACCCGCGACGGAGCGTCCGGGTGCTCAGCAGGAGCCCGAACCATGCAGCGGATCTCCCTCTCCTTTCCCGCGCCGGGATATTGGCACGCGACCTTTCGCAATCCTCCGATCAATCTCATCGATCCGGACATGATCGAGGAAATGTTCGATCTCGTAGGACGGCTCGAATCCGATCCGGATGTGAAGGTGATCGTGTTCGCAAGCGCCGATCCCGACTTCTTCCTCGCGCATTATGACGTGCTGGCCGACAAGGCGCGCATCGCTGCGATGCAGCCGGGCCCGACCGGATACCATCCCTGGATCGATGTGATGATCCGACTTGCCCGGGCACCCATTGTATCGATCGCCTCGATACGAGGTCGTGCTCGAGGCGCAGGAAGCGAGTTCGCACTCGCATGCGACCTGAGGTTCGCGAGCGCCGAAAAAGCCGTGCTAGGTCAGTTCGAGGTCGGTCTCGGCGCGGTTCCGGGGGGCAATCCGATGGCACGCCTTGCAGGTCTAGCCGGTCGCGGACGGACGCTCGAGATCGTGCTCGGCGCCGACGACTTCCCAGGTCCCCTCGCGGAGCGCTACGGCTATGTGACCCGCGCGCTCCAAGACGACGAACTGGAGGCTTTCGTCGATCGCTTCGCGCGCCGGATTGCCGGTTTCGACAAGCGCGCGCTCGCCGAGACCAAATCCATTGTCGACGACGTCACCCTGCCGCCGGACACCGTTTTTCCGCCGGTGCTCGCCCAATTTTTCCAGTCGACGGCGCGTGACGAAACGCGCGCGAGGTCCGCCTCATTGCTGCGCGCCGGCCTGCAGCGACGCTCGGCCGTCGAGTTCGACCTCGGCAGAAACGTCGCAGCCAAGCACGATGCATGAAGGCGCCTTTGCGCATCGACCAACAAGGGAGACAAGATCATGAGCAGCCAAATCGACATGAAGCTTGAGGCGATCGTCATTCCGGTCTCGGACGTCGGTCGTGCGGACATGTTCTATCGTCGGCTCGGCTGGCGCGTGGACGCCGATATCCGAACCACCGACGGCGGGTGGATCTTGCAATTCACCCCGCCCGGATCGCCCTGTTCGATCCTGATCGGTACGGGCCTCACGCCTTCGGCTCCAGGCTCGAGCCAGTTCGTGCACCTCGTGGTGTCCGATATCGCGGCAGCCCATGCCGAACTCGCTGCCAATGGTGCAAACCCCAGCGACGTCTTCCACGATGCGTCGGGCGGCTATAATCGCTTCGACCCGGACGCGCGCGCGTCTGGGCCTGATCCAGAGCGACGCACCTACGCATCCTTTCTGACCTTCAGCGATCCGGACGGCAATGGCTGGGTGTTGCAGGAGATCACGTCCCGCTTTCCGGGGCGGATTGGTACGGGTGCTACCACCTACGCGTCCACGCGCGATCTCAAAGACGCGCTTCGTCGCGCCGCAGCGGCCCACGGTGAGCATGAAGCCCGGAACGGAAAGCCCGATCCGGACTGGCCGAGCTGGTACGCGGATTTCATGGTGAGCGAGCAGTCCGGCGAGGCACGTCCCTAGGAGCTTGCGACGAGGGCGCGGCAGACACGATCGCCGTTGCCGCAGCGACAAGGAGGATGCGATGACTATCCAAGCTCATTTTCCTCTATCGGAGACCAACCCGAAATCTGAAGGGATGTTCGAAGACACGGCCAGCTTTCGCCAGCCGCTTACAGCGCTCGAGAGGTCGGTCGTCCATCTGGCCCTGACGGAGAGTCTCACGACGATCCCGCATGCGTCGCGCAGCGCGGCCGCATACGAGGCGGTGTTCGGCTGGAGACGCCCTCGCGGCCTTGCTGATCCCAGACTCGAAGCCTTGCGCGTTTTCTGCATACGGCTGAGATATCGGGGGGTAGTGACTGCGGCAGAGGCGGGGATGGCCGCGTCCCAGTTCAGCACCCTCCAACTGGATCAGGCAGCGGCGATTATTCTCGCCCGGCTCAAGCCCAGCCGCTGTCGCGATCCAATGCGGATCTCTTGGAGCCTGCCGGGCCTGAGCGCCATGGCGATCGCCTGGGCAGCCTATTCCTCCATGGCCGATGGCCTGGTCAGCGCGATCCTCGCCGGCATCGTTCTTGTCACCGTCAGTGCGTGCGTGCCACGGCGCCGCCGCTGATTTCCTCCGCCGGTGGCTCTCTGTGCGCAAAACCCTAGGAGTCTCATGATGATCGATCCGTTTCGCAATGCGGTTGAGCCCAATCGCCGCGGCCTGCTTGGCATGGCCGCCGCCGCCGTCGTCGCCAGCCAGGTCGGGCTGCTCGCCACCGCCGCGCGCGCCGCCGCGCCGGCGCCCTTCGGCCCGATCCGCCAGGTCGACGCAGGCCCGCTCTCGATCGGCTATGTCGAGATGGGCCCGACCAGTGGCGCGCCCGTGATCCTGCTCCACGGCTGGCCCTACGACATCCACGCCTTCGCCGAGGTGGCGCCGCTGCTCGCCCAGGCCGGGCATCGCGTGATCGTCCCCTATCTGCGCGGCTATGGCAGCACCGTCTTCCGCTCCGCCGACGCGGTGCGCAACGGCCAGCAGGCGGCGCTCGCCTTCGACGTGATCGCGCTGATGGACGCGCTGGGGATCCGCCGCGCGACGCTGGCCGGCTTCGACTGGGGCGCGCGCACTGCCGACATCGTCGCGGCCCTGTGGCCGGAGCGGTGCGCAGGCCTCGTCTCGGTGAGCGGCTATCTGATCGGCAGCCAGAAGGCCAATGTCGCGCCGCTGCCGCCCAAGGCCGAGCTCGCCTGGTGGTACCAATTCTACTTCGCGACCGAGCGCGGCCGGATCGGCTACGAGCAGAACCGGCACGATTTCAACCGGCTGATCTGGCAGACCGCCTCCCCGCAATGGTATTTCGACGATGCCACCTACGAGCGCTCGGCCAAGAGCTTCGACAATCCTGACCACGTCGCGATCGTGATCCACAATTATCGCTGGCGGCTGGGACTCGCCCAGGGCGAGGCGCGCTACGACGCGACCGAGGCGACGCTGGCGGCGGCGCCCCCGATCGCGGTGCCGACCATCACGATGGAGGGCGACGCCAACGGCGCGCCGCACCCCGAACCCACCGCCTATCGGACGCGCTTCACCGGCCGCTACGAGCATCGCCCGGTCAGCGGCGGCATCGGCCACAATCTGCCGCAGGAGGCGCCCGCAGCCTTCGCCGATGCGGTCTCAACGATTGCGTCTTTCGGTTGATTTCACCCACAGACGCCAGTGAAGCAAGTGCGCAAGGACCAGACCATCCGCAATTGGGGATCCTTCTTATCACGTTGAACGGCGACATTTGACGCCTTGCCGAATATCCGCACCTTTGCCGTCCCTGACCGCGAAGCGACCTGTCGGCAACCGCCTATCCATCGCGATTCACAAGCGATGTGCCCACACGCCTCTTTGTCTTGATCATGGGGCGGGAGGTTTGCTCCCGCCCTTTAGGTGTCAGAGGACCGGGCGGATGTCGCGGACCGGACTGGAGGACTCAAGACGCGACGCGGCTTCGAACATCGTCGATTCCGCGTACCAAGATGACACGATCTGGACGCCAATCGGGAGGCCGTCGCTGCTCGTCCCGAAGCGAAGTGTCATCGCGGGCAGGCCGGTCAGGCTGAAAGGCGAGGTCGCGTTCATGACCTGAAAGGCAGACCATGCCTTTCCGTCCACGATTACGTCGTCCAGGCCGTGCTTTGTGGCCGGGAACGGGGTCACGGGCCCCAGCAGCACGTCGTAACGCTGGAAATAACTGGCGAATTCGTCGCGGAGGCGCTCCACCGTCTGCTCGCCAGCGACGAAGTCCTCGATCGACGTGTCTGCTCCATCGAGTACCAGCTTGGCGTGGCGGAATATCTGATCCTCGTGACCTTCCGTGGCTTTCCTGAACCCGGGCGCTGCCTCCATTTGGTGGAGTTGCCACAAGACGCTCACGGTGTCGGTGTCGCTCAGGAGCGGCAGGTTGACCTCTTCCACCTCCGCGCCGGAGCCGCGCAGGGCTTCGGCGGCTGCCTTGACGGTCGCCGCGACCTCGGGATGGATCGGGCCGAAAAAGCCAGGAGAGGCCAGCCAGCCTACGCGCAGCGGACGGGTCCGCGTCGTGCCCAGGTCGATGGTCGGCGGCAAGGTGGAGAACCCGTCAGCACCGTCAGGGCCGGCGATGATCGAATAAGCCAGTGCCACGTCGCGCACACTGCGTGCCATCGGACCGATGTGCCAGAGGCGACGCGGAGCGCGTGGCCAGTGACCGGTAAGCGGTACACGGCCATGCGTCGCCTTGAGGCCGACGATGCCGGTATGGGCCGCCGGTCCCCGAGTCGAGATCGACAGATCGCTACCAAGTCCGAGCGGCGACATGCCGGCGGCGATCGCGGCCGATTCGCCACCACTCGAGCCACCCGGCGTGTAGTCGAGATTCCAGGGGTTGTTCGTCTGGCCGGTGAGCAGGTTATCCGTCTCGATGGAGGTCGCGAATTCCGGCGCATTCGTTTTTGCCAGAAGAATGGCACCAGACGCCTTCATCCTGGCGACGGCGGTAGCATCGGCCTCGGGGACGCGGCCCTTGAAGATGGGTGACCCGCGCTGGGTCAGCACATCGGCGGTATCGATGCTATCCTTGACCGTGAACGGTACGCCATGGAGCGGACCGAGCAAGGCACCCGACAGTACCGCCTGTTCGGCCTTTTTCGCGGTATCCAAGGCACCGTCGGCAAGCGTCACGATGGCGTTCACCCTGGGGTTCACCTCGGCGATGCGGTCGAGATGAGCCTGCATGACCTCGACGGGCGAGAGCTCCCGCTTCGCGATCAGCTCGGCGATACCGCTTGCATCCAATTGTGTAATGGCGTCCGACATGATCTTATCCTACCAAGTGGTTGGTAGGGAATCAGATAGCTCTAGCGTTTTGCGCCGTCAACCCCTACCTATCACTTGGTAGGATATCAGGAACCGTAGCTATGAGTGAGAATGCAAGAGAACCGATCCTTGAAGCCGCCCGACGGGTGGCGCAGGCCCACGGATATGGCGGGCTGAACTTCCGCGACATCGGGGAGGCAATCGGCCTCAAGGCGCCAAGCCTCTACCATCACTTCCCCAGCAAGGCGGATCTCGGCGCTGCGGTCGCGAAACGGTACTGGGAAAGCACGGCGGCGAATTTGGAGGAGCTTTCGGCGAAGATCGGGGATCCGATCAAATCGTTGCAGGCTTATCCAGCCCTCTGGCGCGTGGCCCTTGAGGAGGACAACCGGATGTGCCTTTGCGGCTTCATGGCCGCCGAATACGACGACCTACCTGAAACGGTGAAGAAGGAAGTACAGACCTTCGCCGACGTCAACGTAGCCTGGATTTCCAGGATGCTTACCGCGGCTTCGGCACCGGAAGACAAAGTCGAGTCGCAAGCGCGTGCAATTTTCGCCGCTGTAAGCGGCGCCCAGCTCATGGCGCGTAGTCGGTCTGACTTAGGCCTTTTCGACGCATTGATCGATACGTTCAAGGAATCTGGACTGATGCCGAAATGAAGGAGTAGCCGCATTCAAGGCCGGTAGTTCCGGTCGCCGCCAGAATGCGGCCGTACTCATAGGTCACTGCCACACCTGAACAAACGTCCGCTTCTTTGATTGAAGAGAGGGGTTAGGATCGGCTGATATTGGGCGCGCTCCGGCTAGTCCGCTCAACATGGGATGCCCCCGCAAGAGCCCGCAACATCGGAATCCGCGAGTCTCTTTTGATGGCGGTTCATACCGAACGAATTTCCTGGACGATATGCTCGACGAATGCTCGAGCGGCGGGCTTTGGAGCTTGGCCGCTTGGGAATAGCGCGTGCGCTTCAATGTCGCCGAGGCTCCAAGCGGGAAGTAGTTGGACGAGCGACCCCATGTCGAAGTCCTCACTAAATGCTGGAAGGCTCGCAACGGCAATGCCCAAGCCGGCCCGGACGGCACTCACGGCGACTTCCGCCGCGCTTATCGAAACTTGGCCCTTGGGCTGTACCTTGATCTCGACGTTGCCACGCTGGAACGAGAGTTCCTTGCTCGCAACCGGACCGGCGATGACGAAAGTGTGATCTTCAAGGCTCGACGGCTCGTCCGGAACGCCATGAGCCTCTAAATATGACGGAGCGGCAGCGACGACGAGCGGCCAGCGCCCGATTAAGCGCGCCGTCGCCGTCGAGTCCGGCAGCTTGCCGAACCGGATCGCAACATCGATCCCCTCCTGGATCAGATCCTGCCGACGATCGTCGATCGACAGCTCGACCCCAAGGTCGGGATGTCGGGCAACAAAAGCCTGAAGCCGGGGAACGATCGCTCGCGATGCGATGATCGATGCGACGGCGATCCGCAAGGTACCGCGCAGTGCGTCGGTTCCGCGTATCTCGTTGTCAGCCTCTTCGAGCGACTGCAGGATTGGCTGCACGCGCGACAGATAGGCTTTGCCGGCATCGGTGAGCATGAGCGCTCGCGACGATCGGGTGAAGAGCGTCGTGGCTAGTTGCTCCTCGAGCAGTGCTATGATGCGCGATGCGGTAGGCTGCGAGAGCTTAAGCGCCCGTGCGCCCTTCGAAAAGCTTCCGGTTCTCGCGATCTGCACGAACAGCCGAAGGGCTTGAAATTGATCGCTCAAGCCCTCGGTCCCGACAGCCATCTCTGTTTACGATCCTACCCGATCCGTCGGCCGGCGCCACCATGATAGTGGGCCGGTCGACGGACTGTTGTCAGCTGCAGGGGGAGCGATCAGACCTGTGCATATCCGCCATCGACGTGGAGCTCCACGCCGGTAATGAAACTGCTTTCGGCCGAGGCGAGAAACGTCGCGACCGAAGCAATCTCGCTTGGGTCGCCGTTCCGGCCGAGCGGCGTTTCCGAGGCGAACTTCTCGTAAAATTGTTCGAGCCGCTCGTCACTGAAGCCAGCCTGCTCCGTCATGATCGGCGTGATAATCGTTCCCGGCGCCAAAGTGTTCACCCGGATCCGGCGGGCACTGAGGTCGGTCGTCCAAGTGCGGGCAAAGGACCGAATGGCCGCCTTCGTGGCAGAATAGACCGTGAAGGCCGGCATACCGAGACTGGCAGCGATCGAGCCGTTGAGAATAATGGAACCGCCATCCACGATGAGCGGCAGCAGGGTCTGAACGGTGAAGAACGTGCCCTTCAGATTGGTGGCGATCGTCCGATCGAAGTCCGCTTCCGACACCTTGCCGAACGGACCAAGCGATCCGCCGCCAGCGTTGGCGAACAGCACGTCGACGCGACCGTGCGTGTCCGCGATATGCGAGCGCAAGCATTCGAGATCGGCGAGATTGGCGATGTCCCCCCGGAAGCCTTCGATTGCGCCGCCTATCTCGGCAACAGTCTCATCGAGCCGGTCCTGCCGCCGGCCGGTGATAACGACCGTCGCGCCTTCCGCGACGAACTGCCGTGCCGTCGCACGTCCCATGCCACTGCTGCCGCCGGTTACCACGGCGATCTTGCCTTCAAGTCGGTTCATTGTTTCGATCCTTAGAGGGTGACCGGCAAGCGCTTGCGGCCCGGGCGGATGCGCACCCGAGGCTCGTCAGGCCCCCGGTAGAAGCAGATTCAGCCCCAAATCGTTGAGGCAGTGTTGTGGGTCTCGGCCCACGCCATTCAGTCGTGAAATGGCACCCAGAACATCTTCACATCGACGTTCAGCATGCCCGACTTCACGGTCGGGTCATCCGTGCCGATCCGGATCGCTTCGTCCCAATCCCCGGCCTTAAAGATGGTCATGCCGCCATCGGCGAGAACGCCGTTGAGGCCGCCGGCTTCCTGCATGAAGGGGCCACTGAGCACAGTGAGCCCCCGCTCCTGCAATTCGGTCATATACCCGACGTGCGACATGAATTCGGGCTGCTCGTTATATTTGACGCCCGGCACCCAATTCGGTCCCGGCGTTTGAAAAGCCACGAAGTAGTGCGGGCCATTCTCATCGACCATGTCGGCATACTCCAGATATCCGGGCGAACCAGTTTCGCCCCTTCGACCAGGGGTATGTCGGCGATCCGTCCCAGCGTTCGTAGTGGGTAACTTTGAATAGCTTGTATTCGCTGCAAGCAATCGCGACCGCCATGTCAGCCGGCCGCGCGCTGACGGAAATTAATCATCGTGAGGTGCAACCGAATGGTTGGTAGCTCTGCTGGACCGGACCGACTGCAGTTGGGAGTGGCTTTCGAACCCAGCAACGACCGAAAGTGGCGCAGATGAGAACGTCCCCAACACAAGACGGCGCGGAAGCTACCAGCTACGAGCCGAGGGAACGCAAAGTCAGCTCTTCCGGGGTGCACATCGATCGTTAATCGCCCAGACCGTGAGCACGACGCCGATCACCGCGGGAAGCGTAACCGCCGGAAAATCGCGGGCAAGAGCGTAAGCCCCACAGATGCCGACAGCCACCTCCCAGAAATGAAAGACGGCATGGCTGCACAGCCACAGCGTGGCAGTTCCCCACAGCACGACGCGATATTCTGCCCGCGCTGCTCCGGCGAGATAGCCGCCGCCGAGAAACACGAAGATGATGCCTATGTCGCGGAGAAAGTGCTGGTTGAAGGGGCCGGTGGTCGTGACGCCCGGCACCGCGAAATACCAGGCGGCCGGCGATGCGAGCATGAAGATGCCGTTGGCGATGTCGCCGAGCCCCAGCAGCACGGCCATGGCGAGGCAGATGCGTTTCAGCATAACCCTGTCCTTCCGTTTTGTGGGGTCAGCGCTTCTGCGGGGCTGGCACGTTGGCGAGCCACCAATCAAAGCTGGTTGCGCCGAGCCGCGCGCCGGGCCCAGGCATCAGAGACCTGTCGTCGATATCCAGCCCGAAATAGGGTGCATCCGGATCAGCAATCACGCGGCGCGGGTCCTTGTCGTGGCGCAGCACGCGCGCGACCAGCTCGTCGAGGCGGAAGATTTCCGGCCCGGCCACTTCGATCGTGCCGTTCGCAGGCGATGCGAGCGCCGCTTCTACCACGACAGTGGCAACATCCTGCGCCGCCATCGGTTGGAAGCGCCTGGGCGGAAGATGGACGATCCCTTCCGCATCCGTTTTCGAGAAATCGGCGATGCCGCGCAGGAATTCGAAAAACTGCGTCGCGTGGAGCAACGTGAAGGGGATGCCCGATGCCTGGATCAGTCGTTCCTGCGCAAGCTTGGCGCGGAAATAGCCGCTGGCCTGAAGGCGATCGGTACCGACCACCGAAAGCGCGACATGGTGGCCGATGCCGGCCGCCTTCTCGGCGCGGGCGATGTTACGGCCGGCGGTCTCGAAGAAATGCATCGCCGCCTCGTCCTCGAACGACGGCGAGTTAGACATGTCGACCACCACGTCGGCGCCGGCGAATGCCTCGTCCAGCCCCTTACCGGTCAGCGTGTCGACGCCCGTGCTCGGCGCCGCGGCCAGCGCCTCGTGCCCCTGCGCGGACAGCGATGCTACCACCTTCGATCCGATCAGGCCCG
Organism: Sphingomonas chungangi; assembly: GCF_013778325.1. Taxonomy (GTDB): domain Bacteria; phylum Pseudomonadota; class Alphaproteobacteria; order Sphingomonadales; family Sphingomonadaceae; genus Solisphingomonas; species Solisphingomonas chungangi. The sequence continues at coordinate 500,861 of NZ_JACEIB010000006.1, read as the reverse complement.
TGCCGCCGATGACGACGATCTTCATGATGCATCTCCTTTAAGCGGGCCGCATCGAACACGGCCGCCGGTTTCCGATGGGGCCATGATTGGGGATCAGCGGCAGCCGCTCCATCGTGCCGAGTGATGCGCGACGCTCGCGAAACGGCGGGTGCTCCACGCCCTTGGGTCAGGTCCGGCACGACGGGTAGGCGATCCCGATGTCGTCAGCGCATCGTAGGCCTCCCGGCATGCTCGTCCGGATGGGCATCGCCACTCCGACCGCAGGGCCAGCCCTACACGTCCGTTGGATCGAAGGCCAAGCGACCGGTCGATACGCGGCGGGTTCGGCACCTTCGCCCGAGGAGACATTCCATGCCCACGATCACCACCCAGGACGGACACGAGATATTCTACAAGGATTGGGGCGAAGGCCCCGTCGTCACCTTCTCGCACGGCTGGCCGCTCAATTCGGATGCGTGGAGCGGCCAGATGCTGTTCCTGGCACAGAATGGCTTCCGCGTGATCGCGCACGATCGTCGGGGCCACGGCAAGTCCGCGCAGACCGCGACACGCAACGACATGGACGGCTATGCCGACGATCTCGCAACGCTGTTCGATCTGCTCGACCTGCGCGAGGTCGCGATGGTCGGCCACTCCACCGGCGGCGGCGAGGTCGCGCGCTATATCGGCCGCCATGGCACCGGACGGGTCGCCAAGGCCGTCCTGCTTGGCGCGGTGCCGCCCGTCATGGTGCGCTCGGCGAGCAATCCCGACGGCCTGCCGATCGAGCTGTTCGACGGGATGCGCCGCGACATCGCGCGCAACCGCTCGCAATTCTACCGGGATTTTGCCGTGCCGTTCTACGGCGCGAACCGACCCGACAGCAATGTCCCGCAGAGCTTTCTGGATGCGCTCTGGCTGCAAGCGATGACCGCAGGCCTCGCCAATGCTTATGACTGTATCAAGGCCTTCTCCGAGACCGATTTCACCGAGGATCTTCGCCGTTTCGACATCCCGACGCTGATCGCGCACGGCGATGACGATCAGATCGTTCCGATACACGACAGCGCGCACAAAGCGGCCCTGCTCGTCCCGCACGCTCAGACGCTCTATTATGCCGGCGCGCCGCACGGCCTGACCGAGACGCACGCCGACCGTTTCAACGCCGATCTGCTTGCCTTCCTGCGCAGCTAGGCGGATCAGCTTCCGGCGGTTCCGGCCGCCGGAAGCACAAAGCGAAACACCGCGCCGCCGTCGGGATGGTTGGACGCCGAGATCGTGCCGCCGTGGGCGACGATGATCGACTGGCAGACGGCGAGGCCGATGCCCATGCCGTCCGGCTTGGTAGTGAAGAAGCTGCCGAACACCCGCTCGATATTCTCCGCCGCGATGCCCGGCCCACTGTCGTGGATCGCGAAGGCGACCCGCCCGCCCGCGTCGATGCGGGTGCGGATCTCGATGCTCGCTGCCGTCCCGTCACCCTGGCCGATCGCCTGCACCGCGTTGAGCAGCAGGTTGACGATCACCTGCTGGAGCTGGACCCGGTCCCCGAAAAGGCGCGGCAGATCGCGACCGAACCGGAGCGACAGGTCGATCGCGCGGGATTCGATCTCGTGGCGGACGAACAGCAGCGCCTCTTCGACGATGCCGTTCAGATCGAGCAGCAGTCGCTCCGGCGCGCGCGGCGCGGCCATGCCCCGAATTCGCTGCACGATGTCGCTGGCATGGCGCGCGCTGTCCGCAATGCGCGTCGTCAGCTGGCCGACCTTGACGAGATTGGGGTCCTCGCGCGACAGCCAGCGCAGGCTGGTCTCGGCATTGGTGACGATAGCGGAGAGCGGCTGGTTGACCTCGTGGGCGATCGAGGTGGCCAGCTCGCCCAGCGTCGAGATACGCGCCGCGCGAGAATATTCGGCTTGCAGCTCGCGCAGCTGCGCTTCGGTGCGAAGACGATCGGTGATGTCGTCCAGGGTGAGCAGCGTGATGTCGAGCCGCTCGGGCGGAGTCGGATAGGTGACCGTCAGCTCGACATCGCGCAGAACGCCATCGAAGCGTCGGATCTTCATGATCTCGCGATGGGTCCGCACACCGTCGAAATGTGCCGTGATCACGCGCCGGGCGGTTTCCGGCGAGGCCGCGAAGACATAGTCGACTGACCCGATCAGTCGATCGATCCGATCGGCTCCGAACAGCCTGACGGCATTGTTGTTGGCGTCCGTCACCAGCACGGCGTCGCGCGACTGCTGCACCCGTTCGGGCTCGGCCTCGAGCAGCCGCGCGATGTCGGTGACGCCCTGCCGGCGCAGTTCGTCGAAGATCGGCCGCATCGGCTGCGAATCCACCTGCAGCAGTGCGCAGGGCAGATGATGGATGAGATTGCGGTAGCGCTCCTCGCTCGCCCGTACCGACCAGAGCGAGCGCTTGTCGGCCACGGTGCCGGCGATAGCGAGGAACATGATGTCGGGATAGGCTTCGTCCGCCGAAGCGTGCAGCGCGGCGTCCTCGAAGGCGATCGAGGTGATGGCCCGCGTTCGGGGCGCACCGGCCGGGTGATCGGCGATCACCGCGAGGACCAGCTCCGCGACCGGTCGCCAGCTCTCCGGCGGGCACCAGGCGGTGAACAGCTGTCCGATCAGGTCCCGACGCCCGGCGTAAGGACCGACCAAGTGGATGTTATTCTGGTCGACGTCGGCGATGCGGACCCCCGCCAGCAGCTTGTCGAGTCCGTCGGTGGCCGCCGTGCCCGCCACGATCGAGTCGATCGCGGGCCTCGCCGCCGAGATGTCGAGCGCCCACCAAGCCGTCGTTTCGGGATCGAGGCCGGGAACGGAGCGCGGCACCAGCGGCCCCTGCCCAGCGTCTTCGATCATGGACAAGGACGCGACTGCCATCTCAGTCTCCCGGCGGTTCGTGGGCATCGCGCCCGTCCAGCGCGGCACGGAGCGCGCCCAGCAGCGCCTGGTCGGCGACCGGCTTGGTGAACCAGGTCACGGCGCCGCATTCGAGCGCGCGGGCGCGGGCCTGCCGATCGTCGGAGGAGGTGATGAAGATCACCGGCAGCGTCGATCCGCGCGCTCGCAGGCGATGCTGCAGCTCCAGCCCGTCCATCTCGGGCATCCGCACGTCCGTGACGAGGCAGTCGCAGTCATCCGCGCGCTCATCGGCCAGGAACGCTGCACCGCTCTCGTACGGCCGGGCCGTCAGCCCCTCGACCTGCAGGAGGTCGCACAGCGCCTCCCTCACGGCCTCATCGTCATCCACGATCGCGATCACGGGCGGCTTCGACAAGCGGTGGATCCTCACTGACGCGGGCTTTGCACCCTGCATCATATGTCGCTGAATCCGCGGCGGATTGTAACCATACCATGGTCTAGGTCGCGGTCTCGCGCAGATGGGCGGGCAACACGTCCCAGGCCCGGATCAGCTCGCCGACCGAAAGAGCCCCCATCTTTTTCATCACGCTGCTCCGGTGCAGCTTCACCGTCACTTCGGTGATGCCAAGCTCATAGGCGATCTGCTTGTTGAGGCGGCCCGACGCGACCAGCCTCAGCACCTGGCGCTCGCGCGCCGTCAGCGTCGCGTGGCGATCGACGTGCGACTTCACCAGCCGGGCATCGGCGCGCTGCGCGATGTCCCGCTCGATGCCGAGCGTCACCGCGTCGAGCAGCGACTGGTCGCGGACCGGCTTCGTCAGGAAATCGACCGCACCGGCCTTCATCGCCTGCACGCTCATCGGGATGTCGCCATGGCCGGTAAGGAAGACGATCGGCTTGGCATTGCCACTCGTCGCCAGCTGCTGCTGCAGATCGAGGCCGCTCGATCCCGGCATGCGGACGTCGAGGACGAGACAGCCCGGCCGCTCGGGCAATTCGGCGTCGAGCAGTTCGCGGGTGGACCCGAAACCGGTGGCGTCGATTCCCACCGACAGCATCAGTTCCTCGATCGACGATCGCACCGCCGCATCGTCGTCGACGACGAGCACCAGCGGTCTTTCGGGTTCGGCTACGGTCATGACGGAACCTCCCTTTCGTACGTGTGAGGCTTGCGACCGTGATTACGCGTGCGGTCGCCAAGCCAGGCCTGGACCTCGGTTGAAAAATCGGCAGGCGCCTTGCTCATGACGGTCTGGCCCACGTCGGCGAGGGTGCGGGCGGTCAGCGTGTCGCGCATCGCCTTCTCCGCCTGCAGCATCACCGCGTGGATCGCGCAGACGCCATGCATCGCCCAGGACGGCGGCTCGCCGCCGAACAGCGCGCAGCGCCCGCGGATGTCCTGGCAATCGAACAGCGGCTTGCGACCCTCGATCGCATCGACGATCTGGAGGAAGTTGATCCGCCCGGGCTCGCGCGCCAGCACGTAGCCGCCACGCACACCCTCGGAGGCTCGGACGATCCCTGCTCTCTCCAGCTTCGGGAATATCTTCGCCAGGAAGCTGTGTGAGATGCCCTGAAGCGCGGCGAGCTCTCTTGTGCTGAGCGGTTTATCCTCCGCACTCGCCATCCAGAGCAGGCAATGGATGCCATATTCGACGCCGACCGTGAGATGAGCCATAACGCGGACAATATCACTCCATGTTTGTTCGGGCAATCAGGCAAGCGCCATTCCGCCGTCCACCCGCAGATTGACGCCCGTCACGAAGCTTCCCGCATCGGAGGCGAGGAACAGGGCCGCGCGCGCCATCTCGTCCGCCTCGGCGAAGCGCCCCAGCGGGATCGCCGCCGCCATCGATCCCATGAAGGACTCGCGCTCCGCGGCCGGGACGCCCAGCTTGTCGAGGATCGCCGTATCGGTCGGTCCGGGGCTGAGCATATTGACCCGGATGCGGCGCGCCTTGAGTTCCAGCGCCCAGCTCCGGGCAAAGGCGCCGATCGCCGCCTTGGTGCCGGCGTAGACGGCATGGCCTTCGAGCACCTTTTCGCTGGCGAGCGATCCGGTCACCACGATCGAACCACCGTCGCGCATGATGGGTGCGATCGCCTGCACGCCGAAGAAGACGCCGCGCGTGTTGATGGCGAACTGGGCATCGTATTCCTCCACCGACACCTCGGAGGATTGGCGGATCGTGTTGGTGCCGGCATTGGCGACGTAGATGTCGAGCCCGCCGAAACGCGCCGCGATCTCGTCCGCGGCACGCATATGGAACGCGATGTCGGCGACATCCCCGTCCAGGCCAACGGTGCCGGCCCCGATATCCAGAACTGCGGCATCGAGCATGTCGCGCCGACGCCCTGAAATGACGACGTGAGCCCCCTCCTTCGCGAACAAGGCGGCCGTCGCCAGACCGATGCCGCTGCTGCCTCCGGTGACGAAGGCGACCTTGCCGACGAGTATTCCCATGATCCGTTTCTCCGATGGTGAAGAAGCGCTCATGGCGGGTGAAGTGGTCCTGGTAAGCTATGCCCAGGTGCCGTCGGCCGTGGACAGAGGTCGGCGATCCCCTTCATCCGGGTTCGATGGTGCGCCCGGTCCGATACGAGAGTATAGGTCAGGCAGCCTCGACGGATGCGCTGGACCATCCCAAGGGCGGATCACGGTCCGCACCTCGGCATGGATTACCCCTCGCGCCCGCGTCGATACCGACGGACCGAACCGCAATCGCGCACCCCGAGGACCCCATGACAACCGCTCCGATCCGTATCCTGCTCCAGACCACCATCCCTCTCGTCGAGGACGACTGGCACATCCAGCGCTTCTCGCTGCTGCGCGACCATCTCGCCGGCCTCAGGGGCGAGGATGGTACCCCGCTCTTCCACGTCACCGCCCGCGATCGCGAGACTGCGACCGGCCCGGATCCCGTCATCTCCACGATCGATCGATCGGATTTCGATCAGCTCTGGCTGTTCGCGGTGGACACCGGCGAGGGGCTCGACGAGGCGGACTGCGCAGCGATCGGCCGATTCCGGGCGCGCGGCGGCGGGCTGCTCGTCACGCGCGATCACATGGATCTCGGCAGCTCGGTCTGCTCGCTGGGCGGCGTCGGCCGCGCGCATTTCTTCCACAGCCACAACCCCGATCCGGACGAAAGCCGGCACGTGATCGACGACAGCGAGACCAGCTACATCCTCTGGCCGAACTATCATTCGGGCGCCAACGGCGACTATCAGGAGATCGAGCCCGTCGCGCCGCCGCATCCCGTGCTGCGCGATCCCGACGCGCCGGGCGGCGTCATCCGCTACCTGCCCGCCCATCCCCACGAAGGCGCGGTCGGCGCGCCCGCCGACGATCCGACGGCGCGCGTTATCGCGACCGGCGTGAGCCGCGAGAGCGGCAGGCGCTTCAACCTCGCGGTCGCCTTCGAGCCGTCGGGCTCGATCGGGCCGGCCATCGCTCAATCGACCTTCCACCACTTCGCCGACTACAATTGGGACACCACTTCGGGTTGCCCCGGCTTCGTGAGCGAGGCGCCGGGCAATCGCCTCGCGCAATCTCCGGATGCGCAGCGTTCGATCCGCCGTTACGCCCGCAACCTGGCCCTGTGGCTCGCCGGGCGATCGCCGAGCGCGTGACGACGAGCATAGTGCCGGACCTGTACCTCGGTATGGTCCGGCTCATGCCTCAGCCTCGATGACCGTGCGCGCGGCACGCTCCTAACCTCATCGAAGCCGCAGACGAGGCGGCGATCATGAGGATCGAAACATGCAGACGGATATTATGGAACGCCCCGCCGCGACGCGGGTCGAAGAGCTGGTGCCCTCGCGCTATGCGTTGAAGATCGGTGAGATCGATGTGCTGGTGATCAGCGACGGCGTGCTCCCACTCCCGACCGAGACGATGTCCACCAACGTCGATCGGGAGACCCGCACCGCCTGGTTCACGGATCAGTTCCTGGGGCCGGATGCGTTCGACTGGGCGCTGAATGTGCTGGTCGTGAGAAGCGGCGACCGGACCATCCTGGTCGATGCCGGGCTCGGCGGGCAGTTCCCCGGCTTTCCCCGTGCCGGGCAGTTCCCGAAGCGCCTCGAGGCGGCGGGCATCGAGCTGTCCGCGATCACCGACGTGGTGCTGACCCACATGCATATGGACCATATCGGTGGCCTGCTCGTCGACGAAGTGAAGGACGGGTTGCGCCCGGACGTGCGGGTCCACGCCGCGGCGGCGGAGGTTGAATTCTGGAAGGCGCCCGATTTCTCCCGCACCGTCATGCCTTCGCCAATCCCGGAGGTCCTGCAGGCGACCGCCCGGCAGTTCGTCGCCGAATATGGCGACAAGCTGCGGATCTTCGAGACGGAGCACGAAGTCGCGCCGGGCGTCATGGTCCAGCGCACGGGCGGCCACACGCCCGGGCACAGCGTCGTCCGGCTGGCCTCCGGCAACGATCGGCTGGTGTTCGCCGGCGACGCGCTGTTCCCGGTCGGCTTCGAGCATCCCGACTGGCAGAACGGCTTCGAGCATGACCCCGAGGAGGCCGTTCAGGTCCGCGTCCGCTTGATGAGGGAAGCGGCGGCGACCGGCGAATTGGTCGTGGCCACGCATCTCCCATTCCCATCTGTTGGCCGGATCGGGACGGATGGCGACGCCTTCCGCTGGATTGCCGGCTTCTGGGACTATTGACCCGTTGAGAACGAGGCGTGGGCGCGGCATCACGCTGCGTCCGCGCCACGCGCGTCCAAAGCTCTCATCTTCTCTTCCAGCCTGAAATGAGTGAGATTACTCGGGTGGAGGGCTTATGATCGCCGGAGTTTCAACTGTCCCGACAGCGCTGCTCCTCGCCACACTCATACTGGTCGTCGTCCTGCGATCGCGAACCACGGCCACAAAGATCGGCTGCGAGATCGTCATGTTGCTGCTGATCCTGGCCGAACTCGCCAGCCGCGGCTTTACCCCCCTCCCAATGAACGGCGGGCCGGTACATGCATCCGACGCGCCTTGGTTGAGAGCATTAGCCGTAGTTTGGTGGCTGATTGCTGCTCGCCTGGTCGCAACTCTGACCACGCTCGGCCTCGGGCGAGATGCTCGCTCCCGCCAAGCGCGCTTGTTCTCTGACCTCTTGGCTGGCGGGATCTACCTTACCGCTATCCTCATTATCCTAAATTCGGTACTCGACTTACCCGTAGCTGGCCTGCTTGCGACATCCGGCGTTTTCGCGATCGTACTCGGTCTCGCGCTCCAGAACACATTAGCCGACGTGTTCTCGGGAGTTGCCGTCGGCCTGGAGCAGCCGTTCCACGTGGGCGATCGCATCACGATCGGAGAGCATGCTGAAGGTATCGTCGTCGAGATGAATTGGCGCTCGATCCGGGTTCAGACCGATGGTGAGGATGTCGCGACGATTCCCAACAGCATCGTCGCTCGCAATCAGATCATCAATAGGAGTGTGCCGACCGAGCGCAGAGCTGCGTCCGCGGAAATACCCACGCTTTCGAGCGCGCCTTCCGAGCATCTCATGGACCTGGTGCGTCAGGCACTTCTGCTGTGCCCCGATATCCTCATCGAACCGGCACCATCAATTGCCCTGAAGCACATTGGTACGCGCACAACGACGATCGGCGTTAATTATTTCGTTGCCTCCACACCAAAGCTCACGTCGGCGAAAAGCCAGCTCCTTCGTCAGGTGCGTCGTCTGTTCCGCCACGCCGGTGTGGGAGATGGCAGGATCGAGACGCCGGCCGTTCTGCTTCAAAATCTTCCCCTCTTTGAAAGCCTCTCATCGGAGCAGATCGAGCAACTCGCCGGTGATACGCTGCGTCGCAATTTCGAGCCCGGCGACGCTCTGATGGAGCAGGGCAGCGTTGGGGCATCGTTGTTCGTCATCGGGTCCGGCATCTTCGAGATACGGCGGCAACGCGACGAGGGCAGCGATCTTATCTACGGTCGTATTGGACCAGGCGAGTATATCGGCGAGGTGAGCATGATGAGTGGCGATGCCCGCTCGGTTACCGTGAAAGCTCTAACCTCCGGATCTGCCATCGAGCTGCCACGCGCGGCGCTCGAGACATTGCTCAAACAGGACGAGGCGCTGAGCACTGCTTTGGAACGCTCGGTGCAACGCGGGCTTGCCCTGCTGGATCGTGACGATGCTGCCCGGAACTGCCAGCCTCTCGATCACGGAGGGTCGATCCTCGGGCGCATCCGCGGATTCCTAAGGGCGCATGCCTAGGACGATCAAGCGATCCGCCGTGAGGGCCAGGACGTCGCGTTCTTTGCTTTTCTAGAGGTTGGAGTGATCGCCATGCCGATGGCGTTACTTGCGGCTTTTGGCACTCGCCTGCTGATCGGATGAAAGAGGCGACTGGAAACCGCAATATAGCGGCACAACCAATCACAAAACCCGTCGGCAAGACCGCTAATTTCCTCAGCGCTAGATTAGCGGCCGGGCGTTAAAGTCTTAGTGAAGACGCTAAAAAGCCTGCTGACGAGTGCGGAAGGCCTGCGAAAACCAGCAACGCGCGTTGATCGCTTTGAGACGGGCTCCGGCTCGCTCCTACCGCACCAAGCTTGGAGCATCGCTTCACCCTCAGCGCGCTCGATTTCCCGCCAAATGTCGTGACCGACCGCTCGATCCTCATGCATATTCGATCCCACCCTGCTTTAATCACTGTCTCACGAATGTATTAAATCGCCGTGACAATTCCGGTGCTTAACCGTCCCCAGATAGCCATTTCTCAGCGAAACCCGCTACGTGGTGTGTTGTGCGATGCTCCCGTGCAAAGGCTTGCGCATCATCCTCCAATTCGAAGAGCGTGATCGTCCGGTGCTCGGTCCGCCACACCCCGCCCGTGGTCCAGCCTCGCGAGATCGAAAGCTTGATCAGCGCACACCCCATGATCGCTGCTGACAGCTTGCCGAACGGCTCGCTTTTGCGCTCGATCTCCACTTTCGGGTGCTGGTCATCGCTGTAATAGATTCGGTGCAGAGGCTTCTGAAGTGCCACGGCAAAATCGTACGCGATGATCGCCGGAGCGGCGAACAAACGATCTTCAAAGACGTATTTGGAACCTCGGTCACGATGAGCTTCGGCGATCAGCGAGATATGAAGCGGAAAACCCCGCACGCTATAACCCCTGCAGCCTGTCCTTTGGTAAAAATGCGCTTGAGGGCGCGTTGGGTCCATGATCCTCGTTGGCAAAAACTGATGCCGGGTAACCGCGAAAGGCGGCATGCACCGTCCAGTTCCTCAAGGCGGCTAGAACGACGTCTGTGGACGTCCCTTCGGATGCAGCGGTAAATCGGGGTAGATCGGCACGTAGTCGGATGCTGTCATCTGTCTGGCCTCGATGAGCGGCGCCATAGCTGCGGGCCAGTATGGGAGTCCGCGGACCGGAACCACATCAGCTTTCCGCGCTTGGCTAGCGCTCCGCCGTACCCTGGTTCTTGCGGCCTCGTCTCGCCGACCGTTGCGCCATACTCTCCTTCGACCGCCTACGTCCGCGACGCCTCTGGCCGCTGCCCCGGGTTACGCCGCGACCACCGGCGGAGCTCTGCAATCCTCGTTCCTGGTCATGACCAGCCAAGCGATGAGTGCCATCTTGTTAGCGAGCGCCACTGAGACGAGCATGCGCGGTTTGCGCGCCAGCATCCGCTCCAGCCATGAGCCTGCCGGCGCGCCACGCATAGACGCCTGCCTGACAATCGAGCTGCCGCCGATGATGAGCAAGCGCCGGATCGTGCGTTTTCCCATCTTCGATATGCGGCCGAGCGTCTGCTTGCCTCCTGTCGAGTGCTGGAGCGGCGCGAGCCCAAGCCAGGCGGCGAAAATCACGGTCTCTGGTGAAGGTCTCGACCGGTGGACCGAGCGCGACGATCGCGGTGGCAGCGATTGGGCCGATGACGGGATGGTCATCAGCCGGCGCGCCACCTTATCCTCGCGAGCGCGCTTGGCGATCTCGTTGTCGAGGTCGACGATTCGGTCGTCGAGCCCGGCGAGCATGTCCGCTATGACGCGCAGCATGGCCGGCGCCGCCTCGGGCAGCGACGACCGAATCGTCGAGGAGGTCGGCGAGCATTGCCACCTGCGCCAGGCCGCGTGGTGCGACCCAGCGGGTGCGGAACACCATGCCTGCCGCCTGTTGCTCCTCGCTCTTGATCGCCACAAAGCGCATGCTCGGCCGCTGCACCGCCTCGCAGATCGCCTCCGCATCGACTGCATCGTTCTTATGCCGCTTCACGAACGGCCTAACGTAGACGGGAGGGATCAATCGGATCTCATGACCCATCGTCCGCAGCTCACGCGCCCAGCAATGCGCGCCACCGCAAGCCTCCATCGCGACAAGGCACGCCGGCAGCTTCGCGAAGAAGTCGAGCAGCTTCCATCGGCTCAGCTTGCGGCTGAACACCATGCCGCCGCGCTAGTCGGCGCCATGCGCGTGGAAAACGGTCTTGGCGATATCCCGCCCGATTGTGATAGCCTGCGACACGGACGCCTCCCTCAGTGGTGTTTCAACACCTCCACACTGGCACATCGATGCCGTCAGGGGGCGTCCACCCCGACGCAATTGGCGCGTCACCGACAGGCGGCTTTCGATCGCGCTGCTTCGCGTTGTCAATGCCGAAGAACGAATGGCGGCAGCGGGTTCACGCAGTTGGCTCGAGCTAGACTGGCGCCCCGGCTGCTCGGGCGATCGCAGCAAAGGCATCGCCCGTCGCCCAGATCGTACCAGCCTGAATCGCGATAAAGATCGCAAACAGGGCAGGGAATGGCCAAGACGATCGCTTGCTGAACAGTTCCGCCATGATTGCGATGATCAGCACTGCCTCGATCGTATAAAACGTCCATTTCAGGCCGCCAGAAAGGCCATGCAGGGCCGGTATATGCTGGGCGTAGAGCCGCCCAAGGGCAGGACCCAGACCAATCAGGATCGTCGAACCCATCAAGCGGGAATGCAGCCGGCGGTTCCGACGGTACGCAATGCCGAGGCCGTACATCGCCATGAACAAGAGCAGGAATGTGATATCGAGGAAGACGAGGCTAAGCCGAAGGTCGCGCGGAAACCCTTCGTCTCCGACGAGCTCGATCCAGACCATGTAGCTGCTTGTCCCCACAAGCAAAGCGACCAGAGCCAGCGACGTCCAACCTAACCGCCGGTGCAAGCGATAGCTGCCGCGACCGATCAACAATGACTGCACAATTAGCAACAGCACCCACCCTGTCGAGGCGATCCCGTGGAGAGTGTGCCAATTGTCGTTGCTGAGCGGATCCCCGAAGAACGTTCGCCAGAAACCGGCGACAATCGCGGCAAGCCCGATCAGAAACAAAAAATAGGCCTTGCCCTGTCCGATCATTATGCGCCCCCCGCAGCTACGCAGAGTCTATCATGATGCACTTTTCGGTCAAACAGCGAGCAAGCCACCCCGTCGGGGCCTGATTTGCGTTGTGAAATCGGTCGAAGCCCGCAGGCTCTTCTTCGATTTGGAGAAAGCGGACCTGCGGCAATCGGGAAGCGAACAAAAGCGGTTCTACGGCAGCCATTGACGCTATCCCGCTAGGCGGCTTCCGGCGGATCGACTGACATCCGCCAAGAATCTTGTTATCGCGCAAAAGCCAAGCAGAGCGCCCGCGCGCGCGTCCAGCGGTACTTCGACAGCGGAAGAACCTCAGCAGTACTCAATATGCGGGTGGGTCACTGGCCGGAAAGGACTCGTCCGACGCCTCATCGACGCGATCCCAGGCTCTCCCATGCTCCTGATCGCGCACGGCGTTTGGCCCGGCATCACGGATCGGATGGCGCGTTACGCCCTGGGCCTCATGGCCGTCGAACGCCGCAAACGCGCCTGAATGCTTTGTCGACCGCGTGCGCCGCTTAAGATTTTCGAAAGGACCATCTACGAAGGGGTTCTTGATCTTTCCCGCAAATATGAGTGCCGCCGCGATCGCGGCAGAACCAACCGCGGCTCCAGCCGCGATCCCGATCAGCGGCTTGGCATCGGTCGACACTCCTATCGCGGTTCGTCTGTGACCTTCGCGCGATGTGGCATCATGTGTAGCCATATCCGACCCCTTTCTCCGCTTGTCCTCTCTACCGCCCAACGAAAACACGCAGTCAATGTTTCAGCGAGTGCGAAAGCGCGACGCGGCATATGTCCGAATCGGCGGAGCCTAAATCAGTCCTCGAGATCGAAGTCGGAGACCTCCACCACACCGTCATCCTCGACGTTGCCCGCCTCGAATTTCATGACGGCAATCTGCTCGATCATGGCCCGGTTTTCCGCGACCAGACCGTTCGCATCCTGGGGACCGACATCTGCTCCCCAGAGCATGTGAAGCGCGTCGGCCGTCACACGCGTCCTGATCGGTCCGAACCTGCTTTCGACGGTAATGGTCTCGTCCTTGAATTGCATTGACCAAAGGCCCCTCAGCCCGACCTGCCCGTCGCGTCCGCGCGGTGCGGGCGACTGAGATACAACGACCCTGAGGCGCAAAAGCGCCACGGCGTGTCCACGCCGACCGAGATGCCTATCCGCGGCGTTGCGACAACCTCGGTCGCCTCGCCAGCCAAGAGTTGAAAAGGCGGCCCATCGAGGCGCATGCCGTCGAATCCCCCGTCGATGCCAAGCGCCTGGCATAATCGGCCCGGCCCTGCGCACAGCCGCCGCGGATCCGACAGCCCCCTCCTGTCGATCATGATGTCGAGACCGGCGTCCGGCCGGATCGCGCGGATCAGCACAGCGCTTCCAGCAATGCCTTCTCCACACACGACGTTCAGGCACCAGTGAATGCCGTAGCTCCGATAGACATAGGCGTGGCCTGGAGGACCAAACATGCTGGCATTGCGCGCCGTCTTGCCCCGGAAGCTATGCGAGGCGGGATCCGTCGCATCATACGCCTCCGTCTCGACGATCGCGCCGCCGACGCCATCGACCAACAGAGTGACTCCGATCAGCGAGCGGGCGACCGTGAGCGCGTCCTTGGCAAAAAAGGCCGCCGGCAGTTCACATGCAGCCTGCCGATTCATTTCGCTGATCGCTTCCGCCGTTTCCGCTTGTCATCGCCAAGTTCGATCCAGACCGGCGTATGGTCGCTGGTCTTCGGCCAGCTGCGGGGAGCCTTATCGACCTGCGCGGTGACGAGACGCGAAGCGGCGACCGGATTGAGAAGGATGTGATCGATCCGCAGGCCGGCGTCCCGCTCGAAGGCGTAGCGGAGATATTTCCAGAAGGTATAGATCGTCTCGCCGGGATGCTCGTGGCGAAGCGCGTCTATCCAGCCCTGGCCGAGCAGACGGGAATAGGCCTCCCTCACCTCAGGCGCGAACAGTGCATCGTCGCGCCAGCGGTCGGGCACATAGACGTCACGGTCGCTCGGAATGATGTTGAAGTCTCCGGCGATGACGACCGGCGCGTCCATCCCGACCAGTCCGTCCAGATGGGCAAGCAGCCGATCGAACCAGCGCAGCTTGAAATCGAACTTTGGACCGGGTCGCGGATTGCCATTCGGCGCATAGAGGCCGGCGATCAGCACGCCGTTCACCGCCGCCTCGATGTATCGGCTCTGCACGTCGTCGGGATCGCCCGGCAGGCCGCGGCGCGTCTCGTGGATAGTTCCCACGCGGCTCAGGATCGCGACGCCGTTCCAGCGGCTCTGGCCATGCCAGATCGACTCATAGCCACGTTCGCGGATGGCTTTTTCCGGGAACTTGTCCTGCGGGGCTTTCAGTTCCTGCAGGCAGACGATGTCGGGCTGGGCCACGTCGAGCCAGCGCAGGAGAACAGGCAGACGCCCGTTCACACCGTTCACATTGTATGTGGCGATCTTCATCTAGAGATCGGGCAGCGACTGGTCGGCACGCCCCCATCCCGACAGGGATTTCGATGCAGCGCGTTTCACCAGTTCTGCAGCGTCGCCGACATGGAAGCGACCCGTCGTGATCGTCTCCATCTCCTTCCAGCTGATCGGGGCGGCAACCGGCGCGCCCAAACGCGCCCTTGCGCTGTAGGGCATAACGGCGGTCGCGCCGCACTGATTGCGCAGATAGTCCACGAAAATCCTCCCCTTGCGCTGTGCCTTCGGCAGCGCGGCGGTGAAATGGTCGGGATCGCTCTGGGCGACAGCACGTGCCAGCCGGTGCGCGAAATCCTTCACCTGCGGCATTCGGCGCGCGGCGTGGCCAAGCGATGCCGTGCAAGCCCTCCCTCACCGCCTCCGACCGAAACCAATGTGCGGAAGCCATCATATTTCATTTCGTGCAGCCAGCGATTGCCCCTGGGAACGGCTTCGACACGCGATGCCAGCTGGACCGCACGAAATGCTGGCGGCTTCGCTCTGCTTTTGCCCGGCGTGCCGCAGTGCGAGCCAGTCGCGGTCTTTTCCTTGGCTAGAAAGGTACGTGGCATCCCCGGTCAGTCTTGTCAGCCTATGCCCACAAGTCTTCAAGAGGGACGCCGCGTTCCTCAGTGAGCCGACGCCTTCAGCTTTTCGGCCTCCCGATCGAGCGTTTCGCGATCATTGCCGTGCGTGTCGATGAGCTTTCTGGCCTGCTCGACGCTGATCCCGTGCTTGCGGGCAAAATACTCGACCTCATAGTCCTCGCCGCCAGCAACCCGGCTGCGATCGCCCTCGCCCCGGTTGGTTTTGTCATCGCTCATGAAAAGTCTCCTTTCTCCGGCGTGGAATCGATGGGCGGATGCCTGAGTTCCAGATCAGGACTTCCGAAAATATCTGTCGCAGCATGAAGCGCTGAACCGCTGCCTTCCGACTGCCGACATGCCGAACCTCCTTGCGGCAACGATTGGGCTCGATGCCCGCACATCGTTCGTTTGCAAGGCGCTGCTGCAGTGGTGGATGCAGCAACCACCCAGGCGAGAGCGTCGCGTGTTGAAGCAATTTATACAGCGCGGCGACGGGACATCAGCCAGAGAACCAGCACGACGACGAGGATCAAGCCGATCCCGCCGTCGGGATAATATCCCCAGTCGCCACTATAGCCCCACGTCGGCAAGCCGCCGATCAAGGCGAGGATGAGCAGGATGATCAAAATTGGGTAAAGCATGACACTTGCTCCTCATACGAAGCATCTCAAACAATCCCGTATCCGAAACGATCCAGGTCAGGTGATCGGGCATTGGGTCTACGCCCAGCCATGTCGCGCACGATGGCGTGCAACATCGACTCGTCGGCTGCCCGCGGACCCCGCGCATCCAGCGCACCAGACCTGCGAAGTTCTTTCCGACCTCCTCGCCGCGCTCGCGGATCGCCTTGTTGGTCGCAAGACCGCGATCGGCATCGCGGTAGTGGGACAGGACGAGGGCGAGCGCTCGGACGGCCGGTTGTGGATCGCCCCTGGTCGCCCGTGTTGCGGCAGCCGTCGCTGCGGTGATGATCTGGATCGCGCGATTATGATCGGGATCGTGGAGACTGATCGTCTCGCGGTGGCTTGCCATGCCCCTCTCCTTGGCCGGTCAGCTGCGATAGCACTGATCAGACGTTTCCATTCGCTCTCGGGCGGGTAGTCGAAACGACCGCCAGCCGACCTATCGTCGATGACACGGTAGTCGGGGCGCAGGATCCAGCGATGCAAACGCCTCCATTGCCGGCAATAGAAATGGCGGGCGATGCCCGGAAGCCAATCTTCCCAGCCGCGGCGATGCAACAACCATCAGAGCGGGACGGCATCGGGTAATCGAATACAGCCGCACCCCTCGTTCGCACAGGCGATCCGCGCCGCGATCTCGGCGTATGAGAGCGAACAGGCGAGTCGCGTAAGGGAGGGGGATCGCCTCTATCCAGGCGGGCCAGCGCTGGATCGGGAAATGCGAGAGAAGCAACTCATGCGCACTGGCTCGGCTCGCCGCAAAATCTCGCTGATCTGCGTCAGGAGTGGTGAGAATTTGCCGGTGTGGAGCGTTCGTTACCTCTCATGATGTGGAGGTGGAGATGGACGATACGAACGAGCACGAGCCGGCCGATCCCCCGAAGGAGGGTAGCAACCGCGGCACGGAGCCAGAGGGCCAGCGTCGCGCCAACATCAGCGAGACAATCTCAACGGGCGCCAATGACGATGACGGGCTCGGAGACGAGCGAGACAACAAGCTAACACCAGCTGAGGAAGTCGTCCCCAGCGATGACGAGCTTGGCGTCGGGGATATCGCGCTCGAGGATGATGAGACCGAGTTGGTCCGCCGGCCAGGGCAGCCGACGTGACCCCGCTTTTCACGATGTATGACTGAGACCAGGAGGCGCCTTTGACGAGCAAGGATATCAACAACGACGTCGGATCACACCCAGCAACTGCGGAGCCGGGAAAAGCCGTGGATGAAGCCGCCCGGAAGGAGTTGGAGAGGATCCACGAGCATGCGGATCCATCGAAGGGCGGCAAGACGGTGAAAGGGGGCGATCGGATAAAGATCACCGATGGCAGAAAGCACGGTAGCCCGGACGCCCAGGCGACCAAGGCATAGCGGTTGATCTCAGGCGATAGCCTCCGGCTTGTCATTGGTTGCCCGTGCGGCCGGTGGCGCTGGGTGCTGCCCGCCCGGCGGCGGCGCATCGGGCTTCGTGTGGGACCGAACGTCAACAGCGGGATCAGGCGCGCGCCGAACCCCTGAAAGGCCGCGCAATCCACGTTGAAGCGCTGTGAGAGACCGTCCTGCTCGCGCCGAACCGGCCGGACGTGGGATTATGCCACTTCCGGCCGAGGCATGAGTTGCGTTCCATCTAGACGGCTCCGTCGATGTCTACGTCAACAAGGACGCGTGCTCTCGACGGGGGGCAAGACGGATCGCCTGCCGTGTCAGTCTTCGAGCGCGAAGCGTTCACGACGGCAGGCGAGGTGCCGAGCTGCCAATGGGGGCGTGAAAGATGGTATGGCCACAGTCTCCGGCGCAACCGTTGGCCGATTGCCGGGGTACGCAGAAAAGCTACAAATGCGGCTCGAGATTTCTTCGGTGCCAACAGAGCCGAACTCCTGATTGACAGGGATTTGCCCACCTTCGCCGCAACTCACCGGCCGCCCGGCGATTATCCTCTGCGCTCGGGCAGACGGAGACGCTGTCATCACGCCTGAGAGCGACAGGATGAAGGCTGATCGACATGAGCACGGTCGAGGAGCGCGCGAAGGAGATGCTCGCCACGGCGTTGGTGGAGGTCCGGTCCGAGCGACGAGCTTCCGGGCAGCTTCTACATGGTTGGCGACGGGAGGCGGCCCTTCGCGCGATCGAACGCGCCCTGACGCTTTCGCGTTGTCGCCCGAAGGCGAGCCGATGATCCGCTGCGTAGATTATTGGATCGGCACGCGCATTTTTCACCCGCCGATCATCTGGATCTGTCAGCGCCTCGGGCTCACTCAACATGCGTTTTCCCGATACGCTTGGTTGGCGGCAACGCTCACGATCCCAGCCCGGATCGGCTCTGGCTCGGAATATGCCAATGGCGGCTTCATCCTGTTTGCGATCCTGGCCGGCGTCGTAATCACCGTCGCCACGGCCTGCCTGCTCGATGTGCCGACGACACCGCTATTAGATCTGCGGCTGTTGCTCTGGTTGATCGCGGGCGCCCAGATGGTAGCTCAGATCGCAAAGTCGCACCTTGGTCCAGACACCTTCTGGGCATTCTCATGGACGGTGATCGGACTTTTTGCGGAGTATGCAAAGACGATCAGCACGATCCCGCCAAGAAAACCTCGCGCGACGAGACCCAATCGACGGTCGCCTGCGCCCTCAGTTTCGGGCGCCTGAGCCGTGACTGACTATCCGGACGGTTGGCCCCTGAGGCGATCCATTTCAGCAGAACCCCATCCACCGGAAACGCAACCGGCAGGCTCAACAGCGCCGGCCAGAAGAAATCGCCCGATCCTTCCAGGCTATTGAAGGTCGCCCTCCCGATCGCGCGAGCCATAGGCGCATCGGAGCGGAATGTTGGCTTTCGGGTGCGCCTGCCTGCCGGACCTATGCGTGTCGAGGCCGCCACGGCGCGTGCCATCGCCGACGCCACGCCCCAGACCTGCCCCCTTTTCCAAAGCGGCGCGCGGCAACATCGTCGCGGAGATGCTCTCGCCTGAACACCGGATCGCACCCGGCCTCCATGCCGGGCGCACATACCAGAGTCACTGCCATGACGACCTCCACCACCTTGCGCTTCCGCGCGATCTCGCGCGTCGTCGCCGCCATCGCCGGCCCTTCGACTTCGGCACTATCGTGGCGATGTTGATCCGCCGGAGAATTCCGCTGTCCATGTTAGCGTGCGACATCGGGAGCCCGCCGCGGATCGGATCCTGGATGTTGCCGGCAGTGCGTTCAAAGTAATCTGACATCTATAAATGGGGAGGTTGCTCAAGATTTATCGAAGAGCCATTCTGCCGCCGCAGGCTTCACTTCTTCTCGCCTTCCTCGATTTCATAGCTCCACCAGCGCAGCCCCATGCCGAGCATTGACGTCATCGCGCCACCGAACAGGCAGACCGCCAGCACCGGATCCTTCTGCGCGTTCTTCCATGAAACGATCGCCAGAAGGACCACGCTCACTACCGAGATCAGATAGCCCGCCGTCTTGATCTTGGCGCTTCGTGAAAATTTCGACCAGTGCCGCATGTTGTCGCAAATGCCCTACGAGGAGCCTGGGAGCGCCACTACCGAATCTTGCAGGTGTCCATGAGGCGGGCATTCTCTCGGCATCGATCAGATTACCACCTGTGCGGGTTTGGCTGGCGAATCGAAGGCGACAGTCCCGACCGCCTGATCGGTCGGCTCGATGATCGTGGGTCGTTCGACAAAACGGGCGTTGAGCGCTCTCTTCAAGCCGGCGGCCGGTCGAAACGCCGGCACGCGCTTTGCCTGGACGTCGACCGGCCGGCCTGATCGGGGATCACGAGCGACGCGGGCTCCGCGCGCCTTGGTCGAAAAAGATCCAAATCCTCGGAGCTCCACTCGTCCCCCGGTCACCAACTGATCCGTGAGGGCGGAAAAGAAGACCGAGACAAGCCGCTCGACCGAGTCTCGGGGGAGATGGGGATTGGCCTCGGCAAGGCGGGCGACCAACACGCTACGCGTCATACTGTTCTCCGGCGTTTTCCGACCCGCTACCAGACCCCCCAGATGCGTTCCTTTATCAGGATTAAAAAATGTCGACCGCGAATGAACCGATCAGGGTCGGAAAGACCCGAGGGATCTGAAATAACCTCCGGCGTGGTCTGACGCTGTGCGGGTGTCGATATGGACGCGCAGCCGCCAGTCTCGGGAGCCTCCCACCGTTTTCAGTTGAGCCCATTCTGCCTTTCGCATGGATATCGGGCGGCGCAGTCTGCGCCGCCCGGTAGTCCTACGCCGAAAGTTTTTGACTGAACGCATCGGCGGGCTTTTGGAGATCGAGCCGATCCGCATCCATCACCTTGCCCCAGGCCTTCACGAAGTCCTGGACAAATCGCTCCTTCGAATCAGACTGAGCATAGATCTCTGCCATCGCGCGCAGTTCGGACTGCGATCCGAAAATAAGATCGACCCGTGTAGCAGTCCAGCGCTCTTCCTTAGTAGTGCGATCGAGCCCCACGAAGCGGTTCCTGTCGCCCGTCGGTTGCCATTCGGTGGCCATGTCGAGCAGGTTGACGAAAAAGTCGTTGGTCAGCGTTCCAACGCGATCGGTGAAAACGCCCTCGTCCCCGCCATCCGCATTGGTGCCGAGCACCCGCATGCCACCAACCAGCACCGTCATCTCCGGAGCCGAAAGACGCATGAGTTGCGCCTTGTCGACCAGCGACTCCTCGGGTGCCATGAAGTTGGACGAGTGATACCAGTTCCGGAACCCATCACCCACCGGATAAAGGGCATTGAATGAGTCGGCGTCGGTCTGCTCGGCCGTCGCGTCCATCCGACCCGGATTGAACGGAACGCTTACCTCGACGCCGCCATCGCGTGCCGCCTTCTCGATCGCAGCGCCCCCTCCCAGCACGATCAGGTCGGCGATAGATACTCGTTTGCCGCTCGCCTGGAAATCGGCCTGCACCTTCGAGAGCGCGTCGAGAACCCTCGCGAGCTGCGCCGGATTGTTGACATCCCAGTCCTTCTGCGGCGCGAGGCGTATGCGCGCGCCATTGGCGCCGCCGCGCTTGTCCGATCCCCGGTAGGTCGATGCCGATGCCCAAGCCGCGGAAACCAGCTCCGAGACGCCCAGGCCGGTGCCGAGGATTGTCTCTTTGAGCGAAGCAATTTCGCTCTCGTTGATCACCTCGTGATCGAGAACTGGTATCCGATCCTGCCAGATCAGTTCTTCCTGCGGAACAAGCTTCCCCAGATAGCGGCCGATCGGACCCATGTCGCGATGGGTAAGCTTGAACCAGGCCCGCGCGAACGCATCGGCGAACTGGTCTGGATTTTCATAGAAGCGCCGCGAAATTCTCTCATATTCCGGATCGAAGCGGAGTGCGAGATCCGAGGTCAGCATCGTTGGCTTGCGCTTCTTGTCAGGATCGAAGGGATCGGGAATATCCTCCGGCGCGTCCTTAGCCTCCCACTGCTTCGCGCCGGCTGGGCTGGTCGTCAGCTCCCACTCGAATTTGAAAAGATTGTCGAAATAGTGGTTGGACCATTGGGTCGGCTGCTGGCTCCAGATCACTTCGAGGCCCGAGGTGATGGCGTGGGCGCCCGATCCGCTCTCGAACTTGCTACGCCATCCAAGTCCCTGATCCTCGATCAGCGCGCCCTCGGGCTCCGGTCCCAAAAAGGATGGATCGCCCGCGCCGTGGGTCTTGCCGAAGGTATGGCCGCCAGCGATCAGCGCAACAGTTTCCTCGTCGTTCATCGCCATGCGCGCGAACGTTTCGCGGATATCCCTTGCCGACGCGACCGGATCGGGATCGCCGCCCGGCCCCTCCGGATTGACGTAGATGAGCCCCATCTGCACGGCGCCGAGGGCCGGATGGAGCTGGCGCTCGCCCGAATAGCGCTCGTCGCCAAGCCAGGTGCCTTCGGGTCCCCAGTAAAGTTCTTCAGGCTCCCACGTGTCGGCGCGACCACCGCCGAAGCCGAAGGTCTTGAAGCCCATCGATTCTAGGGCCGCGTTGCCGGACAGGACGAATAGATCGGCCCAGCTCAGCGCATTGCCGTATTTCTGCTTGATCGGCCACAGCAGGCGGCGGCCCTTGTCGAGGCTGGCATTATCCGGCCATGAATTGAGCGGTGCGAAGCGCTGCTGGCCGCCGCCGGCCCCACCGCGTCCGTCCGTGATCCGGTACGTGCCGGCGCTGTGCCAGGCGAGGCGTATGAAGAGGCCGCCATAATGGCCAAAATCCGCCGGCCACCAATCCTGGGAATCGGTCATCAAGGCCTTCAGGTCAGCCATGACCGCGTCGAGGTCGAGCGTCTTGAACGCTTCGGCATAGTCAAAGTCAGCTCCAAGCGGATTGGAGCGCGGCGAATGCTGGTTGAGCCCGACAAGGCTGAGACCTTCCGGCCACCATTGGCGGTTCCCAGTCCTCTTGGTCGATCCGCCCGCATGCCCGAAGGGGCATCCGGTTACCGTTTCTCCAACTTTGGCGTCCATGTCTCGCTCCTCTCCACATGCGTACCCCCGGGGGTGGCCGCATTTGTCTGGAGGCTTCTGACTAAGACATGCGCTGGCGGTGCCCTAACCGATTTCCCAAATGACGCTTATCGAGCGGGTGCGCGCCTGCACGAACGACGATGATGTCATCCACATCAGATACGCTTTTGTAGGCCGCTAGTTTTCGAGGCCTGGATCCTCAGCCGATTCCGTCTGACGGAGATGGCGACGGGAGTCCGGTCGAGCACCTTCGCAATTCTCATGTCTCCCCATCCTTTCGCAATCATCACGCGGAGAGCCTCGGTTTCGGTTCTGCTCCAGGGCCTGCGCCGAAGGGGTGCGACTGCCGCGGTGTCCGGAGAGGCAACGGACGGGGTGCTGTCTGGCCTATCGTGGCGAACCTGAGAAAGTTTGATTTTGATCGCGCCGAGGGTGCGGCACAGTGCTTGCGCAACCTCGTTCTGCGGCTTTCGTTTCGCAATCATCGCCAGCATCATATCGATCTCGACCTGGGTCCAGGCCGCTCCCCACCTCGCCGGCGCGGATGGTGGCGGGGTTCCCCCGTTCACCGCACGTACGAGCATAGTGTCCGCCGAGTCCGATCCACCAAGCGGACGATGTTCAGCCCGATATCTCAATGTCTTCCACCATAAAGTCGGCATTGTGAGGTGAAATGGTAACGAAGACAGGCGACGTCGCGCGGCGCCCTGCGAAAGCGCGGCCGTTCTTGACCTCCTGATATCTCCCCACTGCATAGAGGGGCAAATTGCTTCCGGGTATCCCGACGCTGGCTTGGTCTTCGAGGCAGATCCGGACCAATGTCATATCGGCGTCGAACGCCCGCAGGGTTTGGGCGCAGCCCCCCTCGTCGACCGCTGGCGATGGCATATCCTGTCAACGTCAAGGGGTAGATCAAACCGGGAGCGATTGCACTTTGGAACGGCCTACAGGATTATGAAAGACCTTTCGCGGTACCAGGCGGATGGGCAGCCGGCAGCCAAGCTGCGAAATGAGGCCGTTCCCGCAGCGTACCATCGACTTTGGTCGGTATCGGACGCAGCAAGCGCATTTTGTTAACCCGGACAGGGGTTTAGGAGCGCTGGAGATCTGCCAGACAGGGCAACGATGAAGGACGTCTTTGCATTTTCGCAAGAGCCGGAGATCATCCTGGCGCAATATGCAGAGCTCAAGCGACAGGTTCCGCTGCTTTACGCCCTGCTTGTGCTCAACGCCTGCGCGGTGGGATATACCCATTACGGTTTTGCGCCGGGATGGACCACGCTGGGATTTCTGGGTGTACTGATCGCGATATGTGGCTGGCGTATCGTCGCCTGGCTCACCGCGGAAAAGGCCGAGACGATCAGCGTCGGTGCGGCGCGATCGCAACTCGTTCGGACGACGGCACTCGCGGGTATATTAGGCGCCGTGTTCATCGCATGGTCGCTTCTTATCGACCAATATGGCGGGCCGGATGAACGCGGCCATGTCGCGCTGTTTATCGCAGCGACCGTCATTGGCTGCATTTTCTGCCTCGTATATCTTCCTCAGGCCGCGATGTTGGTGACGGCGGTCGTCACTGGCCCATATCTCCTATACTATCTGCTGCGCGGAGATCCCGTCTTCGTCGCCATGGCGCTCAATATCGCCCTCGTGACGGGCGTCATGGTGTGGGTCCTGCTGAACAGTTTCGATGGCTTCACCGCCATGATCCGCTCCCGAACCGAACTTGGCGCAAAGCAAGCCGAGACGGAGCGCCTGAATGCCGAAAATGCCCTCCTCGCGCACACCGACGTTCTGACCGGCCTGCCAAACAGGCGCTATTTCTTCAGTCGCTTCGAAGAAGCGCTTCAGAACGCTAAAGCGACGGGGTCGCAATTGGCCGTGGGCGTATTCGATCTTGATCACTTCAAGCCGGTCAACGACACCTACGGGCACGCCATGGGAGATCGCCTGCTGTCCGAGGTCGGCAGGCGCCTGGCGGGCATGGCATCGGACGGCGTATTGCTCGCCCGGCTGGGAGGCGACGAGTTCGGCCTTCTCTTCACCGATGATGTCGGATCGATACCGGCGACGGGCCAGGCCATTTGCGATATGCTTGCCGTTCCATTCTTCATCGATGGCCAGCGCGTTGCTCTCGGCTGCTCGGCGGGTATCGCTGTCTATCCGGAGGCCGGCGACAGCGTGCACGAATTATTCGATCGATCCGATTACGCGCTTTACCACATGAAGAGCACCAAACGAGGCGGCTGCGCGCTGTTTTCGCTCGAACATGAAACCCTGATCCGCTCGGAACGCGCGATCGAGGCGGCCCTGCAGAGTGCTGATCTCGAAACGGAGTTGTCGGTCTGCTACCAGCCCATTCTGTGCCTTCAGACTTCCAGGATATTGGGCATCGAAGCGCTTGGACGCTGGACAAGCCCGATGATCGGCGCGGTGCCGCCGGATCGTTTCATTACGACCGCCGAGCGACTTGGCCGTATCCAGGCGCTGACGCTCGCCTTGTTCGGAAAGGCCGTCCATGAACTGGCTCAACTGCCCTTCGAGCTGGATCTTTCGTTCAATCTCTCTGCGCATGACATCTGCGCACCCGACACTCTCGACAAGCTGACCGGGTTGATCCGCCAAGCCGGTGTCAACCCGCGGCGTATCACCTTCGAGCTCACGGAGACGGCGCTGATGCGTGATTTCGAGGCAGCCGTAAGCGGGATCGAGCATCTTCGCCAGCTCGGCGCGCGTGTCGCGCTCGATGATTTCGGGACGGGCTATTCGAGTCTGGGCTATCTGAGAAGGCTGCCGCTGGACAAGGTCAAGGTTGATCGCAGTTTCGCGATCAACGTGGAGGAGGCATCAAACCGAACCATTCTGTCTGCCGTGGTCGGTCTCTGTCGCACTCTTGGTCTGGAATGTGTCATCGAAGGCGTCGAAAGTGAAGCGCAACTCAACATCTTGATAGCGCTAGGCTATCAGCAGGCTCAGGGTTATTATTTTGCGAAACCGATGAAGGCGGGCGCGTTGCTGGAATGGATCCAGCAGGCCGGCCATGATCGCGCAGGCAATGCGGAGGCAGCGCGAGCTACGAGGATCCGGTCTATCAAACTCGCTCATTCTTCAAATGAAGAATCTGCCGCATAGCCAACTTGCCAGCCATTCACGTAGCTGACGCCAGACCGAGTTCTTGTGTCACGGATAACGGCCGCACACGAAGTCGATCAGGTCGCCTCGTCGATCGTCGCGTACCCCCCGACGTCGGGGCCGGTGGAAAGGTTCAGGAATGATCTGGCTTTGAAGCCGCGGGATGAAGATACGGGGCAACATCATAGCCAGTTGGAGTGCGCCTGCAGGGACGAAGCCAACCTTGGCAGATGAATGCTCGGCGTATCTCGGCGTTGAGGTCAGTCGGCGACGTCTGTTGCATCGACGACGACCGCCCGAGATCGATCTCCCTCCTGCTGATATTTGTCCAGCGCAACCTCGGCTATGAAGCTGCGGTAGTGACGAATGAGACTGATTCCATCCTGAAACAAGTGGCCGCCCGCCCGAAGCACTTCCAGCGCCTCGCCTGTTACGATTACCTCAATTTCTCCCGACGGGGTCGGCACCCAGAGAGTTTGATTTCTCATAGGCTCCGGGGTGCCTTGCGCGACCGCGATGGTCAACATCGGTCGCAACCTCGCGCGATGGCTGACGTGGAGGTCAACTGGGCTCAAGCTCGCCGAAGCGTTTTCATCGGACAACCCGGTACCAGGGGAGCTTTTCGTCGCCTCGCCGATCAGCAGCAAGGTCGGGCTGTCGTCGCTCACCGCCTCGACGAGGAAAGGAAGCGCGGAAAGTCGGCCACGCACCAGCCGCTCACTTGGCAGCGACACGTCGACGGCAACCAGCACCGCCGTCTCGGACGACAGGCCCGCCGCGATGAGGTTGCGCGCAACCTCACCGGCCGCGCTGCGTCCCATATAAACCGCCAGCGTCGCCTCGCTGCGAACGAGAGCCGGCCAGTCGATCGCCAGCATCTCCCCGGCGCGCGCATGCGCGGTGACGAAGGTCAACCCACGCGCAAGGCCACGCAACGTCAGCGAGATGCCGGCCGAACCGGCCGCCGCGCTGGCAGCGGTGATACCGGGGCAGACCTGCACGCGGATTCCTGCCGCCGCCAGGCATTCCATTTCCTCCGCCGAGCGGCCGAAGATGGAGGGATCGCCGCCCTTCAGCCGCACGACACGCCGCCCCTCGCGCGCCGCTCTCAGCAACAGGGCGTTGATGTCCCCCTGGCTCTTCGAATGACGCCCCGATCTTTTGCCGACGCTCACAAGCTCGGCGCCCGGCCTGGCGAGTGCCAGCACGCCGGCGCCGACCAGCGCGTCATGAAACACCACGTCCGCATGGGCCAGCAGCCTCTCGGCCTTGCGGGTGAGGAGTTCCGGGTCGCCTGGCCCGGCGCCGACCAGCCAGACCGTCCCTGGCACGAAGTCGTCCTGCGTCATGCGATTCCTTCCTTTTGGCCGGGCGGATGCTCGGCGAGGATGCGGGCCAGCGCCGGGCGACAGGAGCCGCAATTGGTGCCGGCGCCCAGCGCCTTGCCGATCGCGGGGACATCGACCAGCGCCTGCTCGGCGATGGCCGAGACGATCGTGCGCAAGCCGACATCGAAGCAGACGCAGATGATCGGGCCGCGATCGACCTGCTGCCCCGCCGGGCGCCCGGCAAGCACGGCGGCGTTGGCGGCCTTGCCCAGTTGCGCGATCAGCCAGTCGCGCGGCGGCAGGCTGTCATCGCGAGCGATGAAGAGGCCGGCGGCCAGCCTGCCGTCGGCGATGATCGCCGTCCTGCGCGAACCGCGCCGGGCATCCGACACTTCGACGCGCTCGCCTTTGGGCAACCAGCGATCGAGCCGCGCGGGATCGCCAGCGCCCGCCAGCTCGTAGAGCGTGCCGGTCGGCACCGTCACCCGCGTCGCCCACAGGCAATCCGGCACCAGCTCGGCATGGCCGTGGAGCAGCAGGAAGCCGCGCCATTCCACCGCCACCTTCTCGGCGCGGGCCGGGGTCTGCTTGAAGCCCGGCTGGCCCGAATGCGGATCGACCAGCGGGCGCGGCAGCAGGCCGGTGCGTCCGCCGGTGGACTGGCGATCGGTCCAGTGGATCGGCGTGAACAATTCGCCGCGCCGCTGGCCGGCGCTCAGGCTCACGCGGAACAGGCTGTCGCCCTGCGGCGTGGTGACGCGGGCGATGTCGCCCTCGGCAAGGCCAAGTCGCTCGGCATCGCGCGGGTGGACCTCGACCAGCGGCTCCTCGCGATGGCGCGCGAGCTTCGGCGAGAGGCCGGTGCGCGTCATCGTGTGCCACTGGTCGCGATAGCGGCCGGTGTTGAGCGTCATCGGCCAGGCGCTGAGCGGATCGGCGAGCGGCGCCTGCCGCACGGCGACAAGCCGTGCCCGGCCGTCCGGCGTCGGGAAGCGGCTATCGGCGAATGGCCGCCCACCCCACGAGAAGGGCTCCAGCGCGTCATACGCCTCGTTGCCGATCGCGGCATGGGTCTTGAGGTCGAACAGTCGCGCGCCATCATTCTGGTAGGCGGAGAGGCGGGCATGCTCGCGCCACACGTCGGCGGGACGATCATAAGCGAAGGCGTGGCCCCAGCCCATCCGCCGGCCGACTTCCTTGACGATCCACCAATCGGGCCGCGCCTCGCCGGGCAGACTGAAGAGGGGGCGCTGGCGGCTGATCCGGCGCTCCGAGTTGGTAACGGTGCCGTCTTTCTCGCCCCAGCCGGCGGCAGGCAGACGAACATGGGCATAGCGCGTCGTATCGGTATCCGCGATCACGTCCGAGACGACGACGAAGGGGCAACCGGCCAGCGCCTCGCGCACCCGGCCGGCGTCGGGCATGGAGACGGCCGGATTGGTCGCCATGATCCAGATCGCCTTGATCCGCCCCTCGCTCACGCCACGGAACAGATCGACCGCCTTGAGGCCGGCCTTCGTCGCCATACGCGGCGCCGACCAGAAGCGCCCGACCCGCGCGATATTGTCGGGCGCGAAATCCATGTGCGCGGCGAGGCTGGAGGCGAGGCCGCCCACCTCCCTGCCCCCCATCGCATTGGGCTGGCCGGTGATCGAGAAGGGCGCGGCGCCGGGCTTGCCGATCCGCCCGGTGGCGAGATGAACGTTGCAGATCGCGTTCACCTGATCGGTGCCGCGCAGCGACTGATTGATGCCCTGGCTGAACAGGGTGACGGTGCGCGGGTGCGCGGCGAACAGGTCGTAGAAGCGCTGGAGATCGGCCGGAGGCACGTCGCAGACCTTGGCGATGGTCCAGAGATCGTGGCCTTCGTCGAGGCTCTCCCAGAAGCCTTCGGGCACGCTGACGCTGGCGGCGAGATAGGCCTCGTCCACCAGCCCCTCGCGACAGCAATAGGCGAGCAACCCATTCATCAGCGCTACGTCGGTGCCGGGCCGGATCGCCAGGTGGAGATCGGCATCCTCGCATGTCTCGGTACGGCGCGGGTCGATCACTACCAGCTTGGCGCCCGAGGCCGCGCGGCGCGCCTGGATGCGCTGGTAGACGATCGGGTGACACCAGGCGGTGTTGGAACCCACCAGCACGAACAGGTCGGCCGCATCGAGATCGTCGTAGCTCGCGGGCACGACATCCTCCCCGAAGGCGCGGACATGCCCCGCCACCGCGCTCGACATGCAGAGCCGCGAGTTGGTGTCGATATTGGCTGAGCCGATGAAGCCCTTCATCAGCTTGTTGGCGACGTAATAGTCCTCGGTCAGCAGCTGGCCGGAAACGTAGAAGGCGACGCTGTCCGGCCCATGCCGCGCGATCGTCTCCCTGAAGCGCCGCGCGACGAGATCGAGAGCCTTGTCCCAGCTTGCACGCTTGTCCCCGATCATCGGGAGGAGCAGCCGTCCCTCCAGCCCCACCGTCTCACCGAGATGCGTGCCCTTGGAACAGAGGCGGCCGCCATTGGCGGGATGATCGGGATCGCCCGCGATCGCGACCGAGCGCTCGCCGTTCGGCGTCGCGACCACGCCGCAGCCGACGCCGCAATAGGCGCAGGTGGTGCGGACGGCCTGGCTCACCTCAGGCGGCAGCCTTCAGCGTCGAGGCGCGGCAGAGCAGCACCCGGCCGCTGCTGATCTTCACCGGAATGGTCGGCGTGCAGCCCTTGTCCTCGCCCTGCGCCTCGCCCGTCGCCAGCGCGATCTGCCAGTTGTGCAGCGGGCAGGCCACGCTGTGGCCGTGGACGATGCCCTGGCTGAGCGGGCCGCCCTTGTGCGGGCAACGGTTGGCGAGCGCGAACACCTTGCCGTCGGCCGTGCGGAAGACGGCGATCTCCTCACCGCCGACCACCGGCACGGTGCGACTGCCGCGCACCGGGATCTCGTTGACCCAGCCGATATCGATCCAGTCTCCGATCATGTCGATCACTCCGCTGCGACAGCCGTCATCGGCTGGAATTCGGCCATGGGATGGTGAAGCTGCCGGTCGGCGCCTGCGGCGCGCTCGGCCCAGGGATCGTCCTGGCTGAAGCTCTGCGAATGCAGGAAGCGCCGTGTCAGCGCCTTGCGGTTGCCCTCGTCATCGACGATCCGGCTCTTCACGTGATCGAGGCCGACGCGCTCCACCCAGGGCGCGGTGCGCTCAAGGTAGCGCGCCTCCTCTCGGTAGAGCTGGATGAAGGCGGCGCACATATCCATGGCCTCCCGATCGGTTTCGACTTTGCACAGGAAATCCGTCGCGCGGACCTTGATGCCGCCATTGCCGCCGATGTGGAGCTCGTAGCCCGAATCCACGCAGACCACGCCGAAATCCTTGATCGTCGCCTCGGCGCAGTTGCGCGGGCAGCCCGAGACGGCGATCTTGAACTTGTGGGGCATCCACGATCCCCACGTCATCTTCTCGATCTGGACGCCGAGGCCGGTCGAATCCTGCGTGCCGAAGCGGCACCATTCGGAACCGACGCAGGTCTTCACCGTGCGCAGCGCCTTGCCGTAGGCGTGGCCCGAGACCATGCCGGCAGCGTTGAGATCGGCCCATACGGCCGGCAGATCCTCCTTCCTGATGCCGAAGATGTCGAGCCGCTGGCCGCCCGTCACCTTCACCATCGGCGCGTTGAACTTCTCAACCACGTCGGCGATGGCGCGCAGTTCCCGGGGGCTGGTGAGGCCGCCCCACATGCGCGGCACGACCGAATAGGTACCGTCCTTCTGGATGTTAGCGTGGAGCCGCTCGTTGACGAAGCGGCTCTGCTGGTCGTCCTCATATTCACCAGGCAGCGCGCAGAGCAGATAGTAATTGAGCGCCGGCCGGCACGAAGAGCAGCCGTCGGGCGTCGACCAATGCAGCTTCTGCATCGCCTCGGGGATCGATCGCATCCCCTGCGCGACGATCTCGCGGCGCACGTCGTCATGGGTGAAGCTGGTGCATTTGCACATCGTCTTCGGCCCGGTCTCGACATCGTCGCCCAGCGTCAGCGCCAGCAATGTCTCGACGAGGCCTGTGCACGAGCCGCAGGAGGCCGAGGCCTTACACGTGGCGCGCACCGCATCAAGGCTGCACGCGCCGCCTTCGATCGCGGCGACCACCTTGCCCTTGCTGACGCCGTTGCAGCCGCAGATTTCCGCATCGTCGGAAAGCGCCGCAACGGCCGCCTTAGGGTCCGCGCGCCCACCCCCGGAGGCGTAGGCCTGGCCGAAGATCAGCATGTCGCGTAGATCCGCGACATCCTCGGCCTTGCGCATCAGATCGAAATACCAGCCGCCGTCCGCCGTATCGCCGTAGAGCACGGCGCCGACGACGCGATCCTCCTTCAGCACGACGCGCTTGTAGATGCCACGCGAGGCGTCGCGGAGCACGATGTCCTCGGTGCCGTCGCCGCCCGAGAAATCGCCGGCCGAGAAGACGTCCAGCCCCGCCACCTTGAGCTTGGTGGAGGTGACGGAGCCGCGATAGCCGGTCGGCGCCTCCACCAACCCGTCGGCCAGCGCCCGGCACATCTCCCATAGCGGGGCCACGAGGCCGTAGACCATGCCGTCATGCTCGACGCACTCGCCGACCGCGAGAATGCTGGGATCGGAGGTGACCATATGATTGTCCACCTTGATCCCGCGCCCCACCTCCAGCCCGCAATCGCGCGCCAGCGCCACCGAGGGGCGGATGCCGACCGCCATCACGACGAGGCTGGCCGGGATCTCGCGCCCGTCCTTCAGGCGCACGCCCTCGACCTTGCCGTCGCCGAAGATCTCGGCGGTGTCGGCGCCGGTGAGGATGGTCTGGCCCCTGCCCTCCAGCGCGGTCTTGAGCAGCCACGCGGCGGCCTCGTCGAGCTGGCGCTCCATCAGCGTGGGCATGATGTGCAGCACCGTCACCTTCATGCCGCGCAGCGTGAGGCCGTGCGCGGCCTCGAGCCCGAGCAGGCCGCCGCCGATCACCACCGCGTCGCCGCCGCCCATTTTTCTACCGGCTTCGGCTGCGGCCAGCATCCGATCGACGTCGTGCATGTCGCGGAAGCTGATCACGCCGTGCAGGTCCCGACCCGGCACCGGGATGATGAAGGGATCGGAGCCGGTCGCGATCAGCAGCCGATCGTAAGCGACCGTCCGGCCCGATCGCGCGGTGACCGTCCTGGCATCGCGATCGATCTTCTCGACGGGATCGGAGACGACCAGCTCGATGCAATTGTCCGCATACCAGGCGCGATCGTTGATCACGATCTCGTCGAACGTCTTCTCGCCCGCCAGCACCGGCGAGAGCATGATGCGGTTGTAGTTCACGTGCGGCTCGGCGCCGAAGATCGTGACGCGGTAACGGCCGGCATCGCGCGCCAGCAATTCCTCCACCGCGCGGCACCCCGCCATGCCGTTGCCGATGACGACGAGGTGCGGAAGGTTGCGGGCGGCGGCCTGATCGACCGCCGCCTCCTCTCCTACGCTGTCGTGCCTCTGGAAATCCATGCGCTCTGCTCCGGAAATGAAAAAGGCCGCCATCCGGACCTCGCTTGTTCAGCGACGTCGGGATGGCGGCCTTGCCTGCATCGTGGACCGGGGGACGAACCCGCCGGGGCGATGGGCCGGCGCCATCCCGCTCTGGATGGCTCCGGCTATGATCGATCGGGCGTCCTTGCCCGTTCGAGGTGGATGATGACCCGAATCGGGGCGTCGCTCAAGTGTCGATTTTGCACTGCGGCAAAAATCACAGCGCCCAGTCCAGCTGGAGCCAGATCTTGCGCGTGTCGGTGAACAGCCGGTCCGCGCGATAATCGGCGTAGCGCACCGATATCGTGGTCTTAGCGAGCTTTGCGGAGGCCAGCGCGTCCCACTCGTTGCCATAATGCTGGCCGAGCCGGTCGCTGGTGAAGCGATGATAGACCGCCTGCACCGTCACCGCCTTGGCCGGCCCCATTTGCTTCCAGCCGAGACCGGCGCTGCCATAGAGATCTCGCACGCCGTTGGGCGGCGTGGTCAGGAACTTGTCCGCCCAGCCCTGGAACTTGAAGCCCGTCGCAAGCGGCGTCTGGAAGCTGGTGAGCGCGACGCCGCCCTCGGCACCGTGCGCCGCCCCGAGCACCTCGTAGCCGGCGTCGAGCTTGAGCAGGGAGACGTCCAGCGTGCCGTCGACGAGGTAGTAATCGGCGCGGTAGCTGTTCGGATTCCGGTGCCAATCCGACTGGGTGGCATAGCTCGCCTGATAACCGAGCTTCACCGCCTTGGAGAAGGCATGGGCGCCGGCGAAGCGGACCCCATAGGTCTGGCTGGAGAGCGCGAACTTCTGGACGGAGAACTCGTCCTCGTCGATCAGGTAGGCGAAGCCGGTCAGCGTGCCGATCGGCGTCGCGTAGGAAAGATTGGCCAGCACGCTGTTGCCGGAAACCGCCTGTTGCCGCGCCGCCTTTCCATCGATGCCCCAGATGGTGCGCACGCTCCACAGGTAGGAAACGTCCGCCTTCAGGCCTTTGATCGGGGTCGCCTCCACCCGCACCGCATCGAAGGTCTGGCCATTGTCTCGGAAGTTGACGGCGCCGACGAAACGCTCGTCGTCGAGCGTGATCCGCTGCCGGCCTGCGGTGACGGTGAAATCTTTCGCCTTGTATTGGATCTGCGCGCGATAAAGGCCGATATCCTGCGGGTCGGCGATCAGCGGGCGGTTGCTCGCGCCGTGCAGCCCATCGTCATAATGGTCGATCGCCGCCAGCGTGCCCTCACCCTCGACCAGCGCGGACCATGGCCCGTCGGTGGCTTGCACGCCCCCGCGCAGGCGAAAGGTGAGTGCATCGGCGTCCTTCGGCAGCCCGTCCTGATCGACATCTTCGTAGCGGATGCGGAAATCGGCGATTGGCTTCAGCTGGATCGTCTGGGCGCAAGCCGGCCCAGCGGCGGCCAGCACGGCCGCCGTTGCGATGAAAGTTTTCATGGATGCCCCTTCGATCGGTCCGGCGGGCGGCGTCGGTGCGCCGCCCGTCCGGGTCTTGGGTTCAGATGCGGACGCCGTTGGCGGCCGCCTCCCAGGTCGCGCGCCAGCGGGCCTTGATCGCGGTCAGCGCCGCCACCGCGACCAGCGCGAGGCCCGCGAAGATCAGGAAGCCCGGCGCGAAGCTGCCGGTCAGCTGCCTGGCGAAGCCGAGCGAGGAAGCGAGGTAGAAGCCGCCGATGCCGCCCGCCATGCCGACGAGGCCGGTCATCACCCCGATCTCGGCGCGGAAACGCTGCGGCACCAGCTGGAACACCGCGCCGTTGCCGGTGCCGAGCGCCAGCATGGCCACCACGAACAGGCCGAGCGCGCTTGCCAGCGTCGGCGCGCCGCTCACCCCGGCTAGCGCCGCGGCGGCGACCAGATAGACCGCGTTCAGCGTCTTCACGCCGCCGATCCGATCCGCCAGCGCCCCGCCCAGCGGGCGCACCAGCGATCCCGCGAACACGCAGGCGGCGGTGCAATAGCCGGCCATGACCGTGGTCAAACCAAATTGGTCGGTGAAGTAGATCGGCAACGAGGCGGCCAGCCCGACGAAGCCGCCGAAGGTCACCGAATAGAAGAGCATCAGCCACCACGCGTCCGCCGTCTTGAGCGGCTGCAGATAATCGACGAACCGCTTGGCCGCGGGCGCGTTGGGCGCATCCTTCGCCAGCGCGAGATAGACGACGAACACGATCGCCAGCGGAATGCATGCCAGGCCCAGCACCGCGTTCCAGCCGAACAGCTTGGCCAGCATCGGCGCGAACAGCGACGCGAGCACGGTGCCCGAATTGCCCATGCCGGCGATGCCCATCGCCTTGCCCTGATGTTCGGGCGGGTACCAACGGCTGGCGAGCGGCAGCGCGATCGCGAAGCTGGCGCCGGCGAAGCCGAGGATCACGCCCAGCGCCAGCGTGCCGCCGAAGCTGTTCACGCCCGTCAGATACGCCGTCAGCAGGCCGGCTATCACGATCAGCTGGCTGATCGCGCCCGATCGCTTCGGCCCGATGCGATCGACCAGCAAACCGTTGACCAGCCGCAGGAAGGCGCCCGCGAGCGTCGGCGTCGCCACCATCAGGCCCTTCTGGGCGGCGGTGAGATGGAGCGTCTTGGCGATCTCCGGCCCCAGCGGCCCGAGCAGCACCCACACCATGAACGCCAGATCGAAATACAGGAACGCGGCAATCAAAGTGGGCCGATGGCCCGCGCTCCAGAAGCTGCCGCCGGCGCTTTCCGCCTTCCCGTCCTGCCAATAGGCCGTCGCCATGTCGAATCCCCCTCGGATTGCGTTGACACGAAAAAAGCCGCCTCCGGCCCCTCGCACATGGCGACGGCCGGACAGCGGCTTTGCTGGTTCGATGGTGGAGGTCGCCCCCTCGTTGGGGCGCCGCTCCGTGAAGCGCGCGCATCCTTGCGCGACGACTCAAGCTGTCACGAAAGCGTCTCTCTTCGCAAGTGCAAAAATTATCATCGTCGGAAAGCTGCGAGATAGCCATCGATATCGGCGGGATCGAACACCCGGCCGTCGAAGAAGCGATCGGGGCCGAGGACCAGTCCGGCGCTGTGCGAGCCGACGCCCATCGGCTCCGAAAGCGCGCCCTCTACCTTCAGGCTGGCGCCCGGCATCGGTGCGCCCGTGCCAGCCAGCGCGCGGCGATAGATGTCGGATCGGAACACGTCGGCCGCCTGCCGCTCGGCCTCGGGCGACGGCTCGGCCATCCCCCAGCGGACCAGCTGCGAGTAGATCCACAGCGCATGGCTGCGCCACGGGAAGCCGACCGCCTCGCGGTGGAACAGGATCGTCGCCGGCACCTCGACGGACGCATCGCCCGGCCGCGCCACCAACCGCCCGGTCAGCGTCGGCAGGATCGCCTCCGGCGGCCGTCCGACATAGTCGGGCCGAGACAGCAACTCCGCCAACTCGCCATGATGCGCCGGATCGTCGCACCACGCCGCCGCCCGGTCGAGCGCGAGGAGCAGCCGGTCGACGACCTCCGCATTGTCCTCCATCCAGC
Source organism: Sphingomonas chungangi (assembly GCF_013778325.1). GTDB lineage: Bacteria > Pseudomonadota > Alphaproteobacteria > Sphingomonadales > Sphingomonadaceae > Solisphingomonas > Solisphingomonas chungangi. Next base: position 465,013 of record NZ_JACEIB010000006.1, on the reverse strand, counting down.
CGGTGCGCATCGCGAGCACCTTCTCGACGCCGCGCTGCCAGACGCGCGCGCCAACCATCACGATCTCGGCGAGCCCCGCCTGCACGGCGACGGTGCTCCACGGTTCGCCGGCGATGAACCCGTCGATCTCGCCCGCCTCCAGCGCCGCGCCCATCAGGGACGGCGGTAGCACGCGCAGCACCAGATCGCGATCCGGATCGATCCCGGCATAGCCCAGCCAGTAGCGCAGCAGCAGCGCGTGGCAGGAGAAGCGATGGACGATGCCGATCACGGGCTTGCGCCGATAGAGTCCGATCGCGCCGGCGAAATCGTGCGCCGTGGCGATCGGGTCGCCGATGCGCCGCGCAATGTCCGGATCGAGCGCGGCGGCGAAGGCGGTGCCCATCACGAACACGTTGCCGTTGACGCTGAGCTTGAACGGCGCCGAGAGCGCGGCGGGATGCTGGCTCAGCCCCAGCGTCACCGCGATCGCCAGCGGCGCCAGCATGTGCGCGGCCTGCACCTGCCCGTAGACCAGCCGGTCGCGCAGGGTCGCCCAGCTTTCGGAGCGGATCAGGTCGAGCGCGATGTCCTGTTCGGCGGCGAACCCCTTCTCGCGCGCGGCGATCAGCACGGCGCTGTCGGTCAAGGGCAGGAAGGCGGCGGAAATCCGGGTCATGCAGCCCCTCCCAGAAGATCGCTCGCGGTGATCAGCGCCTCGGCCACCTCGGCGATGCGGCGGCCCTGGTTCATCGCGGTCGATCGCAGCAGCGCATAGGCATCCGGCTCGGAAAGGTTGCGACTCTTCATCAGGATGGCCTTGGCGCGGTCGATCGTCCTGCGCTCGGCGATGGCGCTCTTCGCCTCGTCCAACTCCGATTGCAGCCGGGCGAAGGCGTTGAAGCGCCGGATGGCGAGATCGAGGATCGGTTTCACCCGTTCCTTGCGTAAGCCGTCGACCACATAAGCGGAGACGCCCGCGTCGATCGCCGCGCCGATCATGATGTCGTCCGATTGATCGACGAACATGGCGATGGGGCGCGCCAGCGCGCGGCTGACCACCAGCATCTCCTCCAGCGTGTCGCGGCTGGGGGAGCCCAGGTCCATCAGCACGACGTCGGGCGCCAGCCGCTCGATCCGCGCGACAAAGCCGCCGCGCGGGGGCACGATATGGATATCGTCGAAGCCGGCGTCGCGCAGGCCATCCTCCAGGACGGTCGCGCGCAGACCCGTGTCATCGACGATTACGATCCGCACTGATCCACCGCCCGATGTTGCATCTGCGAAAGAGTGACGGCCTCTCCGCTATTCGTCAATTGCAGCCGTTACGGCTGATGCATGCCACAGCTTTAGCTCCTGCCTCATCATGCCCCAGGCGGCGGTCATGCGGCACGCCCATGCAGGGATCGGCTCATCGTGCGCGGGCAGCAATTGGCCAAGATCAAACCTTAGACCTGCTCCGCTCCTGGCAGAAAATCCGGGACCGAGAGATAGCGCTCTCCGGTGTCGTAGTTGAAACCCAATATCCTGGCATTCCCTCCCACCTCCGAAATCTTCTGGTCGATGGCCGCAAGCGTCGCGCCGGACGAGATTCCGACCAACACCCCTTCCTCCCGCGCCGAGCGCCTCGCCATCTCCTTGGCCGCGGCCGCCTCGACCGTGATCACGCCATCGAGGAGCCGCGTGTGCAGGTTGGCGGGAATGAAGCCGGCCGCGAGCCCCTGGATCGGGTGGGGACCGGGCTGACCGCCGGAGATGACCGGCGACAGGGTCGGCTCCACGGCGAAGACTTTCAGATCTGGCCAAACCGGTTTCAACACCTGCGCTACGCCTGTGATGTGTCCGCCGGTCCCGACACCCGTGATCAGGAAATCCAGCGGATCGTCACGGAAATCGTCCAGTATCTCCTGCGCCGTGGTGCGGGCGTGAACATCGATATTCGCCGGATTCTCGAACTGGCCGGGGATCCAGGCGCCGTCGATTGACCTGGCAAGCTCGGCGGCACGCTCAATGGCCCCCTTCATGCCCTGTTCGCGGCGGGTGAGATCAAACGTCGCGCCATAAGCGAGCATCAGGCGGCGGCGCTCGATCGACATGCTTTCGGGCATAACGAGAATGAGCCGGTAGCCTTTGACGGCCGCCACCATGGCGAGGCCGATCCCGGTATTTCCGCTGGTCGGCTCGATGATCGTACCGCCCGGCCGGAGTTTTCCCGTCCGCTCGGCGTCCTCGACCATGGCAAGGGCGATGCGATCCTTGATCGAGCCACCAGGATTGGTGCGCTCCGATTTTATCCACACTTCGACGTCGGGAAACATGCGGGCGAAGCGGACGTGGGGCGTCCCTCCGATCATCTCCAGGATGCTGGCAGCCTTCATTCCGGATCTCCTCCGCTGATGCTCCGGTCGACACACCATGCCTCCGGAGACCGTCCGCGCTCCAACCATCGATGTCGCGCCTTGTTCTATATCGGTATGCGATATATCTGGCTCGCACATTTTTTGGGACTCGTAGTGACAGCGATCAATCCCGACCATTTCGCCCGGCGCCCGCTTGCCGATCACAGCGTCGACGCGCGCATGTTGCTGTTGGCGGCCATGGCGGTCGTGGTCGGCTCAGGCGGTGCTCTTGGCGCCTGGATCCTCCTCAAGATGATCGCGGTCGCCACCAACCTGTTCTGGTTCGGGCGGCTGTCCGCTGCACCCGCGCTCATCACCGACAGTGCCGTCGGGCTCGCGGTGCTTGTCATCCCTTTGATCGGCAGTCTGATCATCGGCATGATGGCGCGCTACGGCTCGGAAAAGATCAGGGGCCACGGCATCCCCGAGGCCATCGAGACCATCCTGTTCGGCGAGAGCCGCCTGTCTGTCAAAGTTGCGTTGCTTAAGCCCCTCTCCGCCGCCGTTTCGATCGGCAGCGGCGGCCCGTTCGGCGCCGAGGGGCCGATCATCATGACCGGAGGGGCGATCGGATCGCTCTTCGCCCAATGCTTCCATCTGAGCGCGGCCGAACGCAAGACGCTGCTCGTGGCGGGCGCTGCCGCCGGCATGACCGCGATCTTCGGAACGCCGCTCGCCGCCATCCTGCTGGCGATCGAGGTGCTGCTGTTCGAATGGAAGCCCCGCAGCTTCGTGCCGGTCGTCGTCGCCGTGCTCGTCTCCTTTGCCTGGCGACCGACGCTGATCGGTGCGGGGCCGATGTTCGCGACCGCTTCCGCACAGCCCGCCGGCCTCTGGGTGTTGGCCGCCGCCGCCGTCATCGGGCTGATCGTCGGCCTGGAAGCGGCTTTGCTCTCGACGACGCTCTACCGCGTGGAGGACCTGTTCCATCGCCTGCCCGTCCACTGGATGTGGTGGCCTGCGATCGGCGCGATCTTCGTTGGCATTGGTGGCCTTATTGATCGGCACGTGCTCGGCTCGGGCTATGCCAGCATCCAGACGTTGCTCGACGGCAGTCTCGCCATGCGCGTGGTCCTGGCAATCCTGTTCGTGAAAGCGATCGTGTGGCTGATCGCGCTGGGATCGGGTACGTCCGGCGGTATCCTCGCGCCGCTGCTCATCTTAGGGGGAGCCACCGGATGCCTGCTCGGCCACGCGCTGCCGGGTGATGTCGGCTTCTGGGCGATGATCGGCATGGCAGGAATCATGAGCGGCGCGATGCGGGCACCGATGACGGGCGCGCTCTTCGCGGCCGAGTTGACGGGCCACTTCGCCAGTCTTCCTGCGACGATCGCGAGCGCCGGGGGTGCCTATGCGGTCAGCGTCCTGCTGATGAGGCGCTCGATCCTCACCGAGAAGATCGCCCGGCGCGGCCGACACATCCTGCAGGAATATACCGTCGATCCGCTCGATTTCCTCCAGGCAGGGCAGCTGATGACGCCCCACCCGGATACGCTGCCTGGAACGATGAGCATCTCAGCGGCCAGCGCTTTCTTCGCCGATGAGGCGAAGCATCGCAGCTATCCAGTCGTCGATGCTGACGGGCGCCTGCTCGGCCTCGTCTCGCGCACGGACGCGCTCCGCTGGCGGGTCACCGATCCGGAAGGCGATGTCAGTCTCGCCGAAACGCTGTCCGACGTCTCGCAGCCCGCGGCGCATCCTGAAACGCCGTGCGGTCTGATCGCGGACATGATCATAGAAACCGGTATCGGCCGCGTACCGATCGTGGATGCGGGAACCGGGCGCGTCGTCGGCATCCTTTCGAGGCAGGATCTGCTCAAGGCGCGGAGCGCGCACCGCCAGGCCGAAACCGCCCGTTCGCGCTTTGCAAAATCAATTTGATCGGGAACATATATCGCTCTACGATATTCATATCATGATGCTGCCCGAACCAGCAGGGGGACCGCGATATGCTCGTCGTATTTGCCAATTGTCTGCTCCAGGTGTTCGGCGGCATTGTTGCTGCCGCGCTCGTCGCCTGGGCCGCGTGGCACGTCTTCAAGTGGATGCGGTTGCCTGAGCTCGGCCCCTGGCTGGTGCTGGCATCACTGTTCATCATTCCCGGCGCCGCACGACGCCCATTCGTCCAGATGGTGATCTTCTTCCTTGGGATCGGCGCTCTCGCACTGCTCCCGGTGGGTCGAACCTGGCGAGAGCAGGATCGCCTGCGCCGTCTGATTAAGGACGGAACCAAGGGCAAAACGCGAGGCAGCGTGCCGAACCTTCACTCGCCGACATGACGGTCGGTGCTGCGGATGGTCCCGTCCCGGATCTTCTCCGACGTAACCGAGCGTGGGCCGGACGAAAGACGACCAGCGATCCGGGCTCCTTTGCTCGCCTGGTCGGACAACAGCGCCCCCGTTACTTCTGGATCGGCTGCGCCGATAGCCGGGTTCCGGCGACCGAGATCGTCGATCTCGATCCGGGCGAGATGTTCGTCCATCGTAATGTGGCCAATCTTGCTGAGCCCGGGGATCCGAATTTCACCGCCGCGCTCGCCTACGCTGTCGATGTGCTGGGCATCGATAACATCCTGCTGGTCGGCCATTACGGCTGCGGCGGGATCGAAGCGGTTCTCACCGAACCGGCTGACGCGGTCGCGCAGTGGTTGGCGCCTGTTCGTCGATTATATGGGCAACGCCACGATGACCTCGCTGGCTGTTCGCAGGGTGCGAAGCTGGACAGGTTGTGCGAACTCAATGTGATCGAGCAGGTGCAAGCGCTATCGCAGCACCCAATCGTGACTGAGGCCTGGAGAAGCGGCCGAGAGCTGGCTTTGTATGGATTGGTCTATGGCATTGGAGACGGATTGCTCGGTCATGTCTGCACCGCGCCGAACCCCGGTGGCGCGGCTCCCCACATCCAGATCCAACAAAGCTACCAGTTCGCTCGTCAGAGCGTCCCGATGAGCTGAGTCAGCAAGGGGCGTATCCGCCGGAGCTCCTCACGGTGCACGCGGGAGAGCGATGCCAGCATCGCCTTGCCCTGCGATGTCAGTTCGACCGGGACCTGTCGTTTGTCCGTCGTGCCGCCACCGCGGCGGACCAGGCCCAGCTTGACGAGACGATCGACATGCTCGCTCGCGCTGTGAGGTCGAAGCAGCAGATGATCCGCCAGCGCTCCCACGAGCATCGAGCCGCCCGACGCGCGGATTGCCAATAACGCCTGATGCTGCTGCGCTGTCACCCCCGATGCAGAGGCGGCTTGCTCACTGAAATGCAGGAATCGCCGCAATTCGTGACGAATGCTCGCCAGGGCCTCATAGTGCGCGTCGCTCAGTTCGTCATCCATCAGTGTCTTCTAGGGATATTGGCCCAGAACTACATCCATCTGTTGCACTCGTGACCTGACGCCGGTCATTGTGCAGCCGATTGACGAAGGAGCACGGCGAGACACGATCGTGCTCGCCTGGGAATGATGTCCACTACCCCCTTTGAACTTCCCATTCGCAGCAGTGTTGACGCATCGATGAAGCAGGCGCCGAATTGGACCACGCTGACGTTCCAACGGCAGCACTTCGATCCGTTTCATTGGCGAGAGGCCGCGCTCTGCGTGCCCGCGATGCCAATCCTGATCCTCCTGGGCCAAGCCTTCGGCTGGGCGGCAGGCGGTGCGGTCGCGGCGGGCGCCGCCTTCGCGGTTGGTTTCGGCGCCGCGCGCGAGCTCGGCGGACGTCGCTGGGGCGCCATGATCGGAGCGCTCGTCGGCATGACGATTGCAGCCTTCCTCGGGACAGTACTCGGCCAGCACAGCCTCGTCTTCCTGATGACGGCAGCCGCGGCGGCGGCCGGATGCGCGGCGCTGGCGCTTCGCGATGAAGACCTCTGGTGGGTAGTCCTTCAAGTCGTCATCATCTACTTCGTGGCCGGCTATTACGAAGGCCACGCCGCAGCCGCGGCATGGCGCGGAGGGATGGTGGCCGTTGGCGGCGTTGCTGAGCTTGCGACCGTCTGGGCCCTCGCCCGCTTCTTTCCTGGCGCCGCCGCGCCGATCATCGTGAACACGTTGAAGCCGAGCACGGATCGAGGACTTCTCGTCGCTCACATGCTCCGGGCCGCGCTCTGCGTCGGCGGCAGCATCCTGCTGATCGTCCCGCTCCATCTCGCCAATGGCTACTGGGCGCCGATGACAGCGCTGATCGTGCTCAAGCCTCGGCTCCACGAAACACGGATCCGGGGGCTGGCGCGGCTCGGCGGGACGATCGGTGGCTGCATCATCGCCACCCTTTTCTCCCTCGCGTGTCGCGGTCAGCCGGCCTTGCTCTTGATCGGGATGACAGTCGCGGCTGGAGCCGCCTTCGCCCTGCAGAAGGCGCACTACGCCGCCCTCACGGCGTCGATCACCGCGACGGTCGTGCTCCTAATCTCGCTTGGCGAGACCTCGCCGATCGCGAATGCCGAACACCGGGTCATCGCCACGCTGATCGGCGGCGTCCTTGCGCTCGTCGTGGCGCTGGTCGTGCCCCACTCGCTTCCGAGATCCTTCTCGCTCGGCGATCGAGTCGGGATACGCCGGACCTCGTGAGCGGGCGCGTGCGGCCAGCCGCCCATGTCGTCAGACCTTCTTGCAGCTCGACATGAAGCTCTTGCGCGGCTTGCCGGGCAGGCCTTCGCATCGCCTGCTTCGGTTGGCCGAGCGACTTGGCAGTTCGGACCGCTGGCGCCTTTGACCGCTACCGGGTTCGAGCTGTTCGATCGCAATTAACTGATGCGGGAACGCGGGCGTGAATGTTTAGAGATCGTCGGAGTATATCTATTCACACACCGATGACCCCCTCCTAGCCATCGATATCAATTCATCTTCTGATACAATAGCAACTATAATAGCCCGCAGTACTGCACCACTGACCGCGGATCCTGGCGTGCCCTCCTCCCGTCACTCAGGAGGATTGGATGGGATTGTCGGCGCCTCCCCCTCCATACGCGGCAGGCCCAGCGCGGTGATCGCAAACCTTGACGAATTCGATACCGCAGATCGAGCGCCGTTCGGACGCAAATACCACGATATCATGCCCTCGGATCTCCGTCATAGTCTTGAAACTCAGAGCAATCCGGTGGACCGACCTGGCTGTTCTGCTAAAGTCGTCTTCCTACCGTCCTCAAGCCGATGAGATCTCTTTGCGCGTCCCCATCGCGGCCCTACTGGGCTGCGCAGCCTTTGGCTGTTCAGCCTCTGTCAGCGTTCTGACTAAGCCGGAAGGACTGACCTGCACCGCGCTCAACGGGGCGGTCGTGCGGCTCAACCTCGATCTAGGGCATCGTACGTTCCAGAAGGAGGGATTTCCCCGTCTGCCGATCGCGGACTCGATCGGCAGGCAGATCGTGCTGATGCGCGACATGACGGCCGACTCTATGGTGAGTGCGTCGATCGACCGCGCCACGATGGACTATGTTGCTTCGTCCAATGACAGGAAGTCGCACGCTGTAACAGAAACGCGTTACTCCTGCGTCGCCGGTCCGGCGTTCGAAGTTCCAAACGCGCAATGATTTAGGCGATCAGGCCTGCGACGGATTGCTGGCTTCGAGATTGCTGAAGACACGCCTCTTCGCGCACCAAAGCTCGAAGGCGCCGCCCTCCGGATGGGCTGCCTTGCCCAACTCGATTGCCTCGCCATCGCCTGGTGCCTCGAGATCCGTCCCAGCCTTGATCGTGCCCCGCGCTCTATCCAGCGTGTACAAACGATAGTGCATTGCTGCAGTGCCCCGATCTTTTCGATCAAACCTAATCAGGAAATTCGGAAGAGCGCATTGCTTCAGGTCAACTCAGTTGCTTTGACCAAGCTGACCATGCCGGTAGCCGCCAGGCCTGAACCGTCTCGCCAAGATTTAGGAGGCGAGATCATCGTGCCCGAAACGCGGCGTTCGCTTCAGCATTGAGCGGTTCGATGACGGATCACGCTTCGCGCGGGGATGATGTCGAAGAGGCGATGCGGCTATGGAGCGCCGCCGGTGAAAGTGGGGCAGTTACGACGCCCGGCCATGGCTTGCCGTGCGCCCACATTGGCCCGACATCGCAGGTTAGAAGACCGCGTCAGATGCGGTCGGGCGAATGCCGGTGCACGCTGGAGACGAAATATAAGCAAGGGTTGAAGAATCGCGGCCACCCGCATGCCATGCCTAACGGCTAATCCAGGTTGGTATAATTTACCGTCGTCGGCCTGCGCCCAGGGGCCCTTCGGGATCGTTGTTGACCGTCACGATCCAGGAGCCCGACATGACCGATGACAAAACACCGGACGTTCGTGAAGCGCACGACGCAGAAACCCATCCCCAGCTGAAATCCGATCCGACCAACGTCGATGCCAAGCTCGACGTGGCGCTCGACGAGAGCTTCCCGACCTCGGACGCACCGTCCCAGACGCGCCCCGGCGACGGGGAGCCCGCGCCATCGTCGGGCTATGACGAGGAGGCCGAGCGGCAAATCCTGGAGGAGCGCGAAGCCGAAGCGACGAATGGTTTCAGCATCACGGCGCGCTTTGCTACGCGGCGCGCTGCGGACCTGGCAATCGAGCACCTTGTGCAGGACATGGGGATCGAACGAACCGATATATTCGTATCGGCCGACGGAGCTGATGCCAGCAGCGGCGAGACGGCCGACGGCGCGGACGTCGAGAGCGGGCACCCGGGTGTGCCGGCTGAAAAGGATCCGGCTCTCGGAGAGGCGATCATCGTGTCGATCGATCTCGCCAACGAGCGCGATCGTGACGGCGTTGTCGGCCGATTGAAAGATCTTGGCGCCACCTCGGTCGAAACCGAATGACGGAGCCACACGCGCACCCCCGCCTATGCTCGAAGCCTGTCGCATGAGCGCGCTTTTCGTCCTGATCGCGCTCATCGCAGGCACGCTTAACGCGTTTGAAGCCGGCACCAACACCGCGCTGCGAAAGGGGCTAGACGCCCCTTTTCTGTCGCTGGCACTGATTGCCATAACCACGCTCGCCGCGTCGTTGGTCGCCGCGTTGGCGGTTGGCGAGCGATGGCCGGGCGGAGGACAAATCTTCTCCATACCCTGGTGGGGCTGGACGGGCGGATTGCTCGGCTTCGGCTTCGTCACCGCGATGATCTATACGGCGGAAAGTCTTGGCGCGGCACTGTTCATCGGTTTGACGGTGACCGCATCGACCGTCGCTTCGGTCGCACTGGACCATTTCGGCCTCCTGGGCTTTACCCAGCATTCCGCCGGGATCGGGAGGATCGTCGGTGCGCTGCTCATGATCGCCGGCGTGGCGCTCTTTGCCATCTTCTGACCCGGGTTAGATGTTACCCTGTTCCTCCTTCGGCACGTCATCGTCCGGCCCGTAATAGAGTGCCGCGCATTCTTTTCTAAGACATCCCCCTTCCAGGACGAGATCGTCCCGGTAGGCGTCCGCCACGAAATTCATCGTGTCGAAGTTGCGGTCTTCGAAATACATCTGGTGCACGTCGTCGCGGCCGGCGCCGTAGACGATGCGACCGACCTTCGACCAGATCGAGGCCATAGTGCACATGCCGCAGGGTTGCAGCGTCGAGTAGAGCACCGCATTGCGCAGTTCCATGTCGCCGACCGCCACCCCGGCCTTGCGAAACGCCATCATCTCCGCATGAGCCGTCGCGTCGCACAGTTCCTCGGTGCGATTGCGCTCGACGGCAATCGCGCGGCCTTTGAGGACGATGACCGCCCCGATCGGCGAAAGGCTCGGATCGCGGCCGCGCTCGGTGGCCGCCTCGATCGCGGTATGCATCCATCGCTCGTCTTCTTCGCTGAACATCGAAAGTGCTCCCTGGCCGGACCTGCCGAACGCACTCTCGACGAACTCGCTCCCCTCAGGCCCCTCAAAAGGCATTCCGCAAGGCTCGGGAGTCTTCGACGGGAGGAGTCCTCATACGGACCGAAATCGCAGCGCGCATGTTGAACCAGTCCGCCCCCTGCGGATCGGATTCGAGCGGCGAGGCGAGACGGTTGGCGACGAGCATGACGAAAGCAGATCAAGAGCCAGTTCCGGTTGCCGACAGCCACGAGTTGCTCCGCGACATTCTCGCTGCCGTCAGCGATGGCATCATCATCCTGGCGGAAGACGGCAGGATCCTTTTTGCCAATCCCGCAGCCCTGACCATGCATGGTTGCGAGACGATCGCTGATCTCGGCGTATCGGCCAAGGACTATGACCGCCGGTTCGATCTTCGTTTTCGCGATGGTCGAGAGCTCGAGCGAAAAGCGACACCTATGGCGCGTCTGGCCCGAGGCGAAAGCTTTCACGATGTCGTGGTCGAGGTGCGCAGACGGGGCATGTCGGAGCCGGACTGGATCCATCGCGAGCGCGGTCTGATACTCGATCGGCAGGATGATGGCCCCGCCTTCCGCATCCTCGTCATCGCGGATGCGACGGAGACCTTCGAGGCGGAAGAGCGCTTTGAAAGCATGTTCAACGCCAACCCCGCGCCGGCCCTGATCGTGCGGCTCGACGATCTGCGCTATGTGCGTGTCAATGAGGGCTTCCTCGAACTTTCGGGGTGGGATCGCGACCAGATCATCGGCCATACCCTCTACGAGCTCGACATCCTCGCCGAGGCGGAGCGGCGCGATCAAGCCAAGTCTTTGCTCAAGGCCGGCGAAACCATTCCCCAGATGGAGGCGGAACTACCCTTGCCTTCAGGTGCCACGAAGCTCGTCCTGCTGGCGGGTCACCCTGCCGAGATGCCGAACAACGAGCAGTGCATGATCTTCACCTTCGCCGACCTCGAGCCGCGACGGCGTGCGGAGCAGGCGCTGAGACAGAGCGAGGAGCGCTTCGCGACCGCCTTTCGCTTCGCTCCGGTGCCGATGCTTCTCACCAGCCTCGAAGGTCAGCGCATTCTCAACGTCAACCACGCCTTCCTCGCCTTGACCGATTGGGGTTACGAATCGGTTGTCGGCCGCAGGCCGGCGGATATCGAGCTCTTCGAAAGCGGCAAGGTGCGGCGCGAGATCGAGGAGCGCGTCGCCGAGGCCGGCGCTTTCCGAGGCTACGAACTGAACCTCAAGACCCGGGACGGTTCGCTGCTCACCTGCCTCGCTTCTGCCGAGACCGTCACCATCAACGGCCAATATTGCATCCTGAGCGCGTTTCAGGACATCAGCGATCGCAAGCGCACAGAACTCGACCTCATCGCCGCCATCGAAGGCGCGATGCAGGATTCAAGCTGGCTCAGCCAGAAGATCATGGATCGCCTCGCTGCGTTGCGAACCCCTGTGGCGCCCATGGGTTCGGCGGTGTCGAGCGTCGAACTCACCCGGCGCGAGCGCGAGGTCCTGATCCTTATCACGCAGGGCAAAAGCGACGAGGCCATCGCCGATGCGCTCGGCCTCAAGCGCAACACCGTTCGCAATCACGTTGCCCGCCTCTACGCCAAGATCGACGCGCACAGCCGTGCGGAGGCGATCATCTGGGCGCGGGATCGCGGGCATCATTTGGGGAGTGATCCCGGCCACGAATAGGTGCCGATGCACCAAGCGATTGGGTGTCGCTGCATCTTTGGCATCTGGGCGGGCGCCCCTAGCTTTCCTGCATCCGAAACCTCGTTCGGAGCATCAGGAGAAGACGTATGTCTGTTCTCGCATGGATCATCCTTGGTCTGATCGCCGGCTTCGTCGGCAGCAAGATCGTCAATCGGACCGGCGAAGGCGTCCTGCTCGACATCGTGCTCGGCGTGATCGGAGCCGTGGTGGGCGGCTTCCTGTTCAACCAGTTCGGCGCGGCCGGCGTCACCGGTCTCAACCTCTACAGCCTGCTCGTCGCGGTCGTCGGCGCCGTCGTCGTTCTCGTCCTCTACCACCTCGTCGTCCGCGGGACGGCACGCTGAACAAGCCCATGACGCAATGACAAGCCGGAGCCTTGCTCCGGCAGGAGAGATGATATGACCCAGACACTCACTGGCCTGTTCGACCGTTATGACGATGCCCGTCGCGCGGTCCAGGATCTCGAGGCGGCGGGCGTGGCCCACCGCGACATCAGCATCGTGGCCAACGACACGCGCGGCGAACACCACACCCAACTCGACCCGGCTGCCCAGGATGCCGGCGCGGGCGCCGGGATCGGCGCGGCCGTCGGCGGTGTCGGAGGTCTTCTTGCCGGTCTCGGGCTTATCGCCATTCCCGGCATTGGGCCTGTCGTCGCCGCCGGATGGCTGGTGGCGACAGCAGTGGGCGTGGCCGGCGGTGCGCTCGTGGGCGCAGCCGCGGGTGGACTCGTCGGAGCGCTCACAAATGCTGGCGTGCCGGAGCAAGATGCTCACGTCTACGCCGAGGGCGTCCGGCGCGGCGGCACATTGGTGACCGCGAAGGTGGACGAACCGTTGGTGCCCACCGCGCGCGCTATCCTCAGCGATGACCGGAGCGTCAATCTGATCGATCGCCGCCAGGCCTATGAAGCGGAGGGCTGGGAACGCTTCGACGAGAATGCACCGGGATATACGGCATCCGAGATCGAAGCCGAACGGCTTCGCTTCCAGCGCCCCTGATCCGGCATCTGAAAGGACAATGCGATGAAATCGATCATTCCCCTCTGTCTCGGCCTGTTGATCGCAGTGCCGGCACAGGCGCAGACCGGCGCCAAGCCCAATGCGGCGATCAAGACCGCACACACGGTCGATGATGGGACCGTGTCGCGCGGCGCGAACAGCGTCACGGAGAAGCAGGCCCGCGCGCATATCGCCAAGTCCGGTTACACGCAGGTGTCGCGCCTGAAGAAGGACAAGGACGGCGTCTGGCGCGGAATGGCGCAGAAAGACGGCGCGACCGTCCATGTCGGTCTCGATTTCAAGGGCAATGTCACGACGGGCGAATGAGAATGGACAGCGCCGCGACATCCGTCGCGGCGCTGCTTTCCCGCTCAATCACAGACACTAGAGCTTCGATCCCGATGAAACTTGGAACCCGCCTTCGGTCCATTGCACTGTTCGAGCAGCTCGGACCTGGTCTGGTGACCGGCGCGGCCGATGACGATCCGAGCGGTATCGCGACCTATTCCCAGGCGGGCGCCCAGTTCGGCTTCAGCCTGCTCTGGACGATGGTCCTGACCTACCCGCTCATGTCGGCGGTCCAGCTCATCAGCGCCCATATCGGCCGGGTGACGGGATGCGGTCTCGCCAAGAACATGGGCGACCTGCTTCCGAAAGGACTGGTGAGCATATTGGTCGTACTTCTCTTCGTCGCGAACACGATCAACATCGGTGCCGACATCGCCGCGATGGGAAGCGCAGGCGAGCTCGTGCTCGGCGTGGATTCACACTGGCTGACGATAGGGTTCGCCCTTGTCTCGCTCCTGTTGCAGCTCTTCCTCCCCTACCGCCGCTATGCCGCGGTTCTAAAGTGGATCACGCTGTGCCTGCTCGCCTATGTCGCCCTCATCTTCATGGTGACGATCGACTGGCGCGACGCGCTGCTCGGTCTGGTTGTCCCCCGCGTCACGAGCAAGGACGCCGTCGTGACTGTGGTGGCGATCCTGGGCACGACAATCAGCCCATATCTGTTTTTCTGGCAGAGCGCGCAGGAGGTTGAGGAAGTCAGGCAGGACGATTCGGCTGAACCTCTTGTCGATGCCCCCTGGCAAGCGCGTCGGGAATTCCGGCGAATGAAGCTCGACACCTTCGCCGGGATGGCGGTCTCGAACATCGTCGCGCTTGCGATCATGCTCGGCACGGCCGCGACACTGCACGCGCAGGGGACCACCGCCATTGCCACAGCCGCGGATGCGGCCAAGGCGCTTCAGCCCGTTGCGGGCCGGTTCGCCTTCCTGCTGTTCGCGCTCGGCATCGTGGGCACGGGATTGCTGGCGGTGCCGGTCCTGGCCGGCTCTGCGGCCTATGCGATCGGAGAGAGCCGAGGCTGGAAATGCGGCCTTGAGCACAAGCCCTGGGAAGCGGTCGGCTTCTACAGCGTGATCGGATGCGCGACCCTCCTGGGGATCGCGATCGACTGGTCGTCGCTCGATCCGATCAAGGCCCTGTTCTGGAGCGCCGTTGTGAACGGCGTCGTCGCGGTCCCGATCATGGCCGGGATGATGTTGGTCGCGCGCCGGCGCAGAGCGATGGGCAAGTTCGTGATCGGGCAGCGGCTGTACCGCGTGGGATGGGTCGCGACGGCCGTCATGCTGATCGCCGTCGTCCCGATGATCGTGATCCGTTAAACACTCAGCCGCCGGCGCCCGGATCTCCGACCGCTCACCGGTGGTGATCGAGAAGTTCTGTGATCCGCTGGGCCATCGCGTCCATGGAGAAGGGCTTGGTAAGAACGTGCATGCCAGGCGCGAGATGTCCATGGCTCAGCACGGCATTCTCGGCATAGCCGGTGATGAAAAGGATCTTGAGGTCGGGACGGCGTGTGCGCGCCGCATCCGCAAGCTGCCGTCCATTCATGCCGCCCGGCAGTCCGACATCGGTGATGAGCAGGTCCACACGCTTGTCGGACTCTAGTATCTTGAGCCCGGACGCGCCATCCCCCGCCTCCAGGGCCGCATAGCCAAGGCCTTCCAGGATATCCGTAACGAGCATCCGGACCGTGGGTTCGTCGTCCACCACGAGAACGGTCTCGCCATCGCGCGCCTGAGGCATCGGCGCGGGCTCCGCCTCGGGTGAAGCAGCGTCCTCCGCCTCGCCGATATGGCGCGGCAGATAGAGGCAGACCATCGATCCCTGTCCGAGCTCCGAATAGATCCGGGTCTGACCGCCGGACTGCCGTGTGAAGCCATAGATCATCGAAAGGCCGAGGCCCGTGCCCATTCCGATCGGCTTCGTCGTGAAGAAGGGGTCGAAGGCTTTCGATATGGTCTCCTTGCTCATGCCCGTGCCGGTGTCGGATACACAGAGCGAAACATATTGACCCGGCTCCATGTCGCGCTCGGCGGCGGCTCGCCGGTCGAGCCAGCGATTCCCGGTCTCGATCGTGATCGTCCCGCCATCGGGCATGGCGTCGCGGGCGTTGATGCAAAGATTGAGGAGAGCATTCTCGAGCTGGCTCGGATCGACCAAGACAGGCCATAGCCCGGCGGCATTCACGACCTCCAATTGTATCGACGGACCAACGGTCCGCTCGATCAAGTCGGTCATGCCATTGACCAGGTCCTTCGCATTGGTCGGCCTTGGCGCCAGTGTCTGTCGCCGCGAGAAAGCGAGCAGGCGATGCGTCAGCGACGCCGCTCTGCGGGCTGCGCCCTGAGCCGCCTGGACATAGCGATCGACGTCCGCGCCCCGTCCTTGCGCGAAGCGCATCTGAATCATTTCCAAACTGCCCGTGATGCCCGTGAGCAGATTATTGAAATCGTGGGCGAGGCCGCCGGTGAGTTGGCCAACCGCCTCCATCTTCTGGGACTGTCGGAGCGCTTCTTCCGCCGCCAGCAGATCCTTGGTCCTTTCCTCGACCTGCCGCTCGAGCGATGCCGCAAGCTCGGCGAGGTCGATCTCGGCGCGACGCCGCTCGGTGGCAACCCGGGTCCGCTCAGCCACCTCACGGATAAAGGCAAGCTCGTCCTCGGGCCACTCGCGGGCGGCGGCGTGGTTGAGGTAGAGCAACGCGACGAGCCCGCCATGTTCGGTCAGCGGCATGTTGACGACCGCCCGGGCGCTGATCGCTTCCAACGCGCCGGCATCGTCCTGCGTGCGAGGATCAAGCCTGGCGTCCGGGATGATCACGTCCTCGCCACGCTTCAGATCATCGATGTAGCTGCCATAATCCCGGAATTGCAAAACACCCGCGAGCGAAGAAACACCATCGGCGTTCCAGTCGCGTTCGATGGTGATCGTTTCACGCCGGGGGTCGATGAGGCCATAGCCTGCCCGACTGACCTCGAGCGCCTCGCCAATGATCCTGGCTGCTTCGAATGAAATATCGGCGGGATCCTCCACGTCGCGGACCACGTCGCTCAATTCGATCAGGGCCATGCGCATGCGTTCGGCCCGTCGTTGCTCGGTAACGTCCGACGATACGCCGGCAAGCCGGAGCGGCTTGCCATCGGCGGTCAGAAACGGCTGGCCACGAGAGGTGAGCCACCGGATCTCGCCCGCGGGCGTGACAATCCGGTAGGTCTGGTCGAAATCGACCCCCTCGCGCCTGGTCCGCTCGATGGCGTCGACATTGGTCTCACGATCGTCGGGATGAATAGCGGCGATCCGGTCCTCGAAGGTGAACGTCCGCTGCGGATCAACCCCGAACAACGCCCGGCATGCCGGCGACGACGCAAGCTCGCCTGTCTCGAAATTGATGCTCCAGGTTCCGAACCGGCCCGCGCGCAGCGCGAAGTCCAGTTCGCGCTCCTGTTCGTTCTGACGCTGGAGGCGGTTCGTGATCTCCGCCATGAGCGCGGCATTGGAATTCTCCAGGCCCTCCAGCCGCTCGCGCTCCAGCGTGACGTCGACCTGACTGGCGAAAAAATAGGCAAGCTTGCCGTCTTCATCGAACACCGGCGCCAGCAGCAGCCGGTTCCAGAACGGCTCGCCAGACTTTCGATGGTTGCGGATGTCGATCTCGATCGGGCGCATGGCAACCACCGCATCGCGGATGGCGCGCACGGTTACGGGATCGGTTTCGTCGCCTTGGAGGAACCGGCAATTGCGCCCAAGGATCTCGTCCCGCTCGTAGCCGGTCAGCCTGCAGAAGGAGTCGTTGGCGAAGACGACGGGATTGTCGTGCAGGCGCGGATTGGTGATGATCATCGGCATGCGCGTTGCGCGCACCGCCGCGACGAATGGATCGGTACCACTGTCGAGACCCAATACCTCTGCTTCGATCCGTTGCGCGTCGGCGCTGTTCCGCCTGCCCGGCTCGCTATTCGCCATCCGCTCCGTCCGCTGAGAAATCGTGACAATCGAACGCGCTCAACCGGAAAAGCCGTTCCAAGGTTCCAGCGAGGTGTGCTCGACCGCGTTGAGACGCTTGCTCCTCGGCGCGTGACGCGAACACTCGGTCCCATGCCCGGCGGCGATCGGCCTCATGGCTCTTAAGACACAGCTCACATGTGCGAAACCGACGATCGAGAGACGTGATCGAGCCCCGATAGGATGACCCTGACCGGAGCGGTGAACCGCTCAGAAGAGCCCCTCATGCGCCATCGCCTTATGTACGGCGGGTCGGGCCATCATCCGATCACGATAGGCGGACAGCCTGTCCGGCACATCGATCCCATTCTTCTGGGACCAGAGCAGCATCACGAAGAGGTAGCAGTCGGCCGCACTGACCTGATCACCAAACAGGTAGTCACCGGCCATCGCGTCCGACAAATACCCGAGACGCTTGAGGATCATGTCCTTCGCCTTCCTTTTATCCTCGTCGCCGGCTCCCGTGAAGAACGGTTTGAAGCTCTTGTGGATTTCGGTGGAGATGAAGGCAAGCGTCTGGAGATGATGGGTATGGCCCATAGCTCCAGATGGCTTGAGGGCGCCGTCCTGATGCGAGATCCAGTCCAGGATCGCGACGTTCTCGGTCAGCGTTTCGCCATCATCGAGGGTGAGCGCCGGCACGTAGCCCTTCGGGTTGATCGACAGATAGTCGGCGCCGCTTTGTGTTGTCTTGGCTTTCAGATCGACCTTCTCGTGATCGAACGACAAGCCGGCCTCGTGGAGCGCGATGTGATCCGACAGACTGCAGGCGCCAGGCGAGTAATAGAGTTTCATGCAATGTCTCCCATACGGCCCTCCAACGCGTGAACCACGCATCGGCACCATCACGCGGGTCCGGCACAGACGGGAAGGACGTGCGTTTCAGATGATCCGCCTCAAGCGAGCAATCCGGAGACGACCATGTCCGACACGCCGATCTCGAACTCCAAGACCGCCCTCACCGATGCGATCCACGAGCATTTCTCCGGTGATGCGCCGATCGCGGACAAGGTGAAAGGCTTCGCCAAGGCGCGACCGTGGACCAGCGCCGCGTTTCTCGGCGTGACGGCCGTCGCAGTTCTCAACAGCCTGCGCGGGTCCAAACATTGACAGACATTCTCGCCGGCGGCCGGTTAGGACCGTTGCTGAGTCAGCACGGAGAGAGATGGACCGAGATGAGCGCAGGTTCTGCGCAGCCGCCTTCCCCGCCAAACAACAGGGCCGCAGAAGGATAGAGGAATCAGCATATGACGATGAAGGACACCGCGCAGGGCGAAGAGCCCGGCTTCGATCACGACGTAGACGAGATCCGGAAGGATCGCGACAACGGATCGCCCGAGACGCTCGAGGAGAAACCGGAGGTCTCGGCCGAAAACGAAGACGAGGACAATCTCGAAGCCCAGCGGAAGGCGGCCAAGGAGCGCAAGGAAGGCGGGTATCAATGACATCTGGCTGAGGCACCCCAGTCCCGTTGACGACATATCCCGTCACCACATGGGGTGGTCGGTTCGGCATAGACCGGATCGCGCGGGAAATTTGGGCAGCGCCCGGCGTTCGATCGCCGGGCACCTGAGGCGTCTCCGAACGACGGTCAATCCCGTCCAAGATCCGACTTGAGGGCATCGATACGTTGGGACGCCTCAGCCTTGGTCAAACCGATGTCCGGCGGCGCCGCCCCCGCCTCTTCGCTCAGGGTGGTCAGATAGGATGCCTGGGCGCCCGTCATGGGCTCTTCGCCCGAGACCCAATCCTTCGGATCCTTCTCCGCGTTCGAGCCGGGATGCTCGTCGAGCTTCGGATTGTGAAACTGTCCAGCCATGGCACCTTACCTTTGTTCGTGTTATGTTCTAAACGCGATTGGTAATTCTCTGTTCCTCTGCCGCGCGACGTGGGCGGCGGTTGGAGTAAGCCCGGCGATCGGACGATGGCCGGCATCGGCGGGACGCGAGTATGATCAGGTCGGCGGGACAAAATCGGGCCCCTGGCGGCATTGAAGGCGACAAACCAGGAGAGTTCGATGCCGCACGGCAGATCAGCGATCGTCATAGGGGCCGGGCTCGGAGGACTAGCCCTGGCCATCAGGCTTCAGTCGGCAGGCATTGCTACTCTTGTTCTGGAGGGTCGGGATCAGCCCGGAGGTCGCGCCTATGTCTGGAGGCGCGACGGCTACACCTTCGACGCTGGCCCAACCGTGATAACCGATCCGGCATGCTTGCAGGAGCTGTGGCAACTGTCCGGCCAGGACATGGCGCGCGATGTCGATCTTGTTCCGGTGACACCGTTCTACCGGCTGCTGTGGAACGACGGAACGCGCTTCGACTACGGCAACGATCACGACGCCCTTGAAGCGGAGATATCCGCGATCGATCCGGGAGAGCTGGAAGGGTATCGGCGCTTCCTCGCTTATTCGAGCGCGGTGTACGAGGAGGGGTATGTGAAGCTCGGCTCGGTGCCGTTCCTGAACTTCGGCGCGATGATGAAGGCTGCCCCTGCCCTCGCCCGACATCGGGCCTGGCGCTCCGTCTACGACGTCGTTTCGAGCTATGTCAGGGACGACAGGCTTCGCCAGGCGCTCTCCTTCCACACCTTGCTGGTCGGCGGCAGCCCGATGAGAACGAGCAGCATCTACGCGCTGATCCACCGTCTCGAGCAAAAGGATGGCGTCTGGTTCGCGCGTGGCGGCACGAACGCGCTTGTGAATGGAATGGTCGCCCTGTTCGAGCGCCTTGGAGGGCGCGTCGAGCTCTCCCAGAAGGTCGCGCGCATTCTATCGCAGGACGGTCGTGTCACGGGCGTCGAAACCTCGTCTGGCCAGCGGCATGAAGCCGGAATGGTCGCGTCGAACGGCGACCTCGTCCAGACATATGACATGCTCAAGGGCAGCGATTACGGTCGAAGACGGGCATCATCGCTCCGTCGCAAGCGTTTCTCGCCCAGCCTGTTCGTGGTGCATTTCGGATTGAGGGGCGACTTTCCGCAGATCGCGCACCATTCGATCCTTTTCTCGGATCGATATGGCGAACTCGTCGCCGACATCTACGATCGCGCGACGCTCCCCGACGATCCTTCGATCTACCTGCATCATCCGAGCGCGACCGATCCCGACATGGCGCCCCCCGGCCATTCGACCTTCTACGCCCTCGCCCCGGTTCCGCACCTCGGTCACCTGGCGGCTGACTGGGACGACCTTGGCGCGAGATATCGGGAGATCGTGCTCGGTCGTGTCCGCGATCGGCTGATCCCCGATCTGTTCAACCGGCTCCACACGTGCTTCCACTACACTCCGCGAGACTTCGAGGCTGATCTTGGAGCGCATGTCGGGAGCGCGTTCAGCCTCGAGCCGAGACTGACCCAGAGTGCTTGGTTCCGGGCCCACAACCGGGACGACCATATCCCAAACCTTTTCTTCGTCGGGGCGGGCACCCATCCGGGAGCGGGCATACCGGGCGTGGTCGGCAGCGCGAAGGCGACCGCAGGTTTGATGATCTGAGCTCGACGCCTGGCACAAGGGTGGAAAGCAAGCGTTCGAAATTTTTTGGCAGGAGATGGAGATGGGAGGTATCTGCGGTGCGTCGGAACAAGGCATTCGACGGACACTGGAGCGGATAGCAAGCAGGTTCTCGGCCAGGGATGACGTCGATTACGGCTTCATTTTCCACCGCTTCGAGGCAATGAGAGGAGAACGCGACTGGTCAGCGGCCGCAACGGCGAGCGTGCCTTGGAAAGCGGAGGGTATTGTTGACTATCAGGCGGCTCTGGCCGCGATCGGCGCGCGTATCCCCTTCATCGATTGATACTCATGCAAGGCTTGGACGAGGCCGAAAGCTTGTCCTTCCGCGTATGGAATACAACGATTAATGGAACTTATCGTCGCGGGATTGCAGCCTGCAGAAGGGCGAAAGCTCACCATAGCCACACGCATCCGCCGGGATCGATGGTGAACTTCTTCAGGCTGCGTCGGCTTGGATCGCGTCAGCCTTCCTTGCAAGTCGTTGCTGAAGGAAGGCCAGGACGAGTGCCTCCTCCGGCCGAAGTCCCTCGACATCCTCGGCAAGCTCTCTCTCCACCTCTTGCTTGACCTCCAGCAC
Source organism: Sphingomonas chungangi (assembly GCF_013778325.1). Classification (GTDB taxonomy): domain Bacteria; phylum Pseudomonadota; class Alphaproteobacteria; order Sphingomonadales; family Sphingomonadaceae; genus Solisphingomonas; species Solisphingomonas chungangi. The sequence goes on along the minus strand of NZ_JACEIB010000006.1, from coordinate 443,683 downwards.
GAGGGCATCGGCGAGGTAGCTTTCGATGATCTCGGGATGGATGTAGCACTTCCGGCAGACCGTCGGTGTGTTGCCGAGCCGCGCCGCCACCTGCTCGATCGCTGTTCGCACGTTCCGCTTCGCGGCGGCCTTGCTGTCGAACCGCTCGAGTTCCGCCAGCGCGAGCGCCGCGAGGACGGTGCCCGTCCAGGTCCTGAAGTCCTTGGCGGTGATGGCGGTGCCGGAAATCGTCTTGAGATATTCGTTGACGTCACCGGATGTGACGCCCTTCCGCTCCCCGTCTTCGTCGATATATTGGAAAAGTTGCTGCCCCGGAAGTTCCTGGCTCTGTCGCACGATGCGGGCCACCCTGCGGTCGCGGATCTTCAGATTCCACTCTTTGCCGCTTTTCCCCTTGAACCTGAATCTGAGTTCGGTCCCGTCGATACGGACGTGGCGATTGGCCAGCGTGGTGAGGCCGTAACTCTTGTTCTGTTTCGCATAGTCGGCATTGCCCACCCGGATCATGGTGGTCTCAAGGAGGTGCACGACAGTCGCCAGCACCTTCTCTCTTGGCAGACCCCGCATCGCCATATGCTCTGCAACCGCCCGCCTGATCGTCGGCAGCGACTGCGCAAATGCGATCATGTGCTCGTACTTCGTGCCGTCCCTCACTTCCCGAAACCGTGCGTGATATCGATATTGCTTGCGTCCGCGCGCATCGCGACCCGTCGCCTGCAGATGGCCGTTGGGATCGGGGCATATCCATACAGCGGTATAGGCTGGCGGTATGGCGAGTTTGTCGATCCGCTCTATTGTATCGCGGTCCTTCAGGATCCTGCCCTTCGGGTCGCGATAGCTCCACCCCCTGCCGGCCTTTCGCCTCGTGATCCCCGGCGTTTCGTCACTAACATAGGACAGGCCGACAGACTCCGCTGCGTCCTTGGGGTCGACGATGTTGTCGTTCGCTTCTTCCATGACATCCTCTTTGCGCTTCCGCGCAAGCGTCGGCGATGCACCTTCGTTCCGTCCGACGGCGCTCCGCGAACCAAGACTGATCTTGGTTAGCGCGATTTTCGAGTCCGCCTGGTTTCGCTGGGAACGCTGTAGGACGGCCCGGGTTCTGGCGGCGACAATCGAAACGAAGGAGATCGCCCGTGAGTTCAAACCTGTCGGCCGCCGATTTCGATGCTCCGTCCATCCTTCTCCATGGCAGCGTCGACTACCAGATGTATCAAAGCTTCCGGAGCCAGCTCGCGAACGCGCCGACCGAGGGGCTGGTCACCGTGGAGCTTTCGACCTTGGGCGGCGACCCCGAGGTGGCGCGGATGATGGGCGAAGACATCCGCTTCCATTCCGAGATCGAACCCAGGCGTCGCTTCGTCTTCCTGGGAAAAGCGGCGATCTACTCGGCCGGCACCACCCTTATGGGTTTCTTCGCCCGGGAGAACCGTTACCTCACCCGCGGAACGCGCCTGATGATCCACGAGCGCCTGCTCACCAAGACCCTCGAGATATCCGGCCCCCTCACGACCTGCATCCCCGTACTTAAGGCGGCGCTGAACGAGATCGAGGCCTCGATAGCCATTCAGAACGAGGGTTTCGCAAACCTGGTCAACGGCTCGCAGGTGACCTTGGACGAGGTGATGCGGCGCGCGCCGGAAAACTGGTACGTCGAGGCGAACGAGGCGCTCGAACTCGGCCTGATCGAGGCGATCCTCTGATCGGCCTCGTGTTTGTCGGGCTGATTACGCCCTGCGCTCTGCCTACCGCAGCTCCCGGAGCGCCTTTAAAGCGAGGCGATAGATTTGCCGACGCTGCGCGCTGGTGGTCTGTACCATCTTCGCATGGACGACATCTTCGGCGCGCTCGCCATGTTCGCGCAGCGCATAGGTGGCCTCTTCCTGCGCGAAGCGCCTTGTTTTAGCGCTCGCCAACCAATCGAAAAGCATACCGCGCACCTCAAGGAGACAGAGCGATCTACCGGAGTCCCCTGCGGAAACATAGTTACAGCTTCGCAACGCCATGGAATTCGAGTTCGTCTTGCGATGGCATTTTTTGGAAGCGATGCCGGTAACGGGCCCGTGCGGACCGAGTTCGAAAGCCGCTGCATCTCATGATGTCTTCGGCCTGTTCCGGCAAGGATCGTTTCCTGGCGATCTGATCTCGAACGCTGCAGACGTCAGAGAGACGCTGCGTTAGAGGCGGTCACCCTTCGGCGCTTCTGTCACCTCTTCCGTTAGCATGTCCCGCGCCCCCAAAAGATAGCACCGGCCCAAAACTCAGCCGGACCGTTTCAAGGCCTGAAAAGCTTCCGAGGTTTCATCGACGCGAAATGCTTCTTCATATCGCTACGGTCGACCGAAGTGTCGCCGGTATCCGGTTGTGAGACGATACGTCTGCACTTCCGCTTTCAAATCATGGGAGCAAAAACCTCGCCCGGGCGAGCGATATAGGTCATTCCTCGTAAAAACATTCGATCAGTTCGAGGACGCGCTCAAGACGAGCACACGGATCTTCGATCTTTTCGCGAAGTAAAAAGCGGCCATTTTTCTCAATCAGCTTGGCCATGCTGGGGTCGCCTGCGAAATCACGGCGCGGCGTAATCGCGATCGCCGAAGGACCCGCATCGATTTTTGCGATGCCGAGAATACGGGCGGCAATGCGGATGCGAGCGATGGCGAGCAGTACCTTGGCGGGCGGGGGCAGCGCACCGAAGCGGTCTTCGAGCTCGTCGGCGAAGGCATCCATGGAATGTGCATCGGATAGACGCGACAGTCGCGCATAGAGCGTCAGGCGCAAGTCTTCATCAGGTATCCACTCCTGAGGCAGACAGCCGTCAACGCCGAGATGCATCTCGGGCACCCAGCGCTCCACGTCCTCGCCGCGTGCCGCGCGAACAGCGCTCTCAAAAAGGTGCTGGTAGAGGTCGACACCGATCAGCTTCATGTGCCCGGCCTGCGCTTCGCCGAGCAGGTCGCCCGCGCCGCGCAGATCGAGATCTCGCCCGGCGATCTGGAAACCTGCGCCGAGCCGGTCGAAAGCCTCCAGCGTACGGAGCCGCTTTAGCGTGCGCGGAGCTATCTCGTGCTCGGGATCGGTAAGCAGTAGCACCTGACCGCGCCGGCTGCCGCGGCCAACACGGCCGCGCAATTGGTGAAGCTGGGAAAGGCCGAAGCGGTCGGCGCGCCAGATCACCATCGTGTTAGCGCGGGGCACGTCCAACCCCGCCTCGATGATATTGGTGGCAAGCAGCACGTCACCGTCGCCCCTACCAAAGCGCACCATTATTTCGTCGATGTCGGCGGCGGGCATCTTGCCATGTGCCACGAGCAGATCAAGCTCCGGAGCAAGCTTGCGCAGTTGATCCCCGAGTGGACCCATATCCTCGATCCGCGGCACCACCACGAAGCTCTGCCCGCCGCGGCCCTTTTCGCGCAGCAGCGCGGTCCGTACGGTCTCCGGAACGAAGGAGTCGACCTGGGTACGGATCGGCCGACGGCGTGCGGGGGGCGTTGCAATAACGGATAGCTGCTGCAGACCGATAAGCGCATTCTGCAAAGTGCGCGGTATCGGGGTAGCCGACAGGATCAGAACATGGCCCGCGCTCAGGTCGCGCAGCCGCGCCTTATCGGCGGCGCCGAAACGCTGTTCCTCATCGATAATGACCAACCCGAGGTCTGCGTAGCTCATCCCCTTACCGGCAACCGCCGCGGTACCAATCACCACGCGTATGCTGCCGTCCGCTAGCCCGGCGCGCACACGTTTCTTCTCGGCGGCGCTGGATAGGCGCGAAAGCCCCGCCACCTCGAGACCTGTGCCCTCGAACCGCTCGGTGAAGGTCTCGATATGCTGGCGGGCGAGCACGGTGGTGGGAGCGGCCACCGCGACCTGCTTACCGGCGAGAGCGGCCGCGCCAGCAGCTCGCAGTGCCACCTCGGTCTTGCCATAGCCCACGTCGCCGACGATCAGTCGCTCCATCGGCTGTCCCGAGGCAAGGTCGGCGAGCACCGAAGCGATAGCCCGCGCCTGATCCGGCGTTTCGGTATAAGCGAAACTGGACGCAAACCGCTCATAGGCGGCGGATGGAGGCTCAAGTTTGGGAGCAGAGCGGGTGGCGCGCTCAGCAGCTAGCTCGGTCATTGCGCGGGCACTCTGTGCGACGGCGGCGTCGATTTCGGCCCTGCGTTTCAACCAGCTCGATCCGTCGAGCTTGTCCAAGGTGACGGAATTGGCATCGGCGCCGTAGCGCCATATACGGTCGGCCTCGTCGGTCGAAACGAGGCGGTGCGTATCGCCGGCATAGCGCAGCTGGATCGCTTCGCCGCTTTTGTCGCTCTTCCCATCCGGCATCGCCGCGAGGCCGTCGACGATACCGATGCCATGATCTTCGTGAACGATCACGTCCCCGATACGGATCTCGCCCAAGGCAAACACGGCCGCGCCGCCGGCGCCAGGCGCGGTGTCGTCGCGTTCGGCCCGGCTGCCGAGCAGATCGGCTGCAGCGATGGCAAGTACGCCCGGTCGACGAAAGCCTCGCTCGGCGGGCATGGCGAGGGTGAGTACCGTGCCAGGCTCGGCGCCGAGCACATCGGTCCAGCTGCCAACTGGCTTCGGAGACTGCTTCAGCGCCGCAGCTGCGCGGCGAGTTAGGAATCGAAGATCGCGCTCGCTTCCAAGAAGAGCGACCCTTTCGCCTGCATTGACCGCGGCGCGGACGGCCGCGCTGAAAGCACGGGCGGGCGCGAGCGCCTCGACAAAGCGCGGGGGCGGGTCGCCGACGCGGCGAAGGTCGATCATGATGCGGCCATCGAGCGCATTTTCCCACGCAGCGCTCGTGATCGCATCGCGGGTGGCGCGTTTGCCGCGTCGGCGAGCGGCGTCGGCGGCGAGCGCAAGAAAACGGCGCCGGCGATCCTCGGCCGCCGGACTGATAGCGAGACCGGCCCCGGGCAAATGGTCGAGCAACGTGACGCCCCCGCCGGCCACGTCCGGCTCCGCGACGCGTCCGATCTCGCAGCCTACCTCGTCACCGACGGTGAGCTGGTTGGCAGGATCAAAACTGCGCAGGTGGATGATATGTCCATCTGCCACCTCGATGCGCAGAGGACGCTCGGCATCGGCTGGAAAGACATCAAGCACCGTGCCGCGCAACGCGATTTCGCCCGGCTCATCGACGCGATCATCGGGAATATAGCCGATGCCGACAAGTTCTTCATATAGCGCGGGAAGATGAAGCGGCATATCGCGATCGACACGGGGCGGCTCGGCGTCAAAGGAGGCAGGCACGGCATATGTGCGAGCAAGCGCCTCGCCTGTGGTGATGAGCGCGATACGGTTCCGCTCGTTCTGGCTCAGTAGAAATCGTAGCTGCCGCAGCGCCGCGACCCGAAAACCAACATTGGCAGGAGAAGCCGGTGCATTATCGCCGGGAAGCGCGTCGCTTCCGGGACACAGCAGCACGGCAACCCCGGGCAACGCCGCAGCGAGCGCGCGTGCCGCGCCGGCAGCACGCTGCTCATCAGCGGCCGCGAACAGCAAATCGCCTCCGGCGAGCGCGTCCGCCAGCGCCGCCACAGTTTCACCGACGCCCAGCTCTGGCTCGGCCATGGGGGCGGTCAGTATGTCGAGCGGAGGAGCGTCATCGGCCATGGAAGCTTCCGGAAAGCGGCAGGAACGAGCGCAACGGGCGGCGGGAGCAACGCGTTCCTGTGTGATCATGCGTAGAGCTCACCGCTGCGGCCCGATTTGTGTTCGCTTGGTCGCCATGTCTGGCGCTGAAGCGAAGTGCTCCGCCTCCCGCATGAATGATAGCCCGATCAGTCCAATCGCTCCCTGCGAGGAATTCGCACGACCATACAAGATCAATCCGTTCTCCGTCGAAAGCGAACGCGACCTGTTGAGGAAGGCGCCGCAGGAGCGATCGCGTCCGTTCTTGATCGATCGGCGCCTGAACCCTTTAGTGTCCCTCTTGAGTTCACAATCCAATGCCGAAACGGATGGATCGACTGGCTTGCTGAGGAGTCTGGGGTCGGCGGGACAGAAGGATCATCTATGGCCGAACCATTCGACGATATCTCGACGCCCCCCTATGCTCTGGTCGTCGACGACGATGCGCTTGTGCTGATGAACTCATGTGACATCCTCGAGGAGGCCGGCTTTCGCTTCTACGAGGCAGGGAGTGGCGATGAAGCCAAAGCCCTGCTGGAAGGTTGCGGAGACACCATCACGCTCCTCTTTACCGACGTCGAGATGCCCGGAGAGACCAACGGTTTCGCGCTTGCGCATCATGTGGCGGAGCGCTTTCCTGAGATCGAGATCATCGTTGCCAGCGGCAGGGTGCAGCCCGAAGCGGGCGACATGCCGGACAAGGCCACCTTCATCTCGAAGCCGTTCAGCGCTCAGGTCGTCCACGATCATCTTCGTAAGAAGCTGCCGGACGGGAAGAAGCCCCTACCTCTCAAGGCGGCTGTCTGAGATGCGTAATACCGACCGTCGGGAAATAGTTCTGCTGACCGGCGTCGTGCTCGTTATCATCGTCGCCGGCGTCGTCATGGTGCGGTCGAACCAGCAGCCACGGATCACGCCAGCATCGAGCACGGGTTCGATGCAGGAGCAGTTGAGCCCTCAGACAAACCCGACACACTGACGCGCTGCCTGTCGTCCTGTTATCCGGAGGTCCGACCGGTCTGCCCACGCGTAGCGCATCAAGAATCGGTGTGACACGACTAACGGCCCAGACCGTTTGCCGAGCCGGCGCTTGAGCATCTTGTCGAGGAGCTGGGCATTGACCGCGCCGACATCTTTCTCGCTCCCGATGGAGACGACAATAGTGCCGGCTGCACCCCAAGCGATGGACGCGGAGAGAGGCCATTCGGGCGTCGATCCGGCTTCCGATCCTGCGATTGCCGGTGGAAATCAATCTGCCGGTCGATCTGGCCGACGACCAGAAGGTTCGCGATGTCCGCGCGGGGCATGAGAAGAGCGGTGGCGAAAATATTGCGGTCGAATGACTCAGGGCGAAAGGCAGCGGTCACGACTGAGCCGTTGCCAACGCCGTCACTCTCGGGGCCTCCTTCTCTAGTCTCCTCAGAGTTCGAGTGCCTCTCGACCAAACCTCGGCAAATGCTGATCAGCCCGCTGCCTGTCGCGGGCTCGTGGAGCCTTCGGAAACCCGAGTTGTTGCATGCCTGCGGAAAGCGTCGAGGAAGGCATCTCGATGGAAAGGTTTCGCAAGGACGCCATCGCCCTGGGCGCAGGCATCGGGTTCTCCTGTGACGTAGATCACCGGGATGCTGCCGATCTCCGCTTCGATCCTCGTCACCGCTGCCCTGCCACAGCCTACTTCGAGCCTGACGTCGCAGAGGATGATATCCGGGCGGCGCTTACGGGCAGCCTCCACGGCGGCCCCCTCGGTCTGGGCGATCTCGCTGGTCGTGGCGCCAGCAATCTCAGCAAGGGCAGCGACATAGTCGGCTGCCAGATAGTCGTCCTCGATAACCAGCGCGTGGCACATCATGCTCTCCGATCCCAAAAGAAACGCATGCGCTGCCGATCGGCATCATGGAAGGCCAGCTTGCTACACCGTTTCGGCGCAACGATGGAACCAACGGGCGCGTCTTGGACCCAGCGGGCTTTGCGGATGATATGAAATCGCGTCAGTGGGAGTGACGATCGTACGGTTTCGCAGTTAGAATCGGCGGGCGACGCTGGATTTGCTGTCCTGCCATCCAGAGACCAGCGATGCGGGCGCGGACGCGCTCGACGTCCGGGCGCGCTGATATTGATCCAGCGCTAGCGCCGCGCGAGGGCGTCCGGCAAGCGGCGATGCGGTTCCCGGATCACGGCCCGGCTTGGACAGCCGGCGAAACAGCGAATTAGAAGGCGTAGTTCACTGATACGAACCGACAGGCTCGGGATACGGTCGGCATGGGCGGGACAGCGGCACATGCCTTGGCCCCGTCCTTGGCACCAGTTCCCCCCAGACGTCGCATCAGCTCGGCCGCTAGCTTGTCGAGCATCGCAATCGGCTTGGAGATGACGAGCGGACATTGGGGCCTCCCTTGTCCGTCTTTTATCTCTCCCTTCCATGTGCCGAGCGTCAGACGAGGCAAGGTCTAATGCGCCTCAACCTGCTTGCTTTCCGACACACATAAAGCAGTACTATCCTCGCATCAGAACCAACGGGGGGACACCGGAATGAGCGCGCAGAAAGGAAAGGTCATCGCGGGCGGCCGGATTGCGCTGCCGGCCGACATCCGGTGCGCTTTGGGACTGGAGAATGGCGATACCGTGTTGTTCGAGGTCGATGGCGACGGTGTCCGCATCCGCCCGGCGAAGTCAGCGTTGCGCCGTATCCAGGATCGGCTTCAGGCCTTCGCGCCCGAGCCTGGCCTCTTGTCGGACGAGCTGATCGCCGACCGGAGGGCCGAGGGTCGCCGTGAGTGATGATCGCTATGTGCTGGATGCGTCTGCTCTGCTTTGTGCCCTGTTTCGGGAACCCGGCGCCGAAGAGGTCGTAACTCGGCTGAGCAACACTTTGCTCTCTGCGGTCTATGTGCACAAGACATTGTCGAAGCTGTTCGATCGTGGCGTCGGGATCGACGTGGCACGCGCGATGCTGGATGATCTCGATATCGAGATCTTGCCGGTCGACGCCGAGCAGGCCGCGCTTGGCGCGGAGTTACGGGCCGACACGGCATTCCGGGCTGTCGCTCGGCGACCGGAGTTGCCTGGCCCTCGCGCAGGCGAAGCAGGCGACAGCGCTGACGACCGATCGGGCCTGAAAGGACATTTCGATCAACCTGTCGCTCGAGATCGATCGATAAATCAGCCGGTATTCGCCACGGAAAAGGCTGGGCCTATCACGCAGGCGTAGCGAGTCTCGCTGCGTTGGTGGGTCAGAGCCTCTTCGGAGGCTGCCACATAAGTCATGGTATCGCGATCGAGGAAGGCGGTCACGACGAGGGTGGCGGTCTTGTCGTGCATAAGAACCACCCGGTGGTCCGTGACGCTCTCGATGGGCACGCTTGGAAAGCCTTCCTTCTGATAGCGACGGGCGGCGATATCCAGGTTCAGGCGCACGATCGCGCCATTGGCCGCCGTGCAGGTCAGGCCGACGGGCTTGGCAAGCGCAGCGCCGGAGGCGGTGCAACCGCCGAAGACGCAGCCCAGGATAGCGGCGAGGATCGCGCGCAAGGAAAACACACCAGTTTGAGAACGTTACACACGCTGAATAGCATAGATGGTGAGCCGTGCCATCGCTCCGCGACAATGAAAGCGCGCCAGCGCTACTCGGTCGCTCGCGTGTCGTCCGCTATGGCATAGGCGACGACAAGCTGTCCGGCACCACGACCGACCTCGCCGCTGCCTTCGGTGCGACGGCGGGGCCCGCCACTTTCTCCACCGTCTACACCGCCGCCGCCAAAACCGGCACAACAATGAGCTGCTCGGACGCCTGGGCCAATATCCAGTCGCGTCTCAGCGATCCTGCGACGTTCGACAACAGACCCAGGTCTGTGCGCCGTCAGGTTCCGATGCGACCGACGAACGCTTTCGCTGCATTGCTGAGACTCGCCTTTCACCGTCAGCATCCTGTATGGCCCCGGCAGTTGCCGCGGATCACGGTCAGTGTCCGATCGATCCCGCTGTTGCCAATTGGGACAAGCGGATAGCTCGCGAGGTGTCGGGCACCCCGCATGTCGCATGGGCATGAGGGTCGATCGCTGGGCAACGCACAAGAATACCGAGGGAAAACCATAGACTGATGCACGGATATAAAAGCCCGAACTTCCAGGAGCGGCAGCAATTGGCCGCTCAAGCCAGAACCGCCGCTTTGAAACTCTATAGGAACCGGCCGCCCGTCGATGAGGCGGCGATGGCGGAACGCGCCGCACGCCGCCGGGCGCGCGAAACGGCAGAGGCGGAAAAGCGCGCCGCAAACGTGCGCGCCCGCGAGGCTATGGCTGAAGCCAAGCGGGAAAAAGAGCGTCGAGCTGCGGAAGCGGCTGAAGCCGCCGTGACGGCTGAAGCCGAAGCGGTCAGGGCGGCGTCGCAGGCTGCGGCGCAGGCCAAGGCTGACGCCAAGGCGCTCAAGGTCGCCGAGCGGAAGAACTGGACCGAAGAGGACCGCAAGGCTGCGCGCGACGCACGCTATGCGGCGCGCAAGGCCCGGCAGCAGCGGCGATGATCATGATGGTAGCGTCGAGCGACACCACGCGTTGACGGTCCTGCCCATCCTGAGCGAACTTTCCTGTGGATTGTCCGTCTTGCGCCGTCGAGAGCGGTAGACCCGCATCGCAGGCTCCGGCAGGATTCTTCCATGGCCGCTATCGCGAAACTCTCCGACTTCCCCACCCGAAGCTTCAAGTCCCGGTACTGGGACATGCCCGATGGCCCGACCGTGTACGCTTATGTCTCAGACGAGACGAAGCCGATAATGGTTGCGATCGACCTCCACGAGGTAGGTGCCAGTCCCGCCATGGAAACCCTGGCCGCCAAGATACGCGCCGGCCTCGTCCCGTTCCGCGAGGCGCGGGAAGTACGCGCTGGCGTGCACGGCCACTTCCTGGTGGCGGAGGTTAGCGCCTGATCGATCGAGCCCCGGGCAGGGTCGAGCATGGTTCAACCAAAACCGCCGGCACAATTTGCTACCTCGCAAGCAAGCAATAGACAGTCGGTCCCACTCTCTTTCTTCCGGGCAGAGGTCACCTCCGCACTTCCCGAAACTATTGGACCAGCCCACTTTCCGATATAGGGACGGCCACCCCCTTACTTGTGACGTACTCCCGTGGCTGACGCCCGTTCCGATCTCATTCACCTGACCGCCGACATCGTCTCGGCGCATGTCTCGAACAACAACTTCCGAGCACAGACGTCGCAGCGCTCATAGAGAAGGTCTACGACGCCCTGGAAGCCGCCGGTGCGCCGCCGTCCCGCGAAGAACCGAAACCGGAACCAGCCGTCGCCGTCCGCGCGTCGGTGAAACACGACTACATCGTCTGCCTCGAAGACGGTAAGAAACTGAAGATGCTGAAGCGCTACCTGCGCACAAACTATAACATAACGCCGGAGGAATATCGGGTGAAGTGGGGCCTGCCGCGCGATTACCCGATGGTCGCGCCCGCTTATGCCGAGCAACGCCGCGGCCTTGCTAAACAGATCGGTCTTGGGCGAAGCCGGCCGAAACCGGGAAGACAGCGCTGAGGCGCGCGGCCAGGGCACCCGCGAAACGCGAGGCCAAGCCCAAGCCGGATGCGCCGGTCACCGAGCCGGCCGAGAGCTGATCATTCGAAGGACGCGCTCGCGAGGGCGCGGCCAGGCCACCAATCCCTGTCGGCGATGCCGACGGGGCTCCTACGTGACGATGTGAGGACGGCGGCCGGATCGCTCCGTCCTTCCGCGGATGCGTTCGTTCTCGCGTTCCGTGATCAGCCTTTGCCGGCCCTGGATGCAGCGTTCACCAGCGCCCGCTCGATTGTGTCCTCCGCCGACGCCGCCATCTCGTCCCACATGATCGCCGACCGCTCGTGCATGGCGCGACGGTTAGCGAGATCGCTCTTCTCGGCCAGCGCCCGCTGGGCGGCGGCCTGGGCGCGGTATTGCTCGGCATTGCTCATGCCACGCACCTACAGGCGGAGTGATGTTCGGCGCAACCTGCGCGTGCAGCCGACTACGCCCGCAGAGATTACCGAGATCGCAGAGTGCGACCGTCGGACCGCGCAACGCATGACCGTGGCGCTCACCGACCGGTTCCCGGAGACCGAGCGCTGGACGGACGAGGTGAACCAACCGCGCTGGCCTCTCCCTACCACGGGCATTGTCGCCTTCCTGTCGCCGAAACCGGAGGAACTCGCAGTGCTCGCCCGCGCGATCGACAAGCTCGTGCATGATGGCGCCGCCAACGAGGCACGAACCCTGCGGAGCCTCGAAGAGAAGATGCTCGCCAACATCCGAGGGGCTCTCGCGCGCGCATCGAGGTCGACGACGAGGCGCTGCTTCAGGCACTCGGCCTCGCCCGCCGCCCCGGCCCCCGGCTGATGGCCGACAGCGAAGTCGATGAGGCCCTCGCCACCGCTGAAGAGCCGCCACCACATCTGGATGTTCTATTCGAGCTGGGGCGACGCGGAGCCCCGCTGGCGTGAGGTCGCGCCCTATGGTTTGCTTCTCGGCACCCACCGCTATCTCGTCGCGAAGGACATCCAGCGCAGCGACGGCGTGCTGCGTCACTGCCGCGTCGAAGGCATATTCGCAGTCGAGATCCTCGCCGAGAGCTTCGAGCCCGATCGCGGCTTCGATCTGTGCACCCACGCCAGGGCGGGTTTCAGTTCCTGCGTCAATCTGGCGGAGGTCGAGACTGTAAACTGGCGCTTTGCGGCCGATGCTGCCGAACGCGCCCGACGGTTCGTCTTCCATCCCGACGAGTTCAGGGTCAAGAATGAGGACGAGACGGTCACTGTCCCTTCAGCGCCCGCGGACTGCATGAGATGGGCTGGCAGCTCCTTCCGCGGGGCGACAAGGTCGAGGTGATCGAACCGGCGAGTCTCCGCGCGATGGTGAAGGGCTATCGGCGATCGGACTTCAAGGGCGCTGCCCTGATGCGCGTCACGGCATATCCGGCTTCGTGCGCCGGGTTACCCTCGGCATCGGCTATCGCTGTACTTGAAAGCCGCGCGCAGGTCAGTCATCTGCTTTGCACTTACCAAGGAGACTGACAGGAATCCGTATGACGACGACTACCGAGGCCGCGCCCGCAACCCGTTCCTTCGAGGCCGACGTCGCCAAGCTGCTGCACCTGATGGTGCATTCGGTCTATTCCGACAAAGATGTCTTCCTGCGAGAGCTGATTTCGAACGCGGCCGATGCATGCGAGAAGCTGCGGTACGAGGGGCTGAGCAACGCCGCCCTTCTCGGAGATGGCGGTCAGCCGCGCATCACCGTCATCCTCGATCCCGACGCGCGCCAGCTGACCATCGAGGATAATGGCATCGGCATGAGCGAGGACGAACTCACCGATGCGCTGGGCACGATCGCACGCTCCGGCACCAAGGCCTTCATGGACCGCATCGCCGGCGCCAAGGATGCCGAGGGGAGCCATCTGATCGGCCAGTTTGGCGTCGGCTTCTATTCCGCCTTCATGGTCGCCGATCGGGTCGAGGTAACATCGCGGCGCGCAGGCACGGAGGCTGCGTCCATCTGGTCCTCCGATGGCCTTGGTACCTATACGATCCAGCCGGCAACCCTTGCCGACGCGCCTGCCCGCGGAACCCGTGTGCTGCTCCACCTCAAAGAGGATGCGGCGAGCTACACCGAGAGCTTCACCATCGAGCGCACAATTAAGACGCAGTCGGGCCACGTGCCGGTCCCGATCTTCCTCAAGGACACGCCCGACGCGGAGCCGAAGCAGATCGCCGATGGCGCGGCGCTTTGGACCAAGCCCAAGTCCGAGATCACCGCGAAAGAATATAAGGATTTCTACCGCAGCGCCGCCGGGCAGTTCGACGAGCCCGCGCTGACGCTGCATTACCGCGCCGAGGGCCTCCACGAATATACCGTGCTTGCCTTCATCCCCGAGAACAAGCCGATCGACCTGTTCGAGCCCGAGCGGGCCGGGCGCATGAAGCTCTATGTCCGGCGCGTCTTCATTACCGACGAAGCGCAGATCCTGCCACGCTATCTCCGCTTCGTGCGCGGACTCGTCGACTCGAACGACCTGCCGCTGAATGTCTCGCGCGAGATGATCCAGGAAAGCCCGGTGCTCGCCGCGATCCAGAAGGGCGTCTCGAATCGCGTGCTGTCGGAGCTCGACAAGCTCTCTGGGACCGATGCCGACCGCTACCTCAACATCTGGGACAATTTTGGGCCGGTGCTGAAGGAAGGCCTCTACGAGGATTATGCGCGCCGCGAAGCGCTTCTAGGCTTGGCCCGATTCAAGTCCACCACATCGGAGGGCGAGTGGCGGTCGCTCACGGACTATGTGGCCGGCCTGAAGGAAAACCAGACGGCGATCTATTATGCGACGGGCACCGATCTCGATCGGCTCGCGACATCACCTCAGCTCGAAGGTTTCCGCGCGCGCGGGATTGAGGTCCTGTTGCTGAGCGATCAGATCGACAGCTTCTGGGTTACCGCCGGTGTCGATTATGATGGCAAGCCCTTCAAGTCCGTGACGCAGGGGCTGGCCGACCTGAGCCTCATCCCGCTCGTCGAAGGTGAAACGCCGGCGGCGGCCGCGTCGGACGCGGTTTCCGGTTTCATCTCCTTCGTGAAGGACGCGCTCGGCGATGCCGTATCGGACGTGCGCGCGTCCGATCGCCTGACGACAAGCGCCGTCTGCCTCGTCGCGCCGGAGACCGGCATGGACCGCCAGCTCGAAAAGCTTCTCGCCGGTGCAGGTCGGCTCGATTCTGCGGCCAAGCCGGTGCTCGAGGTCAATGCGAACCATCCGCTGATCGAGAAGCTGAGCGCTGTCGATGCAGGCGACGACGCACTTCGTAAGGATGCCGCATATTTGCTTTTTGATGAAGCTCGGATCGCAGATGGCGAACTGCCTGTCGATCCGCGCGCCTTTTCCGGCCGCCTAATGCGCTTGCTGGAGCGCGGTCTTAAATGACCATATTGCCGCGCGCGGATTTGCCGTCCATCCGGACGCGGACGTTTGCTGACGAACGGCTTTCAGCCACGCGATCCGGCACAGTTTGTCGTGGGGGAGCGCAGGCGGCTCAATCCTCTCGATGTTTCGTCGTTCCAGCGAAATTCTGCCATACGAGGGCCGAAAAACGATCCTCGGTCTAGCGATCAAAAAAAAGCGCTTAAATTCCGAGGCGGTGGCCGGGCTTCGGCTTGAACTCCTGCCAGCCGATGCGACAGAATGGCGGCCCGTAGTTCGAGCGCCGCGGATCAGCTCGTCGAGAAGAATGGTGTTCGAAAGGATATGGTCGACCACCTCGACCCGGACAGACGGTCAATGGACCCAATGGCGCGCGCTTGACGCCCGTCACATTCCTCGCCGAACGGCTGATGTAGAAAAGAGGCTGCGGGTCCCGCCAACGACCCGATCGAGGTACCGAATGCCGAGCACTAGACGGCCCGCCTTCTTCTCGATCCGGCTGGTCGGCGCCACCATTCTGTGAGACGGCGACCGGTGGTCGTCCACGCTATCCAGCCCGACGAAGATGATCGTCTGACCGCATCCGGCGCGCTCGACCACTCAATCCTAGGCCTGAGTCGAACGCCGCGATCAATCATTGTCTATCTTATGTTGGTGGTCTGGCCGCTCGTTTCACGTTACAAAATTCGCCGGATTGCGCTGACTGATTCTCTTTTGCCAGTAGCTCGACAGCGATAAGATTAGCGACGCCGACCGAATTGCTTCTGGCGCGGCGGGCGCTTTATAAAAATTGGCGCCGGAGCATAGCGTACCAACTCAAATTGCGGCGCGCCTGGACTCGAACCGAGTCGCTTGCATCTCGCAGGATCAATCCTGTCATCGAAGCGCAGCCCAACCCCTCGGCAGGCCACACGTGTCACTGTCGCCCCGACATCAGCGAAGCCGCGAAAGGAGATCGTGATCCGGTCGCCCGCACCAAAGGCTGCGTCAGCTTCAAGATACGCCCCTGTCGAGGATATGTTGCGGATGCGGCCTTGAATCGCCTCGCCCTCGAACATGATATCTGCACCGAGGAAAATACTCTCCCGCGTCGCGATACGCTGGTTCTCCGGACGGGGTTGTTCGCTGTTCGGAAGAGAATCAGTCTCGGTCATGGCGCACACGCACGTTTCGAAGGATGCCATCGTTCGCTACGGCATGTTGGTTGACGAATGATTGAAAACCCGGCGCTTCCAGAACGGCCGACATTTGGTCCTGCGCCCGATGAACCGGCCCAATGTTTGTCAGCGAGCCGTTGGCGACGCACTTTCCGTCGATCGCGGCCCTCAGGCACTGGGCACTTCACAGTTTCATCATGTTGAAACGAGCCGGGCGAGATCACGCTAGTCGAGCAGCCGTTGGGCCTAGCCAAGGGAAATTGAATGCCAGCGCCACACGCTGGTCCTCGACTTGCCCATCTCCGCCAAGATCGCAACGAGCCCAGCCCGTCATCCGTCGAAAGGATGATCCGCGCTCGCCAGACAAGGCTCTGTGGGAAGCGGGTGCCGAAACGAGAGCTTGACGCCGCGCCCGGTCCGCAGCTGAAACGATGAGATCTATGCCGCTAAACACGCCCATTGTCGCGGATCGAAACTCGGACAAAGTTCTCAAACGGTTTCGATAGTTGCATTCGACCCATTAGATAAGGACGGCATCGCCACGTTCGCTGATCATTCGACCGATGGAGTCAAACAAGGCGTTCATCGCAACCGGCTTCGATAGTACGTCATCGGCGCCGTGATCGAGACAAGTCTCGCGCAGACCGACGGCCGTGTCGGCAGTCACAACAATAACGGGAACCTTGGCTTTAGCATCGCTCCGCTCGCGAATGGCACGGATGGCGGAAAGTCCATCCATGCCGGGCATCCGCAGGTCCATTAGCACGATATCGAACTGGCGAGCGCTTAGCATATCGAGACCCATTCGGGCATCATGTGCCTCCGTCATCTCGGCGCCGACGATCGTCAGCATGTCGCGCACGACGCGGCGATTCATCGCGTCGTCTTCCACGAACAGGATCTGCATAGCCGCGTTGCTCATCAGGATACTATCTAGCTGACCAAGGTAAAAATTATGTTGCGCATGCCCGTCAGGCCGCTTTGTCCGCAGCCGACCGCACTACGAGAGGCCGTTCGCTATAGAGTTTGCCAAGCTCGGCGAGCAGGTCGGGCGCGCCGATCGGCTTAGCCAGCAACTGATCAGGGCCGAGCGAAAGCAAATCGGTCTCGGCAATTGGCGCTGCCGGACCGTGAAGAATCGAGACACGCGCATTGCAGCCGCGCGCGGCGGCGATGATCGAGCGAAGCGCGGAGATCGCGTCGGCGGGATCCGCGCCACAGCTACCCGCCTCGACCAGGATGTGATCGCATGGCTGACGGACCATGGCCGCGCAGCTCTCTGCGGGGGACGCGACCGCGACGACCTGCTCGCAGGCGGGCGCCAGCACGTTTGAGATGATGCGCTGGGTTAAAGGGTTCGCCTCGACGAGCACGACCTTCGCCATGGCGAGACTGGTCGCCGCCGGGCTCTCGGCGCGGACGACAACTGATCGATCGACCGCAGCGGCAAGTGGGAGACTGATCGTGAAGCAGCTTCCCCGGCCAAGCTCGCTGGCCACGGTCACGTCGCCGCCCATCGCGCGGGAGAGGTTTCGGCAGATTGCCAGGCCAAGCCCGGTGCCGCCATATTGGCGGCTGGTGCCACCATCGATCTGGCGGAAGCTCTCGAAGATCAACTCGCTTTTGTCCGCGGCGATGCCGATGCCGGTATCGGCGACCTCGATGACGAGCTGATCGACCTCATCAACCGTGACGGTCCGCGCACGCAGGCAAACCCCACCCTCGTGCGTGAACTTGAGCGCATTCGACATGAGGTTGAAGACGATTTGTCGGAGGCGATCCTCGTCTTCGTTGACCCAGGCCGGCGCCGCATCGATATCAAGCTCCAAGGTCAGTTTCTTCGCTTCGGCTTCGCCTCGCCAAAGGCGTTCGGCCTCTCGCAGAAGCTGCCCGAGGTCGAAGTCCGCCTTCTGAAGAACAAGGTTGCCCGTTTCGATCTTGGCGACGTCCAGGATGTCGTCGACCAGTGCCCGCATGGTTTCGCCGGCGCCATGGACGACTTCGATTTTGTCGCGAAGTGATCGATCGATCTTCTGGTCCGCGAGCAGAACCTGGGTCATCCCCAAGATGCCGTTCAGCGGTGTGCGGATCTCATGGCTGGTCGTCGCCAGGAATTCGGTCTTGGCGCGCAGCGCGTCCTGCAGCGAGTGGTTTGCGTGGCTCAGTTCTGCGTTCGCCGCGCGTACGCGGTTCCGGCTCCGCGATAGCGAGACGAAACCGGCCAGCAATAGGCCCAAAACGATCGCAGCGGCCGACATGATCGTGCTGAACAGGATCGTCCAAAAGCGCGCCTTCGATTGCTGGAGCCGGGCTTCTTGCCGGCCCTTCTCCGCCTTCAGGCGGGCAATGCGAAGATCCTGATTGGCGAAGTCGAAGCGGGCCGTGACCAACGCAGCACTGCTCGATGCGGTCAGCTTCTGGATCTCGTCATCCAGCCTTTTGAACGCTTCAAGATGGTTCAAAGACAGCTCGTAGCGACCGAGATGCTGATAGACGTGGTAGGCGGTCTCGTGAAAATCGCGAAACGATGTTGTCGTTGTCGCGATATTGATGCCCGCGAAGGTACGGTCGAGATAGGCGGAAGCGCGCTGATAGTTGCCCTCCTTCGCAGCGATCTGTGCCTTGACGCCCCAGATGAACGGACGCCAACCCGCCGCATCGCCTGCGCTCGCGACAGCCAAAGCGCGATCGATACTGATCTTCGCACCATCGATCCCGCCGTCCAGAAGCTGGGCTGAGGCGAGGTTCGTCAGAATCCGCGCCTGCAGCATCGCACTACCAAGCGACGATGCTGCGACCAGCGCCTTGCGATACTCCTTCTCGGCATCGCGATAGCGGCCGAGCTTTTTCAGGGTTTCTCCGAGATTGTTGTGGGCGGCCAGTTCGATCGCCGGATCGCCGCGATATACGTCGGGAACCTGGGAATAATATCGCAGGCTCTGCTGATTGTCGCCTGCATCCGAATAGATCCCGCCCATGCTGAGCAGCGCTTTCGCCTGCCCACGACCGTCGCCCAAAGCCACGTAGAGCTCGTAGGCTCTTTGGAAATCAGCCAGGGAGGCGCGGACATCACCGATCGCGGTCTCGGCCGTTCCGCGCGCGAGCGTGACGTCGGCAACGAGCTTCGAGCGGGGCTCGGCCGCAGCCGCCCCCTTGAGCGCCTGCTCCAGCAAAGGCAGGGCCTGGCCGGGTTGGTTGACGCGGCTCAGCGCCTCGCCGTGGAGCCACTCGGCCGTAGCCGTGCCGGTGGCGACCGCCTTAGCGTCCGGGAGCCGCTTCGCCAGCTGCTCGGCGAGCAGTACGGGCTTCATGGCCGAGGCGGGGTCGGCCATCATGGCGGCCTTTGCGGCCGCCACGGCGGCGTCGAATGCCTGGGTTGCCTGATCGCTGCCGGTAGCCGCCCACGCGCTCGCCGGCGCGACCGCAAGCGCGGTGAGGCCCACGCCAAGCATGACGCTTCTGCGCACGGACTCCATGGCCAGAGACGCTCGCTTCGGTGTCATGATGCGATCCTGTCCTTCAAATTTGCGGTGGCCCGTTCTCGCAAGGCACGACCAACGCCCGGTAGCTGGTCGAGGGCTTGCTGCTGTCCGCCGCCCAGCACGAACTCCCGCAGCGCATCGACGCCGAGTGGCTTGGAAATGAGGTAGCCCTGGAGCAGGTCGCATCCCATTACGCGCAGTAAGGCCATTGCCTCGGGCGTATCGACGCCTTCTGCGGTCACCTCCAGTTCCATCGCGTGCGCCAGGTCGATGGTCGAGCGCACCAGCAACGGGTCGCGCTGATTGCTGGCGAGCGACGAGATGAAGCTCTTGTCGATCTTCAGTTCCTTAAGCGGCAACCGCTGGAGATAGGCCAGCGATGAGAAGGCGGCACCGTAATCGTCGATCGCGATGCGCGCGCCAGCCGCAGCCAAAGCGGAAAGGTTGGCTTCCGCTCGTTCCTGATCGGCAATCGTTGCTGTCTCGGTGATCTCGAAGCCGATGCCGCCCTTCACGTCGGCCAGGCGAGCCAGGAGCCACGCCACGAAATCGAGGTCGTCCACCAGCAACCCCGACAGGTTGATGTCGACCGTGAGGGGGCAGCCTTGCTCAGCAAGACAAGCGCGATCGGCAATGGCACGCTCGACAACCCACTCGGTCAGGCTGCGGATGCATCCGGTCTCTTCGGCAAGCGGAATGAAGATGTCGGGAGGAACGTCTCCTCTCATCGGATGACGCCAGCGAAGCAGCGCTTCCACCGCATCGATCGTCCAGCTCCGGTTGCGGAGTTTAGGCTGATAGACCAGCGCGAGTTCGCCCCTTGTAACCGCCGTCTGGAGGTCGCGCACGAGCGCCAGCCGGTCGGCGTTGCCGTCGGGAGCATCGGCTTCCGAAATGAACAGCCGGACATGTCGGCGTCGCGCCTCTTCCAAAGCCGCCTCGGCCCGCTTCACTGCCGCGAGCGAGATCGGTCCCCTTCCGGTATCCGTTGCGCCAATGAGGAAATGGAGTTCGAACAGAACGCCATCGCATGTGATCGGCGTCGCGACGGCTGCCGTCGCCGCGATCAGGCGCGCACGCGCATCGGCCAGAGACCTCGCCCGGAACGCAAACTCGATGGTCGTGCGATCGGCACGGCCGATTTCGCAGTCGCCTATGGCCGCCACGAGACGTTCGCAGATGGTCGAGACGACGCGATCGGCCAACTCAAAGCCCAGGGTCTCGCGCAAAAGATTGAATCGCTCGATCTCGCCGACCGCCATGAAAAGCCGGGTCTCTTCGCGCGGCGAACGTGCATATGCGCTTTCGCGCCGAAGCATATCGAAATAGCCCGTCTGCGACGGCGCCATCCTGTCTTCTTTTAAGCGGTGCGCAATCCCCGTCGCGTCCGGCAACCACCGGCGGATGGCCGTCAAATGGCGCCAAAGTCGCGTGGGGATGTCGTCCAGCATGAACCGAGGATCGGCGATCGAGTTGAAAATCGGGTTAACCGACGCGACGCTTGAGCCGAATAAGATCTTGAACAAGCGACTATATCTGCAGCGAGCGCCCCGACAGGAGAGTCTGCAACAGATAGGATGGAACTGGCCGATCGAAGCGGACGCCGCAACGCGGCGGTTTGACCCACATGATCAGCGCGGGCATGTCCGTGTCGCGGACGCGCACGATCATTCGGTCGCCGCTGCTCACTCTCTCGCCGAGATGGAGTAGCGCCCCATCGCGCGACACGTTGATCAAATGGACGCGTAGGGTCTCACCGTTGATCTCGGCGGAAGCGGGCTCGAAAATCTTGTGGCGGGCGGCTCGCACCCGTTCCAGCAGCGGCATGCCTGGCCCCGCCTTCTGTCATAGAGTCCGACCGCGTCAGAATGCCCATTGCACCTGCGCGCCGCTGGCGTAGCTCGTGCCACCGTCGTTCAGCGCGTCATGGATCTGGGCACGGCCAAAGAGCGAAACGGCAGCCTTGCCGCCAGCCAAGCTGTGACCGTACATGATCTCGCCCGCAACCGGCAAACGCCCGGACGTAGGATTGAAGCTCTGGTCGATCAGGCCAAGGTCGCCGGTATCGCGGTCCACCACGCCTACGGATGCGAAATGTAGCCGACCAGCATCGACCTGAAGCGGCTTCGATACGGCGAACCGGATCCGATCGCTTCGCCCAAAGAGACGCGCCTTGGTGAGCGCGATCTCACCAGCGGTGCTGAGCAAGCCCAGCGAGCGCGTGCTGATCGTGCCGCCGGCGAGCCTAGTGGTGCCGGCTGTGCCGGACGCCGAAAGGAGCAGGGTCTTGGTTACGCTGAAATCGACGCCGATAGTCATGCCGGTCGTGGTCGAACCGCCCTTGAGGTTGGCGGGGTCGAGCGACTGGATGCCGAGCGCGGCCGCATCTTCATGAAGGATTGTGGCCGCCGCGTGAAGCGAAAGGCGCGGACTGACCGCATAACCCATTCCGATCTGCTCGGCCCTGGCCCGATAGCGGCGAAGCCCGGCGGTCTCGGGTCCAATGGCGAGCCCGAGAGAGGCGAGGTCGCGGCGATCGTCACGGCTGGTGCTTCCGATGCTGACACTCACCCCCGGCGCCAGCAGATAACTCGCGTTCAGATACGCGCCGCCCGACGCGAGACCGAGATAGGGGCTCGCGCCGCCCTGCCCGACTTCATAGTCGCTGCGGAAGCCGAAGCCGCTTTGTGCATCAAGCGCGGCCGCGCCCTGCCCGGTGCCGAAGCGCAGCGCGAAATTCTCGCCGCCGATCATATTGTCGGAGGTGTAGAGGTTTCCGTCCGCCCGGAAGCCCGGCGTGAACGAGCGCCGTTCAATGACGGTCCGCATGACCAGGCCGCCGAACGCGGCCGACGGCGCGCCGCTATTGCCGAAGCCGAAGACAGCGGTGCTCGGCGCCGAGCCCGCAAGCTGGCTGAACTTGCCCGCCTGAGCCAGCAGTGCAGAGGTCAGATAACTTTGATAATATTGGCCGCCGGCTTCGCTTTTCGCCATCGTGCCGACAAGTTTCGAGGAAAGCGGGATCTGGAAATCGCGATGGGTATTACCAATCGTCTCGATCAGTGAGTAGGAGACGTTGTTCGCGTTCCAGACGGCTTGGTTGCCGACACGGATCCCCATCGTCGCGACGAAGAAGGATTGAGGTACGAGGCTGGCTTTGCCGTTGACGACCGGGTAATAAGCGAGGCTACGCCAATTGAGCGGCGATTGGGAAGCCGCAATATTAAGCTCGCCCGCTCCATAGACCGCGTCCGCTCCCGGGTTGGTGCCGAGCTTGGTCGCCGACTGCAGGATGATCTGGGCGGTCTCGTCAGGATATTTCGACAGCCACGGCCAGCGGTTCTGGAGGAGAGCGATCGCCCCCGACACGAGCGGCGCCGCGAGCGAAGTGCCCGACTGGCGCACGAAGCCGCCCTTCCCGTCTGAGACGAGGATGAGCTCGCCTGGGGCAACGATGAAGCGGTATTTGAGCTTATTCGCTTCCGTACAGGCGCTCGATCCGCCCACCGGGATGAGGCAGGCTTCACCGGGACGATTGGAGAAGTTGGAAATCGTGCCGTCGACGCCGACCGAGCCGACGAGGATGATCGTCGGATTAGTGGCGAAGTTCCACGCGACGTTCTGCGTCTGGGTGACACCGTCATTGCCTGCGGCGATGACGAGGTCATGGCCATGCGCACCCGCGGTCGTGAGCGCGCTGTTCCAGCCTGGATTGAGAGTCCAGCCGGGTACGCCGAGCGACGCGTTGAGGACGCCGACCGGTACCGTCTTGCCCTTGAAGATCGCGGCGTTCAGGGCCGCGACCCCGGTCCCCACGTCGGTCCAGTTCGTGGTCCCGGTCGAATCGTAGGGATCGTAGACGATCACGTTCACTGAACCCGCCGGCATCACGCCCATCACGCCCGACCCGTCGACCGATCCCATGATCAGGCTGCCGACCGCGGCTCCATGACCATCGTTGAAGACGGTCGAGCCATATTGGGTGATTTGCTTCGAGAGATGCTTGTTGTCGGCGGAGATCGCGAAATCGAGCATGCCGATGGTCGGAGGAACACCTCCAGTCGGCGTCGTTCCCTCGGTCGCGGCGAGCGCCGGGCTCCACCCGGTTGCTCCCATCCACCAGTCGACGTGCCCCGTGCCGGTCAACGTCATCAAAGAATCGTACAGGCCCAGAAACAGCACCGCTCGCTGCGTCTCGCTGACACCCGCAAGGCTCGATGCATTGATGGTCCCGTCGGCGTTGAAGGTAATGCCGGCCTGGACGATGAGCTTCGATAGGTACGTGTTCGCCGTCGCGCTTGGCCCGGCGGACTTCTTGATCGCGCCGCCCCAGAATGTGCCGGCAGGATTGATGATGCTGGCTTGGATCAGGGTCGCGAGCGCCTGATAATCACTCTGCGTGCTCGCACGGCCCCACGCGGTCTGCACGGTCTGCCAGTTGCTCGCCTCGGTCTTCCAGAAAGCGCCGACCTGGCTATATGCGATCCCATACTTGCTGGCGCTCGTATAGGGATTGAGCGGTCCTGTACCCCAGAACGGATCGTTCTTGGTGCCGTACAGCGCGAGCGTCGCAGCGTCGGTCGGCTGGGTAAAGGGCGTGATATTGCCCCAGAAAGGTGCGATGTTACCCCAAAAGGGCGTGATGTTCCCGTAGAAGGGGGCGATGTTCCCGTAGAACGGCGTGATGTTCCCCCAGAAGGGATCGATATGGCCATAGAAGGGGGCGATGTTGCCGTACATGGGGCGCACGGTGTTTTGAGCTTTAAGCGCACCTGTGGTCGTCATAACCGCCGCGGCGCCTGCCAGGACCGAGCAGACACGCCGTACGCGTCCCGAGCGCCAGACCATCTCATATTCCCCAAAAGATTCCCTCGCGACCGCTTTGCGCGTGAGTCGTGGAGAATTTCGCACCAATCGCGCTTAACGGACCGCTAAGGTTGATCCCTCAACTAGCTGAAAACGAACGCAAATTGATGCAAGTTAAGCGTTGCAGCGTTCGATGACGTGGTCAAAGGTCGGGCCAGGCGTGAAGCGCTTAATCGATCGGTGTGGCGGAACCCAGGAGCGATGCGGAACGACATCGAGCACGTGCCGTTTTCTCGGCATTGCGGATTTCGAGAGGAGGACAAAATGCCAGATGCACGTGGAACCGATCGAACAACCGTCATCGAGCGTCGTGGAAGCGGCGGGACTGCGATCATCGCGGTGGTTCTGCTTATCGCCGTGATTATCGGTGGTATCTACCTCTTTAACATGCAGCAGGCTCAGACGAGCAAGGATCATGCAATTGCTGGCGCGGCGACGAGCGTCTCCCATGCGGCTGACAAGGTCGGCGATGCGGCCTCGGGGGGGACAAAGAACTAGCGCCGCGAAATCGCGCGAGGCGTCGTGGATAACGGCGCCTCGCATGTTCGACATCGACAAGACTTCGTAGAGAGCGGAACCGCGATGCCCTCGGCGTCGACAAGCGCGGGGAGCCGGCCAGGCATCACACACTCTCCCCGCAACCACGCATCGGCGACGACAGCATCGCCGTCTCGGGCGAGAGGCTTGCTGCGATCAGGTTTTGCGCGCGCTCGCCGGCCGGGTTGCGTACCCTACAAGCCACCAGCGTAACCTTGCTGTGAACGAGCGCCGACCAGCCGATCGCCAGCGTTTGTCCGGCACGTGCGTGCGCGGCGACGAAGGTAAGCCGCGCGCCAACCCCCGCATCAGCAACTCGGGACGATGTGCGTCTTCGGGTTCCGGCGCCGAGGCTGTCCCGGCTGGCAATGCGGCAACCGCATCACTTGACGGCGCAATCCTCTGCTCACACGAATTCGTCCTAATCTGCCGCAAGTTGGTAGGAGATTGTCTTCGCGGAGCGTTTCCATCTCTCTCGTACATGTGGAGGCGGAGATGAACGACGGAAGCGAGCAAAAGCGTGACGGGAGTGTTGACGATCCTTCGCGTCAAGCCGGCATGGAACAGGATCCATCGAAGCACTCGAACAGCCCGCCGAAAGAAGGAAGCAATCGCGGCCAGGAGGTTGCAAAGGATGCTCAGGCGAACATCACGGACTCGGTATCAGGACGGCCGCCCAAAAGCCTCTCAGACCATATGGATGATGGACGTCCCGACGAAACATTGGTCAGTGACACGGAGACGAGCGACCCGGCGCAGCCGTAGTGATCGGACTATATATGCCGGGCTGCTCGTCTCGGTCGGCCCATCCATGAACAGGAGATCGCTTTGATCTACGACGACAGCATCGACGACACCGGCGCTTATTCCTCCGCTATGGCGGAGAATGGCGATAGCGCGCTCTCGATAAATCAGGGCAAGGTTGAGGACGAAGTCGGGCAGAAGGATCTGGACGACATCCCTCAACATGGCAATCCTTCGAAAGGCGCGAGGGCGGTTAAGGGCGGCGATCAGGTAAAGACCGGGGGCGCCTCGCGAGGTGCGGCGGACGAGCAGGCGACAAAGGCTGAGCGCTCGATCTGAACCACTCTGATCACCCAAAACCGGCAGCGGCGACCTATGCCTCAATCTCCGAGATCGCTTGCTCGACCGCAGCTCGGACCTGCAGCGAAGACCCGGTTAAATGGACCAGCCATCCGCCTTCCGGCAAATGGTTCGGTTGCAAATCGCCTTGAATCTTGGAGACGTCGACACCCGTGAGCTGGCTAGCCCGAATCGCTACGCGCCTGACAATGCTTGATAGGGTCCGGCCGGGATTGTCCATCTCAGCCCGCTCTTCCAATTGATCGGCGATAGATAGCCTGTCGAACCGAGGGCCTGTCTAGTTCGCGATCCGCGAGGTCTTCGAAGTCGCCTTTGGCCAATGAATCGGCTCGCTCAGAATATTTGCCGTTGGGTATCGGCTTTGGCGCAAGAGCGCGATCAATGAGGGTTTCCAGCTCAATCACCACCGCCTCCATAAATGCGGTGGAAATGCGGTTCGAGCCGGCTGGTTCCGCATTGGCACAACCAAACCGCCACCCTCGATGTTCTTCATTCGTTTATTCTTATATCCGCCCAACCTGGGCATGGGACGTTCTCGTGGCGAGTGGCCCCATCCCCAAGGCGTCGCGTTTCGCCTCTGATCGTCTGTCGCCATGCGTGATAAGCTTTAGCCTCGTTGGCGTACCAGATATATGGAATTTATGCTCGGTTGAACCGGCCCATTCGATGTTTCGTGATGAAGCAAGGCGGTATCGCGAAGCCCAACCAGTTGCGACGATTGCCTGACGAGACATGCTGGTCGGGAAGCCGCTTCGTATAACGCTTTTCGGAAGCGAGTTGGCGGCCTCTAGGGCGATATCGCCAAAAGGTTGGCAGCAGGATGCGCCGCGGCCTTGCAGCCGGACTGAACCTCAAACAGCTATGGTGGCAGTCGGACGGAACGTGGACAGCCCGAGATAGACGTCATCGAACTCGGCAAACTCTCGAAGACGATCCCAATCCCCAATCTCGGCAATCCCGCTCCTCACGGTTGCGAAGCCTCTCTCCCGCAAGCGACGAAGCATGCGATTGACGTGCACCGCGGTCATTCCTGCCGCATCTGCCAAATGCTCCTGCCGGAAGGGCCACGCCATCCGTGTACCGTCGCTCAACCCGACCGCCTTCAGTCTGACGATAAGCTCGCACAACAGATGACCTAACCTTTTTTCCGCCTCGCGCCGGCCCACGGTCGTCAACCACTCCCGGAGGATCGACATTTCCGTTGATGCGCTACGCCACAATGCGGCTCTCAGCTCTGGATTCGTGGCGCAGAGACGATCGATTGATGGCCACGGGACGAGCACGAGGCTGGCGACACCAACCCCCTCGATCTGATCCTCGGCGTCATCGACAAAGCGATCCTGGAGATTGAGTGGATCTCCCGGGACATAGAAAGAAACGATTTGCCGGGCGCCTGTCCCCGTCGTTTTAAAGCGTGCGGCGACACCATCTGCGACGACCATAAGGTGATTGGGATGCAGGCGGCTTCCGATCGTCACTCCGCGACGGAGTCCGAGGAGTGAGAACTTGAGCCGTTGGAGCGCGTGACATGTCTGCTCCTGCAGTTCAGCTCTTGACTGCAGGCGTCGCACGAAGCGGTCGAGATGTGCGATGTCCATATCGGACCTTCCGAGGACCAGATTTGCCGACAGAATGAGCCGCAAACGTCGATGCAAAGCGACGGTTCCCGGATGATGACGCGCTGCTGCATACGCCGCATCCATTTCGCCGGCAAAACGTTCGGGAAGTGCAGGGTCGGTTCTTGAGTCTTGAGGAGGGGAATTGATGGACCGTATATTTACCAGGCTAGCGGGGAGCATTGCTCTCTTTGCCGGTCAGCCTCTCGCGTTTGTAATCGCACTCTTGGCGATTATCATCTGGGGCATTACCGGGCCTATTTTCCACTATTCCGATACATGGCAGCTCATCGTCAACACCGCGACGACGATCATTACATTCCTTATGGTGTTCCTCATTCAAAACAGCCAGAACCGTGATGGTGCCGCGATGCAGGCGAAGCTCGATGAGCTGATCCGCGCGGTCGAAGACGCTCGTGGCACGTTCATCGGCATCGAGCATCTCACCGACACACAGATATGCGAGATCCGGACGGCGCTGGAGGCGGACTGCAAGAAAGAGCCGGATCGCTACAAGGGCAAGCACGAGACTGTCCAGCACAGCGTCGATCGACTGTTGTCGCGCTATTGACCCGGTGCCGCAAGGCGAAGGGGAGCAAGGGGCGGTTTCGGGCAGCCTTCCGCAGGCAGAAGGTGATGTTATGCGCGGACCGGGAAGATCAACCAGGCATGGTGATCGAGGGTTCGACCGGCTCCAAGCCAGGCAAGTGGCCGGCCCTGTTTTCCGCGGCCTGATGGTAGCGCGCGCTCACGCCGGACGAGATCGGCACCGTGCGCGTGACCGCTTTCACACAGGCGCCTATGGTACCACATTCGTGCGATGCGAAGGTGATCATTGTCCAACGTCGCGGAAGACGCATTCGCCACCCCTTTGGGAAGGTCAAGGATTTCGGTCGTCCGAATGCGTGTGAAGCTGGGTGATGTTGAATGGCGGACCCGCTCCCATCTACGCCGACGCGCGTTCCGCCGGCGGCATACCGCTCCACTTTCGTAAAAAGCATGGTGATGTGCCGGTCTCCGTGGAGACAGCTCGTGCCATGATCGGAGCCTATTGGCCTGAGAGCGGCACGCCTGATCCGCGAACGATCAGCAACGCGAGTTCGATGTCGATCTTGTCTTCACGGATGTCGTGATACCGGGCTTGTCGGGCACGGAGTCGAGCGGTGCGGCGCGGGCGCGGCATTCGACGCTCAAGGCCCTCTTCGCCAGGGGCTACACGCACAGCGCCGTCGTCCATGGAGGCCGCCTCGACCCGAGATTCTATCGCTGGAAGGCAATCAACGCGCGCACCCTTTTGCCCATGTTCCTCTTGCAGTTTCAGGAGCGAGGCGTCGCCGATACAGTTCAGCCAACTGTGCATGGATGTTGCTTGCTTCCGGGCTGACCGCTTGAGCGGCCCTTAACTCCTCATCTTTGAGCCTCGTCTCGAGATATTGCCGCTCTTCGTGCTGCATTGCATCTCTCCGACATTTTTATAGGTCGATGGATACGGACCGGGACATACGCCCCGGTCCAAGGATCAATAGTCCAACGCCTGCATCGCTGCCGCAGGCTTCTCGTCTTTCGGCAGTTCGGCCACGAGCGCTTCCGTGGTGATCAGCAGCGCCGCGACCGAGGCCGCATCCTGGAGAGCCGTACGCACGACCTTGGCCGGATCGATAACCCCCGCCTTGACGAGATCCTGATACTCGCCGGTCGCCGCGTTGAAGCCCCAGTTATAGTCCTGGCTCTCGAGCAGCTTACCAACGATGTAGGCGCCGTCCTCGCCGGCATTCTCGGCGATCTGGCGCGCGGGTGCGCGCAGCGCCCGGCGGACGATATCGATGCCCGACTGCTGGTCGTCATTGGCGGCCTTGATGCCGTCGAGCGCCTTGATCGCGCGCAGCAGCGGGATGCCGCCGCCGGCGAGAACGCCTTCCTCGACCGCGGCGCGGGTGGCATGGAGCGCGTCGTCGACCCGGTCCTTCTTCTCCTTGACCTCGACCTCGGTCGCGCCGCCGACCCGGATCACCGCGACGCCGCCGGCGAGCTTGGCGAGCCGCTCCTGCAGCTTCTCGCGATCATAGTCGCTGGTCGTGGTGTCGATCTGCTGGCGGATTTGGGCGACACGGGCATCGATGTCCGCCTTCGTGCCAACGCCGTCGATGATGGTGGTGTTGTCCTTGTCGATCGTCACCTTCTTGGCGCGGCCGAGCATATTGACGGTAACGTTCTCGAGCTTGGTGCCGAGCTCCTCGGAGACGACATTGCCACCGGTCAGGATGGCGATGTCCTCGAGCATCGCCTTGCGGCGATCGCCGAAGCCCGGCGCCTTGACCGCCGCAACCTTGAGACCGCCGCGCAGCTTGTTGACGACGAGTGTAGCGAGCGCCTCGCCTTCGACATCCTCGGCGATGATCAGCAGCGGACGGCCCGACTGCACAACTTTCTCGAGCAGCGGCACGAGCGCCTGCAGGTTGGAAAGCTTCTTCTCGTGGATCAGAATGTACGGATCGTCGAGCTCGACCTTGAGCTTCTCGGCATTGGTAATGAAATAAGGCGACAGATAGCCGCGGTCGAACTGCATGCCCTCGACCGTCTCGAGCTCGGTCGCGAGGCTCTTGGCCTCCTCGACAGTGATCACGCCCTCGTTGCCGACCTTGTCCATCGCCTCCGCCAGGATGCGGCCGACCTCCTCGTCGCCATTGGCCGAGATGGTCGCGACCTGCGCGATCTCGCTGTTTGCCGAGACCTTGCGCGCGTGGCTCTCGAGGTCCTTGACGACGGCGCCGACGGCAAGGTCGATCCCGCGCTTCAGGTCCATCGGGTTCATGCCGGCCGCGACCGCCTTGGCGCCCTCGCGCACGATCGCCTGGGCGAGCACGGTCGCCGTCGTCGTGCCGTCACCGGCCTTGTCATTCTGCTTGTTCGCGACCTCGCGCAGCATCTGCGCGCCCATATTCTCGAACTTGTCGGCGAGTTCGATCTCCTTGGCGACCGTCACGCCGTCCTTGGTGATGCGCGGCGCGCCATAGCTCTTGTCGATCACGACATTGCGGCCCTTGGGCCCCAGCGTCACCTTCACGGCATTGGCCAGCACATCCACGCCGCGCAGCATGCGATCACGCGCGTCCGACGCAAACTTCACGTCCTTGGCAGCCATGGTATCTGTCTCCTGTCCTTTCGACGATTGTGGTTGAGAATGCGAAGCAAAGCGGAGCGGTCAGGCCGCCTGCTTCAGGGGCACGATAGTGTCGATAACGCCGAGGATGTCGCTCTCCTTAATGATGAGCAGATCCTCGCCATCGACCCGGACCTCGCTGCCCGACCATTTGCCGAACAGCACCCGGTCGCCGGCCTTGACCGCGAGCTCGACGAGCTGGCCGTCCTTGTCTCGCACACCGACGCCGACCGCGACCACCTCGCCTTCCTGGGGCTTCTCCTTGACGGTGTCGGGGATGATGATCCCGCCGGCAGTCTTCTCCTCGGCCTCGACACGGCGCACGAGCACGCGATCGTGAAGGGGACGGAAATGCATGAGCACAAACCTCCTGTTGCTTCAGCGATGATAGGATCTGCCGGCGCTCGCGCGACGGCAGTCGCGGGCGGGCCACAGGGGAACGGACAACCGCCTCCGGGCACCCGCGCAGAGCATTTTAGCACTTGAGATGTGGGAGTGCCAAGAGGAATTTTTTGCGTTGGCAACGCGCCCTACCCTCTTGACCAGACGAAAGCTTCAACCAAAATCTTCCGGTTGCCGGCGTTTCGTCGGCCGAGAAAGGAGCGGCATTCAGACAGGAGGTATCGCCATGTCCGAACCTTTTTCCCACTATCTCCATCCCTTTGACGTTGTGCAACATCCGAGCCTGGAGCCGGAGGTCAAGCGCGCAATCCTGGCGTCTTGGGCATCCGATCAGTCTGCGGTAAAAGATCAACCGGCCCTGCGTAAGCCAGTTGGCGCGAAGCGCGCAGTTCCTGTCGACGACGTCTTCGCAGCGATACGGGCGCTCGACGAGCCACCGGCTAACAGCGCATCGCTGCAATGAGTGACCGGGCTTTTATCGCGCAGCTGGAGGGCTAGGGGCTCACCACCGCCGGGATCGATTTTTATCGGCCCGATGCGCCCTCGCTCCTCCAGCTGTTCGTCTGGCAGGAAACATGATCTGGCGCCCGACTTTCCGGTGCTGTTCGACTTCCTGGGCTATTGGGGTCGCGAGATCGGGGCGGCACTCCATTGGGTGAGAGTTGCCCACGACCGATTGATCCGGCCCGCAGAATTCCACGCGGTCGAGGGGATCATCACCCTCCAGTGAGCTGTCGGACGACATCCCGCCTCGGCGAAAATTTTTTGTCGAAAATCTTGAAGGCCGATTTTCCGTTTCCTAGCTCATTTCGTGCCGGGCGCCGTGTTCGGGTCCGGCGGGACATAGAGGGCGCTGGCTCCCGACCTTGCCGGCGCTCCTCGTGCCCAGATCGCTTCTTTTGGAGGATTTGGATATGAGGACCAACTTCGACTTCACGCCGTTCCGGCGTTCAACCGTCGGCTTCGACCGGCTCTTCGACCTGCTCGAAACGGGCACGCGCGCCGACGGGCCAGCGGATGGCTATCCGCCCTTTGACATCGTGCGCGAGAACGAGGACAGCTATCGCATCACTCTTGCGGTCGCTGGCTTCGCGCCGAACGAGATCGAGATCGTCGCCCAGCAGAACCAGCTGACCGTCTCAGGCAACAAGGCCGACCAGGACGACCAGCGCCAGTATCTGCATCGCGGCATCGCGACCCGCACCTTCGAGCGTCGCTTCCAGCTGGCCGACTTTATCGAGGTGGGCGATGCCCGCTTCGAGAACGGCTTGCTCTCGATCGAGCTCAAGCGTGTCGTCCCCGAGGCGATGAAGCCGCGCAAGATCGAGATCGGCGGCGGTAGTCCCGCCAATGACCGGATCGAGGCTCCGAAGGCCGAACACCAGGCAGCTTAATCTCGTACTGAACGGGCTCGTCGGCGTCGCCCTGCACAGGGCGGCGACCGGCGGGTCACGCCCAGTTTCCAGCCAAACGAAGAGATGACCATCATGGCTATTCGTGATCTCATTCCCTGGAGCCGGCAGGAAAACCGGCTGCCCGCGCCTGTGAACGGCGAGCGCGATGTCGAAAGCCATCCGCTGCTCTCGCTGCATCGCGAGATGAACCGCCTGTTCGACGATGTCTTCCGCGGCTTCGGCGTTCCGTCCGTTGCCAGCTTCGACCGCGGACCCGGCTGGCCGCAGGTCGAGCTTGCCGAGACCGACAAGGAGATCCGCGTCACCGCCGAGCTGCCCGGTCTGAACCAGATGGATATCGACATCCAGGTCGAGGACGGCGTGCTCACGATCCGCGGCGAGAAGAGAGCCGAGGTGGAGGACAAGGAGCGCGGCTATTCGGAGCGCAGCTACGGCCGCTTCGAACGGCGCATCGGCCTGCCCGGGGGCATCGACCGTGACAAGGCGAGCGCGACCTTCAATAATGGCGTGCTCACCGTGACGCTTCCCAGGACGGAGGCGGCGAACGAGAATGTCCGCCGTATCCCGATCCATGGCGCGGCCGCTTGAGGATATGGCCCGGGACCTGCGTCCCGGGCCTGTCCGTCGCGAAGCCCGGCCGGAGACGGCGGCGAACGACAACGGCGTTCCACGGCCGCATCCGTCGAGTGCATTGCCACCGGATGCCCTGGCGATCATCGAGCCGACACCGATCGCCACCAACCAGAGCGGTCGGGCGCGTCGCGACAGATGGCGGCTGCGCTTTGCGGCGCGGGCGCGGTCCTTCGTCGATCCGCTGACTGGCTGGACGGGCGGCAGCGACCCTCTCGCCCATCTTGTTCTGCGCTTCCCGACCGTCGAAGCGGCCGAGCGATACTGTCGCTTGCAGCACCTTCGATTCGAGGTTCTCCAGCCAGCGTCGCGTTCGGCTCGCGCGATGCCAATCAGGCCGGATCCATTCGGCGAACACCAGGAAAGGAGCAGACATGCCTAAATTCCGCACACCTGCCTTGGCCGGCGTCGTGGCGCTGGCTATCGCTGGCGCCGCATTGGCCGCCAACCGGGACATGCACATCTTGAAGGTCGGGCTGCCCGACGGTTCCGTCGCCAGGATCGAATATGCCGGCGACGTCGCGCCCAAGGTGACGGTTGCGCCGGCCTCCGGGGCCGCGCCGACTGCCCTGCTCGATGCCTTCGACACGGCGCCCTTCGCGGCTTTCGATCGCATTGCCGCCTCGATGGACCGCGACATGGACACGATGGTCCATGAGATTGGTGCTCTTCAGCCTCTTCTGACGCCTGACGCTGGCAAGCTCGATCTTGCGGCGCTTTCCAAATTGCCGCCGGGCACGGTGAGCTATCGGCTCGTCTCGACCGGCAACGGCAACGAAATGTGCAGCCGCAGCGTCGAGGTAACGTCATACGGGCCGGATCAGAAGCCGAAGGTCGTGTCCAGCAGCTCGGGCGACTGCGCGCCGACGAACCGGGTGCCGACGCCGACCCGGCTCGATTCGCCTACCGGGCCAGCGGTACCCGCGACGACGCGAGCCGGCGAGACCGACATGGCTGAACGCTCACGCGCGGCCAACACCATCTGAATCAAGGCGGAGGCGGCTTTTTACGCCGCCTCCGCCCGCATCTTGACCGAACTTCCTATGCACGTGCCGCCCAGCGTCCTCTCCAGCTTCGTCATGCTGCTGGTCACGATCGGACCGATCGAGACCGCAGTGGTCTTTGCCAGCCTGACTGCCGGCGTCCATCGTGGCGAGCGGGCAAGGCTCGCGATCCGTTCGACCGCGATTGCAGGGCTGGTCCTGCTGCTCTTCGCCATCGGCGGCAACTTCACGCTCGGTCTGCTCCATATTTCGATGCCGGCCTTCCGCGTCGCCGGCGGGATATTGCTCTTCCTTCAAGCGCTAAGCCTGACTTTTTCCGGGCCCGGACTTTCGTCGATCAGCGAGGGCGAGCGCCATGATGCCGAGCGTCCCGGCGATATCGCCGTGTTCCCTCTGGCTTTCCCGCTGATTGCCGGGCCGGGCGCGCTGTCCGCGGCCGTGCTCCTGATGGGGCGGACCGAGGGCTGGATCGAGGTGACCGGCGTGCTTGCGATGATCGCCGTCTGTCTTGCTCTGACCTACGCCGCAATGCGGATGGCCGAGCGGCTGGTGATCCTGCTGGGATTGACCGGAGCCGACGTCGTGCGCCGGATATCCGGTGTCTTACTTGCGGGGCTAGCCACACAGTTCGTTTTTGACGGCCTTGGAAGCGCTGCGTTCATTCGGTGAGCCCCCCGACGTAGATGTGATCGACCGCAAAGCCCTTCGTCGCCGGCCCGATGCCGCACTTCACGCAGACTTTCCGGCGATAGGAATTTGGGCGGGCATCTTTCTGTCGAAGCATGGCTCAGGCCGCCGGCCGTGACCCTCGGGAAACATCGGAGAAGCGCAGCGCTTTGAAATTACCGCACGCCACGCAAGAAGTTGGGCCGATCTCTCGATTGCCGATACCTGCTAAAGCAACCTCGACGTGCCGGTCATCGTCAGAACCTGTCGAAATCCACGACATAGGTTTCGGTGAGATGGACGCCGATGAGATATGGTCCGCCGCGGACCACCCCTCGATTAGGAGTGCAAAGATAGATCAGGTTGCGATGGGCGGCTTCAAGAATGATGACAGCCTCCTCTTGAAGGTCGGCGAACATTTTCCCCACCTCGGCTTCATAATCTCGTCCTTGATGCCTGAAATACACCTTTCGTATGCGACGATCGGTGGTGGAAAGGCCATTTTCAGTGAGAAACGCGCGGACGTTTGTCCAGACCCTTTCAGCCTGCTTATCTCCATCGGTATAGGGAACAAAGAATTTCAGGATATGCTTCCCTTGCGCAACGCCTTCAATGTAGCCGCTTCGCACCCACGCTCCAGCTTTTCCCGCTACGCGCAATGTTATGTTTGCACGGCCGATCGCGCGAGGATCTGCCGAGCGGCTCCGCTGCATTACAGCTCATCGAAAATCGCATCATTCACGCAATCTTGCATCTTTGGCGATTGAGTACGAGTCCGCGTCCAACCGTCAGTCGGCTGGTTATACGGTAGAGGCTCGGCGGGCTGCACGCCGGACGCGCTGCCATAGGCGAGATGCGCGCCGCATGAAAGCGTTAGCGGCTGTTGAAGCGCTGTTGATCTATCCGTCCGGTATCACTCGTCATCCGGCAGGGCTACATCGTCGCCTATCGTCTCGCGGACATAGAGCCGGATGGTGAGCGTGTAGGCGGCGACCGACAGTGCCCCCGCGAAAAAAATGCCGAAACCGCCGAAAGCGACGCCCATCGCCAGGATCAGGAAAAGGTAGAGCCCGGCGGGCACCGACACCAGGCGTTGCGAGATAAGCGGCGTGATGAAGTGGACCTGCACGATCCGGACGATGACATAGGTTCCGACCACACCCCAGATCGAGCCCTTGCCGACCAGCGCCATAATGATCGCCGGAAGCATCGCGAGCGTCGGCCCGACATAGGGCGTGAACTCCGACAAGCCGCCGAGGAGGCCGAGTGCCGCCGGCGCTTGCACGCCCGACCACCACAGTCCGAGGCCGATCATCACGCCCATCATCGTCATCGAAACGAGCTGGGTGAGGAGCCAAAGGCGCAGAGCCTCGACGAGGTCGTCCATCGCGTCCGCCGCAACGGCGCGATAGCCGTGAGGAGTCAGGTGAAGGATGCCGCGGCGATAGATGTCCGGCTGCGCCGCGAAGAAGATGCCGCCGATGACGATGATCAGGAAATTGGCTGCGACCTCCACGCTGCTCCAGCCGGCGCTCAGCAGGAGATGCGCGAAGCGGCTGCCTTGCGAGCCTTGGCGAAAGGAATCGGCAAAGAGCCTTCCGATCGGATTGGACTCCATAGCCTGCCGGAGCTTCTCCCAATCGTTCGGGAGCGTCTGCCATAGCTGAGTAGCCTGGGCGCCTGTCTCCGCGCCAAACAGCCAGCCCATCAGCCCGAAGATGGCCAGCATCAGCAAGCTGGCGATGGCGAGTGCCAGGGCACGTGGCATTTTCGACCTTGCCGCCAGCCAATCGGCCACGGTCGCGAGCAGGATGGCGACCAGGCTCGCCCCGAAGGCGAGGAGCACAATGTCGCCGATCCGGTAGACGAACAGGCAAAATGCCAAGGCGATGGCGACGATCGCAAGCCGACGGATGAAACAACGGTCGTCGGATCTTGGGGCGAGGCGTTTCAAGGCCGGCGCTTTCCACCTTGCACGGATTGGCCCGCCAGCCGCATCGTCGCATTGACGAAGGCGACATGCGACAAAGCCTGCGGGATGTTGCCCAGCATCCGGCCGTCGGGCGCGGCCTCCTCAGCCAGCAGGCCGAGATCATTGGCGGCCTCTCCGATCCGCCCGAGCAATGCCCGAGCGTCGTCCGATCGACCTTGCAGATGATAGACCTCGGCGAGCCAGCATCCCGCAGCGAGGAAAGCGCCTTCCTCGCCGCCGACACCGTCATCGGTCGCATCGGTCGAATAGCGGTAGACGAGGCCGCCGCGTATGAGATCGCGCTCGATCGCGGCGACCGTCCCGATCATGCGCTCGTCTCTGGCATCGAGGAAGCCGACCAGCGCCAGGCGCAACGTTGCGGCATCGAGCGCCTTGTCATCATAGGCCCGCGTGAACGTGTTCAGGCTTTCGTCGAACCCGTTGCCGAGCACCTGCTTGCGAACGCGGTCGGCAAGCCGGCGATAGCGCTTTGCCTCTCGAGGCGCTTCCCCTTCGATCAGGCTGGCCGCGCGATCGAAGGCGACCCAGCACATCGCCTTCGAATAGGTGTGGTGACGAAGCGGACCGCGGCTCTCCCAGATGCCGGCATCCGGCTGCTGCCAGATACGAACAAGCTTCTCGGCGAGTTGATGGGTGACGGGGTGCCCGGGCGGCGCCTCCATTCCTGCGTCGGTCGCAAGCGAGAGCGCGTCCAGCACCTCGCCATAGACGTCGAGCTGACATTGACCGAGCGCCGCATTGCCGAAGCGCACGGGCTGTGCGCCACCGAAGCCTGCGAGCCAGTCGGCCTCCCACTCGAGCGCCAGCCGGCCGCCGTCGATCGAATAAGCGGGCTGCACCTCGGTGGGCTCGCCCGCGATCGCGCGACGCATCCACTCGATCCAGGCACGGGCCTCGCCTTTCAGCCCAGCCCGAAGGAAGGCCTGGAGCGTGAAGGTCGCGTCGCGCAGCCAGCAAAAGCGATAGTCCCAGTTACGCGATCCTGCCGTCCGCTCTGGCAATGACGCGGTCGCGGCGGCGAGCATGCCGCCGGTCTGGCGATGGACGAGCGACTTGAGCAGGATCAGCGAGCGGACGACCGGATCGCG
The DNA here is from genome assembly GCF_013778325.1 of Sphingomonas chungangi. Taxonomy (GTDB): domain Bacteria; phylum Pseudomonadota; class Alphaproteobacteria; order Sphingomonadales; family Sphingomonadaceae; genus Solisphingomonas; species Solisphingomonas chungangi. Next base: position 405,976 of record NZ_JACEIB010000006.1, on the reverse strand, counting down.
CTCGGCGCCATCAAAGTTGATCCGTCCGACCCAGCGTCTCCAGAAGTCGCACGTCTCGCGAAGCGCCAGAGGGGGATTGACCGGTTCCGGCGGATCCTCGTGGCTTGGGAACCAGGTCATCGTCATCGCAACCTGCTCACCGGCCCGGACGGTGAAGCGGCTGTCGAAGCAGCGCTCGCCTTTGACGATTTCGGTCTCGAAGCGCAGCACGACCGCGTTGGGGCCCGCGATCGCGACGACCTCGCGGAGCGACAGGGTTCGGACCAACGGATGCGTGCGGCCATGATCGAAGCGGAGCGCCAGCTTGCTCATCATCTCGACCGTGCCGCTCCTGCCTTCGACGATGCGGACGATGTCGGGCGCCTGGCCACGATGGGTCGGCATGAAGTCGAGGATGGCTGCGGTTCCCCTTCGGGTTTCGACCAGTGTCTCGAGCACGAGCGTGTCGTCGAGATAGCGCCGGCTCGTCTTCACGACCTTGGTCTTGGGCCCCAGCCACCATCCGCCATTTTCCTCGGTGCCAAGCAGGGCCGCAAGGCATACTTCAGAATCGAAACGTGGCATCGACAGCCAGTCAATCGTACCGTCGCGGTGGACCAGAGCCGCGGTCTCGCCGTCACCGATCATGCCATGATCCTCGATGCGGCCGGGGCGCCAGCCCTTCATGCGCGCCTCACCCGGCGGCCAAGCGCGAGCCCGGCCAGACCCGCGACGGCGACTCCCGTGCCGGCGATCCAGCCCCGATGCGTCGTCGCCCAAAGCTGCGGGCTCCATCGTCGCGCCTCGGCACCGAACCGGCCATGCGCTCCGTGATCGCCGGGCACCGACTCCCAGAGATTGTCGCGCCGGCCGGGCTCGACGGGCTGGTCATCCTGCTGGCCGGAGAATCCGGTCCTGCCAAGATACCGATCAAGCAGGGGCGAGGCGAGCATATCACCGTAGACAGCTTCCACGGTCGGGAAGCCGACGAGTATCTGCTTGCGCCGATGATGGGCCGCATAGTGGATCGCTTCCGCCGCCACCTCCGGTTGATAGGGCGGGCTGGCGGGCTTGGGCTTGCACGGCAGATCGGTCTTGATCCAGTCGAACTGCGGGGTGTTAACGCCGGGAAGTTGCACCATCGCGATATGGACACGGCTTCGGGCGTGGAAGAGCTCGGCGCGCAGCGAATCCTGAAAACCCTGGATTGCGTGCTTGGCCCCGCAATAGGCCGACTGCAGCGGGATGCCGCGATAGGCGAGCGCCGAACCGGTCAGCACGATATGCCCCCGGTTGCGCGGCATCATGCGCTTGAGCGCGGCGCGTGTGCCGTTGATCTGGCCGTGATAGGTCACGTCGGTGACGCGGGCATAGTCCTCGGGAGAGATGTCGACAAAGCGCGCCATGACGCCCGCGAAGGCGACATTGATCCAGATGTCGATCGGCCCAAGCTCGTTCTCGACGCGCTCTGCGGCGGCGTCGACGGCGGCATGGTCGGACACGTCGCAGGAGATCGAAAGCGAACGCCCACCGGCCGCCTGGACCTCGCGTGCAGCGGCCCTGAGGCCGTCCTCACCGCGCGCGATCAGGCCGATCGAGGCTTTGTCTTGCGCGAAGCGGCGCACGACGGCGCGCCCCACGCCCGCGCTCGCGCCCGTGACAACTACGATGGGTGGGCGCTTCGCCATATCTCTCTCCTAAAGCTCGCCGCGCGCGGACAGCGCCTTGATGCGGTCGGCGGTCCGGCATGCGATCGCCTGGATGGTAAGTGAGGGGTTCACGCCGCCGACCGTCGGGAAGACCGAACCGTCGCACACCCACAGGTTCGGGATGTCCCAGCTGCGGCCATCTGCATTGACCACACTGGTCTTGGGATCGTCGCCCATCCGCGCGGTGCCGTTCAAATGGCAGGTGTCGTCCCACTCCTTCCACCGCTCGGTCGCACCGACGGCGGCAAGGCTGTCGTCCATGAACGAAAGCGCATGCTTCATCATCGCGCGGTCATTGTCACTGTAGGAGAATTCGACCTTGGCGATCGGCAGCCCGAAGCGGTCCGTTTCTTCGGCCAGCGTTACGCGGTTACGCTCGTCCGGTAGCACCTCCCCGACCATCTTGAGGCCGACATTGTGGTTGGATCGCGCCATCTCGTCGATCAGCCGCTGGCCCCATAGTCCGCGTTGGCCGGCCAGTTCCTTCACCCATGTGATCGGCAGCGGCCCCTGGCTCATATAGGCCCAGCCGCCGAAATAGTCCTTGCCCCTGTCCTCGTAGTTCCAGTGCTCGGAGATGGTCAGGCTCGGCGGCGCCTTGTAGCTGCGCACCTCTTCCTTCATCTGTCCCCAGGCTGCCTGGTTGAGCTGCACCATGAGGTTCTTGCCGACGAGGCCGGATGAATTGGCGAGGCCGTCCGGAAATTGCTCGCAAGCGGAATTGAGCAGCAGGCGCGGCGTCTCGATCGCATAGCCGGCCACCACCACGTTCCTGGCCTTCTGGAAGTGCCATGCGCCCTCGCGATGATAATGAACGCCGGTCGCGCGGCCGGCCTTGTCGACCTCGATCCGGCCGACCATGGCGAGATCGCGGATCTCGGCACCTGCCGTCAGGGCACGCGGCAGCCATGTATTGAGCACCGACTGCTTGGCGTTGGTCGAGCAGCCGGTGACACAGAAGCCGCGATAGACGCACCGATGCGCCTTGCCCTTGGGCGCCGACAGCGTGGCGATCGGCGTCTCGGTCCAATCGATGCCCAGCGCCTCGGCGCCCCGCGCGAGCAGTTTCGCCGCTTCGTTCAGGGGATGCGCGCGATAGGGGTAGCGAGGACGGCGCGGTCCCCAGGGGTAATTGATCGGACCGGAGATCGTCAGCGCCTGCTCGACCTCGGTGTAATATTTCCACATCTCCTGCCAGTCGATCGGCCAGTCCGCGCCATAGCCGAGCCTGGTGCGTGCCTTGAACCATTCGGGCCGGAAACGCAGCGCCACCATGGCGTAATGGACGGTCGAGCCGCCGACCGAGCGGCCCGAATTGTTGGCGCCGAGCTTGATCGGATTGGCGCCGGCCGTGATGCGCTCGTCGGTCCAGTAGAGCTTGCTCTGGTGATGCTCGTCGGACGCAAAATCCTCGAGCGGGCGCCAATAGGGCCCGGCATCGAAGGCGACCACTGAAAATCCGTCCTCGGCGAGCTTGCAAGCCAGCGTGCCGCCGCCCGCGCCAGTACCGACGATGACGAAATCGACCTCCTCGTCCTGACTGTGAGATCGCATCGGCACCCAGCCGCCGGGCTCGAAAACGTCGGGCGCGCGGCCGCCCTTCGCGCGAGGAACCTGCTGCGGGTCGTCAGCCGACATGCTTGTTCTGTCGGGCGGCCGGGATGAGGGTACCGTCGTCGGCCTCCACCGCTTCCCACGGGTCGCGTCGATCGCCTTCGATGCGGACATAGCCGCGTGGGCTCGCGGGTCCGCCAAAGCCCATCGCGCTCCAGGCGGATGGATGGGCGTAATAGGACGACACGATGTCGGGCAGAAGCCGCCAGCCCCAGAAGATGGCGGGCGGCAGGTCGCCCCACGCATTGGAGCAAACATCGCCCCGCTCAATCGCGCTCAGAAGAAGGTCGGCCTGGCTTCCGTCGAGCAGGTGGAAGCTCGTTCCATGGCGCGCCTTCGCTTCTTCCTCAATCGCGTCGAGGCCGCGCTCGTAACAGGCCCTCAGCCCCGGGAGCTGATGATGACGATGCCCATCGGAACCATCGTCCGCGATCTTTGCGAGAAGAAGCGCCAGGGCATTGACCGGAGCGCGACCCTCCGGCTGGGGCACGATGCGGTCGATCGCCGTACGCAGCGTCGCGCGCTGGCGATCGCTCAGCAAGTCGCTCCGCTCGGACATCGCCAGCCTCTCGGCGATTACCTCGCGGGTCTTGTCGTTCCAGCTCAGTGTGTCGCGCTTGGCGAGCACGTCATAGCCGGGGAAGCGATTAGCCACGGGCGCGCCTCATCAGCAGGACAGCGCCCAGCGCCGCGATCGCGAGTCCGGCAAAGGCCGGAGGCGCCGGCATGGGCGGCCCGGCGAGCAAATTCTGCCGCCAGTTGCGCCAGCCGCCCATGTTGCGGCTGACGCCATAAGCGTGGAAGGCCACGCCGACGGTTCCGACGAGTGCTGTGGCGCCGAGCAGCGCGGTCGTCCAAGGTCGCGGCACTCCCGTCATGGCGTCGACAGCAAGGCTTGCCGCCGCCAGCGGCGGGATCGTCACCGGGAGCCACATGGCGGGGTTTTGAAAGGACCCCTTCAGATGCAACAGCCCGGCCTCACCGACCGAACCGAAGATGCCGAACGCCGCGAGGCCGGCCAGAAGCCTGCCCGATCCCAGTGCACCTCCGTCGCCCGAAAGTCGGTCGGACGCGGCGCCAAGCAGCCCCGAGAGAATGAGCGCTCCGGGCGCCCCGATCGGAGCGCCGTAGAACAGGTTGTTGAAGGTCAGTCCGCTCGGCCGCTTAAACACGTTGAACGTGTGAAAACCCAATCCGGTCAGCCCGATCGCAACCGACGCACTGTGTGAAGCAGTCCTGGGAAAGCCGCCTCCACGCCCGCTGCCATCGAACGCGATCGAGATCGCAGAGGCCGCGAGCGGGAGCGCCATCGCCGGATTACGGAAGGAGCCGCGATAATGCTCCATCGCGCTGTCGAGAAGCACGGATACGCCGAGCGTCGACGCACCCGCGGCGAGCAGGCGCGCGGCCGTGCGCGGTGCCGTATCGACCTCGCTGGCCATCAGTCGCCCGGCAGGATCTTGGCCATGACCTGCCGCGCCGTGTCGCGGATCACCGAACGCGTGTCGGGGTCCTGCGTCAGCGAGAACATGAAGCTCTTCGCCTGCTCCAGCTTGATGTGCGGGGGAAGGGGCGGCACCGACGGATCGGTCTTGAAGTTGATGACGACGGGCTTGTCGGCCGCCAGAGCGCGATCCCAGGCCGCGCCGACGGCGTCGGGACTGTCACAGTAGATGCCCTCCAGCCCGATCATCTCGGCGAACTGGTGATAGGGCACGTTGGGCAGGTCCTGCGTGGTCTCGAACTTGGGATTGCCCTCCATTACCCGCTGCTCCCAGGTGACCTGGTTCAGATCCTCGTTGTTGAGGACAGCGACGATCAGGGTCTGGTTCGCCCAGCGGTGGTGATATTTGGCGATCGTAATGAGCTCGGCCATGTTGTTCATCTGCATGGCCCCATCGCCGACGCAGGCGATCACCGGACGATCGGGATGCGCGAATTTGGCGGCAATCGCGTAGGGGACCGCCGCCCCCATCGACGCCAGGCCGCCCGAGAGCGATGCCATCATGCCGCGCCGGATCTTGAGATCGCGCGCATACCAATTGGCGCACGAACCGCTGTCGCTGGTGAGGATCACGCGCTCGGGCAGCCGCGGCGAAAGCTCGGTGAACAGCCGCTGCGGGTTGATCGGATCGGCCTTCGCCCTGGCGCGTTCGTCGAGCAGCGTCCACCAATCCTTGGTCCAGCCGCCAATCTTGTCGCGCCACGCGCTGTCACTCTTCTGCTCCAGCAACGGCAGCAGCGCTTTCAGCGTCGCCTTCACATCGCCCTGGAGATTGGCCTCCATCGGGAAGCGGATTGAGAGCATGCCGGGATCGATATCGACCTGCACACCGCGCGCCTTGCCTTCCTCGGGCAGAAACTCGGCATAGGGGAAGCCCGAGCCCAGCATCAGCAGCGTGTCGCATTCCATCATCAGATCGTAGCTCGGCTTGGTTCCGAGCAGGCCGATCGACCCAGTGACCCACGGCAGATCGTCGGGCAGCACCTGCTTTCCGAGCAGCGCCTTGGCTGCACCCGCCCCGAGACGGTCGGCGACTGCGATAACCTCGTCGGTGGCCTCCTTGGCGCCCGCGCCGACGAGGATGGCGATCTTCTTGCCGGCATTCAGGATTTGGGCCGCACGCTGGAGATCGGGTGCCGTCGGCACCACTTCGGGACGCGACCAGCCGATGCCGGAGAAGACGTTGCCGTGGGCGCGCGCGGGCTCCTCCATCGGAAGTTCCTGCAGATCGTTGGGGAAGATCAGCGCCGTCACCCGGCTGCGCGCCTTGGCGATCCGCACCGCGCGGTCGGTCAGGTGGCGGACCTGGGCCGGCACCGTCGCCATGTGAACGAACTCGCCGGCGACATCCTTCAACATCGACGGCAGGTCGAGCTCCTGCTGGTAATGCGCGCCGATCGCCGCGCGCGCCTGCTGTCCGACGATCGCGAGCACCGGCATATGATCCAGCCGGGCATCGTAGAGGCCGGTGACGAGATGCGCCGCGCCGGGACCGGAGGTTGCAAGGCAGACGCCCAGTTCGCCGGAGAATTTGGCGTGAGCGGAAGCCATGAAGGCGGCCATCTCCTCGTGCCGGACCTGAACGAACTCGAACCGCTCCTTCTGACGGTCGAGCGCGCCGAGCAGGCCGTTGATGCCGTCACCCGGATAGCCGAAGATACGCCGCACACCCCAGGCATGCAGCCGGTCCCAGAAGAAATCGCCGACTGTCTGGGCCATGTTCGCCTCCATGTCTTGGAATGAACGGGTAACGGGTGGGCGACGGCCAGCGTTCCGGCATGTCTATGATTTCATGGAGACAAGCGCGTCCGGTCCGAGCGCCTTCAGGTCCACCACGCCGATCTGCCCCATCGCATCGCGCGCCTCATCGTGCAGCATCTGGAGCGCGCGATGAACGCCGTCGGCCCCGTGGGCGCAAAGGCCGTATAGGGTAGCGCGTCCTGTCAGCACGGCATCGGCGCCCAAAGCCAGCGCCTTGAGCATGTCAGTGCCGCGCCGAATGCCGCCCGACATCAGCAGCGTCATTCTATCGCCTGCGATCTCGCGTGCCTGGGGCAGCACGTCGAGCGCGACGACCGACCAATCCTCCTGCCGCCCGCCATGCGTGCCAAGCGCGACACCATCGACGCCGGAACCGAGCGCGCGACGAATGTCGTCCGGATGAAGCAGGCCCTTGAGGATCAGCTTGCCCTTCCAGCGCTCGCGAATCTTTGCCACCGTGTCCCACGACAGGCTTTTCCACATCTGATCGCGGATCCACGTCGCCGAGGCGAAGAAGCTGCGCTGATCCTTGGGGATGAAGTCGATCACATTGGCGAAGCTCGGTAGACCATGCGTCAGGGTGGTGGCCGCCCAGCGGGGATGCAATGTCGCGTCGAAGGCCGCCGACGGTGTCGGCTTGCCGTCGATCTGGACGCGCGCCTCCCATTCCCGATCGCCGTAGATCTGGGCATTGGTGGTCAAAAGGATGGCCTCGACACCGCACGCCTCGGCCCGGCGTAGCAGTTCCTGCCAGATCTCGTCGCCGCCGAAGACATAGAGCTGCCACCAGTGCCGCAGCCCCTCGACCTTGGCGACATCCTCCATGAGATCGTTCGACATGGTTCCCTGGGTGAACGGCACCCCAAAGCGCGCCGCGCCCTCAGCTAGCGCGGTGTCGGCATGGAGCATGAACAGGCCGTTCAGGCCTGAAGGCGCGATCGCAAGCGGCATCGGCGACGGCTTGCCCAGCACCTCCGCCTCGATTGAGCGATGCGACACGTCGACCAGTTGGCGCGGAACGAAGCGCCATTCGGAAAGCGCTTCGCGCTCGCGGGCCAGCGTCGCCTCGTCCCCGGCGCCACCCTCCAAATATTCGAGCACGAAGCGCGGCATCAGCTTGTGAGTACGCGCGCGAAGATCGTCGATCGTCTTGGCGCGCTCGAGATCAGGACCGGCATAAAGGCGGCGTTTGGGGCTGCCGTCCAGTTGCGCGGTGACGTTCGTCATCGCACGTAAACCGGCTTGGCCAGGCCTAGCACGCCCGGGTCCAGCCGCAGCAGCGCGCCTGCGAGCGGTTGCTCGCGGCGCTGGTCGGGTGTGAGGTGCTCCGTCGCACTGGTGACATAGAGCGTGTCGAGATCCTTGCCGGCGAAGCAGCACATCGTCGGCTTGCTGATGGGCAGCAGGATGTCGCGGTCTACCTGACCATCGGGCGTGAAGCGGCGCAATCGGCCTCCGTCATAGACCGCGCACCAGTAATGACCGGTCTCGTCCATCGCCGCGCCGTCCGGCACGCCCAGTTCGGACGGAACGCGGGCGAAAGGCCGCCGATAGCCGATCGTCCCATTTCCGGGATCGAAGCGGAGGCGGCTGATCGAGCCATCCTCGCTGTGGGCGATGATCATGTCGCGCCCACCTGGCACGAACGCCATCCCGTTATGGATCTCCGCCCGATCGTCATGGACCCGCATCCCTTGCGAAACCGAATAGCTGTGCAGCTGCCCTTTCATCGGATGGCTCGTGTCCCCGTCCAGCGGATCGAACATCACGCCGAACCAGAAGCGACCCGTTTCGTCGACGATGCCCTCGTTGAAGCGGAACAGTGCCGGATCGAAGGGCGGCGCCATAAGGCGGTCGAGGCCCCCCGTCGTGAGATCCAGCCGGAAGAGACCGGTGCGCAGCGCCACGATCGCGGCGGCCTGTCCGTGAACCAGCGCGAAAGCGCCGCAATCGCTCGGAAGCTTCCACGTCCGCCGGTCACCGGTCTGGTGATGCAGGCGATAGAGGGCGGGTCCCTTGATATCGACCCAATACAACGCACTCTCGGCGGAAACCCAGGTGGGACATTCGCCGATCACGGAGCCGTCTCGGCAGACGACCTCGATGTCCGCGACGATTGTGGCCGCGCTCATGCATTGCCGTTCCGGCGCCGTGTCTCCCAGCCTTTGCGAGCAGCCGCGGAGCGCTGCTCAGGCGAACCGGACTTGTGCGTCTTGCCGCCTCGCGACGACGCGCTGTGGCTCTCTTTTTTGCCGCGACCCGAGCCAGACTTGTTGCCGCCGCCGGATTCCTTGTTGACCGTCGCCCACGCGCGCGCTTCGGCCTCCTTCTTGGGCGTGCCGCGCTTTTCGTAACCGTCCTCGATATGCTCGGCCTTGCGCTTCTGCTTGTCAGTGTAGCTGCTCTTGTCGCCACGGGGCATCGTCGTCCTCCTTTCTTCAGGCCACGCCAGCCCCGCCGGTCACGCCATAGACCTCGCCACTGATGTAGCTGCCTTCCTGGCTCGTCAGCAGGACATAAACGGGTGCGAGTTCGACGGGTTGCCCCGGCCGACCGAAGGCACTCGCTTGACCGAATTTCTGGACCTTCTCCTGCGGCTGGCCGCCGCTCGGCTGGAGCACCGTCCAGACCGGGCCGGGCGCCACGACATTGGCGCGGATACCGCGCTCGATCATCTGCTTGGCCAGCGCCTGGGTATAGGCGACGATGCCGGCCTTGGTGGTCGCATAATCAAGCAGGATCGCTGAAGGGTCGTAAGCCTGGACGGACGCGGTTGTAATGATCGAAGAGCCGGCGTCGAGATGAGGTACGGCAGCCTGAACGATCCAGTGCATGGCGTAGAGATTGGTTTTCAGAGTGCGATCGAAATCCTCCGACGACACCTCCTCGACGTTCTCGCGATATTGCTGGCGACCAGCGTTGATCACGAGAATGTCGAGGCCGCCGAGATCGGAAACCGCCTTCTCGACCATCTTCCGGCACCACGCTTCTTCCGTAATGTCTCCGGGCAGCGCGACAGCCTTGCGGCCATCAGCCTCGATCAGCTTTACCACCTCGTGCGCATCCTGCTCCTCGTCAGCGAGGTAGGAAATCGCGACGTCAGCGCCCTCGCGGGCGAAAGCGATCACGGCAGCGCGACCGATGCCGCTGTCGCCACCCGTCACCAACGCCTTGCGGCCCGCCAGCTTCCCCGCGCCCTTGTAGCTGGTCTCGCCATGGTCGGGCTTCGGATCCATCTTCTTTGCTAGGCCCGGAGCCGACTGGGGCTGCTCGGGAAAGGGCGGTCGCGGATATTGGGCGCGCGGGTCCTGCTTGGTCAGCCGGTCGGTCATGGTCTTCTCCCGATGAAATGCATAGTCAGGCACTCTGCAGCCACTGCCGGAACGAGAGCTGCGTGGTCGGTCGGATTTCGGCATCCATGCTCTTCGCCATGATGCCGAGCGCCCAGTCGCGATGCTCGGGGCGGTCGCTCGCAACCGCGTCCTTTGGTACCCACAGAGCATATTCGCGCATGTGGGCGTCAGCGGCCGTGAAAAGCACGCAGATGTCGGCAGCGACACCAGTTAGGACAAGCCGGTTCACGCCCAGCCGCGGCAGCAGCGCCGGCAGGTTGGTGGCATAGAATCCCGATACCTGCGGCTTGATGACGAAATAGTCCTGGTTACGGGGCTTCAAGCGTCGAGCGACATCCCGGCCTGCGGTCCCTTCAACATAGCCGAGGATTTGCGAGGAATCGGCGTGCCACTGGCCGAAATTGTCATTGACGAAAATGATGGGAGCTTTCGCGGCCTCAGCCTCTTCGCGCAATCTGGCGATCACCTCAACCGCGGCGTCGATCTCGACGAGAAGATCGTCACCTTCGTCAAAATCCATGTCGTTGATCATGTCGATGATCAGCAACGCGGTGCTATTCGAAGCCGGCAGTTTCTTCGGCATCGGTCCGGATGCTCCCCTTTCGCCACATCGTTCCGCTCAATCTGTGAACAACGCGCGCAACTCGTCCTTCGCTCGCTCGAGCTTCGTTCGCTCGGCCTTGGACAGATTGTCTCCGGCGCGATTGATGTAAAAAGTTAGCATTCCCATGGCCGATTGCAGCGGGGTGCCCTTGCGCCGCTTGCTGTGCTCGGCCGATCGCTTCAGCGACTTCGCGATCTCCGCCGGGTCATCGTTCTTGAAAATCCCCTCCTCCAGATCGAGCGCATCCGAATGCTCGGTGACGTCCTGCGACCATTTGTGCTGGACCATTGCCATCTCCTTTCGAGCGAGGGATCACCCATCAGCTACTTCGTTCTCATCGCGGACGTGTCGCTGTCCAACACGCATGGGCGGATGACCAGCTTGATCAGCGCTTTGGCGGATGGGCCGCCCGGAGGCGGCCCAGACGGTCAGGCAGTCTGCACCGCCGCTGCACGCCGGTTGATCCGATCGATGCTGAGGGCATTGAGCTTCTCGTCGGCCCCTTTCTCCTCGGCGAGCGTCTCGTCGAGGATCTGAGCGACGTCGTCCCGTCCGAGCAGCCTCGACCAAGCGATCAGCGTGCCGTAGCGCGCGATCTCATAATGCTCGACGGACTGGCCGGCGGCGACCAGCGCTGCGTCGAGCACTTCCTTGTCGGCGATCTCGCCGGCGACCTCGTTGGCTTCCTTGATGATGCCTTCGATCGCCGGGCAGGTCGTGCCCTTGATCTCCAGTCCGAGCTGGCCGAACACCCGCTCGAGACGCTCGATCTGACCCTCGGTCTCGCGCAGATGGCTTTCGAAGGCATTCTTCAGTTCAGGCGCCGTCGCCTTCTCGATCATTTTCGGCAGCGCCTTCGTGATCTGATGCTCGGCATAATAGATGTCCTGGAGCTGATGGACGTACAGGTCGTCGAACGTCTGAATGTCGCGGGTAAAGAGACCCATGGTCGCTTCTCCTGTCGGTCAGGTTGGAGACGGGCAACACGCCCGCGCGACGAACCGGCGACCCGTCGTCGGGTTGCGATCCCATCGACCGGAATCGACAGGCGACCGGTCGCGCGCGACGATTGCTCGATTATCCTAATCTATGCGAAGGCCTCGCACGGGTGCTGGATTAGGCGAAGACCCGCAGGACCGTGGACGGCATGCGATGGGGCGACCGGCAATTTGAGGAGGGATTAGTGCCCCGCCTGAGTGCACGAAAACGATCGTGCTCATCGCCGCTCTGTACTTAAAGACCGCGACTTTTGGAACTGGCGAGCAGATCGCATCGGCTTAGCTGTCCGGCTGCCAGCTATGCATACGGTAAATCCGTTCCCGGGTGGTCCGGCACTCGATCCTCTCGATGCTCCCCCCGGGCCAGGCGGCAATTGATGTGGCAAGAAAGAGATTACGCTTTGCATTCGGGGCAAGCCGGCCACGAGATCATCGTCGAGGGCAACGAGATCCCACATCTGTGCTGATCGTCCGGGGATAAGCGGCGCGCGTGCAAAAGTTCAAAAAAAAGGCCGCCGCCTTCAGCTCGCGGGCGATCTGATCGGTCACTGTGCGCGGCGTGCGGCCGATCTCTATGCCCCGTCTCGAGATCAACCCAGTATTTGAGAATGAATCAAAGAAGGAACCGTGGAGGTCTTGGAAGCTTGTGCGGTCGAAGACCCTAGCTAGATGAGATCCGTGATGGCCGAAGCCTCAGACGCTTTCTTGACCGACGTTCAGACGCTGCGCGAGCGTGCACGCAAATCGCTCGAGGACGGTGCGATCATGCCGACCTACAAGGGCGACCCTGAGAAAACGATCGAGTTGCTTCAGTCGGTAGTCGCAACCGAACTGGTCTGCGTGCTGCGCTATCGCATGCACGCCATCGCCGCCGAGGGCATCACGTCGGAAAGCGTGGCGGCCGAATTTGCCGAACATGCGGAATCCGAACACCAACATATGCTCATGGCGGCGGAGCGGATCGATCAGCTCGGAGGCGTTCCCAACCTCAATCCGGAAGGTCTCGCTTCGCGCGCCGCAACAGAATACGGAAACGGCGGAAATCTCGTCGAGTTGATCAAGCAGAACCTTGTCGCCGAGCGGATCGTCATCGAACATTATCAGGAGCTCATCCGCTATTTCGGCGATGACGATCCGACAACGCGTATCATGCTCGAACATATCCTCGCCGAAGAAGAGGATCATGCGTCTGACATGCACGACCTTCTCGTCGCGCATGAGGGAGAGCCCTTTCTCGGGAAATAGGGATTGGTTCGGTCGGACCAGTTTCGCCCGGCCGGATAAATCGCAGCGCCGGTCGCGTCAACGTCCATACAACTGCGGGTGCTCTTCTCGCCATAAGGGCTGTATCCTGCCCCTAAACTGAAATTAAACAGCAAGATGCCGGCGGCTTCGCGTTCTATAGTCAAAACGTACCGGAAACTAATCTGCAGCAAGAGTTACACTAATCCAAATCAACGGATATTGTTTGGCTCGAGCTCGTTGAATCCGATCCTGCCGCGAACCGTCTGCGCGGCCTTGCGGAGGGTCGCGTGCGGATAGCTATCATCGCTCATTTGAAGCACGCAATCAGCGAGCCCTTTGCTGGCGGCCTCGAAATGCATACCCACATGCTTGCCCGCTCGCTGCGCCGCAGGGGTCATGATGTGACGCTCTTCGCGTCCACCCGCTCCGATCCTGCCCTTGGCGTCGAGGCGATCTGCGACGAGACGTCGCTGCTGGGTGTTGGCACGGACGAGGCGAACGACATTGCGTTTTTTCGGGAGCATCACGCCTATCTGCGCCTGATGACCGATCTGCGTTCGCGCGGCTTCGACGTCATCCATAACAACTCGCTGCATTACCTTCCTGTGAGCATGGCCGACACGATCGCGACCCCGATGCTGACGACCCTGCACACGCCGCCCTTCTGCTGGCTGGAGAGCGGCGTTCGCTTGAGCAAGGCCAGGATTCGCTACGTGGCAGTTTCCGAAGCGACAGCCGCCTTGTGGCGCGAGGCGACTCGGGTCGACCGGGTCATTCCAAACGGCATCGATCTTACCCAATTCCCGGCGTCGCTCGAGTGTGCCGCCGAAGCGTATCTGGTCTGGTATGGTCGGATCGTCCCGGAAAAAGGATTGGACCTCGCGATCGCTGCTGCACGAGAAGCAGGCCTGCCGTTGCGTATCGCTGGTCCGATCTCGGATCCGGGCTATTTTGACCGCCTGATCCGACCGATGCTCGGGGCCGACGTGATCCATGTCGGTCATCTCGATCATGATGCCCTTGCGGCGCTGGTCGGCGGCGCGAAAGCGGCTTTGTGCACGCCGCGCTGGGAAGAACCCTATGGTCTTGTGGTCGCGGAGGCGCTCGCCTGCGGCACGCCCGTGGCGGCATTCCGACGTGGCGGCGTGCCGGCGATCCTTGATGAACGTTGCGGCGTGCTGGCGGAGCCGGACGATGTCTCCTCGCTCGCGGCTGCGGCGCTCCAAGCCGTCGACCTCAGGCGCGCCGCGTGTCGCGAGCGTGCCGAACGCGTCTGCGATGCAGAGGCGATGGTCGATGCCTACGAGCAGGTCTACGCCGAAATGACGGCTGAACCGCCGTTAATCCTTCCAGACGAGCCGTTGATCGATGATCGCATGACTGCGATCGCAAACGTCGCATGATGCTGTTTTGCGTGTGCGTGCCCGCGCGAAATGAAGCGGACCGCATCGGGACATTGATCGAAGCACTGGGTCGGCAATCGATCGGCCAACCCGTTCGCCTTGCGCTGAGCGTGAATAACAGCGCAGACGCGACGGTTGCGCGCGCATGGGATGCGGTGCATGCGACCCAGGGTCGCGTCCTGCTTTCTCTCGAAGAGATCAGCTTTGCGGAGGCGTACGCCCATGCCGGATCCGCGCGTCGCGCGGCGATGGCGCTCGGATGTGACGTGCTCGACGGCGACGACGGCTATCTCATCTCCACCGATGCGGATTGTCGGCCGCCCGAAGACTGGATCGCGGCCAATCTTGCGGTCGCGGGTCATGACCGGATCATCGGCGGCCGGATCGAGCTCGACGAAGAGGACGCAGAATGCGGGCCGGGGTTGCTTGCCCTGCGGCGGCGCTTTGACCTCTATTGGCACCATGTCCGTACCATTGAGGATCAGATTGATCCCAGCGAGTGGGACGTTGCGCCCCGCCACGGCGATCATACCGGCGCGAGCCTGATGCTCAGCATCGCCCTCTATCGCCGCGCCGGCGGTGTGCCGCCGATCCCGTGCGGCGAGGATCGCGCGCTCGTTGACGCTGCGGTCGCGGCCGGCGGCAGGCTCGTCCATCCGCAGAGTGTCTGGACGCGAACCTCGCCGCGCGCGGTCGGGCGGGCCGAAGGCGGAATGGCGGCCGACATGGCGCGCTGGGGCCAAGCTTGCGATAAGGCGACGGTGCCACTGGTGCCCGCCTTTCAGCATTGGCGCGATCGGGCGGAATGGCGGCGGACGCTGCGCCTGTCGGGAAAGGAAGATGTCGCGCTTGCGGAACGCGCGCTGCCCCCGATGCCCTGCGACATGCCCCTGCCCGAATGGAACCCGGCATGAGCCGTCCCATTGGATATTATGTCCACCATCATGGCGACGGCCACCGCCAACGGGCGCTGGCGATTGCCAGCGCCCTGCAGACCCCCGTCACCCTGCTCGGCACGGGCCTCGCTGGTCGCACCAAGCATGTCGCGGCAATCGACCTGCCTGACGACCGTATGAGTGGCGCGGGCTTCGATGGGCGGGATCATGGCGAACGGCCCTCGTCGCTGCATTATGTGCCAATCGATCATGAAGGCGTCCGCCAGCGTACCGCGCTGATCGCGAACTGGATCGCCAAGACCCGGCCCGGGTTGATGGTGGTCGACGTGTCGGTCGAGGTCGCGATGCTCGCCCGCCTGGCGTCGGTCCCGACGGTATATGTCCGGCTGAGCGGTCGCCGCTTCGACCGCCCGCATTTGGACGCCTTCCGCGGCGCCGCCGCATTGCTGGCGCCCTTTCATCCGGAGCTTGAAGTGGATCGCCTACCAAAAGCGATCCGCGGCAAGACCTTCTATGCGCCCATGATCGCCGATACGGCCACAGCCGTCCGGGTCGATGACGATGTCGTGCTGGGCGTGGTCGGACGCGGTGGCGGATCGTCGAGTGGCGAACTCTGGGCCGATGCCGCGAGTGCGACACCGGCCTTCCGGTGGCAGGTGATCGGGCCGGCCACGATACCGGCCGACATGCCGCCTAATCTGGAATTTCGCGGCTGGGTGGACGATGCCGAGACGATGATCGCGCGCGCCGCTGTCGTTGTGGGCGCGGGTGGAGACGGTCTGGTCTCGGCGGTGCTCGCCCATCGCAAGCCGTTCGTCTGCATACCCGAACAGCGGCCGTATGATGAACAGGCGGCGAAAGCAGAGCGCTTGAGCGCGCTCGGCGCAGCGATCGTGCCCGCGGTCTGGCCCGAACCAGGCCAATGGCCGGGACTGGTCGAACGCGCGCTGCGGATCGATCCGGCGATCGCACAGCGGCTGACCCGGGGCGGCGGCGCGGGGCGGGTCGCGCGTTGGCTCGAGATGCTTTCGGACGAAACCATCAGGACACGGAGCCGCTCCGCATGACGGGTCACCTAGCCCCCTCCCCGGTCGAGGCACAGCTCGACGATATCGTCGAAATATTGGCCGGGCTTGGCGCGCGCTACGACGCCGCACCACTGTTTCCGGTCGATAGTCTCGCTGTCCTGTCGGCGGTCGGCCTGCATCGCCGCTTCGCGCCCCCGGCTGCCGGGGGCGAGAATTTTCCAAACGAAGTCGCGCGCAATGATGCGCTCTTGAACGCGCTGCGCATCGTCGGCCGAGGCGATCTCAGTATCGGGCGTCTGTTCGAAGGTCATATCAACGCGCTTTGCCTGTTCGGCTGGTACGCAACCTCCGCGCAGCTAGATTGGCTGGGTGCCATGTTGGAGGCGGGGTCGTGGTTCGGCGTCTGGGCGACCGAGCCTCCACCCGGTGTTCGCCTCGAGGCTGACAGCACGACGCTCACCGGCTCCAAGATGTTCGCGAGCGGCGCGGGCGGACTTGACTATGCGCTCGCAACCGTAGCGTGGTCGGACGGCCCCCGCCGTCTTGCGATCGTGCCGGCCAAGGCTCCCGAAAGGACCAACCTGTCGGCTTGGCGCGTCCGCGGCATGCGAGCGAGCGCCAGCGGTCGTTATGATCTGACCGGATGCTCCGTTGCGCCCGCCATGTGGCTGGGGCAACCCGGCGATTATGACCGCGACCCCCGCTTCACGGCCGGCGCCTGGCGTTTCTGTGCAGCGCAGCTCGGCGGCGTCGAGGCGCTACTCGCCGAGACCGTCCGCGCGCTTGGCGAGAATGCGCGCCATGACCCCGTCCAGCGCGCGCGGCTCGCCGATGCCTATGTCGCGGCGCGGACTGCCGGATTCTGGGTCCGCGAAGCCGCACGGCGCGCCGCCGCCGACGAAGACGATGCGGTCAGCCTTGCCAGGCTCGCTCGAGGGGTGGTCGAGCGCGCCGGGCTCGATGTGATGGAGGCAAGCGCGCGCCTGCTCGGAACGCGCAGTGCCTTCGACGGCGAACGGGTCGACAAGATCAGCCGCGACCTTGCGCTCTATCTGCGGCAGGCCGGTCCCGATCATGCACGCGATTGCGCCGCGCAAGCCTTGCTCGCGCGAGACGTCTGGCGCTCGGACGACAGATTGTGGTGATGTCGCTACCGCTATCGTCGAGCCCATGGACCATGGCGCGATGGCTCGTCATCGCGCCCCATCCGGACGACGAGACGCTGGGCGCGGGCGCGTTGATCGCCGAGACCGCCCGCTCCGGCCGGCTCCACGGTATTGTCTATCTGACGGACGGTACGGGGTCGCATCCGCCCGGCACAGCCGGGCTTGCCCGGGCGCGCCAACGCGAGGCCGGGCACGCTTTGCATCGCCTGGGCGGTGATCGGTCCATGATCGACTGCCTTGGCTGGAAAGACGCCAACCCCCACCCTCGCGACGGCTTGGAATTCCGCCGTGCCGCCCAGCGGCTCGGTGCGTGGCTGCGCGACCGGCGGATCGACGCCATCGCGGTCAGCGACGTTCAGGAGCATCATTGCGACCATGTCGCAGCCTGGCATCTGGCGCAGGCCGCGATCCGCCACGCCCGACGCGGGGTCACGCTCTTTTCCTACCATGTCTGGGGAACAGCGCCCGGCGAAGCTTGTCGTCGCTACCATACCTGCCGGATGCCGCCGGCGCGCCGCCGTCAAGCCTTGCGGGCTCACAGGAGCCAGCTCTCCCCGCTCTTCGGGGATGGCTTCCGCCTCGACACCAGGACGCAGCGCATGCCGGCGGCTGATTGCCTGACCCTGCGGAGACGTTTGTCATGATGAGCCGGTCGAGCCTCGACGCAACCTATTTCGACGACATCTTCGCCGCCGACGACGACCCCTGGGATCTGGCGTCGAGCGACTACGAAGCCAAGAAATTTCAGGCGACGCATGATGCGATCGCTGATCGCCGCTACGCCCGTGCGTTGGAGATTGGCTGCGCGCACGGAGTGCTGACCGAGAAGCTCGTCGCTCTGTGCGATAGCCTCCTGGCGGTGGATATCTCGAGCAAGGCGCTCGCCAAGGCGCGGGAGCGGGTGGGTGATCGTCCCGGTCTCGATCTGGCTCAGATGGCTTTTCCGAAGGAAACGCCGCACGCCGCCGCCTTCGATCTCGTGATCCTGTCCGAGGTTGTCTATTATTGGGGCGTGGTCGATCTTGATCGTGCCAGCGAATGGCTGCGGGACGGGGTGGCGTCCGGCGGAAGGGTCATCCTCGTTCATTATACCGGGGAGACCGACTATCCGCATAGCGCGGACGAGGCTGTTGGATCGCTCTGGTCGGATCTGAAATCAGTCTTCGTCGCCGAAAGAACCGATCGCAATGACGGCTACCGGCTCGATCTGTGGCGCCGTCGCTGATGGGGCTCTCGGTCTGCACTCTCGTCCGCAACCGCGAGGGCCATCTTGGCCAGCTCGTCGAAGGGCTGCGCCGCAGCGCCCGTCAGCCCGACGAACTGATTGTCGTCGATATGAGCGATACGCCTGTTACGATCGATGACGCTCCTTTCCCGATCTGGATAGATCGGTTCGAAACCACCGGCCTTCCGCTGGCCGAGGCCCGTAACCGCGCCGCGCATATCGCACGCCAGACCCATCTCGTTTTCCTCGACGTCGATTGCATCCCGATGTCGGCTTGCCTTGATCGGCTCGATGACACGCTCGCCGCCGACGATGCGCTGCTGTGCGCCGATATCCGCTATCTTGGCCCCGAGGATGCGAGAGGCGACTGGCGGGAAGCGGATCTTCTCAAGACGGGAACACGGCATCCGGTCCGCGACTTCCCCATGTCCGGCACGCGGCGCGAGACCAATCCCGGCCTCTTCTGGTCGCTGGCGTTCGCGATCCGCGCGGGGACGTTCGAGGCGCTCGGCGGTTTCGACGAAGGCTTTCGCGGCTATGGAGCGGAGGATACCGATTTCGGCTTTCGAGCCAACGCGGCCGGGTTGCCGCTCGTATTCGTGGGCGGCGCGATTGCCTGCCACCAGCATCATGAAAGCTTCGACCCGCCGGTCCAGCACCTCGCGGACATCGTCGCGAATGCGAGCCTCTTCTATAAACGTTGGGGATGCTGGCCGATGGAGGGCTGGCTCACATCCTTTGCCGACATGGGTCTCGTTGACTGGACGGGGGATCGGCTCGGGCTACTCCGCATGCCTACCGTTGACGAGATCGCCGCATCTCGGCTCGCTCGTTCGGGCGACACTCAGCGAAACGTCCGAAAGGATCATGGTGCCCTGGCGATCGTTGGTAAGACATGAGGAGCATGGAGCTTTTCCTGCGCAACCGCACCATCGCCCAGCTGAGCGAGGACGAGCGCGCGATGCTGGAACGGGCGGTTACGGAGCGGCGTCGCCTGCCGGCACGATCGACGCTGCTCGAGCGCGGCGATGCGCTTCGCCAGAGTACCATGCTCATCAACGGGTTCATGATCCGGTATATCGATGACCTGGAGGGCCGGCGGCAGGTCGTCGCATTCCATGTGCCCGGCGATTTTGTCGACCTTCACGGCTACCCGCTCGAGGTGCTCGACCACTCGATCGCAACATTAACCGAGGTGGAGATCGCCAACGTTCCGCATAGCGCGCTAAAGCAACTTACCGACAGGGATGCGGAATTTGCCCGCAAGCTCTGGGCATCGACGCTACTCGATGCCGCCATGCACCGCGAGTGGCTCTTTCGCCTTGGCCGCCTGGATGCCGGCGGACGTGTCGCCCACTTCCTGGCCGAGACCAACGTCCGATTGGGGGCCATCGGGCGAAGCGACGGATCGGGTTTCGATCTCCCGATCACCCAGACCGACCTGTCCGAGATCACCGGGCTGACCAGCATTCACGTCAACCGCGTGCTGCGCATGATGCGCGAGGAACGCATCTGCACATTCAGATCCTCGCGAGTCGAGATCGCGGATCTCGAACGGCTCGAACGGATCGCCCAGTTCGATCCGACCTATCTGTATGTCAAAGCGGGTGTGCCCGGGTCACAGGCCGCGACAATGGAGACCAGCCATGGATGAAGCGCGTACGCCCGCCCCCTTCGAAAAAGGCGGCCAGGCGGTCGCCGAGCAAGGTATTGTGCTGCTCGACGGACCGGACGGGATAGCGATCTCGATGACGGCCGATGCGGCCGAAGAGACGGGCAGCAGCCTTCTCGAAGCCGCACGCACCGCTCGCGCGCAGAGCACGGCCCGTGGTTGAGGGCTCCGCGGGGGGCATGATCGCCGCCTGGGCGAGGCTCTGGACGATACCAGTCGCGTGTGCGGACGCGGGTGTGCGAATGGTCGAAACAATGACGTTTGCGCCGCTTGTCGTTCAGGGGCGGCTACCGGCCATCCAAGATGCGATCAGCGATCCATGGTCGGCCGACCATGCCGAACTCCGGAGGATGGTCGGCGAAAAGATGGTAGCCTGGAGCAAGGCGGCCGTCTCCCTTCAGCGCGATGCGATGACGCTCGCCTTTCGACCGCTGTCCAGGAATCCAACACAAATGTGGTCGGATTGGACGTCAATGATCGAAATCGCCTGCCGGATGCCCGGCCGGTCGCACCGGCCGATCCACCGCGCCGTCGTCGCCAATCACCGCCGCCTGAGCTCAAAACGAACGCAACAGACGCCATGACGCGGGTTGCGATCGCCTCCCTGGTCGACCTTGGACTGTACTATCGATCGATCGGCTTCTGATCCTCTTTCGGGCCCTCGTCATTGCCCTCGACCGGGACGCTTCCCTCATCCTCCCCGCTTCGATCTTTGGATGGTTTCGGTGTATCGCTTGGCCTATCGTGCGTTCGGTCGACGATCATTCCTGTCCTGCGTTCGGATCGACCCCGTCATGACGCGCGAGCTTTTCGGTCTTATGGCGATCGTCGGGCGCGACCTTGTCGGCCTCCGTAGTCTCGCTCGACCGCTTGTCCTGCTCCGAAGGGTCGGCTCCTTCTGTGTCGCGATCACCGGTCATAACAGATCCTTTCCACTCGCTTTGTCGGGATAGTCCTCGGGCTTCACTTGGCTGACGGTGGGCCTGTCTTCGACCTTTTCGGGCTTCTGGCCCGGCCTCGCGCGCGGATCGGCACCATCCGGATTGGGTCGAGCATCGCCGGCAGGCCCGTGTTGGGGCCTGCCTTTTTGCGTCTCGTCGATGCCGGGCCTGGTTTCTTCAGGCATGAGGCATCTCGGCGAATTCGAGGAAGGCGGCAGCATCGAGATCGGTCCTAAGCTCACGATCCCAGAGGCGAAGCTGACCGCATGTTTCGAGGAATCCGGTCACGGATTTCGCCGAGCCAAGTTCGATCAGCCCTTCGTCCATGTCGTCTTCCGCAATGCCGGCCTTGTCGATCAGCGGCAGAGCGTCCGGCACATAGCCGATGAACTTCGCATGCCCGAACGCGTCGGCGACGAAGTCCTTCGCTGTTTTGTCCTTTGCGAGCAGCGCCGCGCCGTCAGGCGAGAGCACAAGCGCGACCGCGTCATACAGGATTGAGGGACCTCCATCGATCTTCTGCTTGCCTTCGACCTTGGTGCCATCGTCGAGCGTCGCGCCGGCGATCTTCGGGGTGATGATTTCATACACGGCATCGATCGCCTTGAGCCCATCGACCAGCGCCTTGACGATCGCCGCCTCCGCGCCGTCGGTGACGAGGATACCGAGCTTGCGGCCGCTGAAGCTCTGCGGACCGTTGCGCACGATGCTCAGCGCCGCAGATGGCGGCAGGTCAGTGCGTGTTTCGAACAGGGTCTCGGCGGGCTCTGGCAAGGTCTCGATGCCGAGGCCGGCCGCCACTGTCTTGGCCAGCCCTGCATCGATGTTGAGCAGATGTCCGACCATCTTCTCGCGGATGTCGATCCGCTCACACTTCGACAGCTCGAAGACCAGGGCGTCGCCGATATGCTTTTGCTCGATAGGCTCCTGGCTCACGAAAAACTGGCGGGCCTGGCTATAATGATCGGCGAAGCTCTCGGAGCGGACCTGCGCCTTGCGCCCATTTTCCTCGGCGCCGAAATGGCGATAGCCGGTCGCCGGATTCTCGCGGGGACCACCCCAACTGTTCGGCTCGTAATTAACGCGGCCCTTCGGATTGCGCATCGCCATATGGCCATCCTGCTGGAAATTATGGACGGGGCACCCGCGCGGCTGGTTAATCGGGATATGGGTGAAATTGGGCGATCCCAGGCGCTTCAGCTGGGTGTCGAGATAGGAAAAGTTGCGGCCCTGGAGCAGCGGATCATTGGTGAAGCCGATACCCGGGACGACATTTTGCGTGCAGAAGGCGACTTGCTCGGTCTCCGCGAAGAAGTTGTCGACCAGGCCATCCAGGACGAAGCTCCCGATGATCTTCACCGGTACCTGTTCCTCCGGGATGATCTTGGTGGCATCGAGAATGTCGAATTCGAAACTGTTGGCGAAGTCGTCGTCGAACAACTGGACGCCCAGATCCCATTCGGGCGGGCTGCCGAGGTCGATCGCGTCCCAGAGGTCGCGACGATGGAAATCCGGGTCTGCGCCGTTGATCTTGACCGCCTCATTCCAGGCAACCGACTGCAGGCCGAGCTTGGGCTTGAAGTGGAACTTGACGTAAGTCGATTTGCCTTCGGCGTTGATCAACCGGAAGCTGTGAACGCCGAACCCTTCCATGAAACGGAACGAACGCGGGATGGTGCGATCAGACATGATCCACATGATCATGTGCATCGATTCCGGTGTCAGGCTGATGAAATCCCAGAAATTGTCGTGCGCGGTCTGCGCTTGCGGGAAGCCGCGATCGGGCTCCTGCTTGGCGGCATGGATGAGATCGGGGAATTTGATGGCATCCTGAATGAAGAAGACCGGGATGTTGTTGCCGACAATGTCCCAATTGCCTTCCTTGGTGTAGAATTTGGCGGCGAAGCCGCGCACGTCACGGGCTAGGTCAGACGAGCCCCTGTTACCGGCAACCGTCGAGAAGCGGACGAACATCGGCGTCTCCTCGCCGACCTCTGTCAAAACCTTGGCGGTGGTATAATCGGCGAGGCTCTCGTTCAGCACGAACCGCCCGTGGACGCCGTAGCCGCGCGCATGCACGACTCGCTCCGGAATACGCTCATGATCGAAATGGAAAATTTTCTCGCGGAAATGGAAGTCCTCGAGCAAGGTTGGTCCGCGCGGGCCGACCTTGAGGCTATTCTGATCGTCAGCGACTGGAACACCCTGCTGCGTAGTCAGCGTATCGACATCCTTGCCAACGACCTGATGGAGCTCACCGCCCTCACCGATCTCCGTTTCGAATACCTGGGCTTGGGATGACGCGCCCTTGTCCTTGCCGATGGTGCTCATGATTCCGCTCCCTGACGATGCAAACCGTCCAAGCGATCGGATCCAGCCCCGGGTTGCGCCCTGATTCAGCGAATTAACTTGAAGCAGTACGATTTCCGTCAAAGCGGGCGAACGAACGGTCGGGCCGTTACGTTCGATCATTGCGTGGCCGTATCGACGCCGTTCACGGTGGATGTGAGAGAGCCGGCGCGATGCACAATGTTCTCACCTATTGGCGGCTCGTTGATGACGAATGGCCTGTCGTTTAGCATCCACAGACATTCGGGCGGCCCGCATAGGAGGGCAGCGCTAATATCGGTTAACGTTGACGTGCGCGGCGAGAGTTAGGCTTGGGCCAGACAATCATGAGTAATCCTCGCATGCTTTCTGCCCGCCCCCCTCAGCGCGCTGCCCTCATCGTCAACGTGCACTCGCGCAAGGGGCGCAAGGAGCTCGCGGCGGCACGCCGATTGCTGCGCGAATGCGGTGTTCAATTGACCATCGTTCGAGGCATCGATCGGCCAAAGGCGCTGGGCGAGGCGGTCGGCGCCGCGATCAGGAGCGGTGTGCCGATGGTCATCGTCGGCGGCGGTGACGGCACGCTACTGGCCTGCGTAGACCGCTTCGTGGGTACGAAGACCGTGCTCGGCGTCTTGCCACTGGGGACGGCGAACAGCTTCGCGCGGGCTTTGCGATTGCCGCTCGATCTTGAAGGAGCGGTCGCTGTCATTGCCGCGGGTAATGCCCGCTGCGTCGACTTGGGCGAGATCGACGGCAAAATCTATGCCGGCTGTGCATCGATGGGGCTTGCGCCCCAAATTGCTGAAAGCGTGCCGCGCGGCCTCAAGGCGTGGGCCGGCAGGCCTGGCTACATGATTTGGGCGGCCGGTCAGCTCGCGCGTTTTAAGCCGTTTCGCATTTGCGTTACCGTCGGTGGGCAGCGCCACGATATGAACGGTGTCGAGGTTCGGATCGCCAACGGTCCCTTCCACGGCGGAGTCGAGCTGGTCGACTCCGCGACCCTCGACAGCGGTCAGATCGTCGTTCAGGTGATCACTGGCGAACGTCGGCGCGATTTGCTCCTCAATTGGGCTGCGCATCTTGTTGGATCGAACGCGCGCTGGCGGCAAGTTCGCCAGTTCGAAGCTGCGACGCTGACGCTTTCGACGCACCCCGCTCTACCGATCTCGATCGACGGCGAAGTCCTCGCCAAGACACCTGTCGCGATCCGCGCGCGGCCGCGGGCGCTCATGGTGGCGGCGCCGGTCTCCGATGATCGCGGACGCTAAAGGCGATATTTGGCAGGCGGTTGGACAAGTTCGAACCATCGGTGCCTTGCCACCGGTGTCCTGCTGCATCGAACGGCTTGGGTAGGACCGGCACCAAGTCTTGCGTGTCGAGCCAGATATCCCGCCGCCATAGCAGCGAAGGCCGAGCGCGTCGCTCCGGAGGCTTTCCATTGCCCGATCGAGGTCGATAGCATGGACGGTTCGGCCCCGCGCCGACCGCGCCGCTTCGCCTGCCAGGAACGAGGTCCAGAAAGTGGCGCCAAGGAGGAACGTGAAAAAAACGAAAGGTCTGGGTTTAATTTTTTCGGGAGGAGAGAAAGCGGTGACCATTGCCGACGAAGCGAGCGGTTCGGTCAATCGTCCCCGATCACAGCACTCCTTCGATCAGCCCGAGCGCAAACGCCTCGAGGCCTCGACACACCAATTTTCGGGCGCGCGCCGCAGCACATCCTCGAGCGAGACTGGAAGACCCTCGTAGGAGGTTTTCGAAACCCTCGTCCTGAATGGTGATCGACGCCTCGATTTCATGGGCGTTGCCTCGATCGTCGCACAGCAGGTGGTGAGCGGCCCAGTGAGCTGGATCGTCTTCGCCAGCAGGCGTTGGTGTATCAGTGCGTCGAGTGACCAGATCCAGACCACATGTCAGAAAGCAGATCATGACGGGCGAAGAGAAGGGACATGGCAGCGAGACCGCTAAGAAGGCCAATACCAAGGCGGCCAGGGATGGTAGAAGCTCCCGCGCGAGAGTTCGGCACCAAACTCCAGCAGCAGGCTTTGATGCCTCAAGGCGCCTTAAAAACTAGGGCTACTCAAACCGATGCTCGGCGCCAGTCCCACATGTCGCCCGCAAAGCGCTCCTCGTGTTCCGAGCTCGCTTTGACGAAGCTCGGATAGTGTCATCTCCGGTTCAGACGCTCGGCCGCAAAGTCACCGATCAAGCGCGGAAAGGAACGTTATGTCTCCAATCGACGAGATGCTTGAGCGCATCAACGCGAACAATCTCAGGCGCATCCAAGAATCGTGCGAGACCGACGGCGATCACGAGCTTGCCGATCTGATCCGGGCCAAGCTCGCGTCGGGCACACCTTCCGAATTCGAAGACGCACGGACTCTCCGCTCGTAGGGGATGGCATCAAGCTGTTCCAGCAAAGCCCGCATCCTTGGATCCAGCGATCGTCGCGGATCCGACCGCCGTTCCGTTCGATCTCTGCCCGAATGCTTTATCTTGGCCCGATAGGGCATCTCGTTCACCTCTCAGTCAGATGAACGCGTGTCCCCGGCAGCGGTTCAATTCACGCGATCTATGCTTCGATGACAATGATCCTAGCCATATCGAAGGATCAGCGCCCCCAGCGGCGGAAGCGTCACGCACGCCGAGCCGCGCCGATCAGGTCCGGTCGACGGCTCCGCCTGAATGAAGCCGGCATTGCCGACGTTCGAGCCGCCGAAGATCGACGCGTCGCTGTTCAGGATTTCCGTCCATCGTCCCGGACGGGGCATCAAGACCCGGTAATCGATCTGTGGTTGCGTGCCCATGTTGAGCAGCACGACGAGATCGGGAGCACCGCTTCGATCGCGGCGCGCATAGCCGAAGACCATGTTGACGCTGTCGTCGCCCACGATCCATTCAAAACCGCTTGGCTCGCAGTCGCTCCGATGCAAAGCAGGCTCGGCGATATAGACCCGGTTCAACGCGCGGACGAGGCGCTGGATTCCACCGTGGTCTGGATCGTCGAGTAAGCCCCAAGCGACCTGGTCGTCGTGGTTCCATTCGGCCGGCTGCCCGATCTCGCAGCCCATGAACAGCAGCTTCTTGCCCGGATGCGTCCACATAAAGCTTAGATAGGCGCGCAACGTTGCCCGCTTCTGCCAGGCGTCGCCAGGCATCTTGCCGATCAGCGAGCCCTTGCCGTGGACCACCTCGTCATGGCTGATCGGCAAAACGAAGTGCTCCGAGAAGGCGTAGACCAGCCCGAAGGTCATCTCGTTATGGTGCCAGCTGCGATAAAGTGGATCGCGCTCGACATAATGTAGGGTGTCGTGCATCCACCCCATGTTCCATTTGTAGCTGAAGCCGAGGCCGCCCTCCGCGACAGGCGCGGAGACGCCGGGCCAGGCGGTCGATTCCTCGGCGATGGTGATCGCGCTGGGGCAACGCTCGCCGACAAGCTCGTTGAGGCGCTGGAGGAACGCCACCGACTCCAGGTTCTCGCGCCCGCCATGGACGTTGGGCACCCATTCGCCGGCGTTGCGGCTATAGTCGCGATAGAGCATCGAGGCGACCGCATCGACACGCAGGCCGTCGATATGAAAGGCTTCCAGCCACCACAAAGCGGAGGCCAGCAGGGTGCCTGCCACCTCGCGACGGCCGAGATTGTAGATCAGCGTGTTCCAGTCTTGATGGAAGCCCTCGCGCGGATCGGCATGCTCATAGAGGTGCGTGCCATCGAAATGCGCGAGCCCGTGCGCATCGGTCGGGAAGTGGGCCGGCACCCAGTCCAGGATCACGCCGATGCCGTGGCGGTGACACTCGTCGACGAAGCGCGCAAACGCCTCCGGCGCGCCGAAACGCGCCGAGGGAGCGAATTGCGAGAGCGGCTGATAGCCCCACGACCCTCCGAACGGATGTTCCATGATCGGCAAGAGCTCGACATGGGTGAAGCCCATCTGCGCGACATAGGGGATCAGGCGCTTCGTCAGCCCCGCCCAGTCGAGTGTGTCGCCGGCTTCGTCGCGCATCCAGGAGCCGGCATGCACCTCGTAGATGGAGATCGGCGCATCGGGCGCCTGGCGCTGCGCGCGGCCCTTCATCCAGTCCGCGTCGCTCCAGTCATAGGCGGCGGGCGCGGCTACGATAGATGCAGTCCCGGGCGGAAGTTCGGTCGCGCGGGCGAGCGGATCGGCCTTTTGGACGATGCTGCCGTCAGCGCCCAGCACCTCGAACTTGTAGAGCTCGCCGACGCTGATGCCGGGCACGAACAGCTCCCACATGCCCGCGCCTTCCCGCCGTCGCATCGGCAGCCGACGCCCGTCCCAGCCCGAAAAGGCGCCGACCACCGAGACGCGTCGCGCATTGGGTGCCCACACGGAAAAGCACACGCCGTCAATGCCATCACAGGTTGCCAGGTGCGCGCCAAAAACGCGAGGAAGATCCCAATGCCTCCCCTCGCTGAACAGATAGAGGTCGAGGTCGCTGAGCTGCACGCCAAAGCGATAGGGATCATCGGCGATCTGGACGAAGCCGCTCGGCCAGCGGACGCGCAGGCGATAGGGCGAACCGGTCGCGAGCGGGCCGACGAACAGCCCGTCTCCGATTGGAGTCATCGGTGCCAAGATGTCGCCGCCCCCCGGTGCGACGAGCTCTACCGCTTCGGCACCCGGCAGTACGCAGCGTACCTCGCCGTCGTGCGGGCCGAGCCAGGCGAATGGATCATCCGAACGCCCCTCGGCGATCGACCGCGCGAAATCATCGAGATCGGTCATCAGGCCTCCTCCCCCATGCCCAGCAGGCGGGTGGCGGCCCGAATCAATCCGGAGACCGGCACGTTCAGCCAGTCCGGTCGGTTGGCGGCTTCATAGGCGACCTCGTAGGCGGCCTTGTCGATGAGGAACAGGTCGAGCAGCGGACCATCCATCGCCTCCCTCCCGGCCGCATAAGCATCGAGGAAGGCTGCCGCGGCGGCATCGCGGAAACGGGCGTAGCGCTCGGTCGTGCGCATGCCCTCGGAGTCGGCTGCTGCCGGGCGCGCCGCCTCGGCGACGGCGGCCGCGTAGTCGAACGAGCGCAGGATGCCGGCGACGTCGCGGATGGCGAGGTCCTTGGCGCGGCGCTCGTCCATCGATCTGGCCGGCTCGCCTTCGAAATCGATGAACACCACATCATTGCCGGTCACCAGCAGCTGCCCGAGGTGGAGATCGCCGTGGATGCGGGTGCTCACCCGACCGATCGCGGCATGCGCCACCTCGCGCAGCCGCGCCGCCAGCGCGTCGCGATGCTCCAGCAGGACCGACGCCTTATCGATCAATTGCGCATCCTCGCGCGCCTGGATCAGCGCCGCGGCACGATCGACGCCGTCGGTCACGCGCCGGGCCAGCGCGTCGGCATAGCCCGCGTCCACCGCCTCGGGCGCGAACGCCTCGTCATCGGTCGAGCGAGCGAGAACGGCATGCATCTCGGCAAGACGCGCGCCGAGCTTTGCGGCAAAATTCTCATAGTTCGAGAACGTGAACTTCTCGGAGGTCGCGAGCCGCTCGAGCACGCCGAGTGTCCACTGCCAGCCGTCGCCCTGATTGTAGACGAAGCGCTGAACCAACATCACGACGCTGGAGACGCCCTCCTCCCATTGGGTGACCTCGCCCAAGATCGGGGGCACGTTGGCGAAGCCGTGATCGGTTAAATAGCGGACCATCTCAACGTCGGGATGCACGCCAGGCTGGATCTTGCGGAGCAGCTTAAGCACCGCCTGCTGCTCCAGCAGCACACTGGAATTGGATTGCTCGGCAGAGAGCCACTCGGGCGTCGCGCCGGGCTGCACGTCGAGGTCGGCATGAGCGGCGAAGCGGAGCTCGCCGTTGCCGAACGGCAGAATGCTGTTCTCCTGCAGCGCGGTCAGGATCGCGCAGGGGAAGCTCGCCAGCGCAAAGCCGTCGGTCAACAGGCCGACGGTACGGCCGCGCCGAACCCGTGCAAGCGCCAGATTGGAGGCGAACGGCCCTTGCTCGGCGCCCTCCCACGCAATGCCGAATGGCAGGTTGTAGAGCGCCGTCTCGCGATCGGTGGCGACCTCGATTTGGGTGAGCCAGAGATCTGCGGCGTTGGGCAGTGGCGCCGCGCGGATGATGCGCGCGCCGCCAAATGCGGCATCCTTGCTCCCGAACCAGCGCCGCGCTGGTATATATTCTGGCAGCAGTTGCTGTTCGAGCACCCCGCGGTGATGCGCGTCGCCAAGACTTTCGAGGCCGCCCTGAAGCACGAAGGTGTGACGCTCCACCTCCATTTCGGGTGCGCCCGAGGACCAATCGGGCGGCGCCTGCTCGGACGAAAGATTGAACCACAAGAAGCCGTAGGGCGGCAGCGTCAACAGATAGGGAAGCTGGCCGATCGCCGGAAAGGCGCTGCCGCCCGACAGTTCGATTGGGGTTCGGCCCTCAAACTCGTGAAGATCGAGCTCGACCGCCTGCGCGGTGCGCGACAGGTTAGCCACGCATAGCACCGTCTCGGCCTCAAACTCGCGCAGATAGGCGATGATCTTGCGATTGGCCGGTCGCAGGAAGCGTTGCCCACCCCGCCCGAACGCCTGATATTGGCGGCGCACCGCCAGCATACGTTTGATCGTGTTCAGTAGCGAATGACGATCGCGTTGCTGTGCCTCGACGTTGACGGCCTGGAAGCCGTAGAGCGGGTCCATGATCGGCGGCAATGTCAGCGCGGCGGGGTCGGCCTTCGAGAAGCCGCCGTTGCGGTCGGGCGACCATTGCATCGGCGTCCGCACGCCGTCGCGGTCGCCGAGAAAGATATTGTCGCCCATGCCGATCTCGTCGCCATAGTAAAGCACCGGCGTGCCCGGCATCGTGAGAAGCAGCGCCTTCATCAGTTCGATGCGGCGACGGTCATGCTCCATCAAGGGCGAGAGGCGGCGGCGGATACCGAGATTGATGCGCGCGCGCCGGTCCGACGCATAGGTGTCCCACAAATAGTCGCGCTCGGCGTCGGTGACCATTTCGAGCGTCAGCTCGTCATGGTTGCGCAGGAAAATCGCCCACTGGCAGTCGGCCGGGATCTCGGGCGTCTGGCGCATGATGTCGGTGATGGGGAAGCGATCCTCCTGCGCGACCGCCATGTACATGCGGGGCATCAGCGGGAAGTGGAAAGCCATGTGGCATTCGTCGCCCCGGCCCTCGGCATCGATCTCGCCGAAATATTGCTGCGTGTCCTCCGGCCACATATTCGCCTCGGCGAGCAGCATCTTTCTCGGCCAATATGTATTGAGATGCGTGCGGATCTTCTTGAGCACGGCGTGCGTCTCGGGGAGGTTCTCGTTCGAGGTGCCGTCGCGTTCGACCAGATAGGGGATGGCGTCGAGCCGCAGCCCGTCGACGCCCGCCTCGCACCAGAAGTCCATGATCGACAGGACCTCGGCAAGCACCGCGGGGTTGTCGAAATTGAGGTCGGGCTGGTGCGAATAGAAACGGTGCCAGAAATAGGCCTGCGCTTCCTCATCCCACGTCCAGTTCGATTTCTCGGTGTCGAGGAAGATGATGCGCGTGCCGGAATAGAGCTGGTCGTTGTCCGACCACACATAGAATTCCCGTTCGGGGCTGCCGGGCGGCGCGCGCCGGGCGGCCTGGAACCAGGGGTGCTGATCCGACGTGTGGTTGATGACGAGCTCCGTGATGACGCGCATCCCGCGGTCGTGCGCCGCGGCGATGAAGGCGCGCACCTCGTCCATCGAGCCATAGTCGGCGCTGATCTCGCGATATTCGGCAATGTCATATCCGTCGTCGCGGCGCGGGCTCGGGTAGAACGGCAGGAGCCAGATCGCGGTGACGCCGAGATCGGCGATATAGTCCAGCTTCTCCAGCAGGCCGGCGAAATCTCCGATGCCATCGTTGTTGGCATCGAAGAAGGACTTGATGTGGAGCTGGTAGATGACCGTGTCCTTGTACCAGAGCGGATCCTGCTCGAAGAAGCTGTCGTCGGTCATGAAGCGCTCCAGATACGCCAGATTCGATAGGGTTCCTGCGGATCCAATCGAA
Source organism: Sphingomonas chungangi (assembly GCF_013778325.1). Lineage (GTDB taxonomy): Bacteria > Pseudomonadota > Alphaproteobacteria > Sphingomonadales > Sphingomonadaceae > Solisphingomonas > Solisphingomonas chungangi. The sequence goes on along the minus strand of NZ_JACEIB010000006.1, from coordinate 374,523 downwards.
TCCACTGGTCCTTGCCGCGCCAGTCGAAGCGATGGCCCTGCGCGCAATCCTCGACCGAGACGCTGCCATTGTCGGGAAGTCCGAACTCCCACAGCGGCACCTCGAAATGGGCTTCCTGCGGATGGTGCGGATCGAGATTGACCATCACCAGGATCATCTCGCTGCCGTCCGGCGACCGTTTGCCGTAATAGAGGATGGTGTCGTTGCGCGCGACGTAGAAGCGCGTGTTCAGGTGAGTCTGCAGAGCCTTGTGGGTGCGCCGCAAATTGTTGAGCAGGCGGATGTCGGCGATGATGTTGCCGGGCGCCTGCCAGTCGCGCGGGCGGATCTCGTACTTCTCGGAATCGAGATACTCCTCCTTGCCCGGCACCGGGGCGGATTCGCACAGTTCGAAGCCCGAATAGACGCCGAACAGGCCAGACAGCGTTGCCGCCAACACGGCGCGGATGCGGAAGCCCGGCCGGCCCGACGCCTGGAGATAAAGCGGATTGATGTCGGGCGTGTTGACGAAGAAATGCGGACGATAGAAGTCGCGCGGCGCGGTCGTCGTCAGTTCGGTGATATAGTCGGTCAGTTCCTGCTTGTCGTTGCGCCACGTAAAATAGGTATAGCTCTGCGAGAAGCCGATCTTGGCGAGCCGGTACATCATGTTCGGCCGGGTGAACGCCTCGGCCAGGAAGATGGCGTCGGGATGCCTCGCCCGCACGTCGCCAATCATCCACTCCCAGAACGGCAAGGGCTTGGTGTGGGGATTGTCGACCCGAAAGACCTTCACGCCGTGTGAAATCCACAGAAGAACGATATCGCGCAGCGCGATCCAGAGCGCGGGCACGGCATCCGGTCCGTAGAAATCGACATTGACGATATCCTGATACTTTTTCGGCGGATTCTCGGCATATTTCATCGATCCGTCCGGCCGCCAGGCGAACCAGCCGGGATGCTCGGCGAGCCAGGGATGGTCGGGCGAGCATTGGATGGCGAAATCGAGCGCGATCTCCAGCCCGTGATCGGCCGCTGCCGCCACGAGACGGTCGAAATCGTCCATGGTACCGAGCGCGGGATGCACCGCATCGTGGCCGCCCTCGGCGCTGCCGATCGCATAGGGGCTGCCGACATCGTTGGGGCCGGGGGTCAGCGTGTTGTTCGGTCCCTTGCGGTTGGATTGGCCGATCGGGTGTATGGGCGGGAAATATAGGGTGTCGAACCCCATCGCTCGGATCGCCGGAAGGCGTCCGATCACGTCGGCGAACGTGCCGTGGCGAACTTTGTCTTCGGTGATCGAGCGCGGGAACAGTTCATACCAGCTGGAGAAGCGTGCCTCGATCCGCTCGGCATCGATCCAGCCCGGTTCGCTGCGGATGCGGTGCAGGCGCTCGTCAGCGGCGTCTATCAGCTCGGCGATGTCGGTGGCCAGCAACAGAGACGCGCGGGCGTCGTCGTCCGGCGCTGTGTCGTATCGTGCCAGCCAGGCCGTGATCACCTCCGCCGTCGCCCGGTCGGCGCGCGCCATCGCCTGCTCCACCAGCAGGCGCCCTTCTGCATAGTCGATGGTTTCGGCGACCCCGGCGTCGCGCTTCTTGCCAAAATCGCGGCGGTAGCCGCCATAGCGATCGAGCCAGCCCTCGACCGCGAACTCGTACCGCCCAAGCCGGTCGAGCGGCAGTGTCGCGCGCCATGTGTCATTGGGGAGTTGCGTCATGCGGGCAACCCGCCAGTCGTCCTCGTCGAGCGCGCGCCACTGCAGCTCGGCGGCGAGCTGTTCGTGCCCATCACCGTAGAGCAATGCCTCGATGATCACGTCATCGCCGACGACGCGCTTGGCGGGGAAGCCGCCCTCGACGCTCGGGGATATGCCTTCGAGGACGAGGCGCGGCGTCGCGGCGGCGTCAGCCGGCTGCCCATGATGTTCCGCGCCGATGGCGACGACCGCCTTGCGGCGCAGCCGGTGGATACGGAAGGCACCGGGGTCGAGCGGGTGAGCAACCCCGGACGGTTCGCCGTCGGTGATCTCGAAGGGCAAGCCCGCCGAGCGCAGCGCGAGATCGGGATCGGCCGCGGCCGACTGCCCCGTCCGGTTGACGAGGATCAACAGCGCAGCGTCCGCCAGGCGGAGATCCGGAGATCCGGTGCGCACGATCGCGGCCACCGGAGCGGCCGGCGCCGAGAGCGTCCGCCGGTCGCCCTGCGCGCCGGAAAGCGGATCGAGCAGGCTTCGGATCGTGGTGATCGTCTGACCGTCCGGGTCGCCCACAACGACACCATCGGCCAGTGCGATCCGCTCCGGCGTGATCGCTTCGCCCGCCACGTTGAGGTAAAGCGGCGCGATCGTTCTCAATCGTTCATCGGCGGCGAGCAAATCCTCGGCCGATACGCCCATCGGCAGCAGAAACGCGTCGGCCCTGTCGCGCACGGCCAATATCTGCGCGTCGTCGAGGCCCTCGGCCTCGACGAGGAGCGACAGACCGGCTGCCCGAACGGCCCCGGCCAGATCGGTCAGGAAAGACACGCCCAGCATGTCCGCCGCGCAGAGGATGATCCCGCCGACACGCCGCGCGGCAAAGCCGGCGAGAAGTTGCTGAATCGAGGCGGAAGCGAGATTCCAGCTGTTTGGCCCATCCGTCCTCACTCGAGCCCGACCGGCGTCTACCGAAAGTCGCCGCGGATCGACGACGCCCTGTTCCGGGACATCCAGCCGGACTGCAAAACATGACGGATTCTCGCGGACGAGATCGGTGTCGAGCGGGAACTCCGTGGCATCCCAGCGGATGAACATCGGACCTGCGTCGCGCCGGTCGGGATCGGACGCATCGACGTTGTCAGATGCCGTTCCGCTCAGCAGTAATGTGGGGATCGGGGCCAAGGTCCTGCTCCGCTTGAGGGCGATGTCCGTCGCCAGGGCGTTGGAAACCCAATCTTTTCCGTCGGGCGATCGTTCCCGGGGGGCTCGATATTGCTATGGTCGGCCCCTCGGGCACGACAGGCCGATCGTCAGGTTTTGGTAGTGCGCTTGGCGGGCGCCTTGGGCTTCGCGGTCGCTGCCGGCTTCCGCTCTGCGGCGGCCGGAGATTTCGCCGCCTTGGTGGGTGCCGGCTTCGGCTTGGCCTGCCTGGCGGCGGGCGCAGCCGCCGCAGACTTCGAAACCTTGGGCTTCGCGGCGGCCTTGGCCGCGGCCGTCGGCTTCCCGGTCACTTTCGTCCGCTTGGACCGCGCGGCAGGCTTGGCATCCTCGTCGTCAATCTCCCGGCTTGCCTGGTGCCAGTGCGCCTCGTCGTCGCCGTGGCCGCCTCCGGCTTTCTGCCAAAGAGCGTAAGCACGGTCGCGAATTCGCTCGAGTTTGTCTTTGATCATCATCCGTCCCCGACCTGTTCGTATCGGACCTGCACGGACGGCGATCAGCCGCACGCTAAAGCCGCGATAAGCACACAATGCCGATGGCCGCTCGACGTTCCCGAAAGGAAAAACGACTTATTCGATCGACGGTTACCAAGCGTGGCAGATATCCGGTCGTCGTTCACGCCAAGGCTAGGTCGTCATCGCGGCGTTGTCAGGGGAAGTCGCGTCGCAGAACGCGGCTTCAAGAAACGACCATGCCGTATTGATCGCCGCGCGGGTCGATGCCCCGATTCTCCCGTCTTCGAGGGCACTTTGGAAAGCGATAGCCAGGGCCACCCTGGTAGGGGCGGCAGCTCCCGCTTCACCGCGGCCGGGTGGGTTGCGGACAATGGCAGCCCCGCCAACATTGTCGATGGCCGCACTGTTCACCCCCCCGCCCAAAGCAACGATCTGCGCTTCCAAGCCTTGAATCCTACCGTTCAACGCGCGTAGCTCATGTCTGCGCGCATCCTCGTCTCCGGCGGACGACCTGACGACTGCAGCATGAGACGTCATTGCTGCGATCAAGCCTTTGAGCACCTCGATTTCGTGATCGCTCGCCACGTACACTCCTCTAGAGGAGAACGCGGGACTATCGGTTAAGGTGCATGGACGCATCGCCACATGTGGCGCCCGCTAGTCCGCTGTGCGAACTCCGAAGCTCCGTCCCCCTGTGATATCGACAGCAGGGACGCGTGAACCGCGCAGGCCGACAGACGTGTCGTCCCACCACGCTTCGCCGGGCTCGGGCGAGCCTCGCTCGATGCAGGCGTCGGATGAACGCAGCGCTGCGACGACGATCAGCCGGCCGCGACGGAAAGCGAGCGCGTCTTGTGCTCGCCTTCCGCTTAAGGCCAGGGGCTCGAGCGGACCGGCAGGCCGCATGTTTAGTAGTTCAGCGACTAACCGCTGCTTGGAGGAGCCATCGGTCCAGTCGACCTCCGGCTTATCCAGCATCGCCGCGAGTTCGTCATACGGGACCGGCCGGCGATTGTCGGGATCGACCAGGCTCAAGTCCCAACCTTCGCGGCCCTGGAAAAGATCAGGAACGCCCGGAAGCGTGCAGCGCAGGCCCGTCTGCACCAGCGACTTGGCAAAACCGGCCGGCGCAATCTCCATCGCGAAGTCGCGCAGCTCCGCCGCACGGCTTCCGCCGAGCTGCGTGCGCAGATAATCGGCGCAGCGCGCCTCGTAATCCTCGTCGGGCACCGCCCAGGAGGAGCGCAGCTTGGCCTCGCGCAGCGCCTTCACCTGCCAGCCTCGCAGACGCTCGGCGAACGCGGCGCTTGCATTCGCATCGTCTGCCGCGAGCTCGACCGGCCAGGCGCCCACGATCATCTGGTGGAGCATCGCCGCGTCCCCGCGGTCGATGTCTTGCGGAACATCGCTCGCCCACCGCCGGGCCAGCGACGCCCAGCGATCGGGTATCTCACTCAGCACCGCGAGGCGCATGCGCACGTCCTCGCCTCGCTTGTGATCATGGGTCGCGGTGGTCAGCATCGCGCGCGGCGGCCGCGCCGCCGCATCGGCTAAAAACGCGGTAGCACCTTCGCCGAGCCGCCCGGGATCGCAACCGACGTCGTTGCGCGAGAGCAGGCGGCCGTAGCGATAGAAAGCGGTGTCCTCCACCGCTTTGGCGGCGATCGGCGCGGCGAGCTGGAATAAGCGCCGCTGGGCATCGGCGCGCAATCCGGTATCCCCCGGCCCCTCGCCCGCCAGCCACGCGCCAACACGATCGACCAGATCGGCCTCGACCGGCCCCGCCACCGCGCGCGCCCTGGCCATTGCCTCGTTTAAAAAGGCGCTCGGCGCGCCATAGGTTCGATAGGTCGGAAAGGCTTCGATCAGCCAGCGGCAGGCGCGCCGGAGCGCCGGCATGGGCATGCCATCGGTCGCGGGACTGGACGCGGCGAGGCGTTGAAAAGCGTTGGCGCAGCCGTCGAGCTGGGCGGCGAAGTTGCGATCGAGCAGCTCGTGACGCGCGTTCGCCTCCTCGTCCGCGAAGTCGGCGGGGCGCCCGCTCAGGTCGTGCCACAGGTCGCCGAGCGACTTGGCCGCGGCCGGATCGTGGAGAAGTGCGGAAACGGCGTTCATGAAGTCATAGCCGCTAGTGCCGTCGACGCCCCAATCTGCAGGCAGCGGTTCGCCGTGCGCCAGGATCTTCTCGACAACGATATAGGCCTCGTCGCCGAACGCACGGCGAAGGCGCCGGCAATAGCCGGCAGGATCGGACAGGCCGTCGACATGATCGACCCGCACCCCGTCGATCAGGCCCTCCCGATAGAGGCGCAACGGGAGCGCGTGGACCAGATCGAAAACGCGCTCGTCCTCGGCCCGGATGCCGGCCAGCTCGGTGATGTCGAAGAAGCGGCGCCAGTTGATCGCGTCGCCGGCGGTCCGCCACCAGGCGAGCCGCCAATGCTGCCGCGCGATCAGCGCGTCGAGCCCGGCCTCGTCGCGGACGGCGGCGGCGTCCGCCTGGTCTTCCGGCCGCACGGGAAAGACGTGGCTGTCATAGGCGATGACGGCCCAGCGGCCCTCGACACGTTGCAGCGCCAGCGCGCCCGAGCGGAGTGCCTCTTGATAGCCAGTACCGAGGAAGGGCAGCAGGATCCTGCCGTCATGGACGTCCCAGTCGACATCGAAGATATGAGCATTATCGTTCGTCGGGCCTTCGGCGAGCATGTCGAGCCACCAGCGATTGTCGCCCTGCCCCACCGCCATATGGTTGGGAACGATATCGACGATCACGCCCAGCCCTTCGGCCTTGAGCGCGGCGACGAGATTGCGGAAATCCTGCTCGCCACCGAGCTCAAGGTTGATTTGGGTCGGATCCACCACATCGTAGCCGTGGTTGGAGCCCTTGCGGGCGGTGGCGATCGGCGAGGCGTAGAGATGCGAGATGCCAAGCCGCTTCCAATAGCCGACGAGCGGCAGCGCGGCGCTGAAAGGGAAATCTGCGTGGAATTGAACGCGATAAGTGGCGCGCGGCGTCATCGGTGGCGTTCCTTGCTCAGCAAATCGGCGCGGCGGGCTGCGGCAGCGCCGGAGAAGATGTCGGCCTGCGGCAGGCGGCGGCGCCAGTTGGGATGCTCGTCGATCGTACCCGGCATGTTCGGCGCCTCGGTCTGCCCGATCAAATCCTCTACCGGCACGATCGCAAGTTCGCAGGCGGCGCGCGCCACCTGCGCGATCGCCTTGTCGACGACGGGCGCGGGCTCGTCGGGCGCAGGCCGGTCGGGCTCGGGCCAGAAGCAAGCGCGATCGGCGGAGCGGTCGGCTTCGCTCTCGCCCGTCCGGCCGAGGCGCTGCCGCCAGCCGATGTCGGTGCCCGCCCACCAGCCCGCGATCGGAATGAGATCGTGGGTGCTCGTCATGGCGACAGCCGCGGGGGTCCACTCCGCCGGATCAACGAAGTTGCCCTCGGCATCGCGCTCGAAGGTGGTAAGTCGCATGCCGAGCAGGTGGCGCGCCTGCATCTTGTCGCGGAACCCATCGGGCACCGTGCCAAGATCCTCCGCGATGACGAGCGCGCGGTGGCGATGCGCCTCCAGCACCAGCAGGCGGACGAGATCGTCGAAAGGCTGCTTGAGATAGACGCCGTCGCGCGGCTCCGCTCCCTGCGGGATCAGCCAGAGCCGCTCCAGCCCTAGTGCGTGATCGACCCGCACGCCCCCGGCAAAGCCCAGCGCCTTGCGCACCGTCCGCAGGAACGGTTCGAAGCCGGTTTCCGCAAGCGCGGTCGGCGAGAAGCCTGTGATGCCCCAACCTTGCCCGTCGGCCTGGAAGATATCCGGCGGAGCGCCGAGCGTCAGCCCGTCGAGCAATTCCGCGCGCCGGCTCCAGCTGTGGCTGCCATAAGGGTGCAGGCCAACCGCGAGGTCCGCGACAAGGCCGATCGCCATCCCTGCGGCCTCGGCCGCCGCCTGCGCGCCGCGCAGACCCTCGCTTGCGCGCCATTGCAGATAGGCCTGGAAGCGCACGGCGTCGCGATGCTCCTCAGCGAAGCGGCGGACGTCGTCGGTCCCGGATTGCTGGAACGCGGCCGGCCAGCCCGACCAGTCCGCCGTGAGCCCACGCCGCGTGAAATGCATACTCAGCGCATCGAACAAGGCGTGGTCCGCGACCACGGCATCCTGGGCGAACCGGTCGAAGTCCGGATCGCCCGAGAACGCGCGATAGTCCGCCTGAAGGGCGTCGATCCGGGCGGCTGCGGCGGACGGCCAGTCGATGAGATCGCCGGAATCGGCTTCGCCATCCCGATCGGACGATGCGTAAAGCGGGTTCAGCGTCTCGCGGGTGGACGGCGCATACGGGCTGCAGCGCGACGGATCGGCCACGAACAAGGCGTGGACGGGATTGATCGCGACCAGATGCGCGCCCGTCCGCGCGGCGGACTTCGCAAAGCGGGTGAGTGCCGCGACGTCGCCGAATGCCGCCTCGCGAGCCCCTCGTAGGCTGTAGATCTGTACCGCCGGCCCCCAGGCCTTGGCACACCCGGTCAGCGCATGCACATTGGGCGCGGCGGCCGGCGCGACAGCGAGCCGAACGACGCCATTTGCCGTCTCCAGCCGATGATAGCCTGGCGCGTCGATCGCCGTGCCCGGCACGACATCGTGCGCCTCGCCCGACTCGAGCACGAGGCGACCTGCGGCCGGAAGCCGATCGCCGACATCCAGCGTCAGGAAGCTGCGCTGCTGGTGCGCGTTGAGACGGTTCTGGCTTTCCCGACTGTCTTGCTCGGTCTCGCATGGCAGCCGGAGAGTGCAAAGCGCCGCGCGCAAAGTTTCGGGCGTAACGTGGTGCATGCTGCCATCGGCATGCTGCCACGTGGCCAGCAGCCCGGCTTTGGCGGCAAGCGCACCCAGCGTCTCGTCGCTTATCCCAGCCATGCCTGCAGCGATCCGGGCGCGAGGGTTCCGGCCGGGCCCTCGCCCAACGCGAAGAAGGGCGTGCCGGAAGGGGCGGCGATCGCGACCGGCTCTTCGCCCAGATTGAGCGCGAGACACAGTTCGGCGCCATCGCCCATCGTCCAGCGGGCCATGACGGCCTTGTCGCCGATCGCCCGCGCGCCGATCGGCGCGGCGCCCGGCAGCCGCGGCACGATCTCGTCGCGGCGCAGACCGAGCAGATCGCGGTAGAACGCCCGCCACGCCTCTCTCTCGGGGCGGGGCTGAGGCCGCGAGCGATGGAATGTGTCGGGCGCGTTGGGATCGGGGATCGCGGCGCGGCGATCCGGATCGGAGAAGGCCGCGTGGCCCGCGAACTCCTTGCGGCGCCCCTCGCGCACGGCATCGGCCAGCTCGTCGTGAAAGTCGGTGAAGAAAAGGAAGGGGCTGTCGCTGCCATCCTCCTCGCCCATGAAGAGCAGCGGGATCTGCGGCGAGAGCAGAAGCAGGGCCGTCGCCGCTTTGAGCCTGGCCGGTGTCACAAGCTGCAAGAGCCGCTCGCCCATCGCCCGGTTCCCGACCTGATCGTGATTTTGCAGGAAACTGACGAAGGCGGTCGGCGCAAGATGGCCGCTCGGGGTTCCTCGCGGCTTGCCGTCGTGATTGGGTGAGCCTTCGCCTTGGTAGATGAACCCTTCGCCGAGGCAGCGGACGAGCCGCTCGGCGGGCTTGTCGGCAAAATCGCGATAATAGGATTCCGCCTCGCCGGTGAGCAGTACGTGCAGGACATTGTGGAAATCGTCGTTCCACTGCGCATCGAAGCGTCCCTCGCCGAGCCGATCGGCATCGTTGGCTTCGTTTTCGAGGATGAGATGCACGAAGCGCCCGCCGGCACCGGCGCGGATCTCGCGCGCCATTCGATCGAGAAAGTCGGTATCCCCGATGGCGTGGGCCGCGTCGAAGCGGAGGCCGTCGAAGCGATATTCCTCGATCCACATCCGCGCATTGCCGATGAAGAAATCCGCCACCTCGGCTCGATCGAAGGCGATGGCGGCGCCCCACGGCGTGTACACCTCGGGATGGAAGAAGTCGCGCGCATAAGCGGGGAGGTAGTTCCCGTCGGGGCCAAAATGATTGTAGACGACGTCGAGGAAGATCATCAGGCCGCATTGATGGGCGCGATCGACCAGCGCCTTCAGGTCGTCCGGGCTGCCATAGGCCGAGGCCGGGGCGTAGGGCAGCACCCCGTCATAGCCCCAGTTGCGCGTGCCCGGAAACGCCGCGACCGGCATGATCTCGATCGCGGTCACTCCGAGCTCAGTGAGCGCGGGCAGTTGGTCAGCCAGCGCCAGAAACCCACCGGCCACGCCGACATGCGCTTCATAGATCACTGCCTCGTGCCAGGGCCGCCCCCGCCAGTCCGGGCATTGCCAGACATAGGCGTCAGGATCGACGAGCAGGCTCCAGCCATGCACGTCGCCGGCTTGCGCGCGGCTCGCGGGATCGGGCACCGCGAGGCCGTCCGACAGGCGGAAGCGGTAGCGCGCGCCCGGCACGGCATCCGTCTCCACCGTGAACCAGCCTTGCGCCCTATCCATCGCGATCGGGGCCCTCCCCTCAATCTCCAGCCGAATTTCGTCGCGATCGGGCGCCCAGATCGCGAACCGCGCGCGATCGGGCGAGACGATGCGGGCGCCCCAGCGCGCGGGATGGTCCGCCGCCGGCTCAGTCATTTTGGACGAGCCGGAACAGCAAGACCGAACGGCCGGTCACCTGGTAGACGCTGTCCGGCGCGAACTCGTCTTCGGGCAGATCGGGCGCATTGGTGTCGACCAGGCGTTGCCAGCCCGATCCGCCGACTGCCTGCGGCAGGTGGAACTCGACGAGGTCCTGCCAGCCGTTGACGACCAGCAGGAGGCTCTCGTCCTCGCCGCGCTTGCGCAAGCCTGACACCCGCGCCCGCCCGTCGACCATCATGCCGACGCATTTCGCATTCTCGTCGATCCAATCGGCCTCTTCCATCTCGCGGCCGTTGGGATTGATCCAAGCGACGTCCTTGACACCGAGCTCTTCGTTGATCTCGCCGCTCAGGAAGCGCGCGCGGCGCAACACCGGGAAGCGCCGTCGCAGATCAGTGAGTTTGCGCGTGAAGGCGATAAGGCCCTCGCCTTTGTCGCCGATGTCCCAATCGAGCCAGCCGATCTCGCTATCCTGGCAATACGCATTGTTGTTGCCGCCTTGTGTCCGGGCGAACTCGTCGCCGGCCAGCAGCATCGGCGTCCCCTGGCTGAGCAGCAAAGTTGCCAGGAAATTTCGAATTTGGCGCTCGCGAAGCGCGGTGACCTCGGCATCGTCGGTCTCGCCCTCGACACCGCAATTCCAGGATCGGTTGTCGGAATGGCCGTCCCGCCCCTCCTCCCCGTTCGCCTCGTTATGCTTTTCGTTGTAGCTGACCACGTCATTGAGCGTGAAGCCGTCATGCGCGGTCACGAAGTTGACGCAGGCCCAGGCGCGGCGCCCATCATGGTCGAACAGCTCGGGCGAGGCGCACAGCCTCGGCACCAGATCGGCGGCACTTGCCTCGCCGCGCCAGTAGTCCCGCACGGTGTCGCGATACTTGTCGTTCCATTCAGCCCAACCCGGCGGGAAGGAGCCGACCTGATAGCCGCCCGGCCCGATATCCCAAGGCTCCGCGATCAGCTTGACGCTCGCCAGCGTGGGATCCTGGCCGACCGCACGCAGGAAGCCGGATTGCTCGTCAAAGCCATGCGGCTCGCGCGCGAGGATGGTGCCGAGATCAAACCTGAAGCCGTCAACGTGCATCTCCTCCGCCCAGTAGCGCAGCGAATCCGTGACCATCTGGATCACGCGCGGATGGCTGAGATTGACGGTGTTTCCAGTGCCGGTGTCGTTGATGTAGTAACGCGGCTGATCGGACAGCAGACGATAATAGGTCGCGTTGTCGATGCCCTTGAACGAGAGCGTCGGACCGAGTTCGTTTCCCTCGGCGGTGTGATTGTAGACCACGTCGAGGATCACCTCGAGGTCAGCCTCGTGGAATTTCGCGACCATCTCCTTAAACTCGCGCAGCGAGTTGGCGATGTCATGGGCATAGCGCGTCTCGGGCGCGAAAAAGCCAATCGAGTTGTAGCCCCAGTAATTGGCGAGTCCCTTCTCGACGAGCTGGCTGTCCTGTACGAAGGCATGAACGGGAAGCAGTTCGACCGAGGTGACGCCGAGCGCCTTGATATAGTCGGTGACGGCGGCATGGCCCATGCCCGCATAGGTGCCACGCAGTGTTTCTGGCACCTTGGGATGGCGCATCGTGAAGCCCCTGACGTGCGCTTCATAGAGGATCGTGCGGTCCCAGGGTGTGGCGCGCTGGCGCGGCTGGCCCTTCCAGTCGAAATCGGGATCGACGACGACCGACTTCGGCACGAAAAGCGCGCTGTCCCGATCGTCGAAGGTCAGATCGTCACCCGTTTCCATCTGATAACCGAACAAAGCGGGATTCCATTCCAGCTCGCCGGCATGCGCGCGGGCATAAGGATCGAGCAGCAGCTTGTTCGGGTTGAAGCGGTGTCCCGCCTCCGGCTCATAGGGGCCGTGCACGCGGTAGCCGTAGAACTGGCCAGGCTTCACGTTGGGCAGATAGCCATGGAAGATCTGGTCGGTATATTCGGGAAGCGTGACCCGCTCGAGCTCGGTCGTCCCGTCGTTGTCGAACAGGCACAGATCGACTTGCCTCGCGTGCGCCGAAAACAGGGCGAAATTGGTTCCAGCGCCGTCCCACGTCGCGCCGCGTGGAAACGGCAGACCTTCCTTCAGACCGGATGCGAACGTCGTGGCCATGCTGGTCCCCCTCGTAAAAATACACGCCGCCGCTAAACCCCCGGAGCATGCACGGGTTGCCTAAGCTCCGAAAATCTTTGGGTCCTGTGCAGGTCCATACGAGTGCGATGAACCGGTGCCAGCATCTGAACTCATCGCGCCACCATGCCCATAAGGTTTGGGACATTGAACCCAAAAAACTGATGCCTGCGTTCCGGACTGCCGGCAGTTTCAAGGCTCGATCGATTTCCGGAACGGCCGAAATCGGGCGCCTCCCGGGCGGCCGGTTGCGGACCACAGCACGAGCCGCTTCGCGGCACTGGTGATGGTGGTGATGAAATGCAGATCTGCTGAGGTTCAGACGGTCTGGAGTCGTAGCCGGACGATGAAGCTCCCCTGAAGAAGAGGAGCTTGCCATGGCCATCCTATCCATCGATCGACCGATCACGCCCCCGCGTCAGCGGATGCTGGACGACATGACGGCTTGGACTGCGAGAGGATACGCGGCGGGACCAAGTTCGACATGTGTACCGGTTCGCGGCTTTCTTGGGACGATCGTCCGATACAGCGACGCGGGACGATGTGCGGCGCTTTCAGGCTCATCAGACGGAATCCGGCGCGACGGCCTCAACGATCAACAGCTCGGTGTCGGCACTGCGCTTCCTGTTCACGGTCACTTTCGATCGGCCCGATCTTGCCCGTCGCCTGGTGATCATTCGCAACCCGCGAAAAGCCTCCGATGTGCTGAGCGCGGATGAGATCGCGAGGCCGCTCCAGGCGGCGTTCAACATTAAATACAAGACGGCGCTGGGCGGTGCTTATGGCGCCGACCTGCGGGCGTCGGAAGTGACGCACCTCAAGGTCGACGACATCGACAGCCAGCGGATGCTGATCCGTGTCGAGCAGGGCAAGCCTGTCCTGAGCTTGTCGAAGGGGGGCGCAAGGATCGCAACGCGATGCTGTCTCCGCAGCTCCTCCATCCCCTCCGGCTCTGATGGCGAGAGGGAAAGAAGCGCACCGTCATGCTACCCGACGGGTGTCTGTTTTAAGGTCGGGCCTACACCGAACCGATATCGACGCGGTGCGATCAGTCGCGAGCGACAAATCTCAATCGCCAAACCATCGTCGAGACCTCGTCGCCCCAGGTCAAGGAGATAGAGTCCTCGTCAATGCAGCAACTTCCGCCTCTATCGAGCGGGCCAATTCATCCATCTGGAACGGCTTCGCCAACCGAGCGACGTCGGTGGCCCGGTCATCAGCCAAGTCGGCGAAGCCTGTGATCAAGAGGACAGGCAAATCACTGCGGAGCTTGCGCGCTTCGCGGGCGAGTTCGAGACCGCTCATGGATGGCATCAGGTAGTCGGTCACGAGGATGTCGAAAGGCCGGGATCGGAGCACGGCGAGGGCTGTCGCGCCCGAACCGGCCTGCACAATCTCATGTCCCATGTCGGCGAGCATCTCTGCCGTCCCTGCGCGAACGAGCTCCTCGTCGTCGACAAGCAGAATCCTCAGCTTCTGGCCGTGGCTCTGCCAATCCTCGGACGGAACGCTCGCCGTCACCGCCTCAAGGCTCGCTGCGGGTAGCCACAGCTTCACGGTGGTCCCGGAGCCAGGCTCGCTCTCCAGAACGAGAGTGCCGCCAGACTGCGCGGCCAGTCCGTGCACCATCGAAAGTCCGAGACCTGTGCCCTTGCCGACTCCCTTCGTAGAATAGAAAGGTTCGACGGCTCGTGCGAGCGTCGCCGCGTCCATGCCCGAGCCTGTATCTGCGACGCAGATGAGAGTGTAGGGCCCAGGAGCCAGACCTCCGCGATCCGGGCCAACGTCGACGAGCGAAGTCTGAATCGTCAGCTTGCCACCTTCGGGCATGGCGTCACGCGCGTTGACCGCCAAGTTGAGCAGCGCCAACTCCAACTGGTTGGGATCGACCAAGGCAACCGTAGGCGCCTCGTCGATCCGGACATCAAGGCTGATGGTTGGCCCGATCGACCGCTGAATGAGATCGGTCATGCCATCGACCAAGGCGGTGACGTCGACCGGCTGCGCTTCCAGATTCTGCCTTCGTGCGAAGGCCAGCAGGCGGGCAACCAGCGTCCGCGCGCGTTCCGAAGCCTGAAGCGCACCGTCGAGCAGCTTCTGCGTGCGAGGATCGTCGGTCTTTCGCCGGACCATGTCCAGAGTGCCGACGATCGGAGTGAGGAGGTTGTTGAAGTCGTGGGCAACCCCGCCTGTCAGTTGACCCAGCGTCTCGAGCTTCTGCGCCTCGTGGAGCTGCGCCGTCATCGCCTCATGCTCGCGGGTACGCTGCTCCACCCGCTTTTCGAGCTCGGCGGCGAAGTTGCGCAGCGTCTCCTCCGAGGCCTTCCGTTCTGTGATGTCCTGGCTAACGCCGACCAAGCGCCGGCGCTTCGCGCCATCATCTTCCAGGCGACCGCGAACCTGAACCCAGTGCTGGCTCCCGTCGGGCCAGATGCAGCGATACTCGACGTCATAGTCCACGCCGGTGTCGAGCGTCCGGCCGACCGCTTCCTGCATGGCACCGAGATCATCCGGGTGGACGCTGGAGACCAGATCCTCATATCGAAATGGCTGGTCCGACAGTCGTCCGAAATTCGCTTTGCAATGGTCGGAGGCATCCAACGTCATAGTCGATATGTCCAGCGTCCAGGCGCCAAGGCGTCCGGCCGATAGCGCGATCCGAAGCTGCTGCTCGCGGTCCCAAATCGTCTGAAGTCGAGCGCGCGCCTCATACTGGCGGCGGCGGCCGCGCAGTGCGGCGGTCGCGATGCTGATGAGCGTCGTCGGGTGGAACGGCCTTTCGAGCAAGGTAACGTTGCCCAGAAGCTCAAGGTGACGCGCGGCCCCAGGATTGCGCTCGATGCTGCCACCTCGCTCGGTAAGTAGGATGAAAGGGAAGTCGGACCATTCCTCCTGCTCGACGATGAAGCGGTTCAGGCTTCGCAGATCAACGCGATGGAAAGCCTCATAGGTCACCAGCGCGAAGCCTGCCCCATCACGCGCAGCCTGCACCAATTCACCGATGCCGGCGACGATCAGACTCTCGATGCCACCATCGCGGAGCATGGTGGCCGCGAGGGCCGCGTCACGTCCTCGCGGCGCAAGGATGATCGCGCGTTCGGAATGATTCCGGGTCATTCGCCGCCGGGGGCGGATGGATTAAGATCCATAAGGTCTGGCGAACCAACCAGTGTGGGAACGCCGCGCAGAACGCCCTGAAACTTCACCAGCGGCTCGCCCAGAGTGATGCCCCGGCTGTCTATCCGGAACTCGCGGATCGTGTCTTCGTGTGCGCCGGTTCGCTTCTTCACGATCGAGATGGCGCGCCGCACCCGCCCGGCCGCCTCGAAATAGCGCAGCAGCACCACCGTGTCCGCCAGATAGGTGACGTCGACCGGCGCCTTCATGTTCCCGACGAGGCCGTGCTGGGCGACCGTCAGGAAGGTCGTGGCACCCTGCCGGTTCAGATACTGGAGCAGCTCGTGCATGTGCAGGATGAGCGCGCTCTCCTCCGGCATCGCCGCCTGATAGCCGTTCAGGCTGTCGATCACGACGGTGCGTGCGCCGTATTTCTCGACGCAGCGGCGCACGCGTTCCGAGAACTCGCCCGGCGAAAGCTCGGCCGCGTCCACCTGTTCGATCACCAGCCTTTGGCTGTCGACCATCGCCTGCAGATCGATACCCAGCCCGATGGCCCGCCGGAACAGAAGGCCGAGCTCCTCGTCGAAGACGAACATCGCGGCCTTGTCGCCGCGTTCAACCGCTCCCTTGATGAAGGTGAGCGCGAACAGCGACTTTCCGGTGCCGGCGGGTCCGAGGATCAATGCGCTAGAACCCCGCTCGAAGCCGCCGCCGAGCAGCGCGTTCAGCTCGGAGCTTTCCGTCGCCACGATGCTGCGGTCGAAATCGGTCTTGTGCTCGAGCGAGACGAGACGTGGAAAAGCCCGCACGCCGCCAGTGTCGATCACGAAATCGTGATAGCCGCCCCGATAGCGCTGCCCGCGATATTTGATAACGCGCAGCCGGCGCCGCTCCGCGCCATAATCGGGCGAAAGCTCCTCCAGCCGGATGACACCGTGCGCGACGCTGTGCACCGTCTTGTCGAGCGCCTCCGCCGTCAGATCGTCGAGCATCAGCACGGTCGCCCCCTGCCGTGCGAAATACTGCTTCAGCGCGAGGATTTGGCGCCGGTAGCGCAGCGAGCTCTGTGCCAGCAGGCGGATTTCCGAAAGGCTGTCGAGAACGACTCGGTCGGGCTTGATCCGCTCGTAGGCCTCGAAGATGCGCTTGGTGGTTTCGCCCAGCTCGAGGTCCGAGGAGTAGAGCAGGCTCTGCTGCTGTTCCTCGTCGAGCAGGCTCTCGGGCGGAATCAGCTCGAAGATGGCGAAATTGTCCGGCAATTCCCAACGGTGCGAGGTTATGCTCTCGCGAAGCTCCTCCTCGGTTTCCGAGAGAGTGATGTAGAGGCATTGCTCTCCCCGGCTCGCGCCTTCGAGCAGGAACTGCGTCGCGATCGTTGTCTTGCCGGTACCCGGGTTGCCCTCGAGCAAAAAAACGCGACTGCGCGTCAAGCCGCCCGCAAGGATGGCATCAAGACCTTCGACGCCTGTGGCGGCCTTGAGCGTTCGTTCGGCCATTCAAAAAGTCTCCATGGCTGGCGCGAGGGCGCCGACATTCATTCCGCTGCCTGCGTGCCACCCACGTTGGCAATCACCTCGGTTTTACCGCTCATGTACCGACAAACAAACAAAAACGAGGGAAAGTCGGACTATCCGAGATTATGCCAACTTGAGGCGGAGCCGGCGGTTTGGGGGACATCCTTCGTTCTCGATGAGGCTTCTGACCGATCACCCACTGGCGCGTGATCAGCTCACTCTCCATCTTTGCTATGCGCTGAGCGACGGGCAGGCGAGCCGGCATATTGCCGACGGGTCAATCACGCCTCGCAGACCTCTACTGGTCCGAGAACGATCCGCATCGCTATGCAGCCGCTTTCGTCATGCTTCTGGCGCGCGATCTCGGCAATGAAGCCAAGACGGTAAAAACGAGGCTCGTACCATCAGGGAAATGCCGGTGCCTTCGCGAAGCATATCCAGCGCCACTCCAGTAACGATAACCTCGAGCATCCGGCGGGAACCTCAACCTGCACGACCTGATCTCGCATATACGGCCTCGCGGGCCGCCATCGGAGAGATTTGTAAACCGCTGCGTCCGCCCCTAACCGGCCATGCTCAGCGAGAACCAGTCGACTGGCGACGGAAGCATAATAAGACGCCGATCGCACACGCGAGATAAGGCAACATCACATTCGCGCCCCTTATGCTCGACAAGACTAATCGATGTTGGTGCGCGCAGTGGCACGTATCGGGTACAAGCGTGTCGTCCGGGCACACCCCCTGTCGACCGGACCAGCTGGCGGATCGTCTCCCCCTTTCACGCACCGTACAGCAATCGTCGACCTCGCGAGGCGTCCGATCATTGGACGTGACAGGGCGCCTCGTTTTCTCCCGGGCGCGACCGCTTGAAAGGCGGTCCGATTGCCCTATTTCGCTGAAAATGCCTGAAGAGCAGAGAGCAGGATGTCCGAAGCCGTCTTCTATCGCATGTTCCGCATGAACGCCCTGACCGGAGATATACGCAGCCTGGAAGACTTCGAGGCCTGGTCGGACGATGAGGCGATAGGGCGCGCTCTCGACCAGGCTGGTCCCTATCGCATTGAGCTATGGCGAGACGGGCGCAAGCTCGCGGCGATCAGCGGAGCCGGCGGGCCCGCTGAGTTGACGATCGCGCCCGCAAACATCTGACCCGATCTCGCCGGCGCTTCTGTCAACGTTGTCCTGCGACGCCACGACGATGAGGCGGTCAAGGCCATCCCGGCGGGCGGCCAAATGCACCAGGAAACGGCAAACTTGCCCGATCTGTGCGCTGACAGCTCTCAGAGCCCGCTTGCGGGCGTCGGTTCTACGCAAGTGATGAAGCCGGCGGTGGGCGCGAGGGGATAACGTTAGCCGATTGAATGTGGGCGTCCGGCGAAACGCTGTCCGCGCGGCCCGTCGTTACGTAGCAGTCCTGAACTCAGAACTCGGCTGGAGGCGTTTGCGGAGCAGGCTCCGTCTGGGGCGGTTGGCTCGGCTGGACGTCGGGAGCACCCGGATCGGCGGGGGAAGGCACGGTTGGATCACTGGGAGCCGGTACCGGATCGTCGACGGGAAGGACGATTGGTTCTTCGGGTTGCGTTGCCATGGGGTCTCCAATGAAGCAGTTTGAAGGCTTAGCGCCTCTCGCGACACGAAGTTGCATGAACCACCACTTACAGCGGCGAAGCGACTGACGTTCCTGATAAAAGGACTTCTCGATTGAATGCCGCGACGGGTCGTATCGTTCGTCATCGTGGATTAGTGAGTGGCCGTTTTGACGGCGAGGCGGACACCTTGTGGTCGGCCAGGCGTTCAGCCGCCAAGGATCCAGGAGCACGCTCATGCAGTTCACGATCAACGGCCGCGCGTTTGAAGCTGATGTCGATATCCGGACATCACTTCTCGACCTGTGCCGCGAGCATCTTGACCTGACCGGCGCCAAGAAAGGTTGCGATCACGGGCAATGCGGCGCCTGCACGATGCTGATCAACGGCAGGCGCGTGAACTCTTGTCTGACATTAGCGGTCATGCATCAGGAAGATGAGATCATCACGATCGAAGGTGTCGGCGATCCCCAGGGTCTGCATCCGCTGCAGCACGCTTTCGTCCGGCACGATGCCTACCAGTGCGGATATTGCACACCAGGCCAGATTTGCTCGGCTATTGGCATGCTGGACGAAATCAAAAAGGGTTGGCCAAGCCATGTTTCGGCCGATCTGAGCTCGCCCGTCTTCGACGATCAGGAAATTTCCGAGCGGATGAGCGGCAATCTCTGTCGCTGCGCCGCCTATACCAATGTCGTCGACGCGATCCGTGAAGTTGCTGATAGCGCCGCGAACGACCGCACCGCCGACGAAAAGGACAAGGTGATGGCGGACGAGGTGATGGCATGAAGACCTTCGATTATCGAAAGGCTCTTACGCCCGAGGCGGCCGTCGAAACGTTCGATGGCGAAACCGCCCGCTTCATCGCGGGCGGCACCAACCTGCTCGACCTGATGAAGCTTCAGGTCGAAACACCGGATAAGCTGGTCGACATCAGTCGGCTCGATCTTGCAAGCATAGACGAGCGGGAGGACGGCGGTCTGACCATCGGCGCTCTCGTTCCCAACGCCGATCTTGCAGCGGATCCCCGAGTCATCGACCGCTATGAGGTTCTCAGCCGCGCACTACTCGCCGGCGCTTCGGGCCAGCTGCGCAACAAGGCTTCGACCGGTGGGAACCTGCTGCAAAGGACCCGCTGCTATTACTTCTACGACACCGGCTCTCGCTGCAACAAGCGCACCCCCGGCAGCGGATGCGACGCCATCGGCGGCGCCAATCGCATCCTCGCGGTGCTCGGCACCAGCGAGCATTGCATAGCGACCCATCCCAGCGACATGGCGGTCGCGATGCGCGCACTGGATGCGACGGTGCTGACGCTAAAGCGTGACGGCGACCGACGGCGCATCTCGATCCACGACTTCTACCGCCTGCCGGGGGACACGCCGCATATCGAGACGGTGCTCGATACCGGCGAACTGATCACCCACATCGAACTGCCGAAGCCGCCATCTGGCCGGCAGGCCTATCGCAAGGTCCGCGACCGGGCGTCCTACGCCTTCGCGCTCGTGTCAGTCGGGGCGGTCATCCACATTCAAGAACGCCGGATCGCCCGGGCGGCGTTCGCCTTCGGTGGCCTGGCCCCAATGCCCTGGCGAAGCCAAGCCGTCGAGTTGGCGCTGATCGGTAAGGCGCCGACGCGCGATACGTTCGAGGCGGCGGCCGATGCGCTTCTCGCCGAGGCGAAAGGCTTCGGCGGGAACGACTTCAAGATTCCGCTCGCCCGCCGAACTTTGATCGCGACGCTGCGCGATCTAACGGAGCACTGAGCATGGATCCGTTCACCAACTCCCTCACCATGGACAAGCCCTGTCCGCAGAGCCTGTTGGACACGGGCGTGCAAGGCTCGATCAGCCGGCCATTCGATCGCGTGGACGGCCCGAAGAAGGTTTCGGGCAAGGCGACCTATGCCGCCGAATATGATGTTCCGGATCTGGCCTACGGCTTTCTCGTCGGCTCGCGGATCGGAGCTGGCCGCGTCGTTTCGATCGATGCGGATGCCGTACGATCGCTCCCCGGCGTGATCGATGTCGTCACCGATTTTGACCGCTTCATCCGCGTCGCCGGCCAAGGTGGTGAAACCGAGGCGCCGACCCAAGGCGTCAAGACGATCACGTCGCGTGGAGAGATCATCGCGATCGTTGTGGCCGAAACATACGAGGCTGCGCGCGATGCCGCGCTCCAATTGCCCGTCAACTATGAACGGGAGGGTGGCGCGTTCGACTTCGCCGCGCATCGCAACGAGGCCAACGCGCCACCCGACGGCGTGACACCCGCCCATGCCAGTCAGGGCGATATCGAGAAGGCGATGGCGGAGGCTGACGTCTCGATCGACGTGACCTATGTCACGCCCAGCCAGAACAGTGCTGCGATGGAGCCGCACGCATCGATCGCGGTGTGGGAGCAGGACGGCTCGCTCACCCTCTATGGGGCATATCAGATGCCGACGTCCGATGCGTCGCAATTAGCCGACGCGCTGGGACTGCCGTCCGAGAAGGTCCGGATCATCTCCCGCTATATCGGCGGAGGCTTTGGATCGAAGCTCGGTATCGCGCCCGAGAGTGTCGCAGCAGCTATTGCCGCCAAGCAGATTGGCAGGCCGGTCAAGGCGGTGATGGCGCGTCAGCAGGTGTTCGAGGCGACGGTACGCCGCTCTAATACCGAGCAGCGCCTGCGGCTCGCCGCAACCGCGGACGGCACGCTGACAGCAATCGGGCATGAAAGCCTTGTCTCCAACCAGCCGGGCGAAGATTTCTTCGAGCCCGTCGGGATCGGCACGCACATGATCTATGCCGCGGAAAACCGGCTTATCACGCACGAACAAGTGCCCCTCAACTTCGTCCTGTCAGGGTCGATGCGGGCGCCTGGCGAGGCTGTCGGCATGGTCGGTCTCGAATGCGCGATGGACGAACTGGCTGAGCAGCTCGGGATGGACCCAATCGAACTCCGTCGGATCAACGACACGTCGATCGATCCCGAGAAGGGCGTTCCCTTCTCATCGCGCTGCCTGACCGGGGCGCTCGACGAAGGCGCACGGCGTTTCGGCTGGGACAGGCGACAAGCTCCGGCATCGCGGCGCGATGGCGAATGGTGGATCGGGATGGGAATGGCCTCCTCGGTTCGCGGCAACATGCTGATGGAATCGTCGGCCAAGGTCGAGATTCACCCAGATGGCAGCGCGACCGTGTCCTCGGCGATGACCGATATCGGCACCGGCAGCTATACGATCCTTGCCCAGATCGCCTCGGAGATCCTCGGCATTCCTGTATGGCAGATCAGCCTCTCGCTCGGCGACACCAACGATCCGCCGGCAGCTGGCTCGGGTGGATCATGGGGTGCGGGCTCATCAGGGTCCGCCGTCTATCTCGCCTGCGAGACATTGCGGGAAAAGCTGGCCACGGCGATGGGCGTCGAGACATCAGCTCTGACGCTCAAGGATGGACAAGCGATTGCCGCCAATCGCTCGCAACCGATTGGCGAGCTCGTCGGCGAGGGGATCGCCGCCGTCGGGAAGATCAAACCGGGCAAGCAGGAAGAAGAGACCACCCAGGCATCCTTTGGTGCGCATTTTGCTGAGGTAGCAGTCAATTCAGTCACCGGGGAAGTTCGTGTGCGCCGCATGCTCGGCGTTTTTGCAGCCGGACGCGTGCTCAACGCGAAGACGGCCCGCTCGCAATGTCTGGGGGGCATGACTTTCGGCATAGGGACGGCGCTGACCGAGGAGCTCGTGCACGATAGGCGAGACGGGAAGCTCGTGAACCGCGACCTCGCCGAATATCATATACCGGTGAATGCCGACGTCCCGCAGCTGGATGTCCACTTCCTGCGAGAACGCGATATCCATGCCAATCCAATCCATGCCAAGGGCATCGGGGAACTGGGCATCTCTGGCGCGGCGCCGGCCATTGCCAATGCGATCTATAACGCCTGTGGCATCCGGGTCCGCGATTTCCCGATCACTCTCGACAAGCTGTTAGCGAAACTTCCCGACCCGAATTGAGGAGCTTCGACACGAAACGAGAGCGTCGACCCGATCCTGAATCAGACGCCTCGTAACTAAGGGAAGACGACATCTCGCAGCGACGTCGGTGTGATCTTTATCGGTAACATCTGAAGACCGCCGCCGCTCTACAAGCGGTCGATCGGAGATCGGATCTTCCGGCATCGGAAAAAGGCCGGTCGATCCGGCAATTGGCTTGGGGCGCAGTCCTGCAGAACCTCTCCGGACACCTGCGAAGCATTTTATCGAACCTGCGAGCAGATTCATGGAACTCGTCATGAGCGAAATCACAGCGATGCTGATCCGCCGTGGCGGGAGAAGCGAAGTGGGCTGGCGCTTTGCCGGACCTCGTTGCGCAGGTATCTGCGAGAGGTACGAGAACATGGTCGATGAAACGAAGCAGCCTTGCCGGGTCGAAACGCGGCGATCCCATTTTAGGATCGCCGCGCGCAAAGGTAGTCAGGCCGGCTGGAGGTTTACCACGGCGGGCTTCGCGGGTGGCAGACCGTCCGACTTTTCCTGCGCTAGCAGTTCCTGCTTGCGGACGAGCATCCTGTCGCGAAGCGCCACGAGATCGACGTCCGTTTTGCGGCATTGCGCGAACATGCCCTCGCTTTGCGCCTCCTCCTCGTGGACATGGTGCTTGATCTCCTCCGAAAGCACCGTGACCTTTGCGTCGTAGAAATCAGCGTCAGGCGTCGACGCCTCGATGTCGTTGATCAGCACCTTGGCACCGTCATGCTCGACATAGGCCTCATCGAGAGTGTCGTCCTCGATCTTACCGCGGAAGGCGGGATAAAAGATTTCCTCCTCGATGATCGTGTGGATTTTGAGTTCGACACACACCTGGTGCGCAATTTCGCGCTTTCGTTCATTGCCCCGCGCTTTCTCGAACTTTTCGAACAGATCCTCGACCGTTCTGTGGTCGGCCTTCAATAGGGCAATCGCATCTGTGAACTGATCTGCCATGGTCCATCTCCCGGCTGCCACCCGCCTCACAAGAAGACGCGATCCCAGACCCTGTTCCAATTGAGAGCGATTCTCTCATGCGCGGGCTTCGATTACTCAACGAAGCCTAAAGGTGAAGTGATACTGCGGCACATTCGATCGAGACTTGGGCGGCAGTCTATCGGGAACTCCGACGCGCCTGCAGGAACACTCGTAAGGCTGACCTGCGACGGACGCCCAGATCCCGGCTGACGACATCCGGAAAAGCCTGTGCGCGAGCCAATGCTCCGTCGTCCGCCACCGATGCGCGGTGGCCTGAAGAGAGCGCCGGAATAAGGAGCGGACCGAGTAAATTCACCCCTCCGGCCCCTCAGACCTCACCGACGTTCCACGCTAACATTTGTTTGCATCCACCCAACATTACCGCGGTCCACCGCGCGAGATGCGCACGACGACGCAGGATTCTAACCCAGGGCAGTCAATATAGCGAGGCCGAGCAGGATACGTCTGCAAGCGTCGTCGTTCTGTCCCGATGCCATACGAGATAGATTCCCTGATCATCGGCGGCGGTCCGGCCGGACTGACAGCAGCCATCTATTGCGCGCGCTTCTTGCTCGGGACCGTCGTTGTTGATGCGGGCGGCGGACGAGCGAGCCGGATACCCAGAACGCATAACCATGCCGGCTATCCGGGAGGCATCCCCGGTCCGGACCTGCTTGATCGGTTCCGACGACAGGCGATCGAGAACGGAGCAAAAATCGAAGGGGGGCGTGTCACGCGCCTTACAGCCATCGAGAGCGGGTTCGAAGCCGTGACCGCTGATCGCACTTATCGAGCGCGCGCCGTGCTGCTCGCGACCGGCATCACCGACAGGCGCCCGGCCATGCAGGATGATCTGCACGATGCCGCGCTGGCAGCCGGTTTAATCCGCTACTGCCCGATCTGCGACGGCTTCGAGGTGCTTGACCGTGACGTCGCGATCATCGGCACCGGCGAGCACGGTGGGCGCGAGGCCACCTTCCTGCGCTCCTATTCGGCGACCGTTACCCTCATCGCGCCAGATGGCCCGCACGATCTTTCAGATGCGACACGAAGCGAACTGACGTCGAGCGGAATTCAGCTAATCGACGGTCCAGCGCGCGACTTCGCTATAGACGGAGCGAGACTTCAAGTTTCCACCGGATTGGGCGTGCGCGCTTTCGAGGCAATCTACCCGGCGCTAGGCGCCGAGATTCACTCCGACCTCGCCGTTGCGCTCGGAGCGGAAGCTCGCGACGGAGGTTGCCTGATCGTAGACGATCATGCTCGCACGAGCATCCCTGGCCTCTACGCCGCCGGCGATGTGGTGCTCGGACTCGACCAGATCAGCGGAGCGATGGGACAAGGCGCGCTGGCCGCCACCTCAATCCGAAACGATCTTGCCGACCGGAGTTGGAGGCTACGATAACTCATCGTCTGCCCGACAGCTTACCGGCCACGCGGCGGTTTTGATCTCGCTCAACTACCTGTTTTGTTAGCACATTGCGCCTAAGCCGCTCCAAGGAAGGAGCGTTTCATGCATCAGATCATCTACATCAGCACCGCACGCCCCGGCATCACGCAGGCGGATGTCGACGCCGTCCTCACCTCCTCGCGCGCCAACAATGCCCGCGATGGCATCACCGGCCTGCTGATCAGCGACGGGACCAGGTTCCTTCAGGCTCTCGAGGGCCAGCGCAAGCTGGTGGAGACCGCCTATGATCGCATTCGTCGCGATGCGCGTCATCGCGCAGCGGTGATCCTCTCCAGCAAGGACATCTCTGACCGACAGTTCGGCAGCTGGGACATGGCGTTCGGCGGCTTCGGAAAAATCCGGGACGGGGGTGCGCTGAGGGACGTCGTCGACCGCCTCGTGGCGGAGGTCAGGGATCCGAACACGCGAGCGCTTTTCTCCGGCTTCACGCGGATCGCGCGGAAGACTGCCGCATGAGGTTCGATGTCATGGCGAGGGCGGCGGATCTCGCGGCATCCCATGGACCCGACGTGGACGAGGCCATCCGCCTCTGGACCGCCGCCGGGGGGGCGAACGGCGACAGGAGCGCGCAGGCGTGGCTTTCTGTGGCTTTCATGTTTTCACGGCATCATCGAATCGACGTGCCGGAGTTTCCGTCGACCACATAGGCTGACGAGCGGTTTGCGCGGAGCCGCGCCATTGCTGACGGCAAGCAGTTAGCCGGATGTTGCCCTGCTCCTCCTCCGGCACATCGTCATCGGGCCCATAGTAAAGTTTGGCACACCATGCGGAGGCGACCGCCCTCTAGCGTCAGGTCGTCGCGATAAGCGTCCCCCACGAGAGCGATCGTGTCATAGCTGCAATCCTCGAAATACATGCGGTGCACTTCGTCCCGGCCGGTGCCGTAGACGATCGGCCGACTTCGACCAGGTCGATGCCATCTTACACATCCTGCACGGCCGGAAGGTCGTTTACAACACGGCGCCGCGCAGCGCCATATCGCCATTCTCGGCGCCCGCGCGGCGAAACGCCATCATCTCCGCATGGGCCGTCGCATCACGGAGCTCCTCGGTGCGTTCAGCTCGATCGCGATCGCGCGTCCGGCGTGGACGATGAGTACTCCGATGGACGACGGACGCGGGCCATCGCCGCGCTCGGCCGCGATCCCGATCGCCTCGCGCATCCACCGCTCGCACTGCTCGCTGAACATGGCCCTCCTCCTTATAGGACAAGCCGAGCAGAGAGAGAGAGAGAGAGAGTCCCGCCGTTCCCGGCGCACTCATGCCGATGATCGCAGGAACCTGCCGCAATGGACCGAATTGATCCTTGATGCCGCGCAAGCTCAAAGTCTACCGAACGCCCATCGGCTTTCACGATGCCTACGTGGCTGCGTCCAGCCAGAAGGCGGCGCTCGAGGCCTGGGGTAGCGATGCCAACCTCTTCGCCCGCGGAATGGCGGAGCTTGTCACCGACGAGGAGCTGACAAGGGAGCCGCTCGCTAATCCTGGGAAGGTGGTCAAGCGGCTGCGCGGGTCTGCCGAGGAGCAGTTCGCTGCACTTTCGCCCAATCGACCCCGGCGGAAGAGATCGGCACCTGTTGATGGGGACGACGCGCCATCAAGAGTAAATGGGCTCGCAAAGGACGGGAAGCCAGGGGGATCCGCGCCCTCCACGAGAACGAAGAAACTGGCGAAGCCCAAGCCATGGCCGTCGCGCGGGCGGCTCGATAAAGCCGAGACGAAGCTCGACGAACTGCTGCGCAGACAAAGCGAGGAGGATGACGATCTCCGCAAGCGCGAGCGCGCGCTCGCTCGTGAGCGCCGCGATCTCGAGCGCGCGCACCAGCGAGACCGCAAGGCTGCGGAACTCTTCGTCGAGAAGGAGCGCGATGCACACGCCGACGCGCTCTCCCGGTGGCGCGAGGATCAGTAGCAAAGCTACGGAACGACTCCTCCACCCCGACGATTGAGCGACGGGAGGCGAGGATGGCGAAACGCTCCGCTACGAAAGCTGCAGCAGGCGCGGACCTCACGCGCTACCGAAGCATGCGAGACTTCACGAAGACGCAGGAGCCATCCGGCGCCAGCGCGGACACGGCCGGGAACGGCTTCGTCGTTCAGAAGCACGCCGCGACCCGCCTCCATTATGACTTACGGCTGGAACTCGATGGCGTGCTGAAGAGCTGGGCGGTGACGCGCGGTCCGAGTCTCGACCCGGCCGACAAGCGCCTCGCGATCCGCACCGAGGATCATCCGCTAGACTATGCCCGCTTCGAGGGCACCATCCCGAAGGGACAATATGGCGGCGGGACCGTCATGCTCTGGGACAACGGGACCTGGGAGCCCGTGCCGGGCAAGGACCCGCGCAAGACGCTCGAGGAAGGGCATCTCCACTTCACCCTTCACGGCCGCCGGATGCGGGGCGAATGGATCATGTTCAGGCTGAAGCCACGCGGGCGCGAGAAAACGGAGAACTGGATCCTGCGAAAGGTGCAGGACTCCTTTGCCGGCGGCTCCGACGATCTGGTCGGTCACTATCTTACCAGCGTCGAGAGCGACCGCACGATGGCCGAGATCGCGGAAGGACAGAAATCCACTCGTCCGGAAGAGGCATCCGCGCCTTGGCCGGGCAAGAAGGCAACTTCCCCGACAAGATCGAAGGCCGCGGACAAGGCGAAGGGTGGGACCCTGCCGCCCCCGCCCTTCCACTCCGTTCAGCTTGCCACGCTGGTCGACACGGTGCCATCCGGCAACGCCTGGGTGCACGAGATGAAGTTCGACGGTTACCGGACGCTCATCGCCGTCGGCGGCGGGGAGGGCCGCGCCTATACGCGTTCGGGTCTCGACTGGACCGACCGCTTCGCCGGCATTGTCGAGGACGCCGCCAGTCTACCGGTGCGGTCCGCCCTGATCGACGGTGAGGCGGTCGTCTTCGACGATGCCGGTCGTAGTGACTTCCAGCGTCTCCAGAACGCGCTGAAGGGCAGTCCCGACACCATCGACTACGTCGCATTCGACCTGCTTGCGCTGGACGGCGACGATCTCACCTCCCTCCCCCTCCTCGAGCGTAAGGGCCGCCTGGAGAAGCTGGTTGGCAAGGGCGTGGGCCGCATACGCTATTCGGAGCACATCCAGGGTTCGGGCGAACGCCTTCTGACCGAGTTTTGCGCCGCCGGCCTCGAGGGGGTCATCTCCAAGCGCGCTGACAGTAAATATATCGGTTCGCGCACCGGCGGCTGGCTCAAGACGAAGTGCATCCGACGCCAGGAGTTTGTGATCGTCGGGTGGACCCCTTCAGACAAGACGCGCGGATTCCGATCGCTGCTTCTCGGCGTGCACGAGGACGGGGTCTTGCGCTACGCCGGAAAGGTCGGCACCGGCTTCGATGGCGACGAGATCGACCGGCTTCTCGATCTGATGAAGCCGTTGGAACGGAAGACGGCGACCATCGAGGCACCCCGCGCGGCGGTGCGCGGCGCCCACTGGATCCGCCCCGCGCTCGTCGCCGAGATCGCCTTCACCGAGATGACCGACGAGGGCACGCTGCGGCATCCGAGCTACGTCGGGCTGCGCGAGGACAAGAAGCCTGAGGCCGTTGTCCTCGAGACCGAAAGGGCCGTCGAAAAGGCCGCATCC
This sequence comes from Sphingomonas chungangi, assembly GCF_013778325.1. Taxonomy (GTDB): domain Bacteria; phylum Pseudomonadota; class Alphaproteobacteria; order Sphingomonadales; family Sphingomonadaceae; genus Solisphingomonas; species Solisphingomonas chungangi. The sequence continues at coordinate 346,100 of NZ_JACEIB010000006.1, read as the reverse complement.
ACCGAGCCCAGCGTGAAGATCACGAACCGGGAGCGCGTTATCGACCCCGAGGGCGGCGTCACCAAGGGCCGGCTCGCCGACTATTACGCCGAAATCGCGCCGATCATGCTGCCCTGGGCCAGCAGCCGTCCGATCAGCCTCGTCCGCTGTCCGCAGGGGCGTGCGAAGAAGTGCTTTTTTCAGAAACACGATGCCGGCAGCTTCGGCGACAAGGTCCACCACGTTGGCGTGACGGAGAAGGATGGTCACGAGGAGCCCTACCTCTACGTCGACAACGCCGACGGCCTTCTGACCTGCGTCCAGATGGGAACGATCGAGTTCCACGGTTGGGGATCGCGTATCGAGGACGTCGAGAAGGCCGACCGCCTGGTGCTCGATCTCGATCCGGACGAGGGCCTCGACTTCGACAAGGTGCGCTCGGCCGCCTTTCACGTCCGCGAAATGCTGGCTGAGATCGGCCTCGAGACATTCCCGATGACGACAGGGGGCAAGGGGATCCACGTGATCGCTCCGCTGACGCCCCAGGCCGAGTGGCCGATGGTGAAGGACTTCGCGCTCCGGTTCGCGACGGCGCTCGCGCAAGCCCAGCCAGACCGCTTCACGGCCGCGCTCTCCAAGGCGAAGCGCAGCGGGCGCATCTTCATCGACTATCTGCGAAACCAGCGGGGCGCGACCGCGGTAATGCCCTACAGCGTCCGCGCGCGGCCGGGCGCGACGGTGGCGTCGCCGATCACCTGGGAGGAGCTGCACACGCTCGACAAGCCGTCCCACTGGACAGTCGCCGATGCATCCGAGCTGATCGAGCGAGCGTCCGCGAAGGCGCTGGCTGGCTGGGGCCGCGCAGACCAGGTCCTACCGGACGTCTAGTGCCGTTGGCTCACGGTGACGACGGGTCCGCTCCACCTGATGCGCCACGGCTGATGAAGCCCCCAAGATCATACGAAAGCCGACTTAGAAATGTGAGTAATGCGGCAGGCAAGATCGGCCTCCCCGGAAGCGACGACGTAGTAATCGCCGCCGTCGACGATGCCAGTGGTGAAGACGACGTCGCGGACATACATCTGGTCCTCGATCGGACGGGTCAGCTCGGCATTGGCCTCAAGCAAGGGTTCGTGGCAGGTTTTCAGAATGATGCTCGGATCGTCTGGATCGAGAAGCGACCAATAGGTCCGATAGATGCCGACGATCTCCTTGGGTTCGACGCCGTGCCACAAAGTGAGCCAGCCGGGCTCCCCATCGATTTCAGCGAGGATCGGCGGGCTTCCGCCACCCATGCGTGCGGTCGCCACGGTCGCGGCGTGCGGCCGGATTCCGGGCCTAGCCAACGGTTTCCAGAACAGGGCGTCCGGCGAGTGCGCCAAGTTGATCGACGGGCCCGGGCGCCATTCGCTGCCGGGCGGATAGGCGAAATAAAGGTCGCCGAGCGGCCTCGTCTGTGCCCAGAAATGACCGTCGATCCGGCCCTCAAAGATCAGCATGTCCTTGTTCTGGTGATCAAGAACGATATCCTCGAACACCCAGTCCAGCCCGTTGTCCGACGAATATAGGGTGGTCGAATGTCGCTCCGGGCTGACCGAGCAAGTCGTCATCAGCCAGCGATCGTCGACCCGGCTGATCCGGGCATCCTCGACCCCGTAGCATTGCAGACTGTTCTGAGGCGCGATCGCCTTGTCGTAATGAATGGCGACGCGCTCGAGCCCGTCCGGGGAGAGTTCCACCGGAAGCAGCCAGGACAGCGAGGTCAGGGCCATCGTCTTCCAGCCGCCCCCCAGCACCCGGAACTTCCGCGGGTCGGCGGTATCGACATGCTCGAGCGGCCACGCATCGAGCACATACCGGCCCGCCCCCTCTCCCACCCACCGGATTGCATGGACATGCCCGTCGGACACCGGCTCGCGCAACGCCTCGGCAACCCGCACCATCATCAGCAGATTGCCGCTGGCAAGGCGTGTCAGGCCGGGGTTGAAGGCGCCGAGCACATAGGTTTCCGCGTCGAAATGCCCGGCGAGTGGCGAGCGCGCGAGATCGACGTCGTCGGGGACGAGGACCAGCCTGTCGATCGCGTAGGTCATTCCTTGTCCTGCTCGCGCGGCGCGATGACGAGCTGCTGGATGACCGTCCTCTTGGGCTGGGTCAGCAGATAGTGGACACCGACCGCGATATCCTCCGCCCGCAGCATCGTCTCCTCCTCGATCATCGCGCGCTGTTTCTCGGCCGGGATGTCGGGATATTGGAAGTCCGCACCGGTCTTGCCCGGCTCGACCAGGCTGACCGTGATGCCCTGCGGTCCCAGTTCACGGCGCAACGCCTCGGCGAACCCTGCGATGCCTGCTTTCATGCCGGCATAGACGGTCGAGCCAGGGCCCAGCACATGCGCCGACATCGATCCGACCAGGACGATATTGCCGTGATCGGCCAGCATCTCCTGCGCCGCCTTCGCGCTCAGCAGATAGGCGGTGAAGTCGGTCGCGATCGCGTAGCGCACGTCGTCCGTCGACATTTTCGACAGTGCCTGGGCGGGAACAGCGGCGTTGATGATCACGATGTCCGGGTCGCCGAGCCTGACCTTCGCCTCGTCGAAGAAACGGTCGAGCTGGTCCGGCTCGGCCAGGTCCACATTGATGCCGTCGCCGGCACCGACCTCGCGGATCCGGGTGAGCGCGTCTTCGAAATGCTCGGGCGTCCGACCGCAGATGAACACCTCGACGCCCTCGCTCGCGAGCAGGACGGCGATGGCGCGGCCAATGCCGGTCGTACCTCCGGTGATGATGGCCTTGCGGCCTCGCAATTCGGGACGCGCGGTATGGGCGTCGGATAGCTCGGTCATGACGGTCTCCTACTCGCTCCAGCTGATGATCAGACGGCCGCTCGCCGGCGGGTGAAAGTCCACGCGTCCCTTGCCGCAGGGATGTCCCCGCACGGCGTCGCCGCCCGCGGTCACGACGGTCAGTCTCGGAAGCTTGCGCCGCGCGTCACCCACGACGCTCAGCGTGGCGACACAGGTTTCGCCACCGTCGAGCACGAGGCTCAGCGAGCGGTCGCCGATACGCTCGCTCCCGCGGATGAAATGGTCGCAAAACAACCGGAACGGGGCGCCGGATACCGGATGAAAGCTCCGTGTGGAGAAGACCATGGCCGCCCCGGCGCCGTAAATCTCTTGGCCGACCTGGCCCGCACACTGGCCGTCGGGATAAAGATCCTCAAGCGGGAACGAGCGCGCGCGGTCAATATGGCCGTTGCGATTGTCGGTGGCGAGGATCTCCGCCGGCAGCGCGTCGGGATAATAATACCAGGCCCGGTCGAGCGCATATTTGCAATATTCGGCGACCAGCATCCGGACAGCCGGATCGAGGTCCGGGCCGCTCTGGTCGAGATAGACCTCGAACGCGGTGAAGGCGTCGAAGCATTCGTAGACGGCCATATAGGGGGCATCCTGCAGGCAGGTCGCCCCGAGGAAATTCTTGTAGTGGACGGCGTGCTCGAGTCGGCTCTCCCAGATTTCCGTATTGTGGAAAAAGCTCGCCAGATAGACATAGCTCTGCTCGGCGAAGACGACATCATCGCTGATACGGTAGAGCCGCATGCAGGCGGCAGCACCCCAGGCAGTAAGATTGGCTTGGTAGTTGAGGTTGAAGCGCATGCCGATCGCCGTTCTGATCGCCGCCTTGGCCTCGTCGAGAAATCGCGGCTCGCCGGTCAGCTCATGTGCCTGGAGCATGACATAGGCGTAAAGGCCGCCAACGTCGGTCTGCCCGCGATCATCGTTCGCGGTCGCCGTGATGACGCTGAAGTCGGTGACCTTGTACTGGATCGGCCAGCGATAGTCGAAATGACGGGCGGCCTCGATGCAGAAGTCGATGCTGTCAAGGAACAGGCGCCGGGACACGCGATCGCCGGCGAGCGCCATGCGGCCAAGATTGAGCACGGGGTGATAAAGATACCAGCTATCGACGGCATCGGCATCCTTGTCCTTGCCGACATTTGGCAGATAGCGACGCAGCGCCTTGAGCTTCGGATCGTAAAAGCGTCGTAGTCCCCGCCTCAGCTCCGCTTCGAGCGGATGGGGCTCCCCCCTCCACCGCCCCCAGTCGAAGATGGCGGCGAGCACCGAGATCTGGACCATGGAGTCGGGATATTCGCTTGCAGTATAAGGGTGGATGTATCGGCACCCGTAATGGCGGATTGTCGCCTCGGGCGCCTCGTCGAGGTCGCTCAGCGTTCGTTCGGCACGTGCGACCCAATCACGATATTGCGTCGCGGGGAGATCAAGAAGCTTGTAGGCCTCGCCAAGCATCTGCAGGAACTGGCGCGCGGACTCCCGCTCGTGCGGCGCGACGTGGTGGCGAAACACGAGGATGGCATCGGAGAGTGTCACCTCGACCCCTGCGGGCAGCGGATCGGCGGGCGGCCTCCCGGATTGTGCCGGTGCGGGCAGCAGATAACCAAGCTCGGGCCAGCGTCCGCCGACCGCGCCATCGGGGCTCGTGCGGGTTGCCCGATAATAATCGTTCATCGCTGTCAAATTCTGGAAATAGAGCACGTTGCCAAAGGCCGGCGTGTCGACATGGAAGTAGACGATCCCGCAATTGAGCCCGCGCTGCGCCGCCTCGACGATGCCAAGCGCTGCGAGCGGATCGTCATCTTTCCCCAGCGGATAGAGGTCGCGCGGCATGAACGGGATCAGGGTCGGCACCGCGGGCGTAAGGGCCACGGTCATCCGAACATGCTCCAGGCCGTCGCCGCCGGCACGGATCGCAATTTCGTGCACACCCATCGCACTCGTCACGCGGAGCCGGACCGTCTCTCCTGACCTACGCCGCACCACCTTCCAAGTGAAGGCCATGGGAATGAACGCGGCGCGCAGCGCCACTCCGCCTTCATCACGACCGCGGCGAATGACGACCCACAGCGAATTGTCGGCCGAAAGGATCTCGCCCGTCATCGAGCCGACTCGGAAACGCTCGACAGGCGGATCGCCGCTACCACCAAGCGCGTCGCGCAGAGCGATGACATAGGGGCTGGCCGGAACCTCCATGGGGTTCAAGCGAGTTCCCCCAGTGCCTGCCTTCGCTGTCTGCACGGCGCCTCCCGGATGCTCCTAAATGTTTTTGCCGCTGACCTTTTCTGGATAGTCCTCCGGCGTCACCGACCCAACATTCGGGCCGCCTTTTGGGTCCGCAGGCGATTGTCCAGAGCGAACTTGCGGGTCAGGTCCATCTGAGTTTGGCCAAGCGTCTCCGGCTGCGCCGCGTTGTGACCAATCCGTCTGACGTTCGACCAGCTCCTCATTGTCTTCCTGCTTATCGATGATCAGGTTCCCGCATCCCGGAGGAAAGCGGCGGCGTCGATGTGTCAGTCGTGTAGTCTTGGTAACCTATCCCTCAGCGTGAGGCGACCGTGGGCGCCGTCGTCGAGCGCCCGCACGACGCGCTCGGGGTCGCTCGTGATCGGAGTGGAAGATCTTCTCGCGGAAATGAAATCCTCGAGCAAGGTGGTTCGCGCTTGGCCACCTTTAGGCTCTTCGGTCCATCGGCAATGGCGACGACCTGGTGCGTGGTGCGCGTATCGACGTCCCTGCCGGACACCTGATGACCCCCGCCACCTTCACCGACCTCGGTCCCAAATTCCTTGGCATTGGAAGTGCCAACCGTGTCTTTGCCGATCGTCGCGTTACCGTCCGCTGCTTCTCTGGGACAAGGCGCTAAAGCGCGACAACGACGCAAGTTGCATGTCGACAGGTTGCGTGTCGATCCGCCGATCCTAATCTGGAGCAGTACGATTTTCGATTCCCGGCGTTGATGCTCGCCGGGTAGAATTTTCAAGCGGACAAGACGCGACAGCGCGGGTCCAGCCGAGTTGATACATGTTATATTCGATACATTTGCTGAACAATCTCCCATCCTCGACGTTGCGCCATAATCGTAAGAGGGAGGATTGACCATGAAGCCGACACTTTTAGCCATTGCGGCAGCGGGACTCTGGACAGCGGCCGCTACGGCTCAGTCCGTGACCCCCGCCCAGTTCGTCGCCAAAGCGGGTGCGAGCGACAAATTCGAGATCGAGTCCGCGAAGCTCGAAACCTCGTCGGCCAATAGCGCGCTCGCGCAATTTGCCAGCAAGATGATCGCCGATCACACCCAGAGCACGCAGATGGTGAAGCAGGCTGCGATCGCCGACAAGCTCATGCCGAAGCCGCCCATGCTGGATGCAATGCAGGCGAAGGATCTCGCTGCGCTCCGTGCCGCCAAGGGATCGTCCAGGGACGCCCTCTATATCCAGCAGCAGAAGGCAGCACACGCTGACGCGCTGAGCCTCATGCAGAGCTACGCCTCGAACGGCACCGCCCACAATCTCAAGGCCGCCGCCGGGCAGATCGTCCCGGTCGTTCAGATGCACAAGGACATGATCGACAAGATGTGATGTGGCACCTGGGCCGTTCGCAATGCGGGCGGCTCAGCTGGTCTCGAATGCCGTATAGACTGCCATCAGGCGTCGCGACGCGAGGGCGCGGACCCGCGGCGACCGGATGGTCGCGTCGTTGGTGTCGTTGAGCAGTCGAAGCATTTCGAGAATCTCGGGCTTTGGCGTTCCGCTCTCAACTAGATACTGACCCATTAGCGTGAGCAGGTTCGACCATAGGGTCACCGTCCCCTCGGTGACGGATGCAGGGTCGTCGTCCGAGCCTTCGACGATCCGGAGCGGAGGTCTCGCCATGTCAGGCCCGCTTGCGAGCGGGTGCCTTGTTGGTAGTGCGACTCGTTGATCGCACATTGGTCTTCTTTGCGGCCGGCTTGCCGGCAGGCTTGCTGGACGACGACTTCGCGTGAGACGAAGATCCGGTCTTCGCGGCACCCGAACGTGACGGCGAATCCAAGGACTTACGGAGCGCCGACATGAGATCGACGACGTTGCTGCCGCGATTGGACGCGGGCTTGTCCTCGTCGATCTCGAGCGTCCTGCCCTTCTTCTTCCGCTCGATCAGGTCCTTGAGCGCATCCACATAGCGATCATGAAACTCGCCGGCGTCGAAATTGCCGGACTTTTTGTCGATGAGGGTCTCGGCAAGATCGAGCAGGTCTTCGTCCGGCTTCGTATCTCCGATGTCGCGAAAGTAGCTCGCCGCCTTGTTGACCTCGTCGGCGTAGCGAAGTGTCTCCATCACCATGCCGCGGCCGCACGGCTTGATGCTGACCACATATTCACGCCCGCGCATGGCGAGCTGACCGAGACCGATCTTGCGGGTGCGCTTGAGCGCCTCGCGAAGAACGACGAACGCCTCCTCCGCCAGATCGTCGGCAGGCACCACGTAATAGGGTTTTTCAAAGTAGATCATGTCGATGTCATGGCTGTCGACGAACTGGGTCAACTCGAGCGTCTTCTTGCTTTCCAGCTTGACGCCCTCGATCTCCTTCTCGTCGAGCAGGACGTACTCGCCCTTCTCATATTCGAAGCCTTTGATGATCTCGTCTGGATCGACCGGGCCTATCCCTGGCACAACCTTCTCATACTTGATCCGCTTGCCCGAAGGCTCATGGATCTGGTGGAAGGCGACCGTTGCGCCGCTCTTGGTCGCCGAATAGACCTGCACGGGGATCGAGACGAGCGCGAGCCGGATCTGACCCTGCCAATATGGACGTGCCGCCATCGTAAGTCTCCTGTGACGCCTCGGGCGGATTCAAGTCAGATCTGCCCGCTTCGTTCCCTGCTTCGCGATGGGCGCGGCTCAATTCAGTGCGAACGGCCTCGGCGCTCGATCCGACGCGAGCATCGAGCGATTGCTCGATCGATATTAGCGCCCGCTTCGGTCGAGCGCGTGCGGCGGAGCCAAGCGGCAACCAGGGTCGCGTCGGATATCGGCAGCATATGGCCGCCGTCACAAAGCTCCAACTTGGCATCGGGCATGAGTTCCACGACGGACCCGTGGAAGGTTGCGTCAAGGATCCGATCATTGCGGCCGAACAGGATCCGCACCGGCACGTCTATCTCGTGATAACGGGACACCATCCGCTCCAGCTCCTGGGCCAGACCGGCGATGTCCGCGAGCGCGGCAGCTGCGGCCTTGGGGGTGCGGATCGCCATGCCGCCGCCACGAGCGTCGAAATCGTCGGGGGAGGTCGATGGCCAGAAAACATGCTTGCGCCTCGCCTCCGCTGTCAATGCCATGATCGGCAAGGCGAACGTTGATGCCATGACCTTCTGCAGCTGTTCGGATTGGAAGAGGCTCGACCGGAGAAGCCAGGGAACGACCGGCGGCCGTGTCAGCGGTGCCACGAGCGCGAGCCCGCCTACCGAATATGGGTGGTGGAGCGCGACCGCGAGCGAGACCGCGCCTCCCAGCGAATGGCCGATCAGAAGAGGACGTTCGAGACCGAGATGTGCGATCGCCTCAGCAACAAAACCGGCCTGATGTTCGAGAGAGCCGGTCCTGCCTGCCGCCGATGACGAGTAGCCCGACCCGGGACGATCCAAAACAATGATCCGGTATCCGTCCAGTTTATCGACAAAGGAATGACTGAAGTTGCGTATTTGGCCACCAAGCCCATGGATCAGGACGAGTGGCGGGGCCTGCGGATCGCCCATCTCCATGTAGTGCAGGGTTCCCGTCTCGAGCCTGACGATCCTTCCGTCAGCGGGGACGAGTTTGCGCGTCCTTGCGGCGATTAATCGCGAAGACACCGCGCCGGCCAACGCCGCTAACGCCATTCCGGCGCCGGCCCAACCTAGGGCGCGAGCTATCGTCCGATGAGGAAGAGCTCGAACTGCAGAACCGGAACGGCCCGATTTTCTGCTCGCTGCGGTCGCCACCTCAGTGCGACGTCGAATGGGATTCGGACGGATTGCTTCGACCTGCGCGGACCTGCGCCTCCGTCTCGACCGGCGCGCCATGCGGCGTCCGAGCATCCTGCGCGGCGTGCGGAGCCGCCCCGGTTGGCGCACACTTCAAAGGACCCACAGCGGCGGCTCCGCCGGGACCGCCTCCGTCCGAGCGCTTGTCCAGGTCTCCGTTGGTCAGCACCTCCTTGGCGCTCTCTCCTCGCGACGCGTCTCGTTTCGGTTCAGCGGCCACATTATCAGGTCCGTTGCTCGGCATCATTGTCTCCAGTCTCTCCTGCGAACGGGCATCGTCCTCGGTGGCGTAAGGCGAGCGATCGAAGATGTTGCGGAACGTCCGTCGCCTGCGCCGGTTCATCCGCGATGGCCACGATACCATCTCCCATGGAGGCGAAGCTCGTCGAAGAGCTCCCCACGGATTCTGGTTGGCAGTTCGAGCCGAAGTGGGATGGCTTTCGCGCCATCTGCTTCCGCAAGGACAACGACGTCGCCATCACGTCGAGGGCGGGGAAGCGGCTCGACAGGTTCTTTCCGGAGCTAGTCCAGGTCCTCCAGAGCGTGAAAACGAAATGCTTCATGATCGACGGAGAGATCATCCTTCCCATTGGGGACATCCTTTCCTTCGATGCACTTCAGGCAAGGCTGCATCCTGCCCCGAGCCGGATCGAACGCCTGTCGCGAGAGACGCCAGCACAGCTGATGCTGTTCGATTGTCTTGCAATGAACAACTTGACACTTGCATGCGATCCGCTGCGCGAGCGACGGAGAGCATTGGAAGATTTCCACCGGCGCAACTGCGGGCCGTCCCTTCTGCTATCACCGGCAAGCGAAGATGTTGCCCAGGCTCGCCGATGGCTCTCCTCCGCAGGTGGCGCTCTCGACGGCGTCGTGGCGAAACGCCTGGAAGATCCCTACCGGGCCGGCGAACGTGCGATGCGGAAGGTGAAGCAGCAGCGCACGGCCGACTGCGTGATCGGCGGCTTCCGACGGACTTCCGACGGCACGGGCGTCGCCTCGCTGCTTCTCGGACTTTACGACGAGGCCGGAAAACTCAACCACGTCGGCTTCACAAGCGCCATCGCGGCAAAGGAGAAGGCCCATCTGCTCACGACGCTTGAGCCGCTCATAGAAGAGCCCGGCTTCACCGGAAAAGCGCCCGGAGGCCCGAGCAGGTGGAACTCCGGCAAAGAGAATCCCTGGGAGCCGCTCAGACCAGAGTTGGTGATCGAGGTGGTGTATGACCAGGTTACCGGAAACCGCTTCCGGCACGGAACGAAACTGCTGCGCTGGCGCCCCGACAAGGCTCCCGACCAGTGCGACATGGAACAGCTGGAGTACGAACTGCGCCCGGCGGGGCTGTCTCAGCTTAACACCTAGCTCTGTCTTCCCTGAGAGCCGAACCATCGATGGTAGTGCGCGTTGACGCTCTGCAAGGAGAATAGCGAATATGACCCCCCCAAAGCCGGCGACAAGGTGAAGTGGGACAGCTCGGGTGGCGAGGCCCATGGCAAGGTCGTGAAGAAGGTCACGAGTCCGACCCGAATCAAATCGCATAAGGTCGCCGCGTCGAAGGACAATCCAGAATTCATCGTCGAGACCGACGACGGGAAGCGCGCCGCGCACAAACCCGACGCCCTGAAGAAGGACTGAGCCATGGCCACGTTCAAGCCGACGCTCAAGATGGCGTCCAATGCCAAGCGCGGGCTGAAGCTGCGCGACAAGTTCGACCGCGGCGGTACCGAGGTCGGCGTCCGGCGCGCCCGCCAGCTCGCCGATCGGCACGAGCTATCAGAAGCCGACGTGAAGTCGATGCACAGCTACTTCGCGCGTCACACGGTCGACAAGCAGGGCAAGGCACACGAATGGGGATCGAACTCCGATCCATCCGCCGGCTACATCGCCTGGCTGCTCTGGGGTGGCGACGACGGCAAGGAGTGGGCCGACCGCAACGCGGCCAGCCTCGACAAATAGGCTACTACTAGGTCTTCCGATCGACCGGCGGGACCGCATCTGAATCGCCGGTCCTCACGATCCACGACAAAGCGGCGGCGGCGCCCAGCAGGGCGATACCCTTGGGTGCCGATCCACGCCGACCTAGGGCGGCAAGCCCAGCAGTCGCGAGCGCCGAAGACAAGAGCCCTACCCTGCGGGTGCCCACGACGCGAAGGCCAAGTGCACTGCCACGAGAGGTTGCAAAGGCCGCGACGGCCGACGGCGGCGTCTCGTTTTTTTGAGGGACAGGCTGGTCTGCCGCCTGCGTGACGACGTGATCGGCCGCCCACGCCTCCCTTTCGCCCATCGGTCGTGCGGGCCCATCCGTCGTATCGACGACGGTCTGCTTTTCAAGTTCCGAGTTCAGCTCTGCGCCAAACAGGAGGACGTAGCTCGAAAGATAGAGCCAGGTCAGCATGACCACGACGGCGCCAAGCGATCCATAGCTCGCGTCGTAATTGCCAAAGCGGGCGACGTAGAGACCGAACCCCAGCGTCAGGAGCAGCCACAACACGGCGGTCAGGATCGACCCGGGCGTCAGCCAGATCCAGCGAGGCTTCCGGCGGGAAGGCCCGAAGCGATAGAGGGCGGCGGCACCCGCCGCAGCCACGAGGGTCAGCGCGACATAGGCGGCGACCTTTCCGCCCGCGACGACGAACCCGGATGAGAAAGGGATCAGATCCTCGAGGTGGCCGAGCGCCGCGATGGCTACCGTCCCGACCAGCGCCACCATGACCGCGCAACCAGTCATTGCGAGCGCGAGCAGGTTCACGCGGACGAAGCCGCGGGCCTCCTTTTCCTCATAGGCGATGTTAAGGGCAGTGATGACAGATCCCGCGCCGTTGCGCGCGCCGAACAAAGCGATCGCGAGGGCGACCAGCACGCCGAGTCCCTTCTTGCCGTCCGAGCTCTTTACGAGATGCATCAGTTGCTCGCCGATCAGCTTCGCGGCATCGGCCGGCATGACCGATGTCATCGCCCGGACATCATGGATTACGGTCTTCGGCTCGGCGACCAGACCATAAGTGAGCACGACGGCGCCAAGCATCGGCACGAGCGCCAGGAAACCGTAGAAGGACACGCCTGCGGCGACGATGCCGATATTGTCCTCGCTGGCCTCGGTCCAGCTGCGGCGCAGGACGGCTTTCCAGCCCTCTGCCGGGATCGCCCAGGGGCTTTCGGCGAAGCGTTCGGTGCGATCGTCCACAATCCCGGCGTCCTGCAGATGCGCCATGCGTCTCCCTCGATTTATGAGCGGAACGGTAACGCGTGCGGTCGGAACATTTTCCCTGATCGCGTACATCTTTCGCTTCCGACTGATCTGGATTTAGACCGACTTCCATCCGGTTGCCGCGCGCGGCGCACGGTTGCGGCCACGGGCTCGCAGGATGGGAACAACACATCGCTAGGGGCGCTATGCGGACGATATCCAAAAAGGACGTATGATGATCCGCAGCGCGCTGACGATGAGGCTTGCGAACACGAGGACGGGGTCGGTGTGGACGTCGGATACGGCACCTTCGGGGCTCCTGCGGCGGATCTTCAAGCGGCTACGCAGCGACCGCCACGGCCCGGACGGCCCGCTGGTCGTCACGCCGTTCGGCTGAAGACGAGATCGATGACCGCAGCCTCCTGCGGGGGAGATCGCCGAAAGCGCATGACATCTCGACCGAAGTGCCGACAAGCAGACCGACAGAGCCTTGGATTCACGCGCCTCCGCCATAGGCGCTCGCACGCTGCCCGCGGGCGTGGTCCCCCCCGGATGTTCAAAGCGACTGGCAAACGATCGCACGGCGGCGAGCGCGCGACCGTCCCGAGGGCTCACGGGTCTGGCGAATGCCGCCGGCATGACGCTTAGTGCCGAAGCATCTGCTCCGGCCCTCGCACATCCAATCAGACCAGGCGCACAGCGTTTGAAGGCTCGTGCGGTCGAAGCGATTAGCGGGCACGCTTGCCGTTATGCAGGTTCGCGGGGCGCTTAATCGACCGGCTTCTGATTTTCGTTGAGACCGCTATAGTCGCCCTCCTTCGGCGCCCCGCCCTCGTCTTCTCCTTCGTTGTCGCCGTGATCGTGACCGCCCGCGCCGCTCTTGGGCTTCGTGGCAAGGCTATCCTCGGGACCGGTCCCGCCATCAGGATCAGATGGTGACGTCGACATGGCGCTATCCTTCTTTTATCGGAAAGATCCAAGCGCGCGGCGGGCGCCGTTGATCCCGTCGTTACGGCGCTGTCGTGCTGGAAGGCAGCTAGACGTCCTATAGGCGACCATCTTGCCGCGCCAAAATAACCGGGCAGACGAGACGGGCAGCGATCCGCTAGGTGAAGATCGGCAATTGACGCCTTGTGGCTTCACGGCTCGGCCGGTCGGACACGCACAGTGCGCTGTTGCGGTGCAGCAACACTCAGGAGATTAGCGCCTCTGTCAGGAACTAGCGTTTCGGGCCCTCGTTCTCCCGCCGCACGTACCCCAACCGCAAGAGGCTTATCATCATGCGCAATATAAAGAAGGTCGCGATTGCGGCGCTGACGCTGGCTGCCTGTGGCACGGCGGCATCCGCCCAGGATACGTCCTTTCGCGGCTTCCGCATCGAGGGACAGGCCGGCTATGACTGGGCCCATTCCGAGGGCAATCACAACGGCAAGTTCGGCTTCGGCGGCTCCGCCGGTTTCGATGGCGTGATCGCCAACCGGATCGTGATCGGACCGGAATTCAACTATTGGCACGAGAACCATGGCGGGAACACCGTCGTGACCGCTTTCCCTGGCGCGGTCGTCGCCCACCAGCAACGCGATCAGATCGGCGGAGACATCCGGGTGGGCTATCTCGTCACGCCCGATTTTCTGGTCTTCGGTAAGGGCGGCTACGTCAACGAGGCGCAGCGCAGGCTGATCGTAGCGGACGACGGCTCATCCTCGTTCGGTCGCGGCCACGCTGACGGCTATCAATATGGCGGCGGGGTCGAGTTCACCCTGCACGACAAGTTCTCGGCAGTCCCCGGCGGCCTTTACGTGAGCGCTCAATATGTGCGCTCGCAGTTCGACAATCATACAGCCGATAATCATGCGATGGGCGGCATTGGGTTCCGGTTCAAATAAGCAGGATCCCGCGGCGCATGCAAAGGGCGGTTCCGTAAGGAACCGTCCTTTTTGTCGGCGATGCCGTATGACTTGAAAGATTATTCACTTTTTCCACAGAGAAATTGTTCTGCGAACGCGCAGTCAATCGCCATCCCCGCCTTCAGGCTCCGTCGGATCGAGGAGTGCCGGAACGCCCCTGATGCGGAATCACTCTGGGAAGCGGCCCTTGGCGGCCTCCAGATCCGCGACGCGGTCGACGTCCTGCAGTTCGGCAGGATTGGCGAGCACGATCTCGGCCTGCTCCAGAATCGCGCGCGCCCCCCGATCGTTGGACAGCGTTTCCAGAGTGTCGAACCATGTGGCACCGAACAGCGCCGGAGGCATCCGGAAAATGCCGTCGCTCGATGCGACCATTGTATCCGGCCCGCGATAGCGGGCAACAAGTCGTTCGAGATGCGCCACGCTCACGAAGGGCATATCGGCCAGCGCGATCAGCACGGCGTCGATATCGGCTCGGCGTGCGGCACTGACACCGAGAGCGATGGACTTCGCCATCCCCGCATCCCGCCGATCGTTCGGCACGACCGTGAAATCGGGCCATGCCATGCCGCCCGAGCCGGTGACGACGATATGCCTGTCCAGCGGCAGCGAAGTCAGCGTCCGGGCGGCATGAAGGCCGAGCGGCAGGTCGCCGAGAAGCGCCGCCAGCTTGTCGCCGTCCGTGAACCGGTCCGAGCGGCCGGCGGCGAGCAGCACGGCCGCGACCTTCATTCGCCGTCTCGCGCCAGAGTTGCGACCATGGCTGCCGCCACTGACAGAGCGCTTTCGGCCGCTCCGATCGCGCCGATGTCGATGCCCGCCGGTCCCTCGATCCGATCGAGATCCGCACGCGCGACGCCCACTGCCGCCAGACGCTCCAGCCGGGCTGCGTGGCTGCGTCGCGACCCGAGCGCCGCGACATAACCGGTCGGTCGGCTCAGCGCGGCGATCAGCGCGGGATCGTCGATCTTCGGGTCATGGCTGAGCGTGACGACGGCGCTGCCGCCATCTGGCTTCCACGCTGCGATCGCCTCGTCCGGCCACCGATCGTCGAGTTCGGTCTCTGGAAACCGCTCTTCGGTCAGGAAGCGCCCGCGCGGATCGATGACGACGGGGCGGATGCCGAGCGTCCGGGCGATGCCTACCAGGCTTTGCGCGATCTGGACCGCGCCGACGATGAACAACCTCCGGGGCGGGGCGTAGCGATTGACGAAAAGATCGGACGTGTCCGTCGCCGCTAAAGCGCTCCGCCCTGTATCAAGATCGGTGGCGATATGGATAGTGCTGCCCGACTCGCGTCCCGCGACAACGGCGTCGAAGAGATCCGGCGCATAGCCGGTCTCGCCGACCGGCTGCACCAGGACCTCGATGCTCCCTCCACATGGCAGCCCGACCTCCCAGGCGGAGGCATCGGACACGCCATAGCGCCGCTTCTCGGCCTTGCCGGTCGCCATCACCTGCTCGGCGAGCGCCAGCACCTCTCCCTCGACGCAGCCGCCCGATACCGATCCCTCGAAGCGGCCATCGGCATGCATGAGCATGTGACTGCCGCGTGGGCGTGGCGCCGACCCCCAGGTGGAGACGACGGTCGCCAAAGCCATCGAGGCTCCGCGCCAGGATTTGAAGGCGGTGAGAACGGGTTCGTGATCCTGCATACTTGCTGAAATAGGCTGCGGCGGACGACCGGGCAATCAGGTGACGGTCGGCAAGCCGTTCGAGATATTAGGCAACCGTGATCGGAGAGCACGCACGCCTACGCCCGTCGGTTTGTAGACTCCCTTGGCGATACCCGCTGGTACAACGAATGTTCCGAGCTCGCCGACTCTCTTCACCGGCGATGAGATCAGATCGATCTCGTCAAGGAAGATTACTTCCGTGTCCTGAAGATCGTTCGGTTTTTCCGGCCATATCCGTCAAGATCGTGATTGACGAAGACGCTGCAGCGCGTGTCGACAGTGAGTTCTTCCATGAGCGTGGCGGCAACTTCCATCGTCATCGCACCGATGACCGTGCTACGCGCCGATTTCGGATTGAGAACGTCCCCTGCCGCGCAGACGGCCAGCATCCGGCGCACGCGGATTTTGCCGGATGCGGCATCTGGCGCCACCTCAACAAAATGACCACCGAAGGTCGATTGCTGATGCCGTTTGTCGGGATCGCCACGCTCAATCCCGTTATCGCCGACGGGTTCGCCTGCGACGGCGACGTTCCCAAGCGGAACCGCCTGATCGCCCGACCGCACTTCACCTCACCGCTGTTAAGGTCGCGTTCGGGTAGAGGCCCAAGCTATTGAACAGTCTCACGCAGCCTCAGCTAGCACCTGCGATATACCCGATACAGCTAAGCCCATCACGAGGCTCCAGACGGTCTTGCTTGCCATGCCTTCGGCAAACAGCAGACCCTGCCCAACCCCAGGCAGGACATGGCTCACTCGTTCGCGCCGAGCGTCTGCTTCACCAGCGCGTTCCAAGGCTGGCCGTCGATCCGGCGCAGCAGGGACTCGTTGATCCCCTCGCGCAGCTTCGATCCCTGAGGCAACCCGAAGGCGTAGTCCTGCCGCCCGAAATTCCCCGGGACCAGCCGCAGTTTCCGGCTATATTGCTGCTTGATCACGTAGCGCAGCAGCGGCCGGTCGTAGACGAAGGCGTCGATCTGGCCCGAGGCGACCGCGTCCAACCCGGCCTGGATGGTCGGATAACGCTGGAAGCCCACGTCGGTCCGGTTGAGCCAGTCTTCCGCCGCCGATCCGGCAATCGAGCCGACCTTGGCGCTGGCGAGATCGTCCGCATTCTTGATCTGGCCACTCAGCCGGCTTTCGGTGAGCGACGAAGCAATCATGCCGGTGAACGTCGAGATGATGATAATCGCGGCGAACATCCAGACGGTCGCGATGATTCGGCCTGCGAGCGTGCGCGGCGCCTTGTCGCCATAGCCGACCGTCGTCATCGTCACGGCCGAGAACCAGAAGCCCGCGCCTATCCCCTTCGCGGTAGATCCGCCGAACTGCTCGTCGTTGGCGCGCCGCTCGGCCAGCCAGAAGAGAAAACCGATCACCAGCAGCACGCTCGCGAGCGCCAGTACCGCCTGCAGGAAACCCCAGGTGAAGAAATTGCGCAGCAGCACGAGCCAGGCGGGCGGCGACTTGCCGACCGCTATGCCGAAGCCGGTCGTGTAATAAGGATGGGTGAAATCGATCTTGAGCTCGCGCCCCGGCGTCACCGTCAGCGCGCCGACGCTGGCGGCATAGCGGCCCTGCGCTACGCCATCGACCATGTTCTGGAGCGAGGTATCCTGAAAACGGAAGTTCAGGTTCTGGTCGTGCGCGATCCCGCGCCAGAGATCGATCGCCAGCCCCTGCCATTGCCCGTCCGGCCGCTTCATCGCAAAGGGCGGCGCCTCGTGCGTCGCGATCACGAGCGGGGCGCCCGGCTGTTGCTGAGCGGCAGCCGGAATGGCGAATAGCGCTGCGCACAGGACGACGAGATACCGCAGGAAACACATGATCGGCCCTCGATTTAGTGGAGCAGGCGAATTCAGCGCGTCTGCGTGAAATAGCTCAGGATGCTGCCCCAGAAGATGATCACGACGATCGCGAGGATCAGCCCGCCGACGATCAGGAAGAGCTTGCTGCCCCTGGCAGGCGGTTTGGGTTCGCTGTCCATGCCGGATGAACGCCCCGTGGCCTGATCGGTGCCTTAGCGCGTCCAGAGGTCGGCGAAGGACATCATGAAGAGGAAGCTCAGCCAGACGATCCCGATGAGGGCCGTCGTGCGGACCAGCGCGCTCGCTTTGCCCAGCCGCATGAAACCGCCGAGGACGAGCGCGGCCTGAAGGACGACCACGACGAGCGCGGCCGGCAGCTTCAGCGGCAGGCCCGGGATCAGCGCATAGGCCAGGCTGGAGGCGCCCAGCAGGAACAGGGCCGCCCAGATCCCGATCGCGCCCAGCACGATGGTCCGCTGTTCGGATGTGCCCGCCATCAGGGTCCCACCAGATACAATAGCGGCCACAGCAGCAGCCAGATGATGTCGACGAAATGCCAGTAGAGCGTCGTCACCTCGGCCACCATCCACCGCCGCGGCAGATCGAGCCGAAGCAGCCTCGCCACGCAACCGAGACCGATCGTCAGGTGGATCGCGTGCACGATCGTCACGAACCAGTAGAAGGACCAGAAGCGCGTCGCGCCGACCAATCCGGAGAAAGGAAAAGCGGGCGACGTTGGAAAAAGATGCTCCGACAGATCCTCGCGATATTCGAAGCCCTTGACCGCGAGGAAGGCCGTGCCGAGCGCGAGCGTGGCGAGGATCGCCCCGCGCGCGCCGCGCATCCAGCCCGCCTGCGCGGCGCGTTCGGCGACGGTGAGCGTGGCGCTGCTCGTCATCAGCAGCACCGTGTTGACGGTGCCGAGCAGCAGGTTGGCCCGCGCGGCACCCTTCGCGAAGCCGACCGGATCCTGCATCCGCGCGACCGCATAGAGGAAGAAGAAACCGCCGAAGAACAGGATCTCGGTCGCCAGGAACAGCCAGAGCCCGAACACCATCGCCTCGCGCTGCCGCTCGGGCTCCTCAAACGGCTCGACCAGGATCGGCGTGCTGCTCATGCGGGATCCGTCTGTGGCGTCTCGTCGGCGTCGCCCGGTGCCTCGTCCCAATCATGATAGGCGTAGGGCTCGCTCCGCACGACCGGCGGCTCGTGGAAATTGTGCTGGGGCGGCGGCGAGGAGGTGGTCCATTCGAGCCCGGTCGCGTCGCGCGGATTGTCACCGGCGCGCTCGCCATGGAGCAAAGAGTAGCCGAGGTAGAAGAGCGGCATCAGATAGCCCACCGCCAGCACCACCGCGCCGGTCGACGACATCACGTTCCACACCTGAAATTCGGGCGGATATTCGTGATAGCGCCTCGGCATGCCGAGATAGCCGAGGATGAACTGCGGGAAGAAGGTGAAGTTGAACCCGAAGAACAGCCACAAGGCCGCCGACCGCGCGAAATTCTCGTTGTAGAGCCGCCCGGTAATCTTCGGCCACCAGAAGTGCAGCCCGCCGAAGAAGGCCGACACCGCGCCGCCCACCATGATGTAGTGGAAGTGCGCCACCACGAAATAGGTGTCGGACAGATGCACGTCGACCGGGATCGACGCCAGGAAGAGGCCGGTCAGCCCGCCCAGCGTGAACAGCCCGACGAAGCCCAGCGCGTAGAGCATCGGCGCGGAGAAGCGGATGCGCCCGCGATAGAGCGTGCCCGTCCAGTTGAACACCTTGATCGCGCTCGGCACGGCGATGACGAACGAAAGGAAGCTGAAGATCATGCTGGCGAAGGGCGACTGCCCCGCCACGAACATGTGATGCCCCCAGACGAGGAAGCCGATCACCGCGATCACCAGCATGGCGTAGACCATGAACTGGTAGCCGAAGACCCGCCGCCGCGCCTCGCAGGCGATGATCTCGCTGACCACACCCATCGCCGGCAGGATCATGATGTAGACGGCCGGGTGGCTGTAGAACCAGAAGATGTGCTGGAACAGCACCGGGTCGCCGCCCACCCTCGGGTCGAAGATCGGCAGCCCGAGCAGCCGCTCGCCGCAGATCAGCAGCAACGCCATCGCCAGCACGGGCGTCGCCAGCACCATGACCAGGCTGGTCGCGTACATCGCCCAGGCGAAGAGCGGCAGCCGCATCCAGGTCATGCCCTTGGTGCGCAGCAGATGGATCGTCGCGATGAAGTTGATGCCGGTCGCGATCGACGAGAAGCCGACCACGAAGATGCCGAACGCCGCCAGGAGCACGTAGCTGTTCGAATAGAGCGTCGATAGCGGCGTGTAGAAGGTCCAGCCGGTATCCACCCCACCCAGCAGCAACGCCGCCAGCGTGAACAGCCCGGCGGTCACGTAGAGATACCAGCTCATCAGGTTGAGGCGCGGGAAGGCGACGTCCTTGGCGCCGACCATCAGCGGCAGCAGGAAATTGCCCAGCGTCCCCGGGATCGAGGGGATCAGGAAGAACCAGACCATGATCACGCCATGCAGCGTGAACAGGCGGTTATATTCGTCGGCGGTCGTCAGGTCGCCGGCGGGCGTGAACAGTTCCAGCCGGATCATCGTCGCAGCCGCACCGCCGATGAAGAAGAACACCGTGATCGAGGCCGCATAGAGGATGGCGATCCGCTTGTGATCGGTCGACAGCAGCCAGGAGCGCAGCGTCGTGCCCGCCGTCAGATAGCTGGTCTCGTCGGGCTCGCGGGCGAGCAGGCCGGTATCGTCTACTTTCATCGCGCCGCGCTCCGCCTGTCGTCGAGCGATTTGATGTAGGCGACGAGCGCCACCACCTGCTCCTCGCTGGCCACACCCTGGTAGGCGGGCATGGTCGATGAATAGCCCGCCACCACCTTCGCCTCGGGTCGCTCGATGCTTTCGCGCAGATAATCCTCGTCAGCGGTGACACGGCTGCCATCCGTCAGCACGACCTGCGATCCGTAGAGGCCGGCGAGCGAAGGCGCAGGCACCCGCGCATTCGCGCCATGGCAGGCGGAGCAGCCGAGCGCGGTGTAGAGTTGCCCGCCCTCTCCGGCCAGATCCTCGCCATGCGGTTGCGCCGAGAGCCAGCGCGCATAGGCTTCGGGCTGCATCACGGTGATCGTGCCGGTCATCCGGGCATGATCGGTGCCGCAATATTCGGTGCAGAACAGATGATAGTCACCCACTTCCTTCGCCTCGAACCAGGTGGTGGTGTACCGGCCCGGCAGCACGTCCTGCTTGATGCGGAAGGCGGGCACGCCGAAGCTGTGGATGACATCCTGGCTCGTCATCTCCAGCTTCACCGGTACGCCCACTGGCACGTGCAGCGCGTCGATCTCGCGCACGCCTTCGGGATGCTGCACCTTCCACATCCATTGCTTGGCGACGACGTGGATCTCGAGCGCATCCTTGGGCAGCAGGAAGTGCGGCAGTTGCGCCGCCGCCGCCCACCAGAAGACGAACAATGCGACAAAAAGGGTGGAGACCGTCCAGCCGATCTCGACCTCGCGGCTCATCCATTCCGGCAGCGGGCCGCGATAGGCGTCGGTGCCGCGCCGGTATTTGATCGCGAAGGCGAAGACGAGCCCGCCGACGATGGCCATGATCAGCACGCTGAGGCCGACGAGGCCCCAGAAGATGCGGTCCACGGAAGGCGCGAGGGTCGAAGCCTCAGGCAGCATCGCGCGCCCTCCGATGACCGATCAGGAAGAGCGCGAGCGCGACGCAGATGAGTACCCCGCCGATCCGAAGGCCGAGGACGATCGGCGCGGCATAGACGCCGTGCGCGCTCGCCAGCCCGTAGCAGATCGCACTGATGCGCCCGGCGAGACTGTCGTCCGGTCTTGGAGCCGGCGGAGCATAGACGACGCCCTGCCGCGCGCCTGCGATCGCGGCTGCGAGCTGTGGCGCGGTCGAGGCGGTTTCCGCCAGCAGGGCGGACAACCGGCCCGCCTGACCGAATACGTAGATGGCCGCGTCGTGGGCGAACTGATCGGCCTGGGCGTCGTAGACGGCGTGATAGCCGAGCGCCGCTTCCGCCTGCCGGATGGTCGGCGGCGACCCGGTGAGGAGGGCCATGGCCGACCGCTCCGCATCAAGGCCCCGCAAGCGATCGGTCGCCAGCCGCGCCGCGAGCGCCGGGCCATCCTGATCGAGGCCGATCACGATCATCCGATAGTCGCGGCCCGGCGTCAGCCCGGCATCGTGGAGCGCACCGGCCGTCAGCGTGATACCCGGACCGCAGATATGGCGGCAGCTGTAATCGGCGAACAGCAGCACCGTCGGTACCGGCCCGTTGGCGAGCCGATAGGGACGTTCCGCCTGATCGACGAAGGCGAGCCCGGCCGGAAGCCTCGCCCCTGCCGGCGGCGTCGCTCCAACGCCCGCGAGCTCGGCCGGGGTGAGCGCGGCACGAACTGGCGATGCCCACAGCGCCAGCAGGAGGAGCAGGATCCGCATCACTGGTTCCACACCGCATTGCCGTCCGACGCCACCTCGGCCATGGCCCGGTCGATCCCGGCGGGCGGCTGGGTCGGCGCCACCGGATTCCGGTCGTCGGGCGCGCTGTCGATGGTCTCGAGCACGGGCTGCGGGAAGGGATGCGGATCCGGGCGGGTCCGGGGCGCATAACGGTGATTGTAGAAGAGCGCCGCGCCGATCACCAACGCCAGCAGCAGGATCAGGAACAGCGCCAGCCCCTTGATCGCCGGACGGGGATCGACGTCCCAACCTTCATAGTCCTGGCTCATGCGACGGCTCCCCGCGCCAGTCCACCGATGGCGAGGACGCCGGCGAACGCTGCGAGCAGGCCGAGCCATCCGGTCGGGCCGGCCGCTACCCAGACGATCGTGAGGCCCAGCCCCAGCAGCGCGAGCAGGCCGGCCTGCCGGCGCGCAGGCTCGCTGCGGCCGATGCCGACCAGCAGGATCGGGCCGAGCAGTCCCAATGCCAGGGCAAGCCCGGGCAGCAACGCGGCCGGCATGATCCCGCGCTGCACGTACCAGCCAACATGCGCGGGCAGGTTGCCGAACCAGACGATCGCGAAATCGATGTAGAGCAGATAGGCTAGCCCCAGCCCGCTTGCGACGATCAGATAGGCGAGATCGCGGCGCTGCGCCGGGGTGCCGAGCCCTGCGGCACAGGCGAACGCCGCCGCCCCGCCGATCTGCATGACCGCGAGGATCATCGGCGCGGCCGAATTGGGCTGGCCGGGCATAACGCCGAGCAGCCAGTCATAGCCCATCACCGACACCACCAGCCCATGCGCGAGCAACAGCGGGCCGGCCGGCACCGATGGCCGGCAGGCGAGCGCCCTCGCCGTCCATGTCCAGAACAACAGCGCGAAAGCCGCGCGGATCGCGAAGGCCAGCGGCGACAGCCAGATATGGAGATGGCCCGCCGGCCAATGGAACAGCGCCTGCCCCGCGACCACGGGGATCAGCAGGAAACCGAGCCAGGGCAGCGGCCCGAGCAGTGGCTGGAGTGCCGCCTCCCAGTCCGCGCCCACCACGCGAGCGATCAGCAGCAGGACGACGGCGCCGACGGGAACCGCGCTCAGCAGCAGGAATGCAGCCCGCCAGCCGTCCGCGGCGGCGGCCGGATCGATGATGGCCAGCCACGCCAGCAGGACCACGCCGACGAAAGAGGCAAGGAGGGCGCCGGCCCTCACGCGCCCTTCTCCGCACGCAGCCGCTTGAGCGCCTCGACATAGGCGGCGATCGCCCAGCGATCCTGGGGCTCGATACGGTCCGCAAAGGGATACATCACGCCGGAGCCGCGGGTGATCACGTCGACTGTCCTGCGAGGATGATCCTGCGCGCCGAAGGCCGGGGGCCTCGGGAATCCCCGCGCGACCACCCGCCCCCCGCCACCGCCGTCCTCCGCGTGGCAGGCCGTGCAGAAGATCCGATATTGCTCCTGACCCCGTGCCAGCAGGACCGGCCTCACGGCAGGCGGCGTCGCGAGCGCGGCATCGCGATCCGGCTGGTCCTGCGCCACGGTGCCGTCCGGCGCGGAATCGCTGGCCGCCGGACCTCCCGGCCACAGCGTGTCGCCGCTCTGCGCCCCATGTTTCGTCTGCCGAGTCATCGACAGGTCGCATCCGCCTAGCGGCAGCAGCAAAGCGAGCCACGCCACCCTCATCGCGTCACGAGGCGGCTGTGCACCGCCCCCGCCTTGGCCAGCAGCGCCAGGACATCACCGCCCTCCTCCTCATCGCAGGAGAGCGCGATCACGAAATGGTCGGACGAGGCTCGCTCGACCTCGTCGATATCGAAGGCCGGATGGTGGAGGCGCGTCATCCCGGCGCGGATAAGAAATGCGGCCATGCCGGCGATCCCGGCCGCGAGCGCGCCGAGCTCGATCGGGGCGATCAGGAAGACCTGCCACGAATGGAGCGGGCGCCCGCCGCTGTCGAACGGATAGGCCTGCGTCGCGGTCCACCAGATGAAGGCATAGAACAGGATCGCCGCGCCGAGCCCGCCGAGACAGGCGATCCACGGGATCGACGCCGCCGGCTCCTTGCCGATCTCCTCGATCTCAACCGGATAGGGAGACCAGAGGCCGACGATCCGGCGCTTGTCCTCTCCCGCGCGCGCCACCGCAGCGCGGAACGCCGCCTCCCGCGCGAAGCTGGCCAGCGCGAGCGCGGTCATGCCCTCGCCTCCTCGGCCAGCTCGCGCATCTCGTACATCGGCACCAGCGGGATCACCCGCGACAGCAGGAGGAAGGCGGAAACGAACAGGCCGGCGGTGCCCGCGAGGATCAAGAAATCGATCGCAGTCGGCACATAGAGCGTCCAGGCGGCGGGCTCGTAGCCGATCGACAGCGTGTTGCAGAGGATCAGGATACGCTCGAAATACATGCCCACCAGCACGCCGAGCGCGACGATCACCAGCACCGGCACCGAGCGCCTGAGCGCCGGGCTCCAGAACAGCTGCGGCAGCAGGCAGTTACCCAGGATCATCCCGTAGGTGAGGCCCGCATAGGGGCCGGTGAAGCTGAACCTGATGAAGCGCAGGTCCGCCGCCTCGCCCGTCCACAGCGCGGACAGCCATTCGCTGCCATAGGCCAGCAGCATCACCGATCCGGCGGCGAGCAGCATCTTCGCGCAGGCATCGAGGTGTGCGGGCCGGATCATCGCCTCCAGCCCCAGCGCATGGCGGATGACGAGCGCCAGCAGCAGAACCATCGCGAAACCGGAGAAATAGGCGCCGACCACGAAATAAGGCGGGAAGACGCTCTCGGTCCAGCCGGGCATCAAGGAGGCGGCGAAGTCTAGCCCGACGATCGAGTGGACCGAGCAGACCAGTGGCGTCGCGATCACCGCCATCGTGCGCTGGAGGCGCTGGTGCGCGCGCCACTGGGCGGGCGTCCCCTGCCAGCCGAGCGCGAAGGCGCCCCAGATGCGCCGCCAGCGGCGCGGCCCCTCCCGGTCGCGCAAGGTCGCGAGATCGGGGATCAGGCCGAGATAGAAGAAGATTACCGAAAACAGCAGGTAGGAGAGGATCGCCCAGAAATCCCACACCAGAGCCGATCGCCATTGCGGCCACAGGTCCATCGTGTTCGGGTAAGGCGCCATCCAGTAGAAATATATGGGCCGGCCGAGGTGGATGATCGGGAACAGCCCTGCGATCGAGACGGCGAGGATCGTCATCGCCTCGGCGAAGCGGTTGATCGCGTTGCGCCATTTCTGGCGGGTGAGCAGCAGCAGCGCGGAGATCAGGGTGCCGGCGTTGCCGATGCCGATCCACCAGACGTAATTGGCGATCGGGAAGCCCCACACTACGGCGGAGTTGTTGCCCCACATGCCGGGCCCGTAGGCGAAGGAGATGCCGGTCGCGAGCGCCCCGACCCCGGCTAGGCCGAGCGAGACGAGCAAGGCGATCCACCAGCGCTTCCCCGCCCGCCCCTCGACGAGCGGTCCGGCGATCGCATCGGTGATCGCGCGATGGTCGTGCATCGACGGCAGCAGCCAGCGCGCGGCGTCGCTCATGCCTCGTCTCCGGCATTGCGGACCTTGGCGAGGTAGGTGGTGCGCGGCCGGGTGCCGAGCTCCTCCAGCAGCGCATAGTGACGCGGATCCCGCCGCTGCTCGACGACGTCCGATCCCGCATCGGCGAGATTGCCGAACCGGATCGCCTGCGTCGGGCAGGCCGACTGGCAGGCGGTGACAGGCGTCCCCAGCGGTGCGCCGGTGGCATCCGCCTCATGCTTGGCCGCCTCGATCCGCTGCACGCAATAGGTGCATTTCTCCATCACGCCGCGGGCGCGGACGGTGACGTCCGGGTTCCGCTGCGCGCTCACCGGCGCGGGATCGAGATCGCCCCACAGATCGGCGCCGGCATAATCGAGGAAGTTGAAGCGCCGCACCTTGTAGGGACAATTGGCCTGGCAGGTGCGCGTTCCGATGCAGCGGTTGTAGACCTGGAGGTTGAGGCCATCGGCGCTGTGCACCGGCGCCTCGACCGGGCAGACCGGCTCGCAGGGCGCCTTCTCGCACTGCATGCAGGGTACTGGCTGGTAACCGCCGCCCGCGTCATGCTCGTAGCGATCGACGCGCAGCCAGTGCATGTCGCGTCCCTTGCCGATCTGCTCCGGCCCAATGGCGGGCACGTTGTTCTCCGCCTGGCAGGCGATGACACAGGCGTTGCAGCCGATGCAGGCCGACGTGTCGATCACCATCGCCCATTGCGGTGCGTCGGCGAGCGGTGGCGGGCCTTCTCCCAGCAGGGAGGCTTGCGGCGGTGCCTTGCGGACCGCCTCGCCCGGTTGCAGCACGGGATAGAGCGACGCCGCCTCGCCATCGAGCTCGAAATCGCGCTGGTTGCGCGGCGTGTGGACCCGGTCGCCGGTCGGCACGAGCGTTACGGGCCGGCTCACCCAGCCGCCATGAGCGCCGCGAAGCCGATAGCCGTCGGTGCCGGGGCCGAGGGTTCCGGGCGCGGTGGCGATCGGTCCGCCCGCCGTGCGTCCGTGGCCGAGCGGCAGCGTCGCCACGCCATCCGCCTGCCCCTCGACGATCTTCACAGGCGCGGTGAGACCCGCGAAGGCGACGACATCCTGATCAGCCACGCCCAGCCGCCGCGCATCGGCTGGAGAGATACGGAGCGCCGCGCCCCAGACCTGCCGGGTGATAGGATCCGGGCATTCCTGCGCCCACGCGTTGGTCGCGCCGCGCCCGTCCCACAGGGTCGCCGATGGCGGCAGGGTCACCACCATCGGGGGCGGCGCGGACGATGGCCGAGGCATCACCAGCTTTGCATCGCCGGCCTCGACCGGCTTCGCCGCCATGCCCTCCACGACGCCGGCCACGAGCAGGTCGCGCCAGTGTGTGTCGTCGGTCGCCTGCCATTGGCGGCGGACGCGATCATGGTCGTCGAGGCGAGGCCCGGCCGCATCGATCATGGCGATCGCCGCCAGCCCGCTGCGGCCGCCGAACAGCGGCTTCACCATCGGCTGGATGAGACCGACGGTGCCGTCCGGCCCCCGCGCATCGCCCCAGCTTTCCAGCGCGTGAACCAGAGGGGCGCGCCACCGGGTCGCCATGGCGGTCTCGTCGGCGAAGGCCGCGAAGGAGACGC
This sequence comes from Sphingomonas chungangi, assembly GCF_013778325.1. Classification (GTDB taxonomy): domain Bacteria; phylum Pseudomonadota; class Alphaproteobacteria; order Sphingomonadales; family Sphingomonadaceae; genus Solisphingomonas; species Solisphingomonas chungangi. Next base: position 319,068 of record NZ_JACEIB010000006.1, on the reverse strand, counting down.
TGAGCGGAACCCGCTTCAGCGCATCGCCGAAGCCCAGCGCCGGCGGCGCATACAGCAAGGGATTGGCATCGAGGACGAGCAACGTGGACACGCGGCCCGCCGCCATGTCGCGCGACAGGTCGGCGAGGCTTTCGACATGACCGGACGGATCGGGATCGACAGGCTCGATCCAGTCGACGGGCGCCGCGAGCCGATGGTTGATCCAAGCGGCGAGCGCGTGGACCTGCGGCGGCTGGCCGCGCCCCGCCATCACGATGGCGCGGCCTTGCGCACCGCGAACATCCCTGATCATCGCGGCGACCACCCTGGCCGCCTCGGGCGGAAGCTCGACAGGGCCGGATGTTCCGGCCCCGAGCGATCCCGCGATAGCCAGCAGGGCATTGCCGATCAACGCCGGATGCAGCGCCGCGCGACGATCCGCGCACACGCCCGACTGGGTGAGTGACGGCTCGACGACATAGGTGCGCTGCGGCTTGCCCCTGGCCCCCCGCCGGTCGGCCCAGGCGCGCGCGAAGGCGATCTGGTCCGGCCCCGGCCCCAACGGATCGGCATCGAGCAGCACCAGCACGTCCGCCTCGGCCAGGCGCGGGCGCATGGTCAACGGCCGCCCGAAGGCGAGCCGCGTGCCCTCGCGCTCGGCATCGTCGTCGATCGCCTCGGCGCGGACATGCCGCAGGCCCGGCATCCGCTGACGCGCCTCGGCGATCCGCGCGAGCAGGGTCGGCGACGTCACGCGGCCGGTGAGCAGCACCGTGCCCTCGCCATTCGAGCCGGCCAGCCGCGACACCAGAGCGCGCTCGAGCATCGACCAACCGCCGATCCCGTCCGGCCCGACCGGCGCGCGCAGCCGCTGCGGATCGTAGAGATCGAGGATCGCCGTCTCGACGAACAGGTCGGTGGCGCCGACGCTGGCCGGATGGCGTGCCGATCCTTCCAGCTTGATCGGTCGCCCGTCGACCACCAGCGCGGTCGCCCCGCGGCCATAACCGGCGAGCGTGAGTGTCGTCGCATAGCGGCGCGTCCGCCCGGCCCGGTCGCCGTCCTTGTCCTCGACCGCCGGGACGATCGGCTGATCGGGCTTGGAGCAGCCCGCCAGGCTCGCCGCCGCGCCCGCCGCGATCAGCCGCAGCACCTCGCGCCGCTCGACGAAGGGAGGGTCGCCTAGCGATGGCATGTCGAGCAATCCGTCAGGCGCCGCGTCCGGTGCAACCCGAGCACATGCGCGTGAATGCGCTTGAGCTCGTGGGGGGGATCGGCGGGTCGTAGGGGCGCGACAGCGTGATCCGGTCCTGCGGCACCAGCCGCCGCTCCGGATCGCGATGGCAATCGAGGCACCATTGCATCGTCATCGGCTTCGCCTGCGCGGTGAGCGGCATGGCGCGCAGGTCGCCGTGGCAGGCCGCGCAGGGCACGCCGTTGTTCACATGCACGTGATGATCGAAATAGACATAGTCGGGCAGCCGGTTGACCCGCGACCAGACCAGCGGCCGGCCGCTCGCGAAGCTGTCGCGCACCGGCGCCAGCATCGCAGCGTTCGTCCAGATCTGCGAATGGCAGGTCATGCAGACCTCGGTGGTCGGGACAGTCGCCTTCGCGTCGGTTTCGACCCCGACGTGGCAGAAGCGGCAATCGATCCCGAGCTCGCCGGCATGATGCTTGTGGCTGAACGGCACCGTCTGCTCGACGAAGCGGTCCTGCCCGGTGATGTAGCCGGTATGCTGGAGGACGATGACGGCGACGAGCCCCAGCGGCGAGAGGATGAGCGCCAGCAACGCGATCCGCGCGATGCTGTTCGCTCCGGGGCGGAATAGCTGCGCCAAGCCGTCGATCTTCCCCTTGGAAGCGTGTCCCCTCGCCCAGCCTAACGCATTCGCGACGATTGGTTTCCCGACCCCAAGGGTCAGCTAACGCCCGTTGCCCAAGAGAGCCGGACGGAAATCGCTACGCCGGCTCACCACCTTGCCTGCGACCACGAACACACCGTCGCCGGTATAGTGGATGGTCCTGGGATGCTTCGGCCGCGGCGCGACACGCGCTTTCACGATCTCGAACAGGAACAGGTTGTAGTCGTCCACCATCTTGTCGTCGGCCAGACGGCATTCGAAATGAGCATGGCAATCGGCGAGCAACGGGGCCGCGACCTCGGTGGCGGGTTCGGTCTCCAGCGCCAGTTCCGCGAACTTGTCATGATCGTGGCCCGACCGGTTGCCGATGGCGACCACGGTATCGATCATGCCGATCGTCGGAAGGTTCAGCACGCATTCGCGGCTCTGGCGCACAAGCTCGAAACTGTGATTCCCCGCGGAGATCAGGCAGCCCACCAATGAGGGCGTGAACTCCAGCACCATGTGCCAGCCCATCGTCGTGACGTTGCGCTCGCCCTCGTGGCAGGAGGTGACCAGCAGAACCGGACCGGGTTCGAGATAGGCCCGCGCCCGATGGACCGGCAGATCGACCTTCCGGCCCATCAGGTGGTCGCAGCGATCCGCACCGGCACGGACTTGGCGGCAGGCACGTGGCTCTCCTCGGCGTAGTGCTCGACCGGCATCAGGACGTTGGCCTCCGGATAGTAAGCGCCGAGGCACCCGCGCGGAATGTCGTACGGCGTGACGATCAGGCCGTCCCGGCGACGGTGGACGCCGTCCTCCGCATCACTTTCCAGCGCGACGACCTGACCTTCGCAAAGCCCGGCATCGGCGATATCCGCCTCGTGCATGAGCAGCACGTCGCGCGTGCCTTTTATGCCGCGAAAGCGATCGTGATAGCCGTAGATCGTGGTGTTGAACTGGTCGTTGGAGCGCAGCGTCATCAGGCGATAGCGGCCGGCAGCCTCTCCGAACCCCGCCGCCGAAATGTCGGTGGGCGCCAGGAACTCCGCCTTCCTGCTCGGTGTCTCCCAGATGCGCTCGGCCGCCTTGTTGCCCTTCCAGAAGCCGCCGGGCGTGAACAGGCGCTGGTTGAAATCCTTGAAGATGGCGGGATAGGTCTCCTCGATCGCATCGCGGATCGTGGAATAGTCCGTGACCCAGGCCTCCCAGTCCACCTTCGGATTGGGGGGCAGGATCCGCCTGGCGATGCCGGCGACGATCGCCGGCTCGGACAGCAGATGCGGACTCGCAGGCGTCGCCTTGCCGCGCGAGCCGTGGATGCAGCTGGTCGAATCCTCGGTGGAGACCGCCTGCGGCCCGCTCGCCTGCATGTCCTGCTCGATCCGGCCGAGGCAGGGCAGCAAATAGGTTTCCTTGCCGGCGAAGAGATGGTTGCGGTTGAGCTTGGTCGCGATCTGGACGGAGACATCCAGCTTCGGCCATGCCGCCTCCATCGCTTCCGTCTCGGGCACCGCACGCAGGAAGTTGCCGCCGAGGCCGACGACCGCCTTCACCGATCCGTCGATCACGCCCCGGCAGGTTTCGACCGTGTCGAGGCCCTTCTCGCGCGGCGCCTTGAAGCCATACTGCTTTTCCAGTCTCTCGACCGGAACCAGCTCGGTCTTCTCGGTGATCCCGACGGTGCGCTGTCCCTGGACGTTGCTGTGTCCCCGTACCGGAGTCGGCCCGGCGCCCGGCTTGCCGACATTGCCGCGCAGGAGCAGCAGGTTGACGATCATCCGGACGTTCTCGACGCCCTTGACGTGCTGGGTGATGCCCATGCCGTAGATCGCCATCACCGCCTTGGCCTTGGCATAGATCCGGGCAGATGCCTCCAGCTCCTCGCGAGCGAGCCCGGTCTCGCGCTCGATGTCGGCCCAGGCGGTCTTGCGAACGGCGGCGGCGAAATCCTCGAAACCCGTGGCGTGTTGCGCGATGAAATCGTGATCGAGCACCGGCAGATCGCCGTCGGCCTTGGCCAGATCGTCCCAGTCGATCAGGAACTTGCAGATGCCGATGATCGCGGCGATGTCGCTTCCGGCGCGCAGCTGATGATATTGGGTGGAGATCGCGGTTTCCCGAAGCGTCGCCATCTCGATCGGATTCTGCGGATCGGTGAAGCGCTCCAGCCCGCGCTCCTTCAGCGGATTGAAGGTGACGATCTCGACGCCGCGCTTCCGGCACGCGCGCAGATCGTGCAGCATGCGCGGCGCGTTCGACCCGACATTCTGGCCGAAGAAGAAGATCGCGTCGGTCTCCTCGAAATCCTTTAGCTGCGTCGTGCCGACCGGCACGCCGATGGCGGCCTTCAGTCCCACGGAGGTGGATTCGTGGCACATGTTGGAGCTGTCGGGCAGGTTCTGGTTGCCGAACATGCGCGCCATCAGCCCGTACATGTAGGAGGCTTCGAGGCTGGTCCTGCCCGAGGAGTAGAAAACCACCGATTTGGGATCGAGGCGCTTCAGTTCCTGCCCGATCTCGTCGAAGGCCTCGTTCCATCCCACCGCGGCATATTTGTCGGTTGCAGGATCGTAGCGCATCGGATGGGTCAGCCGACCATGCTGCTCCAGATCGTAATCCTTCCACCCGCGCAACTCGGTTAGCGTGTGCTCGGCAAAAAAATCGGGCGTGGTCCGATAGCGGGTCAATTCCCAGGCCGTCGCCTTGGCACCTTCCTCGCAGAATTCGGCCGGGTGATGGTCGGCGGGCTTGGGCCAGGCGCAGCTGACGCACATGAAGCCATCCGGCTTGTTCTGGCGGGCGAGTTCGCGATAGCCCTCCGGCCCCAGATGCTCGCGCGGCAAGATGTCCGCGAGCGAGCGCACCGACCCCCAGCCGCCGGCCGGTCCCTCGAACGGCTCGATCTGCGGATCGTCGTCGCGCTGCTTCGTCACGCGTTGCCATTCCGGCGGCGGGTTTCCCAGCCCTTGCGGGCCGCGGTCGAACGCTGCTCCGCCGAGCCGGACTTGTGCGCCTTGCCACCACGTGACGAAGCGCTGCGATTCTCGGGCTTGCCGCGGCCTGAGCCGGACTTCTTCCCGCCGCCGGTTTCCTTGTTGACGGTGGCCCAGGCGCGCGCTTCGGCCTCCTTCCTGGGCGTGCCGCGCTTCTCGTAGCTCTCCTCGATATGCTCGGCCCGGCGTTTCTGCTTGTCCGTGTAACTGCTCTTGTCGCCCTGGGGCACAGCGGCTCTCCTCTCGTTTTCACCCCAACGTCCAGCGCCCGAAGAATGTCCGCTATTCAAAGGGCAGCGGAATCAACGCGCGGACTTGGTTCTCGGGCCCACCGGCGGCGCCGTTTATGCCGCTTGATCGCCCAATCAGACCTGCGGAGCTTCCGCAGTCAGCAACACGGGCGCATTACCCCGTTTCGTTCGTTGATGATGCTCCATTGGACGTATTGGAGGATGGGATGACCATGGCAGAACGCAGCCACAGCAGCGCTTCGCCCGATGATATCGACCGCGCCAAAGGCCCCAGCAACGGCGACGAGGATTTCGGAGGACATGACGCGGAGGCAGAGGGTGCCGCGAAAGCCGGGGTAGGACAGCCCACCCAGACCGGCGCCCCCAAGCCCCGGCAGGCCCCCACGGACAGACCCGAGCTCGGCGAGACGCCCGTCAGACCAGAGCGCTGAACGTCTGGTGCGATCGATAGAACGAGCCGTGGCTTGGCACGGAACGGCGGCACGGACAGTCCGTTGAGGTTTACAATCCAGCCACAGGAGAGACGTATGCCGATGATCGACAAGTCGAAGGTGCTGATCCTCGCGACTGACGGCTTCGAGAACAGCGAATTGTTCAAGCCGCGTGCCAGCCTGTTGGACGCCGGCGCGCAGGTGACGCTGGCGTCCATCAAGAAGGATCCGATCCAGGGCGTGGTGCACGACAGCGACGAAGGCGAGACGATCACGCCGGACCTGACGCTGGGTGAGGTCGAGGCCGACGACTATGATGCGCTGCTGATCCCCGGCGGCGTCGGTAATCCCGATACGATGCGGATGGAGCAGGACGCGCTTGCCATCGTTCGCGCCTTCTTCGCGGCCGACAAGCCGGTGGCGGCGATCTGCCACGGACCGTGGCTGCTGGCGGAGGCCGACGTGATCGATGGTCGCACCGTGACGAGTTGGCCCTCTATCCGCACCGACCTGCGCAATGCCGGTGCCGAGGTCGTCGACAAGGAAGTCCAGGTGGACGGCAAGCTCATCACCAGCCGCAAGCCGGACGACATTCCGGCTTTCACCGAGGCTCTGATCAAGTCCATCGAACAGGATTGAACTCGACGATCGTCGCTACCGGCTTTCGTTCGATGCCGGTGGTATTCGACAACATGAATTCGGCGGAAGGGCAGATTTCGCAGCTGCTTCCGCCAGCCTTCGACATGAACAGATCCATGACGGGGATACCCAATCTCTATCGACTCTATCGCATGAATGCGCTGACCGGGGACATCCGCAGCGTCGAGAATATCAAGGCTTTCAGCGATGACGAGGCAATCGGACGCACGCTCGACCAAGCGGGCGATTACCGTATCGAATTATGGGACGGCGGGCGGAAGCTCGTCGCGATCAGCGGTCGGAACGGCCCGGGCGAGCTGACGATTTCCGCCCCTACGGATCCCTGATGTTTCGCAAGAACTGACATGCCCGGACCCAAGCAAGATCGTCCGCCGCTGCCGAAAAGCGCAAGCCGGCCCAAGACCTTGGGAGATCCGTCACTCACCGACGCGGAACTGCACGAGGCCCAGCGCAAAGGGCGATCCAGGGATTGGCCATGGCCCGGACGGCGCCACTGACAATCCGGCTGGCCAATAGAAACGCTGACCCTCGGATCGCCCCCGCCCTGTAACGATCTCATGTCTGGCCGGTCTGGGATGTTGCGGCCGCGATTGCGGCGGCATTGTCCCGCTCGATCTCGTCCTTCGACCGCTTTCCTGTCGGCTTCCTGGGCTTCGCCTGCTCGGCCGCATCACGGCTCATGTCGATGTCGGCGGCATAGGTGCGCTTGTCGTCCAGGGTGTCCGCAGCGGGATGCTTGATACCGGTCATGATGGCTCCTTCCTTCCTGCCCAACGAGCGCCGGGACGAGCCGACGCGACGATATCGCGTCCGTATCGGTGACGCGAGCGAACGGCCGGACCGATGAGGGCCATCTTGACCGAGCTCCGCTAGAGACGCGGGCGAAGCTCTGTCTCGAAGAATTCGATGAACCGCTTTTGATGCTGCCCCGGGCAGCTCAACACCACATGATCGAAGCCGGCATCGACATAGCGGCGAATGACCGCGAGATGCGCCTCGACATCCGGCCCGGCGGCGATCGCATCCGCCAGATCCTCGGGGCGGACGAACCGGGAGGCGGACTCGAAGCCTTCGACATCGCGCAGCTCGCTGTTGACCGGCCAGCCCAGCGCCGAGAAGCGGAACGTCTGGTGGGCCTGTTCCAGCCCCGCCTGCTCGGTCTCCGCATAGGAAAGGACCGCCTCCGCATAGGCGGGGCCCTGCTTCGCCTTGCGGAAGCCTTCGACCAACTCAGCCTTAGGCTCCGTCGCCATGATGCCGTCGGCCGCCTCGACGGCCAGAGCGACCGACGCCGGGCCGCTCACGCCCACGATGACGTCTATGGGCTCGTCAGGCAGGTCATAAAGGCGGGCGTGATCGACGACGTACCAGTCCCCTTCGAAGCTGTGCACGCCGCCCTTCCAGAGCATGCGGAAGATCTCGATCGCCTCGCCGAGCATGGCATGGCGTTGCGGCGTCGACGGCCAGCGCTCCCCGGTGACATGCTCGTTCAGGCGCTCGCCGGCGCCGACGGCCAGGGTGAACCGGCCTTTCGACATCACGCCGATCGTTGCCGCTGCCTGCGCGATGATCGCGGGGTGGTAGCGGATGATCGGGCAGGTGAGACCGGTCGCGATGCCGATCCGCGAGGTCGCCTGCGCGATCCCGCCGAGCACGCTCCACGCGAACGGGGCATGGCCCTGCGATTCGAGCCAAGGATGGAAATGGTCGGAGATCGAGACGAAGTCGAAGCCCGCGGCCTCCGCGGCAACGGCATTCTCGATCAGCGCAGCCGGCCCGTGCTCCTCGGTCATCAGCTTGTATCCGAACTGCACCATCCGATCCTCCATCAGAGAGACCTTAATGCTGGGGATAGGCAATCGATCCCGGGCCATCTGCCTCCGACCCACCCCGATTCACTGGCGGTCGAAAAGGAAAGCGCTGCGACGACCGGGGATATCGACCGGGATGCATCGCACATGCTGGATCAAAATCGGCAGCAGGCCCGTTCGACGCAAGCCGATGCAAGATGCGACATCCCATGGGATCGAACGATATGGATTTAGCGGCTATCCCGCACAGACTGGACGCGGACACAGGCATCTGTCGCGTCGTCATAGAGACGCCGAAAGGCAGCCGCTCCAAATATACCTGGGACGCGTCGATCGAGGCTTTCGAGCTGTCGGCCCTGCTTCCCGCCGGAATGAGCTTCCCGCTCGATTTCGGAATGGTGCCCTCGACGCTCGCCGACGATGGCGATGCTCTCGACATATTCGTGATCGGCGACGAGCCTGCCGCGGTCGGATGCGTCATCGACGTCCATATCCTCGGCGTCATCAAGGCCGAACAGACCGAGCGAGGCCGCACCTTTCGCAATGATCGTCTCATCGGGCGCGGGGCGCTCTCGGTCAGCTACGATCAGGCCCGCCACGTGTCGGATCTCGGCGAGCCCTTCGTCGAGCATCTCGGGCGATGGTTCGCCAACTACAATGCGCTGAAGGGAAAAGGCTTCGAGGTTCTCGGCATCGGCGATTCCGCCGAGGCGATCCGGCTCATCCAGGATGCGACCGAGCGATGCGAGACGGCCCGCCACATCGGTCGCGATCGATGATCAGGCCGCTCTACCGAGCCACCCGGCATGTCTCGAACCTCGTGGCCGACGCTGCGGGCCATCCGGCGGCTCAGCTCGGCGTTCTCGTTCTTTGCATCGCCTGATGGGCGCTCGGCGGCAGCGAGACGGTGCTGGCCTCGTCCGTGTCGATCGGCAGCTTCGTGCTGCCCCAGAGGGCGGAAACCGAACGAGCGGTTCCTTCTGCAAGCTCGCGGGCTCATCCCCGAGTCTTCGACCTAGGCTCAAGTCGTTCAGTCGACGATCCGAAGCTTGGGCATGCCTGCCGGCAGGGGCCCGATCGCCATGATGCAGAACCAGGGAGAGCGGGGCATCTCGCTGCCATCTGTCAATCGGATGGGTTCCGGCACGGGGAGTACGAGATCGGAAGGTTCGAGCGAGATCTGGCCGCCGCCATACCAGCGCATCGCCACTGCCTTCGCCCTGACATTTTCCATCACTCGCTGGACCGTCTCCGGCTTGAGCTCGCCCGACGGGCAATCCAGCGCCGCCAGCACCCGGTGATCGAGATCGACCATCCAAGGGCGACCCCTACCCGCACCTCGATCCTGACGGCCTTCGCCGTTGACGGAAGGTTTAGCTAATGGATTGCGGTCGCCATGAAAGCGCAAACGTCGCAGTGGCTTATGAGATCCCGGGACGCATTGCTCGCAAAACATGCGAAGGTTTCGATCGCGTCGTCCTGCTCCCCCACGCGAAGCGACGACCTGCAGGAGCACGACGTCGCTTGGGGACGGATCAAAGGCGTCCGACATGCGCTGTATCAGGTCAAGACGGCCACCACGTCATCCATTGCTCCAGAACGGGACCCTCCATTCGAGGCCACGCGATGTCGACATTCTATGTGCATATCGTTGACGATGACGGTCGGGCCGTCGATACGCTCGGCTACGAGGCTGCGGACGTCGGCGATATCATCCGCATGGTTCGCGAAACGGCGGCTGAGATCATCCTCCTGGAAGTCGCGACCGGCGTCACCAGCCTGCACCTGGAATTTCATATTGAAGACGATCAGCATCGCGAGTTGCTCATCCTGCCCGTCGACGCCCGGATCCCGGCAAGCGCAGAGCAAGATGATCACCGACCTCGGAATGGCATCGCCTAGCGCCTCACGTCCGTTCGCGCGAGGACCGGCCGTGCCCCTTCCCCGTCACGTATTCTCGGCGTCGAACTGCCCGATTTCAGCGAGGCGGCTCCAGTCGGGAATTCTGACGAGGCCATGCTCGAAACGGATCAAATCGCTCCGCCTGAGCCTCTGCAGGACACGGTTCACGTGGACGGCGGTCAAGCCGAGAGTCTCCCCGATCTGGATCTGGGACATGGGAAGCGGAAATTCGTCGATGCGACCGAGACCGGCAAGCTCATGGCGTGTCGCGAGTTCGCACAGCAGATAGGCGATCCGCGTCGATGCATCACGACGGCTGCAATTGACCAGCCAGCGGGACAAGCGCGCCGAATCGAGTTCGCAGTCTCGCCGGAACGCCTCCGCGATCCGCGGACGCCGCGCCATCAGCCGATGCAGGTCGACGTGGCGAACCTGGATGAAGATGGTGGCGGTAAGGGCCTGCAATGCTCCATCGACCCGGGGACGGACGAGCGAGTGAAGATCGCCCATGTCGCCAGGCAGATAGAGCGCCGTGATCTGGCGGGCGCCATCGATCATCTCGCTGAAGCGGCCGGCAAGGCCCGTGGCGACAAGCCAGGAATGATCCGTCTTCTGGCCCGGATGTACCACATCGACATTCGGCTTCGCAGGCACGGCGACGCCAGGAAGCGACACGATGGCCGCCTGCTCTTCATCCGCGAGTGCCGAATGGCCCAGCAATCGCCGCAGAAACAGCTGGAGCGCCTGATCGACATCCGGCGAGCGCAGCGGTTTCATGAGCGGCCTTCGGCCGCAGGCCCGGTCGCGCAAGTATCGAAAACGATCCGCCCGGCGCGCCGTTCATATTCCCGTGCCATCGTGGCGTGGGAGGTCCGGGCAGCAGGATCGCGAGATACGATCGCGGCAGTGTGCGCCTCATTTGCCCGACGCAGATAATAATCGACATCGTCCGACATGAGAAACTCTTCGTCCTGAAGCGGGAGCTCTCATTTGTCTCTCGGTCGCTGCCGTGCTTGCGGCTCATGGACAGCAATGAACGACCTAAGCACCGATGGCGACGACTTTTCCTTGATCCAGATCAACTTTTGCATCGTTATGGATCAAGAACGACCCATCGTCCGTTTGGGCGATACGACATGGTCGAGACCATGCGATCAAAGAGGAGACGGACATGCCTATCCTGCTGTGGCTTCTGGGAGTTCCCATCCCGATCATCATCCTTTTGCTTCTCCTCTGGCACTGAGAAGGACCGGCCATGGCTACCGCCTTCCATCAAGACCCGGCGCTCGCGGCCGCTCGACCGGCAGAGGCCGCGCAGTCCGCAGTGAACTGGGCATCCGTATTTGCCGGCGCCGTTGTCGCGGTCGCAACGACCCTCATCCTCATAGCGATCGGCGCGGGGCTCGGCTTTGCCGCCGCATCCCCATGGCCCGGAGCCGGCGCGACCGTCACCACGTTCGCGATCGGTGCGGGCATCTGGCTGATCGTGACCCAATGGCTCTCCTCCGCGCTCGCCGGCTACATGACCGGTCGCCTGCGGACACGCTGGACCGGCATCCACACGCATGAAGTCCTGTTTCGCGATACCGCGCACGGGCTTCTCGCCTGGGCCGTGGCCACGGCCGTGGTCGGCGCCGTCGCGTTTGCAGCGACCAGTTCCGCGACGAACGCGGGCGCGACGGCGGCCTCGGTCGCCGTGAGCGATGCCACGGATACGATGCTGAGAACCAACCGACCCAATGCTCCGGCGACAGCGGTCGCGCGCACGGAAATGGCGCACCTGCTCGCGCGGGGCGATCTCCAGACCGACGACAGAACCTATCTTGCCAACGAAGTGGCAGCCCAGGCCGGGATTTCGGTTCCTGAAGCCCAGCAGCGCGTCGATGCCGCGGTCACCACTGTTCGAGAGGCGGCGGACAAGGCGCGCAAGGCGTCTTCGGCCCTGGGTTTCTTCACGGCGCTGTCGATGCTCATCGGTGCCTTCATAGCCTGCTGCGCGGCCGGCTACGCAGGGCATTTGCGTGACGAGCATGCCGACCTGTTCGAACGCCCCTAAGTAGCCGCAAGCTGGACAGGAGACATCCCGTCGCGCCAAGGCGCGGCGGGGTGTATAGGCGATCGGCGAGATATCATCCGTCGACCAGCAACGCATGATCAGGCTCAACGCCGATCCTTTCCAGCGCGACAGCATCCGCCGCCTGATCGATCGAGGAATTGCTCGACGATCTTCTTGCTCAGCCGTCGGGAGCAACCTGGCCGCGGGCCTCTCGAGCAGCGGCGATCAGGCTGGTTCCGGTTTCTTCCGCAGCGTCCGGCGTCATCGAAATCGCGATGCCATCGGGGCCGTCCAGCAGGACCAGCCCCTCCTCAGCCACGGCCTTGGACTTCGAAAGGATTGAGGTTGCGTGGATCATCCATTCGAATTCTGCTCTCCAAGCGGGCTCGCCGGATCGGTCGAGCGATTTTCGAGATAAAGATGAGTGGGATCGAATTGTCCGATCTGCTCGAGCCGCGGCAGATCCGCGATCTCGACGCGGGAGGATCGAAACGCGCAGATTCTTTCCTCGCGAAGCATCCGCAGTACACGAGTCACGTGAATGGCCTTGAGCCCCGTGATCTCGCTAAGATCCGTCTGGTTGATCGGAAGCCCGAAGGCCTTGCCATCGCTGTAGCCGATCGCAGCCAATCTGGCGTTGGTCTCCGAAATGAAATGCGCCAACCGCCCCACGGCATCCAGGCAGCCGAGGCGGAATAGTCATTCGCGAAGCATCGCGGCGTCGAGCAAGTTCGATCCCCACAGCTTCTGCGCGAGATCGGGATCCTCGGCCGTCAGGCGCCTGAGCGCTCCATGCGGCACGATCCCCATTTCCACCTGCGTCAAGGTGGCGATCGCGTGGTTGAGCACATGCAGCGGGAAGGCGTGGAGATCGACGAAGTCGCCCGGAACGTGGAAAGCAACGATCTGCCCGGCGCCCTTCGGTGTCGTCGATGTAGCGGATCATGAAGCCCGTCACGAGCATCGTGTTTGGCGGAGATGCTCGCCACGCTCGAGCAGGGTCGCGCGCGCCGGCAACCGACTTCGCTCCGCGACCGCGGCTTCAAGCCGCTCACGCTCCTGATCCGTGAGCACCGCGGTCGACCGATTGCGGAGGAAGAGATCTACGCACTTCATGCCGGAGGAACTCCTCGATATTCCACGTGATCCCCGCTTTGCCGCGCGAGTGGCCAAGGCCACGCCGTCGGCGACGCCGCGCATTCATAGGGCGTCGTCGCGCGGCGTAGATCGAGACGGTCCGGCTTCCATTCGACAAGGCCCATCTCGTGAGATGCCTGCGGCCAAGCCTTCATCGGCCATCGGTTCCAACGCCGCTTAAATCAGCGGCGTCTTCATCTGGATCAGTTCGACGGGCTCGCGAACAGATCGGTTCGCTTCGCACCGGGAAAAATTGCTTCTGCGAGTAGCGAGCGATGACAGGTCACGGGATCTCGCTCGAAGCATAGAAGGACCGTCGGCCGCTCTACAGCCATTTCCTTGAGCATTTCGGACTGTACGATCGCCTCGGGGAGTTCGAGCTGGCCGGCATAGACCTCGGCCAGGCGATCGTGATCACCCTTGCGTGCAGCCTCCCTTCCCTCGGGCGGCGTGCCAAGCGCCTTCAGCCCGACATAGTCGATGCCGACCTCCTTGAGGCCGGCGGCCAGGACGTTCTTGGAAAATCCCGGGCGCCGAGATAGCGGAACGGCGCGAATATCTGCGAGAAGCTCTACGCCAGCGGCCTGCAAGGCCGCTACCAATTCCGTCTGGGTAGACCCTTCATAGCCGATCGTGAAGATTTCCATGCTAGAGACATCCGAAACAGTTTTGCAAGATCGAGCCGACCTCGACGTAACAGGACCGTTGGCAGCCTCGACTGTCATCTTGGTGTGGTTTCGCCGTCTCGCGAAAACTTCGGGAGCCAATCCTCAAGCATGCGCCACTGTGCGGCGCGTTCCTGCTCCGATCCGAGCTCGGCAATTAGTCCCTCGGCGACAGTCTCGAGCGTCTCGTCATCGATCGTTCCGGATTCGCGCAGCATCGCGAGCATCTTGAATACCAGGCGCACCGCAAGACTTGCTTCGCTTGCCGCCGTGTCGAGCGGGATCGCCGCCTCCTGCAGATTGGCCATCGTCCTGCTCCAAATGACTGTGGGGGACGAACGCCGCTTTCTTTCATCGGTTGCCGCGCCGCCGTCGAAAGAGGGGTCGAAGAAAGAGGGCCGAAAGAAAGGCTGGCAAGACGATGCCACAACTATGCGGCTGCCAGGGATCGACCGGCCGGGTCTGGAGGCACTATTCCCATTCGGATATATTGTGGACCATCGTTCTAGCGGGGCACTCCACCGCTTAATCCGGTTCAATCTCGATGTAGATCAGCTTGCATCGGCACGACGTCGGGGGCTGGCCGTTTGCGCCTTATGAATTTGCACGCCGGCCATAGCCCGTTCCAGCGCCCCGCCGGCCTTGCTCTGCGTGCCATCGTAACGGTCATCCTCGTCGTCTACTCCGCAGCATGCCTTTCCGGATCGGATCGGGTGGCAAACGATTTGAAACTGGTTGCGATATCGCCTTCGTTGATGGTGCCGCTCGGGCTGACGATGCTGGTGTGCGCCATAACATATGCGCTCCCACCTACAGCCTTCATCGGAGCGATCCTCGTCACCGGCGTACTGGGTGGCGCCATCCTCACCCACCTGAGATTGCTCGAATTCGGCTCCCTCGCCGAGATCGCATGCGTCCTGCTGGGAATCTTCGCATGGGCCGGCCTCTGGCTGACCGACTTCCGGGTCCGCGCACTCATGCCGCTCAGAACAGAAAAGAGAGGCGCGGAAGGCTGAGCGGGGAAGCAGCCTGGTCGCGTGCCCGCATTCCATCATTCGAGAGGAGACGATCATGGCCGAGAAGCAGAAGCCGGAGGGTCTGGAGAGAGCCTATGGCGAGGCGCCTGCCGGAGGCCGGAAGGTCACCGGCGATCCGGATGCCCCTCCTGCTGCGGCGACCGACACGCTCGGCAACGCCATGGAACGCCAGGCCGACGCACGCGAAGCGCAGGCGGAACGGGAGCGCAAGCCGGATGAGGGCGATCCGTCCGATGATGACGAAGCCCGGCGCAAGAGGGCTTATGCCATCTGGGAGAGCGAGGGCCGGCCCGAGGGTCGCGACCAGGAACACTGGCATGCCGCCGGTGAAGATCGCATTCCCGAGCCCGGGACCACGCCCTGGACCGAAGGCCCCTGACCAAACACACCGGGCGTCCGGGCTCCCCTAACGCGACATCGACCCGCTCAAATCGCGGTGCAAGCCCCGATCATCGCCTCGATGCCGCTTCAAGCCCGACACCTCCGGATCGATAGGAACATGATGCAAGACGAAACCTTCCCGATCGATCTCGGGCAACTCAAGCCACTGACCCTCGACCCCTCGAGCCCGAAGCTGTCGGAAAGCGACAAGGCGACGCTCGAGCACAACATCCGGTTGTGCCGCGATGCCATCGTGTTCTTCACGGCACTCGCCGGGGCGAAAGGCCTGGCCGGTCACTCGGGTGGCCCTTACGACACGGTCCCCGAAGTCCTGATGGTGCGCGCATTCATCGCCGGCGGCGCACCGATCGTGCCGATCCTCTACGACGAGGCGGGCCATCGGGTGGCAACGCAATATCTGCTCAGTGTCCTCGACGGACACATGCCGGCCGAGCGGCTTCTCCATTACCGCGAGTATGACAGCGGCCTGCCCGGGCATCCGGAGAAGGGCCTGACGCCCGGCGTCGCCTTCAGCTCGGGCCGCCTCGGCCATCTCTGGGCCTTCTGCAACGGTGTCGCCATGGCCAATCCGGACAAGGCGGTCGTGCTGCTGGGCTCGGACGGCAGCCAGATGGAGGGCGACGATGCGGAGGCGGCGCGGCTGGCCGTCGCCAAAGGGCTCAACATCAAGGTCCTGATCGACGACAACGACGTCACCATCTCGGGTCATCCGCAGGAATATCTCGCCGGCTTCGATCTAAGCCGTACCCTTTCGGGCTATGGCCTGACGACCGAGACGACGATGGGAGAGGATCTCGACGCGCTCTACGTCGATCTTTGCCGGGCGTTCACCAGCACCGCTCCGCACGCCGTCGTGATCAAGCGCCGGATGGCGGTCGGCATTCCGGGCGCCGAAGGCGACATCCACGCCCACGACGCGCTCAAGGCTGATATCGCGATCGCGTATCTTGAGAAGCGAGGCGGCTACGAGAAGGCCATCGAGCTCCTGAAAGGCGCGCGCAAGGACGAGAGTCCGCTCACCTACGAGGGTTCCTCTGGCGAGGGCAAGAACCGCGAGGCTTTCGGCAAGATCATCAACACCATGCTCGACCAGATGGACGAGGCGAGCCGGCTGGAGAGCGTGCGCGTGTTCGACAACGATCTCGAAGGCTCATGCGGGCTGAAGGCGATCCGGGAGAAGCACCCCGAAATCTATGTCCGCGGCGGGATCATGGAGCGCGGCAATTTTTCCGCCGCGGCCGGCTTCGGATCGGCGGATGGTCGACAGGGCATATACGGGACATTCAGCGCCTTCCTCGAAATGGTGGTGAGCGAGATCACCATGGCGCGCCTCAACTTCGCCAATGTGCTCGCCCATTTCTCGCACAGCGGCGTGGACGACATGGCGGACAACAGCTGCCACTTCGGCATCAATTCGATGTTCGCGGACGGCGGGATCGACCCACACGAGGGCCAGGACAACACCCGTCTCTATTTTCCCGCCGACCGGCACCAGTTCGCTGCCTGCGTGAAGCGGGTCTTCGGCGACCCGGGCTTGCGCTTCGTGTTCAGCACCCGGGCCGCTGTCCCCGATCTGCTTGATGAGGACGGTCGCCCATTCTACGAAGGCAAGGATTTCGAACCCGGTGTCGACGACATCATCCGCGCAGCCGATGGCGGCGGCTTCGTCGTCGCCTTCGGGGAAACCGTCTATCGCGCGCTTGATGCGGTGATCCGCCTGCGCGAGAGCGACGTCGAGGTCGGCCTCGTCAACAAGGCGACCGTCAACACGCTCGACGACGCCATGATGGAGCGACTGGCCGAGGCACCGTGGGTGCTGGTCGTAGAAGGCTGGAACGTCAAGACCGGTCTCGGCAGCCGCTTCGGCAGCCACCTGCTGCGATACGGCTTCAAGGGCCGCTACGACCATATCGGGACGCACATCGAGGGGGGCGGCGGTCTCTGGCAACAGATGGGGCGTCAGGGGTTGGACCCGGCCGGTATCGAAGCCGCGATCCGGCGTCTCGTCGATGCAGCAGGGGCACGCCCGAAGCGCTAAGGCGATCGCGGGTGACCGGTGTCGCGATCGATTGCCCGATCGCTGTGGGGTAACCGTACGCCTATCCCATCTCGTTCTTCGGGAGACACGTCATGCATGCCGACGGCACCATTTCGATCAGAATCAACGGCGAGCACCGCCGCGTTCGTGACGGCCTGACGCTGGCCGCGCTCGTCACCGAGATCGGAATGGCGGCCGACGGCGTCATCGTGGAGCGCAACCTCGAGATGGTGCCGCGCTCCACGCTGGCGAACGTAGCGGTCCAGGACGGGGATGAGCTGGAGATCGCTCCTTCTGTTCCCTGAAAACAGGCCATCTCCGCGCCCGCGACGCGCGCACGGTTCATGACAGCTGGCACCGCCGCGCTGGCGCCGTTGAACGAAGCCAATCGCCGCCGAGATCGCGCGATCATGCGGGAAGCGACGCGTTCTGGGCGCGATGCCTCCCAAAGTGGCCAACGTGCGTTGAGCAGCAGTGACTGACGCCATCGAAGATCTCCGGCGCAGGATGGAAACTGCAGCGCGCAATCTTGATTTCGAGGAGGCGCGGCGCCTTCGCGACCGGATCAATCTGATGCGAGGCGGAGCGAGCGCTGCGGAGGCGGCCCGCGCCGACACGTCGGGTTTGATCCGCCAGCAGCCTGGGTCCATGGGGCTCGGCACGAGCCGGCAGCGGCCGGTTCCTCCGCCAGGGTGGACCCCGCCGCCAAAGCCCGATCTCATGACGTCCGGTCGGAAACGCAAGTGAAGGCCGACGTCGCAAGTGCCGCCATAATGGCCATGCTTGCCGATCGTGATCCGGGAGCGACGATATGTCCAAGCGAAGTCGCACGGAAAATCACGGCCGAAGCGTCCGCGGATGATGCGGCAGATTGGCGAACCATGATGCCGATCGTCCATGCCGCGGTCGATCACCTGTTGGATCAAGAGAATATCAGCCTAAGCTGGAAAGGCAGGGCACTAAAGCCGCGATCAGGACCTTATCGGATTGCCCGGACCGACGCCGATTGACGGACAGGCGGAGAGACTTCGAGATAGCTTCGCTTCCCTGCACAGACCGGCATTGGCCGTCCAACCGCGGCTAATGCGCGGCCCAAGGCGCGGACGACAAGGTCGCCACAAGGTGGTCGATCACGACCTGGACACGCAGTGGCCGCAAGCTCGAGCTTGGCATGACCAGATGGAGGGCCAGAGGCGGGACGGCCCATTCAGGCATCGCGATCTCGAGTCTCCCCTCGCGAAGCTCCTGCCACACGAGGAATTCGGGCTGAATGCCGATCCCCTGCCCGGCGATCAGCGCGGGCGTCACCATATCGGCATTGTCCGTCCACATCTGCGGCGGCGGCTGCACGGTCTCCTCGCCGAATTGCGGATGGGTGAAGCGCCAGATGCCGGGCGAAGCGCCGCCCGTGTAGATCAGCGCACGATGCCCGGCGAGCTGCGCGGGATGGGTCGTTCGACCGTGCGCGTTTAAATAGGCGGGTGATGCGACCAGCAGCAGCCGTACGGTGCACAGCCGTCGGGCGATTAACGAGCTGTCTTCCAGACGCGCGATACGTAGCGCCAGATCGAAACCGTCGGCAACGAGGTCGACCTGCCGGTCGCTCAGCGCGAAATCGAGCATGACATCAGGATAGGCTGTCATGAAGGACGGGAGCGTCGCCGCCATATAGCCGATTCCGAAAGACAGCGGCGCGCTGATCCGGACACGGCCGCGCGGGATCGTGGACTGCTCGGCCGCCTCGTCCTCCGCAGCCTCGCCCTCGCGCAGGATCCGCGTCGCCCGCTCGAGGGCGCCGCGCCCGCTGTCGGTGAGCGACAGGCGCCGCGACGTCCGCGCCAGCAGCGCCACGCCGAGCCGTGCCTCCAGGCGCGCGACGGCCTTGGAGACGGTCGGATTCGACAGGCCCAGTTCCTGCGCGGCGCGCGCGAAGGATCCCAGTTCAGCGACCTTCGCGAAGATCGCCCAGGCTTCAAGATCGGGAAGACGACGTGTCATTTTCGGAAACGATACAATTCCATCATTTCTATTTCGTCAAGCCCTGATCGCCGGCACCTTGGCTTCATCGAAACGGCACCCGCCAGGATGGAGACGCCCCAATGATCGAACGCCGCCCCTTCGCCGACCTCGGTGGCGCCAACCACGGTTGGCTCGACGCCAAGCATCATTTCTCGTTTGCAGGCTATTACGATCCGGCCCGCATGGGCTGGGGTCCGATCCGAGTCTGGAACGACGACACGATCGAGCCCGGCACCGGCTTCCCGCCGCACGGCCACGCCGACATGGAGATCATCACCTACGTCCGCGACGGCGCGATCACGCATCAGGACAGCTTGGGCAATATCGGCCGCACCGAGGCGGGCGACGTCCAGGTGATGAGCGCCGGGTCCGGCGTCCGCCACTCCGAATATAATCGCGAGCCCGGCACCACCCGGATCTTCCAGATCTGGATCGAGCCGAACGGCCGCGGCGAAGCCCCTTCCTGGGGCGCCAAGCCCTTCCCGAAGGGTGATCGCTCGGGCCGGTTTGTGACGTTGGCGAGCGGCTTCGCCAACGACGCCGACGCGCTGCCGATTCGCACCAACGCCCGCGTGCTCGGCGCGACGCTGAAGGCCGGCGAGACCACTGACTATCCGCTCGAGCCCGGACACCATGCCTATCTCGTCCCCGCCAGCGGCACAATCGAGATCAACGGTGTCCGCATCGATGCCCGCGACGGCGCCGCCGTCAGCGACGAGACCAGCCTTCGCGTGACCGCCATCGAGGATGCCGAGATCGTCCTCGTCGACGCCGCCTGAGCACCTTTCTGTACCGCTTCACCGACACTTTCATCAGGGAGAATAACCATGCCGACGATCACCACCAAGGACGGGACCGAGATCTTCTACAAGGATTGGGGAACCCGCGACGCCCAGCCGATTATGTTCCACCACGGCTGGCCGCTGAGCTCGGACGACTGGGACGCGCAGATGATGTTCTTCCTCCAGAAGGGCTATCGCGTCATCGCCCATGACCGGCGCGGACACGGCCGCTCGACCCAGTCCGCGACCGGCCACGACATGGATACCTATGTCGCCGACGTGATCGAACTGACCGATGCGCTCGACCTGAAGAATGCGATCCACGTCGGCCACTCGACCGGCGGCGGTGAGGTGGCGCGCTACGTGGCGCGGGCCAAGCCCGGTCGCGTCGCCAAGGCGGTGCTGGTGAGCGCGGTCGCGCCGATCATGGTCAAGACCGACAGCAATCCCGATGGCGTTCCGATGGACGTTTTCGACATGGTCCGCGAGCAGACCGCCACCAACCGCTCGCAATTCTACTACGACTTCACGCTGCCCTTTTTCGGCTACAATCGAGAGGGCGCCGAGATCAAGGAGGCCGTCCGGCTCAACTGGTGGCGACAGGGCATGATGGGTGGAATCCTCGCCCACACGCTCGGCATCGCGGCCTTTTCCGAAACGGATTTCACCGCGGATCTCCAGGCGATCGCCGTCCCGACGTTGGTCATGCACGGCGAGGACGATCAGGTCGTCCCCTTCCCGACCACGGGCAAGCTCTCGGCCGGGATCGTGAAGGGTGCGGTGCTCAAATCCTACCCCGGCTATCCGCACGGCATGCCGACCACGCACGCCGACGTGATCAACGCCGATCTGCTGGCCTTCGTCGAAGGCTGAGGCTAGCGCGGCGCGGCGGAGCGAGTTCCGCCGCGCCGCCACGCATTTGGGGATCTGACGATGGCCGACCGCATTCTCGTGCTCTACGGCTCCTACCGCTCGGACCGGCAGGGCATCCGGCTGGCCCATTATCTGGTGCGCGCGCTCCGCGCGCGCGGCGCCGACCCGGAGCTGATCGACGCGAAGGAGGTCGGCCTTCCGATCCTCGACCGCATGTACAAAGAATATCCGAAGGGAGAGGCGCCGGCGGCCCTTGAGGCGCTTGCCGAGAAGATTCGGACGGCGGACGCGTTCCTCTTCGTCACCGGCGAATACAACTGGGGCATCCAACCGGGCCTCAAGAACCTGACCGATCACTTCCTGGAAGAATGGTATTGGCGTCCGGCAGCCATCGCGAGCTATTCGGCCGGCCGCTTCGCCGGGGCGCGTGCCGCGACCGCCTGGCACGGCACGCTCTCCGAGATGGGCATGGTCGTGATATCGAGCTCAATCGCGGTCGGCGGCATCGGGCATGCCTTAGACGCCGATGCGAAACCGATCGGGGATGGCGGAGCCTCGCTCGAGCGAGTATTTCCCCGCTTCGCAGACGATCTCGCCTGGTGGACGGATGCCGCTCGCCTGCAACGTGCCCGGCGGAAGCCTCCCTATTGACCGGTCGAGGCCCCCCCTCTCTCTCGACCGCAGACCATCCAACGACTTCCCCCTCACATTCCGGAGACCGACATGAGCCGTGCAAAGCTGTTCGAGCCATTGACCGTCGGGTCACTGACGCTCGCCAACCGGATCGTGATCGCGCCGATGTGCCAGTATTCGGCTGTCGATGGCTGCATGACCGACTGGCACGTCATCCATCTCGGCCATCTCGCACAGTCGGGAGCCGCACTGCTGACGATCGAGGCGACGGCCGTCCTTCCCGAGGGACGCATCAGTTACGGCGATGTCGGCCTGTATGACGACGATACCGAAGCCGCGATGGGGAAAGTCATCGAGAGCGTACGCAAATGGTCATCGATCCCGATCGCCGTCCAACTGGCCCATGCCGGACGCAAGGCATCGACCGAGCTGCCGTGGAAGGGCGGCCGTCAGATTGCGCCGGGACAGCCCAATGGCTGGCAGACGCTAGCTCCTTCGCCGCGCGCATTTGCGAGCGGCGAAAACTCGCCCGTCGCGCTCGATCGCGCCGGTATGGAGCGGGTGCGCGACGCCTTCGCCGACGCCGCCCGCCGCGCGGCCCGACTTGGCCTCAACGCGGTCCAGATCCACGCGGCGCATGGCTATCTCCTCCACCAGTTCCTCTCGCCACTCTCGAACCGACGTGAGGACGAATATGGCGGCTCGCTGGAGAACCGGATGCGGTTCCCGCTGGAGGTCTTCGACGCGGTGCGTGCCGCCTTTCCGCCGGAGCGGCCCGTCACCGTGCGCGTATCGGGCACCGACTGGGTCGAGGGCGGCTGGACGATCGAGGAAACGGTCGCATTCGCGCAGGCGCTGGAAGCGCGCGGCTGCTCGGCCATCCATGTCTCGAGCGGGGGTCTCGATCCGACGCAGGCCATCCCCGTCGGGCCCAGCTACCAGGTTCCACTGGCGCGCGCGGTGAAGCAGGCGGTCGGGATTCCCGTAGTCGCCGTTGGCCTGATCACCGATTTCGAACAGGCGGAGGCGATCGTCGGGACCGGCGATGCCGACATGATCGCGCTGGCTCGCGCCATCCTCTACGATCCGCGTTGGCCATGGCATGCGGCGGCGCATCTCGGGGCGTCCGTGCACGCGCCTGACCAGTATCTTCGGTCGCAGCCTCGCCAATTCCGATCGCTTTTCGATCAGGACCCTAAATTAGGAGGATAGGTTCGGGGACCGCCGCCGTCTGTGTTTATTGTTGCCGTGTTTGTCCTTGGGGCACGGCATGGCCTCATGCCGGAAGCTGCGCCAAAAGCGGATACAGAAGCTCCTGCTCGGCCTTGATCCGCCTGCGCATGGCGATCCGCACAGCGTTGGAAGCGCTGCGATATTGGTTCCACTCTTCGGTGATCGTGCGCAGGCTCCATCGGCCGATATGCTGCGATGATGCCATTAGGTCGGCCTTGCCCTCCTCCTGCAAACGCCGGACGCCTTCCATGTGTGTCGAAGTTTTTGCCGACAGGAGGCGGGGATAGATTTCGGTTTCCAGAAGCTTCGTGCGGGCGCGGCTTGCCCGCGTGAGCGCGTGCCTGACTTGCATCAACCTGTCGACCTGTGGCTGATCGTTCGCGATGAGCTGGTCGAGTTCAGCCAGCTTTTCGCGAATTTCAGAATGCAGTTCCCTGAGCCTAGTGAGCATGGTTCGTTTCCATCCTGTGTTGAGAATACGAGCAGGCCAGGCGGGTGTTTCCGTTATATATGTCTTGCGCCCGAGGGTTCTCCACGATCTTCGGGCTGAGTCCGAGATCTTCGTCCCTGTCCCAGCAGAACGCGACAGCAGGCTGAAAGTCCTCAAGTCACGCTCCCAGTCCTTCATGGCCGACGCCCCACCGACGTTTGCTCGTCGTCGTATCGGCCGCGTTTCGGTCGGCACTATTTTCCCGCACGATTGTTGAGGTGGCCTAATTCATTGAACCAATAGGAGAGACTAACATGCGTAAGTTTCTGATCATCTCTGCCGCGGCCGCGGCATTGCCCGCCATGGCTCTGGCGCAGAGCGGCGGCTCGGCCGGCACCGGCGGTTCGGGCATGGCGGGGTCGACCGGCAGCGCGGGCTCCACGATGGGTTCCGGACAGGCGGGAACGTCGACGCAGCCGGGGATGAGCGGCCCGACGAACCAGAATGGGTCCATGGGCTCCACGATGGGCACCGGTTCGATGAGCAGCCCCGACGCGAGCGGCGGCCTCAACACTCAAGGAGGCAATGGCTCGTCCTCGACGAAAGGAAAAAGCAGGTCGGGTGGCCATTCGTCCGGCACGACCTCGTCAGGCAGCATGAGCCCGACGACGTCGGGCGGATCGACCGGCAGCAGCACCAGTTCGTCGGGCGGTCCCCAATAGAGATGATGACAGGCCGGGCGGCGATGGCGCCCGGCCTCGTTTCGTTCTTGAACAGAAGAAATGCACCGCACGGCGTTTTCGGGCGTTCTCGACCGCAGACAAAAAGAGCGTCGCTACCGTGCCGTAGTCCGCGATCGCCTCGCTCTTGGGGAGATAGCCGACTGGACCTGCTCGACAGCGCCTGAATATTTGGGATTGCCAGCAACTGGCGCCGGGCGTCCTCGTTATCTCTCGATCAGATTGACGCAAATAGCCAGGAGCGAAATGACGGCGATGCTCATCTGGCGCGGCCGAAGTATCGCAAAATGAGCGGGCGCATCTCCCGACTTGGCTGCGCGGGCATCTGCGATGAGTACCAGGATGTATCCGACGGCAAGCAGCAGCACCGACGACAGCATGAATCTCAGGGAGCCGAGGATCGATGCCATGCCGCCGATGGTCACGTAGAGGATCATCGTCAGGATCTCGGCTTTGGTGGATGCGGACGGATCGCCGAAACCGAATCCTCGTCGGACCCCGCCGAGAAAAGCCATGATCAAAGACCCCCAGATAACCGTCAGTCCGATAGCGACAGGGCTCAACCGCGGGCTGCACCATGTGCCGAGAGCACCAAATACAAACGGCAGCATCGGACCATAGCCAAAAACCCTGCTGGTAGTTGGAACCATCGTCCGGGAGCGAGACATGTTCATCTGCACCGAACGACCCACCGTTGACGGAGGTTGCCTCGATAGGGCGGCGCGATTTCGTCAGGAAGGCAATGTCGGCTCGCATGTGTTTGCCGAGGAAGCCGACCGATGGGACGGCTCGGTTCGTAGCGCCGGACGATGCGCCGCCGATCTGAACAGGACACCAGCAAACGGAACCCAGCAACTCGGAACTGGCACGGGTGCCTTCCGCGTTCCGATGCAATTAGAATGAAGACCCACGCTGCCGATGGAGCAAGCCGAGCGTTGCCGCCCCACACTCCTCCAGTCGGACCGCTGACATGGACCAGATCTTCACCCGTATCGCAGGCCGCATCGCCTATTGGGCAGGACAGCCCATCACCTTCGTTCTCGCCGCTTCCCTGATCGTCGTCTGGGCCGTCTGCGGGCCACCGTTCCAATATTCAGACACATGGCAGCTGGTCGTGAACACCAGCACGACGATCATCACCTTCCTCATGGTCTTCCTGATCCAGAACAGCCAGAATCGCGACGGAGCAGCGATGCAGGCGAAGCTCGACGAACTGCTGCGTGCGGTCGAGAAAGCGCGCGAGCATTTCATCGGCATCGAACACCTGACCGACGAGCAGATCGAGAAGATCCGTAAGATCCTCGAGGATGAATGCGACGGACAGCCTGCTGATGGCGGCCGAAGCACCACGCCACACACGAGCGTGAAGAATCTCCTGGGCAGGCTCTAACCCTAGCCGAGGCTCTTCGGCTATTGCGTCGACGCCGATGGCGAAAATGGCCAGTCATTCGAAATCGATCGAGCGCCGCCTCCGTGCCCACGCTCGTCCTCCGGTGCGTTGATCACGATCGACATCTTCACCGTCGGATGGGTGTGCACCTTCGGCGGAGGAACCTCGTACCGGCTCGGAACGTCTCACAAGTGGGCGGCAAGGTGGAGACAATAGCATGCCGTCCGACGTTCATCGCGTCAGGGTCCGCCGACCGCTTTTCTCGAGCCTGATGAGTTTTCCGGCATCCTGCTTCGTTCTGACGCTCCTCGCCGACATCGTCTATGCCAGATCCTACAACATGACATGGGAAACCGCGTCGGTCTGGCTGCTCACGATCGGCCTGCTCGCCGCCTTCGTCATCGTCCTGGTCGGGCTTTTCCAGGCGTTCGTCCAAGGCCTCTGGCCGAGCATGGTCTCGCGGATCGGCTATGCGATCGTGCTGATCCTCTCGATCTTCAACGCCTTCGTGCACAGCCGGGATGGCTATACCTCCGTTGTGCCGACAGGCCTGACCCTATCGGTGATCGCGGTGATGCTGCTCTTGGCGATAGAACTCCTCGAACGCTTCGCCACCCCGCGTCAGGAGTTGGTCGCATGAGCCGCCTCGATTCGATCGTGAGGAACGGCAGCACCCTCCTCGCAGTCACCCTGATACTGGCGGCGGCCGGCTGCCACAAGCAGGTCGCCTCTCCCGACACCCAGATCGGCCCAAACCCGGCGCTCCCCGAGCCGAACGAATATCTCCTGCCGCCGATGAAGACGGCGACCTCCAAGCCCTGGACCAATGGTGAGATGCCAACCGCCGGGCCAGGCCTCAAGGTCCAGCCGTTCGCGACCGGGCTCATTCATCCCCGGTCGGTCTTCGTCCTGCCCAACGGTGACGTCCTCGTCGCGCAGTCGGATGGTCCGAAGCCGCCAGTCAATCGCCCGAAGGACGTGGTGATGGGCCTGATCCAGGCGCACGCGAAGAGCTTCGGTCCCAAGGCGCCGAACAACATCCTGCTGCTGCGGGACACGAACGGCGACGGCATCGCCGACCAGCGGTTCTCCTTCCTGGAAGGGCGACATTCGCCCTTCGGGATGGCGCTTGTCGGCAACGACCTCTACATCGCCGACACCGATGCACTGATCCGCTACCATTACACGCCGGGCCAGACGAAAATGACGGACCCCGGGGTGAAGGTCACCGATCTGCCGGGCGGACCGATTGACCATCACTGGACGAAGAGCCTCACGGCGAGCGCCGACGGCACCAAGCTTTATGTCGGTGTCGGTTCCAACAGCAATATCGCCGAGAACGGCATGGTCGCGGAAGGCGAGCGAGCCGCGATCTGGGAGGTCGACCGCGTCACAGGTGCCCATCGCCTCTATGCGACCGGCACGCGCAACCCCGTCGGCCTCGCGGTCGAGCCGACCAGCCATGTCCTGTGGGCGGTCGTCAACGAACGCGACGAGCTCGGCCCCAATCTCGTGCCCGACTACCTGACCTCAATCCGCGACGGCGGTTTCTACGGCTGGCCGTACAGCTATTGGGGCCAGCACATCGATCCGCGGGTCATGCCCCAGCGGCCCGATCTCGTCGCGAAGGCGATCGTGCCCGACTATGGCCTGAGCTCCCATGTCGCGCCGCTCGGCGTCACCTTCTCCACCGGCAATGCCATTCCGGCTCAATATCGGGGCGGCGCCTTCATCGGCGAGCACGGCAGCTGGGACCGCGATCCGTTCAACGGCTACAAGGTCATCTACGTCC
The DNA here is from genome assembly GCF_013778325.1 of Sphingomonas chungangi. Classification (GTDB taxonomy): domain Bacteria; phylum Pseudomonadota; class Alphaproteobacteria; order Sphingomonadales; family Sphingomonadaceae; genus Solisphingomonas; species Solisphingomonas chungangi. Next base: position 291,964 of record NZ_JACEIB010000006.1, on the reverse strand, counting down.
CGTTCGCCGGCGGCCGGCCTTCGGGAAAACCCGTCGACGTCCTGAGCGGCTTCCTGACCGACGGGAAGACCGCACATGGGCGGCCCGTCGGCCTTGCCACCGACGCCCAGGGTGCCGTGCTCGTCGCCGACGATCTCGGGAACGCCGTCTGGCGGATCAGCGGGCGCTGATCCGGACAATGGATCGGGCGCCGAGGTGCACCCGGTTCCTCGTCTGCGACGATCTCAATCGAATGGCTGCCCCGTCGCGCTGGCTGCTGCTAGAAATGCGCGAGCCTGGAGCCGGGCGACGCCGTCAGCCCGGCTTGATCTCGCTGCGGACCTGGCCGTGCGCGATCACGGCGAACAGGCCGGTCCCGCCGATGATGTTGCCGACCAGCGCGGGCAAGATGAAGCCCATGACGGCCTTCCCCAAGCCAATGCTGCCTGCAAGCCAGAGCAGCCATGCCTCGGTCGAGCCGGCCACGACGTGGCTGAAACCGCCGATCGCGATGACATAGGTGATCATCACGATGATCCAGAACTCCGATCCGCGGGCATTGGGCATCATCCAGGCGATGCTCGCGACGAGGAAGCCGGCCGGCATGCCGAGCAGCAGCGTGTGCCAGGCGTCGTGCGCGGCGACCGGAGCCGCGACTTCGATCGCAGCCGCTCGTGCCTCGGGTGAGAGTATCGCGCCGCCGGCAATGAGTGCGGCGACGAGCAGCGTACCGGCCATGTTGGCACCGAACACCGTGATCCAGAGCTTCGCGAGGCGCCCCAGGTTGCGACGGGTCGGGTGCGTGGCGATCGGCAGCACCGCGGTCACGGTGTTTTCGGTAAAGAGCTGGAGATTCCCGATGATGACGATGACGAAGCCGACGCAATAGCCGAACGAGGCGACGAGCTTCGCCCATGGTGCGTGCGGCAGCGCCAGAACGAGAAACGCCTCTGCCAGGACCGAGACGGATATCGCGACGCCCGCCGCGAACCCGGAGAAGAGCAGCGAGAGGACCGGGCGATCGAGCTCCTCGTCGCCCTGGAGGCGGATGACCTCGTGCACGACCTTTGCCGATCCCGCCTTGCGCTCGGCGACCGATTCTGCCTCACGGTCGGACAGGCCCTCGGATGGCCCGCTCTCGCGATCCTCGGCATCGGCATCCTCGGCGCTGGGATCGATCGTCATGCGGCACGTTCCGTCAGGCTGCTGCGGCCGTGGCCGGGAGGCGCGTCACCGCCAGGCTACCCGCGAGGACGGCGGCGTCTTCGACGAAACCGGTGGCCGTCTGGCCGAACCGCGCCATCGCCGCGCAGCGCAGGCGCCAGCCGAGATAGGAAGAGGCAAGCGCCGTTCCGACCGCGACGGCCGCGCCGAGCAGTCGCCGGTCGCGCGGGGCAAGGGCGGCGCCGGCATAGGCGGCTGTCATCGCGCGGGTGACAAGACCGATCGGCACGATCCGGTCCGGCGCGGACTTCATTTTGTCTCCCACCATCTCGGCGGCGGCCAGCGCGGCGGTTCCGGCAGCAACGACGGGGTGCTTGAGCAGGCCCTGGGCGGGAAGTTCCGGCGGGAGCGAGCCGTTCCGAGTAGCGGTCGCCACCACGGCGAGCGGCGTCATGCCACGCTGGCCGGCGACCAGCCCGATGAGAAACGAACGAAGCATGCGATACTCCTCGACGAAACGGCTTCCGGACACAGAAACAGCGATCGGCCTGTCTGGTTCACTTGCCATAGGAACGGGCGTGCGGCCGGGTCACAGCATTTCGAGGGCCACGCGGCCGCGCGGTCGAGGGAACGCACGATCGAGCGCATCGATCTCCTCGGATGCCAGTTCGAGGTCGGCCGCGGCGCGATTCTCGCGGACGTGTGCAATCGAGGAGGCCTTGGGGATAACGATCACGTCGCGCCGCCGGAGCGCCCATGCAAGTGCGACCTGCGCCGGCGCCGCCTTCATCCGCTCTCCGACATCGCGCAGGGCAGGGTTGGACAGCAGCCGCCCCTGCTCAACAGGGCTGTACGCCATCACGGGCACGCGACGCTCCGTCAGCCACGGCAGCAGATCATGCTCGGGACCCCGGCGGCCGAGATTGTAGAGGATCTGGTCGGTCGAGCAGGCCGATCCACCGGCCTCGAACAGCTCCTCCATGTCGTCGACATCGAGGTTGCTGACGCCCCAGCGGAGGATTCGGCCCGTCTCGACGAGCTGCTCCATGGCCTCGATCGTCTCGGCCAGCGGCATGCCGCCCCGCCAATGAAGCAGATAGAGGTCGAGGCGATCGGTCCGCAGACGCTCGAGACTGGCCTCGCACGCCCGACGAAGGCGCGCGTGCGATGCGTTTTGCGGATAGGCCTTGCTGACAAGGAACACCCTGTCACGCATCCCGGCGACCGCCTCGCCGACCAGGCGCTCGGCCTCGCCTTCGCCATACATCTCGGCCGTATCGATCAACGTCATGCCGAGCTCGACGCCCTCGCGGAGCGCCGCGATCTCGTCCGCACGCTTCGCCGCGTCCTCGCCCATCATCCATGTGCCCTGGCCGAGAGCAGGCACGACGGCACCATCCGGAAAGCTGATCGTCCTCATGAAAGGCCCAACGCCTGGAAACCGTTATGGACCATCCGCGGAAGCTTCGCGTTGCAAGGAGCGGAGGACGAGATGCCGGACAATCCTGCGCGGACAGACCCCGAGAGCTTCCTGCTCGAGCCAAACGGCTGGGTACCCAACAATCCGACCCTGCCCGTGCTGATCTATCGGGACGTGGTGCCGACCGGAAATCCCGAAGCGATCGAAACCAGGCTGCGTGGCCACGGCTGGCGGCCTGACTGGCGCGACGGCGTCTTTCCTTACCATCACTACCACTCGACCGCGCACGAGGCGCTCGCCTGTACCGACGGGTCGGCCGAATTGATGCTCGGCGGCGAGGACGGTCGAACGACAACGATCCAAGCGGGCGATCTCGTCGTCCTGCCCGCCGGAACGGGCCATTGCCGGATCGAGGCCAGCGCTGGCTTCCTCCTGGTCGGAGCCTATCCCGACGGCCAGGACTGGGACGTCCGCCGGGATGCCGCGGACGAAAAGACGCTGCAGCGGATCGCCGACGTGCCGCTACCCACAGGAGATCCAGTGTCCGGGGATGCGGGACCGCTGATGGAATTATGGAGCCCGAGCCGATGATCGGCATCAACACGGCGACCGCTGAGGAGATCGACGCAGTGCCACAGCTCCAAGGGCACGGTTCCGAAATCGTGCGCTACCGCGATGAACGCGGACGCTTCGAGCAACTCCGACAGCTCGAGCAGGTACCGGGCCTCACAGGAAAGATAGCGGGCCTCGAAGGCATCGTTTCGTTCGACTGAGCGCGGTTCATTCGGCGCCAGTATCGAGCCGCGCATACCATTCCGCGTAGCCAGTGTTGCGGACGAGCCGGCGGTTCAGATCCTCGCCATCTTCCCACCAGACCGGTCCGCGCTCGCCCAGCGCGACCTTGGCCGCGTTGACCGTCTCGCGCGCAGCCTGGAGCGCAACGTGGTCGTTCTTCCGCAAAGCGGCTGCGACGGCGCGTCGCCCTTCCATCAGCCGTTTGACCGGCGACTGCCGCACGTCGTCGGCGAGCCGCGGATTGGCGCGGCGCCAGAGCAGACTGCGCACGACGAAATAGCGGCCATCGGGCGTGACAGGGTAATGATCAGCCGGTCGCGATCGCACCGGTTCCGACCTGGCCAGCCTCGGCAGCTCCGACCGCGGCGGGCTGGTCTCGCGAGTATGTGCCGACCAGCACTCCAGCCGCGAGCACGCGATCCGCGATCCCATCGACGACTGCGCTGCGTCCCGGGCTCGCGCCGAGGTCGACCTGTTCGGACAGCGCGAACAACTGGAAGACATAGTCGTGCTCGCCATGGCACGTCGGCGGATCGGGCGGCAACCAGCCCTCGCGCAGGAAGCTGTTGCGGCCGACGTTGCCGTCCGGGCCCCCGGCACCGTCGGCGACGATCGCGCCCTCTGCGACCCGGCGCTCGTCGGCAGGCATGCCCCAGATAATCGCGTGGACGAGCGGATTGGCGGCAGGGGCGTCCGGATCCTCGACGATCAGGGCCAGGCTGGCGGTGCCTTCGGGGACGTCTCCCCATAGCAGCGGCGGCGAGATGCCTTCGCCGTCCGCGGTGAAGCGGACGGGCAGGCGTCCGCCGGGGGCGAATGCCGGGCTGGTCAGATCGATCGTGTCGACACCCAGTCGAATCTTCGGGTCGGCCGCAACGAGCTTCGCGTGGCCGGCACGACGGTCGCGCAGCAGACCGCCGAGCCAGGCGGGAACATGTTCAAGCATCAGAGCCTCTTCATTCTCAGCGACGATCAGCTGCGCCGATCGTTCAATCCGCGAGGGGAGAACGGTCGAACTCGGCAAGCAGTTCGCCGACATCCGAATAAACCGCGATCGCGCCGGCATCTTTCAGCTGGCCTTCGTCGAAGGGGCCGGTCGTGAGACCGATGGCGGCGATGCCGGCGCGGGTCGCCGCCTCGATGTCGTAGATGGTGTCGCCCACCACGATCGCATCGCCTGGCTCGACGCCGACCTTCTGCAGCGCGACGCCGAAGATGTCGGGTTCCGGCTTCGAGGTCTCGACGTCGTCGATGCTCGTCCTGGCTGCGAGACAGTCCGCTACTCCGAGCAGCTCGACATAATGATCGAGCTCGTCCTTCTTCGCGGACGAGGCCAGAACGACCTTCCTGCCGCTCCGATGCGTCCGCTCGACCAGTTCGGCAGCGCAGGCGAAGGCTCGGATGCCGGTGAGATAAGAGCCGTGGAAATGCTTGCCATGCCGCTTCGAAAGGCGTTCGCGCAGCGCGTCGGACGCATCGGGTATCAGCGCCGGGATCAGCAGGTCGCCACCCTTCCCGATCTGGGCGCGGATGTCGTCCAATTCCTGTGGGCGCCCTTCCTCCCTGAACGCGAACGCCCAGGCATTCACATGCTGCTCATTGCTGTCGACGAGCGTGCCGTCGATGTCGAAGAGTACTGCACGGGTCGCCATATCGGCCTTTCCCTTGGAGCTGCAGAAAGCCTTGGATCATTCGGTGGCGATGTCCCCGCCGCCATGCTGCTCGAGCGCGGAGCGCACCCTCGCGACGTCGGCTTCGTATGGGAGATCCACCGCGACGCTGATGGCACCGGCGAGCGACGGCGCGCCGCCGGTATCTACACCGGGATGACCACTCTCGGCGTCAGCGCCTCCTGCCTCGCGGCCCGAACTGTTTTCCTCACCTTCGGCGGTGACAAACACATTGGTGCGTTGGATCCCCAGATTCTGCACGAGTTGCTCAACGGCAAGGTCAGCCTGACGCCTCGTCGAAAACGTCGCCACAATGGTGGCGCCCGCTGCAGTCTGCGACATCGTTATTCTCCTCCGATCGGTCTTCCTCAGCGCTTTGGCTGACCGGTCGACACGCGCTCTTCACCGACCTCTGGCTTGTCCGATGGGGCCTGCTTCGGACTGGCACCAGGTTCGAAGTGCTGACCACCAACGCCGGACTCCGCCGATCCTTCGGCCTCGGCATCATGGCCCCCGAAATCCTTGTTCCCGTGGCTCGGGCCTGCCGCATCGTCGACGTCGTCGGGGTGGGCAATCGATGACGACCGCCCTCTCCGGCCTTCCGTTTCGGACTCGGCGTTCAGCCAGTGGTCGAGAGCGCGGCCCTCCGGGCGACCTTCCTTCTCCCACTTCGCATGCGCCCGTTCCCTGATCTGGTGCTCACGGTCGTCGGTCATGTCGCTCTCCTGGAATAGTGAAGGTGCGCCGTCGTCTAACTGCCGGGTCGGTAGGTCATGGGAGTACCGCTCGATAAGGAAGTCGGATCATTCGCCTCCCTGTCCGCCGGGTTCGGCCATGCCCTTGTGGAGGGCGGCGGTGGCACCGTGCGGCAGGACATGCGCTGCCGCCGCCTGGAGCTTGTTCTTCCATCCCGAGACGATGTCGCCGCCGCCCTTCATCATGTGGGTCCAGCCGTCCTTGGCGACCTTGGCCGGGTCGTCCTTCTTGGCCTGGCCGACGCTAGTGTCGCCCATTCCCGCCCGATCGAAGAATTCGGTGTCGGTGGCGCCGGGCATCAGATTCGTGATGGTGACATTGCTGTGCCCCTCATTCTCCAGCTCGGCCCGCAGGGCATCGGCGAAGCTGTCGACGAAGGCCTTGGTGCCGTTGTAGACCGCCTGATAGGTGCCCGGCATGAAGCCGGCGATCGAGCCCGTCAGCATCACCTTGCCGTCGCCTCGCGCCACCATCTGCTTCACCACCTCCTGGACCAGGTACACCGTCCCGACGATGTTGGTGTCGATCACGTGCCGCCAGTCCGCCGGTGACTGATCCAGAAAACCGTGGCCGAGGCCGTGCCCGGCATTGGCGCACAGCACATTGACCGGACGCCCATTGGTCGCAGCGATCAGCTTATCCACGCCGTCGAATGTCGACAGATCGATCTCGATCGAACGGACCTCTACACCATGCTGCTGAATGTCGGCACCGGCGCTATTGATGAGCGGTTCGTCCGCCACGATCAGCACGTCGTAGCCATCCGAAGCCGCGAGATGGGCGAGCTCGAAGCCGATGCCCGTAGAGGCGCCGGTGACGATCGCAAACTTGTCAGCCACAAAATCTCTCCTATTCGGCGGCAATCGCAAGACCGGGCTTCAGCACGACCTTGGTCACTTCGTTCTGGTTGTCGTGGAACATCTTGTAGCCGTCCGGCGCCTGCTCGAGCGGCAGTCGGTGCGAGATCAGGAAGGTGGTGTCGATCTTCCCCTCGACGATCGCGTCAAGCAGAGCCGGCATGTAATGCTGGACGTGGGTCTGACCGGTCTTGAGCGTCAGCCCCTTCTCCATGAACGCGCCGAGCGGGAACTTGTCGACGATGCCGCCATAGACGGCCGGCATCGACATGCGCCCGCCCTTGCGGCAGGCGAGGATCGCCTGGCGGACCGAATGGATGCGATCGGTGCCGAGGAAGGTCGACTTCTTGATCTGGTCGATCACGTTGTCGACGAAGAAGCCGTGCGCTTCGAGGCCGACCGCGTCGATCACCGCGTCGGGGCCGATGCCGCCGGTCATCTCCATCAGCGCCTCATAGGTGGCGCTCTCCTCGAAGTTGATCGTCTCGGCGCCGAACTTCTTCGCCAGCTCAAGCCGGTGCGGGAAGTGGTCTATGCAGATCACACGGTCGGCACCCATCAGGAAAGCCGATTGGACCGCGAACAGACCGACCGGTCCCGCCCCCCAGACCGCGACGATGTCGCCGGGCTCGATCTGGGCATTCTCCGCCGCCATCCACCCGGTGGGCAGGATGTCGGACAGGAACAGCACCTTGTCGTCCTCGATCCCGTCGGGGATGACGATCGGACCGACGTCGCTGAATGGCACACGGACATATTCGGCCTGGCCGCCGGCATAGCCGCCGGTCATGTGGCTGTAACCGAACAGGCCGGACATCGGCTGGCCGTACAACTCCTGGGCGATGTCCTGGTTGTCGGCGGGAAGCCCGTTGTCGCAGGCCGAATATTGGTGCTTGCCGCAATGGTAGCAGCTGCCGCAGGCGATCGTGAACGGCACCACGACCCGCTGGCCCTTCTTCAAGGTCGATTTCGGTCCAGTCTCGACCACCTCTCCCATGAACTCGTGGCCGAGGATATCGCCCTTCTGCATGGTCGGGATATAGCCGTCGTAGAGATGGAGGTCGGAACCGCAGATCGCGGTCGAGGTGATCTTGATAATCGCATCACGCGGATTGAGGATCTCGGGGTCGTCGACCGTATCGACGCGGACGTCGTGCTTGCCGTGCCAGGTGAGCGCGCGCATCAGGCCTTCTCCTCGTCATACTGCTTCTTGGTGCGGGCTGCGGTCGCGATCTCGCCGGTCTCCATCAGCTGCTTGAAGCGTCGCAGATCGCGCCGCGCCTGGATCGCCGGCTCGCGCTGGAAGAGCTTGGCGACCAGCTTGCCGATCGTGCCGGCCGGCGGGTCGTAGGCAATCGTCGCGGTGACCACTGTCCCGCGTGCCCCAGCGTCCCGGAACTCGATCCGTCCCGCATTGGCCACATCGGCACCATCCTCGGATGCCCAGGAGATCAGCTCCCCTTCACGCTCCTCGGTAATCCGCGCGTCCCATTCGACCGTCCTGCCAGCCGGCGCCATGACCACCCAATGCGAACGCAGGTCATCGAGGACATCGACGCGTTCGACATTCTCCATGAACGTCGCGAGCTTCGTGAAATCGCGAAAGTATCTGTAAAGCTCGGCCGCCGACTTGTTGATCGTGACCGCGCGGCCGACGACATGGGCTCCTCCGGCATCGATCAGCGCTTCGGTAGCAGGGTCGTCGGGACGCGACTTGGCGGTCGTCGCAGGCGCGTCATCGCGCACCGCGGAGCGGCTCTCGTTCATGTTGTCCTCCGGAAATCGAACCTCTCTAACGGCCGACGGCAACAGAGCGTTCCGGTCGCCACCTCCGTTCGACACGGCCTAACTTCGTGCGAGCGCGCAAAACTTAGTACGGAAAAACAAGATCTTAATCTGGGTTAGTGGGCAAAGCCTTCCGGGAACGGCCCGCTTCCAAATGTGTTCGGTGAAGGGTGGACAGCGACGTCAATGCGGACGCGCTCAGATCTCGGGCAGAGGTGGCTATGGACAGCACGACGCGCCGACAGGCGATGACGGTTGCGACACTTGGAGCAGCGGCGGCGGCCGTCTCGGCTCCTGCGGCGGCGAGAGCGGTTGCGGAGAACCGCCCGCGCGGCGGCAAGCAGGACCCGACAACCAAATATCCCAAGCCGCCCTTCAAGCCGCAGTCACAGCCCTGGCCCGGTCTTGCAGGCCAGATGGACCCACGGCCTGATCACGGTGAGACCAGCTACATCGGCTCCGGTCGCCTGACGGGTCGCAAGGCGTTGATTACGGGCGGCGACAGCGGCATGGGCCGCGGCGCCGCGATCGCCTTCGCGCGCGAGGGTGCCGACGTCGTCATCAACCACCTGCCCGAAGAGGCGCCGGACGCCCGCGAGGTGATCGACCTCATCCGGCAGGCGGGTCGCAAGGGCGTGTCGATACCGGGCGACATCCGCAGCCCCGATTTCTGCCGGCAGCTTGTCGAGCAGGCCGTCAGCGCGCTCGGTGGACTCGACATCGTCGTGTGCAATGCCGCGCGACAGCAGTCCATCCCCTCGATCCTCGACGTCAGCGACGACGAGTTCGACCGGACGATGAAGACCAACATCTACGCGCCCTTCTGGATCATCCGCGCCGCCCTTCCCCACCTGGGGCCCGGGTCGGCGATCATCGGCACGACGTCCGAACAGGCCTACAATCCCGACCCCGACCTCTACGTCTACGCCCAGACAAAGGCGGCGACGATGAACTACGTGAAGAGCCTCGCGAAGCAGCTCGGCCCCAAGGGCATTCGCGTCAACGGCGTCGCGCCGGGCCCGATCTGGACACCGTTGCAGGTCTCCGGCGGCGCGTCCCAGGGCAAGCTCGTGACGTTCGGTGCGACCGCCGCGCTCGGCAGGCCCGGCCAGCCGGCAGAACTCGCAGGGGTCTTCGTCCGCCTCGCCGAGGACGATGGAAGCTACACGACCGGCAACATCTACGGCGCTGGCGGTGGACAGGGCCAGCCATGAGGAGACTTGCACCGGCGGCCACGATTGTCGCAGCAGCCATTCTCTCGACGGCCGGGATCGCCCAGCAACAAGGTTCGCGTCAGACGCGTGACTTCGTCCAGGCGGCCGCCCAGACGGACACGTTCGAGATCATGGAGGCGACCACTGCACTTGCGCAGAGCCAAGATCAGGAGACACGGAGCTTTGCGCAGGCGATGATCCAGGCGCATCAGCAGACCAGCGCGGCCCTCAGGCAGGCGGTGGCGAAGGCCGGTCTCGACCAGCCGAAGCCGGGTCTCAGCGGTGACCAGTCGATGTTCCTGGCAGCGCTCCAGAGCCAGCGCGGTCCGGACTTCGACCGGACCTACCGGAAGCAGCAGATGCTCGCCCATCACGCCGCCTTGGCGGTAATGCAGGGCTATGCCAGGTCGGGCAACGACCCCATCATCAGGCAGGTTGCGGCTGCGATGGTTCCGATCGTCTCGTCCCACCTCGTGATGCTCGAGCAGCCCGGCACAGACGAAAACACGCCTCAATAATTCCATGGGCGGCTTGGATCTTCTTGCAAAACGGAACGGTGGCCATACGACTTGTCCATCACCCAGACCGTTCTTTCCGATATCACGGGTCTCACCAGCATTCACGTCGAGAGGGTGCTGATCACTTCGGGAAGGCAAGCATTGCGTTCTCCGGTCCTTCACGCCTTGAAATCCAGGATCGCAGTCAACTCAACCAGATCGGTCAGTTCGATCCGACCCAACTCTACCTGAAGCCCATTGCTGCGGTCCGCGCATCGGAGCCGATCAAGAAGAAATTCGCGGATAGGTGACGAACATTTTGGGCATCTGGCCGATTCGAAGACGGCGGAATCGCCGGAACCAAAGACGGTATCGTGCTCCTAGACGGTCCTTACGGCATCGCAATCGCGATGCCCCCTGGACGCCGCGGAGCCGATCGGGAGCGGCCTGATCGCTGCCGCACGGCCTGCCCGCAGCAGTGTGTCGAAGGAAGCTAAACCGCTATTGTCCAAGCGACGGGAATCGTGCTGATCGAAGTTAGTAATCACTGTCCGACCGGAACGGTCGTGCAGTCGAACCGTCTTTCTGAGCATGGTCCAATATCGAAAGCCGCTCTTTCCATGGCGTCCAGCCACGCAGGATGCGCTTGAAAAGGCGCTCAAGACCTACGTCACCGATCCGGCGTTTCCGTGCGTCGGCGCCAAGTCGGCGCTGGCGAAGGGCACGCTCGACGTCATCGGCTGTCGTGACGTCACCAGCGCTTGGGACGACGTGCGCATCCATGATGAACTCCTGCGCTTCGCACAGGCCTATCGCGACGATCCTGGCCTCTTCCGAAGCCTTGCGATGGTCTTCGAAGGGCCCGAGGACCTGTCCGAAAAGGCGTTCGAAACTGCCTTGTGGGAACGTGTCCAGTCGCTGTCCGACAAGGATGTATGGCGTGGCCAGTCCTACGACGACCGCGTGAGCTCCAATCCCGACAGTCCGCACTTTTCGCTCAGCTTCGGCGGCGAGGCCTTCTTCGTCGTCGGTCTCCATCCGCATGCGAGCCGTCCAGCCCGCCGTTTCGACAGACCCACGATGGTGTTCAACCTGCATGACCAGTTCGAGCGCCTGCGCGAGATGGGAAAATACGAGGGGATGCGGGAGAAGATTATGACGCGCGACGAGGCTCTCGCGGGATCACGCAACCCGATGCTCGCCCGCCACGGCGAGGCGAGCGAGGCGCGCCAATATAGTGGCCGAAGCGTTGAGGACGGTTGGCGGTGCCCCTTCAGCTATTCGGGAGACGATGCGTGATAGACGTGGAGAGGATCCCGCCCAGGAGCGGCACGGCGTTCCGTGTGCCGGCGGGCGCGACGCTCACCGTTATCGATCCCGAAGGCGCGCAGGTCGCGGACCTGCTGGCGTTTAGCGCCGACGATGTCGACGAGGTCATCTCGTCGGGCCGCACGATCGACTATGCGGAAAGCATCCGCCTTACGACCGGCAACGCACTCTTTTCCAATCGGTCCAGAAAGATGCTGACGATCATCGAGGACACGGTCGGCTGCCACGACTTCCTGCTGACCCCCTGCTCGACGGATACCTTCCTTCATTTCTATCCAGACAAGCCGGTGCATCGAGGATGTTTCGGCAATTTGGCCGAGGCACTGAAGCCTTATGGCATCGGGTCCGACCGCATCCCGGTCGCCTTCAACTGCTTCATGAACGTGCCGGTCGACGATGCTACGGGAAAGCTTAGGGTCGAACCGCCGCTGAGCAAGCCCGGCGACCATATAGCATTTAGGGCCGAGATGGACCTGATCATTGGCCTCACCGCCTGCTCGGCCTATGCCTCCAACGGCGGCAGCTTCAAACCGATCGACTACCGGATCGATTGAACCGACCGAAGGCGGCCGGCGCTGATCGATGTCAGTGAGATTTCCGCCACCGCATCCATGATCACATCAAGGGGCGGGCACGAAGGAGACTTCGGCGCCGCTTTAGGCCTACAGACCCCAGATCGAGTTCGAACATTGCCTGGTTCGCGAAGTGCACGATCGCGCCTCAGCGGCAACAGCGACCACCCCTTACTTTGTCGGCGCTCACATCGTGATGGCGTAAGGTGCGCCCGTTAGGCGCGCGAAGTCGGTCGCCGGCATCTCCGTCAGCGCCCAAGGCTTCATTGTGGATTAGTCGTGGTCGTGGTCGTTTTCGTGTGCACCAACGTACCATGCGGCGTCTTCACGATCGTTCGATGCGTGTAGTGCGTTACCTGTTTATGTTGCTTGCCATCGTTGTGCGTCGTCGTTTGGACGGCGACCTTCTGATGATCCATGGCCACGGGCGGGGCCCCTTGGGCGAGTGCCTCCGGACCGAAGCCACCCAGCGCCGAAAGCGCCAGCATCGTCTTCCACATGTCTCGCTCCTCTCACTCCCGTGCCCTGTTGGTCCACTTAACGTGACCGCGGTAGGATCCGAGACGGATATCGTCTTCCATCGGCTCAGCGGATCAACGAGCGCGTGGCCGTCCGGTTCATGGTGCGGCCGCGTTATGCAGCGACACCTTAGCATCGAAATGCCGGGCGACGTCGGCGATGTCAGCCTGGACGGTGTGAAGGCGCAACATGATGCTCGCAATCTAGCTCGTTCGCGGCGGCGGAACAGCCTCCGCCGTCGCGTCGGCGTGAACGCCGGCCAGACGAAGCTGGCGAACGATGCCGTTGAAGGCGGCGGTGCAGCCTTGCGCCCGCCCGATATCGTTGGTGCCGCTCGCCGCGTCCCAATAGAGTTCGAGCGGCCAGCGATCGGGGCAATGGCCGAGCAGGCAGCGCAGCGCGAGGCGCACCTCGATCGTGTCGACCCGCGCGTGGCTCGACTTCACCATCGCGGCGCGCAGGATGCGGATCGACAGATCGACGACAATGCGCTGGTGGCGCGAGAGGGACGTGCTCATCGAAAGTCACGCGTCTTGACCCTCACCACGCTTTCCGGATCGGCGCCCCCGTCGAAGGGCGGGTAATATCCGTCCTTGGCGGCGGGCTTCCAGGTCGGGTCGCGCGGATCGGGACCAATGCTGGCCTTCGCGCCATCGCCCCGTCCGGTTCGGTGCGGGAAGTCCATGTGCCCGACCGACCCCAACAGCTCGGTATAGTCCATGATGCGGTCGCAGATGACGTGGATGACCTCGCCCTCCTTCTGCACGCGCCCCCGCATCCCGATCATCGCCGCGGTCATCACCGTGCGGCGCTGCGCCTCGAAGCGGTCGGGCCAGAGGATGCCGTTGGCGATGCCGGTCTCGTCCTCGATGGTGATGAAGAGCACGCCTTTGGCCGAGCCGGGCTTCTGGCGAACGAGGATGATGCCGGCGACCTCGACATGGCGTCCGTCGCGGATGTCGGCGAGGTCAGCACATCTGCGGATGCCGCGCCGCGCCAGTTCGTCGCGCAAGAAGGCGATGGGCTGGGCGCGCAGCGACAGCTGGGTCGACCGATAATCCTCGACCACCTCGCGCCCGCCGGTCATCGGCCTCAGCGCGACCAGGGGCTCGCAGCCTTCCGGGCTGAAGCTCTCCTCGCGCCGGTCGGCGGCCGCGAACAGCGGCAGCGGTACTTCGCCGAGCCCCCTCACCTTCCACAGCCCCTGGCGCCGGTCATGCGCGAGCGCGTGGAAGGCGTCGGCCTCGGCCAGCCGCTCGATCGCGGCGCGCGGCGTGCCGGCGCGCCGCCAGACATCCTCGACCGAGACATAAGGCGCCTCGCCCCGCGCCGCAGCGATCGCGCCGCCATGGATATTGGCGAGCCCGACCACCTGCCGGAAGCCGAGCCGTACGGCATGAAAGCGACCATTTGCAGGCTCGAGCGTGCAATCCCAGCGACTGGCGTTGATGCAGACCGGGCGGACCTCGACGCCGTGGTTGCGCGCATCGCGAACGATCTGGTCGGGTGCATAGAAACCCATCGGCTGCGCGTTCAACAGCGACGCGCAATAGATGTCGGGATGATGGTGCTTCATCCAGGAGCTGGCGTAGGCGATCTTGGCGAAGCTCGCCGCATGGCTTTCGGGAAAGCCATAGGACCCGAAACCCTCGATCTGCTTGAACGTCCGTTCCGCGAAATCGCGGGGATAGCCGCGTGACACCATGCCCTCGACCAGCTTGTCGTAGAAGTGGCTGACCCCGCCGGTCATCTTGAATGTCGCCATGGCGCGGCGGAGCTGGTCGGCCTCGGCCGGCGTGAAGCCTGCGCCGACGATCGCGACCTTCATCGCCTGTTCCTGGAAGAGGGGCACGCCCAGGGTCTTTTCGAGCACGGCGCGCAGTTCGGGCTTGGGATATTCCGGTGCCTCCAGCCCCTCGCGCCGCCGCAGATAGGGGTGGACCATGTCGCCTTGTATGGGGCCTGGTCGCACGATCGCGACCTGGATGACCAGATCGTAGAAGCGCCTTGGCTTCATGCGCGGCAGCATCGACATCTGCGCGCGGCTCTCGATCTGGAAGGTACCGAGCGTGTCGGCCTTCTGGATCATCGCATAGACCTGAGGATCGTCGTCCTGGAGATCGGCCATGCCGATCCGTACGCCCTTCACCTCGTCGAGCATGTTGAAGGCGCGGTTCATGCAGCCGAGGATGCCGAGGCCCAGCACGTCGACCTTCATGAACTTGAGCGCGTCGATATCGTCCTTGTCCCACTCTATGATCTGACGATCGGCCATGCGCGCGGGCTCGATCGGCACGAGATCGTCGAGCCGGGCCTGGGTCAGCACGAAGCCGCCGGGATGCTGCGATGCGTGACGCGGCACGCCGATGAGCTTGCGCGCGAGCTCAAGCGTCAGGCGCAACCGGCGGTCCGACAGGTTGAGATTGAGCTGCTCGACCTCCTTCTGCCCGACGCCATCTTCCGACCAGCCCCAGACGAGCCCGGCGAGCGCCTTGGTGAGATCGCGCGGCAGGCCGAGCGCCTTGCCGACATCGGCGACCGCGCCGCGCGCGCGATAACGGGTGATGACGGCGGTCAGCGCGGAGCGGTCACGGCCATAATGGTCGTAAATCCACTGGATGATCTCCTCGCGGCGCTCATGCTCGAAATCGACGTCGATGTCGGGCGGCTCGCGCCGCTCGCCCGAGACGAACCGCTCGAACAGGAGCTCGTGCCTGATCGGGTCGATCGAGGTCACGCCGAGCACGAAGCACACGCAGCTGTTCGCCGCCGAGCCGCGACCCTGGCAGAGGATGCCCCGCCTGCGGCTCTCCGCGACGATCGCATGAACGGTCAGGAAATACGGCGCGTAGCCAAGCTCGCCGATGAGGCGCAGTTCGTGCGCGATCTGGTTGCGATAGGCGTCCGGCACACCGTCCGGGAACATGTGCTCGACCGCCTCGCCGGCGAGCTTCGCCAGCGCTTCCTGCGCGGTCAGGCCCTCGATCACCTCTTCATGTGGATATTGGTAGCTCAGCTCGCCAAGGTCGAACCGGCATCGCGCGGCAATCGCAGCGCTCGCGGCGATCGCCTGCGGAAAGGCCGCGAAGCGCCGTTCCATCTCCGAGGGTGGCTTCAGATGCCGATCGGCAAAGCGTTCGCGGCGGAAACCCAGCCCGTCGATCGTGGTCTTCTCGCGGATGGCGGTGACGACGTCCTGGAGAAGGCGCGCTTCGGGGCTATGATAAAGGATGTCGCCGATCGCGACGGTCGCGACGCCCGCCTCGGCCGCGATCCATCCGATTGCGTGCAGGCGGTCGATGTCGCCCGGACGCCGGCGGAAGGCGAGCGCGCAATAGGCCCGATCGTGAAAGACCGCATCGAGGTCGCGCAACGGCCCGGACAGATCAGAAAGCTCGTCGGGCACGAGGATCGCGACCAGCCCCTCGGCATGGTCGGCTACATCCGTCCAGGAGAGACAGCAGCCGCCCTTGCCCGCGCGTTTCTTGCCGATCGACAGCAAGCGCGTCAGCCGCGACCAGGCGGCGCGGTCCTGTGGATAGAGAAGCAGGTTGCGGCTATCGTCGAGGACGACGCGCGCGCCGGGGATCAACCGGACACCGGTCGCCTTCTGCGCTTCCCAGGCCCGCACCATGCCGCCGACCGTGCCGAGGTCAGTGACCGCCAGTGCACCGTGTCCCTGCAGCGCGGCTGCCGCGAACAATTCCTCGGGCGACGATGCGCCTCGCAGGAAGCTGAAATGGCTGGTCACGGCGAGCTCGACATAGGCCATCAGCCGAACACCCCGTGAAGGTGCCAGCTCAGATCGCCGGTCGTGCCGTCGACGCCGTCGCCCCGCCGGAAAATCCAGTAGCGCCCGCCGTCCGCGTCCTCGATCTGGTAGTAATCGCGGACCGCCCAGACCTCGCCGTCGCGTCGCCACCATTCGCCGAAGACCCGTTCCGGCCCGTCGCCGGCGACGATGACATGGGCCTTGCCGCGCCACGAGAAGCGGCGGGGTGCCGCGTCGGGCAGCAGAGCGACGACGTTGTGGAGCAATTCTGGCCGGCGCAGCAGGCGGGCCGGACGGCGCCATCGGCTCCATCCCGTCGGGCTCTCCAGCGGCCCGACACGCGCGACCGCGCGCTCGGGCACATCGCTCTCGACGGGCGCCACCTTGAACAGGGCGGCCGAGCCGATGCGGGCGGAGAGCTGGTCGATCAGAGGCGCCAGGTCATCCGGCTTCCCGTCGCCGCCGAAGGTCGCCGCGAGCGGGACCGCGTCGAGCGCATCGGCGCGCGTCGCCGTAAGCCGCATGACCTCGATGCCGAGCCCCGGATCGACCGTATCGACCCGAAGCCCAAGCAGCCGGATCAGATGGCGCGCATCGCGCGTCGCGCGCGCCGTGCCGAAGATCACGTGCTGCTCGGTGCCGTCGACCCGCTGGAGCATCAGGTCGAGTGCGCGCGCGCCGAGACCACGGGCGCGCAGCGCCTCGATGAGATCACCGACCAGATCGCCGATCACGAGCGCGATGCTGTCCGCCGTCCCGATCGGTTCGAGCAGGCGCCGCTCGGCAACCGGCGCCTCGAACGGCACGACGCCGGTGATCGGCTCCGCCGCCCGCCCGATCGCCTGGTCGAGGCGCGTGATCGTCGCCATACCGAGGCGGCGCGCAAGCGGGCCGCGCGGCATCGGGAGAAGGTCGCCGACACTGTCGAGGCCGAAGCGCGCAGCGGCCCGCAGCGCTTCGGGCGAGAGGCGCAAGGCGGCCAGCGGCAACGGGGCGATCGCGGCGACTTCGCCGCCCGGCGGCACGATCACGACCGGCCGTGTCGCAAAGCGTGCCAGCGCATGGGCCGCCCCCGCCGTGCCCGCGATCGCGACGCGCGCGGTAAGGCCGAGCCGTCTGCAAAAGCCGATCAGGCGCCGGCAGAAGTCCTCCTCTCCACCGAACAGATGCGTCGTCCCGGTGAGATCGAGCCACAAGGCCTGAGAGTCGGACACCTGAGCGGTCGGCGTCCATGCGCGCACCGCGTGGAGCGCCAGCCGGTCGAGCAAAGCGCGATCGAGCTCGGGCTGTGCAGGATGCACGTCAAGCCCGGGCACCAGCGCGCGGGCCTGCGCTGCCACCATGCCGGGGCCAAGCCCAAGCTCGCGCGCTGACGGGCAGGCCGCCGTCACGATCTCGCGCTGGCCCACCGTCTCGACCAGGATCCTCGGGCGCGCCCACGTCCACGCCGCCGTCACGGCGTGCGCAGGCCCCTCTCCGGCCTCCGCGCTCCGCGTCCCTCGGAAAGGCGGCGGCGCGGCCTCGAATCGTCGGCCGAGCTCGCGCATGCTGGGCTGCTGATGGCGCGGCAGCGACGACGCCTGCATGGCGCCCCCCCTCGCCTTGGCGTGATCTTCACCCGCCCAGCGCGCGCCCGGCCGCCAGCCACCGCCCCGCGGCACCGAGCAGGCACCGGGATCGTCATCGACCGGCAGGAGAGATGAGACGGGCGCCTCAGGCAGCGCGTGCGGCCGCTCGATCCGCGCCAGCCGCTCGATGGCGAGCTGGGGCAGGTAGAGCGAGGCGACCCGTGTCATCGCAAGCCTCGAGGGTAAGAGAGAAAGGATTGCCGTTGCGCTGGCGGACGAGTTCCACCTCCCAGCGCGGACGACCGATACCGGCATGGCCGAGCGGTTGGGATGCGACGCTGCGGATGCGCCAGCGCGTGGTCGCCGAGGACGGCTCGCTCAAGGGACAAAGTGCGCGACGGCGCCAGCGCCGGAACAGCAGCATCGGTGTCCGCCCTTCGGCCGCCGCCAGCTGCAGCCGGCGGGTCGCCGTCATGCTGATCCTGCCCACCTCGGCGACGACGGCGCCGAGCGTGCCGCTGCGCAGTCCATCCTCGGCCAGCGCCAGAACCTCATTGTCCTCACGTGCTTCGCTGAACAGGAGGTGGTCGGGCGAGAGGCCAGCCTGGTCGAGCCCCGGCGCGTAGAGATCGAAGCGGGTCACCGCCCACAGGACGGTTCCCGCCGCCGCGGCGAAACGCGCCGCAAGCCCCGCCAGAAATAAGGTCGCGGCTGCGTCGTCGCTCAGCGCCGGGCTTGCTGCGGCGACCTCGTGAAGCGCGTGGCCGTCCAGGCCGTGATCGGCGAGCCGGTCGTCGATCCGGTCGATCCCGAACGCCAGCGACGGCCCCCCGCTCACCTGCGTGGCGGCGAGCTGGACGTGCAGACAGGCGATCTGCTCTTGAGGGGGCGTGGCGGTCAGCATGGTTGATTCGACTCAGATGTTCGCTTTATGTTCCATCGACTCTCTTGTGCCGTCAATGGCCCGTCTGGTCGAAGGCGATGAGCTGAAGGATCGTCGATTTTTTCCGGGATGAGACTTCACCCGGCCTGATGGACATGGGCCCATGACGGCGCGCGCTTCGTTCAGGCAGCTCGCAACAAGGATATCATCATGAGCCGCGACCACGACATCTCCGTCCTGAACGGACTGACGACGACGACCCTCGACAGCATGAAGGGCTATGAGGATGCGGCCAAAGATGCCGAAAGCACCCGCTTTGCCTCGATGTTCGCCGACTTCGCCCGCGACCGTGGCGAAGCTGCCCGCGCACTGCAGGCCGAAGTAACCCGCCTGGGCGGTACGCCCGAGACCGGCAGCAGCTTCCTGGCCGCCGCCCACCGGACGTTCCTCGACCTGAAGCAGGCCTTCACCGCCAAGAGCGACAAGGCGATCATCGCCGAGGTCGAGCGCGGCGAAGACCATATCAAGGCGAAGTTCGAATCCGCTCTGGAGGATGGCGACCTCGAGCCTCAAACCACCGCCGTGATCCGCGAGGCATTCACTTCGGTGCGCGCCGGCCACGACCAGATGAGCGCCATCAAGCACAGCATGGCATGAGCATCCGGCCAGGACGGCACCAAAAAGGTGCCGCCTTGGCCGATCGCCGTCGCCACCCTTCCAGCAGAGGCGGCACCATGCACCTGACGATCCATCACGAAACCCGCTACCGATATGCGCGGCCGGTCACGCTCCAGCCGCACGTCCTGATCATCACGCCGCGCGACGGTGGCGACCTCACCACGATCAGCAGGTCACTGCGGTGCGAGCCCCACGCAGACGTCGCCTGGAGCCTCGACGTCGTCGGCAATCTGATCGCGACCGCGACTTTCGCGGAGCCGACGTCCGAACTTTCGATCATCGCCGAGGCCACCATCGAGCACCGCGCTCCGGAATGGCCGATATTTGCGATCGAGCCTTCGGCCCACTTTTATCCCTTCGCCTATTCGCTCGACGAGATCATCGACCTTGCAGCACTCGCGCAGCCCGACTGGCTGACGCCGGGCGGCGATCAGGTCGGAACCTGGGCCAGGAGCTTCGTCATGGTGGCGGGCACCGACACCCTAACGCTGCTCAAGGATCTCAACGCGGGCCTGCTCCAAGCCATCACCTACCGGGTCCGCGACGAGGAAGGCACGCAGTCTCCCGCCGAGACGTTGACGCAGAAGAGCGGCTCGTGTCGCGACATCGCCGCCCTCTTCATCGAGGCAGCACGCCACCTGAATTTCGGCGCGCGCGCGGTCTCGGGCTATTTGATCGAGGACGGCCAATCGCAGGACGATGGCGGCGCGACTCACGCCTGGGCGGAAATCTATCTGCCGGGTGCCGGCTGGATCGCCTTCGACCCGACGCATAATCGTGTCGGCAGCGCGCACCTGATCCCCGTCGCATTCGCACGGACCAACCGCCAGATCATGCCGGTGTCCGGCGGCTATCTGGGCGCCGCCGCGGATTTCGCATCGATGGACGTGATCGTGCGGGTCCAGCCTGAGGAAGGACGGCTCCTCGCCACACAGTAATCGCCCTGCGCCGGCCCAGGCCACCGCTCGGACGCGATCTCGCCCCCAGGTCCGAAACCCCTTGCCAGCGGGGCAAGCGGGCCCGCGCGATGTGTTGGGACGTTGACGCAAGGATATCCGAAAACAGGAGAGATCGTGATGACCGACAATCCAGGCCGCGGCCCCGCAGATGATGGACCCCACGCCATGCCGCACGTCCGCGACGCCCAGGATGCGGACGACCACGCCGCGCTCGACAAGGATCCGACAAATGCCGAGGCGATCACCGACATCGCCAATGACGAGAGTTTTCCGGCGTCCGATCCACCGTCGCACACCGCCCCGAACCAAAGCGAGCCAGCAATATCGTCAGGCTATGACGAGAAATCCGAGGCCAGGATCGCTCGCCAGCGGGTCAGCGATGCGCGCGTGGAAGAGGACGAGCCGCACCTGACCGAAACGGAAGCGAGCGGTGGCAAGAAGCTCGGCACGATGCGCTACGTGCTCGGCCTTTCGCTCGTCGCGATCATCCTGATCTTCGCGGTCATGCTGCTCCTCAACCGTTGATCCACAAAATCCCTCGCGCGCCGCGACGCGCATTCTATCAAGGCGAAGGCCGCGAGACCGCCCGGGCATCGAGATGGGGGAATGCGTGATGGGATGGCAGACGCTTGCCGATGCGACACCGCCGGTTGGCCGGCCGTTGCGGGTGCGGATCGCGGAGAGTGACGAGCCGGTGATTGCATTCCTCGCAGCCGACGGCGTCTGGTATTCCGGCAGCGCCCTCGTCCAAAGCGCCGGAACCTTGCTCAGTGCCACGCCGCTTGCATGGTGCGAGCTCGACGGAGAGGATGCTCTTTGATCGGTTGGTCCCGATAATCGGGCAAGGATCGAAAATCCGAAAATTGTGCAGTGCAACATGATCCGGAAGGGTCTAGGCTGCTCCGGTGGCGTGGGGCCGCTGTTGCCGGAGACGAAGATGCGCCGCATGTCCGATACGATCGCCCGCCTGGCTGCGGCTGCGTCATCCAGCCCGTGGGGGCCTGCCAACGGACCCTCGAGGCTGGAGGACTTCACCGACTTCGGCACAAATCCCGGCGCCCTCAGGGCGCATGTCCATGTCCCCGCTCAGCTTCAGCCGGGCGCGTCGCTCGTCGTCGTCCTGCATGGCTGCACGCAAACGGCGGCAGGTTACGACCAGGCCTCGGGCTGGTCGGACCTGGCCGACCAGCAGGGCTTCGCCCTGCTCTATCCCGAGCAGAGCCGCGCCAACAATGCCAATGGCTGCTTCAACTGGTTCGAGCCCGCCGATGCCGCGCGAAACCGTGGAGAAGCCCTGTCGATCCGGCAGATGATCACAAGCGCAGTCGAACGGCTGTCGCTCGATCCGACGCGCATCTTCATCACCGGCCTGTCGGCGGGCGGCGCCATGGCGGCAACGATGCTGGCGGCCTATCCCGAGATCTTCGCCGGGGGCGCGATCATCGCCGGCCTGCCTCATGGCGCGGCAAACGGCATGGTCCAGGCGTTCGACCGGATGCGCGGCCATGGCCTACCGACACCGGCGAGGCTCCAGGAATTGCTGCTAGCAGCGTCGGACCATCGCGGGCCTTGGCCGCGGATCGCGGTCTGGCACGGCAGCGCCGACAGGACGGTCAGCGCCGACAATGCGACCGCAATCGTCGCTCAATGGCGAAGCGTGCACGGCCTGACCGACAAGCCCACCGCGGTC
This sequence comes from Sphingomonas chungangi, assembly GCF_013778325.1. Classification (GTDB taxonomy): domain Bacteria; phylum Pseudomonadota; class Alphaproteobacteria; order Sphingomonadales; family Sphingomonadaceae; genus Solisphingomonas; species Solisphingomonas chungangi. The sequence continues at coordinate 269,857 of NZ_JACEIB010000006.1, read as the reverse complement.
GATCTGGTCGGCCAGGTCCCCCGGCGCATGTGGCAGGGTCCAGACGGCCGTGTCCTCGTCGAGGAATATATAGTGCCCGGCATGGCCCATGGCACGCCGCTCAAGACGTCGGGGACCGACGCTTACGGATCGAGCGCACCGTTCATGCTCGATGTGGGCATTTCCTCGACTCTGCATATCGCGGCATTCTGGGGTTTGGCCGAGGCCGCTGCCGAACGCGGCGCGCCGGCCGCCGCGCCCGCCAGGGGCGAGCACGTCCCTGCCCGCGTCGAGCCCCGCCGGCTTCATGGGCAACGGGTCGCCCCGGATGGTGCGCGCGCACCGGCAGGCGTCGGCAAGGTCATCGAGGACGCCCTAAGGGCGGCGGGCTTGATGAAATAGTCCTCTCCCGCGCGACGGGGACAACTCGATGTGGATCGCCGACGCGCCGACCGCGCGGCCGACGGTTACGCGTTGCACGCTTATTCGCGACGGCGTCTCAGAGCCCGGCTTTCTCGATCGCGGCGGCAAGTTCGGCGTCCATCGAATCGCCGGACTTGGGCGTGAGCCTAGAGAGGATCGTCTGGACCCGGCTCTGCGCGACCTGCAGCGTCTTATGGCGCACCTGGCGCGTGAGGTTCGTCCGCCAGGACCGGCTGCCGCCGAGCAAGCCCGCCCATTTGTCTTCCTCGGCGGCAAGTGCCGCCAAAGCGAGACGCAGGCCGTCTCGCCGGCCCTGGGCATAATCGTCACTCACCAGACGCTCCCGCATGATCCTTCGCGATAGCTTTGGCCGATCCCGAACCGTTTGTCCCGGATGGCGGCTTATCGGCCCGGCAAGTTGGGAACCAGTGCCGGTCCATTTCCGCCATTGCGCGCTCATGAAAGCGCGGGTCCGCACAAGCCATTTTCCGTCTCGATGCGTTCAGACGTCGAGGGAGATGGACGTGCATGAAGACCCCAAGGATCGCGATACCGACTCTAATCGCGAGAAAGGACCCGCCGGTGTCGAGGAGCCCGATACCGACAGCGATCCCGGAGAGGAGATCGAGGAGAAAGGCGAGCCGTTCGACGGCAACTTCGCCTGACGCGCGGATTGGTCGCGACCCGAGGATCGTGGTGAAAAGGACTGAGCCATGAACGGCGACCGGCTCGACCAGTGGACGGACAAGCTCGTCCGTTACGTCCGGTCGGGACTGCCCGACCTGACCAATCGCCAGATGGCGATGGTGCTGCTGATCTATCGGACCGACGGACCGCACACCGTTCGCGGCATGGCCAAGGTCCTGGCGGTGACCAAGCCCGTCGTGACCCGTGCGCTTACGACGCTCTGCAAGCTGGGCCTTGCACGCCGCGAGATCGATACCGCTGATCGTCGCAGTCTCTACATCAGGCCAACCGAGGCCGGAACGGCCTTTCTTCGCGATCTGGATAGCATGACGAGTCCTTTGCCCAATGGTGGCAGCGCCCGCTTGGCGATCGGGTCAGACGGCAAAAGCCGATCGTGATTGATACCCGCGCGGTTCAGTGCTGATCGGCGGCAGCATTCCTGATCCTTCATTCGGGCAGCAGGCTTTCGCAGGATTGCGGACCTGATATGTTCCGTCGCGATGAGTGTCATGATCCCGTTACAGGAAGGTCCCGGAGCCGCCCCGTGCGCGCCGGCGCCCGTTGTCCCCGATTTCGTGGTCGTCGATGTCGAGACGGCCTGCTCGCGGGTGAGCAGCATCTGCCAGATCGGCGTCGTCGGCTTTCGCGCAGGCCAGGAGATCTTCGCCTACGAAACGCTGGTCGATCCGTGCGACGACTTCTCGCCCTTCAACACCCGTATCCACGGGATCAGGCGCGAGCATGTCGGGGGCCAGCCGACCTTCGCAGACATCCACGCCGTTCTCGACGCGCATATGGCGGGTCGTATCACTGTCGCCCACTCCTTCTTCGACAAGGGCGCGCTTAGCGCCGCCTGCCGGGTCCATGCGCGCTCGGCCATCGAGACCACCTGGCTCGACAGTGTGCGCGTCGCCAAGCGCGCATGGCCGCAACTGTCCAGCCACCGGCTGAATGTCCTCTCCCATTATCTCGGGATCAGCCACAAGCATCACGATGCGCTGAGCGACGCGCGGGCGGCGGGCATCGTCGTCGTCCGCGCGATGGAGGAGACCGGGATCGACCTCGCCGGCTGGCTTGCGCCGGCTGCGAGCCGCTCGGGCCCCGCCCCCACACCCGCGGCGGAAGGGCCGCTGAAAGGCCACAAGATCGCGATGCTCGGCGCCGCGCGAGACGGGGCTCTGGCCCACACGCTGGCGCAGGCCGGCGCGCGAGTGGTCGCCTCGGTTGGAACGACGACGACGATGCTCGTCGTTGCAAGGGATCAACCCTTCGGCCGCTTTGCGCATGCAAGCCCGGTTTACCGGCGGGCCGAGGAGCGACGGCGGAGCGGCTCACCGATCGAGATCGTGGATGAGCAAACTTTGCGCCATCGCATCGGCGCCCCTGACGCGAACTCCTCGCCCACCGCCGACTGTTGAGCAGCAGCAACGTCATCGAAAGGCTTAGCCTGATCACTTTCCGAGCGTAATGCAGGCCACGAAGAGCGTCATACTTGCCGACGGCACCGCCGATCTGTGCTCGATCAAGGCACGTCCGGGCGGCACTCACGAGGCGAAGGGATCGGGCGTCGATTGCATCCAGCTGTTTCCTCGCACACCGCTGCTGCGAGTGCTCGACACCTGGGACCGATGTCTTATCGGGATCGACTCGTGAACCAGCTGCTATCCGGAGGTCGGCGGGATCACCTGCTTTTCGAGCAACGCTCCCCAGGCCGCCAGCGCTCGTTTTCGCGGTTCGAAGAGCTCGGATCGATTATAGATTCGCATCACCTTCGATGTCGTCGCGGTTGCCACATGGTTGAGAATCCGGTCGGCGACATGGGCATCCACACCCAAAACATCGCATGCGAGTGTGTTAAAACTGGTTCGCAGATCATGAAGCGTCCAGTGCGGCATCTCTACGGGATCTACGCCGCGCTCGGCGGCGCACTTGGTCCGGGCAGCAAGGATCTCCGCATCAAGTCGACGCTTGGCCTTTGAAAACCCAGAAACTGAGGTCTCGCCGGTCGTGCTGAAAACGAATTTCGAGTCTTTCGGCCGGTCAGGATGCTCAATCGCTTCCTTGATGATGGAGCGCGCAAGCGCGGACAGAGGCACCCGCAAGGCATTCGTTTTCTTTGTACGATCAGCCGGGAGGGTCCAGATCCCTTCCCCCGGTGTCCTGTCCGAGGCCAGGTCCAGCTCATCGAGCGGAATGGCTGCGTTTTCCTCCCGTCTCATCGGGAGGGCCATGCAAAGGCGATAGAGTTGCTGGAACGGATAATCGAGCTTCCCTGTAGCGGCCCATATCTCCTGGAGTTCCGCGATGGAGTGATAGCGATCGCGCGTATTCTCCTTGGAAGGCTTCTTGACCTTCGCCACCGGGCTCGACGCCAGCCACTCCTCATCGACGCACCAGTTGAAGAATGCACTCGCGTAAGCAAGCTGGCGGTTAGCCGAGGTCGGAGCGATCTTTGCGCGCTTTTTCAGAATCTGGACCACCTCGGCTCGCGTGATCGAGGCAGGATCGCGCGTGCTGAGGTCCTTGAGGAGCCCTTCGACACCATCGAGCGCCCGCCGCGTTGCAGCCCCACGCTTGTGATGAGCGAGAACCTCCTCCTCATATGTGTCGAGCAAATCCTTGAGGGTCTTACGGTTGCGCGCCGCTTCCTCCTCCGCCAACCGAACACGCTCGGCTTCCGCGCGCTCAGCCTCCTCCGCTTCCTGCTGCTGCCGTAGTTCGACGAGAGGATCGATCCCTTCGGCAAACTTCCGCTTCAAGGCTCTAGCGGCCTCGCGAGCATCGGAGAGCGCCATGCCACCGCCATCGCGCTCATAGCGCCCGATCGTGCGTCGCACCGGATGAGGGCTGGGCGGAAAGCGTCCGACCATGACGAACGTGATATGGGCGGCCTTACCTCGAAAGCGCCCCTCGCTGACGCTGACGTCGGTAACACGGACCCGAAGACCCTTCACGAGACTGTCTGCAACTTCATAGCGTTGCCCTGGCGATGCGGGCGCGAGATTGTCGAGTGCGAGTTTGGTTAGTTCGGTGGCCTTGCTCGTCATGGGCCTAAGCATAGCTGCTGGGCAACATCTGGGCAACATTTTCGAGGTGCTAGGGCGAGATCGCCCGAGACACCCTTGGACAATAAATCTCGTATTTTCAGTATATTAAGCTTTCGTTCCGATTCGGGCTGGACGGCTTGAGACCCCCTGAAACCCCTCTGGCGCTGACTCTTAATCAGCGGGTCCTTGGTTCGAGCCCAAGTGCGTCCACCAAAACTTTCCTAGGAAATCAAAGGGTTAGCGGAAGAACCGCTTGCTCAATTCGCGGTTTTTGTCGATTTGAGCGCCCCAAAAGAGGGCCGAACACACGTTTGAACACACGGCGGTCATCGTTAGGGGGCGACAAACACACAAAACTAAACACACGCCCTTGTCGGGCGCGATACGCGACTCGACATCAGCACAAGGCTCGCCCTGAAGCACAAGGCTCGCCCTGAAAAATCCGCAGTCGGCTTTTGGTCGATTTTAGCGATCAGATGGTGAACGACGGACGACAATCAGCGCTTTCAATCCTGATGCTCATTGGTGATACGCTTCACAGACGCCAACGCGATGGATCGAGCCAATGAAGATCGAAAAAATCGTCATCCACAATTTTCGCGGTATCGTCAGCGTCGAGGCTGAGAACCTCGGTGACACGATCATTATCGCCGGCCAAAACGGCTCTGGAAAATCCTGCATCTTCGATGCGATCCGGCTCCTCAAATCGACCTACGGTGGCTATCAGCAGAATGAGTGGCAACACTTTTTCGGTGAGTTTCAGATCCAGCTAACGGGCGGGGCAACCAACCTAAAAGGTTTGTTCAACGACGAAACCAAACCCTGCCACATCGAATGTCATTTCCGTCTTCGCGATAATGAGAAGGCGTACATCAACGGCCACGCCGCCGAATTGCTTGAGGCTACCATATGGCAAAGTGTGCTGCCGGAGGCTTTTCAATACGGCGGCTTTCACAAAGCGCTATTCGCAGCGCAATTTCGCGAGCGCCAGCCCGAGGTCACTCAGCGCGTGGTCAACGAGTTGCCGGGCCTCCTCGAAGAACTGGCCGCTCCATCACTGATTGGGGCGATCGAGATTCAGCCGGATGGCCGGGTTACGATAGCCGAATCTCGGCTCCTCGCCGTCGTGTTCAGCAACTATCGCCCAAGACAGATAGGCGTCATGGATTTTCACGGTGCCCAACGGCATTATGGTCGGGAAAACGTCCAAGGCATAAATCTTAATCTGGAAACAGCCAATCAGACTTATAGCCAAAGCAGTATCTATAATTACAATAATAAATATAATAACGTGAAGAGCGAAATGGCCGGGAATTACGTCAAGGAGCTATTGGCAGAAAAAGCTGGCCCTGTTGACGAAGGCTCTCCACAATCATTGACGGCAACACTCAAAGAGCTTTTCGAAGCGTTTTTTCCAGACAAAAAGTTTCTCGGGCCACGCCCTACAATCGAAGGCAGCTTAGCATTCCCCGTCCTAACGCAGTCTGGAACAGAGCATGATCTTGATGAACTAAGTTCAGGCGAAAAGGAAATCCTATATGGCTATCTCCGAATCCGGAGTTCAGCACCGCGTGACTCGATTATTCTACTCGATGAACCTGAACTCCATTTGAATCCTCGGCTAATTCGAGGGCTTCCGGAATTTTACAGGAAGCACCTTGGGGAAGCGCTTCAAAATCAACTTTGGCTGGTAACACACTCTGACGCGCTCATTCGCGAAGCGGTTGGAAAACCTGGATTTAACGTCTTCCATATGCTTCCTTGCGGCGCAGACGGCGCCCAAGACTCGCAACTTCGACCGCTCGTAGTTTCGGGCGATCTAGACTCGGTCCTCGCGGACTTGGTCGGCGACCTTGCTGCATACCGCCCCGGTGGGAAAGGGCTAATCTTCGAAGGAGGAGGAGATTCGGATTTCGACAAGACGCTTGCTGGTACACTCTTCTCCGAGGAACTGAGAGGTATCAATCTAATATCGGGGACAAATAAAGCCCGAGTGAAATTACTTCATGAAGTTTTGGAGCGCGCATACCAGAAAGGTGATGTTCCCACTAAGTTCTATGCCATTGTTGATCGAGATACAGACGGCCCGATGGCAGCCACCGATGCGGTAAACAGATTCTCGTGGGACGTGTATCATATAGAGAACTATCTTCTTGATCCGGAAGTAATAGCCCACGTCGTTAACGCGATTGATCCGCGCACGACAAAGGATGCCGATTCTATCCGAAAAGACCTAGAGAGTGCCGCTCGGCTGACTGTACCGGCCCTGCTAGTTCATCGTATTCGGTCGTTAGCCAACGCACGCCTCGTGCGATCCATTGATCTTGGATTTTCGCCGGATACTCTAACCGTCGCACACGACCTCTCCGGAGCAATTGGCCGCTCAATGACAAGAATGCAGAACGAAATCGCATCCGGGCTATCTGAATCTGCGCTGCTCGCGGAGGAGCAAGCAATCCGTGTAGAGATCGAGCAGTCATTTTCTGATGGCACATGGATAAAAAATCTACCGGGCAGGGAGATTTTGCGGGAGTTCGCCAAGGCTTCTTCGCTATCCATTGGATACGAGGTTCTACGGAACCTAATCGTCAGCCGCATGGCTGAGCTAGGCGTTAAGCCTGAGGGGATGGTAGCCGTAATCTCGAAGATCGTTAACGATTAACTTTCAAAAATCCGAATTAAGTGAACAAAGAAAGCTGCCTGCATTCTCTAACTTTGAGATTTTCTAGGAATTTTGCCCACGCTTCAAGCGCCTCCCTCTTATCCTCATAATAATCGTACCGATTGTATATACCCGGCATCCCAGACAGTTTGTGATTAGTCACCGAGAAAATAGTATCGCGGGGAAAACGCCGCTTATACTGATCGCGGATGCCGTGCATCCTTGTGATAAATGTGCGCCTTAGATCATGAAGCACCCAATGATCGATCTCGCTGCCATCTTCCGCTGCCAATTCGCGCATGGCTGATTGAAAGCTCCTAACGGCCTTTGAAAAACCGCTCATCCCCTTCCCGCTCCTGCCCATAGTCGGCCAAACTAATTGACTGTCCCCTCGGGCCACGCGCCGGTCCTTCAACATCTCCACCATGATTGCTGGGAGAGGAAGGACGAGTTCGCGCTGATTTTTTGACCTCTCGGCGGGGAGTATCCAATTCCCTTCTGGCTCCAATTCTCTCAACTCATCCCATCTCATTTCGAAGGCTTCCGCTCTTCGGCATCCAGTATGGAGAATGAACTTTACCGGCTCCGCGTATAATGACGTAGAATCGTTCAAAACTTTCATCAGTAACGACAACTCATAATCATTCAGGACTCGCTTTCGCGAACGCGCACGACCAAATCGCGGAAGATCACGAGCGACGTTCGCTTCGAGATGGATTAAATGTCGACCATGTCTCGTGCACCATTGAAACCAGTGGATAAGATGACACCGAATGCGATTGGATTGAATCGGCGCGGTCACTGCCTTCTGACTCAGAATCGGAATCAGATGCTCGAACTCGACCTCCGATATAGGCATCGACCCGATGCGTGGTGAAACCTCCCGATCGTAGATGCGTTTCTTCTCCGGCCATGTCTTGTTCCAAGCGCGGCAATAGTTTTCGATGTAGAGTTCGAATGCACGATCGCATGTCATGGTGCGCGATTGGCGCTCCCGCTGTTTCGCTCTTCGCTGTTCCGCAACCTCGTTCCGCCCCGCCGCCCGTTCCGCTGTTATGTTGCGTGCTTTGGCACGGGCAGTCTTCGTGTCGCAGTATGGAAAAATGCCGAGCGTCATCTTCTCTGGCCGTCCATCGATACGACCACGCCACAGCCACGTTTTCCGATCCGATGGATGCACGATTAAGAACAGGTGGTCGCATTCGCGATCGGCTATCGTGCGTCGTCGGACACCCGACTGCAGCCCTTCGACACGGAGGTCGTTGAGCGTCATGACATCTAGCGCGGACCTGCTCACCGGCCAAACTCGTTTCGGAGTTGCAATGACATAGGGACCGTTCGGTCCGTGGCCCTAATCATCTCGCCGCCCTCGTGCCCTTGCAGTGCACATCTGGGGCACAGGACTACATTCCGGCTCTTAACAACCGCTTTATATCTGATTTTGCGATGTTTTCGGACTTGGAGCACCTGATTTTTCGTCAGGTGGTCTACTTAAAAATCGCCGTTTTCCGTGCCCCGAAAAGCCCTCTTAATCAGCGGGTCCTTGGTTCGAGCCCAAGTGCGTCCACCATTTTTCCGATGAAACAGACTGTTACAAAAGGCGAGCGGATTGGGCGTTGCGCTGCGGACTGCTTGGCAAACATTGCCAATCACGGCGAACACTCCGATGAAGAGGAAGAGCTTTTCCGGCATGGCCTGCTCGATCGCTCGTGCGCTGAACAAGGGGCGTTCTCAAAATCGCCCGCCACCGTGAAAATCTGAATATCGTCTCGTCGTTACGTCCGGACGCGGGTCGCTTGAGCAAGCCAGGGCAACAGAGCCGGCGCGAGCGAGATCGCGCCGAGCAACATGCTCTGTAGCCGCTCACGTCCACCGATCCGCTGAATTCGCATCGCCAAGCGCACCTGACCCGCCAGATCGGCGTGCAGCGCATGGTGATGATCGTCCGGGCCGCCTCCGGCCATGAGAGTCTCGGCAGCGCGCCGTGCGCTGTGCAGGGCGATCGCCATGCCATCGCCGCAGAAGGACGGGATCACCGCCGCCTGATCGCCGAGGCGAAAGGCGAGTTCGTTCGAACCGGGGCTCGCGCGGTGGACAAAGCCATAGGGCACGCCTGCGATCGCCAGCGGCTTTTCGAGGATTTGCTCTCCGTCGGCGAGGCGAAGAGCAAACCGCGGCAGTTTGAGCAGGGCGTTCAACAACGCCGACCAGCCTCCCCCCATTTCGGTAAAGCGGGATTTGCGGACGAGCAGGCAGAGGTTCGCCAGCCCCCCCTCGACCAGCTGGAGTCCTGCGTAGCCATCGGGGAAGAGGAGGATCTCGATATGGCCACGCAATCCCGCTGTGGCCGCAGCACCCAATCGCCAGTAGGTCTTGAAGCCGACAAAGTCCTGATCGCATCCCTCCGTCGGACGTGGGGCGCCGCGCACGTCATGCTTGCCGCTGGCAAGCAGCAAGGCGCCCGGATCGATCGTGCCAAGACGGCTCTCGACGCGCCGCCCTTCGATCTTGCGGGCTGCGACCCCACGCTCGATACGCGCTCCCGCCGCCGCAGCGAGATCGAGCAGCGCGGAATCCAGCCGCTTGCGGGTCAGGCCGAAGGCGGCGAAGGGTAACGGAGCGGTGATCGTCCGCGTCTCCGACACGATCCGCATCCGATCCATCCGCGTCGCGCCGAGCCGCTCAAGATCCAGGCCCAGCCGGTCCAGCATCGCCGCCGCGTCGCCCGAGATGAACTCGCCGCAGATGCGGTGGGCAGGCTCGGCATCGCGCTCCAGCAGGATCACCCGCCGGCTCTCACGGGCGAGCAATGTCGCGGCCGCACCGCCTGCCAGCCCGCCACCAACAATCGCGATCTCGCTCATCGCAGCCGGCCGAGACACCAGCGGAACGGCATGTGCCAGCGCAGCGCGATCGTCGCGCGGTCGAGCCCGGCGCGGACGATGATCGCCTCCCAGTCGTCGCGCCGGAAGCTCCGCGCCACCGACACCGCGCCATCGTGACGGACGAAGGGATGCCAGCGCGCGACCGCGCCGAGCAGCCGGAAGCCATGATAGGCGATCCAGTGCCGATGGAGATCGTTGACGAACCAGCCCCGCGCGGCACGCATCTCCATCCAGCCGAGGAAGCGGACTATCTCCGGATCGCGCATATGATGCGTGACGAGCGAGCTGATGATCAGATCGACCGGCTCGCCGGGATCGATCGCGAAAGCGTCACCGGTCCGGTATTCGATCGGCATGTCCTCCGGCGTGCGGGCGCTGGCCGCAGGCTGGCTGCGCGGATTGATGTCGTAGCCGATCAGGCGCAATCCGGACCGGCCACGGAAGCGCCGGGCGATCGCGCGCAGCATGTCGCCATCGCCGAAGCCGACGTCGAGGATGGTGACGGGCGCCGCCGGCGGCACCGTGCGCAGCGCCAGCGCGACGAATTCCAACGTCGGCGGGCGCGCCAGCGTCACCGTGTTGACGGTGGCGAGATCGGCCACGACGGCGGCGAATACCTCCGGACTGACGTCCTCGCCGTCCATCCATTCGGCCTCGGTCGAGCGGGATGCGAGGCTGCTCATGGCCGGGCCAGCAGGGTGAAGCGGAAGCTCTCGGCCGCCAGCCCCGGCCCGAAGGCAATGGCGAAGCCGGAACGGTCGGCATCGCCCCGTCCGGCCAGCATCCGCGCCAGCACGAACATCAGGGTCGCCGACGACATGTTGCCGAAATCGCGCAGCACGCCGCGCGACCAGTCCAGCGCGTCCGGAGCGAGGCCGAAACCCTGCTCCACGGCATCGAGGATCGAACGGCCGCCGGCGTGCACCGCCCAGAGGTCGTAATCCCCCGGCTTCGCGGCACGCAGCAACCCGTCGGCCGCGCCCCGCGCCAGTTCGTCGGCCAGCGCGCGGCCGATATGGCCGGGCACCTCGCCGCCGAGATGCATGTCGAAGCCCTGCCCGCCGATCCGCCAAGTGATCGATCCCGCCGTCTCGGCGATCGTCGCCGCGCGAAAATCGTTCAGGGCGATGCCTTCCGGCTCGGCGGTAACGAGCGCGGCGGTGCATCCGTCGCCGAACAGCAGCATGGACAGCAGGCGCTCGAGATCGTCGGTCTGCTGGAAATGCAGCGTGCACAGTTCGAGGTTGACGACCAGCACGCGCGCTTCCGGCGTCGAGCGGACGATATGATGCGCCACGCGCAGCGCGTTGACCGCCGCGTAGCAGCCCATGAAGCCCACCAGCGTGCGCTCGACACCGGGATTCAACCCCGCGCGCGCCATGATGATCTGATCGAGCCCCGGTGCCATGAAGCCGGTGCAGGAGGCCACGACGAGATGCGTGATTGCCACGCGCTCCCCGATATCCAGCCCGAGGGCCCCGATCGCCTCCATCGCCAACTCTGGTGCCCAGGCCTCATACCGGGACATGCGCTCGGCGGTGCCGGGCCACCCGTCGACCGCGTAGAACGGCTCCCCGTCGGACACGCGGCCATCCGGCCGCAGGTAGGAAAATCGCCGCTCGATACCGGCCCGCGCGACCATCCGCTCGAACACCTTCCGGTGCTTTTCGTCGGCGATGGTGCCGGCGACGTACCCGACGAACGCGTCATGCACCTGATGCGGCGGGAGGGCCGTGCCGATGCGGTTGATATGCGCGACGGCGGTCATACCCGGCGGCCGATCAGCACGGCGTTGAGTCCGCCGAACGCGAAGCTGTTCGAAACCAGCCAGTCATGATCGATCGCGCGAGGCGCAAGCGCCAGCGGCACGTCGCAGGCCGGATCGGGGCCGAGATGATTGAGCACCGGCGGCGCCTGCCTCTCGCGGAGCGCGACCAACCCGAGGAGAAATTCCAGTGCACCCGACGCGCCGATCAGGTGGCCGTGCGCCGATTTGGTGGCGATCACGGTGTCGGCGGCCAGCGCCTCGCCATAGACCGCGCGCAGCGCCTCCGCCTCGGTGGCGTCGTTCAGGCGGGTGCCGGTACCGTGGCTGGAAATGAGGGCCGGCGTGTCGAACGGTAGCCCGGCATCGCCATGGGCGGCGCGGATCGCGCGCTCGATGCCGGCGCGATCGGGCGCGGTGATGTGCGCCGCGTCGCTGCTCGCGCCATAACCGGCCAGTTCACCGAGGATCGTCGCACCCCTCGCGACGGCATACTCCCATTCCTCCAGCACGAAGACTGCGGCGCCTTCGCCGAGCACGAGCCCCTGCCGGTCGATCGAGAAAGGGCGGCAGGTATCGGCCGCCATCGCGCCCAGCGAGCTCCACGCGATCCACGATCCCAGCGTCAGGCACGCCTCTGACCCGCCGGCGATCGCCGCGTCGACCCGGCCGGCGCGGATCATGTGCATCGCCTCGCCGATGGCGTGGGCGGAGGAGGCGCAGGCGCTGGCCAGCACCATCGCCGGCCCGTGGATGCCGAACAGCATCGCGATCCGGCTGGCTGGCGCCGAGATCATGCCGGTGGGGATCGTCTGCGGATGCGCCTTATCGAGGCCGTGCTCGAACAGCCGGCGATAACCGACCTCGAACGTGGCATTGCCGCCGCTCCCGCAACCGAGCAGGACAGCGGTGCGATTATCGAGCACCGGATGCCCGAACAGGCTGGCCTGCTCCACCGCTTCCGTTGCCGCCACGACGGCAAAATTCACCAGAGGATCGAGCTTGCCGAGCGTGCGGGGATCGAAGCGCGCATCGATTCGCGTCGTGTCGATATGATCGACCGGCGCGGCGGGTCCGCGCGTCGTCACTGCGCTGGTCCCGTCACCGCGCGGCAGGGCGAAATCGCGGATGGCGCCATCGCCCGCCACGATGCGGCGCCAGGTCTCCGCCACGTTCCGGCCGAGACCGCTGACGCAGCCCATGCCGGTCACGGCGACGCGCCGGCTCAAGCCGCCGAGACCCGGGCGAGGATGACGTCGATGAACTGGCCGAGCGTCTCAGTGGAGGCGATCTCCTCCTGCGGGATGTCGACGCCGAACTTGTCCTCAATCGCGAACAGCACGCTCACCACGTCGAGTGAGGCGATGCCGAGCGACGCCAGCGTCGCCTCCGGATTCAGTTTCTCCTCATCGATCCGGGCCTCCTCGGCGATGATGGCGATGATCGCCTCTCGTGTCGGATGCATGTCGGCCTTGTCCTTTCATTTTCGATGTTGCGGCATGTCACCCGCGGCACGCAGCGTTGCCGGCGCAGAAGGCCATAACGCGTCAAGGCGGTCATTCGGCCGCAACCTCCAGCTTCGACGTGTCTTTCGCCGCCGGCGGCATGGTGATCTCTACGGTCAGCCCAACGGACGTCGGTACCGTTTTCACGGTTCCGCGATGGGCGGCCGCCACCGCCGCGACCAGATTGAGGCCGAGCCCGTGGCCGGGCGTCGACCGGCTGACATCCAGCCGGACGAAGCGGGCGAAGATGTTGTCCCGCTCCTCGGGCGGAACGCTCGATCCGATCGAGCATCCGGTTGATGACCGCCGCGACCTGATCGAATTCCCCGCTGCGAGTGGCGACGGGCATGCGGCGGCTGAGGTCTCCCGCCATGATCGCCTCGGCCGTGGCCGCGATGCCGGCCAGCCGGCTCTTGACGATCCGGCCGACGATCAGCGCGCTCCCGCCGCCGAAGAGGAGGATCAGGCCGAAGGCGGTGCCGAACAGGATCAGGACGGTGCCGTCCGCATCGTCGACGATGGAGCGATCGGCCGCGACCACCAGCCGGCCGCCGCCGGGGATCGGGCTATTGAGGGATTGCGCCTCCGCCGTGTCGCCATCCGCGCGAAGATAGGTCATGCTGCCCCGGTATCGGGCCGGTGGCACGGCCGCGCGAAGCGATCCGGCAAGGCGCCGCCCGCACGCATCGACGACGATATAGCCCAGATTGCCGACAGACGGCTGGGCCTCGCGAGCGCGGATCGCTGCCGCCAGCCCGGCGATGCCGTCGTTTCTGCCGACCGCGATCAACGCCCGCGATTCGAGGGTGATGCGCGCATTGAGCTGGTCGACCATCGACTTGTTGGCGAAATAATAGGTCGCAGCGCCAAGGAGCGCGGTCAGGATGCTGACCAGGCCTCCCGTCAGCAGGATGAGCCCACGTATCGTGCGCGGCATCATGTCAGCCGACGGTCCTGATCATGTAGCCCGATCCGCGCACGGTCTGGATCGCATCATTCGCGAAGCCTTCGTTGAGCTTCGTCCGCAGCCGGCTCACCTGGGTCTCGACCACGTTGGTGCGCGGATCGAAGTCGAAATCCCACACCGTCTCCAGCAGCATCGTCTTGGTGACGATGCGGTCGCCGTGGCGGAGCAATTGCTCCAGAAGCCTGAATTCGCGCGGCTGGAGATCGATCATGCGGCCGGCGCGCGTCACCTCGCGGCGGAGCAGGTTCATCTCGATGTCCTGCGCACGCAAATGCGCTATGTCGGTCGTCTTCTGGGGTCGCCGGGCCAGCGCGTTGATCCGGGCGACCAGCTCGGTGAAGGCGAAGGGCTTGGCGAGATAGTCATCGGCACCGCCTTCGAGCCCCTCGATCCGATCCTCCACCATGCTGAGGGCGGTCAGGATCAGGACGGGGGTGCTGTTTCCGTCGGCGCGCAGCCGGCGGACCATCGACAGTCCATCCATGCCCGGCACCATCCGATCGATTACGGCGACATCGAAATCGCGATCGCACAGATCGGCGTAAGCCGCACGCCCGTCGGTCGCAAGATGGACGAGATGCCCCAGCCCGGACAGGCCATGCTGGATATGGGCGGCCGCACCCCTGTCATCTTCGAGCAGCAAGACGTTCATCGCCGGTTCCTTACCGTCCTCGGCCTAGCAGCCGAACCTTACCGCCGCATCGGTTGCTTCTATACAAGTTCGCAAGGTTACGTGGCGACGAAGGACGGCCGCAAAAATCCGCATTCCCGTCAACCGGCGTGCCGCGAAGCACTCGCGCGGCAACAATCTCTCGATCGTGCGGCATGGCGGCCGGTTTGACGCGCTTCCTACTCGGCGAATGTTGCCGCAGGCGATGCCACGTCCGCCGCGGGTGTCCGCTCGCGGCCCAGCAGCCGGGCCACGATCGTCGTGAGCGCGAGGTCCGCCGTCACATTCCCGGTGGTCACGAAGATGTCGGGCAGGCTGAAGCCCGCGATCATCAGAGGTACGACCTCGATCGGAAGGTCCAGCACCTGCAGCGAGGCGATCCAGTTGGCGTATATGACGGCCGCGCCCGGCAGGCCGGCCGAGCCGATGTTGGTCAGGACGAGAAGCGCCGCGGCGAGCGCCATCTTCGCCGGATCCAGGGGAAGGTTCATCCCCCGCATCAGCAGGACGAGGACCATCCCCGCATAGAGCGGCACGCCGAGGCGGAAGATGCTGACCGCGAGCGGCAGGACGGCTCCGCCCACCGCCGGGGGGACGTGCAGCCTCTGCGTGCTCGCCTCGATCATGACGGGCAGCGTCGCCGTCGAGGAGCAGGTTCCGGCCGCCATGGCCTGCGCGTCGAGGATGGCCCGGCCGAAACGGAGCGGCGGCACGCCGCCACCGATCCAGGCGATGCCGTAGCCGAGCGCGATCGCCGCCACACCTCCCAGGGCGGAGGCGATCTGCAGCTGGGCCCAGAGGCCGGCGATCGAGAGCCCGGTGTCGAGCGCGAGCCCCAGCGAAAGCGCAAAGATGCCGATCGGTGTGAACCGCAGGACGCCGTGAACGATCCAGACCATAGCATCGGCGAGGCCCGTGATCATCCGGATCAGCGGCTCGTCGCCCCGTGGACTGGTTCGCGACACCGCAAAGCCGAAGATGATCGCGAACACGACGATCGACGCCATTGTCCCGTTGCTCGCCGCCGCGACGGGATTGGTGGGAACCAGACCGAGAACGAGCTCGCTGATTGGCGGCACCGATGGGATCGCGACTGCACCAGGGCCGCCGGGGACAGCGACCATTCCGGCGAGCACGCCGCGCGTCACCGGCCAGATCGCGTCGAAAACGACAGCCAGTCCGATCCCGATCGCGACCGCGAGAAACAGGAGCCCGAGCACCAGCGGCAGCGTGATGCCGAGGAGTCGTCCGCCGCCGCCGCCGCTCCGGTCGAGCGTGATCATCCCCTGCGCCACCATCGCGAAGACCAGGGGCACGAGCGTCATCCGGAGCGCGTTGAGCCACAGGGTGCCCAGCGGTAGCACCAGCCGCGCGGCCATGGCGAGATGACCGTCATGGCTCGCACGGACGGCGATGCCCGCCATTACGCCGCCGCCCAGCGCCAGGAGCGCGGCTATACCCCGGTTCATGCCGGTTCCCCTCGCCTGAACCGTCCATCCGGATACGGCAGACCGCACGTCACCCTGTCCAGCCCCATGCCATCACGAGACCCCCCGCGACCCGATGCCACCATGGCGAAAATTCTAGAAAGACCGCTGCCACTTCACCCGCGGTTATCAGCGCGCCCCCGGCCAGCAACGCCGGATGGACGCGACCATGGCGCCGGATATCCCAACCCATCATCGCCAGCAGCATCGCGGCGTTGCCCCAGAAGAAACGCAGCCACCAACCGAACATGCCATCCGGGTGGATCGGGCTGAAGAAGCCCCAGGCGCGCGAGGTCCCGGGATCGAGGAAGCAGATCGCCAGGAGGATCATCAGCCGCCTGTGCGCGGCAATATCCCGGCGCATCTGCGTGGCCAGTCCCAGAAGGATGGAGAAGACGATGAGGGACTGGAATTCGAGCCCCAAAAATTGCGGTTCATAGGGTGTTCCCGCCGACGATCGGGCCATGTCGACCATCGTCGACACCAGCCCGAGCGGAACGAGCGCCACCGACAGGCCCACCAGCCACCAGCCCAGCCGGCGATGCAGCGCCGGCCGGCGCAGCTCGACGAAGGCGATCTGCAAGGTTACGCAAACCAGCCAGACGAAATAAAGCGCCGCA
Organism: Sphingomonas chungangi; assembly: GCF_013778325.1. Taxonomy (GTDB): domain Bacteria; phylum Pseudomonadota; class Alphaproteobacteria; order Sphingomonadales; family Sphingomonadaceae; genus Solisphingomonas; species Solisphingomonas chungangi. Next base: position 253,160 of record NZ_JACEIB010000006.1, on the reverse strand, counting down.
TGCACGTGAAGCACCAGCGGCGGGGCAGGTGTTTCAGCCTCGAACCGTGCCAGATCAGGCAGAAAGCCCGCGAGCATCCCGGCCCACACCAGCGCGATCCAGACGACATAGATGCCGCGATCGCGCGCGGGCGCAAAGGCCTTGCCGGGCGGTGTCCGCAAGATGCCCATGGCCTTGGCGGCGGATCTCTTCACATGCTGCACGACATCGCGAGCTCCGGGTGGTCGGAGGCTCGCCCATAGAGATCGCGGTCGCGCCGCGGCCTCGAAAAAGGGAATGATGCCCGACAGGGTGAGCGCACCGTTTTGCTTTCGCTGGAATCGGAACGCAGCTGGGTGACCTGGCCCAGCCGGAGATACGCCGGGCGCCATCGTCCTCCGATCCGATCGTTGCGGCAATCTAACAAATTTGATCGGATGCCGAGGCGTGCTAGCCTGCGTGATCGACTTCGCAGATGCCGGGGGGCCGTGCGATGAATCTGGCGCGATCTTTCGATACCGATGTCCTGCCGCAAGCCTGGCTCGCGGTCGCGGCACACGATAATTTCGGTCCGGCCGCGCGCCGGTTCGCCTCGAACATGCTTCGTATCTCCCGGGAGGACGTGCGCCTCGACGCGGTGTTCAAGGATGCCGGTCACTACGTAGCGGCGATGTCGGCCGCTTATCTTCACGCATCGGGCGGATTGACCATCCCGCTACTCAAGCAGATTTGCGCGGGCTCGGGCTTCATGAGCCCGAATCGGGCGCGCGCCATCGTCGATTTCCTCCTGCACATCGGCTATCTCGAGCCGCCGTCGGACGATCCGGTGACGGGCGCCTACCGACCGACCGACCGCTTCCTTCGAGCTTGGTGCATACACCTGCAAGCGGCTCTCGATGCAGCCTCATCGCTCATTCCCGATCTCGCGATCCTGTGCGAACGCCTCACCGATCCCGAGATTTTCGCCACGTTCCTGACGATCCAGGCATCTCGCCTGCACGCGCTCAGTCGCATGCCCGATCCATTCCCCGGACTGCGCAGCGCCTTCCTGCATCCCAACGCCGGAAGCCAGATATTATGGGCGCTCGCCCTCGCCGGGACGGACGACGCCTTCGAGCCCGTCGGAACGTTCGCCGTCCCGCTCCGACACCTGGCCCAGCAGTTCGGAGTGACCGATCTTCACGTGCGGCGGCTGATCGACAAGGCCGGGGACGAGTCCTTCCTCGTCTATCACGGGCAGGGACGCCACTCCTTCACGACGGAAGGCTTCGCCGTCGTGCGGTTCCATTTCGCATCGCAATTGAGCGAGATGATCGAGTGCGCCCGGCAGTTGCACGAAGACTGCGTCGCTCCGGCCCCCTCATCCGCAGCAGCTTCGGCCTAGGGAGCTCCGCCCTCCGCCTTCCGGCGCGATTCATCAGGTGGCCGTCGCAGGCACATCCCGGTTGCGGCGCGGCCATAGCAGCACGATCAGCGTGAAAGCCGTGCCGGTGATGAGCGTCGCCACGGGAAGACCGATGGCGAGCGTTTCATTCTCGGCCAGGAAGTCGCCCATCGCGGTGCCTGCCGTCCGTGCCATCGCAACCGTCAGCCAGTAGAGCCAAAGGCGGTTCGCGCCCTGCGCCCGCCAGATCGCGAGCATCACCAGCAAGGCCGCGAGCAGGACCAGCGATGCCATTCCCTGGCCGATCACGTGTTGTGCGACGTCTCCGAAGAACGTGCCGAATATGCCGGCGCTCAGCATCGCCGCCCAATAGGCGGCCCCGGTCTTCGGCATTCCCCTGCTCTCCTCCGCCACGCTCTCGGCACGATCGCGGGGGCGTAGCGAGAGGGTGGCGAAGCCGACGAGCAGCACGGTCAGGATCGCGCCGAAGACGGCATAGGGCATCTGGTGCTTACCGTAGTCGGCGATGTTGGTCGCGCCCGTCCGGATGATCACGATCATCAGCCAGTACCAGCCCTGGCGGGGCGCCCGGTCGAGCCGCTCGACGGCGAACACCACCGCAGCCAGCGCGACGAGAACGGGCACTCCGCCGATCAGCCCGAGCCCGCTGTCATGGGCATAGAGATCGCCCAGATTGGTGCCGAACAGGCTGGCCATGGCGATGGCCGACCAATAACGGCCGTCGACCTTGGGCATGTGACGGATCTGCATGTCTGTGTCCTGTGAGCGAGAAGATGGTCAGGCAGGCTGAAGCGCCGGTTTGTCCGTGCGGCCTTCGCGCCCCGCCATGGCGAGCAGCAGCATCGGCAGGAAGCAGAGCACGAGCGGGGCGCCGATCACGAGGCCCGCGATGATCGCGGTGGCGAGCGGGGTCTGGAGGCCCGCGCCCCGGCTGATCCCCAGCGCCAGCGGCAGCAAGGTGAGGATCGCGATGAGGGCCGACATCAGGATCGGGCGGAGGCGCGCCCTCCCGGCTTCCAGCAGGGCCGCGGCCGACACCGGCTCGCCCGGTGGAAGCTCGGCCAGGAAGAAGATGGCAAGCTCGGTCAGCATACCGACCACCATGGTGAGACCCATCATCGCCGAGATGTCGAGTTCGGTGCCGGTCAGCCAGAGGCCGAAGAAGACCGCCGTGGTCGACAGCAGCACGGTGGCGATCACTGCGATGGTGAAGGTCCAGCGCTCGAACAGCAGGGTCAGCAGCAGCGCGGAGAGCAGCAGCGCCGCGACGAACACCGTGGTCAGGTCCGAGAAGCTCTGCTTCTGCTGCGCGTAGAGGCCGCCATAATCGACGCGGATCGTGGCGGGCAGATGAAGGCCGTCGACCGCTGCCTGCACCTCCTTCATGCCGGTGCCGAGATCCTTGCCTTCGAGCCGCGCGGTGACGGGAATGAAGGGCGCGAGATCCTCGCGGGTGATCTGGCGCTGGCCCGCCGCGATGCTGATCTTGGCGATCGAGCCCAGGGTCGCGGTGCGGCCGTCCGGCGCGCGCAGCAGCAGCGCGCCGAGCGCATCGGCACGGCTGCGCAGATCCTGCGGCAGGCGCACGCGGACGTCGATCACCTGCTCGCCGGAGAGGATCGAGGTGGCGACGGTGCCGCCGACCTGCGCTTCGACCTGCTTCGCGACGGCATCGGGATCGAGGCCAGCCATGGCCGCGGCCGATCGATCGACGTGGATGTCGATCGCGTCGCCCGCCACGCGCAGGCCATCGACCACCTCGACGACGCCGTCGATCTTGCCGATCGCACCTGCCACCTTCTTCGCTGCATCCACGAGCTGCGCATCGTCGTCACCGAACAGCTTGACCTCGATCGGCTGCGGCACCGCCGTGAGATCGCCGATCAGATCCTCCATCAGCTGCGCGGTCTCGATCTCGAGGCCCGGCACCTGGTTTTCTACCTTGCCACGTATCTCGCTCATCACCTCCTCGATCGGGCGACGGCTGCCGCCCTTGAGGCGAATGAAGAAATCGCCCTCGTCGGCCTCGGTCAGGCCGCCGCCGAGCTGGACGCCGGTGCGGCGCGAATAGCTGGCGACCTCCGGCGTCTGGCGGATGATCGTCTCGACCTGGCGGAGCAGGCGATCGGTATCGGACAGCGCCGCGCCGGATTTCGCCTTGTAGTCGAGGATGAAGCCCCCCTCGTCCATCGCCGGCATGAAGCCCGATTCCAGCCGCGTCCAGGCGAAGCCGCCGACCGCGATCAGAATCGCCGCGACGATGCCCGCCGCCAACGCCGGCCGGGCCAATGCACGGACGCCGACACGTTCGTAGCGGTTGGCGATGGCGCCGGTCATGCGCTCGGCCTTGTCGGCGGCCTCGGCATCCTTGAGCGTCAGCCAGCGATCCGCCACCAGCGGCAGGACGTAGCGCGCATAAAGCAGCGATACGCCCAGCGCCGCCACCATCGTCACCGCCAGCGCCTTGAAGAAGCCGCCGGTCACGCCGGATATGAAGGCGAGCGGCAGGAACACCACGATCGTCGCCATGGTCGATCCGAACAGCGGGCGCGCCATCTCGCGCGCGGCGGCGAGCATCGACGGGCGCGTCTCTTCGCCTTCCGCTTCCTGCAGCCGGCGCATGAGATGCTCCAGCATCACCACCGCGTCATCCACGACGAGGCCGACGGCGGCCGCCATGCCGCCGAGCGTCATCATGTTGAAGCTCATGTGCGTCGCGGCCAGCGCGAGGCAGGTCGCGGCCAGCGTGGCGGGGAGCAGCGTCGCCGTGATCACCATCAGGCGCCATGAGCGCAGGAAGACGAACAGCACCACGCCGGCGAGCAGCGCGCCCAGCAGGATCGCGTCGCGCACCGCGCCGGCCGCGCCCGTCACCAGCTCGGACTGGTCGTAGAAGAAGCTGACCTTCACCGTTTGCGGCAGATGCGCGCCGTCGAGCCGGGCCTGTACCTCTTTCGCAAGCTTTACGGCGTCGGCTGTTGGTGTCTGGCGGATGTTGACGAGCACCGCCTGCGTGCCGTTCGAGGTGACGCGCGTCCAAGCCGGCGCCGGCGCGCGGCGGATCGTCGCGATCTGGCCCAAGGTGGCAACGCCCGCGCCCGCTGCCGTGCCTGCTTTTACGGGGATCGCGGCGATGTCGGCCTCGGTCGCCAACCTGTCGTCGACCAGCGCGAGATAGAGGCGGTGACGATCCTCGATCCGCCCGACCGCCGCGACGCTGTTGGCAGAACCGAGCGCCGTCGAGACGTCGGCGATCGTCAGGCCCAGCGCCTGAAGCCGGGCCGGATCGACCTCGACCTCCATCTCCGGCGTGGCGCCACCCAGCACGTCGACGCCCGCAACGCCGGGCACGGTCGACAGCAAGGGCCGCAGCCGCAGCTGCGCGAGCTGCTGGAGCGCGACACCGTCGAGCTTGTCTGAAGTCAGGGAAATGCCGAGCACGGGGAAGATCGTCGGGTCCGAACGGCGCACGCTGAAGCGCGTGCCAGCGGGCAGATCCGGCAGGATCGTGGCCAGCGCACCCTGCGTGGCGAGGGTGGAGGCGACCATGTCGTCACCCCAGTCGAAGGACAGATCGATCTCCGCCGATCCGCGACTGGTCGTCGAGCGGATCTGGGTGACACCGGGTATCTCGCGCAGCGCGATCTCGGCCGGGCGGGTGATGTCGGCCGCCATCTGGGTTGCATCGCGCTCGCCCGCGTCGATCGAGACGACGACGCGCGGATAGTCGATGTGCGGGAACAGCGTGACCGGCAGCCGGACGGCCGCCACCAGCCCGGCCAGTGTGACAAGGAGCACGCACAGCCAGATCGAGCGGCTATGCCGCTGCATCAGCTCCGTCATCGGGCGGCCCCCTGCTCGGCGACCTTCATGCCGTCCTCGAGCGCGGTGCCGCCTTCGGTGACCACCTTGTCGCCGGCCGCAAGCCCCTTGAGGATCTGGATACGATCACCGGTCGAGCTGCCGGGCGAGACATCCTGCTCGTGCGCGACACCGTCCTTGATCACGAACACGTAGCTGCGGCCGCCGTCGTCGAGCAGCGCCGAATAGGGGATGGTGAGGCCATTGGCCTGCGCCGCGAGCGAAAGCGATCCACGAAGAGCTTCGCCCGGACCGACGTCGAAGCCGGCCGGCACGTCGCCGTATACGGAAGCCAGCCGCGTCGTCGGATCGACCTGCGTATCGACGCCATCGACCGCGACCGTCGCATGCGAGACACCGGAGACGCTGCTGAGCTCCAGCGGCTGACCGAGCTTCACCCGCTGGGCAATCGCGGGATCGATCCCGAAATGGGCGCGCAGATTTCCCTTTACGGCAATGCTCGCGACGGTGGTGCCGGCGGCCACTTGATCGCCCGTCTTCGCGGTCAGGCCTTGCACGATGCCGGCGATGGGCGCGCGCAGCATCATGCCGGTGCGTCCAGCGCCGAGATTGGCGAGCGTCGCACGCGCGGTTTCGGCGGCGGCGCGCGCCGTCTCGACGTCCGCGTCCGAAGCCAGACCGTCGGCACGCAGCCTCCTGGCGCGGGCATAGGCGGCGTTGGATGACGCGGCATCTGCGGATGCCTTGGCAAGATCGGTCGCGGTGGTGCGGCTGGGCTTCAAGGTCGCCACGACCGCGCCCGCGCGGACGGCCGTGCCGTTGGGCGCGAGGATCCTGTCGACGATCGCTTCGGCCGGCGCAATCAGGCTACGCTCACCGCCTGGCCCCGCCTCCGTCGCACCGTAGACGATGGTCTGTTCGGCCGTTGCGCCCATCGTCGCCGGCGCGATCCGCACCCGCGCGACCGGATCGGCCTTGTCCCCCGCATCGCCGCCGCCGGACCCGCAGCCCGCTAGGAACATGAGGGGCAGAAAGGCAATCATCCTGTTCATCGGGTCCATCCCTCGCTGGGCTCGCCCGAGAGAAGTTCGAGCGCGATGGTCTGTTCGGCAATCTGCTGGTCGAGCTGCGAGAGCGTCAGCTCCCTGTCGCGCGCCGCCTGCTCGGCGGTGGCGGCCGCCGCGGCCGAAAGGTCGCCGCGCCGGGCTGCCGCCGCCGAACTGTCCGCGACACGGCGGATCGCCGGCATCTGCGCGATCAGGTCCGCGCGCTGCCTGCGTACCGTTTCCAGCCCCTGGACGGCGGCGACGATCTCCGCGCGGGTCTGGAACAGACGCGCCTCGTACTCGGCCTTGAGTTGCGCGCGGGTCGCGGTCGCCGTCGCGATCCCGCCACGGTTGCGGTTCCACAGCGGCAGGGTGAAGCCGATCGCAGGCCCGATCGTGTGGTTGTCGCTGGTGTCTCGCGCGCCGGCGAGCGTGAGCGAAAGGTTCGGGAACTGCTCGAGGACGGCCTTGTGGACATCCGCCTCGGCGGCGTCGTAGCCGGCACGCAGCGCCTGCAGGTCGAGCCGGCGATCGAGCGACCGGTTCACCAGCACGGAAGCATCGGGCGGGGTAACCGGGTCCGCCGGTGTCGCCAGCACCAGCATCGTCTCCGGTGGAAGGCCGAGCAGCTTGTTGAGATCGCCCCGCGCGGCCGCGAGATCGTTCTCGGCGGTTCGCGCCTTGGCCGCGGCATCGAGCGCCGCCTGGCGCCTGGTATCGACATCCGCCCCCGAAATATCGCCCCGCGCGCCCGCGCGCTCGCTTTCGGCGAAAAGCTGCTCGGCCGACGCCGAGCCCTCCCTTGCGATGCCGAGCTGCCGGGTCAGCGCGAGGATGCGAACGCCCTGGAGCCGGGCCTGCCCCGCCGTCTGCCATTCGGCCCAGGCGAGATCGAGCCGCACCTGCTTCTTGGCCGCCTCGTTGCTCTGCCGCTCCACCTTCGCGGTTCGCAATTGATTGAGATCCATGGCCAGCTGACCGCCGAAAGCGTCGAACATGTCAGGCCCGGAGAGCAATTTGTCGTAATTCGCCTGGATCTGCGGATCGGGAAGCAGGCGCGCGGCAAAGGCCTGCGCGTCGGTGACGCCGACCTTGGCACGTTGCGCCTTGAGATCCGGATTCTCGAGCACCGCGATCACCGCGAGCGCATTGGGCGTGAGCGGCTGGTTCCAGTCGACCGGCTGCGGCTGGAGATAGGGACGATCGATCCGCGCGGCATCGGCCGAAACGATCGCCATGTCGGGCGGCGCGAGCGTGGCCGCCGAATCCGCCAGCGGTGCCGGCTTGTAGCTCGCGCACCCGGCGAGCAGAGACGCCATCCCAAAGAGGAATCCGGTTCGTATCAGCCCGCTGCTCATCGCCGACGGTTCCGCTGTGGCGGCATGGAGCCCTCCCTTTCGAAGTCCGCTATGCATGAGGCTACATTGGCTCAGCATTGTCCCAACATTGGGAATCCTCAACTTGCGACGACGATGGGAACCTGACCATGATCACCGGCTGATCGCCACCCTCACGAATGACCATGAAACTGCTGCTCCTCGAAGATGACGACGCGACACGCACGCAGGCCATGCGCCAGCTTGCCGCGGCGGGGCATGTCGTGGAGGCGTGCGCCACCGGGCCGGACGCCATCTTCATGGCGACGCAGGGCGATTATGGCGTGCTCATCCTCGATCGCATGGTGCCCGGGCTCGACGGCCTTTCCGTGCTGAAGGCCCTGAGGGCGGCCGGCGTGCGCACACCCGCGCTGCTGTTGACGGCGATGGACGGCATCGACGACCGGGTGGAAGGGCTCGAAGCCGGCGCCGACGACTATCTGGTGAAGCCCTTTGCCGCAGCCGAGCTCATCGCTCGCGTGAACGCGCTGTCCCGCCGGCCGCCTATGTCGGACACGACCGTCACCGCAACCGTCGGCGACCTGACGATCGATCGGGTCAAACGCACCGTTACGCGCGCGGGCCAGCGGATCGATCTCCAGGCGCAGGAATTCAAGCTCCTCGATTATCTGATCCAGCATTCCGGCGAGGTGGTCACGCGCACGATGCTGCTCGAAAATGTCTGGTCGTTCCATTTCGATCCTCAGACCAATGTCATCGAAAGCCACATGAGCCGGCTGCGCGCCAAGGTGGATCGCGGCTTCGGGCGTGATCTCATCCAGACGGTGCGCGGCGCGGGCTATCGTATCGATGGCTGACGACCGATCCACAAGCCAGAGCCCTTTCCGAAGCGGGGCCTTCCGCTTTGCGCTAATGTTCGCGGCCGTCTTCGCGATCGCCGCCTTCCTGATCCTCGGCATGGTCCGCCATCAGGTCGGCCACTATGCCCACAAGGCCATGCAGGGATCGCTGACCAGCGAAACCGCGACGCTAGTCGCCGAGAAGCCGGCGGATCTCCCGGATGAAATCCGACAGCGCGTGGAGGCCACCAAAGGGACCTCTTTCCAATATCTCCTGATCGACCGCCAGGGGAAAGCCATCGTCGGCGGCATTCCACAGGATGCTGCGCACGAGGGCTGGGGCTCCGTCATGATGCGCGAGCATCCGGCGACGATGGACAACCCCGAAGGTCCCGAACGGCTCGTGACGCTCGGCACCCGCCTTGCGGATGGCTCCCTTCTGGTCGTCGCGACCGACGGATACGATGTCGACAAGCTCGGCGGCCATATGGTCCGCTTCACGATCCTGTGGGCGATCGCGATCACGCTGATCGCGCTCGCCAGCGGATGGATGGCAGGACTGATCTTCCTGAAACGGATCGGTGCCGCGAACGCGGCGATCGAGCGGATCGTGGCGGGCCGCACCGAACAGCGCCTGCCGATGATCGGCCTGGCTCCCGAGCTCGACAACCTCGCGCGCAATATCAACCGGATGCTCGATCGGATCGACGGGCTGATGGAAGGCTTGAGGCAAGTCTCGACCGACGTCGCTCACGATCTGCGCACGCCGCTCACCCGCCTGCGCCAGATGCTGGAGGCCGCACGGGAAGCGACCGGCCGCGAAGATACCGACGCAGGCATCGATGTCGCGCTCGCGCAGGCGGACCAGTTGCTCGCCACCTTCCGGGCGATCCTGCGGCTGGCCCAGATCGAAGGCGGCGGGCGCCGGGCGCCCTTCGCCCCGGTCGATCTCGATGGCCTGCTCGCGACCCTGATCGAAACATATGAGCCCGTCGCGATCGACGCGCAGCACACGCTTGCTGCCGATATGGCTGCGGACGCCATGGTCAACGGAGACGCGGAGTTGCTCGCCCAGCTCTTCGCCAACCTGATCGAGAATGCGATCATCCACACGCCGACCGGAACACGCGTCTCGCTCGTCGCGGAGCGCGCCGCCGGACAGATCCGTGTGATCGTGCAGGACGACGGCCCCGGCGTTGCCGCAGCCGAGCGCGAGCGGATCACCCGCCGCTTCTATCAGGTCGACCCTAGCCGAAGCAGCGGCGGCTCGGGCCTGGGGCTGTCCATCGCCAGCGCGATCGTGACCTTGCATGGCGCGCGCCTGGCGATCGACGACGCTGGGCCGGGTCTCCGCATCGAGGTCAGCTTCTCCGAATGGCCCGGCGGGGCGAGCGCCTAGCGTGGGTGGGGACAGCGAGATGGCTCAATTCTCGCGCGCCACCTGGAAGCCGGCGAAGGACTGGCGCACCGGCATGATCTCCAGCCGGTTGACGTTGAGGTGCGGCGGCAGTTCCGCTACCCAGAGGAGCATTTGGGCGATATCCTCGCCCGTCATCGGCTGCGCGCCCTGATACAGCTCGTCGGACGCGCCCTGATCGCCGCCGGTGCGGATCAGGGTGAACTCGGTCTCCGCCATACCCGGTTCGATTGAGGTGACGCGCACCCCGGTGCCGTGCAGGTCGGAACGCAAACCGAGCGAGAATTGCGATACGAACGCCTTGCTGCCGCCATAGACGTTGCCGCCCGTATAGGGATAGGTCGCCGCCACCGAGGACAGGTTGATCACCGCGCCCTTGCGTGCGATCAGCGCAGGCAGAAGCTTGTGGGTCAGCGATACGAGCGCCGTCACGTTGGTGTCGATCATCGTCTTCCACTGGGCGAGATCGGCATGCTGCGCGGGCTTCGTACCAAGCGCGAGACCGGCGTTGTTGATCAGCAGGTCGATCCCGGCGAAGGCTTGGGGCAACGCGTCGATCGCGGCGTCGCGGGCCGCTTCATCACGCACGTCGAACCCGGCCGGATGCACCCTGTCGGCGCCGAGCGTGGCGACGAGCGCGTCCAGCCGATCGGTACGGCGGCCTGTCGCAACCACCTTCCAGCCGGCACCCACGAAGGCGTGAACGGCGGCCTCGCCGAAGCCCGAAGTGGCGCCGGTGATGAAAACGGTTCTGCTCATAATGTCTCCTGTCGCGCTCGGCGCAGGGATTAGCGGGGCCGCTCGGCGAGCGGAACCCGTCATCCGATACAATGCGAAAAGGCTCTGAATGCTCGCTTATGGAGTTCTTGTCATTCCGTCGGCCTGCCCGCCCCCGTCCAGCGTGGCGTGAAGTTTCCATCAGCCAGCCAGCGCACCGGCGCGATCAGCGACTGGATCGTGCTCGTCATGTAGCCGATATCCAGATTGGCGATGGTGTCGGTCGGCTGGTGATAGGTCGGCACCTCCGCCCAGCCGGTGACCGTGTGCGCGACCACCCCCTTGAGCGCGAGCTGGTAGTTGTCCGATCGCTGGAAGAAATTTTCCTTCGGATAGGGATCGGCCGCAACATGGCCCCCATGGGCCTGCAGCGCCGAACCGAGATCGGATCGATCGAAGCCGGTCATCATCAGCGTGCCCTTCGGCAGCTTGGGATCTTGCGCGCCGATCATCTCGAACTCGATATTGGCGACGATATCCGAGAGCGGCACCGCTGGATGTGCGCCGTAATAACGCGAGCCGAACTGGCCGATTTCCTCGCTGCCGTAGCAGATGAACAGGATGCCGCGCCGGTGCGGTTTGCCGGCCGCTAGCGCCTGCGCGAGCTCGAGTACCGCCGTGGTGCCAGAAGCATCGTCGTTGGCGCCGTGCATGATCGGCCCGCCATCCTTCTGACCGAGATGATCGAGGTGCGCGGACAGCAGGATCACGCCGGCTTTGGGATCGGTTCCGGGCAGATAGCCGATCGCGTTGCTGGTGGTCGTCTCGTCCCGCGCGATGGGGACCGCAAGCCGCGCCTCCTCGCCGGCCTTGATCGCATCGATCGTCGCAGCCGGCAGCGTCGCGAAGGACGGGCGCGTGGCGGGAGGATCTTCGGCGAGATAGCGCGGCATGCTGGTACGGCCGCCGATCTGGGCGAACCATTCGGTCGCGCTGCCGCTGTCCTTCGCGATCAGCAGCCCGATATGCTTCGAGCGCACCGCGCGCCATATGTCGAAGGCCGGCACGTTGCCTGCCGTGAACACAACCACCGCCGCCGTCTCGGGCAGCGAGGCCAGGCTGTCGGCCAGGACTATCGGCCCCTGCACTTCGGCGCTGGAGCCGACGATCAGCCGCATGCCCTCGACCGGCCTGCCGGCGACCTCCAGCGTCGGAGTCGACGCGACGCGCATGCCGATCACGCCGGCCGTCTGGACATAGCCCGGCATTCCCGGCGCTGGCTGCAAACCGTATCCCTCGAATTGTGATGCCACGTAGGCGGCCGCGACTTCCTCGTCGTGGGTGGCGCTGCCCCGCCCGCGCAGGGCATCTCCCGCCAGGAAATCCTCATGCGCGCGCACGGACCTGGAACTGACCGTCGATGATGGCGCAGCCGAAGCGGCGGTCGCGAGAAGAAGTGCCGGAAGCAATATGATACGCATACTCAACCTCATTCGATGCCGTTGGCCCCTGGTTACGCCTCACAGGACGACCTGCTTGGCGAAGCTCAGTCGGACGCCCGTACCGCCCGCCTTGGTCGTGAAGAAGGCAGAAAGATTTCCTGCGCGAGACGCGATGGCACGCCCGGGCCGTTGTCGCTCACGCTGATCACCACCCGGTCGGCCTCGTTGGTGTCCACCCGCACCGCCATTGCCGGAGACGATGCGCCCCGGCAGGCCTGCCACGCATTCTTCGGGAGGTTGAGCAGCACTTGGCCCAGCAGGTTCGCGTCGCCATTGATCCGCAACGTCTCCCTTGCGAGCGAAACGTCGAGCGTCATTCGCCGTCATCGTTACAGACCTGATCAGGCCGTCCCTTCATTCTCGCTTCGCACAGCCAGGGGACGGCGCTCGCCATCGAACTGGTCCACCGCGAAATCCTCGGCACGCCGCTGCAGGGCGGGATGATAGCCGCCTATCTCGTCGGCGGATATGTGCCGCAGGCATTCACCACGATCGGCCCGCCGACCTGCGATTCACCAGGGCAAACCGGCTGCGTCGTCTCGTGGAACAACAGCAAGGCGGGCTGGAACATCCCGCGCAAGCTGCTGCTCAGTCGGCCGGGTACTGGTGGCAGGGCCAGCTCGTCACCCGCGGGGCCGCGCCGCCGATCTGCGCCAATCCGCTGAGCTGGCGCGACGAAGGCTCGGCCCCGGCAACCGCCAACCCGAGCAGCCTGCCCTTTCCGAATGCCCCCTTTTCGGCTGCCGCCGCTACGCTGCCGCCGCCGCCGGACGCGGCGACGATCCGGCTCATCGAAGCGCTTCTCGACAAGCAACCCGTTCCCGCTGACCTGCGAGCGCGGATGGCGGACCCCGATGCCATGGCCGAGCGGCGCGGGCGCGAGGTGCCGCAGCGCGCGGAGGACTGGCCTGCGCTGGCTCGCTATCGCGTCGCCAACGGCGAGGCTCGCGATCCCGAACTGGTGATGATCGGTCCAGCTTCCGCAACGAAGTGGCACGGCAAACAGTCAAACCGGTAAACAGATCAAATATCGCGTCTGGAATAACGACTCGTTTTCGCTAGGTTGCCTCCAACCTGGGGGAACAATGCTGTTGATCGCGTTTCTCGCGGCCGCCGTTCCTGCGGCCGTTGCTCGACCCGACCCGCCGGTGCCGATCGACGCCGGAACATGGATCACCCCGAAAGACTATCCGGCGGCGGCTCGGCGCGCCAGCCAGGCAGGCGTGGTTTCGTTCGAGCTCGACGTCGATGCTTCGGGGCTTGTGACCGATTGCCGGATCAAGGAGTCGAGCGGCCAGCCGTTGCTCGATCAGGCGACCTGCCCGCTGCTGCGCAGCCGCGCGCACTTCACGCCCGCGCACGATGCCGTGGGGCGAACCATCGCCTCCTCCTACTCGAACCGTATTCGCTGGGCGCTTCCCCTGCTGGCGCCGCCGCCGCCCGTGGTCGTCACAATGCGGCCATCGCCGGTCGTGGCCGTGCCGCGTTGGCCACTCGCTCCGTCGATGACGTCGATCCGCGCCTATGAGGCCGCACCGCCCGTCCGCATGCCCGCGAGGCCGCGCCTCGCGCCGCCGCCCCCGCCGCCCAGCTTCGATCCCGCGCCCCCGCCCGTGGCCGATTCCCCTACGCCGGTCGCTGACTCGCGCGCGCTGTTCGGCAAGCTCCCCAACGGCCTGCGCTATGCGATCCTGCGCAACGGCACGCCGAGGGGCGGCGTATCCTTCCGCCTGCGCGTCGGCGTCGGCTCGGTCGACGAAGGCGACAAGGAACTCGGATACGCGCACCTGCTGGAGCACATGACCTTTCGCGGCAGCGAGCATGTGCCGGACGGCGACTTCGAAAAATCGATGGAGCAGATGGGGCTGAGCTTCGGCAAGGACACCGTCGCCAACACCACGCCAGAAGACACCATCTTCGGGCTGGATTTCCCGCCTTCCCGCCTGTCGGCCGCCGCCGAAGGGCTGTTCATGCTGCGCGAGGCGACCGGACGGGCGACGATATCGCCCACGGCCCTGCAGGCCGAGCGCGCGGTGGTGCTGGCCGAAGGCCGCTGGCGCGACGATCCGTCCCTGCATGCCGAGCAGGCCCGCCAGACCTATCTGCTCGCCGGGCAGCGCATTCCGCAGCGCTGGACGTTCGGTACGCCGGAATCCATCGCAGCGGCCTCCGCAGACGGACTGCGCCGCTTCTACAAGACGCATTACCGCCCCGACCGGAGCATTCTGGTGATCACGGGCAATGTCGTGCCCAATGACATGGAAGCGATGATCAAGGCGACCTTCGGGAACTGGGCCTCCGACGGCTCGCCGCCACCCGTCTTCGATCAAGGCGGCGTGAAGCGGCGCGGCAGCGACGTCCGTATCTTCACGGAGCCAGGCGCGCCCCAGCGCATCGAGATCGACTGGGTCTCCCGCTATGACGACCGGCCGGACAGCTTCGACCGGGAACGCCAGCAGCTCGCGGAATGGATCGCCGCATCGATCCTCAATGCGCGGCTGGATCGCGCCGCCGACCAACCGGGTGCTCCGTTCAGCGCGGCGGCGATCGACCGATCGACGCTCTATCACTCGGCCCAGGTCACCACGCTGTCCCTGATTCCCATCGGCGACGCGATCGACAAGGCCGTGCAAGCGGCACTGATCGAGCAGCGGCGGCTCACGACGCTCGGCGTCACGCAGGCCGAGATCGATCGTGAACGGTTACGTCTCACCAACCAGCTCGACCAGGCAGCAACGGCCGAGAACAACCGGAACTCCGCCGATCTCGCGAACACGCTGCTGGCGAGCATGGTTTCGGGAGATACGTTCGCGACGCCGTCGCAGCGCGCCATCGACTACGAGCGCCTGATCGCGACGCTTACCCCTGTCGACATCCAGGCCGCCGCCAAACGGCTCGTATCCGGATCGGGACCGCTCCTCTTCATCTCCACAGGCAAGGCACCCGCCGGCGGGGAAGCGGCGCTGCGTGTCGCGCTCGGCGAGGCGGAGCGTGCGCCGCTCGCCGCCCAGCAGCAGGACATGGCCGGAGCCTGGCCCTACACCCATTTCGGCGCGCCGGGCCGCATCGCTGAGCGCAAGGATGTCGCGGACCTGGGGCTCACGATCGTCCGCTTCGCCAACGGCACATCGATCACGCTGAAGCGCGCGCCCTCGCTCAAGGATTCGGTGATGCTCGACGCCAATTTCGGCGCCGGCTTCGCCGGCCTGCCGCCGGGGCTGGAGCAATCCTACTGGATGCTCACACAGCAACCGCAGACCTTCATCCTGGGCGGGCTGGGCAAGGCCGATGCGACCGACATTGCGGAAATGCTGAACGGCAAGAATGTCGGCGCGAATTTCTATGTCTCGGAAGAGCGCTTCCACCTCACCGGCGGCACCAATGCGCGCGATTTCGAGACCGAGCTGCAATTGCTGACGGCCTATCTCTCCGATCCCGCCTTCCGCCCGCGCGCGGCAGAGCAGGCCAAGGCCCGGCTGGTGACGGCTCTGCCGGAGCTTTCGGCCTCGCCGACGCTGATGCTGCAGAGGGACGAGGGCTTCTTGCTCCATGCCCGCGATCCGCGCTGGGGACCGGCCTCGCCCGCGGACCTCGATCGATCGCGCCCGTCCGATCTCGCCGCCATCCTCCGACCGGCTCTGGCCGGGCCGATCAACATCGTCATGGTGGGAGACCTCGATATCGATCGCGCGATCGAGGTCGCCCGGAACACGATCGGATCCCTCCCCGACCGAACCGCTCGGCCCGCGATCCGCGACGCGCATTTCCCGGCGGCGACACCGTCCCCGGTCACCGAGATCAGCACGGGACGCCAGGATCAGGGGATCGCGCTGGCCGCCTGGCCAACGCCCGGCTTCTTCGCCAGCACGGCCGACGCACGCGCCATCCAGGTGATGTCGCAGATCATCCAGGTGCGCCTGATCGATGGCCTTCGCGAGAAGGAAGGGCTCACCTACGCGCCGACCACCTATATCGACCAGTCCGAGCTGTTTCCCGGCTACGGAATGATCGCCGCGACGGTCGAGATCGAGCCGACCAAGGTGGACACCTTCTTCGCCGAGCTCAATGCGATCGTGCAGGACCTCGCCGCAAGGCCGGTCAGCATCGAGGAATTGAGCCGGTCCCGCACGCCGCTTCTCGAGGAAAGCAAGACTCTGCTTTCGACGGGCACCTATTGGCTGTCCGCCCTGCCCTGCGCCGATTCCGATCCGCGCTATCTGGACACCATCCGATCCCGCCCGGCCGACCTCGCGGGCGTCACGCCGGCGGCGATCCAGCGATTGGCGGCGCAATATCTCGCCAGCAAAGCGCCCTACAAGCTGGTGGTACGGCCCGCGCCGAAGCCGCCCGGCGGATGATCAGTGCGCGGCGCCCGGCGCCACCTGCCGGTCCGGCTTCGGCGCGACCCAGATCAGGAGGGCCGCGAACAGGAAGACGAGCGCCGACACGAGGAAGATGTGGTTGGTCGCCAGCGCGGTCGCCTCGCCGTTGACAAGCTGCTCGATCGTGCCGCGCACCTGATCGACGCCGAAGCCCTGGTTCTGCAGCATGGCCGACACGTCGTTGCTGTTGAGCTTCGACACCAGCTCGCTACGCGCGACGCGCGTGTCGTTGTCCCAGGCGGTGGTGGAGATCGAGGTACCGATCGCCGCCGCCATGGTACGCAGGAAGCTCATCAGGCCCGCCGCCGAGGCCAGTTCCTCCTCGTCCACGGCGGCCAGCCCGATGCTGGTGATCGGGATGAAGAAGAAGGGCAGCCCCACGCCCTGCAGCAATTGCGGGACCGCCAGCGACCAGAAGTCCGCGCTGCTGTTCCAGTGCGCGCGCAACAGCGTCGTCGCGCCCAGCCAGAGGATGCCGAAGCTGACCAGCCTGCGGGGATCGACTTTCGCCGAGAGCTTGCCGACGATCGGCGAGGCGATCACGGCGGATACGCCGGTGAAGGCGGTCGCATAGCCCGCCCACGTCGCCGTGTAGCCGAGATAGCCCTGCAGCCATTGCGGGATGATTACCGCGGACGTGAAGAACGTCCCGAAGGCGAAGGCCAGCGCCACCACGCTTGCCGAGAAACCGCGATGGCGGAACACGCGCAGATCGACCGCCGGATGCGCCTCGGTCAGTTCCCACGCGCAGAACAGCGCGAAGCCGATGACGGCGATGACCGCGAGGATGGCGATGAAGCTGTTGTGGAACCAGTCCCGATCATGGCCAAGATCGAGCATCACCTGCAGCGCGGCGATCCACAGTACCATCAGCGCGAGGCCCATGGCATCGATCCGCGCCGGCTTCAGCGCCGTCTCGATCGGGCGGAGCAGCATCCACGCACCGGCGATGCAGGCCGCGGCCACCGGCAGGTTGATGAAGAAGATCCAGTGCCACGAGGCATCGTCGCTCAGCACGCCGCCAAGGATCGGCCCGAGGATCGGCGCGGTCACCGTGGTCATCGACCACAGCCCCAGCGCCTGCCCATGCTTCTCCTTCGGGAACACCCGCATCAGCAATGTCTGGGTCAGCGGCATCAGCGGGCCGCCGCAGAAGCCCTGCCCCAGCCGGAACAGCACGATCTCGCCAAGCGAGGTCGACATGCCGCACAGCATCGAGAAGCAGGCGAAGCCGATCAGCGCGCCGATGAACAGCTTCACGCTGCCGAAGCGCGCCGTCAGGAAGCCGGTCAGCGGCACGCACACCGCCTCCGCCACCGAATAGGATGTGATCACCCAGGTGCCCTGATCGGGCGACACGCCGATGCCACCCGATATGTGCGGCACCGAGACGTTGGCGATGGTGGTGTCCAGCACCACCATGAAGTTGCTGAGCGCCAGCGCAAGCGCGGCGAACAGCAGCGGCGCACCGCTCAGCGTGACGGGTTTCTCGTGCGGGCTGTCCATTGCGGCGGCCTCCCCGGTTCAGATTTGCCAGTTCAGATATGGATATCGGCGTCCATCGACAGGCCGACGCGCAGCGGATGCGCATCGAGCTCGCGCGGATCGAGGCGGATGCGGACCGGCAGGCGCTGGACGATCTTGATCCAGTTGCCGGTGGCGTTCTGCGCCGGGATCAGCGCGAAGGCCGATCCGGTGCCGCCCGAGAAGCCGACCACCGTGCCGTGATACACCACGCCCGCCCCATAGAGATCCGAAGTGATCTCCACCTTCTGCCCCGGTGCGACATGGGCGAGTTGCCCTTCCTTGAAATTGGCATCGACGTAGAGCTGGCGGATCGGCACGACCTTCATGATCGCCGCCCCCTGCGCCAGCCGCTGCCCGACCTGCACGTTGCGGTTGGTGACGACGCCGTCGACCGGCGCGCGGATCACGGTGCGCGACAGATCGAGCCGCGCCTGATCGACCTTCGCCTGCGCGGCCAGCACGTCCGGATTGGTGACGACGGTGGTGCCGTCGATCAGCGCCTGGTTGGCGGCGAGATCGCCCTTCGCGGCATCCTTGGCCGAGATCGCCTGCTGGAGCGCGGCGCGGGCATTGTCCGCGCTGCCCTTGGCGGCGGCGTAGGAATTGATCGCCGAGGTCAGCTCGTCGGCCGAAACGGCGCCGCTGGGCGCCAGCTTCCTGCGGCGATCGAGATCGATCGCGGCCTTCTGCAGCGCGGCCTGCGCGGAGGAGAGCTGCGCCTGCGCGCCCGCGATCGCCTGATCCTTGGCGGCGAGCGTCGAGGCGAGCGAGCTGCCTGTCGCGCTGGTCTGCCCGAACTGCCGCTTGGCCTTGGCGAGCGCGGCCTCGGCGTCGGCGAGCGCGATGCGGGCGTCGCTGTCGTCGATGCGGACGAGCACGTCGCCGCGCTTCACCGTCTGCGCGTCGGACACCAGCACCTGCGCCACCTGCCCCGCCACCATCGGCGTCACCTGCGCGGTGTCGGCGCCGACATAGGCGTTGTCGGTGCTGACATGGTGGCTGCCGACAAGGGCGTACCAGCCGCCATAGCCGACGCCGGCCAGCAGCACCGCGCCGCCGATGCCCAGCAGGGCCCTGCGGCGCTTCGGATTGCCCGGCTTGGTCTCGGGCGCGTGGGTTTCGATCATGGGATCAGCCTCAGCCATGGATGGTCTCCCGGGATGCGGCGCCGGCATCGGCGCTGGTCGTGAGGGTTGAAACGGGCGCGACGGCGCCGCCGCCGAGCGCCTTCACCAGCGCGACGTCGAGCGTGAAGGCGCGCGCCTCGAGGTCGACGACGATACGCTGCTCGGTCAGCACGCTGTTCTGCGCGGTCAGCACGGTCAGGTAATCGGAAAGGCCGCCTTCGTAACGCTGGCGGGCGACATCGTATGCCTCCCGCGCATCGGAGAGCGACTGGCGCGACTGGCTCAGCTGCTCGGCAAGCATGGATTGGCTGGTCACCGCATCGGCAACGTCATGGAAGGCGCCCGCGACGGTGCCGTCATACGTGGCGACGGCCTCGTCATAGGTGCCGCGCGCGACGCGATACTTGCCCTTGATCTCGCCGCCATGGAAGATCGGCAGGCTGACAGCCGCGCCGGCATTGCCGAAGCTCGATCCCGAAAGGAACAGGTTGGAGATGCCGAGCGACTGGACGCCGATCAGCGCCGTGAGGCTGACCGACGGATAGAAATCCGCCCGCGCCGCCTTGATCCGTTCGGCACTCGATTCCACCCGCGCACGCGCCGAGACAACGTCGGGCCGACGGCCGATCAGATCGGTGGTGACGTCCGCAGGCACGGTACGCGCGGTAAAGCTGAGCGTCGGCCGCTCGACGCTCAGCCCACGATCCGGCCCCTCGCCCAGCAAGGCGGCAATGCTGTTCTTCGTGAGCGCGATCGATTCCTCAACGGCGGCGAGCTGCGCCCGCTCGGCGGGGACGGCGGAATCGGCCTGCTTGAGTTCGGCCTTGGTATCGAGCCCGATCGCGACGCGGTTCGCGACCAGCTTCTGCGTATCGAGCCGCAGTTGCACCGCATTCGCCTCGACGTCGCGCTCGGCATAATAGCGCGCGAGATCGGCATAGGCGCTGGCGATGTTGGTCGACAATAGCAGCCGCGCTTCCGCGACGTCCACCGATGCGGCATCGGCATCGGACGTCGCCGCGCGCAGGTTCGCGCGGTTCTTGCCCCAGAGATCGAGGTCGAAGCTGGCATCGAGCGAGGCGCTGGCGGTGTCCTTCCAGCCCCTCATCGAAACCGGCAACGGCGAACCCATCTGCCCGCTCTGTTTCGTGCCGCCGACCGAGGCGGAACCGTCAATCCGCGGAAGCAACGCCGCACCGGCCTGCTGGCGATAGCCCTCTGCCTGGCGGAGGCGTGCCACTGCGGCAGCGAGATCGGGCGCACCGGCAAGCCCTTCCTCGATCAGCGACGTCAGCTGCGGATCGTTATAGCCGCGCCACCAGTCACCGCCCGGCCAGGTGGCATCGGAGGTGGGAGACGGCGCGAGGCTTCGTTCGGCGGCGAAGCTCTGCGCCTGCCGCATTTCGGGGCGTGGCCCCAGTTTCGGCACGGCCACGCAGCCGGACAGCAGCAAGGACAGGGCAGCCGCCCGCAGCGGCAGCCCGCGAGGTTTCGCGAGATGCATGATCGAATCTCCGTACCAAAAAGTACGGTTTTTATCTGCGCTCGCCCAAAGTCCTTGTCAACAGGAAATCGTACCGTATAGTACGGCAATGATGACGGAGACCGAAACCGCCCCGATGGGCCGTCGCGAGACGCGCAAGGCGGAACGGCGTGCGGCGATCATCGAGCTGGCAACCCGCACGTTCCTCGAAAACGGCTACGACCGGACGACCATGTCCGGCATCGCGGCCGGTCTGGGCGGCTCCAAGGGTACGCTGTGGAGCTATTTCGGCTCGAAAGAGGACTTGTTCGCGGCGGTGCTCGATTCCGCGACCGCCGCCTTCCGATCGGTGATGAGCGCGGTGCTCGATCCGCGCCTGCCCATCGATCGCGTGCTGACCAGCTTCGCGGGCAAGTTCCTCACCCGCATCACGATGCCGGATGCGATCGCGCTCCAGCGGCTGATCATCAGCGAGGTCGAACGCTTTCCTGAGATCGGGCGGATCTTCTACGATCGCGCGCCGGGCCGCAGCCGGGAGCTTCTGGCCCATTATCTGGCCGGCCAGATGGAGATCGGCGCGCTCCGGAAGGATGATCCGGACGAGGCGGCCGGCCTGCTGCTCGGCCTGTGCGCGGGCGGGTATCCCCAGCGGTTGCTGTGGGGCATCGAGAAGCGCGAGGACGATACGATCCGCCGTGAAGCGGCCCGGATCGTCGGCCAGTTCCTGCGATGCTACGGCGTGACGGGGGCAGTGGACGGCTGATCAGCCCTCACCGCAAGAAACAAAAAAGCCCCCGATATCGGGGGCCTCTTGAAATGGTGGAGCCGAGGGGGATCGAACCCCTGACCTTCGCAATGCCATTGCGACGCTCTCCCAGCTGAGCTACGGCCCCACGCCTTTTCCGCCCGGCCGGCTGGGTTCCGGCCTCGGGAGCGCCGCCTTTAGGGCAGGCGGCAGACCCTTGCAAGCGCCTTTCCGGAGCCTCCCGCATTTTTCCGCGGGGCCTCCGGAAAGCGCCCGAACGAAGGCTTACTGGTCGTCGTCGTCGTCGCGCGCGGCGACGCCGAGATCGTCGTCGCCACCGATATCGGTGTCGTCGTCGGCCGGCTCCTCGTCCTCACCGATGTCCAGATCCTCGGCGAGATCCGAATCTTCCTCTTCCTTCTTCTCCTTGACGGGCTTGGGCGCGTCGAAGGGCAGCGGCTGCTTCGACTTGAGCACCGGCTCGGGCTCCCACTGGATCCCGCAGGCGATGCAGGTCACCGGGTCTTCCTTGCCCAGATCGTAGAAGCGGGTGCCGCATTTCGGGCAGGTCCGCTTGGTGCCCCATTCAGGCTTCAGCATGTCTCGTCCAGGTCCAATCGCTTGAGAAAGGGCTCCCTTCGGGGAATCCCGCAAGGAAGCATCAGGCGCGGCGCCTTGCCATAGCGGGACGCCGCTGTCAAAAGCCCGCGCGCATGAGCCATCCCCCCGCATCCCCGCTCCGCCTCTCCGCCCCCGGGCCGCTCTCGGGCAAGGTGCGCGTGCCGGGTGACAAGTCGATCTCGCACCGTTCGCTGATGCTTTCCGCCCTGGCGGTGGGCGAGAGCCGCGTCGAGGGGCTTCTGGAGGGCGAGGACGTGCTGGCCACTGCCGCCGCAATGCGCGCGATGGGGGCTGAGATCGTGCGGGGCGAGGATGGGTTGTGGACGATCCACGGCGTCGGCGTCGGCGGATTGCTTCAGCCTGAGACGGCGCTGGAGATGGGCAATTCGGGCACCTCGACGCGGCTGCTGATGGGGCTGGTGGCGAGCCACGCCGTCACCGCCACCTTCACGGGCGATGCCTCGCTCTCCAAGCGGCCGATGGGCCGCGTGATTGAGCCGCTGTCGAAGATGGGCGCCGAGTTCACGCCCTCTCCAGGCGGCCGCCTGCCCTTGATGGTGCGCGGGATCGTGCCGGCCGTGCCGATCGAATACCGCCTGCCGGTCGCCTCCGCGCAGGTGAAGTCCGCGGTGCTGCTGGCCGGGCTCAACGCGCCGGGCATCACCCGCGTGATCGAGCCGGTGCCGACCCGCGATCACAGCGAGCGCATGCTGCGCGGCTTCGGCGCCGAGTTGACCGTCGAGGAAGTCGGCGGCGAGCGGATCATATCGATCACCGGCGAGGCGGAGCTGAAGCCCCAGCACATCGTCGTGCCGGGCGATCCCTCCTCGGCCGCCTTCCCGGTGGTGGCGGCCTTGATCGTGCCGGGCTCCGAGATCGTTGTCGAGAATGTCGGCCTCAACCCCACGCGCGCCGGCCTCTACAAGGTGCTGCGCGCGATGGGCGGCGACGTCGCGTTCGAGAACGAGCGCACGGTCGGCGGCGAGCCGGTGGCGGACTTACGGGTGAAGGCTTCGTCCCTCAAGGGGATCGAACCCGATCCGGCGATCGTTCCCTCGATGGTGGACGAATTCCCGATCCTCTTCGTCGCCTGCGCGCTGGCGCACGGCCGATCGACCCTCCGGGGTCTGGAGGAACTGCGCGTCAAGGAATCGGATCGCATCGCCGTGATGGCCGAAGGACTGCGCGCGATCGGCGCTCGCGTAGAGGAGCTGGAGGACGGTCTGATCATCGAGGGTACCGGCGGCGAACTGCTCGCCGGCGGCGCGACCGTCGCCACCCACCTCGATCACCGCATCGCGATGAGCTTCGCTATCGCTTCGCTGGCTTGCCGGAAGCCGGTGACGGTGGACGATCGCGCACCGATCGCCACCAGCTTCCCGATCTTCGTACCGATGATGGAATCGCTCGGCGCCGAAAGCCACGAAGCGGTGGCGGCATGAGCCACATCGTCGCCACCATCATCGGCCTGATCGGCAGCGCGACCTTCATCGCCGCCTTCGCCTACGCCAACATCTCGCCCGCGATGGACAAGCGCCTGTTCAACGCGATGAATCTGGTCGGCGCGGTCCTGCTGCTGATCTCGCTCAGCGTCGACTTCAACCTGCCTTCGGTGGTGCTGGAAAGCGTGTGGGGTATCATCGCGCTGATCGGCCTGATCGCGGCGATGCGCGGCAGCCGGGGGCCGCAGCTATGATCATCGCCGTCGATGGGCCCGCCGCATCGGGCAAGGGCACGATCGCCAAGGCGCTGGCCGCGCATTACGGCCTGCCGCATCTCGATACCGGACTGCTCTACCGCGCGGTCGGCATCGCGGTGCTGCGCGGTGGCGGCGATCCGTCCGACGAGGGCGAGGCCTTCCACGCCTGCGCGTTCGACGAGGCACTGCTGACCGACCCCGGCCTCAAGAGCGAGGCCGCCGGCCGTGCCGCCTCGATCGTCTCGGCGCATCCATCGGTGCGTGCCGCGCTATTGGAACGTCAGCGCGACTTCGCGCACCAGAAAGGCGGCGCGGTGCTCGACGGGCGCGACATCGGCACGGTGATCGCGCCGGAAGCGCAAGCCAAGCTGTTCGTCACCGCATCCCCCGAAGTGCGTGCGCGGCGCCGCTTCGAGGAACTGGAGCGGATGGGCCTTGCGGTCACCTACGATCACGTGTTGGGCGACATCCGCGCGCGCGACGAACGCGATTCCGGGCGCGGGATCGCGCCGCTCAGGCAGGCGGACGACGCCCTGCTGCTCGACACCAGCACGCTGGACGTAGCGGCGGCGGTGGCAACCGCGATCGGCCTCGTCGAGCAGCGCCGGAAGGGCTAGGCCCTCACTTCTTCAGATACTTGTCGAACCAGTCGATCGTGCGCTTGAGCGAATCCACCTGATTCTCGCGCTTGGCGAAGCCATGGCCCTCGGCCGGGTAATAGACCACTTCGGCCACGCCGCCCTTCGCCTTGATCGCGTCGGTCACCTGCTGCGCCTGCCCGCGCGGCACGCGGATGTCGTTCTCGCCCTGCAGCGACAGCAGCGGTGCCTTGGCATCCTTGATGTACGTGAGCGGCGAGGAGGCGTCATAGACCTTGGGGTAGGTCGCCGGATCGCCGAGCAGCGACTTCTGATAGGCCTGCAGCCCGGCATCCTCGTGCGACCACATCGTCCGCCAGTCGATGATGCCATATTCCTGCACGGCGGCGGCGAAGGCATCCGGCGCGCGGCCGATCGCCATCAGCGTCATGAAGCCGCCATAGGAGCCGCCGGTGATCCCCACCCGCTTCGGATCGACATAGCCGCTGGCGACGAGGAAATCCTTGGCCGCCAGCTCGTCCTTCAGGTCGCCGCCGCCGAGATCCTGGTAGTTGGCCTTCTGGAAGGCCTGGCCATAACCGGTCGATCCGCGCGGATTGGGCTGGATCACGAAGTAACCACGGCTGGCGAGCGCCGTGGCGGTCTTGTTGAAATAATCGGTCGTCTGGCCGGTCGGGCCGCCGTGCGGCATCACGACCGCCGGATTCGATCCGTCCCGCTTGAGATTGAACGGGATCGTCAGCACGGCGCTGACCAGCGTGCCGTCGAAGCTCTTGTAGGTGACGATCGCGGAGCGCGGCAGCGTCGCCGGATCGAGGCTCGCCATCGCCAATTGTATCGGCGCGGCGACCTTGCCTGTGGCGAGATCGATGATCACCGGCGCGCCGGGCGAGGTGGCGCCGGTCTGGATGACAAGCAGCTTCTTCGAATCCGGCGAGAAGGGCTTGGTGCCCGCGACATCGTTCGAGCCCGGCGGCAGCGGCAGCGTGCGTTCGGCCATCGTGGCGATGGTGACGAGGCTGAGCTCGGTCCGCCCGTCGATCCCGGTGCCGACCACCATGGACTTGCCGTCCGGCGAGATGGCGGAGGCAGTCTGCTCCCACGGCGTCGGCTTGAGCCAGCGGAAGCTGCCGGTCGCCACCGAATAGACGCCCGCGTGCATCTGGCCGGTGCCGTCATTGCTGCTGATCGCCAGCGTATTGCCGTCCTTCGTCGCGTCGGCGGCGTAGTAGATGGTCTTGGGCTTGCCGAGCAGCTTCGTCGCCTTGCCGGTGGCGACGTCGACCTTCCACACCTCGCCGGCGGTCTGGTCGGTGAAGCTGCGCTCGGCGATCAGCGCCTTGCCGCCCTCGACGAAGGCGATCGGCGTCCAGTCCCATTGCGGGTCGGCCTCGTGGGTCAGCAGGCGGACCTTGCCGGTGGCGAGATCGAGCAGGCCCATGTCGGTCTGACCGCGCGCCTTGGGCTTGTAGGTGATCGCGATGCTGCGGCCGTCGGGCGCCATCACGGTGGCGCCCTCGCGGATATCGGGCGTATTGGTGAGGTCGGTCACCGGCCCGCCGGCGGCGGGAACGGCGTAGATGTCATATTCCTCGTCGCCGGCATTGTCCTGGTTGAAATAGACGGTCCTGCCGTCGGGCGAGACGAGCAGGCCGGACTGGCGATCGTCCGCCTGGGTCAGCTGCACCGGCCAGCTTCCGGACGCCTCGGTGCGCCAGATGTTGTAGCGGCCGGTGAAATTGGTGGAGAGGAACAGCTGCCTGCCGTCCGCGCTCCACACCGTCGAGAGCAGCCCGCGCGAATAGCCGAGATCGTCGATCGGCACCGGCCGGGCGGCGGGGTTGGCGGGCGATGCGATCGCCTTCGGATCGGTGACCGGCCGGGCCGGCGTCGGCACCTCGGCGTGAACGGTGGACGCGGCGCACAGCAGCGCGACGACGATGGCATTCACCCGCATGTCGATTCCCCTTAGCCCCTATCAGGACATTGAGAATGCGGGCGGAATGCGCGCTTGTCTAGGCGGCGGGCGGCAACGGCTGATGACGGATCGCGAAGACGAAGCCGACGAGCGCCACCACGCTCGTCACGGCACCGACGATGGCGAGCGCAAGGCCGACATGCCCCTCCCCGCCCAGCAGTGCGCTCACCCACGGCACCAGGCTCGGCGCGATGCCGAGGCCCCCGACTGCGCCGACGACGATGAACAGGCCGAGGCAGAAGCCGCGCACCTCGTTCGGCATATAGACCGACAGCGCCGTCGCCGTGACGAGGCCGGTGACGCCGCCGCAGGTCAGCAGCAGGCCGAGCGCCCAGGCGAAGTCGGTCGCGCTGGGCATCACCGCGAAGAAGGCGGCCGGGATCGACACCGCCGCCGCCGCGATCGCCGCCGCCAGCATCCCGCCGGGCAACTTTCCCTTCTGCCCGAAATCGGCTGCCAGCCCACCGAGCACCGCACCGAGGATGCCGGAGAGCAGGATCACCAGCCCCATCCAGCCGCCGAACCGGTCGGGCGTGAGATGATAATCGCGGGTCAGCACCGGCGCCGCCCAGACGCTGGCGGCCATGTCGGCCATCACCACGGTCACCTGCCCGATATAGAGCGGCACGATGAAGCCGGCGCGCCGGCCGATCTCGGCGAAGGCTTCGCTGAGCGGGATGTCGAGGTTCCCGGCAATCTCTCGGCGCGGCGGATCGCGGAGCAGCAGGAAGCTCGCCATCGACAGCAGGCCGGCGCCGGCCAACAGCAATTGCGCCTGTCGCCACGGTGCCAGTCCGGCGACAGGCAGTGCCGAAGCCGCGAGACCCGCCAGCTTGCCCGCCACCGCGAAAGCGATCGCCGATCCGATCATCAAGCCGAGCTGGAGGAACAACATCGCCCGCCCGCGCAGCTGCGGAGCGACGAGGTCGGCCGCGATCGAGATCGCCACGGGCAGCGCGCAGAAGCCCGCGAGCACGCCGAGCATCCGTCCCGCGAACAGCATCGCGAAGCTCGATGCCATGCCCGCCAGTGCGGTGCCGGCGATCGACACGATCGTGATACCAGCGAGCAACCGCACGCGGTTGGCGCGATCGGTCAGTCGCCCTAGCGGCAGCGACAGGAAAGCGATCGGCAACGCCCCGGCAATGCCCTGGATCAGCCCGAGCTGCGTATCGCTCAAGTGCAGATCCGCCTTGGCCAGCTCCACCACCGGCGCGAAGACGAGGCGCAGCGCCGCGCCGATCAGCAGGTTGAGCGTCAGCACCGCGATCGCCACGATCATCGTCGATCGCCGCGCCGGAGCGATGTCGCCGGAGACCTCGCCGAGCGGCGCGTAGGCCGTCATCGGCTGGCCTTCAGGATGTCGTCGATCGAGGCGTCGAAATGGTCGGACATCGCCGCCACCGCCGCCACCGCGTCGCCATCGGCGATGGCACGGGCGACCGCGCGGTGCCGCGCGATGGTCGAGACGCGCTGCTCCTCGGTGGTGCGCGTGCCCCAGGCGGCCGGCACCGCGACTTCCATCAGTGGCCCGAACGAGGCGACGATCTGCACGAACAGGGTGTTGCGGGACGCGATCGCGATCGCCTCGTGGAAAGCGATGTCGTGGCGAGTCTTGGCGACGAGGTCGTCGGCGTCCGCCGCCATCGCTTCGGCCAGTGCGACGATCCGCGCCGCCTCGTCGCCGGTACGGTTCTTCGCGGCGAGCACGACGGTGCGCATCTCGATCGTGCGGCGCACGTCCCACACGTCCGCCACGCTGATCTGCGCGGTGGTGATGCCGTGGCCCAATGCGGCGGCCATCACCGATCCGTCGAGCGCCCCCACCCGTGCCTTCCGCCCATTGCCGACGTCGATCAGCTTGAGCGCACCGAGTGCCCCGAACGCCTCGCGCATCACCGCGCGGCTGACCCCCAGCTCGCCCGCGAAATGCGCCTCGCCGGGCAACGTGTCGCCGACCCGCAGGCGCTGGTCGCGGATATGATCCTTCACCGCATCCATCGCGCGCTGCACCAGCGAGCCGCCGTCGGCGCGCCGTGCGGCGCCGTCCATCGCCATGTCCATGTCCGTCCCCCTCACGCGGCCAGGCGGCCGGCCCGATAGTCGCTCGGCGTCACGCCGAACCGCCGCACGAAGGCGCGGCTGAAACTGGCATTGTTGAGATAGCCGCTGCGATAGCCGATCGAGGAGACCGGCAGGTCGGTCGATCGCAGCATGTGGCTCGCCTCGCCCAGCCGCCGCTCGGAAATCGCCTCGGCGACGGTACAGGAGAAGAGTGCGCGGAAGCCCCGGCGCAGCTTCTCGCGGTTGACGCCGCACTGGCCGGCGATGCCCTCCAGCGTGAGGCGCTCCTGCCAGCGCTCCTCGATCAGCCGGCGCGCATCGAGGATGCGCCGTGTGTCGGCGTGGTTCAGCACCATGTCGGCGGCGAGCGGCACCAGCGCGCCCGCCTCCAGCAGCCGCACCGCCTCGCAGATGAGCTCGATGCCCTTGGCGGCTGAGTAGAGGTCGCCCGCCTCGCCGGGCACCGTGCAATCGAGCATGGCGCGGACAATCGGGCGGAGCTCGACCGGCAGCTGGAAGCGTGCATCGATCCCGCGCGGGAATCCGCCGCCGACCCGCGCGAAGACTGTTTCGTTGAGCAGCAGCACGACACGCGAGGCGGGATCACCATCCGCCAGCGCCGCGACCTCGCGCCCTTCGACGAAGCGCATGCAGGCATCACCCGCATCGCAAGCCAGAGCGACCAATTGACCGGGCGCCTGCACGCCCTCGATCGCGAACGGACGAACCAATACCGTCATGTCGGCGGACACCACCACGACGCGGCTGCGCGAACCTGCGTCCTCACCCTGCTTCCATTCCATCGCACGCCTCTCCGCGCTGTATCGTTGCGGCGAGTCGTATAGCTATCTGACAGGCATTTCAACCTCTCTGATAGGATGAGATGTCAGGGCCAATAAACGGCGGCCGGGAGCGGCGCTTCGATGATCGCCTCGTCGCGATCGAGCCGCTTCACCCATGGCCGATCGGCCGCATAGGTCGGCCAGTCCAGCCCGCCGTCGCGCGCGAAGCCCACCCAGGTAGCATGGACGCGATTGGCGAGATCCTGCGGCGGGTTGGGCCAACGAAGCCCTGCTTCCCAGCGCAGCAGGCTGTGGTGTCGAACACGAAGGGCAGCTCCAGCGCATGGCAGGCACCGAGCTCGCCACCGAAGGCCGGGGAGCGCCAGCCGAACTCGTAAAAGTGCGTGCGCCCCCGATGCGCGGCAGCGAACACGCGCGCCGGCAGACGAAAGACGAGATCGGTCATCGCCTCGGTGAAGACATGGCCCGGCTTGCGCCGTCCCATGCCGTAAGCCTTCAGGATCGACCAGGCGCGCCTCACCTTGCTGCGGGCGATAACCCACGCCAGCAGCCGCCCGATCTCGTCGCGCGCGGCGGTGGGCACGAAATAGAGGTTCATCTCCTCGGCATTGGTGCCGATCAGCAGATCGATGTCCGCCCCCACCCCCTTGGCCAGCGCATCGAGCGGCGGCTCGGGCAGCACGTCGTCGCCATAGACGGGCAGGAATCGCGAGAGGCCGAAGGCGGGCTCGATCCCCGTCTCGTCGCGCAGGTCGATGCGGGTGGTGGGAAGCTGCATTGTCTGCTGGATCGGGATCCACTCCGCCGGGGTGAGCGTCGCGAAGCCCACCGCATCGGCCGTCACGCCCGCCATCTTCGCCAGCCGCTTCGTCACCCGCTCCGCAACCGCGATCGGGCGCACCATCGATCCGTGCCCGCTCTCGATGATCGCGCGGCGGAACAGGCCCTGCGCCAGCGGCGAGGCGATCAGGCAGCCAATCGACATGGCACCGGCCGACTCCCCGAACACGGTGACGTTCGCCGGATCGCCGCCGAATGCCGCGACATTCGCCTTCACCCAGGCGAGCGCGGCGATCTGGTCGCGCAGGCCGAGATTGGTCGGCGCGCCGGGCAGCGCCAGCCAGCCCTCGACGCCGAGGCGGTAGTTGATCGAGACCAGCAGCACCCCCGATCGCGCGAACCGCGTCCCGTCCTGCACCGGCGCGTCGTTGCTGCCGCCGACGAAGGCGCCGCCGTGGATGAACACCATCACCGGCGCATCCTTCGCGCCCTCCGGCGCCCAGATGTTCGCCTGCAGGAACTCGCTTCCCTGTCGCCAGCCCGCGCCGACCAGCGGCACCAGATCGAGGCCGGGGAAATCCGGCGTCTGCGCCTGCGGGGCGGTCGGGCCGGGCTGCGTGCAGTCGCGCACCTCGCTCCAGCCGGGATGCGGCGCCGGTGCCTTGAAGCGCAGCGCGCCCAGCGGGGCCGCCGCATAGGGCACGCCGAGGAAGCGGTTCACCCCACCTTCGCCCACGCCCCGCAGCCTTCCCTCGGCCACCGTCGCCAGCGCCTCGCCCATATTCGCATCCTCCTGCCCCATGTCGCCTGCGATAAGGCGCTCGGCCGGAGGAACAATCGCGACGGCTATGCCGCGCGGCACGCATCGTTGATGGAACCTTGGGCGTGCCGCCGAGTCTCAGCAGGCAGCGGCCATCAGCGCGGGGCAAGGACATGAGCAGGCATCTCTTCAAGCACAGCCGGGTGCATCTTCGCCCCGATCCCGCGCGCACCGTGATCCGGCCCTTCGCGCCCGAATATCCCGATCCTTTCCGCGACGACGAGCATCCCCGCGTGCGCAACATCGTCGAGCACATCCTGGCGCTCGACGAAAAGACGCTGAAAGAGAAATACGACCTGATGGAGGAGGCGCTGGCCGAGCGCCACCGCAACCTCGAAGGCACGCTGATGCGCCGCTACGAGGAGGTGGCGAAGCGCGTGCCCGCCTGCACCAAGGCCTCCGATCAGGGCAAGCTCGTCATCGGCGCCTATTTCAGCGAGGAATACAGTTTCGAGGCTGCCGCCTTGTTCAACCCCTCGATGGTATTGCATCCGCAACAAGAGGAGGACGGTTCGGGCGCGATCCGCTTCCTGATGTCGCTGCGCGGGATCGGCGAGGGGCATATCTCCTCGGTCACGTTCCGCACCGGCAGCTGGTCCGAAGAGGCGGGCTTCGTCGTCGACGAGCCGAGCCCGCTCGCCGTCTCGCCCACCATCACCAAGACCAACGGCGACGGCTCCACCTGCATCGAATGCGAGGAGAGCGAGGATGTCTCCGAGACGGTGATCTTCCCCGTCACCGACAGCCAGCGCATGGGCGTCGAGGATCTGCGCCTGTGCCGCTTCGTCGAGGAGGACGGCGAGGTGGAGTTCTACGGCACCTACACCGCCTTCGACGGCCGTAACGCCCGGTCCGAGCTGCTGCGCGGCACCGGCTTCAAGACCTTCGAGGTGCGCCCGCTCACCGGATCGGCGGCGGAGGCCAAGGGCATGGCGCTGTTCCCGCGCAAGGTGGACGGCCGCTACGTAATGCTGGGCCGGCAGGACAACGAAAGCATCTGGCTGCTCGATTCGGAGGATCTCTTCCACTGGGACGGCGGCGCAAAGCTGATCTCGCCGCGTTACCCGTGGGAATTCGCGCAGATGGGCAATTGCGGATCGCCGATGGAGATCGACGAGGGCTGGCTTGTCATCACCCACGGCGTCGGGATGGCGCGCAACTACTGCCTCGGCGCGGCCCTGCTCGACAAGGACGATCCCTCCAAGGTGCTGGCGCGCACACCCGAGCCGATCCTCAAGCCCAGCGCCAAGGAGCGCGACGGCTACGTTCCCAACGTGGTCTATAGTTGCGGCGCGATGGTGCACGATCGCACCCTGATGCTGCCCTACGGCGTGGCCGACAATTTCGCGAGCTTCGCGAGCTGTGGCGTGGATGCCCTGCTGAAGGTGATGGAGTAGCTGCGCGCCCTCCCCGTTCGGACTGAGCTTGTCGAAGCCCTGCCCTTTCTTTTCCGGCGCTGAAAAGAAGAAGGACAGCCCTTCGACAAGCTCAGGGCGAACGGGTTTAAGCTCATCGCTTCGACGAACGACTGTTCCAGTTCGACCGGCGCGCAAACGGCCGATGCCGTGTTAAGGCTCGCGCATTATGTCTCTGGCCATGTCGAACGAGGATCATCCCGCCCCCGAGCCGTCGCCGCGCATCGTGCTGCTGTCGATCGCGGTCTTCTGGGCGCTCTATTTCACCATATGGTCGCTGCGCGCCACCGTGGTCTACCACAGCGGCCACACCATGCTGCTCGCCCGCGCCCTCGTCTCGGCCGGCAGCGCGGGCGTCACGGTGCTGTTCTATCTGGCGATGCGCCGCTGGGGCACCACGAAGCTCGGCCGCAGCATGATCATCGCGGCGCTGCTCTCGGTCCCGGCCGCGCTCGCCTACGCCACGATCAACTGGTTCTTCATGGAGCGGACGCACGAGAAGCAGATGGCGCAGCCGGCTTCTCCGGCGCCGGTCTCCCACCATTCGACCGTGATCATCGAGGACGACAAGGGCGAAACGGTGATGATCGCGCCGCCCGCTCCCCCCGCCCCGCCGCCTCCGGTCAGTGTCGGGCAGATGACCGACGCCGAGGACAGCACGCCGCTCACCGACATCGTCGACCAGGCGGGCAACGGCTATTTCTTCTTCATCGCCTGGGCCGCCATCTACCTCTCGCTCTGCTACGCGGCGCGGATGGGCGCGCTGGAGCGGCGCACCGCCGAGTTGCGCGCCGCCGCGCAATCGGCCGAGCTGCGCGCGCTGCGCTATCAGGTGAATCCGCATTTCCTGTTCAACACGCTGAACTCGCTCTCCTCGCTGGTGATGACCGGCAAGAAGGAGGAGGCCGAGCGGATGATCATCAACCTCTCCACCTTCTTCCGCACCAGCCTGACCGGCGATCCGACCGAGGACGTGCCGCTGTCCGAGGAAATCCTGCTCCAGCGGCTCTATCTCGACATCGAGACGGTGCGCTTCCCCGAGCGGCTGGTGACGAAGATCGAGGTGCCGGAGTTGCTGGAGAAGGCCTGCGTGCCCGGCCTGATCCTGCAGCCGATCGTCGAGAATGCGGTGAAATACGGCGTCTCGCGCGCCCGCCGCCCGGTGACGATCCGCATCCGCGCCAGCGCCGAGGCGGAAAACCTGCTGCTTTCCGTCGAAGATGACGGCGATCCCGCAGGCGATGCTGCGGGCGGCACTGGCGTGGGCCTGCGCAACGTGCGCGACCGTCTTGCCGCCCGCTTCGGGGACACTGCGCATTGCCACTGGGGGCCGCGCGCCGGCGGCGGCTTCGTCGTGCGCCTGACCATGCCGCTGGTGCGCCATGGCTGCTGAACCGCTGCGCACGCTGATCGTCGATGACGAGCCGCTCGCGGTCGAGCGCCTGCAGATCCTCTGCGCGCAGACGCCGGGCATCGCGCTGGTCGGCACCGCGACCGACGGCGAGGCGGCATTGCGCATGATCGAGGCGTTGGCGCCCGAAGTCGTGCTGCTCGACATCTCGATGCCCGGGCTGGACGGGCTCGGCGTGGCGAAGGCGCTGGAGGCGAAGACGGCACGGCCCGCGATCATCTTCTGCACCGCCTTCGACCAGTTCGCGGTCGCCGCCTTCGACGTCGCGGCGGTGGATTACCTGCTCAAGCCCGTTGTGCCCGAGCGGCTGGCCAAGGCGATCGGCCGCGTCACCGAGAAGCTGCGCGCCACCGGCGATGCGGCCGTGCCAGCGCCCGAATGGCTGGAGGAATTCTGGGTGCCGCACCGGTCCGAGGTGATCCGCGTCTCGGCCTACGACGTCGACCGGATCGAGGCCGAGCGCGACTACATGCGCCTTCACATCGGCGCGCGCAGCTTCCTGCTCCATCAGACGATCACCGAGCTGGAACGGCGCCTCGATCCGGAGCGCTTCATCCGCCTGCACCGCTCGGCGATCGTGCGGCGCGATTTCATCGCCAAGCTGCGTCACGACGGCCTCGGCACCTGGTACGCCGTGCAGGCCGACGGCGGCGAGACGCGGATCGGCCGGAGCTACCTGCCGGCCGCGAAGGCGCTGATCGGGCGGGGCTGAATCTGCATCGCGATCAATGCGCGATCAGCAATTTGCCGATCGGATGCGATACCGGCATGGCAGGCGGCACGGACGGATTGCCCGGATAACGTCGCCCGTCGAATCGCAGCCGTGACAGATGGGCGCGCGCGATACCCCCACCGCTGGCCCACACCGCAAGGTCGTGCCATCCGTGCGATTTGGAGGTGAGGCGCCAGATCGGTGGTCGCGAGATGGTCGTGCGCGAAACGACCCGAAAAGCTCGACCTCGCTTCGTCAGCACAAACAGCGTGCAACCGCCACTACCACACCAATCCTCACCCTGCGCGTAGATCAGCCACTCGGGTCGCCCATCTCCATTGAGATCGGTCTTAGCGCTTTCGAAGTCCGAAACCTGCAAGCCCGCCACGGCGCGCGTCAATTCTGACGGGATGACCGGCGGGCTGGTCAGAAGAGCCGAGGCGAGAAGTGCCGGTATCATGGCCCCGGTGTCCGCTTTTTGTCCTAAGGCATCAAACAAAAAGAACCCCCGGATCACCTGGATCCGGGGGCCAAGGGGACATCGTGCCGGGCAGCTCAGAAGCCGCGCGCGGAAACCTTCACGTCGTTGGCGGCGAGCTGGCGGCCGGTGTGCGCGGCGTTGAGCGCCAGCTGAATCTGCGGCTCGGCGCTCGCCATCGCCACCTGGCGGCAGGAAGCTGCGCTGGTCACCGCAGTCAGGTCGCGCTGGTCGACCTCGCCACCGCAGACGGCGCGGGCGGCACTCACGATGCGCGTGTGCAGGGTGGCGGCACCCGCGCCGCTGGCGAGATCGAGATCGCCGAAGCGGACGGTGGTGCTCATCCCGTCGGCCGCCGGAGCGGCGAAAGCGGGGGCGGAGACAAGCGCGGCGGCAAGCGCAAGCGCGGTGAAACGGAAAGCCATGGTCAGTGCTCCTCAAAGGGGGCCGGAGCGGGGTGTCCCGGCGGTTCGCGGCGGCGTCTTCGTCGTCGCTGGAGCCTTGCTAGGAGAACCGGGAATGGCATGCGCGGCAGGTTCGACGGAGGGCGCGTTTCCCTCTACCGGGGTGTCGAACCGTCGACGAACGCGCATCCGCCGTCGACGAGCGACCGCTTCCGAAACGACCGGGCTACCGCGCCGGGGTGACGACTCGCAGCGAAGGCCGCACCGGGCGCGCCGGGCGGGACGGCTGCTCGCGTCGGTATGGATAGCGCGACAGGCCCGGGCCGCCATCGATCAGCATATCGAGCAATCGCTGTCCCTGCGCCCAGTCGCCGAGCCGGGAGCGCGCATTGAGGTGCCCCGCCTCGCCGACCTCGGCGAAATCCGACATCCACTCGCCGGCCAGTTCGCGCGACCAGCCGAGGCCGGCGGCGGGGTCGTCGCGGCTTGCCACCACGATCGAGGGGAAAGGCAGCATCGCGGTCGGCACCGGCGCGAAATCGCCGAGACGGAAATCCACTGCCGGATCGGGCGGCGCCACCAGCAGCGCGCCGCAGACCCGCCGTGAAGCCGCCTTGCCGAGCAGAGCGGCCCACCACGCCACCGCATGGCAGCCGAGGCCATGCGCCGCCAGCACAACCGGTCGCCCGGCGGCGGCCACCGCCTGGTCGATCCGGCTGAGCCAGACGTTGCGGATCGGCGCTTCCCAGCAACCAAGATCGACGTGCACACAATCCGGGCGGTCGCGCTCCCACGCCGTCTGCCAATGGCCTCGTCCCGAATTGCCGATCCCCGGAACCATGAGACAGAGTGGCCAGTCCGTCATCGCGAGTCTCCCGCAGCGGAAGCGCCGAGTAGGCCTGCGTCCCGGACCGATTGCACGGCCCCGACTCGCATGATCGTCGCAGCCCAGCCTCCGCCGGGCGCAGATCGCCCGTTTGGCTTGCCCGATTGCGACCTTGTCGTTATAGGCGCGCCATCCAGCGGGCAAAGCTCGCGGTGGCATGGCGCGGATGGGGTGAGCTTCGGCTCTCCGTCACGCGCCCTTTTCGCGTTTGGACGCTGCCGCCGCACGTGATGCTCATTGGACGCCGCGACGGACATGGGGTCCCCGCGGCAGTTCGGCCAAAGACCCCCGGATCCAACCGGGTGGCCGGAAACGATTGATAGGACAGACACTTTTTATGGCGACCACTGCCAACCCGACCCGCGACGATTTCGCGGCCCTCCTCGACGAGACCATGGGTGCCGCCGACGGCTTCGAAGGCCGTGTGGTGAAGGGCACCGTCACCGGCATCGAGAACGACCTCGTGGTCATCGACGTCGGCCTCAAGTCCGAAGGCCGCGTGCCGCTGCGCGAATTCGCGCCCGCGCCGGGCCAGAAGGCCGATCTCAAGGTCGGCGACGAGGTCGAGGTGTTCGTCGACCGCGTCGAGAACAGCATGGGCGAGGCGATGCTCTCGCGCGATCGCGCCCGCCGCGAGGCCGCGTGGGACAAGCTGGAGGAAGAGTTCGGCAAGACCGCGCGCGTCACCGGCGTGATCTTCGGCCGCGTCAAGGGCGGCTTCACGGTCGACCTGAACGGCGCCGTGGCCTTCCTGCCCGGCTCGCAGGTCGACATCCGCCCGGTCCGCGACGTGACCCCGCTGATGGACATCGAGCAGCCCTTCCAGATCCTCAAGATGGATCGCCGCCGCGGCAACATCGTCGTGTCGCGCCGCGCCGTGCTGGAAGAGACCCGCGCCGAGCAGCGCACCGGCCTGATCCAGTCGCTCGCCGAAGGCCAGGTGATCGACGGCATCGTCAAGAACATCACCGATTACGGCGCCTTCGTCGATCTCGGCGGCATCGACGGCCTGCTCCATGTCACCGACATGAGCTACAAGCGCGTCAACCACCCGAGCGAGGTCATCAACATCGGTGACACCGTCAAGGTGCAGATCATCCGCATCAACCGCGACACCCAGCGCATCTCGCTCGGCATGAAGCAGCTCGAGAGCGATCCGTGGGAGGGCGCGCAGGCCAAGTACCCGATCGGCGGCAAGTTCTCCGGCCGCGTCACGAACATCACCGAATATGGTGCGTTCGTCGAGCTGGAAGCCGGCATCGAGGGCCTGGTCCACGTCTCCGAGATGAGCTGGACCAAGAAGAACGTGCACCCGGGCAAGATCGTCTCGACCTCGCAGGAAGTCGACGTCGTAATTCTCGAGGTGGACGAGGACAAGCGCCGCATCTCGCTCGGCCTCAAGCAGGCCCAGCAGAATCCGTGGGAGGCCTTCACCGAGAAGCACCCGATCGGCTCGACCGTCGAGGGCGAAGTCAAGAACGCCACCGAGTTCGGCCTGTTCATCGGCCTCGACGGCGACGTGGACGGCATGGTCCACATGTCGGACATCGCCTGGGGCGTGACCGGCGAGGAAGCCCTGGCGCTGCACCACAAGGGCGAGACCGTGCAGGCGGTCGTGCTCGACGTGGACGCCGAGAAGGAGCGCATCTCGCTCGGCATCAAGCAGCTCGAGCGTGGCGGCGTCGCCGGTGCGGGCGCGTCGGCCGGCGGTTCGTCGTCGGCGGGCGTCAACAAGGGCCAGACCGTCACCGTCACCGTTCTGTCGGTGGGTGACGCCGGCCTCGACGTGCAGATCGGCGACGATGGCGCGACCGGCTTCATCCGTCGCGGCGATCTCGGCCGCGACCGCGACGAGCAGCGCGCCGAGCGCTTCCAGGTCGGCCAGAAGTTCGATGCGATGGTGACCGGCTTCGATCGTTCGAAGAAGCCGACCTTCTCGATCAAGGCGCTGCAGCTCGCCGAGGAGAAGCAGGCCGTCGCGCAGTACGGCTCGTCCGACTCGGGCGCGTCGCTGGGTGACATCCTCGGTGAGGCCCTCAAGGCCCGTCAGGATAACAACTAACAGTCTCAACCGGTTACGCCGGTCGAGCGAAGGCCCTCGTCCGCCACACGGCGGGCGGGGGCTTTTTCGTTTCATACCCGTAACGCGTTAACCCTAGAGATGCGTGACATTGATCCAGTTTTATGGAAATGATCAGGCCCTAGGGAGACTCGTCCGGCAGGGCATAAGACAAGGGTTAGGCGACGATGATCCGGTCCGAACTTGTGCAGCGGGTGGCCGATGCCAATCCGGAGCTGCCGTTGAAGGATATCGAACGGCTGGTGGGCTCGATCTTCGAGGCGATCAGCGCGCATCTCGTCGCGGGTGGGCGCGTCGAGCTGCGCGGTTTCGGCGCCTTCTCCACGCGCGCGCGCGATGCGCGCACCGGCCGCAACCCGCGTACCGGCGAGCCGGTGGAAGTATCCGCCAAGCGCGTGCCCTATTTCAAGCCGGGCAAGGAAATGCGCGAGCGCCTGAACGTCGCTTGACGGGCGTCGGAGGATTCCGTTCGCCCTGAGGAGGGACTGAGCGAAGTCGAAGGCCCGTCTCGAAGGGCATGTGTGGGGCATATGCTTCGAGACGCCGCTTCGACGAGCTCAGCGGCTCCTCAGCACGAACGGCGTGTTTCAAAGCCCCCTTGACCCGCCGCCCCTTCCCGCCTTTGTGGGCGCGCATGCGGGCGTGGCGAAACCGGTAGACGCAGACGACTTAAAATCGTCTTCCCCTGGAGTGCGGGTTCGAGTCCCGCCGCCCGCACCACAATATCCCGCAAAAGGAAAGCCTGCGGCTCCTGGAGCCACAGGTTCATCCTTACCCCGATGCATCGATCAGCGGCGCGCGATGGTGAGGCCATCCAGCGCCCAGCCGGCCCGGGTCTTGCACTCGACGCTGGGCAGGCGGGACACGGAGGTCGCGCCATTGTCCAACGGCGCGGTGTCGAAGCAATATTCGCCCGACACCGGCTGATACTTCACCAGCATGTGACGGGTGGCGGGAGCGCCCTGCGCGAAGGCGGGGGCGGCGGCCATCGCGAGAGCGGCGACCGCGGGGATGAGGCGTGAAACGGTGTGCATGGCAGTATCTCCTTCCCGGAGGGCCGGAGCCCTGCGAGCCGTTCTGGCTTGCCCCTGTTCCCCAGCATCATGCGTGCCAAATCGGAAATGGCCGTTTTCCGGCATTTCATTCCGCGGCACGAAATGGATTGCCGAGTACCTTGCTGTTCAGTGGGAATTTATCCCGACAGTCAGCAATTATCGATCGTGTCGTGCAATCCCATTCTCGCGCAATCGATATTGCCTCGAACCGCTCCGTCGTGTTTCAATCGGATGAAAGGCCGCAGAGCCCGCGAGAGGATAACAGGAACGTCTCGGGGGAGATTTATGCCATGAGCATGACGGCCACGAACATGACGGATCGTATCGCCCGCGCCATTCACACCGCCTTGCCCGGCGCGTCGGGCGGAAACGGGCCGCCCGACTGGGACGATCTCGGTGAGGATGCCCGTGCCGGCTACCGGCTCGCCGCGCACCGGGCGATCGGCGCCATGCGGATCCCCACCGACGAGATGCTGCATGAGGGAGATCGCCGGGACCTCGCCCGCGATGCCGCCAATGTCTGGGAGCGGATGGTCTTCACCGCCCTGACCGTCCCGGGCTGATCTCGCGAAAAGGCCGCCGGTACGATCCGCACCGACGGCCCGTGTCGATCGTATGGATTATCAGGACGTCGGCGCATCCTTCGCTGCGTCGATCTCGTGATCCCCGTCCGCTGCGGCACGATCAATGTTGGCCATGGCACGGGCACGATCGGCATCGCTCAGTCCGGGCGCCGTGCGGATCGCCAGGCGCGCCTGCTCCATCGCGGTGCGGACCATCTCGTGCATGCGGCCGCAGGTGGCGAGCGTGCCCCAATCGGCATTGGCGTCCATCGGTGTGCCGGCGGCGGCGCATTGCCGCGCTAGATCGGCGCGCGCGGCGGCGAGCGCCGTGCGCTGGATTTCTTCGGCATTCGCGCCAGCGGCCGCCGCCTCGCGCCCGGCCTTCTCGGCTTCGGCGGACGCGGTGGCGGCGCGGCGCTCGGCCTCGGCCGACATACGCTCGGCCGCGATCCCGGCGGTGCGCCCCGCCTGCTCACCGATGGCGCCGGCGCGGCGGCCGGCCGCCTCGGCCCGGCGGCCGGCGGCTTCCGCCCGGCGCGCCGCGCGGTCGGACCCGGCGCGGGCCGCCTCGACCGGCGCGGGCGCCGGGCCGGTGAACTCGACCGGATGCATATCCTGCGCCAGCGCGCTGCCCGACGCGGTGAGCAGCAGCCCGCCGCCGATCGCGGCGAGCGCAACCACGCCTCCCATCAAAAGGCGCGTCGCGCCGATCGGCTTCCTGGTCATCATGACGATCCTCTGCTTGAGCTGAGCCTTGTGACTGAGCGCGCAGGCCACACCAGGCATCCGCGCCGAGGCCGATTTGAGCACCGCCGTTCCGTAAGCGATGCGATCCACCGTCGACGCATCGGCCAGCACCGTCGCATCGCAGGCGAGTTCCTGATCCGCGCGGAAGGCGCGATAGGCGCGGTGGGCGAGCGGGTTCCACCAGTGCAGCGCCAGCACGCCGAGGCCGAGCAGATTGGCCTGGACGTCGCGGCGATCGTGGTGCGCCGCCTCGTGAACCAGCGCCAGCCGGCGTTCGGCGGGCGAGTAGCGCGCCATGAAGTCGGAAGGCAGCAAGATGCGGCGCCGGAACACGCCGGCCGCCACCGGCCCGTCGACATGATCGCTGAGCAGTACGTCGATACCGCACTCGCGAGTCAACGGACGCGCGCCACGCATGGCCCGGGCCAGGAAGGCACGATAGCGGACCATCTGCCAGCCGAACCACAGCGTCGCGCCGCCCAGCCAGACGCCCAGCAGCAGCACCGGCCAGTCGACGCCCGGCAGCAACGGCGCTGGGTGCGGCGAGACGATCATCTGGACGGGCATGCCCGGCGCGAAGTGCTCCGCGATGCGCGCATGTTCGGACCGCACCACATCATGCGCCAACTGCACCGCCGTCGCCGGATCGACCAGGCCGACCGTCCTGTGCTGCGGCGCCCAATAGATCACCGGCACTGCCAGCATCCGCCAGCCCGGCAGCGGCGGCAGGATCATCCGCAGCACCGGCAACAGCCACAAGGCATAGGCCGCGCGCGCGCCGAAAGCACGGGTGACGGACGCGCGCAGCATCAGCACGATCGCCATCAGCAGGGCGGAGGCGATCAGCGTCTGCACCACCCACGGCGCCTGGAAATAGCCGGTCATGCCTTGAGCTCCTTCAGCAGGGCCTCGAGTTCGGCGATATCTTGCGGGGAAAGCCCCTCGCCCTCGGCAAGATGCGCGACCAGCGGCGCGGCGCGCCCGCCGAACAGGCGATCGACAAGCCGGCGGGACTCACCCGCGACATAGGCGTCGCGCTTCACGGCCGGGCGATAGAGATAGCGCCGGCCATCCTCCTCATGCGCCAGCACGCCCTTGGCGAGGAGGCGTCCGAGCATGGTCTTGACGGTGCGGTCGCTCCAGTCGCGCGCGTCGCCGATGCGATCGTGCACCTCCTGCGCGGTGAGCGGCACGGGCGACGCCCACAGCGCCTCCATGACAGCCAGTTCCGCTTCGCTGATCCGCTCGGCCACGACTCACCTCTTCGATTACAGTTGTGATCGTAATGACCACATCTGTAATCGTCAAGCGATCGCAGCTTGAGGATCAGCCTTCGAGGAGACCGGCAACGATGTTCGGGTGGAGGCGGCCGGCAAATTCGCAGCCGGCGGCGGTGCCGTCATACCAAACGACGCGGGCCATGAACGGCCCCTGCCCACCGACCTTCAGCCACACGACGGCTTCGGGCGCGAGCGGCTCGTCGACGACGATGCGGAAGCCAGAGCGGGACAGATCGGTGACGACGCCCGGCACGCTGTCCGAGCCGACCGGCTCGATC
Organism: Sphingomonas chungangi; assembly: GCF_013778325.1. Taxonomy (GTDB): domain Bacteria; phylum Pseudomonadota; class Alphaproteobacteria; order Sphingomonadales; family Sphingomonadaceae; genus Solisphingomonas; species Solisphingomonas chungangi. The sequence continues at coordinate 211,159 of NZ_JACEIB010000006.1, read as the reverse complement.
TCGCCGTCGCGATGCGCGAAGTGTCGCGATTCGCGGCGCGGATCTTCCCGACGCATCTGGATGACTGCCTTCATCGGATCACCTTTCCCCCGGATCGACGGACCCGGATAGCGCGGGCCTCGTAAAACAATGGTGAAGAGCATGTTCAGGCTGGCGCTCGGGCGCGTGCCGCTTAGGGTGGCGATAGCGCCATGGTCCGGATCGCCCTCCCCGCGCTCGTCGCGCTCACGCTGCTCGCCGGATGCCGGCGGCACGACGATGGCGGACCGATCGAGGTAAGCGTGATCGGCTCCGCGACCGCCGCAAGCCGCGCTGGCGCCGATCGCGCCCCGCTCGATGCGCCGTCCGCCGCGCTGATCGGGGCGACCCGCCAGGGACTGGTACGCTTCGATGCCGGAGGGCAGATCGTTCCCGGCATCGCCGCGCGCTGGATCGTGAGCGACGGCGGCCGCAGCCTGATCTTCCGTCTGCCGGACCTGCCCGATCCTGGCGCCCGCCCGATCGATGCGGAGGCCGTGGCCCGCCGCATCCATGCCGCCATCGCGGCGAACAGCAGCAACCCGCTCAAGCCGCTGCTCGGCGCGATCGAGGAGGTGGATGCTGTCACCCCGCAGGTGATCGACGTCGAACTGAAGGCCCCGCGCCCCAATCTGCTCGAGCTGTTCGCGCAACCGGATCTGACGATGGGCGCCGCCAGTCATGGGCCGTTCGCGATCGTGGCATCAGGGGAAGGAGCGGCACTGCTGCGTCCCCTCCCCGATCGCGACGCCGATCCCGACGATCCCTCGCGCCCGCCGCCGATGGTGAGGCTGCGCGGGCAGGCCGCCGGTCGCGCGATCGCCCGGTTCGTCGCCGGCCGGTCCGATCTCGTGCTCGGTGGTCGCTTCACCGATCTGCCCGTGGCGCATCTTGCCGGGCTGCCGCGCGGGGCGCTCCGCTTCGATCCGGTGGAGGGCCTGTTCGGCCTCGCCTTCGTGCAGGCCGATGCCGGCTTCACCGCCGATGCCGGCAATCGCCGGGCGCTCGCCATGGCGGTCGATCGCGACCGGATCGGGCCGCTGCTCGGCGTGCCGGGCTGGTCGCCAATCACAACGATCGTCGCGCCGGGCACGCCGGAGATCGAACAGCCCGCGACGCCGTCCTGGTCCGCCTTGCCGCTCGCCGATCGGCAGGCGCAGGCGCAAGGGCTGATCGGCAAGTGGCGGGCCGCGCATGGCTCCGTTCCGGTGTTGCGCGTCGCCATGCCGCCCGGCCCCGGCGCGACGCTGCTGTTCGCGAGCATCGCACGCGACTGGCGGGCGGTTGGCGTGCAGGCCGTCGCGGTCGGGCCGAACGACATGGCGGAGCTGCGCCTGATCGACGCGGTCGCGCCCGCCGATATCGCCAGCTTCTACCTGCGCAGCTTCGCCTGCGACCGGCGGGTGATCTGCACCGACGTCACCGATCGCCTGCTGGTCGAGGCGCGCGACGCGGATTCTCTCGCCGAGCGCGGCGTGCTGCTGATGCAGGCCGATGCGCTGATGGCAGACGATACGCCCTTCATCGCGCTCGGCCAGCCGGTCCGCTGGTCGCTGGTGGCGCCCGGCCTCGATCTCTATCGCGACTCGCCGCGCGCGATTCACCCGCTGAATGAACTGAGGACGCCCCTCAAGCGCTGATACGCGCGAAGGAGCCGCCGCATATGCCCATGACCGACCATTTCGACCGCCTCGCCGAGAAGGCGCAGCTAGGCCGTGATCCCGCCTCGGTGCGCCGGCGGATCGAGCATATGGAGCATCTGCTGGAAGGGCTGTTCGTCGTGCCGGTGATCAACCGGCGCATCGGCCTCGATGTGATCCTCGATGCGCTGCCCGTCGCCGGCGATGCGGTGGCCGCGGCGCTCGGCGGCTGGATCATCTGGGAGGCGCGCAACCTCGGCATGTCGAAATGGCAGATGGCGCGGATGGCCGGCAATGTCGGCTTCGACTTCGCGCTCGGGTTGATCCCGTGGGTGGGGGCGATACCGGACTTCTTCTTCCGGTCCAACACGATGAACCTGAAGATAATCAAGCGCCACCTCGACCGGCATTTTCCTGAAAGCGCGGTGGTCGAGGGCGAGATCGTGAAGCGTTGACCACCCTCTCACGCCGGGCGGGAGAGGGGGTTCAACTCACGGAGCCGCCACCTTCACCGACTCGCTCATATCCGCCCCGCCCGATTCCGCCGGACAGGTGCGCGGGCGCTTGTCGAGACCGATGCAGATCCACACTTCCTCCAGCCAGCCGCGCTTGTTGAGGTTGAGCCGCATCATGTCGGCACGCATTCCCGGATTGGCGGCGGCGAAGGCGGACTGGACCTGACCGGCGGTCAGCCCCCGGCGGTGCGCGAGGCTCGCCATGTCGGGGGCGTGGATGCCGTTATATATGCCGTCCTCGGTCCGGAAATAGGCGACCGGATCGTTGGTCATGCAACTGCCGTGCTTGGCCCATTCGTGCTGTAGCAGCTGGGTCGAGGGCGTGGCCGCGATGCCGGCGCGCAGCTGGTCGTCGGTGAGGATCGCAACCGGGTGGCAATATTGCGGCCAGCGGTTCGGCCCGTCCCCGTCCGGCCATAGCCCGTGCAGGATGAAGCCGTGCGCGGAGACACCCGAGCATTCCATGTCGTCCTGCCCCCCGCCGCGCCTGTTCTGCGCGAAGCAATGCTCCGGCGTCCAGATCAACGAGAGCGTGTAGCCGGTGGTCGGCACGCGCCGCGCCGGCTGATCGGCGCTCGCCAGCTCGGCATGGGGACGCGGCAGCGGCTGAGCCGCAGCCATCGATGGCGCCAGCAAAGCGAGGATCGTCAGCAGGAAACGCACGCGCGAATCTCCCATAAAAGAACATTTAGAGAACGATTAGCTCGCCAATTCCTATTGCGCAAGCGTTCAGGAGAACGTGTCGCGCAGGTTCGGCGGCACCGGCTCGCCCCTGAACCACGGCACGGTGTCCGGGCGGAACAGCAGCCACGCGCATGCGGCCTGGATGACGATCTGCACGATCGCGAAAACGCGCGTCACCGCCGGCAACTGCACCGCCGATCCCGCGAAGCCGCGCAGCACGCCGACGACGCCGACGACGAACAGGACGATGAAGATCCATTTCGCGATCTCCGCGCCCTTGCGCGCGATGAAGAAGAGCAGCAGCAGGTTGATGATCGTCCCGCCGATCAGGCTGCTGGCCATGATGATCGGCATCATCGTCGCGACCTGCGGCGGCATGCCGGGCGGCAGCATCGCGGTCCAGTGCATCCACGCCCATGCGCCGGACGCGATCCCCAGCAGGATGTTGAAGCCGTAAATCCGTTCGAACAGCATGATCGACCTGGGCCGCATCGTCTCACTCCCCTGTTGGCCGTCAGCCTAAACCAGCAAACCGATCAGGAAAAGGTTTCGGCATAATCCTGCTCCACCAGCCCTCGCCGTTCGAACCAGTCGCGCGAATCAGGCTGGAACATCAACATGATCATCGTGAAATCGAGCCCGACGAGGAAGAGCGACCCGATCTTGAAGATGGCGGGAAAGAAATTGGGCGCGATGACGACCCGGAAGACCGATATCATCCCGAGCACGGCTCCCGCTATAAAAATCCATTTGGCGACGCGGCTCGCCCGGCGCCCAATGAAATAGAGCAGCAGACCATTGCACATCAGGCCGAGCATAACTGTGCCGATGCCGATCCAGCCGGTGAGATAGCCGGCGGGAGGATAGTCGCCAAAGGTACGGCTGGCCCAATAGGCGCTGTAAACCGTGACCGCCAAGCCGACGACGATCCGGCCAATATAGACCCGCTCGAACCATCGAATGGATTCTGGACGCATAACTTCACTCCCCCTGCCCCGGAAGCGAAGTCTAGCGCCCGCTCAGCCGATCTCAAGCCAGCGCGAGGTCCAGCCCGATATCCGCCGCCGGGGCCGATTGGGTCAACCGGCCGGCCGACACGTAGGTCACGCCGGTTTCGGCGATCTCGCGGATCGTCTCCAGCGTCACCCCGCCCGAGGCCTCGGTCGGCACGCGCCCGCCGACCAGCGTCACCGCGCCGCGCAGGATCGGCGGCGGCATGTTGTCGAGCAGCAGGTGGGTGGCGCCGGCCGCCAGTGCCGGCTCGATCTGGTCGACGCGATCCACCTCGACGATGATGCTGGCGATGCCCGCCGCCTTCGCGGCCCCCACCGACTGCCCGATGGAGCCGGCCACCGCGATATGGTTGTCCTTGATCATCGCCGCGTCCCACAGACCCATGCGGTGGTTGGTGGCGCCGCCCATGCGGGTGGCGTACTTCTCCAGAACACGCAGGCCCGGAATGGTCTTGCGGGTGTCGAGCAGGGTCGCGCCGGTGCCGGCGATCGCATCGGCATAGGTGCGCGCCAGTGTCGCGACACCCGAGAGATGCTGGAGCGTGTTGAGCGCCGAGCGCTCGGCGGTGAGCATGGCGCGCGCGCTGCCCTCCATCCGCATCAGCGTGGTGCCCTTGAGGATGCGGTCGCCGTCCTGCGCCAGCGTCTCGATCACGACGTCGGGATCGAGGTGGCGGAAGAAGGCCGCGGCGATCGGCAACCCGGCCACCACGATCGCATCGCGGCTGACCAGTGCGCCGGTGAAGCGCGCCGCCTCAGGGATGACGGCGGCGGAGGTGATGTCGCCGGCATCGCCGAGGTCTTCGGCGAGCGTGGAACGGACGAAGGCATCGAGGTCGAAGCCGGGAAGTTCGAAGGTCACGTCACAACTCCGTTCGTGCCGAGCGAAGTCGAGGCACGTGCCCCACACGCTGCGTCTGCCGCACGTCCCTCGATTATGCTCGGGGCGAACGGTGGGGTTTTCTCGTAGGGAAGCCTCGCCGCCGGATCAATCCGTCGCGGCGGCATCCTCGCCGGTGATCGCCTCGATCCCGCGACGGAGCAGGAACTGCACGCCCCAGCCGATCGCGAAGGTCACCACCAACGGCGCGACCAGCTTGAGCGCGCCTTCCGCCAGATAGCCGCCGATCGCGCCCTCGACGCCGCTGTCGCCGTCCTCGCGATCGATCGCAGCGCCGATCAGCATGCCGAGTACGTTGTTCATGGGGAAAATCTCCTAGCCGGGTTCACGCGCACAGCGTTCCGGCAGCGAAACCGTTCCCGTGATCAGCGCGACCCGAGATCGCCCATGCCCACCGTCCTGCCGGCCATTTCCAGCATCCGGTCGAGCGGCTTCTTGGCGGCCAGCCGGGTGGCCTCGTCGAGCTCGATGCGCGGCTCCATGTCGCGCAGCGCCACGTAGAGCTTCTCCATCGTGTTCATCGCCATGTACGGGCACATGTTGCAGTTGCAGTTGCCGTCCGCGCCGGGCGCGCCGATGAACAGCTTGTGCGGCGCCGCCTTCTCCATCTGGTGGATGATGTGCGGTTCGGTGGCGACGATGATCGTGTCGGCATCGGTCGATAGCGCGAAGTCGAGGATCGCGCGGGTGGAGCCCACCTCGTCGGCATGATCGAGGATGAAGGCCGGGCATTCCGGGTGCGCGGCGATCGGCGCGTCCGGATATTGCGCCTTGAGCTTGAGCAGCTCGGTCTCGCTGAACGCCTCGTGGACGATGCAGGCGCCGGGCCACAGCAGCATGTCACGGCCGGTCTTGCGGTTGAACCAGGCGCCGAGATTCTTGTCGGGCGCGAAGATGATCTTCTGGTCCATCGGCAGCTGGGCGAGGATGCGCTCGGCCGAGGACGAGGTGACGATGATGTCGCTGTGCGCCTTCACCGCCGCCGAGCAGTTGATGTAGGTGAGCGCGATATGATCAGGGTGCGCGGCGCGGAAGGCGGCGAACTGCTCCGGCGGGCACGAATCCTCCAGCGAGCAGCCGGCGTTCATGTCGGGCAGGATCACGGTCTTGTCGGGCGAGAGGATCTTGGCGACCTCCGCCATGAAGCGCACGCCGCAGAAGGCGATCACGTCGGCGTCGGTCGCCGCCGCCTTGGCCGAGAGATCGAGGCTGTCGCCGACGAAATCGGCGAGGTCCTGGATATCGGGCGTCTGGTAATAATGCGCGAGGATGACGGCATTGCGCTCCTTGCGCAATTTGTCGATCTCGGCCTTCAGATCGAGCCCTTTGAGGCTCATGGCAGGCGCGTTCATGTGCGTATGTCCCGTTACCCTCGGTCGCCGCCCAGATAGGAGCGTCGGCGGCAAATGTCAGCGGCTATTGGCGATCACATCCTGCCACGGCCGCGCGAAATCCATCGGGGTGAAGGGCTGGTCGTCCGCAAAGGCCTCGCCCCGGAAGCGGACGCGGACCTTCGGCTCCATCCCGGCAGCCTTCAAGGGCAATGCGAAGCTCTGCGCGACGGCTTGTCGCGCCGCCTGCTTGGCGATGGCGACCGGCGACGGCTCGCGCGCCTGCTCGATCAACTCGGTTCGCGCGGCCTGCTGATTTTTTGCATCGAGCGCTTCGCCGCTGTCGGTGAACCTGAGCAGCAGGCCGCCGCCGTCATAGGCCTTGATCCGCTGCGGATCGACCTCCGGTCCCTCGATCATCAGCGGCGGCAGCGTCACGTCGAGCCGATGGCTGTCCTTGTCCCACGTCACGTCGCCGGGCTTCATCTGGCCGAGATCGACCTCGTAGCGCACGCGGCCCGGCATGATCAAAGTCCGCTGCGCCGAAAGCCCGAAGCGATGCTGGCTGGAGGTGACAACCGCGACATAGGAGGCGACGAGGGCGGTCAGCCGGCTCTGCGCCTGCAGGCCCTGCAGGCTGGCGGTGGCGATGCTCTCGGGGTCGGGCGACCAGAAATGGTCGAACATGCGCTTGCCGGCCACCAGCACCCCGCCGGCGACCAGCGCGAAGCCCAGCACGATGCCGAGCAGGACTTTCAGGACGGTCTTCATGCTAAGCCGCGAGGCTCCACAGCTCGCCCTCGGCACGTACTCGCCCGCGCTGGTCGAGATCGATCAGGTGCGCCAGCACGTTGAGGCCTGCTGCTTTCTCCAGCCGGGGATCGAGGCCGACATACATCTGCGCCACCATATCGGGGATCGAGGCAGCGCCCTTGCCCAGCGTGCGGAGGATCTGGTTCTCGCGCTGCCTGCGATGGCCGAGCATTCCGCGCAGCAGCTGCTTGGGCTTGGTGACGGGATCGCCGTGCGCGGGGAAGTAGATCGCATCGTCGCGCGGCATCAGCTTCTCGAGGCTCGCCATATAGGCGCCCATATCGCCGTCGGGCGGGATCACCACGCTGGTCGACCAGCCCATGACATGATCGCCGGTGAACAGGGCCTGCGCCTCCGGCAACGCGAAGCAGAGGTGGTTGGAGGTATGGCCGGGCGTGAAGACCGCTTCCAGCGTCCAGCCGGGGCCGGAGACGCTGTCCCCCTCTACCATGATCCGGTCCGGCGAATAGCTGTGGTCGAAGCCCGCCTCCAGCCCGCTGCCGTCGTCCGCCATGATCGGCGCGCAGCCCATGACCGGAGCGCCGGTGGCTTGCGCCAGCGGCCCGGCGGCGGGCGTGTGGTCGCGGTGGGTGTGGGTGCAGACGATCGCGACGATCCGTTCGCCCTCGACGGCCTTGAGGATGTTCGCGACATGCTCGGGAATATCGGGGCCGGGATCGATCACCGCGACCTCGCCTTGGCCGACGATATGGGTCTGCGTACCCGTGGAGGTAAAGGGTGACGGATTGTGCGCCAGCACGCGCCGCACCAGCGGGTGGACCGTTTCGACCAGCGGTTGATCGGTCATGGCGCCCCCCTGTCGGAATTTCTGACAATCCGGAAACAGTCGGAAACCGCGTTAACTTTCGGACCCTGCGGGAATCCGCCATTCGCGAAAACTGGCACGCCGCCTGCAAAGCTATGAGCGTTCCACGTTCCCGCGAACACCGGCGGGCCGGCGCGATCCCACGCGACGGCCCGCCACCCCGCGGGCCTCCCGGAAACGCTCTCCAGAGAAACGAAGATCAGGCCGCCTTCTGCGCGACGCCGGCCTTCTGCAGCAGCTCGGCCAGCTCGCCCGTCTCGTACATCTCCATCATGATGTCCGATCCGCCGACGAATTCGCCCTTCACATAGAGCTGCGGGATGGTCGGCCAGTCGGAAAACTGCTTGATGCCCTGGCGGATCGCCTGGTCCTGCAGCACGTCGACCGAGCCGTATTCGACGCCGAGATGATCGAGGATGGCGATCGCGCGGCTGGAGAATCCGCACTGGGGAAACAGCGGCGAGCCCTTCATGAACAGCAGCACTTCGTTGCCGTTCACGGCCTCGGCGATGCGGGCCTGCGTGTCTTCGGTCATTGCAATCACTCCAAAGGACGGTTCGTTGCGCGATAAATCGGGTCGCGCCCGTCAAAAACAAGGCTTCAGGGCGCTGCCGTCGTCAGCTGGAGGGCGTGGAGCACGCCGCCCATCCGCCCGCCCAACGCCTCGTACACCTTCTGGTGCTGGCGCACGCGGGGAACGCCGCGAAAACTCTCGCTCACCACCTTCGCGGCATAGTGATCGCCATCGCCGGCGAGATCGGTGATCTCTACCTCCGCATCGGGGATGCCGGCCTTGATCAGGCCCGCAATCTCGTCGGCCGCCATCGGCATGTCAGATCGATCCCAGCAGCTGGCGACGTGCCTCGACCTCGCAGGCATCGAGCTGGGCGCGGATCGCACTCTCGTCGGTCTCGACATTGGCGGAGACGAGATCGCCGTAAATCTTGCGGATCACGTCCTCGTCGCCGGCTTCCTCGAACTCGGCCTGCACCACCGCCTTGGCATAGGCATCGGCCTCTTCGGCGGTCAGCTTCATCAGGCCCGCCGCCCATGCCCCGAGCAGACGGTTGCGTCGCGCGGTGACGCGGAAGGCCATCTCCTGATCGTGGGCGAACTTGTTCTCGAACGCCTGCTCGCGATCGTCGAAGGTGGTCATGGCGTGGCGTCTTTCCCTGTCTGGTCCGGTTCAGGCAGATAGGGAAATCGGGGTTTCCGCGCAACACGAAGGGAGCGTGTCGGAAAAGCTTACAACGGCGGATACTGGCATCTCGAATGCCGAAGCCCTAATCGACGGCCATGACGACGAAACGAACCGGCGGCCGTATCCTGGTCGACCAGCTTCTCGCGCAGGGGTGCGACCGCATCTTCTGCGTTCCCGGCGAATCCTATCTGGCGGTGCTCGACGCGCTGCACGATTCATCCGAAATCGATCTGGTGGTCTGCCGGCAGGAAGGCGGCGCGGCCTATATGGCCGAGGCCGACGGCAAGCTGACCGGGCGACCAGGGGTTTGCTTCGTGACGCGCGGCCCCGGCGCCACCAATGCAAGCATCGGCGTCCACACCGCCTTCCAGGATTCCACGCCGATGATCCTGTTCATCGGCGACGTCGCGCGGGATGCGAAGGATCGCGAGGGCTTCCAGGAGGTCGATTTCCCGGCGATGTTCGCGCCGCTCGCCAAATGGGCGGCGAAGATCGACGACGCGCGGCGCATTCCCGAATATGTCGCGCGAGCTTATGCGGTGGCGATGTCCGGCCGCCCCGGCCCGGTCGTGCTGGCGCTGCCCGAAGACATGCTGCTCGACGAGGTCGAGACGGCGGATCGTCCCAAGGTCGTGCGGCCCGCGCAGCCGCCCTGCATCGGGGCAACCGGCACCTTGGTGCAGATGCTCAAGGACGCGACCAACCCGATCGCGATCGTCGGCGGGGCGGACTGGGATGACCGCGCCGCCCATTGCTTCGCCGAATTCGCCGAGGGGATCGGCCTCCCCGTCGCGTGCGCCTTCCGGCGGCAGGACGCGATCCCGTCCTCCTCGCCCGTCTATGCCGGCAATCTCGGCTACGGGCCGAACCCCAAGCTGCTGGAGCGAATGCGCGCCGCCGACCTGTTGCTCGTCGTCGGACCGCGCATCGGCGAGGCGACCACCGATGGCTATACGCTGATCACGCCCGACCATCCCGGCCAGATCCTCGTCCACGTCCATCCGGATCCGAACGAGCTCCAGTCGGTCTATCGCACCGATCTCGCCATCTGCGCCGACATGCCCGAATTCGCCGAGACGATGGCGCAGTGGGAGCACGACATTCTCGCCTTCGAGGACGGCGCACAGGCCCATGCTGAATGGGAAGCCTGGAACACGCCGCAGCCCCGTGATGGCGTCACATTCGATCTCGGCCCGTGCGTCGCGGCGATGCGCGAGGCGATGCCGGCGGACACGATCATCTGCAACGGCGCCGGCAATTATTCCGGCTGGTGGCACCGCTACTGGCGTTACGGCAAGCGCGGCACCCAGCTCGCGCCGACCAATGGGTCGATGGGCTACGGCATCCCCGCCTCGGTCGCCGCTGCGTTGCGCTGTCCGGATCAGCGCGTCGTGGCGCTCGCCGGAGACGGCTGTTTTCTGATGAACGGCCAGGAATTGGCCACCGCCGTCGCGCACGGGCTCCGGCTGCTGGTGATACTGGTCGACAACGGAACTTACGGCACGATCCGGATGCACCAGGAACGCGAATATCCGCATCGCGTCTCCGGCACCGCGCTCGCCAATCCCGATTTCGCGGCGCTTGCCCGCGCTTATGGCGGCTGGGCCGAGGTGGTGGAGAAAACCGCCGATTTCGCGCTTGCGCTGGCCCGCGCACTCGAACAGCCGGGTCTCGCGCTGCTCCATTGCAGAACCGACATTGAACAGATCACGCCCGCTTTGCGTTTGAGCAGTCTGAACAAGCGATAACGGGCCCATTCCGAGGCCATTCAGGACGAATCACCTAGAAGGGCTCTTGTGGCGGTCCAGGCCGCCGAAACGGATTTGGGAGACTGAACATGCGTAAGCTGATCACAGGCCTCGTCGCCGCCGGCATCCTCGCCGGCACCACGCTGGCCGGCGCCGCGCCGGCCGAAGCCCGCTGGCATGGCGGTGGCTGGGGCGGCGGTTATCATGGCGGTTACCACGGTGGCTACGGCTATCATGGCGGCTGGCACCATGGCGGCGTCAGCACCGGCACCGCGGTCGCGGCCGGCATCCTCGGCCTCGGCGTGGGCGCGGCGATCGCCTCGTCGGACCGTCCGGCCTATTACGGCAGCGGATATTATGCCCCGCCGCCCCCGCCGCCCGCTTATTATGGCGGCTACTATGCGCAGCCGGGTTATTACGGCGACGACTATTACGGCTACTGAGTCAGCGCGCGGCGGCCTTAGGGTCGCCGCCCATGCTCAAACAAAAAGGGCCGCTCCGTATCGGAGCGGCCCTTTTCATACCGGGACGACGCCGATCAGAGCTTGTCGACCGCGTTCTTCACAGCGCCCTTGGCCTTGCCGACCGTGGTCTGCACGTTGCCCTTGGCTTCCTGGCCTGCGCCTTCGGCGGCCAGATCCGGATCGTTGCTCTCGCGACCGATCGCTTGCTTGGCCTTGCCGACCGTCTCGTTCACGGCGCCTTTGACCTTGTCGGTGAACTCACCCATGTCATGTCTCCTGCGAAGTGGTGTGCGGATCGTTCCAACCGCTTCGCAATGCACAACAAATCGGCACCGCTACGGTTCCTGATCGACGCCACTGACGGACGGACTGATTTCGAGCTCGTCGCCGTCTTCCACCTTCACCTGTCCGAACCTCGCGCGTGGCACGACATCGAGATTGCGCTCCACGGCTATACCGGTGGGTGCCAGCCCCAGTTCGGAGGCCAATTCCGCAATGGTCAGGCCATCGCGCACGCGACGATGCTCGCCATTGACGCTGATCGATATCGTGCCGTCTGAGTGCATCGAGTCGCTCCCGGAAGAGCAGCAGGCTTAAGCCCGCAATCTCAGACCGGCAATCGCATCGCCCACCGGCCGAACGCGATCCATGGCGCGGAGAAGCCGAGCGGCCCGCATATCAGCTGAGAGGCGATCATCAGCGGCCCGCCGACTTTCCACACCCGATGCACCCGCCCCCGCGTCTGCCAGTCGTAGAGACAGCCGGCGAGTATGATCGCGTCGGCGAGCAGGAAGCCCGAGATCGGCATCAGCACGTACAGGACGGGCCAGCGCCCGATAGCCGGCGGCATCAGCACCACGAGCGACAGCGTCATCAGCCGCTTGTGCGCCTCTGCGTCGCGCCGCCTGGCGATCCCCAGGCCGACGGCTGCCGCGAAGGCTATCAGGCCGACGATGTTGACCGCGAAGAAGACGTAGATGGTCGGGAAGGCCGGAACGCCGCCGTTGCGCATCGAGTGGATGGTGGCGAGCGGCACCACCAGCAGGATGAGCGCCGCCACTGTCGCGCCCGCCATGCCGAGCGAGCGATGCAGCGCGCGGTTGTTCGCGGCGACCAGCAGCGGCTGCCCCACCGTCAGTGCCAGCCATGCCGTCATCAGCGTGCCGTGCAGGATCAGCACCCATGAAAGCGGCCCGATTCCCGCCGGCGCGCCGAGCATCGGCCGCGCGAACCAGCTCGGCCCGAAACCGACCAGCACGAAGCAGGCGACCACGATCGCCACGCCCGAATAGAAGAGCCGGTCCGCCCGCGTCCGGGCCCACGCCACCGTCGCCATGCCTACCCCACCGAGATCCGCAGAGCGACATGCAGCCGACGTCGGCCCAATTTGCCAACGGGCCGCGACGAACGCTACAGGTGCCGCGACCGAGGCAGCCAAGGCAATTGGGGCGGATCATGGCCGAAAATAACATTGTCTTCGTGCTGAACGGCCCGAACCTCAACATGCTGGGCCTGCGCGAGCCGGAAATCTACGGATCGGACACCCTCGACGACATCGCCAACATGCTCGACGACCGCGCGAGGGAGCTCGGGCTGGAAATCGAGATGCGCCAGTCCAATCACGAGGGCCATTTGGTCGACTGGATCCAGGAGGCCAATGCGGCCGGCGCCAAAGCGGTGCTGCTCAACGCGGGCGGCTTCACCCATACCTCGGTCGCCATTCACGATGCGATCAAGGCGGTGTCGGTTCCGGTGATCGAGGTCCACCTCTCCAACCCGCACAAGCGCGAGGAATTTCGTCATCGCAGCTATATCGGCATGGCTGCGAAGGGCACGGTGGCGGGATTCGGCGCAATGTCCTATGCGCTGGCGCTGGACGCGGCGGCCAAGCTCTGACAGAGCCGCCTTCAATGAATAACGACAAGAGGGTCGCGTAATGACCGATACCCCGGAAGTTTCCAACGGTGCCATGCAGGTCGATGTCGGGCTGGTGGGCCAGCTCGCCGAACTGCTCGACGCCACCCGCCTGACCGAGATCGAGGTGCAGGACGGCGATCGCCGCATCCGCGTCGCGCGCACCGTAACGATGGCGGCGGCGCCCGCGCAGATGATGGCGGCCGCCCCGGCGCAGGCCGCAGCGCCTGCTCCCGTTGCCGCCGCTCCGGCCGCGGCCCCCGCGCTCGCTGCACCCACGGATCATCCCGGCCTCGTGAAATCTCCGATGGTGGGCACCGCCTATCTTGCCGCCGAGCCGGGCGCCGCGCCCTTCATCTCCGCTGGCAAGTCGGTCGCCGCCGGCGAGACGCTGCTGATCGTGGAAGCCATGAAAGTGATGAACCCGATCGTCGCCCCCAAAGCCGGCAAGGTGACGCAGGTGCTCGTCGAGAACGGCCAGCCCGTCGAGTTCGATCAGCCGCTCGTCATCGTCGAGTAAGCGGTCATGACCATCAGCAAGGTCCTGATCGCCAATCGCGGCGAGATCGCGCTCCGCATCCACCGCGCCTGCCACGAGATGGGCATCCAGACGGTCGCGGTGCACTCCACCGCCGATGCCGAGGCGATGCACGTCCGCCTCGCCGATCAGGCGGTGTGCATCGGCCCGCCCGCCGCTGCCGAGAGCTATCTCAACATCCCGAACATCATCGCGGCCGCCGAGATCAGCGGCGCGGATGCGATCCATCCGGGCTATGGCTTCCTCTCCGAGAACGCCAAGTTCGCCGAGATCGTGGAAGCCCACGACCTGATCTTCATCGGGCCGAAGCCCGAGCATATCCGCACGATGGGCGACAAGATCGAGGCCAAGCTGACGGCCGCCAAGCTCGGCCTGCCGCTCGTCCCCGGCTCCGACGGCCCGCTGACCGACATCGCCGAAGCGCGCCGCGTCGCCGACGAAATCGGCTATCCGGTGATCATCAAGGCGGCGTCCGGCGGCGGCGGTCGCGGCATGAAGGTGGTCGCCGACGAGAGCCAGCTCGAGACGCTGATGCAGCAGGCCGGCACCGAGGCGAAGGCGGCGTTCGGCGACGCCACCGTCTACATGGAAAAATATCTCGCGGATCCGCGCCACATCGAGTTCCAGGTGTTCGGCGACGGCAACGGCAACGCCATCCACCTCGGCGAGCGCGACTGCTCGCTGCAGCGCCGCCACCAGAAGGTGCTGGAGGAGGCCCCCTCCCCAGTCATCTCGATGGACCAGCGCGAGGATATGGGCGCGGTCGTCGCCAAGGCGATGGCCGACATGGGCTATCGCGGCGCCGGCACGATCGAGTTCCTCTACGAGGATGGGCAGTTCTACTTCATCGAGATGAACACCCGCCTGCAGGTCGAGCATCCGGTGACCGAGGCGATCACCGGCCTCGATCTCGTCCGCGAGCAGATCCGCATCGCCGACGGCCACCTGCTGACGCTCCGTCAGGAGGATGTCGAGTTTCGCGGCCACGCCATCGAATGTCGCATCAACGCCGAGCATCCGCGCACCTTCGCGCCCTCGCCGGGGCTGGTGAAGGGCTATCACGCCCCGGGCGGCATGAACGTGCGCGTCGATAGCGGGCTCTATGCGGGCTATCGCGTGCCGCCTTACTATGACTCGATGATCGCCAAGCTGATCGTCTGGGGCCACACCCGCGAAGGCGCGCTCCGCCGCCTGCGCCGGGCGCTGGAAGAGTTCGTGATCGACGGCGTGACGACGACGATCCCGCTCCACCAAGCTTTGCTCGACGATCCCGAGTTCCAGGAAGGCGACTACACGATCAAATGGCTGGAAGAGTGGCTGGCGAAGCAGGACGCCTGAAGCGGATCGCGCTCGTCGTCGCGGCACTCGGCTGCTGCGCGGCGACGGGCGCCTCCTCGCCGGTGCAGACGCTGGCGGGGCGCTACAGCTCGCATTTCCAGAACGGGTTGGTCGACGGCTCGACCTATTGGAGCGACGATGTCGTCGAGATCGTGCCGGTCTCGGCCGATGCGGCCTATTTCCGCGCCGAACTGCAGTTCTATAATGGCCATTCGTGCAGCATCGCCGGCGTCGCGAAGGCGCAGGGTGACACGCTGGTCTACCGCGCGCCGGTGACCCCCGATCCGGACGATCACTGCGTGCTGACCGTCCGCCGCAAGGGCGCTTCGCTACTGCTCGACGATGGCGACAACAGCTGCAAATCCTATTGCGGCGCGCGCGGTTCGCTGGGCGACCAGACGCTGCCGTGGAAAAGCAAGCGACCGATTGCGTACATGGCGCGGCTCAAGGGCTCCTCCACCTACCGTGACGCGCTGGCCGAATGGCGCACGGGCAAGCCGGCCAATCCGTGAGCCTTAGGTGACTGACGGCGCCCGCGATCTGGCCCTGCTTCTCAGGGACATGCGGCCGCAGCTGCACCCGGATCGCTATGACTTCACGGTCTGCGAAAACGCGCCGCCGGATGCCTTCGCGATCGTCTGCGAGGATGAGGGGCTGACCGTCATCGCGCCCCGCAATGCCGGCGAATGGGCGCGGATCAGCCTCTCGGTCCATTCGAGCCTGTCCGCCGTAGGGCTGTCGGCAGCGATGGCCAAGGCACTCGCGGACCGTAACATTTCCTGCAACATCGTCGCCGGCTGTTACCACGACCATCTCTTCGTGCCCTGGCCGCGCCGGCAGGATGCGATGGCCGCCCTCGCCGCCCTTTCGGAGACCGCCGCATGAAGGCCACCATCTACCACAACCCGCGCTGCTCCACCTCGCGCAAGACGCTCGCGATCCTCGAGGAAACGCCGGGCGTCGAGGTGGAGATCGTGGAATATCTGCGCGATCCGCCCAGCCGCGAACGGCTCGCCGAGTTGTACACCAAGGCCGGGATCACGCCGCGCCAGGGTCTGCGCGCCAAGGAGGATGCCGCCGCGCCCTATCGCGGTGCGGACGACGACACGATCCTCGATGCGATGGTCCGCGAGCCGATCCTGATCGAACGGCCGCTGGTGGAAACCGAGAAAGGCGTGCGCCTCTGCCGCCCGCAGGAGGTTGTGAGGGAGATTCTCTGACATTCCTCTGCTTGAAAGGGAGGGGACGACACAAAAATGCGGGCCAACCCCGCAATCGTCTTGCCCCCGTCACACGCTTGCGGCTTAATCGTCTCCGTCATGGCAACGATCGCGGTCTACAGTCTCAAGGGTGGCGTCGGTAAGACGACGCTGACCGTGAGCCTCGCCTGGTGCGCGGCGGGAGCATCGGCCCGGCGGACCCTGCTGTGGGATCTCGATCCGCAGGCGGCCTCCTCGTGGCTGCTCGGCGCCACCAAGCCCGGCAAGGAGGAGGCGCAGGCCGTCTTCACCAAGGATGCCGCGCCCTCGGATCTCGTCCGCACCACCGACATCGACAATCTTTCGGTGCTTCCCGCCGACAAATCGCTGCGCGGGCTCGATCGCCTGTTCCACGATCTCGACAAGCGCAAGCGCCTCGCCAAGCTCACCGACCGGCTGAACAAGGAGTGGGATCGCATCCTGCTCGATTGCCCGCCCGGCCTCACCGACACCGCCGATCAGGCGCTCAGGGCGGCGACCCTGATCATCGTGCCCGTCATCCCGTCGCCCCTCGCGCGGCGCGCGTTCGACGACGTCGTGGCGCACCTCAAGGCCGAGCACGGCAAGGTCGCACCGATCCTGCCCGTGCTCAACATGGTCGACCGGCGGCGCTCGCTGCACCGCGCGGCGCTCGCGGAACTGCCCGACTGGCCTGTCATCCCGATGGCGAGCGCACTCGAGACGATGACCGCCAACGCCCCCCTCTCCGGCCCCTTCCCGGCCTCCTCGACCGCCGGCCCCGCGATCCAGCGCCTGTGGCGCGGCATCGAGAAAAGGCTGGCCGGCTGATGCCCAAGAACGCTTCATGCTAGGCCGGGGTCGCCGCGCGGCCGCCGAGCCGATCGACCCCGACCTCCTTCTGCGCGCCTACTCGGTGGGTGTCTTCCCGATGGCGGACAGCCGGGATGCCACCGACATCTTCTGGGTCGAACCCAAGAAGCGCGGCGTGCTGCCGCTCGACGGCTTCCACCTCTCGCATTCGCTCAGGAAGACGCTGCGCTCCGATCAGTTCGCGGTGACGGCCGACCGCGCCTTCACCCGCGTGATGCAGGCTTGCGCCGAGGCCACCGACGATCGGCCCGAAACCTGGATCAACGGCCAGATCGAGGCAGCCTACACCGTTCTCCACCGCAACGGCCACGCCCACTCGATCGAGGTATGGCGCGCGGGCGATATCGACGGCGAGCTGGTCGGCGGTCTCTACGGCGTGTCGCTGGGCGGCGCCTATTTCGGCGAGAGCATGTTCAGCCGGATGAGCGACGCGTCCAAGGTGGCGCTGGCCCATCTCGTCGCGCGGTTGCGCGTGGGCGGTTACAAATTGCTCGACTGCCAGTTCATCACCGATCACTTGGCATCGCTGGGCGCGATCGAGATCGGACGGAGCGATTACCGCGCGCTGTTGGACACCGCGCTGGGCGCAGGCGTCGCGGCGGCGGCGGGAGGAGCGCCCGCATCGTCATCGTCGTCGGCCGACTTCTTCGCGATCGAGCGTGCGTTCCCGCCCGCGACCGAAGAGGCCATGACGGTGTCCGGCCCGATATCGGGATGCGTCATCGCGCAGCTCTTGGGCCAGACGTCGTAGATCGGGTGCTCGACGACGTTGAGCGACGGCGATTCCTTGTAGAGCCAGCCCGAGAAGACCCGCCGCCAGCGCGTGTCGCGGCCCTGCACGTCGACCTGCACGAAGGCACCGGTCAGCGGCTCGGCCTCCCACGGCGCGCTCGTCTCGCAGGCGCGCAGGCGGACCACGACGTCGCCCCAGCGCATCGCCTGGCCGGGCTTCAGCGTCAGGTCGCGCTCCTCGCCGTTGCGCTTGTTGAGCAGGCCCAGCACCGCGACGCGCTCGGCCATCGGCGTCTCGACCTTGCTGAGATCGTCGGCGGAGGGCGCAGCCGGCTTGACGGAAGATTTCTTCGCGGGCGCGCTATCGTCCGGCGCATCCGGGCCCGCGCCGTTGCCGAGCGGCAGGGAGGGCTGCTCGTCATTGGCCTGGATCGCTTCGACGCCCTGCCATGCGGCGAAGCCGCCGATCAACAGGATCGCCGCACCGGCTGCGAGCTTGCGGCTCACGGGGTCGCGGGCGCCGCGCCCGGATCGGCGGCGGCCGGCGCCGCCTTGGCCGGGCTGCCGCCCGATTTGTTGATGAACTGGCCGACCATGCTCATCAGGTCGACCGAGCCCTGCGTGTCGACGATCGTGTCGCCATCCTTGAACGGAGTCGAGGAGCCACCGGGAATGATATTCATGTAAGTGCCGCCGAGAATGCCCTCGGACGTGATCGCCGCGCTGCTGTCGTCGGGCAGCTTGGAGTTCGGGTCGATCGCCAGCGCCACTTCCGCCTGGAAGCTCTTGGGATCGAGCTTCACCGAGGCAACCTGGCCGACCTTGATGCCGGCGACGCGCACGTCGGTGCCTGGGCTGATGCCGCTGGCGTTGGGGAAGAGCGCGTCGACACGGATCGCATTCGGCACGCGGCCGCCGCCGGTGCGCTGGAAGGCGTACCAGCCGAACCATATCGCGATCAGCACGACGAGCAGGCCGATCAGCGCCTCGGCGCCGTGCTCCTTGACGATATTACGCATCGCTCAGTTCGGGCTCCACGCCTCGTAGTCGCCGGTCGCGGCGGCGCGCTTGCCGCCCGCTTCCAGCGCACCGGCCGGCTTGTAGGCCTCGCGCGTGCCGGTCATGTTGGGCTTGGCGGGCGCCTGCCAGGCGCGCGGCGGCGGCAGCGCCTTGTCGGGCGTCTCCGCATGGGTGCCGTGCAGCCAGCCATGCCATTCGGGCGATACCCGGCTCGCATCGTTCGCGCCGTCGTAGATCACCCAGCGGCGGGGGTTGCCGTGAACGTCCGTGCCGCCCTCGAAGTAGACGTTGCCATGTTCGTCCGTCCCCATCCGCGTGCCGTTGCGGGCCGAGAAGAGGCGGGTGCCGATGGTGGCGCCGTTCCACCAGGTGAAGATGCTGGTCAGGATACCCATAAAGCAGCGCTTAGCCTGCCACCCCGACGGCGGCAAGCGGCACGCATGCCTATTCCTCGGGCATGACCAGCAGAACGGCGAGCGGCCCCTTGGCTCCGGCGGCGATCCGCGCGGTCAGAGACTGCTCGGGCACCAGATCGGCGAGGCCGGCACGGCGCACCGTCTCCATGTGGATGAAGATGTCGGCCGGATCGTCCTCGCGCATCAGGAAACCGTAGCCCTTCAGCCGATTGAACCATTTCACCCGCACCGCCTCGGGAGGGCCGGCCGTATCGAGCAACGGAATCGGATCGACATGAGTCGCGGCACGGCGTGCGGCCGTTTCCAGGTCGGGGCCGGTGGCCGTGGAGAGATCGAAGCTGACGATCGTGCGCGCCTGCAGCCCGCGATCGCGCCGCGAGGCGATGCACACGCAACGGGCGCCTTCCGGCAGGCTGCGGCGGCCGAACGGGCGCAGGACCGAAAAATGAACGAGAACGTCGCCCTCGCCATCGTCGCCGACCAGGAAACCGAACCCGCGCGTCGCGTCGAACCATTTGATCGCGCCGGAGACTTCGCACTCCGAAAGGCCGTCTCCGGCGTCCTGCCCAAATGAAGAACCGTGCGAAGCCCCATGACGGGAACCATCATGGCCGGCTGCTTTGCCGTGTCCGGACTCGCCCCCTCCCTCGTCGTCGTACGCGAAAGCACCTTCTTGCATGGTTAATCGTCCCCCCGACACGCCACTTTAGCACGAATATTATGCGAATCGACCTCGAATCTTTAGGGATTCTCCAGATTTCATCCTTGCCAGTCTTCATCTGGAACAACGCCCGGGCGCGCATCCAGAATGCGACGAACATGTTCTGGCGCGTGACCAGCACGAATCATCGCACCGAAGGCGCGCCTGCGCTGGGCCTCGTCCGGCACCTCCCGCGCATAGGGGCCGAACCGCCGCCGCTCGGCGAAGCGCAATGCGGTTTGCCAGGCGTTTTCGCGAGCCTGCTGGCGTGCATCCCGCGCATCGGCTTCGGAAATCCCCAACGCTCCGAGCGTCTGCGTCAGCCGATGCGCGCCATAGCCCCGCGCGGCGAGCGATCGCCCCCGCGCCTCGGCCAGCATCCGATCATCGACATAGCCGAGTTCCGCGAAGCGCGAGACGGTGGTTTCGACCGGCGCCGGCTCCTCCCCGCCCCATCCGCGCTCGGCGATCTTGCGTTTCAGATAGTCGCGCAGCTTGGCCTTACTGGTCGCGTATCGGCTCACATAAGCGAGCGCGAGCCGCTCCAGAGCGGCGGAATCCAGCGGCGGACGGGCATCGTTTCGACGTCGGAAGGTCACGCGCCATGTTTGTGCCACAGTCGGGCCGGATTTAGAACGCCGATGACCATCAGATGACAAGGATGGATTCATTGCGCCGGTGCCGCTATCAGGCGCGGTTTGTAGTTAGGGAGATGCCGTCGGTGCATCAGGTTGAGAGCACTGTCAGCACTGCGTACGACAAGGCGAGCAAGGGTCAGGCTTTGGTCCCTACACCGACCGACGACGCGCTGCCGCGCCGCATGGCCGATTTCGCCACCATGGGCGAGGCGCTGGACTATGCCGCCAGCAGTGCGCGTGGCTTCAACTTCCATGATGCGCGCGGCACGCTGATCCGCCCCTATCCCTATGCCGAGCTGCGCGAGGACGCGCTCGCCAATGCGCATCGCCTCATCGCCGCCGGGATCCGGCCGGGCGATCGCATCGCGCTGGTGGCCGAGACGGGCGCGGACTTCGCCGCGATGTTCTTCGGCGCGGTCTATGCCGGCGCCTGGCCGGTACCGCTGCCGCTGCCGACCAGCTTCGGCGGCCGCGAATCCTATATCGACCAGCTCTCGGTCCAGCTCTCCAGCTCGGATCCGAAGATGCTGATCTACCCGGCCGAGCTCGCCTCGATGGCAGGCGCCGCGGCCGAAGCCGGCAATGTCGAAGGCATCACCTACGAGGATTTCACGGCCCGCAAGGCGCCCGCCGGTCCATTGCCCCAGGCGGGCAGCGACGACATCGCCTATCTGCAATATTCGAGCGGATCCACCCGCTTCCCCCACGGTGTCGTCATCACCCATCGCCAGCTGCTCGAGAATCTCGCGGCGCACGGCCATGGCATGAGCATCACCGACGGTGATCGCTGCGTGTCGTGGCTGCCCTGGTATCACGACATGGGCCTGGTCGGCTGCATGCTCTCGCCGATCGCCAACCAGGTCTCGACCGATTACCTCAAGACCGAGGACTTCGCGCGCCGCCCGCTCGCCTGGCTGGACCTGATCACGCGCAACACGGGCAACACGCTCAGCTATTCCCCCACTTTCGGCTACGACATCTGCGCGCGCCGCATCGGCTCGCAGTCCGACGTCGCGGGTCGCTTCGACCTGTCGCGCTGGCGGCTGGCCGGCAACGGCGCCGACATGATCCGTCCGGACGTGATGCAGGCCTTCGTCGACGCCTTTGCGCCCGCCGGCTTCGACGCGCACGCCTTCACGCCGAGCTACGGCCTGGCCGAGGCGACGCTCGCCGTCTCGCTGATGCCGCCGGGCGAAGGCATCGTCGTCGAACTCGTCGAGGAGACGCAGCTTTCAGGCGGCGACGTCCACGCCCACCGGCCGCAGCGCTACCGCGCGATCGTCAATTGCGGCAAGCCGGTGCGCGGCATGAAGATCGAGATCCGCGAGGAGGACGGCACGCCGCTTCCCGAAAAGGCGATCGGCAAGGTGTGGTGCGCCGGCGGCTCCGTCATGGTCGGCTATTTCCGCGACGACGAAGCCACAGAAGCCTGCATGAAGGACGGTTGGCTGGACACCGGGGACATGGGCTACATGTCGGACGGCTACATCTACATCGTCGGCCGCGCCAAGGACATGATCATCGTCAACGGCCGCAACCACTGGCCGCAGGACATCGAATGGGCGGTCGAGCAGCTGCCCGGCTTCAAGGCCGGCGACATCGCCGCCTTCGCGATCACCACGCCCGGCGGCGAGGAGACGCCTGCCGTCCTCGTCCAGTGCCGCACGTCGGACCAGGCCGAGCGCGCCCGTCTGCGCGACCTGATCCGCGAGAAGGTCCGCTCGATCACCGGCATGAACTGCGTGGTCGAACTGGTGCCACCGCGCACCCTGCCGCGCACCTCCTCCGGCAAGCTCAGCCGCGCCAAGGCGCGCACGCTCTACCTTTCCGGCGAGATCCAGCCCTACGATATCGCGGCCTGATCCGGCCCTCCCCGACCTGCTCGGCGAGGACGGAAACTTCCTCCACTTCGGACTTACCCACAGACAATCCGGACCGGCGCTTACCCCACGGTAAGATATCGACATTATTCCCTTCCGGGTGTCGAGCTTGTCCCCCTCTTCCGCAGAACGGGTCACCCCGTCCTGGTCCTATACGCTCGGGCTCGCCCGGGGCCGGGGAAATGCCTATCCGGTGATCGCGGAGCTGCGCGCCGAGGCGATGCGCGGGCGCCGTCTGCTGTGGCTTGGCGCCAATCTGCTGGCGATGCTGGTGGTCTGCGCGCTGCGCTATCCGATGTTGGGCTGGCACACGCTGCTGCCCTGGGGATCGGCGATCCTTGGTATCGAAGCGCTGGTGTTGCTCGGTGTCTGGCGCGCACCGCCGCCGCAGGCGCCATGGCGCGATGCGGACGTGCTCGGCGGCTTCTTTCTCGGCCTGTGCTGGGCCGTCGCCATGGCGCTGTTCACCGCATCGGGCGGGATACCCTATACGCTTTCGCTGGTCGCCGTCGGCGGCGCCTTGGCGGCTTGCGCCACGGCTCTGTTGGTTGCGGCGCCGATCGGCGGCCTTGCCTTCATCACCATCGTCGGCACCGCCGCCGTCGCCGACGTGGCGATGGACGGACGCTTCGTCTTCGCCGGCATGGCGGCGTTGTTCACCCTCGCCGTGATCGGCACCTTCATCGCCAACGCCCGGTTGCTGATCCACCGCATCTCCGCCGAACAGGCGCTGGCCGGCAAGGAGGAGGTGATCTCCCTCCTGCTCCGCGAGTTCGAGGATACCAGCGCCGACTGGCTGTGGCGCACCGATGCCGCCAAGTGCCTGGTCGACGTCTCGCCGCGCTTCGCCCGCCTGTTCGGCGCGCGCCGCGACCAGCTGGAGGGCAAGTCGCTGCTCGCCGTGCTGGCCGGCGAAGGCTGGGATCATGGCGACGTCGCGCCCGGCATCCGCATGCTCGCCGACAAGCTGCGCCTGCGTGAAAGCTTCCGCGATCTGGTCGTGCCGGTGATGGTCGGCGGCGAGCGCCGCTGGTGGTCGCTGTCCGCCGCGCCCCGGCGCGACGAGCGCGGCGCGCTGATCGGCTTCTGGGGTGTCGGCACCGACGCGACCGAGCGCCATCGCTCGGCCGAGCGGATCGATCGCATGGCCCGCTTCGACGCGCTCACCGGTCTCGCCAACCGCGCTCATGTTATCGAGCGGCTGGGCGAGGCGCTGGCCGCCAGCCACCGCAACGGCAATCGCTCGACGCTGATGCTGATCGATCTCGATCGCTTCAAGCAGGTCAACGACACGCTCGGCCACCCGATCGGCGACAAGCTGCTCATCGAGGTGGCGAATCGCATCTCTGCCTTGCTGGCGCCCGGCGACGTCTGCGGACGGCTGGGCGGCGACGAGTTCGCCGTCGTACTGCCCGACGCCAACGACCGCGATCGCGTCGATGTGCTGGCCGAGCGCATCGTCCTCACTCTCTCCCGGCCGTTCGAGATCGAGGGCAACGAGCTGCATATCGGCGGCTCGGTGGGATCGGCGACGGCACCGCTCGACGGCCGCGTGGTCGAGACGCTGCTGCGCAACGCAGACCTCGCGCTCTACCGCGCCAAGGATGACGGGCGCGGCGTGCATCGCCGCTACGAGCCTTCGCTCCACGCCCAGGCCGAGCACAAGCGCCGCATCGAGATCGCGCTGCGCGACGCGCTGGAGCGGCGCGAGCTCAGCCTGGTCTATCAGCCGATCGTCGAGGCGCAGAAGGGCGGCCTCACCGGCTTCGAGGCCTTCCTGCGCTGGACCCACCCCGAGCTCGGCAACGTCTCGCCGGAGGTCTTCATCCCGGTGGCGGAGGAAGCCCGCCTGATCGGCCGCATCGGCGACTGGGTGATGCACTCCGCCTGCCGCGATGCGGTAACGTGGCCCGACCATATCCGCGTCTCGGTCAACATGGCCGCCGCCCAGCTCAAGGACCCGCAGCTTCCCGCGACGATCATCGCCGCCCTCTCCCACTCCGGCCTCGCGCCAGAGCGGCTGGAGCTGGAGGTCGCCGAGGAAGTCTTCGTCCGCGACGGCAGCCTGACCGGCGTGGTCGACAAGATCCTGGCGCTAGGCGTGCGCATCACGCTCGACGATTTCGGCACCGGCAAGTCCAGCCTCGCCTATCTGCGCAAGGCGCGTTTCTCCTCGATCAAGATCGATCGCAGCTTCGTGCGCGGTGCCGCCGGCAACGGGCCGGAGAGCGTGGCGATCGTCAAGGCGATCGTGGCGATGGCGGAGTCGCTCGGCATGGCGACGATCGCCGAGGGTGCCGAGACGCGCAACGAGTTCGACAAGATGCGCGGCCTCGGCTGCCGCCAGATCCAGGGCTGGCTGGTCGGCCAGCCGGTCGGCCCCCAGGAAGCCGCCGAGATCGCTCACACGCGCGGCCAGACCGAGGATCGCCTGCTCCGCGTCTATTGAGGCGCTTGCACGCCATCACCTCTCCCGCTATGAGCCGCTTCCGCTCCCGACCCGTAGGAGTGTAGCTCAGCTGGTAGAGCGTCGGTCTCCAAAACCGAATGCCGGGGGTTCGAGTCCCTCCACTCCTGCCATCGCCTGACGGCGAGCGGAGTTCGAGGGGGTCGGAAGCGGAATTGAGCGAGGCCAGGGCGCCGCCTCTCCGGAGGATAGGTGCCTGCGGCCTCTTGTGTCGTTGATGGCCAAGGTCATCGAGAGAAGGTGTGAGCCAAGTGGCGAGGACGGGCGAGACGGGCGGTGGCATGATCCACAATGCCCTCGAATTCATCCAGCAGGTGCGGACCGAGACCAGCAAGGTCACGTGGCCGACCCGCCGGGAGACGACCATGACCGCCGTGATGGTGCTGGTCATGACGACGATCCTCGCCTTGTTCTTCATGGGGGTGGACAATGCGTTCAACTTCCTCGCGCAAGAACTGCTCAAGCTCGTCGGCTAAGGAATTTACATGTCGCGCTGGTACATCATCCACGCTTACTCGGGCTTCGAGAACAAGGTGAGGGAGCAGATCCTCGCCGACGCCACCCGCATGGGGCTCGATCAGCTGGTCGAGGCCGTCGAGGTGCCGACCGAGAAGGTCACCGAGGTCCGTCGCGGCAAGAAGATCACGTCCGACCGCAAGTTCTTTCCCGGCTATGTGCTGGCCAAGCTGCACATGAACGACGACGTCTATCACCTCGTCCGCAACACGCCGAAGGTGACGGGCTTCCTCGGCTCCAACGGCAAGCCGCAGCCGATCAGCGAGGCCGAGGCGGCCCGCATCCTCAACACCAAGGAGGAGCAGGCGGTCGCCCAGCCCAAGACGAAGATCAAGGTCGATTTCGACATCGGCGACAACGTCAAGGTGCTCGAAGGCCCCTTCGCCTCGTTCAACGGCCTGGTCGAGGAGCTGGATTTCGATCGCAGCCGCGTGAAGGTCGCCGTGTCGATCTTCGGCCGCGCCACGCCGGTCGAGCTCGAGTTCGAGCAGGTCGAGCGGGTCAAGTAATTCAAGGTTTCCGGCCGCAAGCCGGGAAAGTCCGCGGGAGGCTCTTCGGGGCCGTCAGCACCGCTAAGCCATAGGAGGTTTCAATGGCGAAGAAGATTACCGGTTACATCAAGCTGCAGGTCGCCGCCGGCGCTGCCAACCCGTCGCCGCCGATCGGCCCGGCGCTGGGCCAGCGCGGCGTCAACATCATGGAATTCTGCAAGGCGTTCAACGCCGCGACGGGCGACCTCGAGAAGGGTATGCCCATCCCGACGATCATCACCGTCTATGCCGACCGCTCCTTCTCCTTCATCACGAAGACGCCGCCGGCGACCTTCCTGATCAAGAAGGCGATCGGCCTGAAGTCGGGTTCCAAGACCCCGGGCAAGGCGTCCGCCGGCAAGATCAAGCGCTCGCAGCTCGAAGAGATCGCCCAGGTCAAGATGAAGGACCTGAACGCCGCCTCGATCGAAGCGGCCACGAAGACGATTGAAGGCTCCGCCCGCGCGATGGGCCTCGAAGTGGTGGAGGGCTGATCCGATGCTCAAGGCTAAGAAGCTGACCAAGAAGGCCCAGGGCCTCGCCACCGCCGTCGATCGCGAGAAGCTGTACGGCGTCTCCGAAGCCATCGCGCTCGCCAAGGCGAACGCCACTTCCAAGTTCGACGAGACCATCGAGGTCGCGGTGAACCTGGGCGTCGATCCGCGCCACGCCGACCAGATGGTCCGCGGCGTCGTGACGCTGCCGAAGGGCACCGGCAAGACCGTGCGCGTCGGCGTGTTCGCCCGTGGCGCCAAGGCCGAGGAGGCCAAGGCCGCCGGTGCGGACGTCGTCGGTGCGGAGGACCTGCTGGAGATCGTCCAGGGCGGCACCATCGAGTTCGAGCGCTGCATCGCGACGCCCGACATGATGGGCCTCGTCGGCCGTCTCGGCAAGGTGCTGGGCCCCAAGGGCCTGATGCCGAACCCGAAGCTCGGCACCGTGACGATGGACGTCGCCAAGGCCGTGGAAGCGGCCAAGGGCGGCCAGATCGAATATCGTGTCGAGAAGGCGGGCATCATCCATGCCGGTCTCGGTAAGGCTTCGTTCTCCGAAGCCGACCTGCGCGAGAATTTCGACGCGCTGATCGACGCGCTGGTCAAGGCCAAGCCGTTGGGCGCCAAGGGCAAGTATGTGAAGAAGATCGCCGTCTCGTCCACCATGGGCGCCGGCATCAAGGTCGACACCGCCGAGGTCGCGGCCTGATCTCTTCGATCAGCTGAAACAGGAAGGGCCGGGAGCGATCCCGGCCCTTTTTGTTTGCGCACTGTCCCACGCGCCCGAACATTAATTTCCGGTCACCCTTCCCCGCCCCGGATTGACCTTTCCCCCAAATCGGAGTCGGATCGGGCCACCACGCTTTCGTGGGGGAGAAAGACAATGATCCGCACCTTCGCCGCTCTGTCGATCACCGCTCTTATGGCCACCAGCCTGATCGCCGCGCCCTGCCGCGACGCCAAGGGCAAGTTCATCAAGTGCGCCGCCAAGCCGGCCGCCGCCGCGCCGGCCGCATCCGCCGTCAACAAGGACGCCAAGGGCCGCTGCCACGTCGCCTCCGGGCCGAAGAAGGGCCAACTGACCAAGTGCCCGTGATCTGATGCCTATCGAGGGGCCGGGTGCGATCCCGGCCCTTCATCGTCTCAGAATGGCATCCGCGCCCGAGAAAGCGGGCAAATGGGATTTGGCGTAGCGGATGACGGCAGCTTCGACCGCATCTGCCTCTCCTCCGCCATGAGTTAGTTGCTCGTACTGCTCATCCAGATCATCCCAATCCGCGCTTACCCGCTGAGATGCCCGGTCGACCAATCCGGCAGCTTCGGACAAGCCCAATCTGACATAAGCTTCGACGCACGCATCGACGGATATATCGACCGCGCGCAGGTTGGAGATCGTGGTCTCGAAGGCACCATTCAACCATCGGCGATGCAGAGCGAGAACCAAGCCCGCAGCCTTCTCTTCGGTGGTCTGCGGCTCCCATTCCAGATACTCCGCAAGAACGTCGGGAATCCGGATCTTCGGATCGAGATCGGCCAGCATGAAAATGCTCCTCTTGCGCGCAGTCTGTCGCATATGTCCGATTAGCGCCACCGATTGACTTTCTGCGCAACCCCGCTATGAGCGCGCCCTTCGGAAGGTCGTGAGACCTCCCGATGCCGTCCGAGACTGCAGCTGGGGTTTCCCCTTAATCGTGCTGCATAGGCGGGGAAGAGTTTTACCGGACGATGCCGTGCGATGGCGCGCTTCCGGGTCTGCCGCGCGAAGGGTCTTCGAACCCGCACCAGCGCGACCAGTCGACGATTTCCCACGGACGTTTGCCGGAAGGCCCGCAAGGCTTCCCGGTCGAACCCCGGTTGCCCGCGTTGGGCCGCCGGAATGTACGAAGTGGAGATTGGCATGGATCGCGATCAGAAGTCCGCGGCTGTTGCCGAGCTGAACCGCACTTTCTCCGAGAGCGGCGTGGTGGTTGTCACCCGCAATCTCGGCCTCTCGGTCACGCAGGCGACTGCGCTCCGGGTGAAGATGCGTGATGCTGGCGCCAGCTACAAGGTTGCCAAGAACCGCCTCGCCCGCATCGCCGCCGAAGGCACGTCCTACACCTCGCTCAGCGATCTGCTGACGGGGCCGACCGCGCTTTCGTCGTCCAAGGATCCGGTGGCGGCCGCCAAGGCCGTCGTCGAGTTCGCGAAGACCAACGACAAGATCGAAATTGTCGGTGGTGCGATGGGAAGCACCGTCCTCGACTTGAATGGCGTGAAGGCTCTGGCCGAACTGCCGTCGCTCGACGAGCTGCGTGCCAAGCTCGTGGGCCTCATCCAGGCCCCCGCGCAGAAGCTCGCCTCGATCACGCAGGCCCCCGCCGCGCAGCTCGCGCGCGTGTTCTCGGCCTATGCGGAGAAGGACGCGGCCTGATCCCTCGGGCCCGAGACGTTCTAGACCTTATTTCGAAGACATATTGGGGCGCCGCCCCACATTTGGAGACCTACAATGGCTGACCTGCAGAAGCTCGTTGACGACCTGTCCGCCCTGACCGTTCTCGAGGCCGCCGAGCTCTCGAAGCTGCTCGAAGAGAAGTGGGGCGTTTCGGCCGCCGCTGCCGTGGCGGTTGCCGCCCCGGGTGGTGGTGGCGCCGCCGCCCCGGCCGCCGAAGAGAAGACCGAGTTCGACGTGATCCTCACCGGCGACGGTGGCAAGAAGATCAACGTCATCAAGGAAGTCCGCGCCATCACCGGCCTGGGCCTGACCGAGGCGAAGGCCCTGGTCGAGGGCGCGCCGAAGGCCGTCAAGGAAGGCGTGAACAAGGACGAGGCCGAGAAGGTCAAGAAGCAGCTCGAAGAGGCTGGTGCCACTGTCGAGCTGAAGTAATCCGGCGCGCCTTCGGGCGCACCGGGCTTCAGAGCCAAGCGAGAGGGGCGGCCCGGCGACGGGTCGCCCCTTTTCGTATCAGACCAGCTTAATCTTGCCGGGGTAGCCGGAGACCGCTCCATCGGCCGTCACCAGCGTGGCATTCTCACCAAGCGCCTGGGCAACCAGCAGCCGATCGAACGGATCGCGGTGCAATGACGGCAGATCGGCCACTGCCAGAACATGCGTCGCACGCACGTCCAATTCCCCATATCCCGCCGCGATGAGCCCGCTCCGCAAGGCAACCGGATCGACTTCGAAATCCGCACGACCAAGGCCGGACTTGATTACGATTTCCCAGATGCTCGCGACGCTGAACAGCAAATCGTTATGCTCGTCCTCGATCAACCCGCGAACCTCTGCGCCCAGCCGATCCGAACCCTGCGCCGCCCAGAGCAACAGATGCGTATCAAGCAGGAGCTTCACCCCATCCCTCCGAACAGCCCGTCGATCTCCTTGTTCTCCATGTGATCGAAATCGTCAGGCACCTTGATCTTGCCGGCCAGGAAACCGATCCGCGCCGCTCCCGCGCAGATCGGAACGACCTTGACCATAGGCTTGCCCGCCTTGGCGATAACAAAGGCCTCTCCCTTCGACGCCAGATCGACGAGGCGCGAGAGATGCGTCTTCGCGTCGTGCATGTTGACCGTCTTCATCCGCAATATCCCACCAGACTTAGTCCACAGGCTTAGTCCATTTGGGGCTTACTGACAAGTTTTGCCCACCCCCTTCCCTTCTCGATTTCAGGCGTTATATACCTCCCTCATCCAAAATCACTGACCGTACGCTCGCTGTTTGCGCGTGTCCGGTCGTCCGCCAGAGCCTTCGGGACACGGCCCGCCTTGCGCAACGGGCCGCGACGAATGGAAGACCCGGGCGGGATAAGAGTGCAGCAGTGCGGCCCCGACAGCCCGGGACCGCACTTTTTTGCGTGACTTCCCCGAGTCGCGCCCGGCTGCAGGGGGTGCTGCGAGGCGCCTCCGCGACGAGATTAACAGCGAGGACGAGACCAGGCATGGCGACCCAGCCCATCCCCCCGGCGATGATCGGCACCGCGAAGAAGCGGATCCGCAAGGTGTTCGGCGACATCCACGAAGTCATCCAGATGCCGAACCTGATCGAGGTTCAGCGCGAGAGCTACGAGCAGTTCCTGCGCTCCGATCCCTCGATCGGCTATGTCTCGGGCCTGGAGAAGACGCTGCGCAGCGTGTTCCCGATCCGCGATTTCGCCGGCACCGCCGAGCTGGATTTCGTCAACTACGAGCTCGAAGAGCCGAAGTATGACGTGGAAGAGTGCCGCCAGCGCGGCATCACCTACGCCGCGCCGATGCGCGTTACCCTGCGCCTGATCGTGTTCGAGGTCGATCCCGACACGGAGACCCGCTCGGTCCTCGATATCAAGGAGCAGGACGTTTACATGGGCGACATGCCGCTCATGACGTGGAACGGCACCTTCTTCATCAACGGCACCGAGCGCGTCATCGTCTCGCAGATGCACCGTTCGCCGGGCGTGCTGTTCGATCACGATCGCGGCAAGACCCATGCGTCGGGCAAGTATCTCTTCGCCGCCCGCGTGATCCCGTATCGCGGCTCGTGGCTGGATTTCGAGTTCGACGCCAAGGACATCGTCAACGTCCGCATCGACCGCAAGCGCAAGCT
This sequence comes from Sphingomonas chungangi, assembly GCF_013778325.1. Classification (GTDB taxonomy): domain Bacteria; phylum Pseudomonadota; class Alphaproteobacteria; order Sphingomonadales; family Sphingomonadaceae; genus Solisphingomonas; species Solisphingomonas chungangi. Next base: position 180,168 of record NZ_JACEIB010000006.1, on the reverse strand, counting down.
GCCGGTCACCACGCTGCTCTATGCGCTGGGCCTTAACGGCGAGCAGATCCTCAACACCTTCTACAAGACCGCAACCTATGTGCGCGGCGAAGGCGGCTGGAAGGTGCCCTTCCTGCCGGAGAACTGGCGCGGCCAGAAGCCGATGTACGACGTGATCGACGCCAAGACCGGCGAGGTCGTGTTCCCGGCCGGCACCAAGATTTCGCCCCGCGCCGCCAACAAGGCCGGCAAGGACGGCCTCGAGACTTTGCTCATCCCGACCGACGAGATCTTCGGCCGCTATTCGGCCTATGATCTCATCAACGAGGCGACCGGCGAGATCTACATCGAGGCCGGCGACGAGGTCACCGAGGAGAATCTCGCGAAGCTCGACGCCACCGGCATCGAGGATCTCGTGCTGCTCGACATCGATCACGTGTCGACCGGCGCGTGGATCCGCAACACTCTGAAGGCCGACAAGGTCGAGGAGCGCGACCATGCGCTCAGCGAGATCTATCGCGTCATGCGCCCCGGCGAGCCGCCGACCAAGGAGACCGCCGAGGCGCTGTTCGCCGGCCTGTTCTTCGATCCGGAGCGCTACGACCTCTCGGCCGTGGGCCGCGTGAAGCTCAACATGCGCCTCGATCTCGACGTCGAGGACACGGTGACCACGCTGCGCACCGAGGACATTCTCGAGGTCGTCAAGACGCTCGTGAACCTCAAGGACGGCAAGGGCGAGATCGACGACATCGACAATCTCGGCAACCGCCGCGTGCGTTCGGTGGGCGAGCTGCTGGAGAACCAGTATCGCGTCGGCCTGCTCCGCATGGAGCGCGCCGTGAAGGAGCGCATGTCGTCGGTCGACGTGTCGACGGTCATGCCGAACGACCTGATCAACGCGAAGCCGGCGGTTGCCGCCGTGCGCGAGTTCTTCGGCTCGTCGCAGCTGTCGCAGTTCATGGACCAGACCAACCCGCTCTCCGAAGTGACGCACAAGCGTCGCGTCTCGGCGCTCGGGCCGGGCGGCCTCACCCGCGAGCGCGCGGGCTTCGAGGTCCGCGACGTCCACCCGACCCACTATGGCCGCATCTGCCCGATCGAGACGCCGGAAGGCCCGAACATCGGCCTGATCAACTCGCTCGCGTCGTTCAGCCGCGTCAACAAGTACGGCTTCATCGAGACGCCGTACCGCAAGGTGATCGATCACAAGGTGACCAGCGACGTGGTCTATCTCTCCGCCATGGAAGAGGCCAAGCACACGATCGCGCAGGCCAACGCCGAAGTGAACGCCGACGGCACCTTCGCCGAGGATCTCATCTCGGCCCGCGAGGCCGGCGAGTTCCTGATGGCGCAGCGCGACCAGATCACGCTGATGGATGTGTCGCCGAAGCAGCTCGTCTCGGTCGCCGCCTCGCTCATTCCGTTCCTGGAGAATGACGACGCCAACCGCGCACTGATGGGCTCGAACATGCAGCGCCAGGCGGTGCCGCTCGTCCGGGCCGAGGCGCCGTTCGTCGGCACCGGCATGGAAGAGACCGTCGCGCGTGACTCGGGCGCCGCGATCGGCGCGAAGCGCACCGGCATCGTCGACCAGGTCGACGCCGGCCGCATCGTGATCCGCGCTACCGACGAGGTGGAGCCGGGCAAGTCGGGCGTCGACATCTACACGCTGATGAAGTTCCAGCGCTCCAACCAGTCGACCTGCATCAACCAGCGCCCGCTGGTGAAGGTGGGCGATCAGGTGCGCAAGGGCGACATCATCGCCGACGGCCCCTCCACCGAGTTCGGCGAGCTCGCGCTCGGCCGCAACGTCCTCGTCGCGTTCATGCCGTGGAACGGCTACAACTACGAGGATTCGATCCTGATCTCCGAGCGGATCGTGAAGGACGACGTCTTCACCTCGATCCACATCGAGGAGTTCGAGGTCATGGCCCGCGACACCAAGCTCGGGCCGGAGGACATCACCCGCGACATCCCGAACGTCGGCGAGGAGGCGCTCCGCAACCTCGACGAGGCGGGCATCGTCTATATCGGTGCCGAGATCGAGCCGGGCGACATCCTCGCCGGCAAGATCACGCCCAAGGGTGAATCGCCGATGACGCCGGAGGAAAAGCTCCTCCGCGCCATCTTCGGCGAGAAGGCCAGCGACGTGCGCGACACCTCGCTCCGCCTGCCGCCGGGCGTCTCGGGCACCGTCGTCGACGTGCGCGTGTTCAACCGCCACGGCGTCGACAAGGACGAGCGCGCGCTGGCGATCGAACGCGAGGAGATCGACCGTCTCGCCAAGGATCGCGAGGACGAGCGCGCCATCCTCAACCGCGCGACGTTCAGCCGCCTCCAGCCGATGCTCACCGGCCAGACCATCGTGTCGGCGCCGAAGGGCATCAAGAAGGGCGGCGAGATCACGACCGAGACGCTGCACGAGGTCGAGAAGCGCGAATGGTGGAAGTTCGCCGTCGCCGACGACAAGGTGCAGGCCGATCTCGAGGCCGTGAAGGCGCAGTATGACGATGCCGTCGGCGTGCTCCAGAAGCGCTACGAGGATCGCGTCGAGAAGCTGCAGCGCGGCGACGAGCTGCCGCCGGGCGTGCTCAAGATGGTCAAGGTCTTCGTCGCGGTGAAGCGCAAGCTGCAGCCGGGCGACAAGATGGCCGGCCGTCACGGCAACAAGGGCGTCATCTCGCGCATCCTGCCGAACGAGGACATGCCGTTCCTGGAGGACGGCACCCACGTCGACATCGTGCTGAACCCGCTGGGCGTGCCGTCGCGCATGAACGTCGGCCAGATCTTCGAGACGCACCTGGGCTGGGCTTCGCGCAACCTGGGCAAGCAGATCAACGAGGCTCTGGAAGCATGGCGCGAGGCGAACCCGGACGCCCTGCCCTCCACCCCGCCCGCGGCGGTCGTGGATCGGCTGAAGGACGTCTATGGCGAGCAGTATCACGCCGAGATCGATGCCCGCTCGGGCGAAGAGATCGTCGAGATGGCGGCGCTGCTGAAGAACGGCGTGCCGATGGCCACCCCGGTGTTCGACGGCGCCCGCGAGGCGGACGTGTCGGCGATGCTCACCAAGGCGGGCGTCGACACGTCGGGCCAGTCGACGCTGTATGACGGCCGCACCGGCGACGCCTTCGATCGCAAGGTGACGGTGGGCTACATCTACATGCTGAAGCTGCACCACCTGGTCGACGACAAGATCCACGCGCGTTCGATCGGGCCTTACTCGCTCGTCACCCAGCAGCCGCTGGGCGGCAAGGCGCAGTTCGGCGGCCAGCGCTTCGGCGAGATGGAGGTGTGGGCGCTCCAGGCCTATGGCGCCGCCTACACGCTGCAGGAGATGCTGACGGTGAAGTCCGACGACGTGGTCGGCCGCACCAAGGTCTATGAGGCGATCGTCAAGGGCGACGACACGTTCGAGGCCGGCATCCCCGAGAGCTTCAACGTGCTCGTCAAGGAAATGCGCTCGCTGGGCCTCAACGTCGAACTGCTCAACGACGAGAGCAAGGACGACGATCTGGCCGAGGCGGCGGAGTAAGACGCACAGAACACCGTTCGTCCTGAGGAACCGCTGAGCTTGTCCAAGCGGTGTCTCGAAGGACGGAGGCGCGGGGCTGCCCTTCGAGACGGGCCTTCGCCTTCGCTCAGTCCCTCCTCAGGGCGAACGGACTTTGATTTACCCTCCCACGTGAGGACGATGACATGAACGAGATGACCAATTTCGCCAATCCGCTCGCGAAGCCGGAGACGTTCGATCAGATCAAGATCGGCATCGCCTCGCCCGAGCGCATCCGCTCCTGGTCGTTCGGCGAGATCAAGAAGCCGGAGACGATCAACTACCGCACGTTCAAGCCCGAGCGTGACGGCCTGTTCTGCGCGCGCATCTTCGGTCCGATCAAGGATTACGAGTGCCTGTGCGGCAAGTACAAGCGGATGAAGTACAAGGGCATCGTCTGCGAGAAGTGCGGCGTCGAGGTCACCGTCTCGAAGGTCCGCCGCGAGCGGATGGGCCATATCGAGCTGGCCGCCCCGGTCGCGCACATCTGGTTCCTGAAGAGCCTGCCCTCGCGCATCGGCCTGCTGCTCGACATGCAGCTCAAGCAGCTGGAGCGCATCCTCTATTTCGAGGCATACGTTGTCACCGAGCCCGGCCTGACGCCGCTGGAGAAGTACCAGCTGCTGACCGAGGACGAGCTGCTGACCGCGCAGGACGAGTATGGCGAGGACGCCTTCTCGGCCGGCATCGGCGCCGAGGCCGTCAAGATCATGCTGATGGATCTCGATCTGGAGGGCGAGAAGGAAGCCCTGATCGAGGAGCTGGCCACCACCAAGTCCGAGCTCAAGCCCAAGAAGATCATCAAGCGCCTCAAGGTCGTCGAGAGCTTCCTCGAATCCGGCAACCGTCCGGAGTGGATGATCCTCGACGTCGTTCCGGTCATCCCGCCGGAACTGCGCCCGCTCGTGCCGCTCGACGGCGGCCGCTTCGCGACGTCCGATCTCAACGATCTGTATCGCCGCGTGATCAACCGCAACAACCGCCTCAAGCGCCTGATGGAGCTGCGCGCGCCGGACATCATCGTCCGCAACGAGAAGCGCATGCTGCAGGAGGCGGTCGACGCGCTGTTCGACAACGGCCGTCGCGGCCGCACGATCACGGGCGCCAACAAGCGTCCGCTGAAGTCGCTGTCCGACATGCTCAAGGGCAAGCAGGGCCGCTTCCGCCAGAACCTGCTCGGCAAGCGCGTCGACTATTCGGGCCGTTCGGTGATCGTGACCGGTCCGGAGCTCAAGCTGCACCAGTGCGGCCTGCCCAAGAAGATGGCGCTCGAGCTGTTCAAGCCGTTCATCTACGCCCGCCTCGATGCCAAGGGTCTCTCGATGACCCTGAAGCAGGCCAAGAAGTGGGTCGAGAAGGAGCGCAAGGAAGTCTGGGACATCCTCGACGAGGTGATCCGCGAGCATCCGGTGCTGCTGAACCGCGCGCCGACGCTCCACCGCCTCGGCATCCAGGCGTTCGAGCCCGTGCTGATCGAGGGCAAGGCGATCCAGCTGCACCCGCTGGTCTGCTCGGCCTTCAACGCCGACTTCGACGGCGACCAGATGGCCGTGCACGTCCCGCTGTCGCTCGAAGCGCAGCTGGAAGCGCGCGTGCTGATGATGTCGACCAACAACATCCTGTCGCCCGCCAACGGCAAGCCGATCATCGTGCCGTCGCAGGACATGGTGCTGGGCCTCTATTACCTCTCGCTCTCCAAGGAGAACGAGCCGGGCGAGGGCTCGATCCTCGGCAACATGACCGAGGTCCACCAGGCTTTGTTCAACAAGGCCGTGACCCTGCACACCAAGATCACGACCCGCGTTCCGCAGACCGACGAGGACGGCAACACCTACCTCAAGCGTTACGAGACGACGCCGGGCCGCATGCTGATCGGCGAGTGCCTGCCCAAGTCGTTCAAGGTGCCCTTCGACGTGGTCAACCGCGTGCTGACCAAGAAGGACATCGGCGACGTCATCGACGAGGTCTATCGCCACACCGGCCAGAAGGACACGGTGCTGTTCGCCGACGCGATCATGTCGCTGGGCTTCCGCCACGCCTTCCAGGCCGGCATCTCCTTCGGCAAGGACGACATGGTCATCCCCGCCGCCAAGGATCCGCTGGTCGAGGAAACCAAGCTGCTCGTGAAGGATTACGAGCAGCAGTATCAGGACGGCCTGATCACCCAGCAGGAGAAGTACAACAAGGTGATCGACGCCTGGTCGCGCTGCGGTGACCGCGTGGCGGCCGAGATGATGAAGGAGATCCAAGCGGTCAAGAAGACCGACGAGGGTCGCGAGAAGCCGATGAACGCCATCTACATGATGGCCCACTCGGGTGCCCGTGGCTCGGCCGCCCAGATCAAGCAGCTCGCCGGCATGCGCGGCCTCATGGCCAAGCCGTCGGGCGAGATCATCGAGACGCCGATCATCTCGAACTTCAAGGAAGGCCTGACCGTCCTTGAGTACTTCAACTCGACCCACGGCGCCCGCAAGGGTCTTGCCGACACGGCGCTCAAGACGGCGAACTCGGGCTACCTGACCCGCCGCCTCGTCGACGTGTCGCAGGATTGCGTGATCGTCGAGATCGATTGCGGCACCGAGCGGTCGCTGGAAATGAAGGCGATCGTCCAGGGCGGCGCCACCATCGCCTCGCTCGGCGAGCGTATCCTGGGCCGCACCACGGCCGAGGACATCGTCGATCCGAAGACCAACGAGGTCGTCATCCCGGAGGGCACGCTGCTCGACGAGCCGATGATCGCCAAGGTCGAGGCAGTCGCCCCGCAGGCGGTGCAGATCCGCTCGCCGCTGGTCTGCGAGTCGATCGGCGGCGTCTGCGCCACCTGCTACGGGCGTGACCTCGCGCGCGGTACGCCGGTGAACATCGGCGAGGCGGTCGGCGTCATCGCCGCCCAGTCGATCGGCGAGCCGGGCACCCAGCTGACGATGCGGACCTTCCACATCGGCGGCGCCGCCCAGCTCAACGAGACGTCGAACCTCGAGGCGCCGACCGACGGCAAGATCGAGTATCGCGACATGCCGACGATCGTCGATCCGCGTGGTCGCCGCGTCGCGATGTCGCGCTCGGCCGAGCTGGCGATCGTCGACATGGACGGCCGCGAGCTCTCGACGCACCGTATCCCCTACGGCGCCCACCTCCTCTACGACGGTGGCCACATCGTCTCGAAGGGCGATCGTCTGGCGGAGTGGGATCCGTTCATGATGCCGGTGATCACCGAGAAGGCCGGCACCGTGAAGTATCAGGATCTCGTCGAGAACCAGACGCTCACCGAGCAGACCGACGAAGCGACAGGCATCGCGCAGAAGGTGGTGATCGAATATCGCGCCACCTCGCGGAAGGAGGATCTCCGTCCGCGCCTCACCCTGCTGGACGACAGCTCGGGCGAGGCCGCGCGCTACATGCTGGCGCCGGGCGCGATGCTCTCGGTCGAGGACGGCCAGCAGGTGCAGGCGGGCGAGGTTCTCGCCCGTGTGTCGCGCGAAGCCGCCAAGACCCGCGACATCACCGGCGGTCTGCCGCGCGTCGCCGAGCTGTTCGAGGCGCGCAAGCCGAAGGAAAACGCGATCATCGCGAAGATCTCCGGCCGCGTCGAATTCGGCAAGGATTACAAGGCCAAGCGCAAGATCATCATCCGCCCGGATGATGGCTCCGAGCCGGTCGAGTATCTCGTGCCGAAGTCGAAGGTGATCGACGTGCAGGAGGGCGACCACGTCCGCCGCGGCGACAACCTGATCGGCGGCTCGCCCGATCCGCACGACATCCTCGAGGTGCTCGGCATCGAGCCGCTCGCGGCCTATCTCGTGTCGGAAATCCAGGAAGTGTATCGACTGCAGGGCGTGAAGATCAACGACAAGCACATCGAGACGATCGTTCGTCAGATGCTGCTCAAGGTCGAGATCACCAATGCGGGCGACACCACCTTCCTGGCCGGCGAGCAGGTCGAGAAGGAGGACATGGAAGCGGTCAACCGCAAGATGGTCGAGGAAGGCCGGCAGCCCGCCGAGGGCAAGCCGATCCTGCTCGGCATCACCAAGGCGTCGCTGCAGACCCGCAGCTTCATCTCGGCCGCCTCGTTCCAGGAGACGACCCGCGTGCTCACCGAGGCTTCGGTGCAGGGCAAGATCGACAACCTGAACGGGCTCAAGGAGAATGTCATCGTCGGCCGCCTCATCCCGGCGGGCACCGGCGCGGGCATGAACCGCCTGCGCGTGGCGGCCTCGTCGCGCGATGCGGCGCTCCGTGCCCAGCAGAAGGCCTTCGAGGTCTCGATCGCGGCGCCGTCTTCGGCCGCCGAGGAGCATGATGCGGAGCTCAAGCGCTCGGCCCGCGAGAGCGCCGGCACCGGCGACGATCCCCTGGGTGATGTGGCCATGTCCGGCCACGGCACCGACGCGGATGCGGGCGACTACCTGAACAGCTGATCGCTCAGCCGTTCGGCGAAACGCTGAACCGACAGAGCCCCTTCCGCGAACGATCGCGGGAGGGGTTTTGTTTTACGGGAGTAAGGGATGACGCGGGTTCATCTGGTCTTCCACCTCGGGCCGGTCGGATAATCGCCGAAGCTTGCCCTCCGCCGCAAAATGGCATTGTCTGGAGTCAGGGCTGGCGCACGCGATCGCCGGGGGAGGGCAGCGGTGGGGGTGTTCGAGTTTACGTTCGCTTTGAATTCGGTCGTTCTCGGCCTTGCGCTGACACAAATCGCCGCTGCAGCCCATAAACTGCTGCTTGCGGGCAGGCGGGCGAAATGGGCGGCAGAACCGGTCCTGCTTGCATTCATCGTTTTGCTGGTCATCGTGACGGTCTGGCTTGGCGCATGGGATATGCGCGGCGAAACCGTGATTACGGTCGGCCATGTGCTGTTGCAGATCACAAAGCTCCTGACGCTGTATTTTGCATCCGCATCCGTCCTGCCGGATTTCGACGGCGATCACGTCGATCTCTTTAAATATTACGACCGGACGAGATTGCTGTCGTTTGGAGCTCTCATCGCATCCCTGCTGCTATTTATAGCGGACCAGATGGTCACTTACGGGCTTCCGAATGCGATGACGATCGCGATCTTCGCCCGGATGGTTCTGTATCCAATACTTTACATCTCTCTTATTTTTATCCGCGCCCGTTGGTTCAATATTCTCGTCCTGAGTTTCGTGATCCTCTATTATGGCTGGCAGACCATCGGGGTTCAGATCACGACTTAAGAAATGCACCCGGGGTCGCAGCCTCGTAAATGCTGTGCCAAACCCCATTGATGGCGTCCAACGAGAAGCGGCCGGCCCGTTCCATAGCTTTACGCGCCAGCACGACGCGCAATTCTCGATCCGTCGCCAGCCGCCGCACCGCCGCAGCAACGGCGTCTGGCCGCCGCCTGGGCACCGCCAGTATCGCGTCGCCGAAGGCTTCCTGGATGCCGCCCACCGCGGCCGCGATGCACGGCAAACCGCTCGCGCAGGCCTCGATCAGGGCCAGCGGCACGCCTTCATGGTCCGAACAGAGCAGGAAGGCATCGAGCCCGGCGAACCAGCCCGGCATGTCCGCCATGTCCCCGACGAACTCCACGTCGAATCCCGCCGCCCGCACGCGCAGATCGGTCTCCAGAGGCCCCTGCCCTGCGATCGACAGGCGCGCCGCCACGCCTTGTGCCTTGAGCAGCCGTATCGCCTCAATCGCATCGCGGTGGCGCTTGACCGGATGCAGGCGCGCAGCGATGCCGATCGTGAAGAGGTGATTCGCGGGCCGCTCGGCTGGGCGGAAAGCGGGAAGGTCGATCCCCGGCGACACCACCTCGATATCCAGCCCCGCCAGCCAGCGGAAGCGCCGCGCGAGGTCCGCCGAGACCGCCGTCACCGCCCGCGATGCTCGCAGCCCCCGCGCGATCGCCGGCGCCCAGCGCCAGCCGCTCCCCAGCGCAACATGCAGGCTCGTCACCATCGGCACCGCATGCGCCACCGGTGCGGCCAGCGCCGCGGCGATATGGCCCTGCGCGTGGAGCACGTCGATCCGCTCGCGCGCCAGCAGGTCGCGCAGTGCCGCCGCGAAGTCCGGCCGATGCCGGTCGAGCGCATGCTGCGGCACGTCGCCCGGATCGATCCGTCGTCCCTCGGCGTCCGGATCGTACAGGATCAGGCTCGGCTCCACGCCGATCATGCCCGCATGCCGGCAGAGATCGGCGACGATCCGCTCGCGCCCGCCCGTCACCATGTTGGGCAGCAGGTGCGCGACGCGGATCATTTCCTGCTCAGCGTGCCAGCCGCCCGGCCGCGTCCTTCGCATAGAGGCGCAGCGATGGCGCGTGCTTCTCCACCCGCGAGGCCGCCTCGCAATGGCAGTTCGGGCAATCGAGCCGGAACGCCGCCCGCGCCGCCTCGTGATGCGGTTTCTTGTAGAGGATCTCGCTGAGCCTCTTCTCGTGCAGGTTGCCGAGCGGGAAGGTTACGTAGCAGAGCATGACCGACCCATCGGCGCCCACCCACAGAAGCTTGCGCGCGTCGCACGGGATGCGCATCGCCTCCTGCTTGAGCGCCCAGTCGGCGAAGGAGGCGATGGCGGGCGCGCTTTCGGTCAGCAGGTCGGGCCGCTCCGCCTTGATGCGCAGCAGATGATCGATCACGCGGTCCACCGCCGGCCTGTCCTCGGGGCGGAACTGCAATTCGCGCTCCGGTCCCTCCTGGAAATAGGGCAGCGAGTAGTGGACGACGTCGATGTGCACGCTCGCCCGGAAACGATCGGCGAAGGCGATCATCTCGTCGACCGCCGCGATCGTCGCCGAGCGGCGGCTGAGCAGGAAGTTGAACTGGATGTCGAGCTGGTCCGGCCCGAACAGCGCGCGCGTGTTGGTCAGGCTTTCGACCAGACGATCGAAACGGCCGGGGCGCTGGACGTAGTCGTCGAACGCCCCTTCCTGCCCATAATAGCCGATCGTCACCTTGCGCAGGCCCGCCGCGTGCAGCGCTGCGATCTTGCGGTCGAGGATCAGCGCATTGGTGGTCATATAGCAGCCGACGCCGAGTTCGCGGGACAGCCGCACCATCTCCACCACGTCCGGATGCAGCAGCGGCTCGCCGCCATAGAGGCGCACCGCCGGCACCTTCGCCGCCGCCGCATCCTCCAGCAGCGCGCGGACCGTCTCCAGCGGCAGCTGTGCGCCGGGCATGAAGTCGCGGCCATATTTGCACCCCTGGCAGCGCAGGTTGCAGTGCGCGGTGATGGCGATGGTGATCTTCTCGGTGCGCGCGCCGATCAGCGAGGGCCATTGGCTCGCGAGGCTGCTCTTCATCCGCTCGCTCGCGGCATAGCCCGCCCGCAGAGCTGGCTTGGTCGCGGGTACCGCGCGCGCCAGCGAGCGTGCGAGACTGTCGATGGTCATGGCCCCTGCCCTCCTCCAATCAGACTAGCCCGGAGAGCGCTGGAATCGCCGCGCAAAATGGGCGGCGGCGTCCTGTTTCCGGACATCGGCGAAACTGTTGCACGACCGTGCAGCCTCCGCCATCATCGCCGCCTCGGGAGTAGCAGCACGGAGACCAGGGGCATGATGCGCAACGCCATGATCGGAAGCCTTATCGCGACATTGCTGGCGGGCACCGCCGCCGCCCTTCCCGCCCATCCCCAGGCCGAGAAGCAGGCGCTCGATCTCGCCAAGCAGGCGATCGCCCTGCGCTCCGTGCGCGGCCCCGGCAACAAGACGCCCGAGGTCGCGGCGCTCTACAAGTCCGCACTGGTCGCCGGCGGCTTCAAGGACAGCGACGTCACCATCACCCCGGTCGACGACACCGCCTATCTGATCGCCACCTGGCCCGGCAGCGATCCGTCGCTCAAGCCGATCGTCATCTCCGGCCACATGGACGTGGTCGAGGCCAATCCCAAGGACTGGACGCGAGATCCCTTCACCCCGATCGTCGAGAACGGCTATCTCTTCGGCCGCGGCGCCACCGACATGAAGCTGGACGGCACGCTCGCCATCGCCTCGCTGATCGAGCTGAAGCGCGAGGGGTACAAGCCCAAACGCACCATCGTCATCGAATTCTCCGGTGACGAGGAGACGACGATGAAGACCAGCGGCCTCATCGCCAGCAAGCTCTCCAACGCCGAACTGGTGCTGAACATCGACGGTGGCGGCGGCGCGCTCGACGAGAAGACCGGCAAGCCGCTCTATTTCACCTGGTCGGGCGCCGAGAAGGCCTATGCCGATTTCGAGCTGACCGTCACCAATCCCGGCGGCCACTCGTCCGAACCGCGCGCCGACAACGCGATCGACCAGCTCGCCGCCGGCCTCGTCCGTATCGGGGAATATCATTTCAAGCCCGAGCTGAACGACCTGACCAGGCAGGAGCTAGCGCAGGAATCGAAATACGAGGCCCCGGAGATCGGCGCCGCGATGCGCGCCTTCGTCGCCAATCCGGAGGACAAACAGGCGATCGCGACGCTCACCGCCAATCCGGCGACGGTCGGCCGGATCGGCACCACCTGCGTCGCGACGATGATCAACGGCGGCCATGCGCTGAACGCGCTGCCCCAGCGCGCTACCGCCAACATCAACTGCCGCATCTTCCCCGGCCACCCCTTCCCGCAGGTGATGGCCGAGCTCCAGCGCGTCGCCGCCGAACCGGCGATCCAGTTCAAAGACGTCACCGAGGGATCGGTGCCTACCCCGCCCTCGCCGCTGCGGCCCGATCTCGTGCAGGCGATCGAGACCTCGATCCACACGGTCTATCCGGGAGTCCCGGTGTTCCCGAGCCAGTCGTCGGGCGCCAGCGACAGCATGTGGTTCCGCCATGTCGGCGTGCCGAGCTACGGCGCGAGCCCGGTGTTCATCAAGGAATCGGAGGATTTCAGCCACGGGCTGAACGAGCGCACGCCGATCTCCAACATCCCGCCGGCGATCACCTATTACCTGTCGCTGATCCCGGCCCTGTCGAAGTGACGGTACGCCCCCTTCCTTCCAAGGGAGGGGGCACGCAATCCGGCGTATCGAAGAATCAGCCGATCAGCGCGGCGAGCGGGGACTTGGCGCGGGCCGCCTTGGTGTCCGCAGCGGCCTTCAGGATCGCATCGGCCGAGGGGGCGGAAGCTTCGGCGGTCGTGGTGGCCGCTGCCTTGCCCTTGCCGTTGTAGATGAACCCATAGACCGGATAGCTGCTGGTGCCGAGGCCACCGAGGCTCTTGAACCAGACACGAACCCGGCTCCAATCGTTGTTGGCCGAGACGTCCATCACCTCGACGTCGTTCTCGACCTTGCCGGGGGTCGACCAGTTGGCGTGGGTGACCTTGATGATGCGATCGGAGACGATCTGGCTCACCGTAGCGACATGGCCCGATCGCATCGAGCCGATCGACTTGAACACCAGCACCGCGCCTTCCTTGGGCGCATCGCCGCGGCCATACTTGCCGACCGCCTGGTTCCACCAGCCGGCGGCCGCGCCGAAAAGCTGGATGCCCGAGAACATGCGCGCGAAGGTCGCGCACTGCCAGAACGTGCCCTGCGCATCGGCCGGCGACGAGACGATCGCGGACATCGCAAGCGCGATGGAACACAACGCGATCTTCGATCGTTTAAGCATACCGGTTTTGCCCCGAATCCCTCTTGCCGATTCGTGTGTACCCGCCATCTCCCGTTAAGGAAGTTTACCTTCGTCGAGTCTTCGGCAGGCCGATGCGGCACTGCGGCGAACCGTTGACGGCTCGGCTCGTCGCACGACGAGCCGCAGCGGAAGCTTGCCAGCGGGTTAAAATACGCCGACAGGATCGGCAGATGGCCCGGCGCTTGAACGAGACCGACAGCGAATCATGAGGCACTGGTTCAGGGATGGCGTGTTCCGCGCCGTGCTGCGCAATGCCGGCTATCTGGGCTCCACCAAGCTGGTGGGCGCCCTCCTCGGGCTGATCGCGCTGATCGCGGCGGGCCACGGTCTGGATCCCGTCACCTTCGGTATGCTGACCCTGGTGCACACCTATGCGCTCGGCGCGGGCGCGATCACCAAGTTCCAGAGCTGGCAGCTGATCCTGCGCTACGGGGCGCCGGCGCTGGCGCGCGGCGACGAGTCGACGGCGCGCGACGCGATCCGCTTTGCCTTCGGGCTGGACATCGCGAGCGGGCTGGTCGGCATGGTCGCGGCGATGATCGCCCTTCCTTTCCTGGCGGGCGATTTCGGCATCGACGGCACGCACCTGCCGCTCGCGCTGATCTACTGCACCCTTGTGCCGACCATGTCGGCGGCGACGCCCACCGGCGTGATGCGCCTGCTCGATCGCTTCGATCTGCTCGCCAAGCAACAGATCGCGACGCCGCTGCTGCGCGCGGCCGGCGCGACTTTGGCCTGGGCGCTGAACCTCGGTTTCCCCGGCTTCGTGCTGGCCTGGTATGTCGCCGACATCACCGGAGACCTGATCCTGTGGGCGCTGACCGTCCGCGAGCTGCGCCGGCGCGGCATGATCGAGGCGCTGCGCCCCGGCCTGATGGGCACCGCGCGGCGGCTTCCGGATTCATGGAGCTTCGTGTGGACGACCAACATCTCCACTTCGCTCAACGCCTGCTGGGGCCCGATCAGCAACCTGATCGTCGGCGGCGTGCTGGGGCCGGTGGCGGCCGGCCTCTACAAGATCGCGACGACCCTCCTCGATTCCGCCGGCAAGCCCGCCGACCTGCTGACCAAGGGCTTCTATCCGGAGATCATGCGGCTCGATCCGTCGAGCAAGCATCCGTGGAAGCTGGCGGTGCGCACCGGGCTGATCGCGGGCGGCATCGGCCTTCTGGTGGTCGCGCTGATCCTGGTGGGCGGCAAGCCGTTCGTCGGGCTGTTCGGGCACAAATATCTCGCCGCCTACGGGCTGCTCAGCCTGATGATGTTCGCGCTGATGATCTCGATGGCGAGCTTCCCGCTGCAATCCCTGCTCTACATGGTCGGGCGGCAACGCGCGGCGCTGGCGGCGCAGGCGGCGGCGACCATCGTCTATCTCGGCATGCTCTCCATCCTCTGCCGGCTGTTCGGGCTGACCGGCGCCGGCACCGCCTATGTGCTGGGCAATGCCGCGCTGGCGCTGCTCATGCTGCTCCCGGTATTGGGAAGCTATCGCCGCCGGGAGCGCTATGCGCCGGCATTGACATGAAATCGTAACATCGAGAGACGAGGACCGGATCATGCTGACACGCACCATCGCCATCCGCTCCGCCACGCTCCTCGCGCTCGCGCTCGCGACGCTTCCCGCCGACGCGCGGCAGCGGGACCCGGCGCCGTACAGCGCCAAGCAGTGCATCAGTCGGCACGGCATCCGCGACGAGACGGCCGAGACCGACAGCCGGCTCATCCTCCATGTCGGCGGCAGCAAGGCGTATCGCAACTATCTGCCGCAGCCGTGCGACGGCCTCGGCCACGTCAACAACGTGTCCAAGGTGCGCTTCAAGTCGGCCGACCCGGACAAGCTCTGCCAGGGCGACACCGTCGAGCTGCTCGATCATGACGGCCTGCTCGGCGTGGGCGGCGATCCGACGACGACGCGCTGCACGCTCGGCCGGTTCGAAGGCATCAACGAGATGTCGTTGAGCGAGGATCTGCGGCGCTAGGGCCGCGTTCGACCCGAAAATTCGACCAAAGTTCAGGGGTTTCGACGAAAGTCGAACGGCCGGATATGAAGACGCGTTAGGGATTGGCGGCGTATTCCGGTCTGCGAACGGATCGGACCCCAGCCATGCTCACAGCCTTCGCGCCCTCGTCCGGTTTCCAGCCCGTCCGCACCAGGCCCGTGCGGTTCGACTGGGCGAAGCTGCGCCCGTGGCTGCTCGGCGCGCTGCTGTTCGGAGGCGTGGCGCAACTCCCCTTCCAGCCGGCCCGCAACCATGCCGGCGGCTGCCCTGCCTACACCCAGGTGTCGGGTGGGCCGGCGCTGATCGCGCATGCCGCCGGCGGCCTGCCGGCCCGCACCTATGCCAACAGCATAGAGGCGCTGAACCTCTCCTACGGCCATGGTCTCCGGATGTTCGAGATGGACTTCCACGAGCTGCCCTTCGGCATCGTGCGCGCCGGGCACGACGATCTCGACATGATCGATCCGCGCGGCGCCATGCTCTCGGACGTGATGGCCTGGCTCCGCGCGCATCCCGACGCGAAGCTGATCACCGATTTCAAGACCGACAATGTCAGCGGCCTGAAGCGCGTGATGGACATGGCGCCCGATCTGCGCGGCCAGATCTATCCCTTCATCTATGGCGCGAAGGAATTTGCGCCGGTGGTCGCCATGGGCTTCGAGCACCCGATCTTCGCCACCTACGGCACCCATGACCGGGACTGGCTGGATTTCGTCAACAGCCATCCCGTCTATGCAGTGGCCATGACCCAAGGCTACGAGCCGCTGATGGGCCGCATCCACCGCCCGGTCATCCTGCACACGATCGACAAGCCGATCCATCCGCGCGGCGCCAACGTGATGGCCGTCATCACCAACTGCCTGGTGCCGCGCTAAGTCAGGCGAGCACCGGCTCGGCGAGCGAAACCGGCGTGTCTGCCTCCGCGCGCGGCCTGTCAGCCACATGCGCGAGGTGGATGGCCAGGCGGGCCAGCGCGATACCCACCGGCAGATCGATCAGATAATGCCAGCGGCTGGCGATCGCGGTGACCAGGATATAGGCGAAGATCGGAATATAGGTCGGCAGCAGCGCGCGCCCGTGCTTCCACGCGAACCACAGGAACAGGAACGAGCAGCCGGCATGGAGCGAGGGCATCGCGCCCAGCCCCGCGAAGAGATTGGCGGACCCATTGTCCGACAGCCATTGCGGCCCGGCCGCGACCGACATCTGGCGAACCGCGAGCATATCGTGCTGCGCCTGGGTGATCGCGGCGCTCGTCCCCGTCTCGTAGATGAAGGGGCCGATCGCCGGCAGCAGCAGATAGCCGATCGCCCCCATCCCCTGCAGGAACAGCGCCGCCAGGAACAACTTTCGGAACACGTCCGGCGTGCGGATCGCATGGTAGCCGAAGCTGATGTAGAACAGGCTGAGGAACGACCAGAGATAGATGCTCTTCCAGAAATAAAGCAGCGGGCGCAGCGCGACGCGCATTGCGATGCACGCATCGACCACCGGCCGGGCCATCTGGTCCATCTGCCAGAGGATGGGATCGTAATCGGCGGTGCGGACGAACGGCACCCACAATTTCAGGTTGAAATGCACCACCATGACGATCGCATAACAGGCCAGCGCCAGTAATGGCCGCCACGGCGATGCCTTGCGGTTCGTCAGCAACGTGAAGGCCAGCCACACACCGATCCCCGCCAGCGGCAGGAACAGCTGCACCCCCATCACGTCCGCCCCGCTTCCCGAGGGAAGGCGGATCGGAAGGTGGTACCATGCCGACAGCAACAGCATCAGGAACACCATGGCGCCGGTAAACGCGACTTCGACGGGGATGCGGATCGGCCTGCTCATGGGGCGGCAGAAACACTCCGAAACGTAAAAATTACGTGTATGTAACCCCTTTGATTGGTCGAATACGATCTATTCAAAATCTATTGGCTGCTTGACTGTTACAGCACTGAAATCTTCCGGTCGGATCGATCCCGTCATAAACTTTCGGAAATACGAAAAACCGCCGGAAATGCGGCGTTGGGACCGCAATCGGCGCGACGTCGTCGCCGGCACGAAAAGCAGCATCGGAGAAAGCTGGAGCGGGTAGCGGGGATCGAACCCGCATCACAAGCTTGGAAGGCTAGTGCTCTACCATTGAGCTATACCCGCGCTGCCGCCCCCATGCCCCGGCAAGTGCATCGGGTCAATCCATCCACGACGGCCACATTGCCCGCGCGCATCACCTCGGCTTGTCGCATCGGCATTCGACGATCGGCGAAAATCCGCCAGCGAAGGGCCGGCGTTTGCCTTTTGATAAGATGATTGTGTGAGGTTGACGCCTGAACAACCATGCGTCCGCCTTCGCCTCCGGGCCGTTTCTCGGGCCATCGCCTGAATCTGAGGATTCTGGCCGCGGCGATCTGCATCTCGCTGCTGTGCGGCGCCATCAACATTCTGGGGCCGCTGGAACTCGCCGGCAGCGTGATCCGCGCCAAGCTGCGCAGCCATCCGCCGAGCGGGCAGGTCGCGGTGGTCGCGATCGACGATCCCAGCATCAACATGCTCGGCCCGACGCCCTGGCCGCGCGAGCGCTATGCGGAGCTGATCCACCGGCTTCATGCCGCCGGCGCGCATCGCATCGGCATCGACGCACTGTCCTGGGGCGGCGACAGCCCGGCCGGCGATGCGAAGTTCGAACAGGCGCTGGCCGATGCAAAAGGGAGCGTCGTGCTCCCCGTCCGCGTCAGCGCCGATACCATGACCGGCCGCAATGGCGTGGAGCTTCCACCCATCCGGCTGATGCGCCTCGCCAGCATCGGCAGCACCAATCTGCTCGTCCGCTGGGACGGCATGGTGTACGAATCGCCCTACTCGGTGGATATGGCGGGGCACGCCGTGCCGTCGATGGCCAGCGCGGTCGCCGGAAGCTCGGGCTCCGCCGATGACAGCTTCCCGATCGACTACAGCGTCGACCTTCACGCGCTGCCGACCGTGAGCGCCGCCGACATCCTCAACGACCACTGGAACGCAAGCCGCTTCGCCGGCAAGGACGTGCTGATCGGCGAGACGGTCAACACGCTGCGCTACGGCGCGCCGGGCTTCGGCCAGTTGCCGGTCGTCTATATCCATGCCGCCGCGATCGAGAGCCTCCGTCAGGGCCGATCGATCGACGCGGGATGGCTACTGCCGGCGATGCTCGCCGCCATCGTCGCGGCGACCTATCTCTTCCTGCGCCGGCGCCTGCCGGCCCGATTGCTGCTCGCCATCGGCTTCCTGATGCTGCTGGCCGGGCCGCTGGTGGCGGATCGGATGCTGATCTACGTGAAGATCATGCCGGCGATCGCGCTGCTGATGACGGCGTCGCTCACCCGGCTGTGGTTCAATGTCCGCCAGTCGATGCGCAACAAGGGCCTGGTCAACGCCGTCTCCGGCCAGCCCAACCTCAACGCGCTGCGCGAGGCGGCGCCGCGCCTGACCCCGACGGTGGTCGTCGCGCGCATGCTGAACTATGCCGAGGTGACCACCTCGCTGCCGGCGGATTCCGAGAAGGATCTGGTCGAGCAGATCATCAACCGACTCTC
Organism: Sphingomonas chungangi; assembly: GCF_013778325.1. Lineage (GTDB taxonomy): Bacteria > Pseudomonadota > Alphaproteobacteria > Sphingomonadales > Sphingomonadaceae > Solisphingomonas > Solisphingomonas chungangi. Next base: position 161,504 of record NZ_JACEIB010000006.1, on the reverse strand, counting down.
GGTCGGCGCGCATGGCGATACCATCTATCAGGCGGACGACGGCCTGTTCATCTGGCTCGCCGAAACGGCCAACGACGAGCTGGTCGGCGAGCAGCTGATGGCGCTGCACGGCCTGTTCCGCAGCCCGGTGGTGGTGGCGGGGCGCCTGATCGACCTCGCCGTCACATTCGGCCTCGATACCGACACCAGCCGCCCGCTCGTCCAGCGCGTGTCGAGCGCGGTGGTCGCCGCCGATCGCGCGGCGAGCGAGGGCCGCCGCTGGATGACCTACGATCCGGCCGAGCTCGAGGATGCCGAGTGGAAGATGTCGCTGCTCGCCCGGCTCGACCAGGCGGTCGAGCGTGACGAGATCTGGGTCGCCTACCAGCCCAAGATCGAGATGGCGACCGGCCGCATCATCGGCGCCGAGGCTCTCGCGCGCTGGCGCCATCCCGACAAGGGCGAGGTGCCGCCCAGCCAGTTCATCCCCGCCGCCGAGCGCTCCGGCCGCATCGAGAACCTGACCGCGCACATCCTCGACAGCGCCGTCGCCGCGACCGCCTCGATCCATCGCGCCGGCCACGGCGACTTCAGCATCGCGGTCAATCTCTCGGCCCGTCTGCTGGATTCACCGGGCCTGCTCAGGATGGTGCACGAGACGCTCGCCCGTCACCGGCTGGCGCCGCACCACCTGATCCTGGAGATCACCGAGACGACCGCGATGGCCAGCCAGGACGGCATCGTCGAGACACTGGAGGCGCTCAGCGCATCGGGCGTGCGCCTGTCGATCGACGACTACGGCACCGGCTTCTCGACGCTCGACTATCTCAAGCGGATTCCCGCCGACGAGATCAAGATCGATCGCAGCTTCGTGTCGATGCTGGAGAAGTCCCAGAGCGACCGAATCATGGTGCATTCCACCATCCAATTGGCCCACTCGCTCGGCCGCAAGACGGTGGCCGAGGGTGTCGAGAATGCGGTTGTCCTGAACGAGCTTCGACTGATGCAGTGCGATTACGTTCAGGGCTACCACACTGGAAAGCCGATGGAATTGTCTGCGCTCGTGAAACAATTGTCCAAAAAGGAGACAGAGACCATCGTCTGATGGTTATCATCTTGTTAACCACGGCTGGTAATGATAAAACGCCCTTGATCGGACGGTGTATGCCGATCGTTGTATCACGGGGGTTTTATGACGAAGGTTGCGAGCTCGCAGAACCGTTTCGACATCTGGGAATGGTTCTACGGCAAGCCGGTCCTGGGCTGATTCAGCCTCATCGGCGATACACAAAGCCCCGCTCCGGCGGGGCTTTTTCGTTTGTGGAAACGACTGGCGTGCGGCTCCGGCAACGCACCGAGCGAGTGTCTTGAAACGATCCCCTGCGTTAACCTTTGGACGCTGGCTCCGCTAACGACGGGCGCTATCGACGGCACCGCGCACCGCTACGCCGATCAGGAACAGCATCCCGATTGCCACGAGTGCCAGCAACGGTGAATCGAGCGCGACGGACACGCTGCGCCCTATGATCAACAGCGCAAGCGCACCCGCCAGCGCGGCGAAAGCATGACCCAAGGCTTCGATGCCGGGCATCCGACGCACGGCGGCGCGGCTGCTCTTGCGGGTGTTCGAGACAGGGGGTGCGAGCGAAACCATCGTCCATCTCCGAAGGCCTGGCGCGGCCGCTTTCCTGAACGCACCCTAGATAGGATGTCCCGGCTGTCGGATCAGACGGATAGTTTCGATCTCAGCGTTCGATTTTCCCGGACGATCACACCGTCACGGCGCGCGCCGGAGCCGCAACCGGCGCGAGGCCGGCGAGGAACTGCGCGGTGCAACGCTCCCAACTGTAACGCCGTCCTTCGCCCGCGCAGGCGGCGCGATCGGCGGTCATCGCCAGCCGGATCGCTTCTTCGAGATCGTCGTCGAGTGCGCCGATGCGGGCCAAGCCGCCGAACATGCCGGTGCCCGACGCTCCGACGATGTCGATCGGCCCGCGCACCGGGAAGGCGGCGACGGGCACGCCGCTCGCCAACGCCTCGATCATCACCAGCCCGAACGTGTCGGTGAGGCTCGGGAAGACGAACAGGTCGGCCGCCGCATAAGCCGAGGCCAGCCGCTCGCCATGCAGCGCGCCGGTGAAGATCACGTGCGGGAAGCGCTTCTCGAGCATCGCCCGCGCCGGGCCGTCACCGACCACCACCTTTGTTCCGGGCACGTCGGCGGTCAGGAACGCCTCGATATTCTTCTCGACCGCAACGCGGCCGACCGAGAGCAGGATCGGCCCGTCGATTGTGGCAAGCGCCGGCAGCGGCGCGACGTCCGGCCCGAACAGCGACAGGTCGACGCCGCGCGACCAGCGATGGGTCTGCGGCAGGCCACGCTCGGCAAGCTCGTCGGACAGCGTCTCGGTCGCCGCGAACACGCGCGAGGCCGGGCCGTGGAAGCGGCGCACGATCGGCCAGAACCAGTCCGCCGGCAGGCGCGAACGCATCGCCACGTAATCGGGGAAGCGCGTGTGGAAGGATGTCGTGAAGGGCATGCCGCGATCGAGGCACCAGCGCCGCGCCGCCCAGCCGAGCGGACCTTCGGTGGCGATATGGATCGCGTCCGCCTTCGCCGCCGCCAGCCGTGCGGCAACCGCCCGCCCGCAACCGAGGGCGAGACGGATCTCCGGATAGCTCGGGCACGGCACGGTGCGGAACTGGTCGGGCGTCAGCGTCTCGACCTCGTGACCGTCGGCACGCAGCATGCCCACCGTCGTCATCAGCGTGCGGACGACCCCATTGACCTGCGGCGCCCAGGCGTCGCTGACGAGTGCGATCCTCATGCGGGAACCGCCGCCGGCTTGTCCGCCTTGCGCTCGGCCTTGGCGGCCTGCTCGGCGGCAACCTTGCCGGCCCAGTCGATGATCTCCATCCGGCCGTCGAAATGCTCGACCAGCGCGGTGCAGCTCTCCACCCAGTCACCGTCATTGTAATAGGTGATGTCGCCGAACTGCTTGATCTCGGCCGAGTGGATGTGGCCGCAGACCACACCGTCGACATGGCGATCGGCGGCGGCGTGGGCGACCACCTCCTCATACTTGCCGATGAACTGGACGGCATTCTTGACGCGCTTCTTCAGGTGCGCGGCGAGCGACCAGTAAGGCAGGCCGAACATCTTGCGCACCGCATTGACCAGTGCGTTGGACTTGAGCAGCAGCACGTAGGCGCTGTCGCCCAGGAAGGCGAGCCACTTGGCGTACATCACGATGCTGTCGAACTGGTCGCCGTGCAGCACCAGCAGGCGGCGCCCGTCGGCGGTGACGTGGATGTCCTCGTTGACCAGCTCGATGCCACCGAAATCCAGGCCGGTATAGTCGCGGAACGCCTCGTCATGGTTGCCCGGCACGTAAACGACGCGCGTCCCGCGCTTCACGCGCTTGAGGATGCAGCGGATCACGTCGTTGTGCCGCGCCGGCCAGTACCAGCCCTTCCTGAGCTGCCAGCCGTCGACGATGTCGCCGACCAGATAGAGTGTCTCGCAATCGGTCGATTTCAGGAAATCGAGCAGCAGCTCGGCATTGCACCCCGGCGTGCCGAGATGCGTGTCCGAGATCCAGATCGTTCGGAACGGCATCCGCTTGCGCGGCGTCTCGGGCTTGTCGTTCTCGTGGATCCAGTCGGGCAGCTTGCGCTCGCGGCCGCGCGGCGGCACGCGGTCGTGCCGCGGCTTGGACGGATGACGGGCCTCGACGGGCATATCGGGAAGGGTCGCCATAGCGGGGCCTCCGGGTAAAATCGCTCGACCGGCGGCGGCGTCCGCCGTCGAATGCCCCTATGACGGCCGATCAAGTCATTGCCGTGTCGTAAGCTTTACGGTTTCTTGACTATCCACAACCGTACCGAACTATCCACACTGTCTTCGAACTGAAACCGTATCTCCTCAAAAGGATCGCCGATCCTACGCTGTTCTGTCGCGCATCACGCGCATAGGCGAATGCTACCAGTAGGGAGACGGCTTGATGGCCACGCAGATGCAAACCGAGCAGGTCGCCAACGCCTACGGGCGCTGGGCGCCGGTCTATGACCTCGTCTTCGGGCCGGTCTTCCGCCAGGGCCGCCGCGCCGCGATCGACGTCGCCGAGAAGATCGGCGGCCGAATCCTGGAAGTCGGCGTCGGCACCGGCATCTCGCTGCCCGGCTACGACAAGGCCAACCGCATCACCGGCGTCGATATCTCCGAGCCGATGCTGGAGAAGGCCCGCCAGCGCGTCCGCGCGCTGCACCTCGATCATATCGAGCAGATCGCAGTGATGGACGCCGAGAACATGGACTTCCCGGACAACAGTTTCGACGTGGTGGTGGCGCAATACGTCATCACCTCGGTGCCGAACCCGGAGAAGGCGCTGGACGAGTTCGCCCGCGTCGTCCGTCCCGGCGGCGAGATCGTGATCACCACCCGCGTCGGCGCCGGGAAGGGCCTGCGCGGGCAAATCGAGAAGACGCTGATGCCGGTGACCAGCCGGCTCGGCTTTCGCACCGAATTCGCCTTCTCGCGCTATACCGACTGGGCCGCGACCGTGCCGGGCATCCGCCTCGTCGAGCATCGCGCCCTGCCGCCGCTCGGCCATTTTTCGCTGGTGCGGTTCGAGAAGGCTGTCGCAGCCAATGATTCAACCCGCGAGCGTGCCCTCACGCCCGCCAACGAGGTGGTTCAATGACGAGCTTCCGCGCGCATCTGCACGAACAGCGCTGGGACGACCATCGCTATTATCATCACAGCCTCGTCAACCAGAGCCTGCACTTCGTCAGCGCCTGCACCTTCATCACGGCCTATTGCCTGATGTTCAGGGATCCGGCGCTGGCCAGCCTGCTCGCCTGGACGGTGGCGATGACCAGCCGCCAGTGCGGCCACTTCTTCTTCGAGCCCAAGGGCTACGACGCCGCCAACCAGGCGACGCATGAGTATAAGGAAGAGGTGAAGGTCGGTTACAACCTCGCCCGCAAGTGGGTGGTGATGACGATCTGGGCGCTGATCCCGGTCGCGCTCTGGGTGAACCCGACGATGTTCGGCCTGTTCGACGCCGCCAGCGGCAAAATGGATTGGTTGCGCCATCTCGGCCTGATGTGGCTTGCTCTGGCGGTGGCCGGCGTCGTCTTCCGCGTGGTCCAGCTGTTCTTCACGCGCGGCGTGCAGACCGGGCTGGTGTGGGGCACGAAGATCGTCACCGATCCGTTCAGCGACTTCCTGCTCTACCGCAAGGCGCCGGGCCGCCTGCTCCGCGGCGAGCGCTTCGACAATTGGGCGCCGGCCGAGGCGAATTGAGCCCTCGATCCAGATCATCCCCCTCCCGCAGCGACGGGAGGGGGATTTTATATGCGCCGATCAGATCGCCTTGCCTCGCCAGGCCGCGATCATCTCCTTCAGGATGCCGCGACGGATCATCTTGTTGGTGACGGCGGGATCGCTCCACCACCAGCCGTCCGCTTCCATCTTCCGCGCGGCGCGGACGAAGCGATCCACCACCTCCGCGAAATCGGCGTCGGTGTAGTTCAGGCTGAAGATCAGCCGCCCCGTCCCCACCCAACTGAGCGCGAGGCCTTCGGCGCGGAGATAATATTGCAGCATCCAGTTGTAACGCGACGGCTGGGAGTAGCGCACCGTCCAGATCGTCGAGATGTTCGAGACCTCGACCGGCAGCCCCGCCTCCGCCAGCTTCGCGTTCATCAGCGCCGCGCGCGCGTTCCAGCGTTCGTCCAGCCCATCGTAGAGCGCGCGGCCCTCGTCGGTATCGAGGAAGCGCAGGAAGGCGTTCATCGCGCCCATCACATAGGGATGCGAGTTGAACGTGCCGCGCGCGAAGCAGATATCGACGGGCTTGTCGTCGCGATAGCGCTTCATCAGGTCATGACGCCCGCACAGTACGCCGACCGGCAGGCCGCCGCCGAGCGTCTTGCCGTAGGTGATCATGTCGGGCTTCACGCCGAAATATTCGGCCGCGCCGCCACGCGCGAGGCGGAAGCCGACGAACACCTCGTCGAAGATCAGCGCGATACCCGACTTGCGGCAGACTTCGGCGAGACGCCGCAGCCATGCACCGTAAGCTTCCTTGTCGAAGCTGGCCTTGCGGCTGCTGTCGACCAGCGTGTTGTCGCCCGGCGCGCCGCTGTTCGGGTGGAGGCCCTGCAGCGGATTGACCAGCACGCAGGCGATATTCCTGCGCGTCGCCAGCACCTTGAGCGTGTCCTCGCTCATGTCGGCGAGCGTATAGGTGTAGTCGGCGGGCGTCGGGTTGCCGACGCCGGGCTGCACGTCGCCCCACCAGCCATGATAGGCGCCGCAGAAGCGCACCGCGTGGGTGCGCCTGGTATGATAGCGGGCGAGGCGCACCGCCTGCATCACCGCCTCGGTGCCGGACATGTGGAAGCTGAGCTCGTCGAGGCCGGAGATCGCCCTCAGTCGCTGCACATTGTCGGCGACGACGGGATGGAAGGCGCCGAGCACCGGCCCGAGATCGGCGACCTGCGCGGCGCCTTCCGCGATCATCCGCTTATAGGTATCGAAGCCGAGCAGGTTGACGCCGTAGGAGCCGGCGAGATCGTAGAGCCGATTGCCGTCGCAATCGGTGATCGTCACGCCGTCGGACGATTGCAGGAAGCTTCCCGCCGACAGATTCTCGCGCACGATCCGGCTGAACTGGAAGGGCACGCGATAGGCGCCGGTGAATTGCAGGTCGGACAAGCCCTGCGCGGCCTCCTTTGTGAGCGCCGCGGTCTTGGCAAAACGCTCCTTGTAGAGCGCGGACAGCGCCGCGAACCCGGCCTGCCGCTGCCGCGCCACCTCGTCCGGCGCACCGTCCGCGCGGAAGAAGCGCTGTTCGTCATAGCCCCAGGCCGGCACGAAGCGCGCGACGCGCAGCGACATGCGGACATGGCCCGCCAGCGACTTGTGCTTGGCGCGCGACAATCGCAGCCGGGCATGGCCCTTGGTCGCGCTGAGCGCTACGGCGAGGGCTCCGGCGGCGGTGAGGAGGATGGGTTGCGTGGCGAACGGGAGAGCGGCTTCCATGATGACAGCCAAGTCACAGAAATGGTGACGCGATCATGACAAGACGCTCGCTCCTCGCGCGGATCGGCGCGCAGGAGGATCTCAACTTTCTGCTGACCAACCGCATTCCCCGGCGGTTGGCGACCCGTTTCATGGGCTGGCTCTCGCCGATCGAGCAGCCGCTGGTGCGCGGCGTTTCGCTCAGGCTGTGGCGGACCTTCTGCGACGTCGATCTTTCCGACGCCGCCGACCACCACTTCCGCAGCCTCCATCACGCCTTCACCCGCGCGCTGAAGCCCGGATCGCGCCCCGCCGATCCCGATCCGGATGTGCTAGCCAGCCCCTCCGACGCGATCGTCGGCGCCTGTGGGCGGGTCGAGGACGGCAGGCTCTATCAGGCCAAGGGCATGCCATACAGGATCGAGGAGTTGGTCGGCGACGCCGCGCTGGCTGCGCCGTTCCGTGAAGGTAGCTTCGTCACGCTGCGGCTGACGGCGGCGATGTACCATCGCTTCCACGCGCCCCATGACCTGACGGTCGAAACGATGCGCTACATTTCCGGCGACACCTGGAACGTGAACCCGATCGCGCTCAAGCGCGTCGAGCGCCTGTTCTGCCGCAACGAGCGCGCGCCGATCCTCACAAGGCTGGATCGCGGCGGGCACGAGCTGCTGATCGTGCCGGTGGCGGCGATCCTCGTCGCCTCGATGCGCTTCACCTTCGTCGATGTCGGCCAGCATATCCGCACCGGCGGTTCGCGCGAAATCCCCTGCTCCGCGCACATCGTCAAGGGCGAGGAGATGGGCTGGTTCGAGCATGGCTCCACCATCATCCTGTTCGCGCCCAAGGGTTTCGAGCTGCTGGCCGAAACGGGGCAGGAGATACGCGCCGGGCAGGCACTGATGCGGATGCCGGCCTAGGCGTCCAGCATCTCGCGCACCTTCGCGGCCAGATCGTCGAAGGCGAAGGGCTTGGTGAGCAATTGCACGCCCGCATCCAGCCGCCCGTGGTGGACGATCGCGTCACGCGCATAGCCGGTGGTGAACAGCACCCGCAGCGCCGGGCAACTCTCGCGCGCCTTGGCGGCGAGGTCGGAGCCCGTCATCCCGCCCGGCAGGATCACGTCCGTGAACAGCAGATCGACCTTGCCGCAGCGCCCGTCGAGCACCTTCAGCGCTGCGCGCGCGTCGGCCGCCTCCAGAACGTCGTATCCCAGCTCGCGCAGGCTCTCGACCGAGTTGGCGCGCACGCCATCGTCGTCTTCGCACACCAGGATCGTCTCGTCGCCGCCGCGCCGATCTCCGTCCGGCACGGCTGCGGCGGTCGGCGCCAGCTTCGAGACCTGCAGGCGCGGCAGATAGATGCGCACCGTCGTGCCCTCGCCTGCCTCGGACGCGATATGGACGTGACCGCCCGACTGCTTGACGAAACCATAGACCATCGAGAGGCCAAGGCCCGTGCCCTTGCCCACCTCCTTGGTGGTGAAGAAGGGTTCGAACACCCGCGCCACCACCTCTGGCGGCATGCCCTCGCCGGTATCGGCCACGGCGATCAACACATGCTCGCCCGCCGGCACCTCGCTCTGGCCGCGGATCGGCTCGGCGAGCGTCAGATTCTCGATCGACAGCGTGAGCCGCCCGCCCGCCGGCATCGCATCGCGCGCATTGACCGACAGGTTGAGCAGCGCGCCTTCGAGCTGGTTGGCATCGACCTCGACCAGCCAGTCCTCGGCCGCCGGCTCGGTGCGCACCGCCACCGTCTCGCCGAGCGTGCGGTGGAGCAGATCGCTCATCCCCGCAACCAAAGCGTTGGGCGAGACCGGCTTGGGCGCGAGCGGCTGGCGGCGCGCGAAGGCAAGCAGGCGCTGGGTCAGCGTCGCCGCGCGCTCGGCGCCGGCGAACGCGTTGTCGGCGGAGCGGCGCAGGCGCGCCGGCTCGGCGGGAAGATGCCGCCTGAGCATGTCCAGATTGCCCATCACGATCTGTAGCAGGTTGTTGAAATCGTGCGCCACGCCGCCGGTGAGCTGGCCCAGAACTTCCATCTTCTGGGACTGGCGCAGGCCTTCCTCGGCCTCCGCCAGCGCCTCGGCCTGCACCACCTGCGCGGTGATGTCGCGCGCGACGCAATAGATCAGGCCGCCCTCGGGCACGGCGCGCCAGTTGAGCGTGCGATACTCGCCGGAGCGCGTGCGGAAGCGGTTCTCGAAATTGGTGGTGCTGACCCCGCCGGCAAGCGTCGACACTTCGGCGCGGGTCTTGGCGCGATCTTCGGGATGCTCGAGCCATTCGGAGGTGCGGCCAATCACCTCGTCCGCCTCCCAGCCCAGCACGCGCGTCCAGGCCGGGTTGATGCTGAGCCAGATTCCGTTCTGGTCCGCGACGCCGAGCAGATCGTCGGAGACCTGCCAGATGCGATCGCGCTCGGCGGTACGCACCGCGACCTGCTCCTCCAGCGTCTGGTTGAGCTTCTGGGCGGACTGGAACAGCCGCGCATTCTCGATGCCCACCGCCGCCTGCGCGGCGAGGCCCGCGATCAACCGCTCGGTGCGCGCCGCGAACCTGTCGGGTGCACCATGGCCGAAGAACAGGCCGCCGAGCACTTCGCCGGACCGCATCACCACCGACGCGGCCAGATAGCTTCGCACCGGCAGATGGCCCTCCGGCATGCCCTTGTGGGGGGCATTGCGGCCGTAGCGCGGATCGGCCGACACGTCGTCGATCCGGACCACGCCGTCGCCCCGGAAGGTGGGTGCGAACAACTCGGTATTGCGAGGCATCGGAAAATTCTCGAACGCCGCCCGCTCCGCGCCGGACAGCGAATAGAGCATGTAGCGTTCGCCGCTCTGATCGAGCACGTTGTAGAAGAAGGCGCCGAACTCCGCGCCCGTCAGCTCGGCACCGGCATCGACCACCGTCTGCACCAGCCGCTCGAGATCGAGCTCGGCTGCGATCTCCCGCGAGACCTGATTCAGAATCTCCAGCGCATGACTTTCCAGCCGCAGCGCCACCTCGGAGGCGGCGACAGCGGCATAGGCCCGCTTGCGATCGGTGATGTCGATGACGGTGCCGACGAAGCGCACCGCCTTGCCGTCCTCGAACTGGCCGCGCCCCTTGGCGGCGACCCAGCGCTCGATCCCGTCCTGCAGGCCGATGGTGCGATATTCGATGTCGTAGCCGCCGGTGCCGCCGGGTCGCAGCGCCGCCTGGACCGCCGCATCGGCCATAGCCCGGTCTGCGGGGTGGATGCCGGCGAGGAAGCTGTCCTGATAATCGACCACCGCATCGGACGGCAGGCCGAACAGCGCCTTGCACTGCGCATCCCACCGCAGCACGTCATGCACCGGATCATAGTCCCAGGTGCCGACCTGCGAGGCGACCGTCGCCAGCCGCAGCGTCTCCTCGGCGGCGCGGCGCGCGATGCGCTGCGCCCGCTCTTCCAGCGCGCGCTCGACCACCGCGGGCAACCGCTCCAGCCGCTGCTTGGTGACGTAATCGGTCGCCCCGTGCTTCAGCGCCTCGACCGCGACCTCCTCGCCCAGCGTGCCGGAGACGAAGATGAAGGGCACGTTCGGCGCGCGGCTGTGCGCCAATTCGAGCGCCTGTTCGCCGTCGAAGCTCGGCAGCTTGTGATCGGCGAGGATCAGGTCGTAATCCTGATCCAGTGCCGCGACGAAATCGGCGCGGGTCCACACCCGGTCGATCGCCGCCTTGATGCCCTCGGCCGCCATGAACTCGCGCACCAGCTCGGCATCGTGCGCGTCGTCTTCCAGGTGCAGGATGCGGATCGGCGCGGCGCTCACGGGCTTGGGGCGCTCCCGCGAGGCGGCGGCTCGTTGAGCACCGCCCAGAACATGCCGAGATCGCGGATCGCCTCGAAGAACTGGTCGAAGGCCACAGGCTTCACCACGAAGGCATTCACCCCCAGGCTGTAGCTGCGCACCAGATCGCGCTCCTCGCGCGACGAGGTGAGCATCACCACCGGCGTGCCCTTCAGATGCGCATCCTTCTTGATCTGCTCCAGCACCTCCAGCCCATCAACCTTCGGCAGCTTGAGATCGAGCAGCACCACCGCCGGATCGGCCGTCTCGCGGTTGGCGAAGCTGCCGCGCGAGAAGAGATAGTCCAGCGCCTCGGCCCCGTCGCGCACGACGATGACCGCATTAGCGAGCTGGCACTGCTCCAGCGCGGCGAGCGTCAGCTCGACGTCCTTGGGACTGTCCTCGACGAGGAGGATCGGTTTGAGATCAGCCATAATCGCCCCCTTCTACGCTGCAGGCAGGGCGAAGAAGAAGGTCGCCCCCCTGTCCGGTTCCCCTTGCGCCCACACGCGCCCGCCGTGCCGCTCGACGATGCGCTTCACGTTGGCGAGCCCGATGCCGGTGCCCTCGAACTCCTCCTCGCGATGGAGCCGCTGGAAAACGCCGAACAGCTTGTCCACATAGGCCATGTCGAAACCCGCACCATTGTCGCGAACCCAGGTCGTCACGTCGCCTTCTTTCGCTTCCGAACCGATTTCGATCACGGCCGGTTCCCGATCCCGCGAGAATTTCAGCGCATTTTCCAGAAGGTTCTGCACGACCAGACGCACCATCACCGGATCGGCGCGGACGGGTGCGAGATCGCCGATCCGCCAGTCGACGCGATGCCGGTCTCCCTCGACAGTGAGGTTGGCGCGCGCCTCGTCCACCATCGCGGCGACGTCGATCGAGACGGGCGTGATCGTCGATCGGCCCATCTGCGAATAGCTCAGCAGGTCGTCGACCAGCTGCCCCGCCGAGATCGCGCTCTCGATGATCGTCTCGATATAGCGGTCGCCCCGCTCGGACAGCCGCTCGCCCTCGAACTTCTTGAGCAATTGCGCATAGCCGACGATGTGACGGAACGGCGCGCGCAGATCGTGGCTGACCGAATAGCTGAACGCCTCCAGCTCCTTGTTGATCGCGGCCAGCCGCTCGGACAGCGCCGCCATCTCCTCGGCGCGGCGCAGCACGATGTCGACGATCGCGACGCGCAGTTCCCGCGCGGCATCGATCTCGGCCTCGTGCCACGGCCTGGCGCGCAACCGCACGGTTTCCTTCCAGATGTCGAAGGACTTGCGCGGATGAAGGCGCAGGCCATCCGGCCCGAGTTCGGCGCGCTTGGCGGGATCGCCGCCCCACGAGACGGTGCGAACCAGCTCAGGCCGGAACCAGATCAGGTAGGAGTCATGAATCTGCGAGATCGAGATGGCGACCACGCCGGAGCCGAGATCCTTGAGCGCCTCGCCCTCCGGCCACTCGGCGGCCAGGCTGTCCGCGACGAAGACATCTTCGCGATCCTGTTGGGAGAGCCATTCGACCAGCGACAGGATGGCGGGCTCGTCGGGCGTCTCGCCGAGCCGGGTGCAGCGCCCGCCCGCGACCACGGCGGCGCCGTCCGCACCGGTCAGCGCCATCAGGTCTCTGGGATGGGCGAGCAGGCCGTCGATGAAATGATCCTCCGCCGCCATGTGCGCGAGCAGCTTGCCCTGCACAGTGCGCAGCGCGTCGCGGCGGAGTGCCAGCGCGGAGGCCTCGTGCGCGGCGATCTGCATCGAGACGACCTGGCCGATGAACTCGCACGCCGCGCGGACATGGTACGGTACCCGGATCGGGTCCTGATGGTGGCAGGAGATCAGCCCCCACAGCCTCTCGCCCGACAGCAGGGAGATCGACATGGAGGCCATCGTCTCCATGTTGCGCATATATTCGAGGTGGACCGGCGAGACACTGCGCAGGACGGAATAGGTGAGGTCCACCGCCGCTCCATCGGGCGTGATCGGCGCGGGCTCGTAATTGGCGTCGGCGATCAGGCGCAGGCGGTTGAGACGGTAGAGCTCGCGCGCCTGCGCCGGAATGTCCGACGCCGGCCAGCGCAGATCGAGATAGACGGGCAGGCGCCCGCCATTGTCCTCGGCGATCACTTCGCCGTTCCATTCCTCGTCGAAGCGGTAGATCAGCGCGCGGTCGAGCCCGGTGATCCGCCGCACCTCGCGCGCCGCGAGATCGGCGAGCGCCTGGATGCCGGAGGTGCGCTGGACGGCATCGAGGAAGGCGCGGACGTCGGGATAGACCGCGTCGAAGCTGCCCGGCTCGTCGCCCGTCGCGCGCTCCAGTTCGACGATGACGTCCTCGCCCGATCGATGGGCGACGAGGTGGAAGGCACCCGCTTCGGTGCGCAGGAAGCAGAGATGCTCCGGTCCTCGCCCTGCGACGAGGCCGGTCCCGAGGCTTTCGATCGCCCGGCGCGCGTCGCCCGGCAGCAGGTCGGCGAGCTTGCGGCCGACCGGATCGTCGACGACCCCCACCGCCAGCGCGCCGATCGCCGCCTTCGATACGACGCCGTCCGCATCGAGCACGAACAGCGCGCCGTGCGGCTGGATGCTGCCGGGCACGCGGATGGGCTCGCGCTCGCAGGCGGCGAGATCCAGGTCAGCAATGATGGCCGGCGTTTCGGTCATGCGAAGTGGCTGTTCCCCGCCGCGACGTGTCGGCGACTAGACCAACCCGCAAGCCCCCACATTGATCCGAAGCAAGTTGCGAAGAGAGATCAGGGCGCCGCCTTCACCACCTCGCCGCCCTTGATGACGCCCTCCACATGCTCCAGCGTCCGGATGTCCTTCAGCGGATCGCCGGCCACCGCGATCATGTCGCCATAATGGCCCGGGCTGAGCGCGCCGACATCCTTCGATCGGCGCAGCAGGTCGGCCGAGACCGTGGTCGCCGCCTGGATCGCCTGCATCGGCGTCATGCCGTAGCGGACCATATAGGCGAGTTGCCTCGCGCCTAGTCCGAAGGGGAAGACGCCGGTGTCGGTGCCGAAGGACAGCTTCACGCCCGCCTTCACCGCCTTGGCGAAGCCGGCGCGCTGTTCGTCGGTGGTGGCGCGGTTCTTGGCGAGATATTCGGCGGGCCAGCCTTCCTTGGTGCCCTCCTCCTCGATCCAGTCGCCATCATAGATATCCATGTCGAGCCAGACGCCGGCCTTCTTCGCCATGGCGATGCCCTCGTCGTCGATCAGCGAGGCATGCTCGACCGAGCGCACGCCCGCGCGGATCGCCGCCTTGATGCCCTCGGTGCCATGGGCATGGGCGATACAATAGCTGCCATGGAGCTTCGCCTCGTCGCAGGCGGCCAGCATTTCCTCCGGAGTCAGCTCCAGCGCGCCGGGCTCGGAGCCGATCGCCAGCACCGCGCCGGTGGCGATCAGCTTGATGAAATCGGCGCCGTGCTGGAACAGGAAATCGGCCTTCGCCCGCGCCTCGTCGGCGTTGCGGACGTAACCATATTGCATGTCGGCGGGCAGCGTGACGTCGGGCGCGGCACCCGTCACCGCCCCGCCGCCGCCCGGAATGGTGATGTAGGCGCCGGCGACGAGCATGCGCGGCCCCTCCACCTCGCCCCGCTCGATCGCGTCGCGCAGCGCGACGTCGGTGAGGCCGCGATAGACGCCGACATCGCGCACGCTGGTGAACCCGGCGCGGAGCATGGTGCGCGCGGATTCGGCGCCCTTCAGCACCGTCTCCGCCTCCGTATGCTTGAGCGCCTCGATCGGATCGCCCTCGGTGAAGCCGTCCGAAATATGGGTGTGGCAGTCGATCAGGCCGGGCAGCACGGTGTAAGCGGACCAGTCGACCACCGTGCCATTCGCGGGCGCGCCTCGCCACGGCGCGACGGACGTCACCCGCCCGTCGACCACCGTGACCGCCTGATCGGCCAGCACCTTGCCCTGCTCGGGATCGATCAGGCGGCCCGCATGGACCACCACCGTCCCCGCCTGCGCCGCCTGCCCCAGCAGCAGGCCGGCGCAGGCGAGCGCGAGGCTCCGGATCAGAATTTGTACCCGGCCCGGATGCCGATCGTCCGCGGCGGCAGGATCACGTAATAGTTGGTGAGCGAGCAGGAGCCGCATTCCTGGAAGGTCGAGACGTCCGCCTTCACATCGAAGATGTTGGTGGCGAACAGCTCGGCGGAGACGTTCTTCCAGTCGGCCCCGACGGCGCCGTCGATCGTCACGTAACTCTTGAGCGTCGGCACCGGATCGTCGACCGCGCCGAGGCGGAGCGCCGAGCTGGCCTTGCTCTGGAAGGTCAGGGCGCCCTGCACATGGGCCTTCACGTCATCACCCACGCGGAACTCGTAGCGGGTGGTGTTGGCGATCTTGTATTCCGGCGCGACCGGCAGGCGGGTGCCCTTGGGCGCGACGACGCTGTTGCCGTTGCCGGTATCGGCGCAGGTGAAGGTCGGGTCGTCGATCGCGCAGAGGTTCGCGCGCAGCTTGCCGTCCGTATAGGCGGCCGTCGTGAAGATGGTGAAACCCGGCGTCGGGATCAGCGTGATGTCGGTCTCGACACCCTTGATCCGGGCGTTCGGGCCGTTGTGGATCTCGGTGAAGCTGTTCTGGCCGAGGAAGCTGTACTGGAAGTGCTTCCAGTCCTCCCAGAAGAAGGCACCGTTCCAGCGCACCTTGTGATCGGCCCAGCTCGTCTTCCAGCCGATCTCGTAGTTGGTCAGGAAGTCGGGCTCATAGGGATCGAGCTCGGCGCGGCGGTTGATGCCGCCCGGACGGAAGCCGCGCGACCAGGTCGCGTAGATCATCTTGTCCGGCGTGATCTTCCACGTGAGGTTCAGGCGGTGGATGATGCCGTCGCCCTTGGTCCGCTTGGGGCTGATCGAGCCGTCCGAATTGTACACGCCGAGGTTGGTGCAGGGGCCGAGGCCCTGCGCGGCGGGCGCGAAATCGCGGTTCACCGAGATCTGATCGCCGTCCGCGTTGCGTTCGATCACGGTGCCGCCATCGGTCGTGTAGCAGCCCGGCACGCCGGTCCGCGAGCTCTCGGCCGCGTTGGGCGGAGCGCCGCCGCCGATCGTGTAGTTGGGATTGAGGCCGAAGCCGAAGAAGCCGATCAGCGAGTTGTCGTACTTGTAATACCGCAGGCCGCCGGTCAGCGTCAGGTTGTGAAGGATGTCGAAGCTCGCCTCGCCGAACGCCGCATAATCCTTGTCGATGCGGTTCTGGTCGGTGAGCCAGAGCGTGCCGGGATGGCCGTTGACCGAAACATCGGAGCCGAGGCCGGCCACCTGGTAATCCTGCACGATGTGGTGGAACTGGCGCTGGTAGAAGCCACCCGCCGTCACCCGGAGACGGTTCTCCTGCGGGGACGAGATGCGCAGCTCCTGGCTCAGCTTGTTGAAGGTGTCGCGACCGACGATCTTCTGGATCGGGTTGATCGTGTTTCCGGCATCGTCCTGAAAAGCGAAGTAATTGGCAAGGCCACCATATTGCGGTGCCGAATAAAGAACATGATCATATTGGGTCGAATAATCGGTGTAGTCGCTCGACGAGTTGATCTTCCGCCAGAGGTAGGAACCGGCGTAGGTCAGATCCCAGCTGCCGATCTTGCCCTCGATGGTGAGCGCACCCTGTATGTAACGATCGTGGTTATATTCGGGAAGGAAGTGCTGCACCGAGAGGCCCGGAAGGTTCGGATCGTAGCCGAACGAGCCGTGATTCTTCTGATCCTGCCCGAACACCGTCGCGTTCGCGGTCCAGTTGTCGTTGAGCTCGACCTTGAGCGCACCGCGACCGCCGAACGTATCGACGTCGTTGTAGTTCTTCTTCACGAGGTCCTTGTTGTCGATCGTGATGCCGGGATCGAACCCCGCCGGCACGCCCTTGTCGACGCCACCCGGCGCGACGCCGCCGGTATAGCCGGGGCTGGCCGGATCGCGCGCGCCGATGAAGGTCCGCGTTCCGTGGACATTGTCGATATAGCCGGCGTCATGCTCGTAGAAGCCGACGAGGCGCACCGCGATGCGATCGTCGACCGGGATGTTGACGAAGCCTTCGGCCTTGCCGCCCTGGCTGCCGTGCGCGACGGTGTTCCCCTCTACGTCCATCGCGCCGTAGAAATGAGATGTGTCGGGCTTGTTGGTGATGATGCGGATCGTGCCCGATTCCGACGACGCGCCGTAGAGCGTGCCCTGCGGACCGGACAGTTCCTCGATGCGCGCGATGTCGTAAACGTGGATGTCGAGCGTGCCGCCGATCGTGGTGATCGGCTGTTCGTCGAGATAGGTGCCGACCGATGGCAGCGAGCCCGAATGGTTGCCGTCGCCACCGGACACCACGCCGCGGATGTAGACGCTGGTCTCGCCCGGCTGGATCTCCTGATAGGAGACGCTCGGCAGCTGCTTGGTGTAATCGTTGAAGTTGGCGATGTTGAGCTGGTCCAGCTTCTCGCTGGTGATCGCCTGGATGCTGATCGGCACGCGCTGGATATTTTCGGAGCGCTTCTGCGCGGTGACGATGATCTCGCCATTGTCGGGCGGTGACGCGGCCGGCGAGGCCGCGGCGTCGGCGGCGAGCGCGGGCATCGACAGCCCGGCTATGGCGGTGGTCGCAAGAAGCAAAGCCGGAATCGGCCTACGATCGAACATTGCTGGTGCCCCTTTTTATATATTGTTCGAAAAGCTGTTACTCGTTCGAAACGGTGTCAAGCGGGCCTGCGGCTCCTCATTATATTGCGTCGCGTCATGGCAAATTTGTCACGCCGGCACCTCCGGATAGGCATCGAGCACCGGGCCGAGCGCATCCTTCAGCGGCCCCAGCCAGCGATCGAACTGCTTCCACTGCTCCATGCCGTCGCGGAAGATCGGGCGGCGCACCTGCTCGGACGAGGCAGTGCGCACCGCGCGCTCGGTCTCGTGGAAGCGCAGGCAGGCCTCCTCGAACGGCAGGCCGACGGCGGCGAGGAGCGCGCGCGTCTCCGCCTCCTGATCCTCGACCATGCGCTCGTAGAAGACGCGGTGCACCTTGCCCGGCTGCACGCGATCGAGATGCGCCATCCAGCGCACGTAATCGCGGTAATAATGGCCGATGTCGGCGAGATCGTAGGTGAAGGTCTGGCCGCGCGCGAAATGCTGCTTGAAGTTCGAGAGGCAGCAGCCGAGCGGGTGGCGCCGCGCATCGATGATCGTCGCGTTGGGCAGGATCAGCCGGATGAAGCCGGTGAACGCCCAGTTGTTCGGCATCTTGTCGATGAACAGCGGGCGGCCGGTCTTGCGCTGCACGCGGGTGCGATCGAGATACGCGTCGCCGAGCGCCCGTACCGCCTCGCGATCGAGGTCGGCCACCTTGCCCGGCCCGGTCTCGGCGACGAGCGCGGCGATGTCGGGCAGCTCGCTCGTGCCCTCCACTTCGCTGTGGCTGGAGAGAATCTGCTCGATCAGCGTCGATCCCGATCGCGGCAGCGAGACGACGAAGATCGGATCGCGCGCCGGGCACCCCCAGCCTTCGCGCTCCGCGAAGAAATCAGCGGTGTAGAGCGCCTCGTTGCGCGCCACCGCGCGGGTGAGACCGGCGGCATCATAGTCGATGACGGCGCGCCGCCCGCGATTGCCCTCGACGTAATGCGCGAAGGAGGCCTCGGCGTGACCGGCATCCTCCTCCGCCTTGCCGAGCGCGAATTCGAGATGAAAGCGATCCTCGCCGTCGAGATCGGGCGCATCAAGCGCGGCGCACATCGCCGCCACGTCCTCATCCGTGAAGCGGATGGTCTTGAGATTGGCGAGGCTCCACCATGCCTCGCCCAGCCCCGGCTGCAGCGCGATCGCGCGGCGATAGGCGGCGATGCTCTCGTCCTGCCGCCCCAGCGTCTTGAGCATGTGGCCCAGGCTCATCCACACCTTGGGCTGGTTGGGATAGGCTTCGAGCACGTCGCGATAGATGGCGATCGCCTGCTCGAAATCGCCGATGCCGCTCAGGATCGCGGCCTTGAGGTTGCGGTAGGACGGGTTCGCCGGATCGGCGGCGAGCAGCGGATCGAGCACCGCCAGCGCTTCCTCGCCGCGCGACAGGCGATGGAGCACCAGCGCATAATTGTGGCGCGCGGCGATAAAGCCCGGCGCCAGCTCGATCGCGCGCTCCAGCAGGCTCGCGGCGTCGCGATAGCGGCCGAGCCGCCCGGCCAGCTCGGCGAGCATGCGGATCGCGGCGACGTCGGTGGGCCGTTCCTTCAGGCGATCGCGCAGCATCCGCTCGGCAACGTCGAGCCGGTTGTCGGACAGCGCCAGCGCCGCCTCCATCAGCACCGGATCGCCGGCCGAGGCGCGGACCCCGGCGAGATAGGCGCGATCGGCGCCCGCCTCGTCGCCGGCCAGCCGCAGCACGTCGGCAAGCGCGGTCCAGCCCTCCGCCATGTCGGGCTTGAGGCGGGTCGCATTCTGGAAGGCCGCCGTCGCTGCGGCCGCATCACCCATCAGATAGTGGACGAGGCCCAGTTCAAGCGCGGTGGCGGCCGATCGGGGCTGGTCCGCCATCAACCCGGACAGCGTCTCGCGCGCCGCCTCGATCTTGCCGGACAGGCGCTGCGCCCGCCCCTTGATCAGCAGCGCCTGCGGCATGCCCGGCGCGGCGCGCAGGATTTCGTCGATCTGGAGCAGGGCAAGATCGGGACGGGCGGCGGCCAGCCGCTCGGCATGGGCCAAGGCCTCGCCGATCGATCCCATGGCGTGAGAAACGCTGCTCGCCACAAACCCCCTTCGACGCCCTGCCCAAGGTCGTCGGGGCAGAATGAACATCCCGTGACGGGGGCATGTCAACGGGCATGTTGCGGTGCAATGACGATTATCGGACGATCGTGCAACAAGGCGACACGCTGGCGCGACGAGCCGTTTCAGCCGAGCAGCGCGTCGATCCAACGCCGCGCCAGAGCCGCCGCCTCGTCCGCCGAGAACACGCTGCGATCGAGGCACAGCTCCAGCCACAGTCCGTCGATCAGCGCGGTGATCGCCACCGCCTCGAGCCGCCGTTCGCTCTTGCTGCCGCAATCGGCCAGCAATGTCTCGATGACCGCACGAAAACCCGCATAGCTTTCGGCATGCGCTGCGGAAACCAGCGGCATCGACTTGGTGAGCCCCAGCAGCCCGAGCCAGGTGCCGAGCAGTTCCTCGTCCATCACCGGTGGCAGGAAATTGCCGATCACATAGGCTTCCAGCCGCGCGCGCGGCTCGCTGCCCGCCGCCTCCACGGCCGAGCCCAGCGCTTCGCCGACCCGCTCGGACACCTGCCGGTAGGTCGCCGCGATCAGCGGCTCGACCCCCTCGAAATGATGGGTGACGAGGCCGGGCGACACGCCCGCCTCCGTCGCGATTGTCCGAACCGAGACGCCGCCTGCGCCATGCCGGGCGAGTGAGCGCGCGGCCGCGTCGATCAGCGCCTGTCGCCGCTCGGCGGGCGCGCGCCTGTAGCTTGGCCGCAGCATCAGCCGAACACCGAACCCTTTCCGGCAGACCCCATGGACCCCTCTTTTACGCCACTTTCCGGTGACCGTAGAGCGGCGGCGGGTCCAGTCAACCAAGCCACCCTTGGCCTGCATGAACAAAAGGTCATGTCATCCCCATGGCGGGGCAAGTGGTCGCCCCCGAAAAGACCGGCATGGCAGCGTATCGTCACGCCATGGGGCTGCGCGGGGGAAACAGGCTTGCGATCGGCATCGCCGCCGTCGTGGCCACCCTGTTGCTCATCCTCATGATGGCAGAGCGCGGCACGTTCCGCAGGGTCGACGGATCGGCCATCGCCACCTCCACTCTCCCCGGCGTGACCCTCGATAATGACGGCGGGGACCAGATGCCGGTCGTCACCAGCGTCCGCTCGAACGGCGAAGCGGAACGCGCCGGCATCCGCGCCGGCGACGAGATCGAGGCGGTGGACGGTCGTCGCGTCCGCGACATCGCCGCATTGCGCTCCGCCGTGGTCTCGGATGCCGACGGCAAGCTGGACCTTCATATCCGGCGCGGGGATGCGCTATGGTCGGTCGCTCTCGACCGCGACGAGCCCGCGGCCGGCAACGTGATGGCGATGGGAACCATGAATGGCCCAGAAAATACTGCTGATTGAGGACGACCGGCAAACCGCGACCTACATCGTGAAAGGATTGAGCGAAGAGGGCATGACGGTCGATCATGCCGACAACGGGCGTGACGGCCTCTTCCACGCCACCGACGGCGGCTACGATGCGATCATCCTGGACCGCATGCTGCCGGGCATGGACGGCATGGCGGTGCTCGGCGCGATCCGGGCGGGCGGTATCCACACGCCGGTGCTGATGCTCTCCGCACTGGGCGCGGTGGACGACCGGGTCGCGGGGCTGACCGCAGGCTCCGACGATTATCTCACCAAGCCTTTCGCCTTCGCCGAGCTGCTGGCGCGGCTGAGGCTGATGCTCCGCCGCGGCGGGGCCGGCGCGCAGGCGGTGACGCGGCTCGGCTGCGGCGATCTCGACATGGACCTGCTCAGCCGCAAGGTGAAGCGCGGCGCCCGCGCCATCGATCTCCAGCCGCGCGAATTCCGCCTGCTCGAATATCTCCTGCGTCACAAGGAACAGGTCGTCACCCGCACCATGCTGCTGGAAGGCGTGTGGGACTATCATTTCGATCCCGGCACCAACGTGATCGACGTCCATGTCAGCCGCCTGCGCCGCAAGATCGACGATGGCGAGGCGGTGCCGCTGATCCACACGGTGCGCGGCGCGGGCTACCGGCTGGGCCTGGACGGATAGCAGGCGCCCATGCGCGTCCCGGCCTTCCTGAGATCGTCCACCACGCGGTTCTTCGTGCTGGTGTTCGTGCTCCAGCTCATCTCCGGCACGTCGCTGCTGCTGTTCGTGCGCCACATCATCGGCGACGAGCTGGAGCGCACCTCGCGCACGCTGGTGAGCGAGCTGCACGACGATCTCGTCGCCGACTACAAGCAGGAGGGGCTGCCCGGCCTGCGCAGCCTGATCGCCGAGCGGCTGGGCGGGGCGCGGGCGCGCGACGCGGCGGTGCTGCTCGACGATCCCAACGGCAACCAGCTCGCCGGCAACATCGCCGACTGGCCGCCGACCATCCCGTTCGATTCGGGCTGGCAGGTCGTCACCCTCTATCGCATGGGCCGCGACAAGCCCGAGCCGATGGGCATCATCGCCTCCAAGCTGCCCGACGGCACCCACCTGCTCGTCGGCCACGTCATCGAGGGCGATCTGCGCGTCCGCCACCTGACCGGCGAGGCGATGGCGGCGGCCTTGTTGCTGGCGGTGCCGCTGGCGCTGCTCGGCGCGATCGTGGCGACGCGGGTGATCACCGGCCGGGTCGAGCGCATCGCCGAATCGGCGCGGCGCTTCGGCATGGGCGACCTCGCGCTGCGCGTGCCGCACGAGCCCGAGATGAAGGACGCCTTCAGCGACCTCGCCGCCGCGATCAACCTGATGTTCGGGCGGATCGAGGCGCTTGTCGGCGAATTGCGGGTGGTGACGGACAGCCTCGCGCACGATCTCCGCTCCCCCCTCACGCGGCTGAGCGCCACCGTCGAGCGCGCGATGCGCGACACCGACGACGAGGCCGCGCTGGCGGCGCTGGAACGCGTCGGCTTCGAGGCGGAAACGCTGCTGGCGATGCTCTCTACCGCGCTCCAGATCAGCCGCGCGGAGGCCGGCATCGGGCGCGACCGTTTCGTCGACACCGACATCGGCCAGATGATCGAGGATCTCGCCGAGGTCTATGGTCCGCTCGCCGAGGAACGCGGGTTCACGCTGACCGCGAAAGGGGGCGTCCGGGCAGTGGTGCATCGCGAACTCGTCGGTCAGGCGCTCGCCAACCTCGTCGACAATGCGATGAAATACGGCCGGCCGGACGGGACGATCCGGCTGTCGGTGGAGCGGACCGACGAAACGGTGACGCTGGCGGTGGATGATGACGGCCCCGGCATCCCCGAGGCCCGGCGCGCCGAGGCACTCCGCCGCTTCGGCCGGCTCGACCCGGCGCGCAGCGCGGGAGGCGCGGGGCTGGGCCTCGCGCTGGCGGCAGCGGTGGCGCGCCTCCACGGCGGCGCGATCACACTGGCCGACAACGCGCCGGGACTGTCGGTGCGGCTGGAACTGCCGGTGGCGGGGGATTAGAGCAGCCGCCGTCCTCGTGGGGTGCGCCGTGCCCATCCACCCGTCATCGCATCTGCTTCGCTCCGCTCGCAATGACGGGAGGCGGTGGATTTTAGAAAGGCCGGCTTCAGAGGTGAAGGGGCCGAAGCAGCCGTTGACGGCTGAGTCTGCTCCAACCAAAATACTCTGTGATGGTAAGGGCTAATGACGGTGTGGCGCAACGGCGCAGCCTCGTTTTACGAGTGATTTATGCGTTGTGCCTGCTCGGCGCGACCTACAACCATTGGGTCGAGATTTTTCAGCACGGTCTGTTCTGGGATCATGGCGGATTTCCGAGAGCCAGCACTACGTTCTGGACAACATTGGCCGTTCTTGATCCGACCGCCGCCATCCTCCTGTTTTGGAGGCCCAATGTTGGCGTCGCAGCGACTGCCGCAATTATCGTCGCCGACGTGGTCCACAATGTGTGGATCGAGGCGAATTACTTCCCACCGCTACTTCACGGGCTCGCGGGAGCGCCGCAGGTCATCGCGCAGATTGCCTTCATGGTCTTCGTATTGATAACCGCGCCCTTAGCTTGGGCCACAAGTAGACAGGTCGTCGGGTAAGGCCCGGTGGCGGGTTTCGGGAACGCCTTGTCCTCGGCCGAACGGCAATCGATGGGGCGTTAGCCGCCATTGCCGTCGCGCCTGCGCAGGCAGGGGCCTATCTCCTCACCGTTCGGCCAACACGACAGCTCGGGTGATGGACTCCTGCCTGCGCAGGGCCGGCGGGCATAAAGGCGATAAAGCCTCTTCCAAAGTAGGATTTCGTCGGTCACGATCGGGATGCCCGATCGTCCGCTTCTCCTTCTCACCGTCGATCACGTACCGTGTAGGAATGTCTTCTTTTCCGCCTCGCGCCTGTCAACTTCGTCAACTTCGCGGACGCTACTCCGCCGCCGCTTCCACCCGGCCCGTCCGCTGGAGCTTGCCCCAGCCCACCCACGGCCCGGATAGCGCCGCCGAGACCGCGCGCAGCACCACCGAATACATCAGCTGCCGGTAAACGAAGCGCTGCGCGAGCAGCAGGAAGGCCGGGAAGCGCTGGCGGCGGGGCTCCAGCCGGTAGGCGATCCAGCCGCACAGCAGATCGATGAAGGTGAAGGCCACCCAGTAGATCGCCATGCGGATCACATCGGTGTGGGTCTGCGCCCAGCCATGCTGGCGGACGCGGATGATGGTGCCGACGATGCTGATCACCAGCGCAAGGTCGATGATCGGCGAGATCACCGCGAAGCCGATCTGGAACAGCCAGGCCTGCGGGATGCCGACCAGCGCCAGGCCCGCCGGCTTGCGCTCGCGCAGGATCGCGCCGTGCTTCCACAGGCATTGCAGCGTGCCGAACGCCCAGCGGAAGCGCTGCTTGGAGAGCGCGCGGAAGGTCTCCGGCGCCTCGGTCCACGCCACCGCCTCGACATCGTAGGCGACGTCCCAGCCGGCGCGCTGGATGGCGATGGTGAGATCCTGGTCCTCGGCCAGCGTATCGACCGGATAACCGCCCACCGCATCCAGCGCCGCGCGCCGCCATGCGCCGACCGCGCCGGGCACCACCGTGATCGCGTCGAAGCGGGTGAGCGCGCGCCGCTCGAGATTCTGCGCGGTCACATATTCGACGCTCTGCCAGCGGGTGACGAGATTGACCCGGTTGCCGACCTTGGCGTTGCCCGCCACCGCACCGGTCCGCTCGTCGGCGAACCAGCGGGAGAGCTTGGCGATCGTGCCCTTCTCGAACTGGGTGTCGGCATCGAGCGCGACGATCACCTCGGCGTCCGATAGCTCGAGCCCGCGGTTGAGCGCCGCCGCCTTGCCGCCATTCTCCAGCGTCAGTAGCCGCACGCGCGGCTCGTCGGCGAAGGCGGCGCGGACGATGTCGGACGTGCCGTCGGTCGATCCGTCGTCGATGACGATCACCTCGACCGTCACCTCCTCGCTCGCCAGCACGCGGCGGATCGATCCCTCGATCACCGTCGCCTCGTTGAAGGCGGGGATCAGCACCGAGACGAAGCGTGTCGGGTCGATCGCGGGCGGCGGCTCCTTGCGGTCCTCGCGGGCCGACAGCGTCGCCAGCGTCGCCATCAGCAGCGCGCGAACGATGCCCAGCGTGATCGCCACGAAGAACAGCCACTTGAGCAAAGCGAGCAGCCCGCCGATGAACAGGAACATGCCGACATCGGCGCGCACCGCCAGCAGGTCCTGCCCGGAAATCTGCGGCATCACCTGATCGCGGCTGAGCCCGATCAGCTGGGAGACGGTGACGAACTTGTAGCCGTGCGCCTTCAGCGTCTCGATCACCTGCGGCAGCGCCTCCATTGTCTGCTGCCGGTCGCCGCCGGCATCGTGCATCAGGACGATGTTGCCGGAGAATTTGTCGTTGCTCGCCGCCACGCCCTTGAAGGTGTTGCGCAGGATCGTGGGCACGCCCGGCTCCTGCCAGTCCTCCGAATCGACGTGGAGACCGACATTGACGTAGCCGTCCTCCTGCGCGCGCAGCGCCGGCACGAGTTCGTCATCCGTGGTCGGCTCGGCGTCGCCGAAATAGGGCAGGCGCAGCAGCCGCGTGCCGCGCCCGGTATAGGCCTCGATCAGGCGCTGGGTGGCGTTGAGCTCGATATTGGTGCCGCGCTTCTGGAGCAGCGCCATGTTGGGGTGCGTATAGCTGTGGTTGCCGATCTCGTGGCCTTCCGCGATCTCGCGGTTGAGCAGCATGGGATGGCCGACGGCGTTCTCGCCGATCACGAAGAAGGTGGCGTTCACCCCCTCGCGCTTGAGGATATCGAGGATGCGGGGCGTCCAGTAGCCGTCCGGCCCGTCGTCGAAGGTCAGCGCCACGTAGCCCGGCTTGTACCCCGTCTTGGTGACGACATAGGGGGTCGGCAGCGCGTGATATTGTTCGTCGCGGATCAGGCCGCGATGATCGGCCTGGATGCTGCGCGTGCCGGTGGTCGGCGTGTCGGTGATGCGCAGCACCTCGCCATTGCCCTCGACGTCGACGTCGCCGACCGAGCGCAGCGTCGAGAGATCGGGCGGAAACTTGCTGCCCTGAAAGGCCTTGAGCGCATCCCAGATGCCGGGATCCTCATAACCCAGCCGCCACAGAGCGACGGCGGAGACGCCCACCGCGTCGGCCGCCTTGAGCTGGTTCCAGCCGCTCGCCGCATCGAGCATCCAGACGGTGCGCGGATTGCCGCTGTCGTCGGTATAGTCGAAGGTCGAGTTGCCGCTGGCCGGATCGAAGCGGATCTGCGCGTCGCTGTCGTGCGCGGTCAGCCACGCCTCTTCCACCGAGCTGTTGTCGGCCGCACCGCTCTTCGGCCAGTCATAGGCATAGTTGCCGATCGCGATGATCGTCTTGGCGGGGCCGATCTTGGCGACCGCATTGCGCATCTGCTGGACGAACCAGGCTTGGCTGGCGATCGGGCCGGGCGCGCTCGAATTCTCGTGTTCGTCATAGTCCATGATGAACAGGCGATCGGCGAAATGCGCGTAGGCCTTGAGGTTCCAGTCGTCGTCGCCGACCGGCACCGTCATCGTCACCAGCATGTTGCGCGGGCCGAAGCGATGCCTGGCCTCGGCGATCAGGCGCAGATAGTCGCCCTGCGAAGTGGCGGGCACCTCCTCGAAATCGAACACCATGCCGTCGGCATGCTTGGCGGTCAGCGTCGCGTCGAGCTGATCGAGGAACGTCTTGCGCGCCTTGGGATCGTGCAGCAACGCGGCGGTGCCCGCGCTGTCCCACACGCCATTCTGGGCGTTCTGGATCATCGGCAGGATCTTGGGCCGGCTGGAGCCCATGCGCAGCACCGCGTCGAGCACGCGATCCTTCGTGACGACGTAATCGTGCTTCGGGCCGGTGACGAAGATCAGATCGGGGACCAGCCAGTCGATTTGGGAAATGTGGCGGACCAGCGAGGCCTTGGAGGCATCGTCCCACGGCACGTAGAAGCCGATCACCTGCTGGTGGACGGCCTCCGCCGCCTTGGTGGTGCCGGGCAGCCAGCCGCCGATCGCACGCTTCAGCACGCGGCCGACATGCGCGATCTGAGCCGGGATCGGGCGCGGCTGCGGATGCTCGATGCCGATATCGAGCGCGTTGGGTGTCGGCACGTCGACGATCGTGAAGGCGAATACGCACGCGGCCACGAACAGCGCGAGGATCAGCGCGAAGAGGGTGCGAATCGACCAGCGCTTGCGCCTGCCGCTGGGATCGTAAAATACCGGCGCCTTCATGGGATCCCGACTAGCAAGTTTCGTTGGATACGAAAACGGCGCTCGACCGGGAGTGGGTAGTCGAGCGCCGTTCCGTCATGCATCGGCGTGACAGGGTCCAGGCCCGCCGACGCCCTCATTTCTAGTCACCGTTCGCCCACGAAGCCGTTGCGACCGGATGAACCTTCCGTAATGAAGCGCGGTCAATCGAGGTTTTCGCCCTCGTCGACACCCCACAGCTTGGTTTCTTCGACGAAGCCGCCCCGGCCCTGAACGTCCAACCTGCACCAGCCGTCGGCGCAATGCGACACCTTGCCGATTACGCCCGGCTCGGCGCGCCAGACCACCTTCGCGCCGTCGTTGGGCGCATCGCGCAGATCCGCGGTGCCGTCCTTGATCATGCCGGTGCGCTGATCCCCGATCAGATTGCCGATCATCCAGCCGGTCGTGCCGTCGGGATCGCGGACCTTGCGCCAGCCGGGATAGGTCTCGATCACCTGCACCGGCAGGCCCTGCCGTTGATAGAACCAGTTGACCGGATAGTTGCGCCCCGGCCCGGAGCGCATCCGCGCCTGCCCGGCGGACAGCGAGGCCCAGTAGGGCGTCTTCTTCTGCGGGCTGGAGGATGCTCCGGCCGATCCGGCGAGGAGCATTGCCACCAGCGCCGCCGTGATCACCCGCATGTCCGTATCCCTCTTCTTGGCTGCCCCCAGCCGCCTTGCTGTAGGCCGGGGATGCGGGGCCGGGCAAGACCTTGCGATCGCCGTCAGGGAAGGTTCGCGATCCAATCCCGCAGCATAGTCTGCCCGGCGCGCGCCGCCGCCTCGCCCAACACCGCGCGATCGGTTCGGATCGCGACCTCGGTGGTTTCGGCTCCGATGACGTAATCGGCATCCTCGGCGAGCCAGATGTCGATGCCGTCGTCGGGCGCGCCCATCTCGGGATGGCATTGCAGCGCCAGCACCGTGTCGCCGAGCGCGAAGGCCTGCGGGAAGTGCGCTGTCTCCGCCAGCAGGGTCGCGCCTTCGGGTACGGTGAAGCCATCGCCA
This sequence comes from Sphingomonas chungangi, assembly GCF_013778325.1. GTDB lineage: Bacteria > Pseudomonadota > Alphaproteobacteria > Sphingomonadales > Sphingomonadaceae > Solisphingomonas > Solisphingomonas chungangi. The sequence goes on along the minus strand of NZ_JACEIB010000006.1, from coordinate 133,266 downwards.
TGCCAGTGCAGGATCGGCACGCCCGTCAGCGCGGCGAGCGGCGAGGCTTTGCCCGCCCCCGTCAGCGTGACCGGCGCGAAGCCGACTTCACGGATCGGGCCGGGCTTCACCTCGGCACCGAGCGCCGCCGCGATCAGCTGCGCGCCGAGGCAGACGCCGAGCGTCGGCCCGCCCGCCGCGATCCGCATCGCGATGCGCGCCAGTTCGCCGTCGATCCACGGATTGGCCGCGCGCTCGTAAACGCCCATAGACCCGCCGAGCAGTATCAGAAGGTCCGGCTCGAGGAAGTCGATCGCCGCGAAGTCCGGATCGGTGACGAAGAGGTACTCGATATCATAGCCACGTTCGGCAAGCGGGCCGGCGAACGCCGCTAGCCCCTCGTGCGCGACATGGTGGACGACGAGTGCGCGCACTCAGTCGCCGGTCAGGATGCGATCGACGAGCTGCTTCACCGTCGGCACGAAGCCGTTGGAATAGAAGGGATCCTGCTTGAAGCGATAGGCGGCGTGGCCCGCGAACATCAGGTTCTGCTCGGTATCGCCGCCATGCGCGATCTCCTGCAGCGTCTTCTGGATGCAGAAGCTGCGCGGATCGGCGAGGCGCCCGGTCGAGTTGGTCTCGTTGTCCGCCCAGGACGAGAAACCGCACTGGCTGAGGCAGCCCATGCAATCGGCCTGATCCTTGCGGATGACCTTCATCTCCTCGGGCGTCACGAAGACGAGCGTGTTGTCCGGCGTCTTGAGCGCGCTGGTATAGCCCAGGCCATACCATTCGCGGGCGCGCAACAGGTCGCCGCGCGTGACCCAGAAGCTCTTGCCCTTCACGCCGACGTCGAGCTGGAACTGATGATCGCCCGCCGCCTCGCCCGAAAAGGCGATCTGGCGGTCGGAGCGCGCCTCAAGGTTGCGCAGGAAGGGATTGCGCACGGCCGACGAATAGAAACCGGTCGGCGAGAAGCGGTGGAGCAGCACGTCGCCCTCGTCGAGCGTCATGAGGCGCTGTTTCCAGCCGTCCGGGATCGGGCTTTCCTGCGTCAGCAGCGGACGCGTGCCGAACTGGAAGGCGATCTTGCCGAGCTCGGGATTGTCGATCCAGTTTTCCCATTCGCGCAGGAACCAGACGTTGCCGGCCATGATGATCGGCGTCGAATCCGGGATGCCGCCCTCGCGCATCGTCTCGCGCAGCGCCTTGACTCGGGGATAGGGATCCTCGGGCTTCAGCGGATCCTCGGCGTTGGACAGGCCGTTATGGCCGCCCGCCTTCCACGGATCCTCGTAGACCACCGCCGACAGCCAGTCCGCCGCCTTGTGATAGGCGCGCTTCCACAAGGCGCGGAAGGCGCGGCCGGAGCTCACGATCGGCAAATAGGAGACCTGATGCTCGGCCGCGATCTCGGAGAGCTTGTAAGGCATGCCGGCGCCGCAGGTGACGCCCGAGACGAGACCCCTGGTCTTTTCCAGCACCCCCTGCAGCACGCGCTGCGCGCCGCCCATCTCCCACAGCACGTTGATGTTGATCGCGCCCTTGCCGGACGCCATCTCGTAAGCGCGCTTCACCTGCTCGACGGCGCCGTCGATCGCGTACTGGATCAGCTCCTCGTGGCGTTCGCGGCGAGTGAGCGCCTTGTATATCTGCGGGATGATCTTGCCTTCGGGATCATAGCTGTCGGCATTGACGGCGGACACCGTGCCGATGCCGCCCGCCGCCGCCCAGGCGCCCGAGGACATGTGGTTCGTCGCCGAGACACCCTTGCCGCCTTCGACCAGCGGCCACACTTCGCGGCCGCCATAGAGGATCGGCTGCAGACCTTTGAACAAACTTTTTCTCCATCGAGGAGCGTAGGACCCGCGCGCGTCTTAGCAGGATGCTTCGGACAGCGCTAATCCTGCTTGATGAACGCGCGAGGCCGCCCGATCGCCTCACCGTAGAGCGTCGCATAGGCCGCGATCATCGTCTTTTCGTCATAGCGCTGGAGCGCAACGGCACGGTTGGCGGAGCCCAGGCGGTGCCGAATGTCGCGGTTGGCGATCAGGCGCCCCAACGCCTCGGCCAAGCCCGCCTCGTCCTCGACCGGCAGCACGTAGCGACGGTTCTCGGCCGAGACCATCGAGCGGATATCGCCGACGTCGGTGGAAACCACCGGCAGGCCCGCCGCCATCGCCTCGATCAGCGAGATCGGGAACTGCTCGCTGTCCGACGACAGCGCGAAGATGTCGAAATGCCCCACGTAGCGCGCCGGATCGGCGAGGAAGCCGGGCATCAGCAGCCGATCGGTCACGCCCTCCGCCTGCGCGACCGACAGGATCGCGTCGCGCTCCGGCCCCTCGCCGACGATCACCAGCCGCCCGGCCGCGCCCGATCGGGCGAAGACGCGGACGAGGCGCGGCAGGTTCTTGACCGCGCGCAACCCCGCCATCGTGCCGACCACGATGTCGCCGGGCGCACGGCGGAAGCCGGGTATGGCATCGGGCTCGGGCAGGCCGAAGCGCTCCAGCGGGATGCCGTTGGCGATGCGCCGCACGCGCGCCGCCGGCTGGCGCCACACCGTCCGCGCGATCCCCTCCAGCCGCTCGGACGGGACGACCAGCCGGTGCGCGGCGCCCAGCATCGCGCGGCGGAACCACACCCGCGCCGGTTTCTGGCGGACCAGTTCGTCGGCGTTGAAGCCGTCCTCGTGGTGGATCAGCGGCGGCAGCTGCATCGCCCCGGCATAGAGGCGCCGCGCCGCGACGCCGTCCATGGCGCCCCAATTGTAGCTGAGCACCAGGTCGAAACCCGCCATGTAGCGCGCGAAATGCCAGTAGCGGCGCGGGCCGGGCCTGCCGATCAGCGACGGCGCCGCATCGCCCGGAAACTCGGCGACGACGCCCGGATCGATCGCCTCGCGCGCGCCCAGCGCATCGGGCACCGCGCTCAGCACGACATGGTGCGCGCGGTCGCCGAACGCATTCATCAACCGCACCGCGCGCGCTTCCTTGCCGCCCAGCGAGAAGGTGGAATGGAGATGGAGGATACGGACCGGCATAACGTGGCCGCCCGATAGCACGACAATGGTGAATGGCCGGTGGATAGGCCGGCGAAATGGGATCAGGCAGGCGCGAATTCCGCCGCGAGCGTGCCGGTGGCGATCCCCGACTGGCCGAGCCGGCGCGCCAGATCGGAAAGATCCTCCGGCCCGCCGCGGTCCATCTGGAGCGCGATGTCGAGCGTGCCGGCAGCGTTCATCACCATGCGCGCACCGGTCGCGGGCCAGGCGTTGGGGCCGAACTTCACGCGCACCTCGCGCTCGTTCTTCTGCTTCGCCTGTGCCCAGAGCTGGCCGAGCAATTGCGCGAAGCCGCTGGCGTCGACCGTCGGCGAGGGCGCGTTGGGGACGATCATCGGCGCGTCGGCCAGCGCCTGCCCGAAGGCCCAGCCCTGCGCGTCGCCCTGATCCTGATCGCGATCGTCGCGGAGAACGGTCTGGCGCTGGTCGAGGCCGTCGACGGCGGCCTCGGCTTTCTCGCCTGCCTCGCCGGGCATGGCCTTCCCCTCGCCCTTCGTCGGCACCGCAAGGCGGCCCTGCGGCTGCTCCCCTTTCCGCGCAAGCGTGAAGGCATCCTTCATCGCGTGCATGTCCTGATCGCTCGGCTGGCCGCGCCCGGCATGTCGGGGCGTCGAGCGGGACACGGAGACGGGCCGCGGACTGGCGGCAGCGGATATGCTCATGATACCCTCCTCGCATCGAGCGCATCGAGCTCGACCTTCTCTTCCTGCCGGCGCGTGGCGCGGCGCTCGATGCCAGCGACATGCTCGACCAGCGCGTCGCGCCGGGCCTGGGCGCGGATCAGAGCGGCGCGGCGCTCGGCCTCCGCCGCCTCGCGCTGGCGCTGCTCCTCGGCGGCGTCGTTCACCGCGCTGTGCGCCACCGCGTAATCGAAGCGGCGCCGGTCGAGCAACGCCAGCAGTGTCGGCGCATGTTCTAGATCGGTGGCGAGCCGGTCGCGCGTGTCGATCATCGCGCTACGCCTGCGATCGGCCTGCTCCTCGGCGGCGCATTTCGCGCGCTCCGCCGCTTTCGTTTCCTCCCGCGCGATGACGAGCGCCTGCGACGCGCCGGTCAGCCGTGCTTCGCGCAGGCGGACGATCTGGCGCGCACCGCTCATGCACCCGCCCCCTGCAGCAGCATCAGCGAGGTGGCGAAGGGCTCGGGCGTGCCGGCATCCTGCCGCAGCAGCGCGTCGATCTCGGGCCGCGCGGCGATCGCCTTGTCGGCCAGCGGATCGGAACCGGGCTTGTATTCGCCGACCTGCACGAGAAATTCGATCTCGGCATATTTGGCCATCAGCGCACGCACCCGCTGCGCGGCGGCGCGGTGATCGGCGGCGGCGAGGCGCGGGAAGACGCGGCTCAGCGAACCGAGCACGTCGATCGCCGGATAATGGCCCGCCGCACCGAGTTTGCGTGAGAGGACGATATGGCCGTCGAGAATCGAGCGGACTTCCTCGCCCACCGGATCGCCGCCCTCCTCGTCCTCCAGCAGCACGGTGTAGATGCCGGTGATCGAGCCCTTCGCATCGGTGCCGGCGCGTTCGAACAGGCGGGGCAATTCGGCGAAGACCGAAGGCGGGAAACCTCGCCGCACCGCCGGCTCGCCCGCCGCCAGCCCGATCTCGCGCAGCGCGCGGGCGAAGCGGGTGACCGAATCCATCAGCAACAGGACGCGCTTGCCCTCCTCGCGAAACCCTTCGGCGATGGCGGTGGCATGGTGGGCGGCGCGCACCCGCTCCATCGCCGGGCGATCGGATGTCGCGCAGACGATCACCGAACGGGCGAGGCCTTCGGCACCGAGATTGTCCTCGATGAACTCGCGCACCTCACGCCCACGCTCGCCGATCAGCGCGATGACGATCACGTCGGCGACACAGAAGCGCGCGAGCATCCCGAGCAGGGTCGACTTGCCGCCGCCCGCCGCCGCGAACACGCCCATGCGCTGCCCGGCGCCGACCGTCAGCAGGGTATCGATCGCGCGCACGCCGGTCTCCATCGGCGTGTCGATCAGCGCACGCTCCATCGGCTGCGGCGCGGGCGCGTGGAGCGGGCGGCGGGGCAGCGTATCCGCGATCGGGCCGAGGCCGTCGATCGGCAGGCCGCGCCCGTCCAGAACGCGGCCGAGCAGCGCCGGGCCGTAGGGGATGCGGTCCTCGCCCGGCCGCACGATCACCTCGGCATCGACCGAGAGGCCTCGCACGTCGGCGAGCGGGGTCAGGATCGCGGCCTGCCCGGCGATGCCGATCACCTCGGCGGGGATCGATTGGCCGGTCGCCGGCTCCACGATCTCGCAGGCCTGCCCGATCCGCGCGTCGATGCCGGTCACCTTGAGCGTGGTGCCGATCGCCTCGACCAGCCGCCCGCGCCGCTCTACCGTGGTGGCATGGCGCAGCCCCTCGAGGAGCTTCTCGACGGTGGTCGCCTCACCGCTCACGCGCCGCCTCCGCCCAGCTGCGCTCGATCTGGCTGAGCTGGGTTTCCAGACCCGCGTGCGTGCGGCCGAGCGCGGTCTCCACCACGCAATCGGTGGGCGCCAGCGTGTCGTCCTCCTCGACGATCAGGTTGGCGTGATCGGCGAGCCGTTGCGAGGTTTCGGCCAGCGCGGCAGGCGGCACCCGCACCGTGGCGGCGGTATCGGGCGAAAGCTGCGCGGCGGCGCGCTCGGCGAGCCGCGCGACCATCGGCTCGTCGCCGATCGCACCGGCGATCCGGCGGACCACTTCGAGCGCGAGCCCGGCGATCTCCTCCTGCCGCTGACGCTGCTGCTCGCCTGCCTTGATGGCGAGGCGGAACATTTCGGTGCGCATCTCGGATTCGCCCGAGGCGCGACCGTCGGCAAGGCCCTGCGCGTGGCCCTTCTGGTAGCCCGCCTCGATCGCCTCGGTGGCGCGATCCTCGGCTTCGGCGCGGATGCGGCCGGCCTCGGCGAGCAAGGCGGTGGCATCCTTGAGCGCGGCGATGTCGGTCGCGGGCACCACCGGATCGTCGACCAGAGCGGTCGCGACGCTGTCGGCGTGGAGCAGCACGAAGCTCATGCCGCCCCCTTCATCGCCAGCGCCACGCAGGTGGAGGCCGTGTCGACCGGCACCGGCGTCTCGTCGGCCGCCGCCCATGCCAGAAGCGGGCGGAGTGGATCGGACAGCGTCGTGCGAAGCAGGGCATAACCCCGCCCCGCCAGTTCGCTGCCGTCCACCGGATCGAGTTCCGGCGCCTTGCCGGCCAGCCCGATCGCCCAGTCCACCGCCTCCTCGCCGGCGGCATGGGCATGCTCGCCCAGCCACGCGCCGTCGATCGAGTGCGCCAGCGTATCGGCGATCGAGGCGAGCGCGGCGCGCTGCGCGACCCGCTCCTGCGCCGCCAACGGCAGGCGTGCCCAGGCCGGTACCTTGGGCAGATCGCGCAGACCCAGCACCTCCTCCTCGCGCCCCTCCAGGCGGCGCATCAGTGCGGCGGCGCGGCGTTCGCCGGGGCCGCCGTCGCGCGCGACAAGGTCGCAGCCGATCGCGGCGAGCGCGGCACGGCGGGCGGCGGCGCTCATACCCGCCGCTCCGGCTGGACGAGGACGGCGCGGCGCTGGTGCCAGCGGCGGATCGCCGGATAGCCGATCCACAGCCCGAGCAGCAGCAGGATCGGCACGATCGCCGCCCCCAGGCTCGCGGTAATCGTCCCGCCCGGCGAACCCGGCGCGGCAATCGGCACGTCCTGCGCCGGGAAGGTTTCGACCGAGACGTTGTCGATCTTCAGCCCCTCGACCGAATTGACCACCAGCGCCTTGATCTTGCCGACCTGCGAATCGATGTTCGTGCCCGGCCGATACTTGATGAAGACGGCGGCCGAGGCCGGGGTCTGCTGATCGGCATCGGCCAGCGGCCGATCCTGCGGCAGGGCCAGCTGCACGCGCGCCTGCACTACGCCGTCGATGTCCGAGATCGTGTGGGTCAGCTCCTGGCTGAGCCCGTAGATCAGCCGCGCCCGCTCCTCGGTCGGCGAGGAGACGAAACCCTCCTTCTTGAACACGGTGCCGAGCGAGGCGAAATCCTCGCGCGGATAGCCTTGCGCGTTCAACACCTGCACGGCGTGCGCGAAATCGCCCTTGGACGTCATCAGCGCGAAGCCCGCCTCGCCCTCGTCCTCCTTGGTGGCGGAGATTCCGGCGGTCTGCAGCACCGCGATCATCTCGTTGACCTGCGATTCGGTGAGCTTGCCGTACAGTTCCGAGCGCCCGCATCCGGCAAGCACGAGGAAGAGCGCGATGCCCGCGATCTTCGCCTGTTTGCGCCAATCCATTCGATCCTCCTCCGGCGGCATCTGCCGCCTCCCGGCTCAGCTCTGCTGGCGGAACAGCTGCTGGATGCCGTCCGACGTGCGGTTGGCGATGCTGGACGTCAGCTGGCAGTGGAACATGAATTCGTGGCAGCGCATGGTGAGCTGCACCACCTCGCCCGGCGTAAGCTCCGTGCCCTTCGCCTGCGCGGCCTTGGCCGTCGCGGCGACGTTCTTCGCCTCGCCGTTGACCTGCTCCAGCTGGCCGAACACCGCCTTCATCGCCGGCGCCAGCGCATCGGCGCCGGCCGGGCCGACGATCGACTGCGCGGCGGTGAGCGAACCCTGGAAGCTCGCCTGATCGGCGATCGAGGCGGACGGCCCCGCCTGGATCGTATCGACCGGCGGCGGGGTGGCGGCGCCCTGGGACGCCGCCGCAATGGCTTCGACCGACATGGTCAATCCTTCCGCGCCATCGTCTCGAGCGCCTTGCCGACGCTGTCGACCGAGCTCGATTCGCTCTGCGACATGAAGCCCATGCGCAAGGATTCGGCGGTGAGCTTGCTGATGTCGGAGGGGTTGTCGTTGCCGTCCACGCCGATCGCATCGGACATTTGCGAGATGCGTCCCGCTTCCTGATCGAGCGTGTTGCCCCAGGCCTCGGACAGCGCCTCGAACCAGCTGCCGCTGTCGCCCCGGCGGGTGCCGGAACCGCTGGTGCTGGTGGAGGGGGCTGCAGCCATCATGCCGAGGCCGGTGGTGGTGGGAATGTTCGCCATGGTCCGTTCCTTCCTTGCGTTTCGGTTGGTCAGAAAGTGAGCCGCGTCTGGCGGCCGTTCTTTTCGAGCAGGACGGTGTTGCCCTGGATGGAGACGAGCTTGTGTCCGCTCGGCATCATGGCGCCCGGGAAGTAATGGGCGCCGTCGGCGGTGGCGATGTACGCAGGGTCGCCGGCCACCACGGTCGACACCTTCTTGGTCGCATCCTGCACGCTGTTCAGCGGCGCGTCGTCGGCGGGGGCGAGATCGTCGCGGATCGCCACCTGGCTGACGGCGGGGACATCGGCCTTCACCGCATCCAGCAGCTTGGTGCGGTCGTCTCCTGTCAGCGGCGTGGTGCGCAACTCGACGGAGGTGCGGCCGATCGGCGTCGCCACCGCATCGTGTCCATGGATACGCGCGACGTCGGCGCTGGCCTGCGCCAGTTCCTGGCTAGTCTGCACCTGCACCGTGCCGGGCACGTAGGCGGTCCGCAGCACGTCCTGCGCGCGTACCCGATCGGCCTCGGTCGCCACCACGCCGGTGACGAGGACACCCTGCTGGGTCGCGTCCGGCACCGCCGCCAGCCCCGGAAGTCCGGCGCGATCGAGCGCGGTCTCGGCGCGGTCGGCATCGTTGCCGCGCAGGCCGAGGAGCGTCACGGCCGGGCCGGCGGCCGTGGCGCCCACCAGCAGGAGCCCGGCGACCGAGAGCGCGAAAGCGCGCTTGCCGGTGAAGAGTTCGGCGAAACGCTCGCCGGCCGTGGCGACCATCGCACCGGCCGTATCCAGTATCGTGGGCGGCGGCGGGGGCACGGCCGGCACGCTGGCGGCAAGCCCGCCCGCCTCCTGCCAGCGCGCGCTCGCCGGATCGCCCCAAGCCAGCGCCACGCCGCCGATGGAAAAGGGAACGTAGGGCGGCAGCAGAGCGGTCTGTCCGGCGCCGAGCGTCGATCCCAGCAATCTCGCCTCGCCGCTCAGCACGACGAGCTGCGCCGCGCCCGTCTCATCGAAGCTGACGTCGAGCGCGATGCCGCGCGTGGCCGGATCGCGGATCACCACGTCCTGCCAGAACTGGTATCCGATCGAGAGCGTGCCGGCGGGCGGCAGCGCCTTCTCCGTGCCCGCGAGCCGGCCGTTGAGAACGCGCAGCACATGGGGCTGAGGTGCATCCGTCACTTGAGCTTCTCCGAGAAGGCCGGGGCCATCGGCGTCGCCGGCACGGTGGTTCGCGAAATCTGGGTGGCAGGAGTGGTACCGCCGGCGCCGATCGTCGCCAGACGCGGGGTGATCAGGAACAGGCGCTCGGTATGGCCGCGCTCGCGCGATTTCACCTTGAACAGGTTGCCGAGCAGCGGAATGTCGCCGAGCAGCGGGATCTTGTATTCGTTGTCGAGATCCTGATCGATCGTCATGCCGCCCAGCAGCAGGCTCTCGCCGTCGGTGACGATCGCCTGGGTGGAGACGCTCGCCTTGTCGACCAGCGGGATATTCTGGACCTGCGAGCTGGGGCTGATGCTGCCGTCCTCGATGTTGACGATCATGCGGATGCGGGTCTGGTCGTGATCGCGGAAGACGTGCGGGTTGACGCGCAGCACCGTGCCCGCCGTCACGTTGAACAGGTCGACCTCGTCGCGGCCGGCGACCTTGACGTAGAAGGTGCGGGTGCGATCGAAGACGGCCTCCACGTTGGCGAGCGTCATCACCTGCGGACGGCTGACGATGTGCGCGGCGCCTTTGTTCTCCAGCGCGGTGATGCGGCTGATAAATTCGCGGTGGCTGCCGATGATCGTGCCGAGCGAAAGACCCTGCCCGGAAGGCGCGATATTGAAGGCGTTGTCGGCGCGATCGCCCTCGATGTGGGAGAGTTGCCCGTCCGAGGTGGCGTTGCCCGGATTGGCCGCGTCGCTGCCGCCGCCGAACAGCGCGTTCACGCCGCCCGAATTGAAGCGCCAGTTGATGCCGAGTTGGCGCAGCTTGTCGGTGTTGATGTCGATGATCGTCGCCTCGACCTCGACGATCTGCGGCTCGACATCGAGCGCGCGGATCAGCGAGTCGTAGGCGGCCATGCGCTCGGGCACGTCGCGCACGATGATCGCGTTGAGATAGGGTTCGGGCTCGATGCGGACGATGTCCTGCGTCAGCGGCGCGACGAGGCCGTTGTCGGTCATGCCAGGCAGATTGCCGAACTGGTTGCCCGCGGTGACGGCACCGGGATAGGCGGCGCCCGGCGTCAGCCCCGGCACCGGCAGGCCGAGCACCGGCGTCTGCGCCTGGTTGGGCGCCAGCGCATCGAGGCCGAGGCCCTTGAGGCGCGGCTGGCTCTGGCGCAACGGCACCGATCCGAAGGTCGGCGTCTTGGCACCGGCCGGGCGGCGATCGAGCACGAGATCCTGCAGCGTGGTGGCGAGGCCGGGGATGCTCACCTCGCGCCCGCCGGCATCGACCTGCGTGTCCTCGGCGCGGGCGTAGCGCAGGTAGAAGACGCGGAATTCGAGCGGCGGAAGGCCGCCGGCGGAGGGCGAGCCCAGCACGTTGCCCACCGCGCCTGCGGTCGGCAGATTGGGGCCGGTGCCCATGTGGGCGAGCGCCGTCACCTGATCGACGAAGCGCGGCGTACCGCTGGCGACGAGATTGCCGTCGCTCGACGCCTTCACGAAGTTGCGGGCGTTGCCGAGATGCTGGGCGGCGACGCGCTGCACCACCTTCTGCGCCACCGCCGGCCCGGCCGGGATGGTCTGCACCGTGAGGTCGCTCGCCGGATAGACGTAGAAGGCGGCACCGTCGTCGTATCCGACGAGGTTGAAGGCCTTGGCGATGTCCGCGAAGGTCTTGTCGACGCCGCCGGTGAAGGTGCCGTTGACCGTGCCGATCAGGCCGGGCGCGGGCACCACCGGGCGGCCGACGCGGCCGAACAGGTCGCGCAGGAAATCGCCCACCGGCTGGTCCCGCGCGACGATCGCCGAGCCGCTGGTGTCGACATTCGCGGGCGCCACGGAGGGCACCGGAGGCATCACGGGCGTCGCCACCGCATTCTGGGCGAGCGCCGGGGCGGCGCCGGCCAGCAGCAGAGCGACAACAGAAACGCGAAGGATGTTATGTTCTTGCACGCACGTCTCCTTATTCGGCGGCGATCGCGGTGGGGGCGGGCTCGTCCTGCGGCAGCATCGCCGCCGGCAGGCCGATCTGGCCGAGCACGTCCAGCCGGACGGTCGGCGAGAGTTCGTTGAAGGACAGCACCGGCATGTCGAACAAAGCCGGCTCGATCAGCTTGCGTACCGCGCGCCGCGCCTCGAAGCTGGTGACGAGCACGGTGGCGCCGGTCGCCGCGATGGTCTGGTCGATCGTCTCGACCAGTTCGCGAGCCACTTCGGGCTGGAGCGCGAGGCGCTCGACGCCATCGATCAGGCGGGTCGCGTCCTTCACCATCTGCTCGAGCTCGGGCGTGATCACCAGCGCCCTGATCAGCCCGTCGGCCGCGACCGCATCGAGCAGGTAGCGCTTGAGCGCGATGCGCGTGCGGTCGGCGACGCGCGACGGCTCGCGATCCTGCGCGGCAGCGTCGGTGATGCCCTCCAGCACGTCGCGCATGTTGCGCAGCGGCACCTCCTCTTCCGCCAGCCGGCGCAACACCTCGGCGATGCGCGCGGCGGGGACGGCGCGGACCGCCTCCTTGACCACTTCAGGATAGTCCTCGCCGATCCGGTTGAGCAAAGTCACGGCCTCCTGCACGCCGAGAAAGGTCGCGAGGTTGCGGCGGAGCAGCGCTTCGATCGCCGCCGTCAGCGTCTCGGGATCGAGCACGTCGCCCGTGCCGACCGGGGATTCGAACGTCAGCAGCCTCCAGCCCGGCACGCCCTTGGGCGCGGCGAAGTGGATCGCCAGCTTGGGCAGCGGCACGCCGGAGCGATACTGGAGCGCATCCATCATCTGCGTCAGCCGCTCGGCCAGTTCGCCGGCGCCCGGCTGGGGCAGCGGCGGGCCGGAAATCTCCAGCAGCAGCGGCACCACCGGCGCGGGCGCCTTCGGCGCGGCCAGAAGCGTCGTCGGCGCCGGCTCCTCGCGCTTGGCGATCAGATTGCGCATCGGCCCGCCATATTTGACCACGTAGGGCTGCAGGCGCGGGTGCATCGCCGCACCGGCGAGCAGCGCGAGGAAGCCCAGCACCAGGAACACGCCGACCGGGAAGCCCGGCACGAGCGCCATCAGGAAGCAGATCGCGCCGACGAACAGCAGCACGCGCGGATTGGCGGAGAGTTGCTTCTGGATCGCCTGACCGAGATTGTCGCCATTCTCCTCGTCGGTGGTGCGCGTCACCATCAGGCCCGCCGCCATCGCGCCGAGCAGCGCCGGGATCTGCGCGACGAGGCCCTCGCCGATCGTCAGGATCGAATATTTCTGGGTGGCGTCGGAAAGATCGAGCCCCTGCTGCATCACACCGATGGCGAGGCCGCCGATCAGGTTGACGATCACGATCACGATCGAGGCGATGGCATCGCCCTTCACGAACTTCATCGCGCCGTCGAGCGAGCCGTGGAGCTTGCTCTCCAGCTCCAGCACGCGCCGCCGCCGCCGTGCCTCGTCCTTGTCGATGAGCCCCGAGCGCAAGTCGCTGTCGATCGAGAGCTGCTTGCCCGGCATCGAATCGAGGCTGAACCGCGCCGCCACCTCGGCGACGCGCTCGGCGCCCTTGGCGATGACGATGAACTGCACGACGGTGATGATCAGGAACACCACCAGGCCGACGACGATGTTGCCGCCCGCCACCACCTTGCCGAAGGTCTGGATGATGTGGCCGGCATGGCCGTACATCAGGATCAGCCGGGTCGTGGAGATCGACAAGGCCAGCCGAAACAGCGTCGACACCAGAAGAATCGACGGGAAGGCCGAGAAATCGAGCGGCCCGCGAATGTAGAGCGTGGTCAGCAGCAGCATCACGCCGAAGGTGATGTTCACGCCGACCAGCAGATCGATGATCAGCGTCGGCATCGGCAGGATCATCAGCGCGACGATCGCCACCACGCCCGCCACCAGCACCAGGTCCGCGACCCTGGCCGAGAAGGGAATATTCGGCCGCACCTCGGCCGATGCGAGATAGGCGCGGATGCTCATCAGGGGGCTCCGTAGCTGCCGGCGTAGCGGCCCATCACCTGCCCGACATAGCCCCGCGTCTCGCGGTAGGCGGGCACGCGCATCCCCGCCTTCATCACCGCGCCGGGTCCGGCATTGTAGGCGGCGACCACGAGCGCCACGTTGTTGCCGAGCCGCGCCTGCAGCGTCTTGAGGTAGGCGGCACCTGTGCTCAGCGCGAGCTCGGGATCGGCCAGCATGTCGCTGGGATTCGCGACGCCCAGGCTGCGCGCGGTCTGCGGCATCACCTGCATCAGCCCGAGCGCGCCCTTGTTCGAGACGGCCGACTGGCGCCCGCCGGACTCGGTCCGCACCATCGCGGCGAGCAACTTCGGATCGACGCCGTAGCGCTGCCCCACCTGCGTGATCAGGCCGTCGGTCGGCCCGGCATCGGGGCTGGCGCGCATCACCGCCTGCTCCGCACGGGCGAGCTGGCGACGGGTCGCGGGCATGGCGATCGACACGGGCGCGGGCGTATCCACTGGCGCGGCCTCAGCCGGCACCATCCGCGCGATCGGCGAGGTGCCGCACATCTCCATCGCCGCGCTGAACCGCGCATCGGCGATGCCCGTCCCGCAATCGATCGTTGGAGTTTCGGTCCGCGCCACGACAGGCGCAGCCGCAAAGATCAGGCCCAGGGCGAAGAGCCCCCCACACGGCCACAAACGCATCGCACGCATACGCCGCCTCCACCTTTTCCCCCGGCGGCATTGCCGGGATGAAGTTGAGGTCAGACTTGAATCGCGGGTCCTGCGAACCGGGCGGGCTTCGTCCGGCCCCTTAAGCCTAGACACGACTTTGGTCGCATAGAACCCCCGTATTTGAACGGGTCATCCCGGTTATGGCTCGGCCCATCATGAATTATCGACGCTTTATCGAACGTGGAAATGGTTCCACATATTCGAGAAACATTCGATAAACCGGGCCGATTCCGGGGTCCGGATGCACCCATCAAGATCGTTAATAATACAGATGGATGACAGTTCGCGGTCAACCGGCGGATTGACTGACTCGAAGCCGAAGAGAGATAAAAAGGGCGTTCGACTTGCAGTGGGTCCTGCGACCGGACACGATGATGGACAGCGAATACTATCCATCGTCACCGAATAGAGAGGGCTTCGCCTCGGCACTCCTGTGCGCGGGTTCCGCCAGGGAATCCGATGCTCATCCGTGCGTGGAGAGTGGCGTTGGCCGAGAAGAATGACGGCGGCGACAAGACCGAGCAACCCACGCCCAAAAGGCTGAGGGATGCACGGAAGAAAGGCGACGTCGCCAAATCCCGGGACGTGACCGCGACGGCCACCCTGCTGGTGTGGCTGCTGGTCGTCGTCTTCGGCGCCGGTTTCGCCGGCAGCCGGATCATGAGCCTGTTCGATGCGGGCTTCACGATGGTGGCGCGCAACCAGCCCTTCGCCATGTCCGCCGGCGCGCTCGGCTGGGACGCGGTGACGGTCGGGCTGCTGCTCACGGCGATCACGCTGATCCCTGCGGCGGCGACCGGAGTGCTCTCCGAATTTCTCCAGGCCGGCGGTGTCTTCACCACCGAGAAGCTGAAGCCCACGCTCGACAAGATGAACCCGGTCGAGGGCATCAAGCGGATGTTCTCGATGGACAATGTCATCGAGCTCCTCAAGACGCTGGCCAAGGCGCTGCTGATCGGCTTCGTCACCTGGCTGGTGTTGCGCGGCTCGCTCGCCGACATCCTCGAGAAGACCGGCCCCCTCCTCCAGCCCACCGCCGCGACCGACGGGCGCGCGGCCGCCGCCGCCGTGCTGGGCGAGACCGGCGGCCTGCTGCGATCGGTGCTGCTGTGGACGTTCGGCGTGTTCCTGCTGGTCGCCGTGCTGGACATGGCATGGCAGCGCCACAGCTACACCAAGAAGCTCCGCATGAGCCTACGCGACATACGCGACGAGGTGAAGGAGAATGAGGGCGATCCCTACATCAAGCAGAACCGCCGCCAGCTGCACGAGGAATGGGCGAGCCAGAATGCCGTCGGCGCGGCGCGCGGCGCATCGGTGCTGGTGGTCAACCCCACGCACATCGCGATCGCGATCGACTACGATCCGGAAGGCTGCCCCGTCCCCGCCGTCAGCGGCAAGGGCGAGGGGCCGCTGGCGCAGGCGATGCGCGAGGCGGCCGAGGAGGCCGGCGTACCCATCGTCCGCCACGTGCCCGTCGCCCGCGCGCTGTTCGAGCGCGCGGCGGTCGACGAGCTGATCCCCAAGGACATGTTCGAGGCGATCGCCCAGATCATCCTGTGGGCGGGCCGCGTGCGCGCCGGCGACGCCGCCAACCATGCCGATCTCGGCGAAGCGCAGGGGGCCGCCTGATGGATTCGACCATGGGCACCGCGCTTTCCGGGCTGTTCGGGACGATCATCGCGCTCGCCATCGTACTGGGGCTGGCGTGGCTCGTCCTCCGAGGGCTTCGCCAGTGGCAGGATCGCGGCTTCGGCCGCCCGGCCGATCTGCCGGATCATCCGATGCGCTTCGTCCGCGCGCTGCCGATCGGCCAGCGCGAGCGGCTGATGCTCGTCGAGGTGAAGGGGGAATTGATGCTGATCGGGGTTTCCCAGGGGTCGATCAGCCTGTTGCGTAACTGGGGCGAGACGGCAGCGCCGCCGCCCATCGGGGAGAGCGCGCCATGAGTGCCAGACCGACT
Source organism: Sphingomonas chungangi (assembly GCF_013778325.1). Lineage (GTDB taxonomy): Bacteria > Pseudomonadota > Alphaproteobacteria > Sphingomonadales > Sphingomonadaceae > Solisphingomonas > Solisphingomonas chungangi. Next base: position 117,422 of record NZ_JACEIB010000006.1, on the reverse strand, counting down.
TCCTTGCGATCCGGGCTGCCTTCGATCGAGCCCGATCGCGCCCGGCTGCAGACGATGCTGATCTCCGCGCTCAATCAGCGGAAGATCGAGGACATGCGGACGAGCGCCCGCCTCGCTCCGGCGCGGGATCGTGCTGCGGCGACGGGATGGATCCAGTTCGTCACCGATCGCGGCCCGGTCTCGATCGCGCCCTTGCTGGTCGACGGCGCGCTCGCCCGCACAACCACCGCGCAGGGCCAGCCCGACGGCGCGTCCGCCGCCGCGACGCTGGCGCGGATCGAGCCGCTGGTCGCGGCACTGGAGGCGGTGCTGGGCGCGGCACTCCATCCGGACGGGTTGGTGGTCGATCCCGGCGAGGAGCAATTGCTGATCCGCCTCGATGCCGACGGCGCGGACGGCGCGATGCGCCACCGCCTGATCGTCGCGGTGTCGCCATCGATGGACGCCGACCCGATCGCCACCCCGCAGATGCTCACCGGCGCGCTCGCCGGGCTGCGCCTGCGCTGGACGGCGCGGCTGGCGGCGCCCGCCATTCCCGCGCCGCGCCTCGCGAGGCTGGCGCGGGGCGACCTCATCCTGCTCGGCACCGGCCCGCATGTCGCGCGGCTGACCCTGCCGGGCCGCAACGACCGACCCGCCGGCCGCATCGACCTGAGCGCCGGCCACATCTTGCTCACCCAGGATCCGCACGAGAGGGACGACATCGTGACCGACCCGACCGCCGAGACGACCAATATCCATGCGAGTTTCGTCGAGGCGCCTTCCGGAGGGTCGCCCGACTGGAGCGGGGTGCGCGTGCCCGCCACGATCGAATTCGACGGCGGCGGTTTCACCGCGGCCGAGCTGGCGACGCTCGGCAAGGGCAGCGTCCTGCCTTTGCCCTCGGCGGGCGGCACGATCGCGGTGCGCGTGATCGCGGGCGAGAAGGTGGTGGCCGAGGGCGAACTGGTGACCGTGGGCGAAGGCTTCGGCGTGCTCGTCACCGCGACCCGCGGGCAGCAAGAGGACTGAGCGCGTGGATCTGTCGACCTTCACGCCCGGCTCCGCGCTCGTCGTCGTCGTCGCGCTGGCGATCGCGCCCTTCTTCGCGGTGATGGTGACGAGCTTCACCAAGATCGTGGTGACGCTGAGCCTGCTCCGCAACGCGCTCGGCCTCCAGCAGGTGCCGCCCAACATCGTGCTCAACGGGCTGGCGCTCGTCCTGTCGCTCTACGTGATGTACCCGGTCGGCCAGCGCATGGAGGCCGCCGTCCAGCAGAGCCACCAGACGCATGTGATGGGTTCCACCACCTCGATGATGGACACGGCGAACGTCGCCAAGGAGCCGCTGCGCGACTTCCTGATCAAGCACAGCGATCCCAACGAGCGCGCCTTCTTCCTGAAGACCGCGCAGCGCGTCGCCGATCCGGATCGCGCGCTCGACATGACGGATCGCGACTTCGTGGTGGTGACGCCCGCCTTCGTGGTGAAGGAGCTGTCCCTCGCCTTCCAGATCGGCTTCCTGATCTTCCTGCCCTTCCTGGTGATCGATCTCGTCATCTCCAACATCCTGCTGGCGATGGGCATGATGATGCTCTCCCCCACCACCATCTCGCTGCCGTTCAAATTGCTGCTGTTCGTGCTGGTCGACGGCTGGGTGAAGCTCGCCCACGGCATGGTGCTGAGCTACACATGAACGGCGATTTCCTTGCGCTGACCAACGATGCCCTGTGGCTGGTGCTGATCCTGTCGGCGCCGCCGATCATCGTCGCCTCGGTGGCGGGGTTGCTGGTCGCGGTGCTGCAGGCGGCGACGCAGATCCAGGAACAGACGCTGCAATATACGGTGAAGTTCTTCGCGATCGTGCTGACCCTGTTCGTCACCGCCTCGCTGCTCGGATCGTCACTCTATCGCTTCGGCGACCGCGTGTTCACCGACTTCCCCGGCCTGATCCGGCAGTCGCAATGATGCGCGCCACCGCCCTCCAAACCGTTCGGGCTGAGCCTGTCGAAGCCCTGCCCTTCTCTTCATCCCACGGGAAAAGAAGAAGGGCAGCCGTTCGACAAGCTCAGGGCGAACGGAAGGGGGGGGCGGCGTGAACGGCTGGGCGGACCAGATCCTGCTGCTCGGCGTAGCGACGGCGCGGATCGCCACCGCCTTCCTGATGCTGCCCCTGTTCGGATCGGACACGGTGCCGGCGATGGTGCGCAACTCGATCTTCATCGCCCTCGGCCTGATCTCGCTCGCGCTCCAGCCGCCCCTTTCCACAGCCGTGATCGAGCCCGCCGGCTGGGTCGCGATCTTCGCCAAGGAGGCGTTCTGCGGCCTCATCATCGGCTTCTTCTTCGGATCGGTGCTGTGGGCGCTCGAATCGGCGGGGCAGATCATCGATCTCAAGGTCGGCGCCACGATCGGCCAGATCACCGATCCGCTCACCGGCAACCAGACCTCGCTCAACGGCGCCTTCCTCAGCCGCCTCGCCAATATCGTCTTCATCTTCTCGGGCGGGCTGTCGCTGCTCGTGAAGGTGCTGATGGAAAGCTATGCGCTCTGGCCGATCGCGTCGCCGATGCCGAAGCTCGATCCGCGTGGCCTCACCCTGTTCGAGGGCGAGTTCGGGCGGATGATGGTGCTCGCCACGCTGTTCGCCGCGCCGGTGCTGACCGTGCTGTTCCTGATCGACTGCGGGCTGGGGCTGATGAACCGCTTCGCCCAGCAATTGAACGTGTTCAGCCTGTCGCTCTCGATCAAGGCCTTCGCGGCGACGGCGGTGCTGTTCCTGCTGGTTGGTTCCTACGTCGATGCGATCGCGCGCGACATCACCAGCCGCCCGCAGCTCATCGAAGCGATCCTGAAGGGGGTCGGCAAATGATGGCGCAGCCCGCCCCCGAGCCGCTCACCGAGGACGAGCGCCTCGCCGCGATCGCCGAGCTGCTGCGCAAGGCGGATGCGCTGCCCGGCGCCGCCGCGCCCGTCAGCCTCGGCGAGCATATCGTGGAGGCCGCCCGCGTGCCCAGGCGCCACCGCGAGTCGCTGCTCAGACTGACCCCGATGGAGCTGACCTGCATCCGCTTCCTCGGCTGGGGCCGCTCGAACGGGGACATCGCGACGCTGCTGCTGATCTCCGAGAATACCGTGCGCGTCCACCTCTCCAACGTGGCGCGCAAGCTGGAGCTGGACGGGATGCGCGAGCTGGCGGCGCTGGCCGGCCTGCTCTTCTACCCGTCCGAGTAATCGAAACGACTAGGGAGGCTAATCGGAACGCTCAGAGCCTCGACGAAGGTCGAATGCCATAACGATCCCGTCGAGCCAGCCAGTCGGTTCGACACGGCCACCGCGAGGGTGGCCTCGAACCGATCGAAACGAAGGAGAATGACGATGTCCGGTGGTTTCAATCCGATCAATCTCGCGGTCCAGGCCTCGCTCGCGGTGAGCACCGGCGGGACCAGCATGCTCCTCGAGGCAGCCGCGCAGCAGGTGATGCAGTCGTTCGGCCAGCAGATCGTCGCCCAACTCGGCCAGTCGATGGGTCTCCCCCAGAGCGCGATCAGCCTGGCGCAGGGCCTCGTCGGCGGCAACGGCCTCTCGCTGAGCGCGGCGGTTTCCGCCTTCGGCGACCAGGCCGGGCTTTCGAGCACCGATCAGGGCTCGATGGAGAGCGAGCTCAACCAGCTGATCCAGAGCTTCGTCGAGGGCCACAAGCCCGCCAAGGGCGAGAAGGGCGAGGGCATACTCGAGAAGATCGCCATCGCGCTGGGCCAGGCGGCCGACAACCAGATGCAGAAGATGTCGGACCTTGCCGACCAGATCAGCAACGTCGGCAACAGCGATCAGAGCCAGATGTCGAGCCTCACCGGCAAGATGAACGCGGCCGGCCAGGAATTCGGCCTCATCACGCAGGCGATGAATACCGTGCTCAACTCGCTCGGCCAGGGCTTGTCCTCTGCCGCCCGCAAGAGCTAGATTATCGATCATCGGGGGAGGCCGGGGAAACCCGGCCTCCCTCCTGTTTTTTGGGAGAAGAGCATTGGGCAGGATCGCCATTCGCATGATGTTCGGCGTGAGCGCGTTGATCGGAGGAGCGGCTGCCGCCCAGGCCCCGATCCAGCCCGTCTACAATGCGATGGGTGCCTATTCTTCCGGAATGATGAACGTCGTCCAGCTCGGGCAACCCCTGGCCTTCCAGGCCAGGAATGCGCGCATACGGGCCGAGGAGCAGCGCGGGATCCGCGCGCCCCTGCCGGCCCCCCGATCCGCGCCGCTCACCTTCGCGCCCGGAACCGGCGTCCAGACGGTGAATGCCTATGTCGCGCGGGTTTCACGGCAGGATCCCACCGCGGGCGGGCAGCTGCGCACCGCGCTCGCCGGCAAGAACGTTCCCGCCATCTTCGGCCAGCTGGTCGCGCCGTTCGGCCTCGGCAATCACGACGTCGCCGACGCGATGGCCGCGCACCTGATCATGCGCACGATGGTCGTGACCGGCGCGCAGCCGCCTTCGCCGCAAGGCGTGCGCAACGTGCGCGATTCCATCGCCCAGGCGCTGGCGCACGATCCGAAGATGGCCTCCGAAGCCTATCGCAGCCAGATCGGCGGCGAGGCGCAGCTCGATTTCTTGCTCGTCAACACCACCTGGCGCGCGATCGGCGCGGGCAAATGGCCCGCCGACGCCGCCGCGCAATACCGGCACTCGGTGGCCTCCAGCCTTGCGCGCGAAGGCGTCGACCTGAACACCACGCAGCTCACACCCGACGGTTTCGCCCCCAAATGAGCCTGCGTCGGACCGGCGCGGCATCGATGACGCTCGGTGCCGGGATGCTCGCCGCGCTCCTGCTCGGCTCGACGGCCCAGGCGGACATGACGGTCGATTTCGGATCGATCGGAACGGTGGTGGCCAGCCAGACCCTGCCGATGGTCTACAACCCCTGCAATTCGAACCTGCCCGGTCTCTGTCATGCGTCTCCGGACGCCCGTGCCCCGGCGCGCCGGCCTGCCTCCGCCCAGAGTTTCATCGCCGCCGCCACGGCACGGCCGGCGCGGCCCGGCGCTCCGCAGGTGCCGCTGCGCTATGTCGCCAGCCCCGCCGTCCACCAGCAGGTGCTCGCCGATCTCGTCGGACGGATGCGGGCGAAGGACCCGCAGGCCGCGCAGGTGATCCAGTCGACCTTCGCAAAATATGATTATGCCGGCCTCTATGACGGCATCGCCGGTCCCTATGGCCTCAGCGGCAACGATGCCGGCAATGCGATGACCGCCTATCTGATCCTCGGCTGGATGATCGCCAACGGCGTGCAGGACGTGCCGGGCGGTCGCATGACCGCCATCGCGGCGCGCGCGCAGATCGCGGACATGCTCGCGCGGAACGGCGCCGCCCCGCGCGAGAAGTGGGCCGAGCTCGGCGAAGAGCTCAAGCTCCAGTTCGTCATCGCCCATGCCGGCTGGCTGAGTTCGATGAAGGAAGGCAATGCCCGCCCCTATGCCGACGGCATCGCGCGGCAGTTCGAGCAGGTCTACGGCATTGACCTGCGCCGCACGACGCTCGATGCGAGCGGCCTGCACGGGGCGGGATGACGACGGTCCTTCTCTCGAAGCGCCTGCTGCTCCGCCCGATCGCGGCGGAGCACAGGGAGGCGATCGCCGCGCTTCATGCCGATCCGCGCGTCGCCGCCCAATTGGTCGACGGCATCCCCGATACGCCCGGCAAGGCCGACCTGTTCTTGCGCTGGAACGCGCCGATGGCCGCGCGGGGTCACGGCACCTTCGCGGTGCATCGCCGCGATTCGGCCGAGCTGATCGGCCTTTTCTCGCTCACCCCGTTCGATGGCGACGAGGACGCGCTGGAACTTGGCGGCAAGCTGTTCCCGAGCGCCTGGCGCGGCGGCCTCGCGGTCGAGGCGGCCGCCGCGCTGATCGATCACGCCTTCGGCACGCTCGATCGCGCGCGGCTGGTCAGCGCGTTCCATCCCGATCACCGCAGCGCCCCGGCGTCACTCGCCCGCCTCGGATTCGCCTGGGAACGCGACGGCACGCTGTTCGGCCGGCCCGTCCGCATCATGCGCCTGACCCGCGACGGCTGGATCGCGCAGGGGTGTCGGCCGCTCCGTTCCCGGCGGCGGGATAGTCGTTCCGATGATGGCGGCGGCGGCCCGGACGCGCGATATGCGAAGCCGATGATGGCCATGACGGCCGAGCAACCGGACGAATGACATGATTGGCGTCTCGCGACTTTCCTCGATTCCCCCGGCCGGTGCGCAGAACACGCCCGGCACCCAGCAGGTAAAGCAGGAGGCGCGGACCGCGATCGGCGAGATCGGCCATCGCGTGCTGGCCTGGACGTCGGCCAGCGCGCGAACGAGCGATTCCGGCAGCACGGCCTGGGCCTCGGCCGCGGGCGCAGGCAGCGACTTCGCGCCGGACGCCGGCAAGCTCGCCGGGCGGGGCGACATCTACGACCTGCAGGGCATGAGCAGCGCCATCGCATCGCGCATGGGCGGAACGCCGGCGCAGGAAGGCGCGCTCCATCGCGCACTGGGAGACTTCGCCCGCGCCGCGATGGTGCAGGCCGCCGGCCTTTCGGGTGCGTCGCCCGAGCAACAGACCGCAGGCCTGCGCGACGCGCTGGAAAACGCGCTCGGCGGCGACGGCGAAGACGGCATCGACGGCGTGACCGCCCGCATCGAGCAGGCCACCGCGACGCTGGTCGGCCAGAACGGCGGCTGATGGCGATCGAGCCGACCGGCCGGCGCGTCGCGCGGAGCGTCACCGGCTTCGATCCGCTCGCGCAGAACAGCGGCGGATCGTCTCTGGAGATGCTGACTCGCCAGCCCTCCGCGCTCGATCGTCTCGTCGCCGATGCCGGCGCGCTCGGCAAGTTCCGCGAGGACCAGCCCAACGCGCTCCCCTCCGGCACCGGCAGCTTCACCGTGCCGGTCACCCAGACGATCGCGCATGTCGAGACGCGGCTGGGCCAGCCCAACGAGCGTGTGCTGGGCGCGACGCAGGCCTCGACTCCGCGCGAGATCGTCCCGGCGGCACGCTCCTCGGAGGTGACTCATCTCGGCCTCCACACCGCCGACGACCGTACCCACGGCGTCACGCCGAGGCCCGACGTGCGGACCGACACGGACAATCGCGCCGCTGCTTTCATGCGCGGGAACCGTTCCGCCTCCGAAGCGTGATAGCAACCGCCATCCGAGGGGGAAGACGATGCGTATCCGTCACCTGATCCTGCTCACCGCCACCGCCGTTTCCACGGCCCAGGCCCGCGCCCCGCGCGAAGGCCAGCCGCTCCGCCCGACGCTCGCCGTCGTGCCGCAGGGCAACGAGCCGGCGCTGCAATACGGGCCGACCATCCTGCCGCGCCCGTTCGGCGGCGAGCTGGTCGACACGCTCTCGATCATCGGCCGCTACCAGACCGGCCGCGACACCCTGTTTCTCGTGCGCGGCAGCGGCGGGGCGAGCTGCCCGTCGCGCTACGTGGTGGTGGCGCCGTCGCGCGGCGGTACACCGCTGGTCACCGCGCCCTTCGGCACCTGCGCGCTGGCCGATGCAAAGGTCGTCCGGGGCCAGCTGATCGTCGCGATGAACGCCGATGCGGTCGGCGGCCCGGCGATCCGCTACGCTTATATCGGCGGCCAGATGCGCCCGCTCGACGCGCCGCCCCCGCAGGCCACGGCCGACACCACCTGCCGCAGCTATGAGTCCGCCGGCGCGGTCGGGCAGGATGCGATGCTCGCCGAGTTCGATCGCACCTTCCCCGATGAATTCCGTCATGCGAGCGAGTTGAAGAAAGTGGCCATCGCGCCCGACGACCTGCGCCGCCTCGTCACCGGCCTCGCCTGCTTCTCGACCTGGCCTGGCGCCGAGAAGATGGTGCCCGAGGCCGCCACGCCGCTGTTCGCCAGCAAGCGGTACGGCGACGCTTCGTTCGCGGCGCTGGAGACCGTCTCGCAGACGCCCGGCGTCGATGCCGGCGTGGTCGCGGCGGTCCGCCAGTTCGGCGCCGAGATGCGCTATTATGTCGGGCGGCGCACCGCCCTCTAAGCGATCCGATTAGCGACCTCCACGAACCCAGGGCCTAGGCTCCACTCCAACAGCTTCGGAGGAGGGAGTCATGTCGGTATCCTCGGTTCAGGGCAGCGTGGCGGTCAACAGCAGCGGGAGCGACACCAGCAGCTACACCGTCCGGTCGGGCGATTGCCTCTGGAACATCGCCAGGGCGCACGGCGTCTCGCTTTCCGCGCTGGAACAGGCCAACCCGCAGATCGCCAATCCCGACCTCATCCATCCCGGCCAGCGCATCACCATCCCGGGCGGGTCGGGATCGACCGGCAGCGTCGGCGGCACGCCGGGCGCGGGTGACGGCAGCGTGGCGGACATCGCCCGCTCCTATCTCGGCCAGAACGCCTCCTCGCTGAAGACCAACGGCAACGACAACCTGCCGATGGACCCCAATTGCCCGTCGACCGAATGCTGCGCCAATTTCGTGTCGGCCGTGCTGGTCCAGTCTGGCGAGCTGCCATCCAACCTCCACACCGATTCGGTCGAGCAGTTGAAGGAGACGCTGCAGTCGCGCGGCTGGACGGCGGTGCCGGCCTCCGAGGCGAAGGCGGGCGACGTCGTCATCATGCAGGGGGGCGGCATCTCGCACACCGAGATCGTCGCCGGCCCGGGCCAGATGATCGGATCGAACAACATCAATGCCGACGGCACGCAGAAGGTCAGCACCAATTCGCTGAGCTACGCCCAGAGCCATGGCGGCCTGATCCTGCGCGCGCCGGCCAGCGCGGCGCCCAAGCCCGCCGGCGGCACCGCCGCTCCCTCCGGTGACGGCAGCGAATCGCAGCGGATCGACCAGGCGATGCAATATTTCGAGGGCCAGGGCTGGTCCAAGGCGCAGGCCGCCGGGATCGTCGCCAATCTCGATGCCGAGAGCGGCTTGCGCAGCATCCCGCAAAATGGCGGCGGGCCGGGCTACGGCATCGCCCAGTGGGAAGGGCCGCGCCAGGCGGAGTTCCAGCGCTGGTCGGGCCACGACATTCACGGCTCGTCCTTCGCCGAGCAGCTCCGCTTCGTGCAGCATGAGCTGACCACCACCGAGGCGGGCGCGGGCAATGCGCTCAAGCAGACCAACGATGCGCGCGAGGCGGGGCAGATCGTCACCCGCCTCTACGAGCGGCCGGCGGACACGGCGGGGCAATCGGTGGCGCGCGGGAACAGGGCGGCGGACATTTACGCGAACCATTGAGCGTTCCTCGACCGATGTCCATTCGCACCGAGCGGAGATTGGGAACGTGAGCAGGATCATCCTCGTTCGAGGCCCCATGAAGCTCCTCGCCCTCCCGCTCGCGCTGCTGGCCGCCCTCCCCGCTTCCGCTGCCGATCGGGTGCGCTGCTCGTGGGACGACGGGCCGGCGAAGCCCTGCGCCTATGCCGACACCGTGCAGCCCGACGGTTCACACAGGATGATCTTTTCCGGCGCCGGACAGCCCACCATCTTCATCGGCAAGCCGCAGACCGGCTGGTGGTCCGGCACGCTCAACGGCAAGCCGGCGATGGGATACGAGCGCAATCGCGGCAACATCGTCTTTGCGACGACGGACCTCTCCCACCGCTTCGCCTGGTGGTATCCCACCGAGGAGCACGGTTCCTACTGAGTGGGGAAGATTTCGAGCGGCGCGCCGTGCCGCTTCGCCCAGAGCACCCATGGCACGTCGCTCGGCCCGATCGCCTTGTCGACCACCGTCCAGCGGCCGGCCTGTTGCCGAAGCAGCGCCATGTAGCTGCGCGACATATAGCCCTGCGCGGCGGGCGCCGCCATCGGCGTCGTGGCGTAATCGAGCGGCGCGCCGGACGGCTCTACCATGGTCGCGAGCAGGAACGCCCAGTCGCCCGAGCGCTTGAGGTGGCTCACCTCGAACTTCACCGGCTTCCTGAGCGCCGCCGTCACGGGCACGCGCGCCGCGTCCAGGATCGCGGAGCGGGTCGCCGCGTCGGTCACGGGTATCGCCGCCACACTCGTCGCCATCAGCACCACCTCGATCATCATGTCCCTCCGGCTAACCGGCTCTACGCACGAGCGCGCTAGTCTTTCCGATTAGGAGGGGTGCGGCCTTGAAAGCGGGACGCCCCTGCCCCACCCTTGGCGCATGAGCACCGCCACCCGCCTTGCCGCCCGCGCGCTGATCCGCCTGTCGGGGGAGGATGTCGCCGGCTTCCTGCAAGGCCTCGTCACCAACGACACCGGCGTGCTGGCGGAAGGGCACCCGATCTGGGCCGGCCTGCTCACCGCGCAGGGCAAGGCGCAGTGGGACTTCCTGCTCTGGCCCGACGGCGCGGACGTGCTGGTCGATTGCGAGGCGACGCAGGCCGATGCGCTGGCGAAGCGGCTGAGCATGTATCGCCTGCGCCGGCCGATCACGATCGCGCGCGACGATACGCTGGCCGTCCACTGGCGGCCGGACCCGGTCGATGCCGGCGACATGGCGAGCTTCGCCGATCCGCGCCTGCCCGGCCTCGGCTGCCGCTGGCTGGCGCCGCCAGTGGGCGTCGACACCGCCGATCTGGCATGGCGGGCGTGGCGGCTCGGCCATGGCGTGCCGGAGGGGGTGGACGAACTCGGCACCGACAAGACGCTCTGGTTGGAGACCAATGCGATCGAGCTCCACGGCGTGAGCTTCACCAAGGGCTGCTATGTCGGGCAGGAGAATACCGCGCGGATGAACTGGCGGCAGAAGGTCAACCGCCGGCTGGTCGTGTGCGAGCTGGAGGCCGATCCGCAAGAGGCGGCGCGCATCTGGTATCCCGATCTCGGGCTCGCGGTGGCACCGGTCCGCGTGGAGCAGCTTCGCGGTGGCGAGCCTGTCAAGCTGGGCGCGGTCGAGGCACGGCCGATCGTGCCCGAATGGCTGGCCCACGCGATCACCGAGGAGCAGCCGGCATGAGCCAGGAACCGCACAGCCTGCCGCCGAGCCGCACTGCCGCGATGGGCGGCGTGGGCGTGATCTTCGTGACCGGTGCCTTCGCGATCGTCGCGGCAGCCGCCGTGCTGGTGCTGGCGCGCAGCTACGGCTTCCAGATGGAGGCGATCGACTGGGTGCTGCTGGGCTTCGTGCTGGTGGTGACGATCGGCGGCGGTGCCGCTCTCATCCGCTTCATCCGCAATAATCCGGGTGCGATCGGCGAGGCGCGCTTCGATACGTCGAACAAAAGCGACGCGGAGCGGGATCGCCCATAGACCGGCTTTGCGGGCAGTGCCCGCGCCTGCTAGTCCCCGTTCATGGCCTCGACCGACACTCTCGATCCCTCGCCCTATACCGACTCCCCCTTCGACGAAGCGCTTTCCCAGCGCTACCTCGTCTATGCGCTGTCGACGATCACGGCGCGCTCGCTGCCGGACGTGCGCGACGGGTTGAAGCCGGTGCATCGCCGGCTGCTCTGGGCGATGCGGCTGCTCCGGCTCGATCCGGCGTCGGCCTACAAGAAGTGCGCGCGCGTCGTCGGCGACACGATCGGCAAATATCACCCGCATGGCGATCAGTCGGTGTACGACGCGATGGTCCGCTTGGCCCAGACCTTCTCGCTGCGATACCCTTTGGTCGACGGGCAGGGCAATTTCGGCAATATCGACGGCGATAACGCCGCCGCCTACCGCTATACCGAAGCCCGCCTGACCGCGACGGCGGTCGAGCTGATGACGGGGCTCGACGAGGGCACCGTCGGCTTCCGGCCTACCTACAATAACGAGGACGAGGAGCCGGAGGTCTTTCCCGGCCTGTTTCCCAACCTGCTGGCCAACGGCGCGTCCGGCATCGCGGTCGGCATGGCGACCTCCATCCCGCCGCACAACGCCGCCGAGCTGATCGACGCCGCCGTCCACCTGATCGACCATCCCGACGCGCCGACCGTCGACCTGCTCCAGTATGTTCAGGGGCCGGATTTCCCGACCGGCGGCATCGTCGCCGACGGTCCGGCCGCGATCCGCGAGGCCTATGAGACCGGGCGCGGCGCCTTCCGCACCCGCGCGCGCTTCGCCGATCCCGAGCGGCTGGCGGGCGGCACCTGGCAGCTGGTCATCACCGAAATCCCCTACGGCGTGCCCAAGGCCAAGCTGATCGAGCAGATCGCCGGGCTGATCACCGAAAAGAAGCTGCCGATCCTCGCCGACGTCCGCGACGAATCGGACGAGGCGATTCGCATCGTGCTGGAGCCGCGCAGCCGCACGGTGGACGTAGGCACGCTGCAGGACAGCCTCTACCGGCTGACCGACCTCGAAATCCGCGTCTCGCTCAACCTCAACGTGCTGGATGCGACGCGCACGCCGCGCGTGATGAGCCTCGCGCAGGCACTCTCGGCCTATGTCGCGCACCAGATCGAGGTGCTGGTCAACCGCTCCAGGCACCGCCTCGCCAGGATCGAGAACCGGCTGGAGCTGCTCGACGGCTTCCTGATCGCCTATCTCAACCTCGATCGCGTGATCGAGATCATCCGCACCGAGGACGAGCCCAAGCCGGTGATGATGGCCGAGTTCGGCCTGACCGACACGCAGGTCGAGGCGATCCTCAACATGCGGCTGCGTTCTCTCCGTCGCCTCGAAGAGATGGAAATCAAGAAGGAGCGGTCGAACCTCGACGAGGAGCGCAAGGGCCTTGCCGCGCTGATCGAGAGCCCGCAGCGCCAGCGCACCCGGCTCAAGAAGGATCTCGCCAAGCTGCGCGAGCGCTATGCGCCGGAAACCGCGATCGGCGCGCGCCGGACGACGGTCGCCGAGTCCGGCCCGGCGCGCGAGATCCCGCTGGAGGCGATGATCGAACGCGAGCCGATCACCGTGATCCTGTCGCGGCGCGGCTGGATCCGGGCGATGTCCGGCCACCGCGATCTCGCCGCTGCCGATACGCTGAAGTTCAAGGAGGGCGACGGGCCTCTGTTCGCCTTCCACGCCCAGACCACCGATCGTTTGTTGCTGGCGGCGGCGAACGGCCGCGTCTTCACGCTGGCGGCGGACAAGCTGCCCGGCGGGCGTGGCTTCGGCGAGCCGGTGCGGCTGATGGTCGATCTGGAGGGCGAGGGCGCGCCGGTCGCCTTGCTGCCCGTGCCGCGATCGGGCGGCGACGCGCAGGTGCTGGTGGCCAGCTCGGACGGGCGCGGCTTCCTCGCGAAGCTCGGCGATGTTGTCGCCGAGACGCGCAAGGGCAAGCAGGTGATGAACCTGCGCCCCGGTGCCGAGATGCGGATTTTCCGCCCGGTTGCTTCCGGCTCCGATTATGTCGCGGTGGTGGGCGATAACCGCAAGATGGTGGTCTTCCCGATCGGCGAGCTGCCCGAAATGGCGCGCGGTTCGGGTGTCCAGCTCCAGCGCTATCGCGACGGCGGCCTGTCCGACGCGACGGCGATCCGCTTCGAGGCCGGGATCAGCTGGGCGATGGGCGGCGAGAGCGGCCGCACCCGTACCGAGGCGGACCTGAACCCCTGGCGCACCGCGCGCGGCGCCGGCGGACGGATGGCGCCGCTCGGCTTCCCGCGCGACAACCGGTTCGGCTCCGCGCCGAACGGCGATGGCCCTGAAAGCAAGAATTAACCCGCTTTGTCTATCGCTGACAGTCATGCGTATGGCAAAGGCGAGCCGAGAGAGTGGAACGCCGCCCGTGGAGAGGGCGGCGCGCGCCTCGTTGCATCCCGTGCCTGACGGCCGCGCGCCAGCGTCCGCGGAGGCCTGGGCACTGATCGATTCGGCCCGCCAGAGCTATATCGACGCCCTGCCGATCGCCGCCGCGGTGCTGACCGAGCAGGATGGCGACCTCGTCGTCGGCGCCAGCAACCGCCGCTACGACTCGCTCGATGCCGCGCGCCCCGCCAGCCAGCCCATGCCGATCATCGAAAGCCCGACGATCGTGCGGCGCCTGCTGGAATTCTTCGCGCGCCCCGGCGATGAGCTGCGCTTCGAGTGGCGCTATGGCGATCAGGTCTCCGGTCGCCACTTCCACGCCTGCATCTCTCCGCTCGCGCAGGTGCCGGGCGGCAACGGGCGCTGCCTGCTGACCCTGGTCGATCGCACCACCGAGATCGAGAGCACCCGCTCGCTGCGCGCCGAGCTGCTCCACGACAGCCTGACCGGCCTGCCCAACCGCACCGCCTTCGCCGAGGCCGTGGACGAGGTGATGGCATCGAACGACGGCGCCCGCCATGCCGTGCTGCTGATCGACCTGTCCCGCTTCAGCCGCATCAACGAGAGCCTGGGCGGCGTCGCCGGCGACGAGGTGATCATCACCGTCGCCCGCCGCCTGATCTCGACACTGCGCGCAGGCGACATCCTGGCCCGCGTCGGCGGCGACGAATTCGGTATCCTGTTGCGCCTCGCCAACGGACCGGACGACGCGCCCGCCGCAGCCCGCCGCATCCAGTCCGTGCTGTCCACGCCCTTCCGCCTCGCCCGCTTCGAGGTGGGCATCGAATGCGCGATCGGCGTCGCGCTGGTCGGCGAGGAGCAGACCAGCGGCGAAGAGCTGGTGCGCAACGCCCAATTCTCGCTCAAGCGCGCCAAGTCGACCGGCCGCGTGGAAATCCATCATCCGGGCGAGGCCGCCTGCGCGCGCTACAAGCTCGATCTCGAAACCGAGCTTCGCCGCGCGATCGATCAGGGCGATCTCAGGCTCGCCTACCAGCCGATCGTCGATCTCGCCGCCAACCGGCTCACCGGTTTCGAGGCGCTCGCCCGCTGGACCCATGCCACGCGCGGCGTGATCGATCCGGGCGAGTTCATCCCGGTGGCCGAAGAAGCCGGCCTGATCGTGCCGCTCGGCCGCTGGGCGGTCGATTCGGCGCTCGCGACGCTCGCCAAGTGGGATGCGCTGGCCGGCAGCGCCGTGCCGCTCACCATGAACGTCAACGTCTCGGCGATCCAACTCGCGCGCGACGACGTGCCGGGCGTGATCGCCGCCGCGCTCGCCACCCACGGCATCGCCGGATCGCGCCTCACCATCGAACTCACCGAGAGCGCGATCGTGCAGGATCCGGAGCGCACCACCAAGGCGCTTCAGGCGCTGAAGGCGCTCGACGTGAAGGTGGCGATGGACGATTTCGGCACCGGCTATTCCTCGCTCAGCTACCTCCGCCGCCTGCCGATCGACAGCCTCAAGATCGATCGCAGCTTCGTCTCCGGCATGCTTCAGGATCGCGACAAGGTGGCGATCGTGCGCGCCGTGCTCAGCCTCGCCGACGCGCTCGGCAAGACGACCACCGCCGAGGGTGTCGAGACGATCGAACTGAGCCAGACGCTGGCCGCGCTGGGCTGCAGCCACGGCCAGGGCTATTTCTACGCCGCGCCGCTGACCGCGGACGCCGCAAGGGATTATTGGCAGTCGCAGCTCTGAACGCTGCGCGTTCGTCCAGAACCGGTTATCGTGCCCGCCATCGTGCAATGGATCAGGGCGGATGGGCGAGGATCAGGTCGACGATTCGCTGCTTCTCGCCTGGCTGACCGCCCGCTCGATCGCGCGCGGATTGCCGGCGCCCGTTGCCGATCATGGCGGCTTCCGCGTCGATACCAAGAGCGAGGCGGAGGTGCGCCGCTGGCTGTTTTCGCGGGCCGGCACCGGGCTCGCCGCGCTGGCCCGATCGATCGACGCGCCGCGCCATCCGATCAAATTGTGCGGTGACGGCGACACCCTGCTCGCCGCGTTGCCCGAAGGCTGGCAACTCCATGCGCAGAACTGGTTCATGCGCTCGTCGGGCACGCCGGTCGCGCTGCCGGACCTCGGGGACTACCGGATCGAGACGACGTCCGGCGAAGCGGTGACGGAAGTCAGGATCATGGCCGCTTCGGGTGATCTCGCGGCGAGCGGCTATGCGGCGGAAACCGACGACGCCTTCGTTTACGATCGGATCGTGACCATGCCCGAACATCGCCGGAAGGGGCTGGGGACCATGCTCATGGCCGTGCTGGGCCACGCGAAGCGATGCCCGGAAACGCCCGAGCTGCTGGTCGCGACCGATGATGGCCGCGCGCTCTACACGCGGCTCGGTTGGCAAACCCTGTCGTCTTATTCCACGGCCTCGATCCCCGGGCGATTAGACCAATAGCGAACTGCCGGAGGGCGCAAACTCGCTTACGATCGGTCGTCCTATGCCATGTTCGACCCTCGCTCCCGATCGGAGACTTGCCGTGCACAGCCCGGTCACCGACAAACCGCTGCTCGGATGCCGCATCCTGATCGTCGAGGACAATTTCCTGCTCGCCGAGACGGTCGCCGACGTGCTGGAGAATGCGGGCGCGCGGATCGTCGGGCCGTTTCTCGACATGGTCGAGGCACTGGAGCGGCTGACCGAGCTCACCGCGATCGACGGCGCCATCCTGGATATCGGGCTGGGCGACCAGGAATCCTATCCGCTCGCCGAGGCGCTGCAGACTACCAACATCCCCTTCATGTTCCTGACCGGGCTGGAGCGCGAGGATCTGCCCAAGCAGTTCGCGCGCACCCCGCACATGCTCAAGCCGTTTTCCGAGGAGCGGCTGATCCGCAGCCTGATCGAGATCGGCGTCACCCGGGACTGAGCGCCGCCACCACCGCCTCGCGCGCCATCGCGCCGAGCCGATCGCGATCGGGAAAGCCTTCCTTCACCCACTTCTTCTCGACCGCCTGAAGCGTCGCCGCGACGATCGGGCCGGGAGCGAGGCCGAGCGCGATCAGATCGCCGCCGGTAAGGGGGAAGCGCGGCGCTTGCCATGCGGAGGCGATCTTCGCCCGATCGGCCAGACCCGTCAGCAGGGCCATATCCGTCGCGCTGGCATTGCCGAACGTATAGACCAGCACTTCCGGCGGCGCGAAGACCGGTCGTGCGGCGAGCGTCAGCCGCTTGCGATCGGCGTTGGAAAGCTTGAGCCGCGCGCCGACCTGTTCGGCTATCCTTTCGTCTTCGGGCAGCAGCGCGGCGAGACGGCGCAGGCCGTCGGGCGCGATCCCGGCCGTGTGCTCCGCGGCGACCAAAGCGGCGAGGCGGTCGGAGCCCGTAATCTCCGGCACCACCGGCGCGAACAGGCCGCCGGCCAGCATCGCCTCCACCGTCGCGACGGGATCGTCCACCGCCAGCAGCTTGAGCAATTCCGCCGCGATCCGCTCGCGCGAGAGCGCCATCAGGTCCTTCGCGCGCACCACGCAGGCTTCATAGGAGGCGGCATCGGGCACCCCCTTCCCGAACCGCGCATGGAAACGGAAGAAGCGCAGGATGCGCAGATGATCCTCGGCGATGCGGATCAGCGGATCGCCGATGAAGCGCACCCGTCCCTCGGTCAGATCGGCGAGGCCACCGAAATAATCGTGCACCTCGCCGGTCAGCGGATCGGCGGAAAGCGCGTTGATCGTGAAATCCCGCCGCGCGGCGTCCTCGCGCCAATCCTCGGTGAAGGCGACCGTCGCGTGACGACCGTCGGTGGAGACGTCGCGGCGCAGCGTCGTCACCTCCACCGTCTTGCCGCCGATCACCACGCCGATCGTGCCGTGCGCGATACCCGAGGCGGACGACCACGTGTTGAGCCCCGCCGCCTTCGCGCGCCGCTCCGCCTCCCGTGGGGCATGGCGGGTGGCGATGTCGATGTCCTGCGGATCGAGACCGAGCAAGGTGTCCCGCACCCAGCCGCCGATGTAGCGCGCGCCGTCCGCGCCGCCGTCCAGCGCGTCGATCAATCGGCCGAGAGCCTCGGCATCGGCGACGCTCGGGGGAACCGCGACGCTCGTCATGCCAGCCGGCGCGCGAGGTTGACGATCATCGCGGCGGTCACGCCCCAGATGCGGTGCGCGCCTTCCCACGGTATCTCGAAATATTCGCGTCGTGCGCCGTTGAACTCCGCCCATTTGCGGAGGTGGTTCGCCGTGTCGAGCATGTGCGAGAGAGGTACCTCGAAGATGTCCGCCACCTCGAACTCGCGGGGTGTGAGCGGCAGATCGGCCGGCACGATGCCGATCACCGGCACGATCGCGAAGCCGGTGGGCGTGTGGAAGGTGCTGTCGCGGCCGACGATCTCCACGCGGTCGCGCGGCATCGCGATCTCTTCGCACGCCTCGCGCAGCGCTGTATCCTCGGGACCGGTGTCATCCGGATCGGCGCGCCCCCCGGCAAAGGCGACCTGCCCGGGATGCTTGCGCAGCGCCTCGTTGCGCTTGGTCAGGATCAGGCCGGGCTCGGGCCGGTCGGTGATCGCGACCAGCACCGCGGCAGGCACGGGCGCGGCAGCCGGCTCGATCCCGGTCGACAGCGCGGGAATATGCGCCGTCGCCGCCAGCTTCGCGCGGATCGTCTCGGCGAGGCTCACGCGGGCCCGGCCTCCTTTTGGGGCTCCAGCGCGAAGAAGGCGCCGTCGCTCCACAGGCCGGTACGGCCATCCGGGCCGGGCTTCTCGTCGAGCGCGAGGTTGGCCAGCTCGTAATAGACCGGCCGCGCTACCAGCGCGTCGAGCCCGCCGCGCACCCGCAGATAGGGATGCTCGCCATGGCCGCGATCCTCGATCGTCAGCGGGCGATCCGGCCCGGCGATGACGAGATCGCCCACGTTGGTACGGAAGGCGAGGCGGCGCGCTTCGCCTTCCCCCTCACTCTCCATCTCCACCGCGATGAACGGTGCGTCCTCCACCGCGATCGACAGTTTCTCGACCGGGGTGACGAGCACGTGCCCGCCGTCCGGCTCGCGCCGCAGCACGGTGGAGAAGAGGCGCACCAAAGCGGCCCGGCCGATCGGCGAGCCCTCGTGCCACCATTGCCCGTCGGCGGCGATGCGCATGCCGCTGTCGCCGCAGTGATCCGGATCCCATTTCTCGACCGGCGGCAGCCGCCCGTCGGCGGCCATCTGCGCGATCTCGCTGA
This sequence comes from Sphingomonas chungangi, assembly GCF_013778325.1. Classification (GTDB taxonomy): domain Bacteria; phylum Pseudomonadota; class Alphaproteobacteria; order Sphingomonadales; family Sphingomonadaceae; genus Solisphingomonas; species Solisphingomonas chungangi. The sequence goes on along the minus strand of NZ_JACEIB010000006.1, from coordinate 98,595 downwards.
GCGACAGCCCGGCGATCGCGTCCGGCGGAGGATTGGTCAGCGGCATCCCGATCCCCCTAGGACGATTTGGCCGCCCGTTGGAAGCCTTAGCGTCGCGGCCCCAGCATTCCCTCGACGGGCAGCGTTTCGCCATCGTCCAGCCTGGCCAGCAGGCGATGGCGCTCGAACGGGCCGGGCAGCGACCAGCCGCCGGTCGCGTCCGCCGCGAAGCCGAACGGGCCGTAATATTCCGGATCGCCGATCAACACGGCCGGAATGCCGGTCTCGTCGATCGCGGTCAGCGCGCGGCGGAGCATGGCGCGCGCGATCCCCTCGCCCCGCCGTGCCGGATCGACCGCGATCGGGCCGACCAGCCAGAGCGGCGTCGCGGTGCCGTCCGTTGCCACCAGCGCCGCCGGCCAGCTCTGCAGCGATCCGACCAGCACGCCATGTTCGTCATAGGCGACGCAGCTGGCGGCCGGTTCGAAGGCTACGCCCTCGCGCAGGCGATAGGCGGTACGTCGCTGGCGATCGGCGCCGAACGCGGTATCGAGCAGTTGCTCGATCGCGGGAAGGTCCGCCATTTCGATCGGGGCGAGATGCGCGCCGTGCGCGCCCGCCGCATCGAGTATCGCCATGCCGTCCACCTATGCCTGTCCTCCGTGTGCCCGATTCGGGAGCGCGCGCTGTAGGGCCAATCGGTCCGAAAAGCGAAATCCTTGCGGCCCGCGCCTCCGCCGCCTAGGCGGGCCGCCTAGCGCAAGGACATGAAGGCGGCATGACGGACGATCTCCTCCAGCTTCGGGTCTCGGGCATTGAGGCGATGGTGCTGACCGGCATCTATTCGGAGGAAACCCACCTGCCGCAGCCGCTGCGCGTGTCAGTGACGGTCGATCTGAAGCTGCCGGAGCGGAAATACGCGCCCGACACGCCGCTCGCCGAATCGAAGAACTATCTCGATCTCAAGCACGCCGTCACCGAATCGCTGCCTGAAGGCCTGCACTTCACGCTGATCGAGGCGGTGGCCGATCACGTCTGCGCCGTGCTCTTCGCCGAGGACGACCGCGTGCTGCGCGTCGAGGTGACGATCGTGAAGCTCGCGATCAGCGAGAATGGCGAGGAGATCGGCATCCGCATGGCGAGGAACCGCGCTTGATCCGCCCCCTGGCGCTCGTGACCGGCGGGTGCCGGCGGCTCGGCGCGGCGATCTGCCTCGCTTTGGGGGAGGCGGGGTACGACCTCGCCATCCACAGCAGCCCGAGCTCGGCACCCGAGGCGGCGCTGCGCGAGCGGCTGGCCGCGATGGGCGCGGCCTGGCACCACCTCACCGCCGATCTGGCCGACGAGGCGGCGGTCGAAGGGCTGCTGCCGGCGGTGGAGCAGGCGGCCGGGCGGATGCCGGCGCTGCTCGTCAACAACGCGGCGCGCTTCGAATATGATTCGCCGGACACCGTGACGCAGGGCGGCCTGCTCGACCATTATGCGGTGAACTGCGCCGCACCGGTGCTGCTCGCCCGCGCGCTGGCGGCGACAGCCCCGGCCGGGCGCCCGGCGGCAATCGTCAACATCCTCGACCAGCGCATCGCCGCGCCCAATGCGGACCAGTTCAGCTACACGCTGTCCAAGCTCGCGCTGTCCGAGGCGACGACGATCCTCGCCCGCCAGTTCGCGCCGCATGTCCGCGTCTCGGCGGTGGCGCCGGGCCTGACACTGCCGACCCCCGATTATGACGAGGCCCGCATGAACGCGGCGGCCGAACAGATGCCGCTTCACCTGCTACCGGGCCCTGCCGAGATCGCCGAAGCGGTGGTCTTCCTCGCCCGCGCCCGCGCGATCACCGGGCAGACGCTGTTCGTCGACGGTGGCGCCCACCTCCGCCACTATCCGCGCGACTTCCTGTTCCTGGACGGCGACGCGGAGGCCTAGTTCGCCGGCGCCGTCCGCCCGCAGGGGCCGAGGCCGTCCAGCACCAGCTTGTAATCGGCCTGCGCGGCCTGCGCGTCGTCGGGCTGCTGATCGGCGAGCGCATCGGCGGGCAGGCTGGCCGGCAGCGCGCAGGCGAGACGATACCAGAGCAGCGTATCCTTCTGCGGCGCCGCCGCCGCATCGTCGACGATCTCGCCGAGCGACACCGTCCAGCGCGGGTCCTCCCCCGGATGGCGCTGGATGTTGAGCGAGACGGGGCGATTGTCGGCGGTCTTGAGGAAGATCTGCGTCTCGCCCTCGCCGGGGATCGATCCGGCGACGTGGAAGGCGTGGCCGACCCCCGTCACCACCGGCGGCGCGGACGGCCCGTTGGCCTCCGACAGGATGGCGCGCAGCCGCTGCTCGGTATCGGGCGTCCAGGGCAGTTGCGCGCTCTTGGAGACCAGCTGCAGCACGCCCGGCTTGCCCGCAACCGGGCGGGCGAGGAGAATCAGCTTGGCCTTCTTGAGCTTGGGGGGGCGATTCGCGGAGGTCATCGGCACGTCGGCGATCCATGAGATGCTTGCGGGGATGCCTCCCTTGCCGGCGATCAGCGCATTGACGTCGCCCTCCACGTAGAAGCGGACGAAGCCGGGCGCGACGCCCGCCGCATCGGCATCCTTGAGGCGCACCGCGTCGCGTACCGTAACGATCGCGGCGACCTGTCCCGCAAATGCGAGATCGGCGAGATCGGCGTAACCAATGGACGTCGCAGAGGCCGGCGCAGTAACGACTTGAGCCGATGCTGCACTTGCGAAGAAAAACGCTCCAAGAAGGAGCGCGGAGACCGTTTTCATCGCAATTCTCATCGGCTTTTCGTCCTTCGTTCCGACAATCCCGACGGTCCGCCGGGACGCCCTGACCCTGCCTTCCGGGGCAGGCCGATTCAAGCGTTCCGGCAATCGGAAACCTGTTCGCGGGCCAAACATTACCCAATCGTATATGTAAGGGATGGACATCAAAACGAACGCTGAATAGCATGAAGTGACGGCAAGGGGGGTCAGGCGGCCCGCGATGTTTCGCGTGCTCCTGTCCCCCGCTGTCATGCCGCAGCCTATTCGCCCCAGCACGGAGTGGCTCTCTTTAATGGCTTACGTCGACCAGAATCAAAGCGGTCAGAAAACGGTTTCGGCGATTATCTCCGCGATCGTTCTCGGCGCAGTCGGCTACGCGTTCGTCAATGGTCTGGCCTACGACGCCTATAAAAAGGTGGCCACCAAGCTGAACGTGATCGACATCAAATCTCCGCCCCCTCCCCCCCCCAAGAAGCCACCGCCGCCGCCGAAGGACCAGCCCAAGGTCGAATCGCCGCCGCTGGTCGTGCCGCCGCCGATCGTGCCGGTCCAGGCGCCGCCGACGGTGCCGACGGTGCCCAAGCCGCCGCCCTACATCCCGCCGCCCGCGGCTCCGGTGGTTCCCACGATTCCGCCGCCGCCGCCGAAGCCGAGCGCTGCCGCCCACGCAAAACCGCGTGGAAACCTCGGCGACCTGATGTCGAGCGATGATTATCCGCCGGCTGCCATTCGTAACAACGAACAGGGCACGGTGGCTTTCACGCTCAACGTCGGCCCCGACGGCAGGGTCACGAATTGCTCGGTGACGTCCTCCAGCGGCTTTGCCGATCTGGATCAGACCGCATGCCGGCTGCTGATCAAGCGTGCTCGCTTCGCGCCTGCCAAGGATGCCAGCGGAAACGGGATCGAGGACACCTATTCGAGCCGGTTTACCTGGCAGGTGCCTAAAGACTGACGCCGCTTAACCGGCACCGTGCCGGCTTCTCAACCGACACATTTATCTCAAGGAACCGACGACCATGACGACCCCCACCCCCGCCCCCGGCGCCGCTTCCGCAGCCGAGCAGTACGGTCTCTTCAACGCCCTCCACCAGGGCGGCGTGATCAGCTGGACCGTGTTCATCCTGCTCGTCGGCTCGCTGTTCATCTCGCTCTTCATCCTGCTGTCCAAGTGGTGGGAGCAGCAGAAGATCATCGGCCAGGCCAAGAAGGTCCGCGCCGGTTTCTGGTCCGCGCCCAACCTGCGCGACGCCGCCACCAAGCTCGAGAAGAACTCGGCCTATCGCCAGATCGTCGACGACGGCCTGCTCGCCGAGGACCAGCACGACAAGCTGAAGGATCCGATCGACCAGCACGAGTGGATCAACAACTCGATCGCGCGTTCGACCGCCTCGATCGGCGCCAAGCTCTCGGGCGGCCTGCCGTTCCTCGCGACGGTCGGCTCGGTCGCGCCGTTCGTCGGTCTGTTCGGTACCGTGGTCGGCATCTACCGTGCGCTGATCGCCATCGGCGCCTCGGGCTCGGCCTCGATCGACAAGGTCGCCGGCCCGGTCGGTGAGGCGCTGATCATGACCGCGCTCGGCCTCGTCACCGCCGTTCCGGCCGTGCTCGCCTACAACTGGCTGCTCCGCCGCAACAAGGTGATCATGGAAGGCCTGGTCGCCTTCGCCAACGACGTCCATGGCTACATGGTGTCGGGCGGCGCGGTGCGCCCGTCCTTCGGCCTGACCAAGGCCGCGCAGCCGAAGGTCGCCGCGACCGCCTCGGGCGTGCAGACCACCAAGGCCTGATTTCGGTGACGGCCGCCGCCTGCCGCCTTCGGGCGGAGCGGCGGCCGGAGCGGGCATCCGCCCGTTTCCACCGCATGTGATTAGAATAGGACCATATCCCGATGGCCATGAGTGTAGGCGGCGAAGGCGGCGACGATGCCCCCATCTCGGACATCAACACGACGCCGCTCGTCGACGTCATGCTGGTGCTCCTCATCATCTTCCTGATCACCGTTCCGGTCGTGCTGCAGACGGTTCCGCTGAAGCTGCCGACGGTGCGCAACGAGCCGACGGTCACCAAGCCCGAGAACGTCAACCTCTCGGTCAAGGCCGATGCGGCGGGCAATTGCCAGGTCTATTGGGGGATCGAGAAGGTCAGCTCCAAGGAGCTGCTCGACCGCTCCGTCCAGAAGCTGAAGGACGAGATCGCCAAGCAGGGCGGCCCCCAGAACGTGACCCCGGACACACTGCCCGAAGCGCATATCCGCGGCGACCAGAGCACGCCGTACAAGTGCATCGGCGGCGTGGTCTCCACGCTTTCGCAGGCGGGCTTCCTGAAGGTCGGCTTCATCTCGCAGCCCGAGACGCCGTCGTAAGCGCAAGCGTCCGGCAGCTGACCAAGACTTTGGAGTAATTTCGCGATGGCAATGTCTGCAGGCACCGCCGAAGGCGAGCCCATGATGGACATCAACACGACGCCGCTGATCGACGTCATGCTGGTGCTGCTCATCATGTTCATCATCACCATTCCCCCGCAGACCCATGCCGTGAAGCTGGATCTGCCGGTTCCCAACAACCTGCCCCCGCCCCCGATCCTGCCGACCAAGAACACGATCTCGACCGACGCGGCCGGGAACGTCTTCTGGAACGGTCAGCCGCTTCCGGGTGGCGAGGCGGGCATGATCACGCTTCGCCAGTATCTCGATCTGACGAAGAACATGGCGGACGAGCCCGAGCTGCATCTTTTGCCGGACCCGTACACGCGCTATGATGTGATCGACAATGTCCTGGCGGTCGTGAAGAAAAGCCAGGTCACCAAGTTCGGCTTCGAGGGCAACGAGCGTTACGCCAACGCCTTCTGATCCGGGCTTGCCCGGATGAGGAGGAGGATGACATGGCGATTACTGTTCGTTCCGTCGAGCCTGCACCGCTGATGGAGATCAACACGACGCCGCTCATCGACGTCATGCTGGTTCTCCTGATCATGTTCATCCTCACCGTCCCGATCCAGACACACAAGGTGCCGCTCGACCTCCCGTCGGGCGGCGCTTCTGTTTTGGAGCGGCAAGACAAGAATCTGATCTCGACCGATGCCGCCGGCCACATGTTCTGGAATGGTCAGGGCGTCGCCGACCTCAAGACGCTGCGCCAGTATATCGACCTTTCGCAGAACCAGGCGGCGAAGCCCGAGCTTCACCTGAAGCCCGATCCCCAGACCCGCTACGCTGTAGTCGACGGCATCATCGCGGTGGTGAAGCAGAGCCAGGCGACCAAGTTCGCCTTCGAGGGCAACGAGCGCTACGCCGGGGTGTTTTGAGGCGGGCCAGAGACCGCGTGGCAAGAACGCCGATTCGGCCAAGACATCGTTGCCTAGCCTGTACGGCAGCGCCTGAGCTTCAATCCCGCCAATCGGCGCGACGGATCGCATAGGTGACATGCGTCGTCGGCGCACCCGCCACCGTCACCGTCTCGGTTCGCCCTGCGATCAGGCGGCCGCCGATCTTCTCGACCGCGCGGCGGGAGCGGAGGTTGGTCTCGCCGACGCGGAAGATCACGGTATCGACGAAGCGGAAGGCATGATCGAGCATCAGCCGCTTCATGTCGGCATTGGCGCGTCCGCCCCACAGGCGTCGCGTGAGGAAGGTCCAGCCGATTTCAACCTCGCCAGATTCACAGCGCTCCATCGAGTAGCGCGAAAAGCCGACGATCGCGCCGCTCGCTCGCTCGATCGCGATGAGGCCGCCTTCATCGGCGAAGGCGCCGTCGAGGAAGGTGCGGAACACCGGCTCCTGCCAGCGGTCGTGGGCCGGATGGACGGCCCAGATCTCCCGATCCGACGCCACGGCGAACAAAGCATCGAAATCGTCCGGCCGCGCGGGCCTCAGATCGAGCAGGTCGCCGTGGAGCGTCGGCTGAAAATCGAAGGAGGGCATCAGCCCTCCGTGTCGCCTTCGGCTTCCGGCGCACCTTCGCCCTCGGTCGCGGCACGCTTGAAATAGGGTTCGACGATACCCTTGAGCTTCAGCGTCATCGGATTGCCCTTGCGATCGAGCGAGCGGCCGGCGGCGACCTTGATCCAGCCCTCCGACACGCAATATTCCTCGACATTGTGCTTCTCGGCACCGTTGAAGCGGATGCCGACGTCGCGCTGGAGCACCTCGGCATCATAGAGCGGCGAGCGCGGGTTGACGGAAAGGCGATCGGGGGGGGTGTCTGTCATGGTCTCGTCCGGTGATGGGAGGGATTGGCGCGGCTGATAGCGGCTTGGCGCGGGGTTTCCAACCGCCCTCGCCCTCAATCCGTTCGGGCTGAGCCTGTCGAAGCCCTGTCTTTCCCTCTTTCGACGCCCAAAGAAGAAGGACAGCCCTTCGACAAGCTCAGGGCGAACGGTTTGGCGAGGTTCCTGCGACCGATTCGCACCATCCCTTCGGTCCCTTCCCCATAAGGCAACCCCTTGCTATGGCCCGCGCGACTCTTCGCCCTTGCACAAAGGAACTCCCGCCATGACCGCCACCGGACAGGACACCCTCAATACCCGGGACACGCTCGAGGTCGGCGGCAAGACGATCCATTATTATTCGATCGCCAAGGCGGCTGCGCAGATCGGCGACGTCTCGAAGCTGCCTTTCTCGATGAAGGTGCTGCTGGAGAATCTCCTGCGCTTCGAGGACGGCACCACCGTCACCGTCGAGGACATCAAGGCGATGGTCCAGTGGCTGACCGACAAGACCAGCGAGCGCGAGATCCAGTATCGCCCGGCGCGCGTGCTGATGCAGGATTTCACCGGCGTGCCCTGCGTGGTCGATCTCGCCGCGATGCGCGACGCGATGAACAGCCTCGGCGGCGATGCGCAGAAGATCAACCCGCAGGTGCCCGTGCACCTCGTCATCGATCACTCGGTGATGGTCGACGAGTTCGGCACGCCCCAGGCGTTCGAGGATAACGTCGAGCTGGAGTACCAGCGGAACAGCGAGCGCTACGAGTTCCTCAAGTGGGGCTCGAAGGCGCTCGACAATTTCAAGGTGGTGCCGCCCGGCACCGGCATCTGCCATCAGGTCAATCTCGAGCACATCGCGCAGGCGGTGTGGACCTCGAAGGACGATGCCGGCGAGACGATCGCCTACCCGGACACCTGCGTCGGCACCGACAGCCACACCACGATGGTCAACGGCCTCGGCGTGCTGGGTTGGGGCGTCGGCGGCATCGAGGCCGAGGCCGCGATGCTCGGCCAGCCGGTCTCGATGCTGATCCCCGAGGTGGTCGGCTTCAAGTTCACCGGCGAGCTCAAGGAGGGCGTGACCGCCACCGACCTCGTGCTCACCTGCACCAACATGCTGCGCAAGCGCGGCGTGGTCGGCCGGTTCGTGGAGTATTTCGGCCCGGGCCTCGCCGCGCTCAGCCTCGCCGATCGCGCGACGCTCGCCAACATGGCGCCCGAATATGGCGCGACCTGCGGCTTCTTCGGCATCGACGACAAGACGCTCGACTACATGCGCCTCACCGGCCGCGACGAGGACCAGATCGCGCTGACCGAGGCTTATGCGAAGGCGCAGGGCCTGTGGCTCGATCCGGCGGCCGAGCCGGTCTTCACGGACACGCTGGAGCTGGATCTCGGCACCGTCACCCCGTCGCTCGCCGGCCCCAAGCGCCCGCAGGACAAGGTGGTGCTCGAAGAGGTGGACGACGTGTTCAACGCCGATCTTGCGGCGACCTACAAGCATGACGGCGCCAAGCGCGTCGCCGTCGAGGGCAAGAGCCACGACATCGGCGACGGCGACGTGGTGATCGCCGCGATCACCAGCTGCACCAACACGTCCAATCCGTCGGTGCTGGTCGCCGCCGGTCTGGTGGCGAAGAAGGCCAACGCCTTCGGCCTGAAGCCCAAGCCTTGGGTCAAGACCTCGCTGGCGCCGGGCTCGCAGGTCGTCACCGACTATCTCGTGAAGTCCGGCCTGCAGACCGATCTCGACGCGATCGGTTTCAACCTCGTCGGCTACGGCTGCACCACCTGCATCGGCAATTCCGGCCCGCTCGCCGAGCCGATCAGCAAGGCGATCAACGGTAACGACATCGTCGCCGCCTCGGTGATCTCGGGCAACCGCAACTTCGAGGGCCGCGTCTCGCCGGACGTGCGCGCCAACTTCCTCGCCTCGCCGCCGCTGGTCGTCGCCTATGCGCTCAAGGGCACGGTGACCGAGGATTTCACCACCACCCCGATCGGACAGGCGACCGACGGCACCGACGTCTATCTCAGGGACATCTGGCCGACCAACGCCGAGGTCCGCGCGGCGATCGACGCCAATATCGATCGCGGCATGTTCACCAGCCGCTACGCGCACGTCTTCACCGGCGACGAGAAATGGCAGGCGATCGACGTGACGGGCTCGGACACCTACAGCTGGAACCCGAGCAGCACCTACGTCGCCAACCCGCCCTATTTCGAGGGCATGAGCATGACGCCGGCGCCCGTCACCGATATCGTCGACGCGCGCCCGCTGGCGATCTTCGCCGACTCGATCACCACCGACCACATCTCGCCGGCCGGTTCGATCAAGGCGGACAGCCCGGGTGGCCGCTACCTCTCCGAGCATCAGGTCTCGAAGGCGGACTTCAACAGCTACGGCTCGCGCCGGGGCAACCATGAAGTGATGATGCGCGGCACCTTCGCCAACATCCGCATCAAGAACGAGATGACGCCCGGCATCGAGGGCGGCGTGACCAGGTACGTGCCGACCGGTGACGTCGAGGCGATCTACGACGCTGCGATGAAGTACAAGGCCGACGGCACCCCGCTCGTCGTGATCGGCGGCAAGGAATACGGCACCGGATCGTCGCGCGACTGGGCGGCGAAGGGTACCACGCTGCTCGGCGTGCGCGCCGTGATCGTCGAGAGCTTCGAGCGCATCCACCGTTCGAACCTGGTCGGCATGGGCGTGCTGCCGTTGCAGTTCGCCGACGGCGTGGACCGCAAGACGCTGAAGCTCGACGGCAGCGAGACCTTCACGATCACCGGCGTCGCGGACCTGCGCCCGCGCCAGAGCGTGACGGTGGAACTCACCCGCGCCGACGGCTCCAAGGAGACGTTCGAGACCCGCTGCCGGATCGACACCGTCAACGAGCTGGAATATTTCCTCAACGGCGGCATCCTGCAGTACGTGCTGCGCAAGCTGGCCGCGTAAGGACGAATCTTTCGGAAAGGGCGTGCGCGCGGCGATACGCTGCGCGCCGCCCTTTTCTATTGGCGTGCCAGTCGGCGCCGCTCGATCAGCGTGTAGAGCAGGCCCGGCACCACCAGCCCGGGCAGCCAGCCGATATCCGCGCCGATCCACCGCGCCATCGGCCCCGTCCACGCGGCGACCTGCAGGAAAGGCAGCTCGATCAGGATCGTCGCCGCGTAGATCGCCAGTGTCGCGGCGTTGAAGCGGCCATATTGCCCGTCCAGATCGAACAGCGCCGGCACTTCGTAGCGCCCCCGGCGGACCCAGTAGTAATCCGCGAGGTTGATCGCGCTCCACGGCACCAGCAGATAGACCATCAGCGAGAGCATATCGCCGAAGACATGCTCGAAATTGCCGGCGGTCGCGATGGCGATCACGGTGGCGACCGCGATCAGCGCCGCCATCAGCGCGAGCTTGGTGCCGAGCCCGATCGTCTCGCGCCGATGGAAGCCGCTCAGCACCCCGGCGGATGCCATGTAGGCGCTGTAGAGCGTCATCACGTTGCCGAGCAGCAGGCCGAGGATCAGCAGCAGCCGCACCGGCAGCGCCAGCGGCCCGAACAGCGCCGGGATGCCGACGCCGGGATCTCCCGCGATCGCGGCGAAGAAGGAGGCGAGCCACGCCCCCAGCACCATCGTCAGCGTCGAGCCCAGGAAGCAGCCAAGCGCCGTCGCCCAGAAGGTCCGAGCGGTGGAGACATTGGACGGCAGATAGCGCGAATAATCCGCCACATAAGGACCGTAGGTGAGCCCCCAGGCGGTCGCCTGCGTGATCGTCGCGAGGAATATGGCGGGCGCGAAGCCGCTCTGCACCGCCACCGGTGCCGGCGCCCCGCCCGTCCCCGTCCACAGGATCAGCGCCGTGGCGGCCAGCGCGAGCCCGCTCAGCACCGACATCGCCGCGCCGATGCGGTGGATCAGCTCGTAGCCGACGAACGCCACCAGCACCGTCGCGATGCCGAATATGACCGGCGCGGCCACCGAGCCGAGCCCGAAGGTCGCGGCCAGCGCCGGCCCCACCACCGCGCCGTTGGCGGCATTGTAGAGCGTGTACGTCACCACCACCGCCAACAGCGGCAGAGCCGCGCCCAGCACGCCGAACTGCGCGCGGCTCTGGATCATCTGCGGCACGCCGAGATGCGGCCCCTGCGCCGAATGCGCGGCCATGAACACCGTGCCGATCGCATTGCCGATCACCAGCGCCAGCAGCGCCCAGCCGAAGGAGAGGCCAGCGAACACGCCCAGCATCCCCACCGTCATGCACACGATCGAGAGGTTGGTGCCGAACCAGACGGTGAAGAGCCGGCGCGGATGGCCGTAGCGCTCGGTCTCGGGAATGAAGCCTATGCTGTGCTTCTCGAGATCCATGCCGCCCCCGTTGCTACCCCTGTTTTGCCTGTGTGGCATATTTCTTCGCCAGCACCGAACAGACCATCAGCTGCGCCTGGTGGAACAGCATCACCGGCAGCAGCAGCATGCCCACCTGCGCCGCCGGGAAGATCGCGGCGGCAAGCGGCACGCCCGAGACGAGGCTCTTCTTCGATCCGCAGAAGCGCCAGACGATCTCGTCCTCGCGGGCCCAGCCCATCGCGCGCGGCAGCCACAGGGTGACGCCCAGCACGATGGCCAGCATGACGAGGCCGATGACGAGCGCCGCGACCAGATCGTGCACGTCGGTGCGATGCCACAGCCCCTCCACCACGGCAGCGGAGAAGACGGTGTAAACGAGGAACAGGATCGACCCGCGATCGACGCGGCCGACCAGCGTCTTGTGGCGATCGACGAAGCCGCCGATCCACGGCCGCGCCAGATGCCCGGCGACGAACGGCACGAGCAACTGCCCGCCGACCTTCAGGATCGAATCGAGCGCCTGCGCACCGCTGGTGCCCCCCGCCCCCATCAGGATCTGCGCCAGCAGCGGGGTGGCCACGATACCGACGATGCTGGACAGCGAGGCCGCGCCGATCGCCGCCGGCACGTCGCCACCCGCGATCGAGACGAAGGCGATCGAGCTCTGCACGGTCGACGGCAGCAGCGAGAGATAGAGCAGCCCCGCCGCCATCGCCGGCGCGACATGCAAGGCCACTTCCCGCGCACCCAGCCCCAGCAGCGGATAGAAGAGGAAGCTCGTCGCCAGCACGACGAGGTGCAGCTTCCACTTCGCCGCCCCCGCCACGATCGCCTGCCGGCTCAGCTTGGCGCCGTGCAGGAAGAACAGCAGCAGGATAGCCCCGTCCGCCGCCCATCCGGCGACGGTAGCGCCCCAGCCGCGCGCCGGCAACAGGCTCGCAGCCGTGACGGTGGCGATCAGTGCGAGTAGAAAGGGATCGAACAGGGCTGAGAGGCGCTTCAACATGATCGTTGCACCTAGCAACCGATCCCGCGCCGCGCCATGCCCGGCTTGGCAATGTTTCCGTCCTGTGCGAGGCGGAAGGCCGCGTTCCGCTGAGAGGCTCCGATGACCTTCGCGCTGCTGCTCCTCGTCCAGACCGCGAGCGCGAACATCGTGACACTCTCCCCGCCCGCCCCGGTGCTGCCGAAGGCCGCGCCGCCCTCCCCGCCGATCGTCGTCACCGCGCCGCCGATGCTCACCCTCTCGCCACCCGCGCCCGTTTTGCCCTCTTGGGAGGAGACGCTGGTCGCGCAGCTCAGGAGCGACGACCGCGCCGTGCGCGAGCGCGCGATCGAGGCGGCATTGGCCGCACCCTATGCGCTGCACCCGCTCACCGGCTACCCGCCGCTGGTCGGAGCGCTATGGGCCGACGGGCGGCGAACGCAGGCGACCTTCTGGTTCTACGTCTTCCAGGAGCGATCGGCCGCCTGGGCGCTCGCCGACGACGAGGGGCGCGGATCGGGCGCGGCGGCGCTGCGCACCGCGATGAACGACCAGCTCGGCCAGGCGATCAACCCCTGGGTGGCGAGCGATGTCTCCGCCTGGAAACGCATCGCCGCACGCGCCGTCTCCTACGAGGCGAAGTTTCCGCTCTACGCGAGGCGCCCGGAAGCGATGACGCAACACGACTGGCTCGCCACCGTCGACCGCGCGCGCGCCACTTATCGCGACCAGCTGAAACAGTTGCAGGATGTGGATGCGGCCGGGATCGCGGACTCCCGCAAGCAGCGCGGCCTTCCGACCGGCTCGCTCGACGATCCCGGGCCGGATCTGCCGGACGGCTGGCAATGACGCCCCGTCAGGGTTTGCCGCCCTCCCGCAATTCCCGTCCCACCTCCTCCAGCAGCCATTCGCGGAAGCGCTTGATCTTGGGCGTCATGCGGCGGTGCTCGGGCGTCACCAGCCAGTAAGCGTAGCCGCGCGTCGAGACCTGATCGGACAGCCGCACCAGCCGCCCCTCCACGATGTCGTTGCGCCAGAAGAAGGGGGTGAGCATCGCCACCCCCTGCCCCGCCATCGCGGCGGCGCCCTCGTTCGCCTGGCTATCCATGCGGACACCGGAGCGCAGCCGCCCCTCCGGAGCGTTCACGCCCGCTTCGCGCAGCCACCAAGGCCACCACGGGTCCTGTGGGGAGATCATGGTCAGGTTGGGCATGTCGGCCGCCGCGATCGTCCCGCCATGCCGCGCGAGGAAAGACGGGCTGCACATCGGCGTGAACTCGATGTCGAGCAGCAGGTCGGCCGTCAGCCCCTCCCACTGCCCGCGCCCGGCGCGGATCGCGACGTCCACCTCATCCGTGGCGAAATCGACCAGAGTGTCGCTCACCAGGAGGCGCACCGCCATCTCGGGGTGATTCATCTGAAAGCCGCCGATCTTCCAGGCGAGCCATGTGTTGGCGAAGGTCTGCGAGGTGGAGATGGTCAGCATCCCCTCGTCCTCGGCGCGGAGTTCCGCGAAGGCACCGTCGATCGCATCGAAGGCGCGGCTGACGGGGGCTGCGGCGCGGCGCCCCGCTTCGGTCAACACCACGCGGCGCTTCTCGCGGCGGAACAGGGCCACGCCGACGCGATCCTCGAGCAGCTTCACCTGATAGGAGACCGCCGCCTGCGTCATGCCGAGCTCGGCGGCGGCGGCGGTGAAATTCTCGTGGCGCGCGGCCGCCTCGAACACCCGGACGGCGGCGAGGGGCGGCAGGCGGCGCATGGCCCCGATCATAAGCACCGCTTATCAACTGCGTCCAGCCTTTCGTTGGCGGCGCGCAACGGAAATGTGCATTTGAAGGGCGTCGGGACGGAGGAGCCCGACCGAGGAGGTTCTTATGATCGATCAGGACACGGCCCGCCTGTGGGCCGATCATCACGAGGCGTTCGGCCGCTGGGTGGACATCGCCGCCAGCGGTATCGGCAACGCCTTCCGCGCGCTCAACCGCATCCAGTATCAGGCGCCGTGGGAGACCATCGCGAGGGGCCGCGCGCGTCATTGAAAAGGCGCGCCCATTCCGTTAGAGGGCGTCAACGCCCCGGTCGTGTCGGATTCCCTTCACGCGCCGGGGCGTAAGTCTTTCTGGTACGGGAATCGCGAATGGCACGCCGCCGGCAGATCTACGAAGGCAAGGCGAAGATCCTCTACGAGGGTCCGGAGCCGGGCACGCTCATCCAGTATTTCAAGGACGATGCCACCGCCTTCAACGCCCAGAAGAAGGGCACGATCAACGGCAAGGGCGTGCTCAACAACCGCATTTCCGAGCATGTCTTCACGATGCTCGGCAATATCGGCGTGCCGACCCACTTCATCCGCCGCCTCAACATGCGCGAGCAGCTGATCCGCCAGGTCGAGATCGTGCCGATCGAGGTGGTGGTGCGCAACGTCGTCGCCGGATCGCTGGCGAAGCGCCTGGGCATCGAGGAGGGCACGCAGCTCCCCCGCACGATCATCGAATATTATTACAAGGACGATGCGCTGGGCGACCCGATGGTCACCGACGAGCATATCGCCTGCTTCGGCTGGGCCAGCCAGGACGAGATGCACGACATCTCCGACATGGCGATCCGGGTGAACGACTTCCTCACGGGCCTGTTCGCCGGCATCAACATCCGCCTGGTCGATTTCAAGCTGGAGTTCGGCCGGATCTGGGAAAACGACTTCAGCCGCGTGATCCTCGCCGACGAAATCTCGCCCGACGGTTGCCGCCTGTGGGACATGACCACCAACGAGAAGCTCGACAAGGATCGCTTCCGCCGCGATCTCGGCGGCGAGGTCGAGGCCTATCAGGAGGTCGCGCGCCGGCTCGGCCTGCTCCCCGAGGGGCCGGAGAATGCCGTGCTCGACATGGAGAGCCACCGCAAGAAGCGGGGGCAGTAAAGCATTCCCCTCCGCCCCGTTCGCCCTGAGGAGGGACTGAGCGGAGCGTAGCGGAGGCGAAGGCCCGTCTCGAAGGGCCTGTGCAGGTGCTTCGAGACGCCGCTTCGACAGGCTCAGCGGCTCCTCAGCACGAACGGGTTGGTTTCCGGCCCGAACGGAGTTGATGGTTGCCGCCTAGCCCTCCCGACGATGTCCCCACCCGCGAGGCGATCCAGATCGCGCGGGTGCTGTGCATCCTGGGGATCGTCTATGTCCATGCCTGGACGGGGCTGACCGCCGAGCAGCTCGCCACGCTGGACCATGCGCCGCAGGGCATATTGCGCTGGGTGCTGATCGAGCTGGTCGGGCGCAGCGCGGTGCCGCTGCTGGGCGCGATCTCGGGCTGGCTCTCCGGGCCTTCCGCCGCCAAGCGCAGCTACGGCGCCTTCGTGAAGGTAAAGGCGCGCACCGTGCTGGCGCCGATGATCCTGTGGAATGTCATCGCGCTGGCGCTGGTGAGCGGGTCCGCCCTCGCCTTCGCGCTCCCCGCCCCGGTGCCGGCCAACTGGCACGAGGCGCTCGACTGGATCGGCTGCGTCACCCAGCCCAACCCGATCAACGTCCAGATCAGCTTCCTGCGCGATCTGTTCCTGTGCATGTGCGCGGCGCCGCTGCTCACAAGGCTACCCGATCGCTGGCTTTGGGCATTGTGGCTGCTGGTGGCGGCGTGGTCGATCAGCAACCTCAACCTGTACGTGCTGCTCCGCCCGCAGATCCTGCTGTTCTTCCTGTCGGGCATGCTGGCGCGCCGCCACGCCACCGCCGAGCGGATCGCGCGCTGGCCGCTGATCGGCTGCGTGCTGCCTTACCTCTTCCTGCTGCCCGCCAAGGTGATGCTCGCGGTGCAGGACGACACATGGCTGCAGACGCATGTCGTCGCCGCCAACGCGATCGACCAGCCGCTCCGCTTCGCCGCCGCGCTCGCGGTGTGGCGTTGCGCACTGGCGCTGGTGCCGACGCGATTGGGCAAGCGGATCATGGTCGCCGAGCGCTACGCCTTCCTGCTCTTCTGCTGTCACCTGGTGCTGATCTGGCTGATCGGCCCATTGATCGGGCGTCTGACGGGTCCGATGGGGTCGCCGGGCTACGCGCCCTTCCTGCTGCTCCAGCCGCTGCTGGCGCTGGGCGGGACGGTGCTGGTGGGCCGAGCCCTGCTGCGAGCATCGGGATCGACCGCAAAACTGCTGAGCGGCGGACGACTGTCGAAGCAATGATTCGAACAGGATCGCATTTTTCGCACTTGGAAAAGCAGTTATCGCCTTGTTAACCCCGGAACGGGGGTCATCATGGATGCTTTGCTTGCATATATCTACGAGGCTGCGGCGATGCCGGGTCGCTGGCCGCATGTATTGGATGACGTCGCGAGTCACCTGGGCGCAAAGGGCGGCAATCTGATCGCCATATCGCCCGGCAACCGCCGCGCGATCGCCTCGCCCGGCGTGGAGGCTATCACGCGCGCCTTCGAGGCAGCCGGTTTCCAGAACGAGAACTCGCGGATCGACCGTCTGGTCGCGCGATCACCTTATCCCGGCTTTCTTACCGATCGCGATCTCCACAGCGAATGGGAGATGCGCACATTGCCGCTGTACCGCGATTTCCTGATGCCCACTGGAACCGCCTTCGGCGCGGCGACGATCATCCAGGGTGCCGGGGATGACGGCCTCCTCATTTCGCTGGAGGCTTTTGCGGATGCAGATGCGGCCTGGGCGGCCGTTCCGCAGCTCGATCGCCTGAGGCCGCATTTCGCGCGCGCGGCCACGCTGAGCGCACAGCTTCGGCTGCAGGAGGCCCGTTCCACCGTGGCCGCGCTTCAGGCGATCGGTGCCGCCGCCGCGCTGCTCGATCACCGGGGCCGCCTGATGGCCGCCAATGCCACCTTCGAGGCAACGCTCGACCACGGCTTCCTCGATGGGCGAAACCGTCTGCATCTCACCTCACCCGCAACGGACAGGCTCCTTGCCGAGACGATCGCCTCGCCGGATCGACGCGGTCGCTCGATCGCCCTGCCCGATCTGCCGTCCGGCCCGTGCGCGCTCCACGTCGTGCCGATCCACGGCGATGCTCGCGATCTGTTCGACGGCGGTGCGTTCATGCTGCTCGCATCGGGCGCCGGCAACAGGTCTGTCCCCGCCTCCGATCTCCTGCAGGCCCTGTTCGACCTCAGTCCTGCCGAAGCGCGGGTGGCACGGCGCATGATCGATGGCGCCACGCCGGCCGAAATCGCCTCCGAAAACCGGCTGTCGACCGCGACGGTCCGCACGCAACTCGCCAGCGTCTATCGGAAGACGGGAACCTCGCGGCAGGTCGAACTGGTGAACCTGCTGACGAGGTTCGCAGGCGGTGGCGATACACCATATGGATGATGCCGCCGGTCCCCCTGCGCGCGACAATCAGCCCGAATCGAGGAGGCATCGATTCGGACGGGGGGAACGGACATGGGGCTCATCTGCGCGGCGTTCGGCCACAACCGGGTTCAGGGGCGGGCCTGGCACGATGGCGTCGAATGGCGAACGAGCTGCAGGCGCTGCCGCAAGCCGATGGTGAAAGACGCGATTTCGGGCCACTGGCTTCTCTATCGGAGCGGCGAGGACGAGCAGGCCCCGCCCTTCGCTCGCCTCGACAAGCCGATGCGCCAATAGGCGCGGCGCGACTTCTCCGGGGGGAGGCGGGCTGCGGGGTTGCTCTCCCGCAGCCCTTCCGCCAAAGGGGCCGAAACCGCACCCGGAGCGAGCCCATGAAAACCCGTGTCGTCGTGACCCTCAAGCCCGGCGTGCTCGATCCGCAGGGCAAGGCGGTGCACCATGCGCTCACCGGCCTCGGCTTCGGCGGCGTCAACGACGTGCGCGTCGGCAAGATCGTCGAGCTCGATCTTGCGGACGGCACCGCCACCGCCGACATCGAGGATATGTGCCGCAAGCTGCTCGCCAACACGGTGATCGAGAATTTCCGCATCGAGCAGGCCTGACACAGGAGCGCCGCGCCATGAAAGCCGCCGTCATCGTCTTCCCCGGCTCCAATTGCGACCGAGATCTCGCCGTCGCCTTCCGCGAACTGACCGGGCACGAGACGACCATGGTCTGGCACGGCGACACGACGCTGCCCGAAGGTCTCGACATCATCGGCGTGCCGGGCGGCTTCTCCTATGGCGATTACCTGCGCTCCGGCGCGATGGCGGCGCGATCGCCGATCATGCGCGCGGTGGCGGACGCGGCCTCCAAGGGCGTCGCGGTGCTGGGCGTGTGCAACGGCTTCCAGGTGCTGACCGAGACCGGCCTGCTGCCCGGCGCGCTGATGCGCAACGCCGGCCTCAACTTCGTCTGCCGCGACGTGGGCCTGACCGTCGGCACCTCGCAGACCATGTTCACCAGCCGCTACGAGGATGGCGAGGAGATCGTGATCCCGGTGGCCCATCATGACGGCAATTACTTCGCCGACGACGCCACGCTCGACCGGCTCGAGGGCGAGGGCCGCGTGGCGTTCCGCTATGCCGGCAACGTCAACGGATCGGCGCGTGGCATCGCCGGCATCGTCAACGATGCGGGCAACGTGCTCGGCATGATGCCCCACCCCGAGCGCATGATCGAGAGCGCCCACGGCCGCACCGATGGCCGCCGTATCTTCGAGGGCCTCGTCGGCGCCTTGTCGTGAGCGACGCGGTGCAACTGCCGATCACCGGCGGCTGCCTGTGCGGCGCGATCCGCTACGCAATCTCGAAGCCGCCGCTCGGCAGCCGCACCTGCTGGTGCCGCCTGTGCCAGTATCTCGCCAGCGGATCGGCGACGGTGAACCTGATCGTGCCGGCCGATGCCGTGACCATCACCGGCCCGCTCAAGACGTTCGACCGCATCGCCGACAGCGGCAACCACATGACCCGCGGCTTCTGCCCGGACTGCGGCACCCATGTGACCAGCGCCGCCGCCGAGACCGGCCACCTGCGCGTGATCCGCACCGGCACGCTCGACGATCCGAACCTGATGGGCCCGCAGGCGACGATCTGGACGGACATGGCGCCGCACTGGGCATCGATGAACCCGGATTTGCCGAAGCACGCCAAGCAGCCGCCGCCGGTCGCCTGATCCTTATTCCCGTCCCCCGAACGGCGAGAAGTTGGTGCGGGTGTCGAACACCTCCACCCCCTCGGCGCGCTTGAGGAAGCCGACCACCAGATAGGTGAGCGGGGTCAGCAGCACCTCCCAGCCCACCTTCATCGCCCAGTTGGTCACCATGATCGTGATCACCAGGCCATGGGTGAAGCCCGGCGCGTCCCAGAAGGCGAGCGGGTAGAAGATCAGGCTGTCCACCCCCTGCCCGAACACCGTGGAGCTGACGGTGCGCGTCCACAGGTGCCTGCCGCCGGTCCACACCTTCATCCGCGCCAGCACGAAGGCGTTGACGAACTCGCCCGCCCAGAAGGCGCAGATGCTGGCGAAGACGATCCGGCCGGTCTGCCCGAACACCAGCTCGTAGGCGGCCTGGTTGGACCAGCCCGGCGCCGGCGGCAGCTTCACCACCACGAAGGTCATCACCGCGAGGAAGATCATGGCGGCGAACCCCGCCCACACGCAGCGCCGCGCGCGCGAATAGCCGTACACCTCGGTCAGGATGTCGCCGAGCAGATAGGAGAGCGGGAAGAACAGGATGCCCGCGCCGAACTTCAGCCCGAAGAGCGTCGCCGCCTTGTCCGCGCCGATCACGTTGGAGAGCAGCAGGATGGCGACGAACGCCGTCATCATGACATCGAAATAGCGGAAGCCGCCCTTCCCAACCTCGTCCGCCTCGACCGCGCGGAGGTTGGGCGATGGGGCCGTCTGTTGCGTGTCCGTCATGAGGCGGCACAGTATCGCGGTTTCGCGGCGGCGCAATCCGGGCTATGCGGCTCGGCGGGCGCCCGTAGCTCAGCTGGATAGAGCATCCGCCTTCTAAGCGGATGGTCGCAGGTTCAAGTCCTGCCGGGCGCGCCAATCCTTTTCGATCGATGAAACCGCGCCGCGACATTCGACGCACAGTCGATCTTGCTCAATATCGTTCTTGATTTGTTCTAACCAATCTGGTACATAGCCTCTGGCATCGAGAGGAGTGAGCATGGGACAGACCGGTTCGGCGTTGGCGCATGTCCGCATTCCGCGAGAGGTATTCGGAGACTATCTGCGCACCGGCTCATGGTCGCGGTCGGCCGCCACCGTCGAGGTCAAGTTCAATCCCAACCATGATCCCGCCACCGGACGGTTCACGTTCAAGGGCGGCGGCGCCAGCGGATCTTGGGAGGGTGGTGGATTCACGGGTGGCGGCGGCGGTTCTTTTGGAGGCGGCGGCGCAAGCGGTTCGTGGGAAGGCGGTGGATTCACGGGCGGCGGTGGCGGTTCAAGCGGCGGAGTTGGCGCCTCCGCGGTGGCCGCAGCGGCGGGTATATCGACGATTTTGCAGACGGCTCGATCAGGCGTTCAGGCAATTCGTCCAACCGCTCCGTCAGGCCAGGATGCATCGCAATGGCATAGTGTCGAGAGCAACGGCTACACCTACCAACTCGATGCGACCGATCGGACGCGACAGGTGACCGGCACGCTGACGCTCAATCCCGATCAGACGCGGTCGCGAAGCGCTCAGGCTGGTGCCGGCGGTGACGACCGCCTCTCGACGGATGACGGTGGCCACTACATTGCCCGTCGCTTCAACGGCCCGACGGATGCCTTCAACCATTTCGCGCAGGACGCCAACTTCAATCGCGGCGGCTACAAGGCGCTCGAAAACCAATGGGCGAAGGACATCCGAGCGGGAGATCGGATTAATGTTAAGATCGTCCCCGAATATAGTGGGGGATCGAAGCGTCCTAGTGCCATCAACGTCACATACTCTATCAACGGAGATTTCTTCCGACAGCGTTTTTCAAACAGCGCGAAGGGCAAGCGTCATGGCAAATGATGAAATCGGGTTACTTCTCAATGAGATCGGCAACGGGCTTGCTCATGACAAGGAATATCCCTTGGATGGGACGTTCGTATATGCAGAAGCAGCGCCTGCGATGGTTAGCACATCGATTTTTAAAGATCTCGGCGATCATCTGCTGTTCCGCATAAGCACCAATATGGTGGACGATCTCATTCTCGACCTTTGGGACGCTGCTCCGACCGATCGGCGCTGGGCCGCGATGCAATACTGGATAGCGGGTGGTAAATTCACAGCTTCCTTCACCTATCCCGAGGAATTTGATCCCGAGGAGAGCGTGAGAGAACGCCGTGATCGCATCCTGCAACAACGCTACGGCAACAAGCGGGTCGTCTATCCGCCGCTTTGAACGGTGCGCGAAAACGGGCCGCCCGCCGGCGGCCCGTTCGTCACATCACAACCCCTGGATCAACCTCCCCAGCGGGGCCAGCGGGCCGACCGGGTAGTAATCGTATTCGGCGAAGCCTTCCGCCACGATCGGCATCTTGTCGATGACCGCTTTGGCCGCCTCCACCGACTCCGCGTTCATCAGGAAGATCGGGCCGGGGCGGTCGCCGCGGAACCAGAACTGGTCGATCGCGCCGTCGAGATAGAGCTGGAGCGTGTGGGGCACCTCCTTGCCCAGCACGCGCTCGCGTTCCTCCTCCGACAGCGGCTTCACGATCGATCCGATGGCAAACACCTTCATGGGAAATCTCCTTGTGGGGGTGCCGGCGGGGTGGCCGGCGCGATCGGTCTAGCCATGCCCGACCTGATCGGATATCGGCGTAAATGACAACTTCAAGGTCATTCACGCCAAATGCAGATCGTCGTACTCGCGCTCGGGGGATTGTTCGACACCGGCTTCGCCGCGACGCTGGAAGCCTTCTCCACCGCCAATTCGCTGTCGGCCGCTCTGCTCGGCGGCGCGACCCTCTTCGAGGTGACGGTGGTGGGCATGCGGCGGACGGTCCGTTCGGGTCAGGGCCTGTCGATCCCCGTCCGGCCCGTCACGCCGGAGCTGAAGCCCGACTGGGTGATCGTACCCGCGCTCAAGACGGTGACGCCCGACACCCTGCTCCCCGCCCTCGCCCGGCCCGACGTGCGCGATGCAGTGATGCAGTTGCGCGAGTGGCAAGCCGGAGGCGCGCGCGTCGCCGCGGCCTGCATCGGCACCTTCGTGCTCGCCGAAGCGGGCCTGCTCGACGGGCGCGAGGTGACCTCCACCTGGTCGCTCGCGCCCCTGTTCCGCCAGCGTTACCCGAAGGTGATGCTCGACGAGACGCGCATGCTGGTACCGTCCGACATCGGCGTTACCGCCGGATCGGCGATGGGGCATCTCGATCTCGCTCTGTGGCTGATCCGGCAGGCGAGCCCGGAGCTGGCGATGCTCGTCTCGCGCTATCTGCTCGCCGACATCCGCTCCTCGCAGGCCGCCTACATCATCCCCAACCATCTGGCGCAGGCCGATCCGCTGATCGCACGGTTCGAGCGCTGGGCGCGCGGTCACCTCCAGCGGGGCTTCTCGCTGCAGGAGGCGGCAGGCGCGCTGGCGACCAGCCCGCGCTCGCTCCAGCGCAAGTGCCAGGCGGTGCTGGGCCGGTCCCCGCTCGGATACTTCCAGGATCTGCGGGTGGAGCGCGCGCAATCCCTCGTGCGCGCCGGCGATCTCAGCCTCGACGCGATCGCCGCCGAGGTCGGCTACGAGGACGGCGCGACCTTGCGCACACTGCTGCGCGCGCGGCTAGGCCGCGGCGTCCGCGAGATCCGCGCGGACCTGCTCTGAGGCCGCCCGAGCGGCGAGGATCGTCTCCGCGACGCCGAGCGTGCGGGCATTGTCGACGTCGATCGCGACGGCGCCGTCGCTCAGGATCACCGGACGGATGGTGAGCCTGAAACGGCGCGAGAAGCGGCGGAACGCCTCGTCCAGCGTGCCGATGCCGTAGCGGAAGCGGATCAGGTTCACGATCCCGAACGCCTGCACGATGCGCAGCGGATGCTTGGCGAACTGGCCGCCGCTGCGGAACACCTCGGCCGTCTTGAGCGCCTTCGTGCTGCCGATCCAGTAGCTGTTGCAGTTGGAATAGCCGTCGTCCGAGAAGCGGTAGAAGCGACGCTGCCCGTCGGGATGCACATCCAGCACCGACTGCCGCCGCGCGAACGCCACCGCGACGTCGGCGCCGGCCGATCCGGCGAGGAACTCGCTCACCGCCTCTGGGGTCAGCAGCACGTTGTCGGCGGTGGTGATGAAGATCGGGAAAGCCGACTCGTCCACCGCCGCCATCAGGCTGTCGACGAGGTTGGTGCGCGATGGGGAGACGACCAGCCGCCCTTCGGCAATCAGCGCGCGGGCTTCCGGCACTGTATCCAGCACCGCGGGATCGTTCACCGACACGACGATCCGCCCGATCTCCGGCGTATCGCGCAGCGTCGCCAGCACGTGGCCGATCATCGGCCTGCCCGCGACCGGCAGCACGCACTTGTCCTCCAGCCCGGCGGCCGCCGCGAGCGGATCGACGCTGCCCTCGCGCCGCCCCGCCATGACGATCGCGGTCGCCGCCATCAGAGTGCGGCCGCGACCGGCTGGTGCTGCGCGGGGCGATAGCTCGGCGCGCGCCGGGCGAAGCGATCGATCAGGCCGTGCCGCGCCAGGCTCTCGCACAGGATCGTCTCGATCAATTGCTCGTGCGTCCAGCCGGCCAGCCGCGCCGCCATGCTGATCGTCTTGCGCGACCACAGGTTGCAGTTGAGATTGACCTCGAGGAACTGGAAGCGCCCGGTCGCGACATCCAGCCGGCATTCGAAGCGACCGTAATCGAAGGGCGCGAATTCCTCCATCAGGTTGAGCGCGGCGGCCTCGATCTCGCGAATCCTCGCGGCATCGTGGAAGGGCTTGATCGCGTAGGTCTTCACGCCGCCGTCGAGATCGCGCTTCTCGGTATAGCTGCGCAGCTCGATCGGATCGTGCTGCTCGACGAGCATCGTCGGCAGGATCAGCGGACGGCCGTGCATCGTGATGATCGACACCTCGATGTCGTGGCCGGTGATGAAGGGCTCGACGATCGCGTCGTGCCCCTCGGCATGGATCGCCTCGACCGCCTCGCGCACGCCGGCCCAGTCGTCGGCGGAGCGGACGCCCCAGCTCGCCGAGGAGGCGTTGGGCTTGATCACGTAGCGCTCGGCCTTGGGGCAGCGGGCCGGATCGGCGGCGTTGCCGCGCCGATAGACCGCCCAGTCGGCGGTCGGGATGCCGCGCGATCGCGCCAGCAGCTTGGTGAGGTGCTTGTCGTCCGACGTGCCGCGAATGATCGGCGATCCGCCGAGATAGGGGATGCCCAGCCGGTTGCAGAGCAAGGGCAGCATCATCTCGGAATTGAGGAAGCCGGCCCGGTTCAGCAGCGGGAAGACGAAGTCGACGTCGGGCCGCTCGAACAGCACACGGTAATCGTCGGCGATCTGGAGGTTGAAGCCGATATCCTCCAGCACTTCGCGGATCTCGGCATGGTAGACCGCGTGGGTTCCGTCCTCGGCGTCGGCGCGGCCGCCGGAGCGGGCATGCTTGGCGACGTAGAGGAGCCGCATCCGCTCCTTCACCGCCTCGGGCACCGCCAGCGGCTCGATCGCCGTTGCAAGATTTATTTCGCCGCGTGCTGAGGGTTCCTGCATGCGGCTACGTCTAATTAAATTCGGCGAAGCTTTTGTGGCGGCTGCGTGTCAGTCTTGCGGGCGAGTTGCGCGCGGATTAACTCGCCGTAGCGTTGGCCGCCCAGCCCCCGACGCCCCGCGCGCTGCGGCATCAGCACGCCGGGCTTGCCGTTGCCCTCGATCAGGATCGGCCCGTCGGGCGCGAAGCCGACGTCCCAGCCGATCAGCGCGTAATCCGGGAAGGCGCGGGCGTGCGCATCGATGGCGAGCGCCCTGGCGGCATCCCAATCGGGCAGCGCGCGGCCGGGGATGGTTGCGCCGGTGACGGGATGCGTCGGGTAATCGCCGCCGCCATAGCCCTTGCAGGCGAGGCCGAGCGTGCCGTCCTCGAGATCGATCGGGCAGAGCAGCCCGCCCGCCTTCATGTTGTCGACCTGCGCGGCGGGATCGGAGGGGATGCGCAGCACCGCATTCGCCACCTCGGGCGCGTCGCGCTCGTTGACGATGGTGGTGATCCGCGCGGTGGGCAGCGCACCGAGCGCGATATCGCGCAGCGCCGGATGCGGCACGATGCGGTGCTGGACCAGCCAGGCGCCGCGCAGGCCGCGGCATTCCTCCTGCAGCCACCCCTCGGCACCCTCGGGCGGAGGATCGAGGAAGCGGACGCCGCGCCCGCCCTCGCCGCGCGCCGGCTTGAGCAGCAATGGGGCGTGGGGAATCGGGGAGAGCAACCGCAGCCGGCCGCGCTCGATCGTCGCGACGACGGCCGGATGGCGCAACCCATGCGCGGCGCAGCGCTCATAGAAGCGGATCTTGTCGGCCAGCACGCAGCCGGGCGTCCAGCCCTTCGGGTTGATCAGCTTGTTGAGGCCGGCATCCTCGAAGCGGCGGATGTAGGCATCGAGCTGCGAGGCATCCTCGATCCGGAACAGCGCGAGATCGTTGGGATCGGCAAAGCGCGCGCGGGCGATCGCGATCGCCTTCGCCTGCCACGCATCATCCAGCCCGAACCTGCGCTGCACGGCGCGCGCCCGATGCGGCACCCAGGCGAGGAAAGCCGCCCCCACCGCCGCATCGAGCGCGGCGCGCGGCAGGCTCCGGCCGCGCTTGCGCCTGTCATAATGATCGGCGAGGAACCGACCCGAGACCGGCGTGACGATGCCGGGATAGATCGAATAGAGTTTCTTCGCGCGATACCAAAGCTCGGTCAGGGACAGCATCGCGCATCCTCCGACAGGCGATCATGAGAATAGCCATCTACGTCCAGGACATGCGCGCCAGCGGCGTCGTGCGCACGATGATCGCGATGGCGCGGGCGTTCGAGGAGACCGACGAGGCGATGCTGGTGGCGGGCTACGCCTCGGGCATCTTCGGCGCGGCGGACGTGGCGCCGGCCGGCTTCGTGGCGGCGGCGGAGCGGCCGAAGGGCAAGGTTCCCCGTCTGGGCGCCGTCCCGCCCCTGCGCCGGACGCTGCGCGAGCTGCGCCCCGGCGTGATCCTCTCCGGCGGCAATTTCGGCCATTTCAGCCTGTGGGCGGCGACGCGCGGGCTCGGTGTGCCCGTCGTGTACGTGTTCAGCAACGCGATGGAGCGCGAAGGCCAGCCGTGGCGTAATCGCTGGCGCCGTTTCTGGAGCGGGCTGCTGGTGCGCGGATCGGGCGGCGCGATCGTGGTCGGCGCCAACCTCGCGCGCAGCGGCGTGTTTGCGCCGCACATCGCGAGCGGCAAGGCAGTTCTGATCCCCAATGGGATCGATCTCGTCACCGTTCCGCAGGCGGACGGGACGGTGCCGGCAGCGATGGCCGGGCCGGAGCCGGTGATCCTCTCGATCGGCCGCCTCCAGCCGCAGAAGAATTTCGAGGCGCTGATCGATGCGGTCGCGGTGGTGCGGAAGACGCACGCCGTGCGGCTGGTGGTGCTCGGCGCCGGCACCGACGACTATCGCGCCGCCCTGATCGCCCGTGCCGAGGCGCGCGGCATCGCGGGGCATGTCCTGTTCGCCGGCACCACCGACAATGTCTATCCGTGGCTGCGCGCCGCGCGCGTCTTCGCGCTCGCCTCGCGCTGGGAGGGCTCGTCGATCGCCTTGCTTGAGGCGATGGCGGCGGGCACGCCGATCGTCGCCAGCCGCACCGCCGGCGACGCCGCCGACGTGCTGGACGACGGCCGTTACGGGCTGATCGCCGACGCGGAGAACCCGCAAGCCTTCGCCGCTGCCCTGCTCCGCCAGATCGACGATCCCGTAATGCCCGGAGACCGCGCGCAGGCCTATGACGCCCCGGTGATGATGCGCGCCTATCATGCGATGCTCACAAAGGCTGCGGCCGGCGCGCGGGCTCGGGCGGCGCGGGCCTGAGCACGCCCCAGCCGGTCAGCAGCACCGCTACAAGGCTGCCGCAGAAGGTCGCCCAGGCGCCCCCGATCGTCCCGAAGGGCGGCAGCAGCAGGAAGAGCAGCCCGGCCTGCACCCCCGTCGCCACCACGCGCAGGCGGAAGGCGGCGCCCGCCTGCCCCCGCGCGGTCATCGCCGGCTCGAAGGCGAAGCCCAGCAGGTCGAGCCCCGCCGCACCCACCAGGATCACGATCGGCCAGTAGGCGCCGGAGAATTGCCGCGTCGCGATCAGCCGCAGCAGCGGTTCGCCGAACAAGGCCGCCACCCCCACCATCGCCACCGCCACCGCGCCCGCGATCAGGGTCAGCCGCGCCAGCAGGGCACGATCCGATCCGGTCGTGATCGCCAGCACCAGCTCGGCATAAGCGGCGCGCGAGAAGGTCTGGGTCGCCTTCACCATCGCCTGCGCGAGCTGCGCCGCGACCCGGAACATGCCCGCCGCCGCCGGCCCGCCGAACGCGCCGACCACGATCAGGGTGAATTGCTTGGCGGTCAGCGTCAGCGTCGAGGAGAGGTTGGTGAGGAACACGAAGCGCCACAGCGACGGCTCCTCGCGCGCCAGCCGTCTCAGGCCCGCCGGGGCGAGCGCCAGCCCCCGCTTGCGCAGCGCCGCCCACCAGTAAGCCGCCGCCGTCGCCAGCTCGGCCACCGCCCATGCCAGCAGGAAGCCTGTCACCGACGGCAACAGCACCGCCGCCAGCGCCGCTCCCGCCGCGCGCACGGCGGGCGACACCGAATCCGCCAGCGCCGCATCGCGGAAGCGCTGGTCGAGCCTGAGCACCCCGATCGGGGTCGACCGCACCGCGATCAGGATGGCGAAGCAGAAGCCGAACGCCGCGCCGTAGAGATCGCGCGGCACCTTGAGCGCCGGCCCGAGCAGCCAGATCGCGAACAGCGCCAGCAGGCTCCCCACCAGCGCTGCCGCCAGATCGAGCAAGGCGGCGAATGCGATGATCCGGTCGACGCCCGGCGCATCCCCCTCCACCTGCGCGCGGGTGCCGTAGCGCACCACGAATTGCCAGGTCTGGAAGCCGACCACCGCCGAAATCCCCTGTCCGATCGCGACGATCAAAGTGAAGCGGCCGAAATCCGCGAGGCCGAGCGTGCGCGTCGCCATGGCGAGATAGGCGATCGACAGCACCGCCTGGAAGCCGCGCGCGCCGAGCAGCCAGCCGGCGTTGACGCCGACGCGGCGCAGCCCGGCGGTCGCGGCCTCGCCGCCCGCCCCCTTCGCCGCACTGTCATCAAAGCGTGCCATTCGTGCCTTCCGATCGTCACGGGATTGCAGGCAGGATGTTACGGTGATGTGGCGCGGCGACGAGATTCCGGCCTCGGATCGGCCGATCGCGCTTCTCGTCAACATCCTGAGCGGCGGCGGGGCGCAGCGCCGCGTCGCGAGCCTTGCCAACCGCTTCGCCGAGCTGGGCCGCACGGTCGAGTTGGTGAGCTACGAGGCCGATGGACCGATGCGCGCCATACTGTCCCCGGCGGTGCGGGTGGCGCCGATCGAGGCGGGCGGTCTCGCCGCTTATTGCGAGCAGGCGCGGCCGGCGGTGCTGATGTCCTGCGTCACCGACACGCACCGCGCCGCCGTGGCTGCGGCGCGCGACACCTCGGTCCCGCTGGTGTTGCGCGCCAGCCGCCATCCGTATCGCAAGCTGCCGCGCTGGAACCTGCCGAAGCGCCTCGCCGAGCCGTTCAAGCTGCGCCGCACGGCGCGCCTCTACGCGCAGGCCGACGCGATCGTCGCGCTGTCGGACGATGGTGCCGACGCGCTGCGCCGCCTGCTCGGCCGCCGCCCGGCACGGATCGAGACGATCCCCAACCCGGTGGTCGACCGCATCCGCGCCGCGCCGCGCGGCCCGTGCGCGAACATGCCGCTGGTCCTCGGCGTCGGCCGGCTGACGGCGCAGAAGGACTTCACCACCCTGCTGCGTGCCTTCGCGCTGGTGCGGGCCGATCGCCCGGCACGCCTGCACCTGCTCGGCGAAGGTCCGGAGCGCCGGCGCCTGCGGGCGCTTGCCACACGGCTCGGCATCGCGCGCGACGTGGAGATGCCCGGCGAGGTGCGCGATGTCGCCGATCGGCTGCTGCACGCCGATCTGCTGGTCTCCTCGTCGCTCTGGGAGGGGATGCAGGCGGTGCCGATCGAGGCGCTCGCCGCCGGCTGCCCGGTGGTCGCGACCGATTGCCCCGGCGGTGCCCGCGAGACGCTGCAGGACGGCCGCCTCGGCCCGCTGGTGCCGGTCCGCGATCCGGCGGCGATGGCTCGCGCGATGATCGCGACGCTCGACGCCCCGCCTGATCCCGCATTGCTGGCGGAGGGCGCCGCGCGCTTCACGGCGGAGGGCAAGGCGGAGCTCTATCTGGCGCTGTTCGATGCGCTGGCGGGCGCTAGAGCAGGTTCCCCTGCGATCCCGGCTGGTGCGATGTCCGCGTCTCCACCCGCGCCGCTCTCTTCACAGGGCTGATCAGCGGCGGCAGCCTGGGTCGCTGGCCGTGCATCAGCTCGGCCAAGGTGACGATCTGGAGCGCCGGGAAGCGGCCGAACTCGGTCTCGATCGTCGGATGCGACGCGGCCTCCTCGCGCATCCCCCGGGTCGGCAGCGACTTCATGACGAACAACCCGAAGCGGAACTTGTCGCGCTCCATCACGCGCCCGAGATCGCGCACCATGTTCGGATTGACGATGTCGCCCGCCTTGACGGAAATCACGCCGCTCTCGACCTTCCCGCCACCCGAGAGATAGTTGAACCAGCCGTCGATGCCCCTGTCCCCGCCCTTCTTGTCGCGCGGATAGCCACCGACCTGCCAGCTCACCCATTGCTGGAACTGGTGCGGATCGTCGGCGGCGAGCCGCTCGGCCGAGGCGAGATCGCGCGGCACGCCGATGGTTTCGAACTGGATGCCGGGATACCCCTCCCGCATCCGGTTCTCGATCATCCCGATCGCGATGTGGGTGACGTCTATCCCGATCCACCGCCGCCCGAGCTTCTGCGCGGCATCGACCGCCGTCC
This sequence comes from Sphingomonas chungangi, assembly GCF_013778325.1. GTDB lineage: Bacteria > Pseudomonadota > Alphaproteobacteria > Sphingomonadales > Sphingomonadaceae > Solisphingomonas > Solisphingomonas chungangi. The sequence goes on along the minus strand of NZ_JACEIB010000006.1, from coordinate 68,381 downwards.
CGCACCCGCAGAAGGGATCGAGCACCACGTCGCCGGGATTGGACGAGGCGGCGATGATGCGCTCGAGGAGCGCGCGCGGCTTCTGGGTGGGGTAGCCGAGGCGTTCCTTGTCGCGGTTGTTGAGGACGGGGATATCATCCCACAAATTCTGCACCGGAACTCCCGGCATCTCGTCCAGATAACGCTTATATTGAGGCACCGAACCCGGCCTTGTCTGAATGATGCGTCCCGCATCGATCAGTTCCTGCATACGCAACTTTGAGTAGCGCCAATGGCGCGAGACTCCCATTACCTCGTAAAAGGGATTGCCTTTATCTGCCCCGCCCGGCCCCTGGATATTATCGAGCCTGAACCGTCGGCCATCGGGATCGATACGACGATAGTCTCGATCCAGATATTTCTGATCGTAGGAAGTAAACAAAGGATTCCAGGTGCGATCGGCAGTTTTCGAATAGAAGAAGATGATATCGGTCTGCCGACCGAAGTGCCTTGCGCCCTGTTTCGAGTCGCTATGCGCATAGGACCGCTTCCACGTAATCTCGTTCACGAAGCGATCGGCCCCGAAAACCGCATCCAGCACCAGCTTGAGATAATGGCTCGCGGTCGGATCGCAGTGGAGATAGAGCGATCCCGTCTCCTTCAGCACGCGATGCAGCTCGACCAGCCGCACCGCCATCATCGCCAGATAGGCCATCAGCGGGCTGTCGCCGAGCGCGTCGTGCATCGCGCGCATCATCACCTGCAGCTGCCGGTTGGTGCCGCCGTCTATGTCCAACAATGCGTTCCGGGAGGCTTCGCCCCACGTCCAGGTATCATCGAACGCCTCGATGCTGGCCTCCACGCGGCTGGATGCCGCCGAGGCGAACAAGAGATTGTAACCGGTGTTGGAATTGAACGGCGGGTCCAGATAGACGAGATCGACGCTCTCGTCGCGGACATGCTCGCGAAGAATATCCAGATTATCGCCGTAATATAGCCTGTTGCCCACCCGACACCCCCGCCGTGAATGGCGGGAGGCTAGGGAAAATGGGATTCTGCCCTAAGCGGAGATCTCTCCATTACGGCAACGACAGAGGTGGGAAGCTGATCCAGAGCCGAGAAAAAAGGAACAGGCGCCCACACCCGGCCTGAACGCCCTCCAGCAACGAAAGCGATCAGGCCGCCACGCCGACCGCCGCCGGCGCAATCCGCTTCGCCTGCGCCACGGCACCCTCGATCGCCACGCGGCGGGCCTCGTCGCCCATCGCGATACCCTCGGCGACGACGAACTCGACGTCGCAGCCAGTCAGACCGAACACATTCCGCAGCAGCGTCTCGGCATGCTCGAAGCCGGCGCGCGGGCTGTCGGCGCTGTAGATGCCGCCGCGAGCGAGCGCGACGATCACCCGCTTGCCGGTCGCGAGGCCGACCGGCCCGCTCTCGCCATAGCTGAAGGTGTGGCCCTTCACGGTGATGCGATCGACCCATGCCTTGAGCTGGCTCGGGATGGTGAAATTGTAGAAGCCGGCACCGATCACGACGATGTCGGCGGCGAGGAACTGCTTCAGCTCCTCGCCCTCGGCCAGCGCCATGAAGCTGCCGATCGTCAGATGGTCCACCGGATCGGCGACGAGATCGCGATATTCGACCTCAATCGCCGGATCGGCCGTTGTCAGCCGCTCGACGATCGCGGCGGAGATGGTGCGGCTCGCCGAATTGTCGCCGAGGATGCTGGAATCGAGATGCAGAAGCTTCACAGAGGGTCTCCGGTCTGGAAAATTGACCAGGGCCAGTTATGTGACGGCATCGGACGCGCCAAGAACGCATATTTTTAGGACCAGGTCACATGGATATGCCTGCCCCGCCCCCGCCGCACCAGATCAGCGACCAGTGCCGCAAGCTGAGCTCCGTGCTCTCGCTCGTCGGCGACAAGTGGACGGTTATGATCGTGATGGTGCTGCGCGAGGGTCCGCGCCGCTTCAACGACATCAAGCGCACGATCGGCGGCATCAGCCAGCAGATGCTGACGCGCACGCTGCGCGCGCTGGAGCGCGACGGCATGGTGAACCGCACCGTCTATCCGACGCTGCCGCCGCAGGTGGAATATGCGCTGACCGATCTCGGCCGCTCGCTGTCCGAGCCGGTGCACGCGCTCGGCTTATGGGCGGGCGCCCATCTCGAACGGATCGAGGGCCACCGCGCCGATTTCGACGCGCGGACCGGCTGACACGATCGATCACACGCGCCCTCTTGGACTCTCCGGAATGCCTGCCCATATCCCTTTCGGCCTGGGCCCCGCCGATGCCGATCCCATTTCGGGGCTGGCGACTCCTCCGGAACGGATGTAGAACACTCTGATGCTGACCCATATCTCCGTCCGTGGCGCCCGCGAGCATAATCTGAAGGGGGTCGACGTCGATCTCCCGCGCGACAAGCTGATCGTGATCACCGGGCTCTCCGGATCGGGCAAGTCTAGCCTCGCCTTCGACACCATCTATGCCGAGGGGCAGCGGCGCTACGTGGAATCGCTGTCGGCCTATGCGCGCCAGTTCCTCGAGCTGATGCAGAAGCCCGACGTCGATCATATCGAGGGCCTCTCGCCCGCCATCTCGATCGAGCAGAAGACGACCAGCCGCAACCCGCGCTCGACGGTCGCCACCGTCACCGAGATCTACGATTACATGCGCCTGCTGTGGGCGCGCGTCGGCATTCCCTATTCGCCCGCCACCGGCCTGCCGATCAGCGCGCAGACGGTCAGCCAGATGGTCGATCGCGTCATGGCGCTGCCCGAGGGCACGCGCTTCCTGCTGCTCGCCCCGGTCGTGCGCGGCCGCAAGGGCGAGTATCGCAAGGAGCTGGCGCTGTGGCAGAAGGAGGGCTTCCAGCGCGTCCGCATCGACGGCACGATCTACGAGATCGAGGAGGCCCCCGCCCTCGACAAGAAATACAAGCACGACATCGACATCGTGGTGGACCGCCTGGTGGTGCGCCCCGAGATCGAGACGCGCCTCGCGCAGAGCTTCGAGACCGCGCTCAAGCTGGCCGAGGGGCTGGCCTATGTCGACGTGCTCGGAACCCCGGACACCGTTCGTCCTGAGCCTGTCGAAGGACGTGACGCGGGCGATGCGCCTGAAGCACGCACTTCGACAGGCTCAGTGCGAACGGGGGGAATTATGGCGCTTCAGTTGCCGGACGGCATCTCGGATCGCATCACCTTCTCCGAAAAGTTCGCCTGCCCCGTCTCGGGCTTCACCATCGCCGAGATCGAGCCGCGCCTCTTCTCGTTCAACGCGCCGCAGGGCGCCTGCCCGGCCTGCGACGGGCTCGGCGAGAAGCTCTATTTCAACCCGGAGCTGGTCGTCCCCAACGAAAATCTCTCGATCAAGCAGGGCGCCGTGGTGCCGTGGGCGAAGTCCAACCCGCCCAGCCCCTATTACATGCAGGTGCTCTCCAGCCTCGCGCGCGAATATGATTTCGAGCTGACGACGCCGTGGAACCAGCTCTCCGAGGAGGATCGCGACACCATCCTCCACGGCACGCGCGGCCGCGCCGTCACCTTGCGCTTCATGGACGGGCGCAAGAGCTACGAGGTCAAGAAGGCCTTCGAGGGCGTGATCGGCAATCTCGAGCGCCGCATGCTGCAGACCGAGAGCGCCTGGATGCGCGAGGAGCTGGCCAAGTACCAGTCGGCCCGCCCCTGCGAGGTGTGCGAGGGCGCCCGCCTGAAGCCCGAGGCGCGCGCGGTGAAGATCGCCGGGGAGGACATCAGCATGTCCACCCGCCGCGCCGTCGGCCCCGCGCTGAAGTTCTTCCGCGAGATGCCGCAGCACCTCAACGAGCAGCAGAACCAGATCGCCGAGCGCATCCTCAAGGAGATCGTCGAGCGGCTGGGCTTTCTCGACAATGTCGGCCTCGACTATCTCAACCTCGATCGCACATCGGGCACGCTATCGGGCGGCGAGAGCCAGCGCATCCGCCTCGCCAGCCAGATCGGGTCCGGCCTCTCCGGCGTGCTCTACGTGCTGGACGAACCGTCGATCGGCCTCCACCAGCGCGACAACGACCGGCTGCTCGTCACGCTGCGGCGCCTGCGCGATCTCGGCAACACCGTGATCGTCGTCGAGCATGACGAGGATGCGATCCGCACCGCCGACCATGTCGTCGACATGGGGCCGGGCGCGGGCGTGCATGGCGGGCAGGTGGTGTGCGAGGGTGACCTCGCCGACATCCTCGCCTGCGAGACGAGCCTGACCGGCGACTATCTCTCCGGCCGCCGCGCCGTCCCCCTCCCCGCGCAGCGCCGCAAGGGATCGGGCAAGCAGCTCACCGTGAAGGGCGCGCGCGCCAACAACCTGAAGGACGTCAGCGCCTCGATCCCGCTCGGCACCTTCACCTGCATCACCGGCGTCTCGGGATCGGGCAAGTCGACCTTCACGATCGACACCCTGTTCGCCTCGGCCAGCCGCACGCTCAACGGCGCGCGCATCCAGGCCGGGCATCACGAGAAGATCGAGGGCCTCCAGCATCTCGACAAGGTGATCGACATCGACCAGTCGCCGATCGGCCGCACCCCGCGCTCCAACCCGGCGACCTACACCGGCGCCTTCACCCAGATCCGCGACTGGTTCGCCGGCCTGCCGGAAAGCCAGGCGCGCGGCTACAAGCCCGGCCGCTTCAGCTTCAATGTCAAGGGCGGCCGCTGCGAGGCGTGCAGCGGCGACGGCCTGATCAAGATCGAGATGCACTTCCTGCCCGACGTCTACGTCACCTGCGACGTGTGCCACGGCAAGCGCTACAACCGCGAGACGCTGGAGGTGACGTTCAAGGGCAAGTCGATCGCCGACGTGCTGGACATGACCTGCGAGGATGCGGTCGAATTCTTCAAGGCGGTGCCCGGCATCCGCGACAAGATGGCGATGCTGGTCGAGGTGGGGCTGGGCTACGTCAAGGTCGGCCAGCAGGCGACGACGCTGTCGGGCGGCGAGGCGCAGCGCGTGAAGCTCGCCAAGGAGCTATCGCGGCGCGCCACCGGCAACACGCTCTACATCCTCGACGAGCCGACCACCGGCCTGCATTTCGAGGACGTCCGCAAGCTGCTCGAGGTGCTGCACGCGCTGGTCGAGCAGGGCAATACGGTGGTGGTGATCGAGCACAATCTGGAGGTCATCAAGACCGCCGACTGGATCATCGACCTCGGCCCCGAAGGCGGCGACAAGGGCGGCGAGATCGTCGCCACCGGCACGCCGGAAGAGGTGGTGCAGGTGGAGCGCAGCTATACGGGGCGTTATCTGAAGCCGCTGCTGGAGGGGGCGAGCGTGGTGAGCGCGGCGCCGGTAAAGGCGGCGGGGAAGCGGAAGGTGGCGGCTAAGCGGGTGAAGGCGGCGGCGGAGTGATCTTCCAATTATTATGGCACTTGTCGCTTATCCCGTTCTCTCTTTCGTTCGGTCAAACTTCACCTCACGGGTAACCAGAGCCCCCGTATCCAACGCCTTAAAAGAATACTGTCCATTAAGAGAAACACTTTGATCGCATATCCTTAAGAACAAAGTACTAATAGATCTTCGGTCTTTGATCTTGGTTCTACAAGCAATAGAAATGTGATTATCACATATGTAACCCGTGATCTTTAGCTTCGATGTGCTGGTAATTTTTCCGTCTTTAGTTTTTTCGATTTCCATCCCACCCCGAACGTATGGAGCGTAGTGGTTTATTGCAAGATAGAGCCGAAATGACTCTCCACTCGCCCCAGGGAGGCTAGCAATCCAACGACCTGAATAATTGGGATTGTCCTGAACTCGGGTTTTGAACAGCGGCCAAAGCAGGCCTCTCCCGAGGTAATTCGTAGACCCGATAATCCCCGTTCCGGTCAACCCAGCCAAGACTTCCATCGAAAAGTCGATCATACGCCCCTCCCACTTCCAACATGGGGCAGGACCTAAGTATTATCAACTACAACCTTACTCGGCCGCTTCAACCCAAACCACCTCGCCATCCCGACGTGAGTTATGGGCGTAGGTATCCCAGCCGATTTCATATTCCTCGGCCTGGTTGCCCCACGTATCCCAGCCCTTGCGCGTACCGCGCGCAAACATCTCTAGCCGCGACTTAGGCGAGCAGGCTTCGATGATGTCATAGAACTCGTCAGGCTTGCGGCTGTGCTCACGCTTGCGGGTGCCGAGTAGGTTCACCTGCCGGCGCCCAGGTGCCAGCGTGCGTGCATTCTTGCCACGCACGCCGAACAGGCATAGCTCGGTCACGTTGCGGAAGTAAAAGCCGACGCCGCGCCCGTCCGATCCGCCGTCCTTGCGTATCTTGTGCCAGACGAGGTTCGATTTGTATTCGAACCCCCATGCCTTCATCACCTGCAGGCCATCGGGCAGCAGCGCGTTCGGCACCCATAGATAGAGGTGCGCCGGATCGGCCGCGACGCCCTCCACCGGCAACGCGCAAATCTCATCGAGGCTCATCGTGCCATAGCGCGACAGGCGGCGATGCTCCGGCGCCATCTTGCCGGTGCGGTTGGTGAACCGCCACGGCGGATCGGCGAGGATGGTCGAAAACTTCCGCCCGCGCGTCGCCTGCGCAAAATCGTCACTCGGCGTCATCGTCTGCCCCCTCGTCTATAGCCATCTCGATCGGCGCCTCATCTTCGACATAGAGATTTCGCGTGATCCCGAAAGCGAGGATCGGACAGCCACCACCACCCCCGCCCTCTAAGCGTGGCAAAAGCTTGTCCATGTGCGTCGTCGAAGCGCCGTATTTGTCCGCAACCTTCTTACCCAACGATTTGAAGATCGTCTGAAGGTGACTGGATCGCGTCAAGATCACCCCGACATCGATCACACGCAAATCGAATAGCAGGCGAAAATTGTTGAGGTCGCGATCGAAGAATGGATCCTTGTTGTTCCACTCAATCTCAAGGCCGACGCGCCCCTTGAAACAATCGACCTTGTGGGTCGGCGAATCCCGCTCTTCTCGATCAACGCGGATACTCGTCGCGAACTTTCGCTCCTCCCAGCCCCGCTCAGTGAGAAAACCATCAAAACGCGAAGCGATCACGCTTTTGCGACCGCCGCCCTTCAACACCTCGCTCCGTAGAAAACGAAATTCGCGAAGTGCTGCGATGATCTCGTCCCACTCAGCAGGATGTGCGGTCGACAAAATTCCCGTCGCGTTACGCCATTCATGCACTTCGTATAGCTCGGCAACATCGGCCGGGATGAGATGAGTCGTAACCACGGCCTATCCTGGAACAAAGAGAGAATCGGAACAAGGGGTCAATGGCGGTTCTCGGGTGTCAGGATGACCGCCAACCCCGCGGACAGCAGCCCATCTTTCGTTTCGCTCCGGCTGAGGCGGCTATCGAGGCAAGACCGCCGAGGGCGGCATAACAGATCAAATACCCTTTTCCTACACGCCAAAATAGTGCCATATGGGTTAGCTCCGTTGTACAAAGGAGCCGACTCATGCCCCGTCGCCGTCCCGTCCGTCTCGTGCAGCCCGAGCCTCGTCCGCTGGTCCCCGCCGAAGCCCTCGCGCGGCTCGGCGAACTCGGCGAGACGGAGATGGGAGGTACGCAGCTCCCCCATCCCGCGCACGGGCCGATCGAGGCGCTGCCGCGCGACGCGCAGGGCTTCATCCCGGCTGTCCACTCTCCGCAGGAGATCGACGAGGAGGGGCTGGAGCCGCCCGCAGGCCTGCGGCCCGGCCCGGGGGCGCCGCTCCGGGATCCGGCACCGGGCGCTCCGGCGGCCACCCCGGCCGACGACGCCCAGGCGGAGGGCGTGACGGACGCGGAGCGGCCGCCTGCCGTCGCCCACTCCGCCGATACCCCCTCCCCCGCGCCGCGCCACGACGGCCTCACCCCCGAGCGCCAGCGCATCTTCTTCGAGACTCTCGCCGCCACCGCCAGCGTCTCCCGCGCGGCGAAGGCGTGCGGGTTGTCGCGGCAGGCGCTCTACGCGCAGCGCAACCGCGCCGACGCCGACGCCTTCCGGGAGGCCTGGGATGTCGCGATGACCTGCGCGATCAACCTGCTGGGCGACATCGCCTATGATCGCGCGATCGAGGGGGTGGAGGAGCCGGTCTTCTGGAAGGGCGAGCAGGTCGGCACCCGGCGGCGCTTCAACGACAATCTGCTGATGACGCTGCTGCGCGTGCGCGATCCGTTCGGCTTCGCCCCGCAATCGGATCTGCGCCACTGGGCCGGCGCGCACAGCTACGCCCACCGGCCCCGGCTCGACGAGGCGCTCGCGGCTTTGCAGGCGGAGGCCGACGGCGCGTCCGCGCACCGCCCCGGCGACGGTCGGCGCAGGCCGGGCAAGTCGCGCGGACGGGTGTGTTAGTCGACTAGATATGTCTTCCGAGCGGCCCCGCCGCTGTCAACTTCGTCAACTTCGCCCGAAAGGCCGACCATGCCTCCCTTCATCCCCACGCCCGAACGCCCCTGCTTCCAGACCCGCACCGAGGCGGCGACCGACGGCCATCCCGAGCATGCCGCCTGGGCCGCGCGGCGCGATGCGGCGAATGCGGCGCGCCATGGCCCGCCGACTCCGGCCGAGGCGCACAACCGCGCGCAGCTCGCGGTGCTGGAGCGCTTCCTGCTCGGCCGCGTCCGCACCCGCGAGCTGCGCTGATCCGATGCCGCACCTGCGAAAAAGCCCCGCGACGGCGGACCGTCACGGGGCTCTGCTACGCGGGTACAGGCTCCGTCCCGACCCTCGGCGGGCCGGGCGGGGCAGGTCAGTTGGCGGCGAGCGTCGCCGGGGCGGCCGAGGCCTGCCGGGCGGCGCCGGGCACCTCGTCGTTCAGGCGGGCGAGCGCCTCGTCCGACACCTTGAACGAGATGGCCGAATAGCCCATCGATCCCGACACGTGGTTGCCGTGCACGCGCAGCGCAAAGGGATCGTGGCCAGCCTGGCCATTGAGCACGACGTCGCCATGCGCGTCGCGCGCGGCGGTGTAGCTGTAATGCTCGCCGCCGGCCACGAAGTCACCCGCGACTGCGGGGGTGGCGATGGCGGCGGCGATCAGGGCGAGAAGCGCGTGACGCATGATGGATCTCCGGGCCCGACATGATGTCGGCTTGATGGCCCGGATGTATTGCTGCAACGCAGCGTTTCAAATGAAAACGGAGCAATGGCGGTTGCGCGAGGCGCATTCGCCAGCACCCTGATCCTCCTCCTTGGCGGGGGAGGATTTCAGGAGGCTCGATCCCGCCCCGCCCCGCCGGCGCTGTCGGTGGCGGGTTCCTCCGGCGCCCCGTGGCGGGTGCCGCCCGCGCTGGCGCCCGATCCGCTCGCCTCGCCGGTGCGCAACAGCGCCGGCTGGCCGCGATGCGCGGCGTCGGGCTCCTCGGGCTTGCCCTGGTCGGCGCCCTTGCGGGTCGCATGCGTGGAACCGGCGGGCACCGCATCGTGGCGATCCGCCCGGCGCGGGCCGGCGCCCGGCCCGTCCTGCCGCTCGCCATGGGGGCGATCGGGGTGCGGCAGGTCGACCGGCTGCTCCGTCTCCGGCTCGGGCAGGCCGACGGCGTTGAGCTTGGGGCTCGCCTGCGGCTTGCCGGCGCTGTGCTCGTCATGCTCGACCTTGTGGGTGTCGGGATCGCCCTCATGATGGGCGGGCTTGGCGTCCGTCATCGCGGTGCCTTCTCCTGTGGCTAGGGTCGCTGTAGGATCAACGCACCGGATGCCGGGACGGGCGCATCGAACCCTCCCGGCGCTCGCACGTTGGGGCCTGACCACACACCAGGAGACAGCCATGATCCGCACCGGTTCCGCCCATTACGAAGGCCTCGGCAAGGCCGGCAAGGGCCGCGTCTCCACGCAGTCCGGCGTGCTGTCCGACGCCCGCTACGATTTCAACACCCGCTTCGAGAACGAGGCGGGCACCAATCCGGAAGAGCTGGTGGCGGCCGCCCACGCATCGTGCTTCACCATGGCGCTGAGCTTCGCGCTGGCGAAGGCGGGCCACGAGGACGGCACGCTCGACACCAAGGCGGCGGTGACGCTCGACAAGGATGGCGACGGCTTCGCCGTGACCAAATCCGCGCTGACGCTGACCGCGCGCATCCCCGGCATCGCGCAGAGCGAGTTCGATCGCATCGCGGCCGAGGCCAAGGCCGGCTGCCCGATCTCCAAGCTGCTCAAGGCCGAGATCACGCTGGAAGCGACTTTGGAGAGTTGAAGACCGCACCGGCCCGCTCCCCCACCCGGCCTCCCAAACAGCGTATCCTAGATGGGAGGCCGGGTGGGGGAGCGGGCCGGTGCCGCCTCGGAATGCGCTCTTCCGCGCATTCCGTCGAAAAGATTGCGTACCGCCTGAATGGCGGGCGCAGGTCCGAAGGAGAGGACGGGAGTAACCTCAAGCGAAGGATGTACCCATGCGCCTCCCCCTCATCGCGCCCGCCGACCTGACCGAGGAGCAGAAGCCCCTCTACGCCGACATGAAGAAGGGCATCGGATCCGACTTCAACGCCTTCATCACCATCGCGCCCGAGGGCACCACCGAGGCCGGGGCGCTGATGGGGCCGTGGAACCCTTGGCTCCACGAACCGCGCATCGGCGGCGCGATCTGGGAACTCACCAAGGCGATGACCATGGAGGCGACGCTGCCCGATCGGGTGCGGCAGGTCGCGATCCTGGTGACCGGCGCGCATTTCGACGCGGCCTACGAGATCTACGCCCACATCGCCGTCGCCGAGAAGGACGAGATGGACGACGCCACGCTGGCGACGCTCGTCTCCGGCTCGCGCCCGGCTGGCCTCTCCGCCGAGGAGGGGATCGGCTACGACGTTGCCTACGCGCTGGTGAACGGCGGCGTGCTGCCCCAGCCGGTCTATGCGCTCGCGGTCTCCACCTTCGGCCAGCATGGCACCAACGAACTGATCTATCTGGTGGGGCTTTACGCGCTCGTCTCGATGACGTTGAACGGGTTCAACGTGCCCCTTCCCGAAAAGGACTGACGCCCTGCAGCCCACCGCTCCCGAGACGATCGGCCATGCCATCTCGCTGGCGGTGGCGCCGGCCTTCCTGCTCTCTGCGCTGGGGCTGCTGATCAACCTGTTCGCGACCCGGCTCGCCCGCGTGGTGGACCGGGCGCGCTGGCTGGAGGAGCAGTTCGCCACCCTGCCCCGCTCGCTCTCGGTGCCGGAGTTGCGGCTGCTCGACCGGCGGATGCGGATCATCAACACCGCGATCGCGCTGGCCACGGCGAGCGCGATCGCGGTGTGCCTGCTGGTGGTGATGCTGTTCGTGGCAGGGCTGCTCGATACCCGCTTCGGGCGGACGGTGGCGAGCCTGTTCATCGTCGCGATGCTGCTGCTGATCGCGGCGCTGGGCGCGTTCCTCTACGAGGTCCGCCTCGCCAGCCGCGCGATCCGCATCCGCAACGAGCTGCTGGAGCGGGAGTAAGCACCTAAATCGTTCGCACTGAGCTTGTCGAAGTGCTGCCCTCCTCTTCAAGCGTGCAAGAAGGAAGGACAAGGCTTCGACAGGCTCAGCCCGAACGGAAGAAAACGGTTCCGATCCAAGCCTCCTCTGCTTAGTCTCCCCCGCATCAACAGGGGATGGACAATGCGGATATCGAACGGGGTGGCGGGCCTGGCGCTCGCCTGTGCGCTGGCGACGACGGCGCAGGCGGCGGACGTCGCGATCCATGCGGGGCATCTGATCGACGGCACCGGCGGCGCGCCGAAATCGCAGGTCACCATCCTCGTCCACGACGACCGCATCGTCTCGGTGACGCCGGGCTTCACCCAGCCGGCGGGCGCGAGCGTGATCGACCTGTCGAACGCCACGGTGCTGCCCGGCCTGATCGACTGCCACGTCCACATCACCGGCCAGTTCGACGGCGGCGATCCGATCCGCGAGATGGTCACCGAGACGGACTATGACGGCATCTACAAGACGCCGGCTTATGCCCGCGCCACGCTGGAGGCGGGCTTCACCAGCGTGCGCGACGTCGGCGCCACCACGGCCGTGGTCGTCGCGATGAAGAAAGCGATCGCGGACGGGACCATCGCCGGCCCGCGCATGTGGGTGGCGGGCGCGCCGCTCGGGCCGACCGGCGGCCACAGCGACAGCCATTCGGGCCTCGACCCCGCGCTCGAGAATCCGGGCTGGAACGAGGCGATCATCGACGGCGCGGACGCTGCCATCCGCGCCGTCCGCCAGCATCGCCGCGAGGGTGTCGACCTCATCAAGATCATGCCGTCGGGCGGCGTGCTCTCGGTGGGCGACGATCCCAACCTCCAGCTGATGAGCGATGCCGAGATCAAGGCGGTGGTCGACACCGCGCACGCGCTCGGACTGAAGGTGGCGGCCCACATCCACGGGCGCGAGGCGATCGACCATGCCATCGCTCTCGGCGTCGATAGCGTTGAGCATGGCAGCTATGCCGGGCCGGAAAGCTATCCGCTGTTCAAGGCGCACGGCACCTACCTCGTTCCCACCCTACTGATCGCGCAACGGGTGTACGAGATCGCGAAGGCCCATCCCGAGCAACTGCCGCCATCCTCGGCAGCCAAGGCGCTGGCGGTGGCGCCGCGCCTGCGCGAGAATCTCGGGAACGCCTATCGCGCCGGCGTGAAGATCGCCTTCGGCACCGATCAGGGGCTGGTGCCGCACGGCGAGAATGCCGGCGAGTTCGCGCTGATGGTGCAGGCCGGCATGACGCCGATGGACGCGATCCTCGCCGCCACCCGCAACGCCGCCGACCTGATCGGCGACAGCAAGGACATCGGCTCCGTCCAGCCCGGCCGCTTCGCCGACATCGTCGCGGTGACGGGCGATCCGCTCAGGGACGTGACCGAGCTGACCCGCGTGCAGTTCGTGATGAAGGGCGGGACGGTGTACAAGACAAGTGGCAAGGCGACGGGTGCGGGCGGGATTGTGGACGCGGGGGGCCATTGAGCGTCACACGGTGAGCTTCGTCGAGGATCATGAGCGGCGCGCCGGTCGCAGGCGCATCGCCGGATGTGGATGCATCATGATCGGCGCGGTCGCATTCATCATTTTCGGTTTTTGTGTCTTGGCCCTGACCTTAGGCGACTGCGGCTCTGAAACTCCCAATTGCCATGCAAGCTCGGAAAGACTTCTCGACCGGATTGTATGGTCGATTGGGATTATGGGATTGTCGATGGCGGCTGGTTTGGCGTGGTGGGCGAACAAATCGCCGAAGGATCGATAGCGTAACCGCTTCGAGCACCGCAAAAAAGAGAAAGACCACCGGGGCGGAGCTTGCCCCGGTGGTCTCGCATGGTCAGCGGCCGGAGGGTCCGGCCCGGGAGACCAGCCCCGCTAACAGGCCCGAAGGCTTAGCGGAGCATCTCCCGAACGGACAGAACCGACCTCTCTGCTGAACCATGAGACATCGGATCACCTCCTTTCGCCATGTTGATGGTGTAAGCAGTCTGATTCAAACGAATCCGCGATGCAAGCCCCGTTCGCACCTGCAGGACATAAGTCCTGTGGAAAACTGGGGCAGCGCGATCACATCTTCCTGAACAGCGCCTTCTTGTTAAGCTCGTGCCGCTCGTCGCCCTTGGGATCGGCGGGACGGATACGGTTGGTTGGCGCCACCTCGCGATCACGATCGGCGATGAAGCCGCCGTCTTCCAGCTTGCGAACCATGGTTGCTCTCCTTTCAGGAGAGCAAACGCATCAGCCCGCCAATGGTGCCTCTGTCTGGTCCCGCACCGGCCCGCTCCCCCACCCGGCCTCCCAAACAGCGTATCCTAGATGGGAGGCCGGGTGGGGGAGCGGGCCGGTGCGGCATCCGCGTGAGCGGATCAAACTAGCTCCGGCAATCCTGGATCACCCGCGCGACCTCGGGCCAGGCCGGCAGGACGAGGCGCGGCTGACCCGCCACGTCCACCAGGAAGCGGCCGCGGCTGAAGGCGATCTGGTCCATGTGCGGGTCGCGCGCGCTCGCCTGCGCGACGATCGCGGGCGGCTGGCCACCTCCGTTCGCACCGGTATAGGCGAAGCTGCCGTAGGAGGTGGTGAAGCTCATCGCCGCGTTCGGTGTCGGCGCGAGGCCACCGCGCGAGAAGACGATGTTGCGGGTGGAAAGGTCGCAGCGCAGCGCGAAGACGGCGGTCTGGCCGGGCGTGCCATATTGCGCGATCGAGCTCTGCCCCGCCGTCCCCCGCCACGACCAGTCGCCCGGCGTCACCGGCACGTCGCGCCAGTCCTGCTGCGGCGGCGCGGCGGGCAGTGCCGCAGGCGGCGGAGGCGGGGCCGGGCGCGGCGCAGGCGCAGGCTTCTGCTCGGGCGCGACGCAGGAGGCGAGCGCCACCATCAGGAGGGTGACTGCGCCCTGCCGGGCCGTTCGGATGGTCCGCCGCATGGTCATGGGCACTGCATGGCGGGGGATGGTGACGGGGGCAAGGGGAGATGCCTCAATCCACCCCCGTTCGCACTGAGCCTGTCGAAGTGCAGCCCTTGTTTGCACCGTGCAAAAGGCAGGACAGGGCTTCGACAAGCTCAGCCCGAACCGTTACCGATTCTTGCTGCCGAACTTCTTCTGCACCCGCCCGTATTTCCCCTGCCGCGTCCCCGGCTTGCCCAGCGTCGATCCGCCGCGCACCGGCGCGCGGCTGGGCTCGGTGGCGATGCCGAGCTCGTCCTGCTCCAGCTTGCGGATCTCGTCGCGCAGGCGGCCGGCTTCCTCGAACTCCAGGTCGGCGGCGGCCTTGCGCATCTGCTTTTCCAGATCCTCGATATAGGCGCGCAGATTGTGGCCGACGAGGTGCGGCACCTCCTCGATCCCGGTATCCACCGTCACCTGATCGCGGCTCGCCAGATGGCCGACGATGTCGGTGATGTTGCGCTTGATCGTCGCCGGCGTGATGCCGTGCTCCAGATTGTAGGCCTCCTGCTTCTCGCGGCGGCGCGAGGTCTCGGCCATGGCGCGCTCCATCGATCCGGTGATGCGGTCGGCATAGAGGATCACCCGGCCCTCGACGTTGCGCGCGGCGCGGCCGATCGTCTGGATCAGCGAGGTTTCGGAGCGCAGGAAGCCCTCCTTGTCGGCATCAAGGATCGCGACCAGCCCGCATTCCGGAATGTCGAGCCCCTCGCGCAGCAGGTTGATGCCGACGAGGATGTCGTACACGCCGAGCCGGAGGTCGCGGATCAGCTCGATCCGCTCCAGCGTCTCGACGTCGGAGTGCATGTAGCGGACCTTGAGCCCCGCCTCGTGGAGATATTCGGTGAGGTCCTCGGCCATGCGCTTGGTGAGCGTGGTGACCAGCGTGCGATAGCCCTTCGCCGCCACCTCGCGGCATTCCTGCACCAGATCGTCGACCTGATGCTCTACGGGTCTGATCTCCACCGGCGGATCGATCAGGCCGGTCGGGCGGATCACTTGCTCGGCGAAGACGCCGCCGGACTGCTCCATCTCCCAGGTGCCGGGCGTCGCAGAGACGGCGATGGTCTGCGGGCGCATCGCGTCCCATTCGTTGAAGCGCAAGGGGCGATTGTCGATGCACGATGGCAGGCGGAAGCCGTATTCCGCCAGCGTGATCTTCCGCCGGTGGTCGCCCCGCGCCATGCCGCCGACCTGCGGCACCGTCTGGTGGCTCTCGTCGACGAACAGCAGCGCGTTCTCGGGAAGATATTCGAACAGGGTCGGCGGCGGCTCGCCGGGCAGGCGGCCGGTAAGGAAGCGGCTGTAATTCTCGATGCCCGCGCAGGAGCCGGTCGCCGCGATCATCTCCAGATCGAACTGCGTGCGCTGCTCCAGCCGCTGCGCCTCCAGCAGCCGCCCTTCCGCCACCAGCTCCTTCAGCCGCTCGGCCAGCTCGTGCTTGATCGCCTCGCTCGCCTGCTTGAGCGTCGGCCCGGGCGTCACATAGTGCGAGTTGGCATAGACCTTCACATAATCGAGGTTCGCCACCTTCTTGCCGGTGAGCGGATCGAACTCGGTGATCTCCTCGATCTCGTCGCCGAAGAAGCTGAAGCGCCAGGCGGTGTCCTCGTAATGCGAGGGGAACAGCTCCAGATTGTCG
The DNA here is from genome assembly GCF_013778325.1 of Sphingomonas chungangi. Taxonomy (GTDB): domain Bacteria; phylum Pseudomonadota; class Alphaproteobacteria; order Sphingomonadales; family Sphingomonadaceae; genus Solisphingomonas; species Solisphingomonas chungangi. The sequence goes on along the minus strand of NZ_JACEIB010000006.1, from coordinate 52,390 downwards.
CCGCGCACGCGGAAGGCACCGCGCTGGAAGGCGGCGTCGTTGCGCTTGTATTGCAGCGCCACCAGCTTGCGGATCAATTCCCGCTGGTCGACCGTCTCGCCCTTCTTGAGCGCGAAGGTCATCGCCGAATAGGTCTCGACCGATCCGATGCCGTACAGGCAGGAAACCGAAGCGACGATCAGCACGTCGTCGCGCTCCAGCAGTGACCGGGTGGCGGAATGCCGCATCCGGTCGATCGCCTCGTTCACCGAGCTTTCCTTCTCGATGTACGTGTCCGACCGGGGAACGTAGGCCTCGGGCTGGTAATAATCGTAATAGCTGACGAAGAACTCGACCGCATTCTCCGGAAAGAACTGCTTGAACTCGCCGTAGAGCTGCGCGGCCAGGATCTTGTTGGGCGCCAGCACCAGCGCCGGGCGCTGCAATTCCTCCACCACCTTGGCCATGGTGAAGGTCTTGCCCGAACCCGTCACGCCCAGCAGAACCTGCGTGCGCTCGCCGTCTCGCGCGGCCTGCGTCAGCTCCGCGATTGCGCCGGGCTGGTCGCCGGACGGCGCATATTCGCTGACCAGCCTGAACGGCTTGCCGCCTTCGCTCTTCGCCGGCCGCTCCGGGCGGTGCGGCATGAACATCGGCATGGCCTCGGGCTCGGCGAGGCTGGTGCGAATCTCGATCGGCATGGGAGCGAATATGGGGACGAAACGCGAACGTCGCAATCCGCGGCATAATCGAAACGAAGGGTGGCGGGCCGACCCTCTCCCACTATGCTCTGCCGGTCCGGGTCCGAGGGAGAGTTCATGCGGTCCATTGCACCGATCACCATCGTCGCGCTGATGGCGCTCGCCGCCTGCAGCAAGTCGGGCGACAGCGTCTCGATGAAGAACGCCTCGATCGACGAGATCGCCAAGACCCAGTCGGCGAAGATCCAGCCCGGCGAGTGGGAGGTTACGGTGGAGATGGTCGACCAGACAATCACCGGCGGCCCGCCCGATATGCCCACCCCGCCCAAGCTGCCGCCGCAGACGATGAAGACCTGCATCACGCCCGAGCAGGTCAACCGCCCCGAAGGCATGTTCTCGGGCGGCATGGACGGCCTCAAGAAGAATTGCACCTATGACAGCTTCTCGATGGCCGGCGGCAAGATCGACGCGAAGATGCATTGCCAGATGCCCAACGGCATGAAGATCGAGGCGACCAACAGCGGCACCTTCTCCGCCACCGAGATCAGCTCGGACAGCACGAGCAGCGTCACCGGCCTGCCCGGTGGGATGAGCAGCAGTTCCCACACGAAGATGACGGCCAAGCGCGTCGGCGAATGCACGGCGGGTGCGGATTAGCCGCCGGCGGTTGCCAACTTCGCCGGCTGAGCCGTTTCGACAAGGGCGACGCGAGCGGCTATCGAGGGGCGATGCCCCTCCCCCGCCGCCTCGCCGCCGCCTTGCCGCTCCTCCTCGCCGCCGCGCCCGCGCCGCCGCTCACGCCGGGCGCGTGGGAGGAAACCGTGGTCTTCGCACTCGACAGCGTGAACGGATCGGCCGACCTCGCGGCGCGCATGGGCAAGGCGCTGCCGACACCGCAGCCGCGCCAGTCCTGCCTGACCGCGCGCGACCTGCAGAACCCGCAGGGCCTCTTCCTCGCCGGGGCCGAGCAGAGCTGCCGCTTCCGGCGCTTCACCATGGCAGACGGGAAGATCGATGCCGCGGGCGACTGTTCCGACGGGCGCGGGCAGGCCATGCACGTCGAGGGCGGCGGCAGCTACACGCCGACGGGTTACGACTTCACCTTTACCGGCACCGGACAGGTCGGCAAGCTCGCCCTGATATTTCGTGGCCGCGACAGCGGGCGGCGCATCGGGGTATGCACGGCCTTCTGAAACGAGAACGCCCCGCCGGTTCTCACCGACGGGGCGCTCCGGCCGACGACCAGTCCGGCCTAGGCCGTCATGAGCGTCAGAAATGCACGCCGAAGCCGGCCAGCACCTGGTTGCGATCATAACGCAGGCTGGTGTCGGTCAGGCCCAGCTCATCGGCGTTGAAGCTCTTGAAGCGGGTATAGTCATACTCCGCCTTCACATAAGCGTGGTTGGTGACGGCATATTCCACGCCCGCACCCGCGCGCCAGCCGTCGCGATCGGCACGGCCGCGGAAATAGTCGCCGGCGTCGTCGGCCGCGGTCTCGCGGATCTGGCCGTTCACATAGGCGCCCTTGGCGTAGAGCAGCGCCTTGCCGCCTAGCTTGTAGCCGATGCGCGCGCCGCCCTCGATCTGGCGACCGGATTTGAGGCAGGCGATGGCGAAGCCGTTGTCGCCGCAGGTCTTCGCGGTGGAGATGGCGTAGCTGCCGAACACGCCGGCGGTCAGCTTGTCGCCGATCGGCATGTCGTAGCCGAGCAGGCCACCGCCGGTCCAGCCGGTCTTGCGGCTGTGGTCGGTCACGCGCGTGGTGCCGTCGTCATAGCGCTGACGGGCGCCGACGCGATCCCAGCCGCCGAAGATTTCCGCGCGCGGGCCGGTGAAGGTCGCACCTTCGGACGGGGCGGTCATCGTTGTCGCGGTGGTGTCGGCCGGGGCCGGCGTGGCGTCCTGCGCGAAGGCGGGCGCGGCGGCCGCGACAAGGAAAGCGCTCGTCGCGAGCAGGATCGTCTTCATAAACATAAACTCCGCAAAGCTACAAAAGCTACTCGTACATGCGTCGCCGGGGGGCGTTGCGGGGGGTACATGCCGCCAGCGAGGCGATCGTTCCCATGAACGAATGGTCATGGGCGACCGACCGGCACGACTGTGGCCCAAGGGGCACGGTTTCTGTCGCTCCGGTGAACGAATTGGGGCGCGGATGCGGCCATGGCACGGATGATGCTGGCCTTTTCGCGTCGATCGGCGCCCGCGAGCCAAGGTTTCGGAGGGTCGCAATTCGCAACCCATCGTCCTATGTGCGCCGCAGCAATCGGAAAGGACGCGCATGGATGCGCCTGCCATCATGACCGAGACCCCGACGACCGGCGGCCAGGGCCTCACCCCCGGCATCACCTTCGCCTGCGCGGTGGCGTGCGGGGTGATGGTGGCGAACCTCTATTACGCACAGCCCCTGATCGCACTGATCGCGCCAGCGCTGCACATTGGGCCGGGCATCGCCGGATCGATCGTGACGCTGACCATGCTGGGCTATGCGGCCGGGCTGGTGACGGTGGTGCCGCTCGCCGACCGGCTGGAGAACCGGCGACTGATCCTCGCGACCATCGCCGGAACCGCACTGTCGCTGGCGGCGCTGGCGGCAGCACCTTCGGCCGGGACGTTCCTGATCGCGGCGGTGGTGACGGGCTTCGCCGCGTCGGGCGTGCAGGTGGTGGTGCCGTTCGCCGCCAGTCTCGCGCCGCACGAGACGCGGGGCGCCACGATCGGCAACGTGATGTCGGGCCTGCTCGCCGGGATCATGCTGGCGCGGCCGGTGGCGAGCCTGATCGCCGAGGTCGCCGGGTGGCGCGCGGTGTTCGGCGTCTCGGCGGCGCTGATGGTGGTGCTGGGCCTGTGGCTCGCCCGCGCGCTGCCCGAACGGCGGCCGGCCAGCGGGCACGGTTATGGCGAGATCCTCCGATCGATGGGCCATCTGCTGATCACGGAACGGCGGCTGCAGCGTCGCGCGGTGTATCAGGGGCTTGTCTTCGCGATCTTCAACATCTTCTGGACCTCCGCGCCGCTGCTGCTGGCGGACCGCTTCGGCTTTTCACAGACCGGCATCGCGCTTTTCGCGCTGGCGGGTGCGGCGGGTGCTTTGACCGCACCGATCGCCGGGCGGCTGGGCGACAAGGGCCATATCAAGCTCGGCACCGCCATCGCGCTGGGGACGATCACCGTCTCCTGCCTGCTGGCCGGCGTATCGGGCGCGCTTCATTCGGTGGCCTTGATCGTCGTTTTCGCGCTCACCCTGGACGGCGCGACCCAGCTCAATCAGGTGCTCGGCCAGCGCGTGATCTTCTCGCTGCCCGGTGAGGACCGGGGCCGGGTCAACGCCGTCTACATGACGATCCTGTTCGTGCTGGGCGCGTCCGGATCGGCGATCGCGACGCTCGCCTACCACGCCGCCGGCTGGTGGGGCGCGATGGGCGCCGGGGCTGCGATCGGCAGCGTTGTCACGTTGCTGTTCGCCACCGAATTCCTTGGCGGCTCGCGCCCGCGCGCGTAAGGCCTTGTCCGAATCTTCACCGGGCGGGACATCCCATGACGACCATCATCCGCGAAGCCGACCTGATCGAGAGCGTCGCCGACGCGCTGCAGTACATCTCCTACTATCACCCGATGGATTATATCCGCGCGCTGGGCGAGGCCTATGAGGCGGAGCAGGGGCCGGCCGCCAAGGACGCGATCGCGCAGATCCTCACCAATTCGCGGATGTGCGCGGAGGGGCATCGCCCGATCTGCCAGGATACCGGCATCGTCACCGTCTTCGTGAAGTGGGGCATGCAGTGCCAACTCGACATCGACAAGTCGCTGCAGGACGTGATCGACGAGGGCGTGCGCCGCGCCTACCTCCACCCGGAAAACCGGCTGCGCGCCTCGATCCTGCGCGATCCGGCGTTCGGGCGGGTCAACACCAAGGACAACACGCCCTGTGTCCTGAACGTCGAGATGGTGCCCGGCCGCTATGTCGAGGTGGCGGTGGCGGCCAAGGGCGGCGGCTCCGAGAACAAGTCCAAGTTCAAGATGATGAACCCGTCGGACTCGATCGTTGACTGGGTGCTGGAGATGATCCCGCAGATGGGCGCCGGCTGGTGCCCGCCGGGCATGCTCGGCATCGGCATCGGCGGCACTGCCGAGAAGGCGATGACGCTCGCCAAGGAATCGCTGATGGGCGATATCGACATGGCGCAGCTGAAGGCGCGCGGCCCCCAGAACAAAATCGAGGAACTGCGCATCGAGATCTTCGACAAGGTCAATGCGCTCGGCGTCGGCGCGCAGGGGCTGGGCGGCCTCGCCACCATCCTCGACGTGAAGATCATGGACTATCCGACCCATGCGGCCTCCAAGCCGGTGGCGATGATCCCCAATTGCGCGGCGACCCGCCACGCGCATTTCCATCTCGACGGCTCCGGTCCGGCCTATCTGCCGACGCCGAACCTCGATGAATGGCCCAAGGTGGAATGGGCGCCGTCGAAGGAGTCGATCCGCGTCGATCTCGACACGCTGACGCCCGAGGTGGTGGCGAGCTGGAAGCCGGGCGACCGGCTGCTGCTCAACGGCAAGATGCTGACCGGCCGCGACGCCGCGCACAAGCGCATCGCCGACATGCTGGCCAAGGGCGAGGAACTGCCCGTCGATTTCCGGGGTCGCGTGATCTATTATGTCGGCCCGGTCGATCCGGTCGGCGACGAGGTGGTCGGCCCCGCCGGCCCGACGACCGCCACCCGCATGGACAAGTTCACCAGGATGATGCTGGACCAGGGCCTGCTGGCGATGGTCGGCAAGGCCGAGCGCGGCCCGGCGGCGATCGAGGCGATCAAGGAAGCCAAGTCCGCGTACCTGATGGCGGTCGGTGGTGCTGCCTATCTCGTCTCGCGCGCGATCAAGGCGAGCAAGGTCGTCGGCTTCGAGGATCTCGGCATGGAGGCGATCTACGAATTCTCCGTGCAGGACATGCCGGTGACGGTCGCGGTCGATGCCGAGGGCACCAGCGTCCACAACACCGGCCCGCTGGTCTGGCGCGAGAAGATCCGCAAGGAAGGCCTGCTGGAAACGGCGTGATGCGCTGGTGGTCGGGCGAAGAGGCGCGTTTCCAGTCGCCTCTCTCACCCGAGGAATGCGCCGACAGACTTCGGGCGCGGGTCGTATCACTGTGGAAGCCTTTCGGCGGCGGTGATTTCGCCGGGACGATCAGGCGATTGTGCGTGACGATCACGCCCCGACGCATCGCATGGCGGAATTCGTGGCAAACATGGTATGTCGGACGGATCGAGCCGAACGGCTCCGGATCTCTGATCGCCGGGCATTTCAGGGTGGCTCAACCCGTTAAGGTCTTCATGGCCTGCTGGTTCGGCGGCGTCACGCTGTTCGGGCTGGCCTTCGCTGGCACCTCGATCGCCCGGCAGTCCGCGTCATGGATGACCATCGTTCCCCTTGGCATGCTCGGCTTTGGGATCGCCCTGGTGCGGATCGGGATGTGGATGGCGCGCGACGATCGCAGCGCCATTTCCACCATGCTCGCCGAGACACTGGTCGCGGGTGAAATACGCTGACGTCGCCGTCGCCGCCCGACCATTTTACCGAAAATTCACACATCATTCCGTCTGAGCATCGATTTCGCCGCGAGCGAGAACGAGAGCCAGTCCGTGTGCCGAGATGCTGAAGGAGAGGTGCTCGGCGGGGATGGCCTTGTGGGCCGGGGCGCCGTGGGTGAGCAGGTATGGCACCATCACAAGGCAGGCGATGCGGGCGATCAATGGGATAGGCATGATGGGTCTCCTGAAAATTGGGGCGGTCTCAATCGGCCGAGAAGATCGCCTCGATCGGCAGCTCGAACAGCGCGGCGATGCGGAAGGCGAGCGGGAGCGAGGGATCGTATTTCCCCGTCTCGATCGCGTTGACGCTCTGGCGCGATACCTCCAGCCGCTCGGCGAGATCGGCCTGGCTCCAGTTGCGCTCGGCGCGCAGCACCTTGAGGCGGTTGTTCACGACCAGCTCCCTTCGGTGATGCGGTTGACCAACTGGCCGATGCCGAGCCCGGCGAACCAGAGGATCGAGACCCAATAGGTTTCGACATGGTGGACCATCCCGAAACTTTCGAGGAAGCCCCAGCCGGTGGCGATGCTGAGCGAGAAACCGCTGCCGTAGAGCGTCTGGCGGATCAGCAGCATGCGCAGATATTCGTCGCTCTCTTCGACGATATAGCCGCCGATCGCGGCGAAGATGCCGATGATCGGCAGCGCCGGCAGGATCGCGACGATCCAGGCGAGCGGGCCGGAAACGGCGTGATGCTTGAACAGCCAGACGGCACCGATCAGCAGGCCGGCATAGATCAGGCTCAGCCCGATCACGCGCTTGTTGTAGCGCTTCTGGGCGGGGGAACAGATCATGGTCAAGTCTCCATGTCTTGATGACAAGGACGCTTTACCATCGAGTCGCGATATAGTCAAGCAGACTTGTCATTATGACTTGCGTGCTTGTCGGATACTGCCTTGAACGGCGGCGCAGCGATGCCCACGTCCGTCGAATGCTGATATGGATCGGGCGCCTCGGCGCCGGCTTGCTCGTGCTGGTGCTGCTCGCGGTGCTGGCGATGGCTTTGGCGCCGCGCTTCCTCGATCGCATCTATTATCGCGGCCCCGCCTCCGATCATTTCGACGGGGAGCGCTTCTTCAATCCGGGCGAACGGCCATCGGGCGATCGGCGCGGCTTCTCCTTCTTCCGCTTCCTGCGCTTCGCCTTCGGGATGGACCGCGCGCCGTGGCCGAAGCGCGTGCCGGTCGCGCAGGCGGTGCCGCCGTCGCGCGTCGAGGGCCAGGATATGCGGGCGACCTGGATCGGCCACGCGACGGTGCTGGTCCAGACGCAGGGGCTCAACATCCTGACCGATCCCGTCTGGTCGGAGCGCGCCTCGCCCTTCGGCTTCATGGGCCCGAAGCGGGTGGCAGACGCCGGCGTCGCCTTCGGCGATCTTCCCAAGATCGATGTCGTGCTGCTCAGCCACAATCACTACGACCATCTCGATCTCGCGACGCTGGAGCGGCTCTGGAAGCGCGACCGGCCGCTGATCGTCACCCCGCTCGGCAACGACACGATCCTGCGCACGCGTGGAATCGAGGCTGTCGCCAGGGACTGGGGCGAGCGAGTGGCGATCCGCCCCGGCATCGAGGTGATCGTCGAGCGCGTCCACCACTGGGGATCGCGCTGGGGGGCGGACCGCGACCGCGCCTTGTGGGGCGGCCTCACCGTCACGCTGCCGGGCGGCAACCTCTTCTTCGCGGGCGACACCGGCTGGGGCGACGGCAGCTGGACGCTGGGCGTCGCGGCGAACGGCCCGCATCGGCTCGCGCTCATCCCGATCGGCGCCTATCTGCCGCGCGAGCTGATGCGCGGCAGCCATGTCGGTCCGGACGAGGCGGTCGCGATCTTCCGCGCGATCGGTGCGGAGCGGGCGCTGGGCATCCACTGGGGCACCTTCCAGCTTTCGGAAGAGGGGATCGAGGCACCCGCCGCGATATTGGCGGAAGAAATCGGGTCGGCGGGTTTCGCAGCGGATCGGTTCCGCACGATGGCGCCGGGAGGCGTGTGGGAGGTGCCCCGTCTCGGAACCTGACCCGGCACCGTTTTCACAGGACTGCCTTTTTCTCTCGCTAACCTGGCCGGATGCGCGGGGGACGGTTCAAGACGGGATGGCGATCGGCGTGCGCGCTGGCGCTTCTGACGTTCGCGCCGGCCGCCGCGCGGGCGGAGACGCCACCCCTCGTCATCCACTATATCGGCGACCTCAGCACCGACGCCTCCGGCGGGCGCGATACGGGCACGAAATGGGTCAGCCGTCTCGACGTCGCTTATTCCACCAGCGACCGGCTGTTCGGCATCGACGGCGCCCATGCCCAGGCGGATATCATGCTGCTGCGCGGAGGCGGTTTCTCGGCGGTGCATTCGGGCGACTATCAGGTGGTCGACAATATCGATGCGCCGCACGCCATCCGCCCTTACGAGATCTGGCTGGAAATGCCCTTCGGCTCGAGAATCCGCGCCAAGGCCGGGCTGATCGACCTGAACAATGAGTTCGATCAGCAATATGTCGGCGCGCTGTTCCTCAACAGCTCGTTCGGGATCGGGCCGGACCTGTCGCAATCCGGCCCGAACGGGCCCTCCATCTTCCCGATCACCGCGCCGGGCATGGTCGTCGCCTACCAGCCGCCCGGCTGGACGGCGCGGATCGGACTGTTCGATGCGCGCTCGGGCGATGTCGCGCATCCGCATCGCTTCTGGCCGGACAGCTTCGGCGCCGACGGCGCGCTGGTGATCGGCGAGGCGCACCGCCAGATCGGCCCGCTCGTCGCGGTGCAGGCTGGCGGCTGGGGCTATACCAGCAGCCAGCCCCGGCTCGACGGCCACGGGGCGGGCACCAGTGCCGGCGGCTACGCCATGATCGAGGCGCGCCTGATCGGCCATCAGGACGGACGCGCGCTGCGCGTCTGGCTGCGCGGCGGTGGTGCGACCGACGTGACCGAGCCGGTCCAGATCTATCTCGGCGGCGGCCTGACCTGGACAACAGCCCATGCGGCCTACGGCATCGCCTTCGCCCATGCCCGGCTCGGCGATCCGGCGCATCGCATTCCCATCGAGAACGCCCACCCCGATCGCGCCGAGACGGCGATCGAGGCGACGGCGCGCTGGCGGCTGGCGACCGGCGTCGAGATCCAGCCCGACGTGCAGTATATCGTCCATCCGGGCTGGAACCCCGCCTATCGCAACGCCGTGGTGATGGCGCTGCGGCTGGATGTCACGAGGCTGGTGGGGCTCTAGCCCGAAGCCTCCTCCCTTTCAGGGAGAGAAGAAGCTTGACATTATGAACCATTTGGGTTATAAACCGCGGCGTTCGCCAAACCCGAAGCGCACGGGGGCGAAGGACGGGAACCGGGTCCGCGATGCTCGCATCGCAGCCCCGGGCGGCCGGCGCGGAGTCATCCGGTTCAAAGCCGAAGCTTCGCTGAAACAGAGTAACCCCGGGACTGTCGTGACACCCTGCCAGGCCAACCGTGGGCAGGAGCTTCCGGTCCCGAACCAAAAGTCTGGACGCGGCTCAGGTTACGATCCGCACTTGCTTACCCCAAGCCGTCCAGCAACCGGGTGCCATTGGCAAAGGACGCGCCGGCCGTAACCTCCCCCTGTCCTGATTCTACGGGTGAGGTGTGCCCGAAATTCGCCGCACCCCCTTGCGTCTCCCGAATCCGAAACCGGTATAGCCACAGCTCGGAATAGCGCCCGTTGCCGTCTCTGGCTGTTCATCTTACCAGACGCAGCGATATGGGGCAGACGTCTTGATGTGGCAGCGGAGATCATCTTTGAAAACCATAAAACTCGTGTTGGCTATCGCCCTGAAATCCGTGTTCTGCCTGGTTCTTTCATGGGCACTGATCATGCTCACGCTGGGGCACATACTGAACTATCTCCATATATCTCTTCCGATCGGCCTGTTGGCCCTGCCATGTGCGGTCGCGATGTTCATGTTTTTCTCCAGACTGGAGAAATCCAGAACGGAATAAGCGGGCACGTCCCCCTTTCAAATCGCCCCGCCCGTCTCGACGCCTCCGCGCTTGCTTCGGCCCGCGCGGCCGCTAGCATGACGCGACCGGTCCGGAGTCCAGACCCATGGCGTTGTTCCCGCGTAACCCCGTGACGCCGCGTTCCACCGAGGAGCATGAGCGCCGCGCCCGCGAATGGGAAGCCGCGCTCCAGCACCAGACGCTGCCAGGCTTCGTCGCCGAACGGCTCCAGCAGGCCGCGATCGGCAAGCAGCCCTGGGTCGCGACGATGACGCCCGCCGAGCTGCTGCTCGCCAAGAGCCACGGCGTCCGCCCCATCGCCACCGTGTCGGGCACCTGCTGGTTCCATTACGGCTGGAGCTGGACCGAGGGGCACGAGGAAGGCTGGCACCACGCGCTCAACCGCATCCGCTGCGAGGCGCGGGCCGCCGGCGCCAATGCGGTGGTGGACGTCCGCATGCGCACGCTGCGCCACAGCTTCGGCCCGAGCATGGATTTCACCCTGATCGGCACCGCCATCCGCATCGAGCGCCTGCCCCCCAGCCCCGAGCCGATCGTCGCCACCGTCCCCGCGCTGGAGTTCGTACGGCTGCTGGAGATGGGGATCGTGCCGGTCGGCATCGCGGTCGGCGCGCGCTACGACTGGCTGGGGCTCAACAATTTCAACGGCGGCGGCTGGGGCAATGGCTGGCAGGGCCGGCAGACCCAGTGGCAGACCAGCGTCTTCGCCGGCAACCAGCCGCTCACCGAGCTCGGCGGTTTCTGGGAGGGCATCCGCCGCGACGCGCACGCCGCGCTGCGCGCCAACGCCCGCCAGATGGGCAACGGCGTGCTCGCCCACACCCATTTCGGCCAGATCCTCAAGCGCGAGCAGGGCGACAAGCAGCCGCCCGCCTATCTCGGCCGCCACATCGTCGTCGGCACCGTGGTCGACACGCCGCGCGGCGCCGACGTGCCGCACGACATCGATCCGGTGATCGACATGCGCGACGGCGCGACCCCGCTCAAGCGCACCGGCGAGGTGCGCCACGCCGTCTACGACACCGACACATCCGAAGAGGAAGGCAGCATCTGATGACCGACGCGCACGGCCAGTCCATTCCCGAGCACGCGCTGCAGCGCCTCGCCGGCCTGCGCAGCCAGGGCCATCCCGACGGCATCTTCACCTCGGATTTCTCGGTCAACGAGTTCCTGCTGGTGCGCAAGGCCGGGTTCGAGCCGGTCGGCCTGTGCGTGGGCTCGTGCATCTATCATCTCGGCTTCCAGTTCGCCTCCTGGGGATCGAACATGGAGCTGGATGTGCTCTCCACCGCCATGTACGAGGCGCGCGCGCTCGCCATGGAGCGGATGCGCGAGGAGGCCCAGCAGATGGGCGCGGACGGCATCGTCGGCGTGCGCCTGACGGTGAAACGCCTCGAATGGGACGACAAGATCCTCGAGTTCGTGGCGATCGGCACCGGCGTGGTGCACGCCAAGGGGCATCCGGGCTTCAAGGGGCCGAACGGCCAGCCCTTCACCTCGGCGCTGACCGGCCAGGATTTCTGGACGCTGCTGGCGGCCGGCTATCGCCCGCTGGAGATGGTGATGGGCAGTTGCGTCTATCATGTGGCGCGGCGCGGGCCGCTGGCGGCGATCTCCAGCATCGGCCAGAATGTCGAGCTGACGAACTTCTCCCTCGCCCTCTACGAAGCGCGCGAGATCGCGATGGAGAGGATGCAGACCGAGGCCAGCCAGGCGGGCGCCGAGGGCGTCGTCGGCGCGGACCTGCACGAGGGCAGCCACAATTGGTCCCCGCACGTCATCGAATTCTTCGCGATCGGCACGGCCGTGCTGCCGATCCCGGGCCACGAGGCGGACGATATTCCCGATCCAAAGCTGGTGCTGTCGGTGAACAGCTAGAGCCGGCAGTCCCCCGTCCCTGAAAGGGGGAGCAGTTCTTCACGCCCGCAGTCGCACTGGCACGCGATCGACATGGCTGCGCGCCGCGACCGCCAGGGTGCGGATGAACAGGCCGGCATGGCTGACGATCCGCCCTTTGTCGAAGCAGGCATCGGCGCCGTGGGCGAGCGCGCGCAGAGTCTCGGGCGATCCGGTCTGGGTCGCGGCGGAGACCACCACGATGGCGGGGCGCCGCTCGCGCGTCTCGTCCAGATAGCCGAGGCCGTCGCAGCCCGGCATGACGAGATCGAGCGTGATCACATCGGGCAGGGTCACGGCGATCTGTCCGCGCGCGCTCTCCACGCTGCTGGCCGAGCCGACGAGCGTGCAGGAGAAGCTCCGCTCGATGACCCGGCAGAGGATGTGGCGGACGACGGAGGAATCGTCGATCACGAAGACGCGGACTGGGGACATAGCGAGCACTTCATCGTTGCGGTGACGACGAGGTCTGCGCCTCCCGCTGCTCCGATGACAGATCGACGATGGTCGGAAATGGAGCTTTCTCGGGCGTATTTACCGTGTTGCGCGAGATTTGGTTGAGGATAGAGCCAGAGTTCCCCTCCCTGGAAGGGAGGGGACTAAGAGATAGGGAGGAGGCTACGAACTCAAGCCGCGGCCAGCCGCCCTTCCAGCGCCGCCTGCTCGTCCTTCATCGCGCCCGGCACGCGATCGCCGAGCTTGGCGAGATCGCGCGCTGCGAGGCTGGCTTCCTCGCGCCAGATCTCGGCGTCAACGCGGAGCAGCTCGGCGAGCTTTTCCGGCGCCAGATCAAGGCCCGAGAGATCGAGCGAGCCCGGCGTCGGCACATGGCCGATCGGCGTATCGACCGCCTCGGCCGTGCCCTCGATCCGCTCGACGATCCACTTGAGGACGCGGCTGTTGTCGCCGAAGCCCGGCCACAGGAACTTGCCGTCGGCGCCCTTGCGGAACCAGTTGACCAGATAGATGCGGGGCAGCTGCGCCGGATCGGACGCAGCTTCCTTGCCGATGCGCAGCCAATGGCGCAGGTAATCCGCCATGTTGTAGCCGCAGAAGGGCAGCATCGCGAAGGGATCGCGGCGCAGTTCGCCCACCTTGTTCTCGGCCGCCGCCGTGCCTTCCGACGCGATGTTGGCGGCGAGATAGACGCCGTGCTGCCAGTCGAACGCCTCGGTGACGAGCGGCACCGCCGTAGCGCGGCGGCCGCCGAACAGGATCGCCGATATCGGCACGCCGGCCGGATCCTCCCACTCGCCGGCAATCGACGGGCACTGATCGGCCGGCGCGGTGAAGCGGGCATTGGGGTGCGCGGCGGGCTTGCCCGAGGCCGGGTCCCAGCGGTTGCCCTGCCAATCGGTCATGCCGACGGCCGGGGGCGCATCGGTCATGCCTTCCCACCAGATGTCGCCGTCGTCGGTCAGCGCGGTGTTGGTGAAGATGCAGTTGCCGGTCAGCGTGTCGATGGCGTTCTTGTTGGTCTTGACGCCAGTGCCCGGCGCCACGCCGAAGAAGCCGGCCTCCGGATTCACCGCATAGAGCCGCCCGTCCTTGCCGAAGCGCATCCAGGCGATGTCGTCGCCGATCGTCTCGGCCTTCCAGCCGGGGATGGTCGGCTCCAGCATCGCCATGTTGGTCTTGCCGCAGGCGCTGGGGAAGGCGGCGGCGACGTAATGGACCTTCTGCTCGGGCGAGGTGAGCTTGAGGATCAGCATGTGCTCGGCGAGCCAGCCGTTGTCGCGCGCCATCACGCTGGCGATGCGCAGCGCGAAGCATTTCTTGCCGAGCAGCGCATTGCCGCCATAGCCCGATCCGTAGGACCAGATCTCGCGCGTCTCGGGATAATGGACGATATACTTGGTCTCGTTGCACGGCCAGGCGACGTCCTTGGCGCCGTCGATCAGCGGCATGCCGACGGTGTGGACGCACTTCACGAAGAAGCCGTCGTCGCCCAGCATGTCGAGCGCGGCCTTGCCCATGCGCGTCATGATCTTCATCGACACGACGACATAGGGGCTGTCGCTCAGCTCGACGCCGATCGCCGACTTGTCCGATCCGATCGGCCCCATGCAGTAAGGCACCACGTACATGGTGCGGCCCTTCATGCAGCCGTCGAACAGCGGATCGAGCGTGTCACGCATCTCCTTTGGGTCGGCCCAGTTGTTGGTGGCGCCGGCGTCCGCCTCATCTTCCGAGCAGATGAAGGTGCGGCTCTCGACGCGGGCGACGTCGCGCGGATCGGAGCGGGCGTAGAAGCTGTTGGGACGCTTCGCCGGATCGAGCGGAACGAGCGTTCCGGCCGCCACCATCTCGGCGGTCAGCTCGGTCCACTCCGCATCGGAGCCGTCGCACCAGCGGATTGCCTCCGGCTTGGTCAGAGCAGCGATTTCCTCCACCCAGGCGAGCAGCGCGCGATGGCTGGTCGGCGCCGCAGTCTCGGTTTCGGGAGTCTTGATCAAGGTCGCCATGCACTGCTCCTGTTGCGGCGCACATCATCGCGGCACCGTCTCTCCACGCGGGGATCGGCATCGGGATGCGCGATTCCCCACAGAACTGAGCATAATGTAGCGGGACGGAAGCCCGCCCGCCTTATGACAACGATGGTAATGAGTCACGGTTTCGAGACAAAAGTGCCGATTTGCCCGTTATTTATCAGATTTATTGCGCGGATTTATCAACGTCCAGCCGCCTGGAGCGGCGCCGAAAGAGGCTTGGGGGGCTCCGCAAACACACGTTCGATGGGCACCGGATCGAGCTCCGGTGTCCGCTTCATGCCTTGATCCTGCAGCAATTTCCGCACGCCCTCGACGGTCAGCGGCCGGCTGAACAGATAGCCCTGGATGCTGCTGCACCCCTGGCTGCGCAGTGCGGCGAGCTGCTCGGGGTCCTCGACGCCCTCAGCGGTCGTCTCCATGTGAAAGGCGCCGGCGAGATCGACGATCGCCCGCACGATGGCCGCGGCCGAGGCGTCGCCGGCGATCGGCGCCACGAAGCTGCGGTCGATCTTGATCTTGTCGAAGGGGAAGCTGCGCAGGTAGCTGAGCGACGAGTAGCCGGTACCGAAATCGTCGAGCGCGATGCGGATGCCGAGCGCGCGCAGGCGATGCAGCAGGTCGAGCGTCGGGCCGCTGCCCTCGAGGAAGACCGACTCCGTGATCTCGATCTCCAGCCGTCGCGGATCGAGGCCGGAACGCGACAGCGCCTGCACCACGATATTGGCGAAACCGGAGTTGCGGAACTGGATCGCCGAGACGTTGACCGCGATGCGCATATCCTCGGGCCAGCGCTGCGCTTCGCGGCAGGCTTCGTGCAGCGCCCATTCGCCCATCGCGACGATCAGCCCGCTCTCCTCGGCGACGGGAATGAACTCGACCGGCGAGACCAGCCCACGAGTCGGATGATCCCATCGCATCAGCGCCTCGAAGCCGCAGATGCGATCGGCCTTCAGATCGAAGATCGGCTGATAGTCGAGCCGGAACTGTCCCTTGTGAAGCGCCTCGCGCAGATCGAGCTCGATCTGGCGCCGCCTGCGCGCGGCGGCATCGAGGCCAGGCTCGAAGAAGCGGAACACGCCACGCCCATCCTGCTTGGCACGGTAGAGCGCGAGGTCGGCATTCTTGAGCAGGCCGCTGGGATCGTCGCCGTCGCCGGGCGCCACCGCGATGCCGATGCTGCAGCCGGTGAGGATCGAGTGACCGCTTACCATTACCGGCTCACGGAACGCGTCGATGATCGACTGGGCGAGCGCGCGCGGCCTGTCACCCTCGAAGCGCGGCAGCACGATGGCGAACTCGTCGCCTGAGAGGCGCGCGACAATGCCGTCGGTGGCACGTGCCGAGACGATCTCGCCGACCACGCGCAGCAAGGCATCTCCGGTCGGATGGCCGAAACTGTCGTTGACGATCTTGAAGCCATCGAGATCGAGGCACAGCACCGCGACCTGCTCGCCGAGCCGGACGGCGCGGCCGAGCGCGGCGTCGAGCTGCTGGCGGAACAGCACGCGGTTGGGCAGCCCGGTGAGAGTGTCGTGGAAGGCGAGGTGCGCGATGCGGTTCTCGCGCTCGACGATGCCCGCCGACATGCGGTTGAAGCTGACGGCGAGGCGGCCGATCTCGTCATGCCCGATGACGGTGACCTCGGCGCGGCTCCCCTCCTCCAGCGCGCGCGCCGCATCGTCGAGCGCGACGATCGGTCGCGCGATGCTGCCGGCGAGGCGGTCGCTGCCCCACAGCACGAGGATCAGACCGATCAGACCGGACAGCACGATGCCGATCTGCAGCGAGCGATAGGGTGCCAGCGCCTTGGCCAGCGGATAGGTGAGCAGCAACATCGCCTCGGGCCTGTCCGAGGTCGAGGCGAGCGGGCGGGCGAGCGCGATGGCGCTGCCCTCCGACGTGCGGATCAGCGCCGGCCGATCCTGGTGCGAGCCATCGGCGCCCATGAAGCGATCGACCGCACCGGCGGGAAGTCGAAGCCCGCCCGTCGCCGGCACCCAGCCCGTCCCGTCGTGGCGCAGGATGGTGGCAGTGAGCGGGATGGCGGAGAGCTTTTCCAGCGCCTGCATCTCGCCTTCGTCGAGCGGCACGGCGAACACCACCCAGCCGATCTCGGTCGGCGCCAGGATCGGCGAGACGACCACGCGATAGACAGCCCGGCCGCTCGTCACGGTGGCGTCGTGGCGTCCCGCGGCAAGCTTGTAGGGGATGGTTCCGACGGTCCGGCGCAGCGTTTCGGAGGCGCCACCGATCACATCGCCGTCCTGCGTCACGACGAAGGCATAGGGCACGCCGACGCGCTGACGGAGGTTGGCGAGCGCGGAGAGGATGGTCGCCTGGTCGCCGCTCGCCACCGCAGCGCGAAAGCCGAAGTCGCGCGCCAGCACATCGGCGGAATCGGCCAGCGATGAGGCGCGCAGCGCCCGGATGCGATCGAACACGCTGCCCGAGGTGACCAGCTCGGCGCGCACCGAGCTTTGCGCGTGCCGCTCGATCATCACCTGGCCGACGATGCCCACCGCCAGCATCGCGATCGCGAACAGCCCGGTGTAGAGCACTGCGAGGCGCGTGCGGATGTGACCGAAGCGCAGCCGGTGCAAGGTTTCGAACGCGCGGGCGAGGCGCGCGATCACGGCGTCGTCACCACCTGCGAGACGCTGCCCGCGACGTTCAGCGACTGAGCAGTCTGGTTGTCGGGCGCGCGTATGGCCGGCGACCACACCTTCAGCGTCGCCGCCCCGTCCGGCACGTTGGAGATCACTGCCCGCCCGCTCGCGTCGGTCTTCGCCGCATAGGGCGTGTCGACCACCACGATGAAGCCGGACATCTGGTCATGGATGTTGCAGCCGATCGCCACCACGCCGGGCTTGTCGAAGGTGACGGTGCGCTTGTCCTCGTGCCCGTAGAGCTTCAGTTCGAACTTCTTGGGCTTGGAGAAGGAGTAAACGTGGTGGCGGACGTTATCCATGTTCGGAAATGTCACGTCCGCGCCCACGGGCGCGATCAGCACATGCGGCTGGAAGCTGATATTCTGCTGCTTCACCACGTTCGGCCACGGAAAATGGATCGGCCCGGCGGGTGCGTGCGGACTGACCACCATCACCACCGCATCGGCGATCGGCGCACCGTTCGCGCCCCTCACCTGCACGGTGACGGTGCCCGCCGCCGCGGTGCCGGCCAGCAGGAAGCCTCCCAGAAGCGCAATCGTCCTCAACATAAATTACGCAAATAATGGCAACGGGTTGCGGGTTTCTTAAGGCAAAGCCGCTTTACGCCACCGTAACCATGCGTGGGGCATGAGCCGCCCGGACGATCCGTTTCGGAGGAAAACCCGCATGCCGCCTCGCCTGCCCTTGCTAGCCCTGCTGGCCGGACTGGCGCTCGCCACTCCGGCGCAAGCGGGCCAGGAGATGCGGGCCGGCGGCAAGCTGGTGCTGACCGACGGCGTCTCCTCGGTCGAGGGCGCGGCCGGCGGCGGCCTTGCGACTTGGGCGCTGATCGGCGGCAACGAGACCAGGGACGGCATCGGCGGCAGCGCGCACGTCACCTATGTTCCGCTCGCCGACTACAGCCTGACCAGCTACGGCGCCGCGATCGGCATCATGGACCGGGTGGAGCTGAGCTACACCCGCCAGGTGTTCGACACCCACGAGGTCGGCGCCGCGCTGGGCCTGGGCAAGGGCTTCACCTTCGATCAGGACGTGCTCGGTGCCAAGCTCCGTCTGCTCGGCGATGCCGTCTACGATCAGGATAGCTGGCTCCCGCAGGTCTCGGTCGGCGCGCAGTACAAGCATGCGAACCGCGGCACGATCATCCATGCGGTGGGCGGCGCGCACGACAGCGGCACCGACTTCTTCGTATCCGCCACCAAGATCCTGCTCGGCCAGAGCCTCGTGCTGGACGGCACGGTGCGCGCCACCAAGGCCAACCAGTTCGGGCTGCTCGGCTTCGGCGGCGACAGGCATGACAGTTATTCGGCCCAGTTCGAGGGCTCGGCCGCCGTGCTGCTCACCCGCAAGCTCGCGGTCGGCGGCGAAGCGCGCACCAAGCCCGACAATCTCGGCTTCGCGCGCGAGGATGCGGCGTGGGATGCCTTCGCGGCCTATGCGGTCACCAAGAACGTCTCGCTCACCGCTGCCTATGTCGATCTCGGCTCGATCGCGACCGTGAAGGGCCAGCGCGGCGCCTTCCTCTCCCTCCAGACCAGCTTCTGAAGGATCAGACCATGCTTCCCGTCCTCCTCGCCCTCGCCGCCTCCGCCATGCCCGTCCCGCCCGGCGAGCAGCCGGTCGATCCCTATGCACAGAGCGATGCCAATGCCGGCGCCATGCGGTTCCAGGGCCAAAGCATGTGGCACGCCTTCCACGAGCAGGCCGGCGTCCAGCGCATCGTCGACGGCTTCGTCGATCGCGACATCGCCGACCCGGTGATCGGCGAGATCTTCAAGGGGCAGGACATCGTCCGCCTGCGCCGCACGCTCAAGGAGCAGTTCTGTTATATCCTGAACGGCGGCTGCGCCTATTCGGGCCGCACGATGAAGGAGGCCCACAAGAATCTGGGCATCCAGATCAAGGACATGAACGTCCTCGTCGTGAACCTGCAGAAGGCGATGGCGGCGGAAGGCGTGCCCTTCTTCGCGCAGAACCGCTTCCTGGCGAAGCTGGCGCCGATGAAGAAAGATGTCGTCGTCCGTTGATCAGGCCTTGCGACGAATGGCTAAGAGTCTGCTAATATCTGCCATGCTACCGCCCCCGAACTAGGGGGAGCGCACGAGGCAGCTTGTTGATGGACGGCGTCGAGCAAGGTCCGGTTTCGCATCATGCGGCATGGTCGCGGCTGATCGCGGCCGGCGAGCGGCTGGCGACGGCGCGCTCGATGAAGGCGGTCGTCGACATCCTGCGCGCCACCGCCCGCGACATCGCCGGGGCCGACGGCATCGCGGTGGTGCTGCGCGACGGCGAGTTCTGCCATTACGCTGCCGAGGATGCGGTCGGCGCGCTGTGGACCGGCCAGCGCTTCCCGATGGTCAACTGCATCTCCGGCTGGGCGATGATGAACCGCCAGACGGTCGCCATCCCCGATATCCGGCTGGACGAGCGTATCCCCCAGGCGGCCTACCGGCCCACCTTCGTGCGCAGTCTGGTGATGGTGCCGGTGGGCAACCCCCGCCCGGTCGCCGCGATCGGCGCCTATTGGTCGGATGTGCGCGACCATGCGCAGGAGACTGTCGAGCGGCTCGAGGCGCTGGCCCGGTCCGCCGCGATCGCGCTCGAGAACATCCGCCTGCTCGAATCGGTGCAGGAGAGCGACCGGCTGCGCGCGCTGGCGCTGGCGGCGGGCGGCATGGGCGTCTGGTCATACGACGTCCGCACGGGCGAACTGACCACCAGCGAGGCATTCCGCGCCAGCATCGGCCGCGATCCGGCCGAGCCTCTGAGCCGCGACGAGCTGGTCGCCGCCATCCCCCCGGAGGATTATGCGGCGGTGGACGCGGCGGCATCTCGCAGCATGGCGGAAGGCACGGACTACGATATCGAGCATCGAGTCCTTACACCTGCCGGCGAGACACGGTGGATCGCGAACCGCGCCCGCCCCGTCTTCGCGGCGGATGGCTCGCCGCTTTCGCTGATCGGGGTGTCGATGGACATCACCGCCCGCAAACGGATGGAAGACGAGTTGCGCGGCTGGGCCACCACGCTGGAGCAGCGCGTCGAACATCGCACCGCCGAACTGGTCCAGGCGCAGGAACAATTGTGTCGGTCGCAGAAGCTGGAGGCGATGGGCCAGCTGACCGGCGGCGTCGCGCATGATTTCAACAATCTGCTGACGCCCATCATGGGCAGTCTCGACATGCTCCACCGCAAGGGCCTCGGCACCGATCGCGAGAAGAGGCTGGTCGGCGGCGCGCTCGAATCCGCCGAGCGGGCGCGGATGCTCGTCCAGCGTCTGCTCGCCTTCGCGCGCCGCCAGCCGCTGACGCCCCAGCCGATCGACGTCTCGGCGCTGCTCGTCGAGATCGGCCCGCTGATCGGCACCACACTGGGGCCGCGCATCGCGCTCACCATCGATGCGCCGACGCCGCTGCCGCCCGCCTTCGCCGACCGCAACCAGATCGAGATGGCCCTGCTCAACCTCGCGGTGAACGCGCGCGACGCCATGCCCGATGGCGGGCGTCTGACCGTCGCGGCAGTGACCGAAGACGCCGCTGCGGGTCATGCGGCGGATCTGGCGGAAGGCCGCTACGTGCGGCTCACCGTATCGGACACCGGCATCGGCATGGACGAGGAGACCCGCACCCGCGCGGTCGAGCCCTTCTATTCCACCAAGCGTACCGGCGAGGGCACCGGCCTCGGCCTGTCGATGGTGCACGGCCTGATGAGCCAGCTGGGCGGCGCGATGGCGCTGACGAGCGCGCCGGGCGTCGGCACGCAGGTCGATCTGTGGCTCCCCGTGTCGGCTCGCCCGCTGGTCGTCGAGCTCAGGATCGCGGAGGAGCCCGAAATGCCCGCGGCAGGTACCGTCCTGTTGGTCGACGACCAGGATCTCGTCCGCGCGACCACCGCGCATATGCTCGAGGAACTGGGCTTCGGCATCATCCACGCGCGATCGGGCGAGGAGGCGCTGCGCCTCATCGGCGAGGGCGCCATCTTCGACATCGTCGTCACAGATCACCTGATGCCCGGCATCACCGGCGCCGAACTCGCGCAGACCATCCGGGGCCGGGTGCCCAACGCGAAGATCCTGCTCGTCTCGGGCTATGCCGACGAGGGCATTGCGGCCGATCTCCCGCGCCTCGCCAAACCCTTCCGCGCCGCCGACCTCGCCGAGCGCGTGCACAGCCTGCTGCGGGACGAAGCCGCCTAGGGCAGCCGCCGCGCCGAAATGATGCGGACCGGCTTCACCATCTGCTGCCCGGCCGTCTCCTTGGACCAGCCGCCCGGATAGGTCTTCGCGGCCAGCATCCTGCGGACCAGCGGCATCCCGCTGACGACATGCCCGAAGGCGGCATAGCCCGGGTCCTTGCGCGTCGCGTCGAGATAGCGGCCGTCGCCCACCACGATGAAGAAGTCGCCGGTCGCGGTGCCCGGATCGTCCCGCGCCATCGATAGCGTGCCGTCGACATGGTGCAGGCCGGTGAGGCTCGTCGGCTCGTGCCGGATCGGCTTGAGCACGCGGGTCATCATGTTGTTGGTACCGCCCTGCACGAAGCCTTCCTTCGGCCGGCCATCGGCGCGCGCGGCGCGGTAGAAGCTCATCTGGTCGAAGCGGTGCTGATCGACATAAGCGAGGAAGTTCGCCGCCGTGACGGGCGCGTGGCGTGCGTCGACCTCCACCACGACCGGTCCGATGTCCGTATCGATCGCCACGCGCACCGGTTTCGGCGGCGCGGCCGCGAGCAGGAACAGGGCAAGAAGCGGGAGGAAGCGCCGGGTCATGCCGCCTCGATGATAGCCGTCGCGCCGATCGGCAAGCTCTTTCCCGAAATCGCGTTCAGGAACCGGATCGTCACCCCGTCTGTTTCCCCGCCGATACAAGTTATTGGGAGTTGGACATCATGCTCGGCACGATCCTGATCATCATCCTGATCCTCATGCTGCTCGGCGCGCTGCCGAGCTGGGGCTATAGCCGCAGCTGGGGCTACGGCCCCTCGGGCGGCCTCGGCCTGATCCTGATCATCCTGATCATCCTGGTGCTGCTCGGCCGGGTCTGATCCGTCCGTTCCGTCGCCCCGTCAGACCGGAGGAACGGTCTCCGGGGCGACGACGGCCGGGACCGCGCCCTTCGCCGGCCCGGCCTTCAATCCGATCAGCGGCCTCAGCCAGCGCACCTCGCGTCCGGCCAGGTAGAAGGCCCAGCAGCCCCCGATGGTCGCCGCGACCAGCAACAGGAAGGCGGGCAGCGGCGCGATCCCCGATCCCATCATCCAGTAGCCGACGACGATGATGATCGTCTGGTGGATCAGGTAGAAGGGAAACACCGCCTCTGCCAGCATCGGCCGCCAGCGGTGATCGACGTTCCACCAGCGATCGGCGACGCCGATCAGCGCGATCATCGCGCCCCACGCCTCGGCCGACTGCGCCCAACCGTGCATCGCCCACAGCGATTGCGGCGCGATCGTCGAGCCGTAGCGTAGCTCGAACCACGCCAGCACCGCATAGCCCGCCACCGACAGCACGGCCGCCAGCGGCCACCAGCGCGCGATCGCGGCGCGGATCGGCTCGGAGCCGCGCAACAGGAAGCCGAACAGGAACATCGGCAGATAATGGGCGTGCGCGCTCCAGTCCGTGATGAGCAGGTGGTTGTCCTCCCACCCGGCCTCGAACGACGCGCGCGCATAATAGACGAAGGCGATGCCCGCCGGCACCAGCAGAGGCCCGCCGAACAGCAGCTCCGCCCCGCGCCGCCCCAGCGCGCGCATCCGCTCCGGCAGTGCCAGCACGGCGCAGAGCAGCAGGGTATAGCCGATCAGATAGGCGACGAACCACAGGTGCATCCAGGTCGGCACGATGACGCCGTCGATCGCGCTGAAGCTGTAATAGTCGCGCACGAGGAAGGTCGCGAAGTCGTCACGATAGCCGTAATGGGTGATCAGCCAGATCCACGGCTGCGGCGTCACCAGCACGGCCATGCCGAACAGCAGGGGGATGCCGAGCCGCGCGAGCCGCGAGGTCAGAAAGGCGCCGATGCCGCCCTTCTCGCGCGCGAACAGAGCCGCGCTGGCATAGCCCGAGACCGCGAACAGGAGGGACAGCCGCCAAGGGCTCGTCAGCATCATCAGCGCGGTCGCCCAGCCGATCGGCGGGTTCGCCACCTTCACCTGGAAATCCCACGGCACGAAAGCCATGCCGACATGATAGAGGATCAACAGCTGGAAGGCGCCGATCCGCAGCCAGTCCATCCCATAATGCCGGCCCGACGCCTGGCCCATCAATCCCGAAACTCCGATGACGATCGCATGACAGGCTCCGACCTAGCAGCAAGCCGCCGGTTCAGGGAGTCCGGACGCGCGGGAGCCAGGCGCGCCGCACCTTGGCGCCCGCGCATGATCGGGGAATGAACGGGTGCGCGCGCCCTACTTCGCCGGGGCCGGCTGCTGCGGCGGGGTGATGCTTGGCTGCGGGAAGCTGCTGTTGAGCTGCTGGAGGACGGTGCCGGTCACGTCGGCAGCAGGATCGCTCGCCAGCACCGATCCCTTGGCGATCACCACCGAGGCCCGGCGATCGGCGCGGATCTGCTCGGCGATCGGACGCGCATGCTCGACGATCTGCTGGCGGACGTAGGCGGCCGCCTGCTGGAGCTGCTGGTTGAGCACCTGCACCTGCTGCTGGATCTGTTCTACCCGCTGCGCCGCCTGCTGGAGCGCTGGCGAGGGCGGCGTGCCGGGCTTGGCCGCCCGCGCCGCGCTGAGCTGCGTCCGATAGGCCTGCGCCGCGGATGTATAGGACGTCTGCACCGAGGCGGACTGCGCGTCGAACTTGGCGTGCAGCTGCGCGGTGCCGCTCTGCGCGGCGGCGGAACGTGTGAGCAGCTGGTCGAAATCGACCACCAGCACGCTGGGGCCGGCGGAGGCCGCGTGCGCGGGCGCCCCTGCGATCGCCATCACTCCGGCACAGATCAGCGCCTTGAACACCTTGCCCATCGAATATCCTCCCTCATCCCCCGGAAATCCCGTATTGTCCGGACCTTACGCGCACATCGGGACAGCGGCAATCTCCGCCCGTCCTCCGCGCGCGCCGCAAGGTTCCTCAGGACACAGGGTCTTCGTCGCAGCGCGCTGCACTTCCGTCGACGGACGCGCGCTCGGACGGTCCGTGCGTGGGACATGACGAGCGCCGCGGCCGGGAGCGCGGCACCAACAAGGGGTCCGTCCGTCATGCCGTCCAAGTCGATCCGCGTCGTCGCCGCCATGGCGAGCGTCGCCGCCCTGATCACCGCCTCGCCCGCCGCCGCCGATCCGTCCTCGGCGCGCAAGGCGCAGGCCGGCGGCACGCAGGACATTCCGCGCTGCACGCGCAGCCTCGGCACGGTCGCGATCGTCGAGCCCGACAACCAGTGGTGGCGAGAGCTCAATCTCGGCAGCCCCGAGGCGATCCTCAAGGTCTTCATCAACCAGTCCGGCTGCTTCACCATGGTGAACCGCGGCGCGGCGATGGCGAGCCGCAACATGGAACGCGCCATGGCGGATTCGGGCGAGTTGCAGGCCGGATCGAACCTCGGCCGCGGCCAGGTGAAGGCAGCCGACTATTTCCTCCAACCCGACATCGTCTCCAGCAACAACCATAGCGGCGGCAACAATATCGGCGGCGCGCTCGGCGGCCTGATGGGCCACGGCTTCGGCGCGGTGCTGGGCGGCATCAGCGTCAACAAGAAGGAAGCCAACGTCACGCTCAGCCTCGTCAACGCCCGCACCACCGAGGAGCAGGCAATGACCGAGGGCTATTACCGCAAGTCCGACCTGTCCTTCGGCGCCGGCGGCGGTGGCGGCTGGTGGGGCGGCTTCGCGGCGGCGGGCGGCGGCGGCTACCAGGATACCGCGATCGGCCAGGTCATCGTGCTCGCCTATCTGGATGCCTATACCAAGCTCGTCACCCAGCTCGGCGGCCTGCCCTCCAACGCAGCCGCGGCGGCGCCGATCGCACGCTGACCTCATCCTTTCGTCACCGGGGGAAATGGCCATCCGACCTTCACGGGTCGGGTGGCCATTTTTTGCGCGACGAACCCGGCATCGCGCGCGACCGGGACGCGAAGCACGGCCTTCGTCGTACCGTCTGCTCCGTTCGCCGAATCGCCGAACGCCATGGCGGCTTGATCGCGAAGCGCCCGACAGGACGGCGGCGGCGATGCAGAGGGGATCGGTGAACAGGGCCACGCATTCCGCGCCGCCCGCAACCGGAACCGATCATGGCCTACGTCGATACCCGCCCGCACGAACTGGTCTGGAGCCCACGCTTCGCCGTGCGCCTTCCGATCGCCGCCCGGCCGCTGCTTCAGCGGGTGGAGCGCGACGTGCTGCTGGCATCGCGCCATGACCGGGTTTCCAGCCTCGAAGGCCGAACTCCGCTTCGCCGCTGGATCTGCCGCCTGTTCGGCTTCGAGGTCGCCAATCGCCTCGCCGATCCCCGGCTGGAGGCGTTGCGCCGCTTCGTCGTGCTGTTCCGTCGCAGGGGCGAACGCCTGCCCGCGGCCGAGCAGGCCCGGCTCGTCGCCGCGGGTTTCTTGCCGCTGCAGATCGCCGAGGTCCGGCGGCTGGTCGAGGCCGAGCGTGCACCCCGCAAGGCCCGTTGGAAGCGCCGCTATCTGGCGCTGGTCGCGCTGGCCTTCGCGCTGGAGGCGGTGATCTTCCGCCTGGCCTCGGCCTATTTCTCGGATGGGCTGGTCGGCTTCGCCTTCGCGCTCACCACGGCGGTCGCCGGCTCGCCGCTGATCGGCTTCCTGCGTCGGGGCCCCACCCCTGCGCCGCGCTGATCAGGCCGCGAGCGCCGCCGCGCGATGGGCCGCGTCCGCCACGCCGATCGCCGGAAGGCGCACCAGCGCGCAATATCCGCCTTGCGGCTGCGGCCCGGCCTCGAGCCCGGCGGAGGCGCCATAGCTCAGCGTCAGCCGCTCGCGGACGTTGGTGAGGCCGACGCCGGCCCCACCGGCAACATCCCCGGCGCCCTCGCCGTCGTCGCGCACAGCGATCACCACATCGCCCCCTACGAGCGAGGCGACGATCTCGACCGTCACCATCCGGCGGGCCGGCGCGACGCCATACTTCATCGCATTCTCGACCAGCGGCTGGATCAGGAAGGGCGGCACCTGCGCGCCCCGGAGCTCGGCAGGCAGCACGATGCTGGTCTCCAGCCGGTCGTCGAAACGGACGCGCTCGACGTCGAGATAGGCCTCGACCGTCTCGATCTCGTCCTCCAGCCGGACCATCCCGCCCTCGCGCGCGTCGAGAGTGGCGCGCAGGAAGCCGGAGAGGCGGCCGATCATCTCCTCGGCCTGCGCGGCGCGACCGACCACGACAAGGCTGGACAGCGCATTGAGCGCGTTGAACAGGAAGTGCGGATTGAGCTGGAAGCGGAGCGAGGCGAGCTGCGTCGCCCGCTCGCTGGCGCGGGCGAGGACGAGCTCGTCGGTGCGGGCGCGGAGCGAGAAATAGGCCTGCTGCACGGCGATCAGCGCCACCCACATCATATTGGCGTAGAAGTTGATCGGGAAAGCGTGGATCACGCCGTTGTCGAACGGCTGGACGGCCGGATTGCGGACTCCCGTCCACGTCCGGGCCTGCGTATCGAACACGGATTGAGCGATCGTGACGACCAGCACGCCCAGGATCATCAGGGCCCAGCGCAGACGCGGCTGCAGCCGGTCGCTGGCGATCAGCGCGACGAGCAGCGGCAGATCGCACAGCGTGTCGCCAAGCACCATGATGATGCCGGTGGTCACCAGCGTGCCGGCATGGAACTGACCGAGCATGATCTGGGAGCCGCAATAGACGAGGAGGACCATGCCCTCGATCGCGCACAAGGTAAGGAACGCCGTCCACAATGCGGACGGTCGCTGCCGGCCGATGCCGGTAGCGGTAATGGGCCCCTCTGCGGTCATCGACCGATCCCTGAAAACCGTTCGCAAAATATGCGAATCGCGGCACCTCTGCAAGCGAGCCACATCTTCGTCGCACCAAAGCGCAGGTTGGTCATCGCCCCATTGCGCGCGGCCTGCACTCCGTCTTCAAATATCCCGATGCGTTTTGGTACCGGGGGTGATCTGAAACACTGGGATGGAATCGAGCCGGCCACGTTGTCGCCGGCCGTCGCGAACGATCGCAATGACGCGCGCTGGAGTGACGGTATCCGCGCCATCGTGGGGCTGTGGCTGATCGTCCTGGTCGTTTACCTGCCGATCATCATCAACAATCACAGCGGCGAAGGCGCGGTGAGCGTGGTGCTGGACGCCGCCACCATCCTCGTCTCGATGGCGCTCGCCGTGCCGGTCTTCGTGGTGTTCCGCGCGACGCTGGGGCTGCCGCCCCTGCTGCGCGGCACGTTGATGATCGCCGAGCTGATACTGGTCGTCATCTGCCAATTGGCGTTCGACCTCATCTACACCCATTTCGTGATCACCCATGCCAGCGTCGCCTGGTCGGCGGTCCCGCACGATCTCGCGCACAGCTATGATCGCGCGTTCCGCTACGGCGCGGTCTTCTCGATCAACCTCGGCCTGTTCCAGCTTTCCTATTCGCGACGCCGCTCGCGCCGGCAGGAACGCCAGCTCGCCAGCCTCGTCGCCGCCAGCCGCCAGGCCGAGATCGACGCGCTGCTCGCCAAGCTCAGCCCGCATTTCCTGTTCAACACGTTGAACGTAATCTCCGGCCTCGTCGTCACCCGTCGCAACGACGAAGCGGACGATCTGCTCGGCCGCCTCTCCACCTTCCTGCGCGCCTCGCTGGGGCAGGACGCGCATCGCTTCGGCGCGGTCGACAGCGAATTGTCGCTGGTCGAGGATTATCTGGAGATCGAGAGCGCGCGCTTCGGCGAGCGGCTGGTGCCGCACGTCCGCTGCCAGCCCGACGCCGCCGACGTGCCGATGCCCAAGCTGCTGCTCCAGCCGCTGATCGACATCGCGATCCGCGACGGCGTCGATCCGGTGGTGGAGCCCGTCACCGTAACGGCCGACGTGGGCATTGAGGACGAAATCTGGCTGCGGCTGGAGGTCAGCGACGACGCGCACGTGACCGATCGGACGATCGACGCCAACGAACCGGCGCTCGCCACCATCCATCAGCGGCTCGGCGCCCTGTTCGGATCGCGCGCCTCGCTCCACGTCCGCGCCGACGAGGAGGGCTTCGTCGCCACGATGCGCCTGCCGCTCGAAGCGCTGCGCAAGGAGATGGTGTGATGCGCGTGCTGCTGGTCGACGACGAGCAGCTGGCGCTCGATCGCCTGCGCGTCTTCTTCGGCGACATCGAGAATGTCGAGGTGGTCGGCGAGGCGCGCGACGGCGACAGCGCGATCCGCCAGATCGAAGAGTTGCGCCCCGATCTCGTCATCCTCGACATCCAGATGCCCGGCCGCAACGGCCTGCGCACCGCCTCCGACATCGCCGTCGATCCGCGCCCCGAGCTGATCTTCGTCACCGCGCACGAACATTACGCGCCCGACGCCTTCGATCTGGAGGCGGCCGACTATATCCTGAAGCCCGTGCGCTTCGATCGCCTGCGCGTCGCCACCGAGCGAGCGCGCCGGCGGCGCCTGCTCCACGACGTCGCCGCCCGCGCCGACCGGCTGGAGGCGGAGGTGCAGGGGCTGCGTGACGGCCATGCAAGCGCGGCTCGGTCCGATCCCGAACTCTGGGTGCCGGAGCGCCACGGCCAGCGCCGTGTGCCGATCGAGTCGATCGACTGGATCGAGGCGGCGCGCGACTATGTACTGCTCCATACCGAGCTGCGCAGCTATATGCTGCGCGCGACGATGAGCATGCTGGAGGACAAGCTGGCGGGCACCGCGCTGATCCGCGTCCACCGCTCCGCCTTCGTCCGCCCCGCGCGCGTGACGGAAATCCGCCACGAGGGACGTACCATGTCGCTGATCCTCGGCGACGGCACCGCCGTGCAGGTCGGCCCCAGCTATGTCGAGGCGGTGGAGCAGGCGCTGGGAGTCTAATCGCGCCGCAAACGCCCCGCGCCGGATCGTCGAGCGACAGCCGCGCGGCGCGTGATCAGCCGAAGCGGCCGGTCACATAATCGCGCGTACGCGTGCTCTGCGGGCGCTCGAACAGCTCGGCGGTCGGACGGAACTCGATCATCCGGCCGAGGAACATGAAGCCGGTATAGTCCGAGATGCGTGCCGCCTGCTGCAGGTTGTGCGTGACGATGACGATCGAGAAATCTTCGCGCAGCTCCATCAGCGTCTCTTCGAGCTTGGCGGTCGAGACCGGATCGAGCGCCGAGGCCGGCTCGTCGAGCAGCAGCACCTCGGGCTCCACCGCGATGCCGCGCGCGACGCACAGGCGCTGCTGCTGGCCGCCCGACAGGCCGAGGCCGGAAGTGTTGAGCTTGTCCTTCACCTCTTCCCACAGCGCGGCGCGGCGCAGCGAGCGCTCGACGATCTGGTCCATCTCCGCCTTGGACTTCTTGAAGTAGAGGCGGACACCGAAGGCGACGTTGTCGTAGATCGACATCGGGAACGGCGTCGGCTTCTGGAACACCATGCCGATGCGCGCGCGCAGCGCCGAGGTGTCGAGGTTCGCCGGCTCCAGCGCCACGTCGCCGTCGCGCTCCTTGAGGCGGGACATCGAGGCGCGATCGGTCAGCAGGTCCTTGCCGTCGAGCAGGATGCGCCCCGTGGCGTTCTGGCCCGGATAGAGATCGTAGATCTTGTTGAGCGTGCGCAGCAGGGTCGACTTGCCGCAGCCCGACGGGCCGATCAGCGCGGTGATCTTGTTGCGCTCGATCGGCAGGTCGACGCCGTAGAGCGACTGATTCTTGCCGTAGAAGAAATCCAGCTGGCGCGCTTCCAAGACCAGGTCGCCATTGGGGCGGACCATGATCGGCGCTTCCGGATCGCGGCTGACGATGGGGGTGGCCACGTCGTTCATGGGCGGTGAGTCTCCCGGGCGATCATCCGCCCAATGATGTTGACGGCAAGCACGGCGACGGCGATCAGCAGGGCGCCCACCCAAGCAAGGCGCTGCCAGTCGTCATAGGCCGAAAGCGCGAACTGGAAAATGGTGGCCGGCAGGCTGCCCATCGGCTTCGACATGTTCAGGTTGACGAACTGGTTGCCGAGCGACGTGAAGAGCAGCGGCGCCGTCTCGCCCGAGATGCGGGCGAAGCCGAGCAGGCCGCCGGTGAACAGGCCCGCGCCCGCCGCCTTCCAGATGATCGATCGGATCACGAAGCCGCGGCCCGCGCCCAGCGCCATGCCGGCCTCGCGCAGCGTGTTGGGCTGGAGCGTCAGCATGTCCTCGGTGGTGCGCGTCACGATCGGCAGCGCCAGCAGGGCCAGCGCCACCGCGCCGGCATAGCCCGAGAAGTGGCCGATGATGTGCGCCACCATCAGCCAGTACACGAACAGGCCGACCAGGATCGACGGCGCCGACAGCAGCACGTCGTTGAAAAAGCGGACGATCTGCCCGTAGGTGGTCTTGCCGCCATATTCGGCGAGCCAGGTGCCGGCGAGAATGCCCAGCACGACCGCGATGATCATGCCGAGCCCGCACATCATGATCGAGCCGATGATGCCGTTGAGCAGTCCGCCGGGCGAGCCGGGCGCCGGCTGTGTCATGGTGAAGATCTTGAGGTCGATCCCGCCGACGCCCTTGGACAGCAAGGTCCACAGGATCATGACGAGGAAGGCGAGTGCCACCAGGGTGGCGCCACCGCACAGGCCGATGAAGACGCTGTTGGTGATCTTGCGGCGGAGAGCGCGGTCCATCAGTCCCTCCTCAATGCTTTTCGCTGGCGAGCAGCAGGCGGGCCACCGCCAGCACCGCGAAGGTCAGGATGAACAGCACCATGCCGAGCGCAAGCAGCGCGGCGGTGTGCATGTCCGACGTGGCCTCGGCGAACTCGTTGGCGATGGTCGACGCGATGGTCGATCCGCTGTCGAACAGCGAGTGCGGGAAGCCGTGCGAGTTGCCGATGATGAAGGTGACCGCCATCGTCTCGCCGAGCGCGCGGCCGAGGCCGAGCATCACGACGCCGACGGCGCCGCGGCGGACGTAGGGGATCATCACCTTCGAGACGACCTCGAAATTGGTCGATCCGAGGCCGTAGGCTGCCTCGCGCACCTGCGACGGGATGGTCAGCAGCAGTTCGCGGAACACCGCCGACATATACGGCAGGATCATGATCGCGAGGATCAGCGAGGCGGTGAAGATATTGGCGCCGTTGGGAATGCCGGCGACCAGCCCGGAGAGCCAGCCGGGAAGGTTCGCGCTGTCGGTCATCAGCGGCAGTTGGACGTGGATGGCGAACCACGGCGCCAGCACGAACAGGCCCCACATGCCGTAGACGATCGAGGGAATGCCCGCGAGCAGTTCCACCGCCACCGCGATCGGCTTGGCGATGTTGCGCGGGCAGAATTCGACGAGAAACACCGAAACGCCGGTCGCCAGCGGCAGCGCGATGATCAGCGCCAGCACCGAAGTGACGATCGTGCCGACGATCGGGCCGGCAGCGCCATAATTCTCCTGCACCGGATCCCAGGCGGAGGAGGTGAAGAAGCCGAAGCCGAACTGCCTGAAGGCGGGCCAGCCGCCGATGGCAAGGCTGATCACCACACCGGCGAGCGCCGCCAGCAGCAGCGTCGCCGCGCCGAAGCAAAGGTACCGGAAGATCGTCTCGCTGAGCTCGCTCTGGCCGGGGGCCGTCTCGCGCGGAGGCGCGGTGTCGCTGTCCATGGTGGTGGCGTTCATGCCGCGCCCTATCAGAGGTAGTTGTCGCACGTCGGCGGGGGCACCCTTTTGGGTACCCCCGCCTTCGTCACTCAGTCGTGGATTACTTGCCCGTATAGACCGGCTTGCCGCCCGACATCACGTTCTGCGACCACTGCTTGCGGATCAGGTTCTTCACCGGCAGCGGCAGCGGCACGTAATCCAGCTGCGCGGCGGCGCCGTCACCATTCTTGTAGGCCCAGTCGAAGAACTTCAGGACCGACTGGCCGGTGGCGGCGTTGTCCTGGTTCTTGTAGACCAGGATGAAGGTCGCGCCGGTGATCGGCCAGCTGTTCGCGCCCGGCTGATCGAGCAGGAGCAGGTAGTTGCCCGGCGCCTGCGCCCACTTGGCGCCGGCGGCGGCGGCGGCGAAGTCCTCGGCGGTCGGCGCCGGATACTTGCCGTTCTTGTTCTGCACCAGCACGTACGCCATCTTGTTCTGTTTGGCGTAGGCATACTCGACGTAGCCGATCGAGCCCGGGGTCTGCTTCACGAACGCCGAGACGCCGTCATTGCCCTTGCCGCCGAGGCCGGTCGGCCAGTTCACCGAGTCCGACGCGCCGACCTTGGAGGCCCAAGCCGGGCTCTTCATCGACAGGTAGGAGGTGAACAGGAACGACGTGCCCGAACCGTCCGAACGGTGCACGACGGTGATCGGCATGGAGGGGAGCTTCACGCCCGGGTTCGCCTTGGCGATCACCGGATCGTCCCAGGTCTTGACCTGGCCGTAGAAGATCGCCGCCAGCAGCGGGCCGGTCAGCTTGATCTGGCCGGCGTTGATGCCGGGGATGTTCACGACGGGGACGACGCCGCCCACCACGGTCGGGAACTGGTAGAGGCCGGCCGACGCCAGATCCTCGGGCTTCAGCGGCTTGTCGGACGCGCCGAAATCGACGGTCTTCGCCTTGATCTGCTTGATGCCGCCGCCGGAACCGATCGCCTGATAGTTCAGGCCGGTGCCGGTCGAGGCCTTATAGGTCTCGGCCCACTTGGCGTAGACAGGCGCCGGGAAGGTCGCGCCCGCACCCGAAATGTCGGCCGCGTAGGACGCAGACGCGAGCAGGCCAGCCACGCCGGCGGCCGCGACGAAAGTCTTGAACATGATGCATGTCTCCAACGCCGGTGTTGCCCCTCCGGCTGGAACCGCCTCTAGGTAACCCGTGTTACGGGTATGTGACAGACATGAACTCCCTGTCATGTGCCCCGTCGAAACCCAAGGATTTACGCGATTCACGGATTAACGCATGCATCGGCTTGCGGCCGTTCCATCCGGGAAGCGTGCGAATCGAGCGACGGCCGGTGAACCATACGCTGCGCCAGTCCGTTGAGGCCGAGCGCCCGAGCGAGTCTGCGAAAGCTTGGCGCGAGTCCGGAGCAAGCCTATGATTCCCAACGAGGCGTTCTGCCTCATTGTTCAGGGCGGGATGCTTGCACACTCTTCTTCCACGCCGCGCATGGGCAAGCGCGCGGTGATCAGGCTGATTCCATCGATCCGGCGCTTTCTGGCTCTGGGGCTTGCCGTCGCCTCGGCCCTGACCGTCACTGCCGCGAGCGCCGAGCCGCCCCGCTACGCCGCCTTCCTGGTGGATGCGAACACGCGCGAGGTGCTCTACGCCAACGCGCCGGACGAGCTCAGGCATCCCGCTTCGCTCACCAAGATGATGACGCTCTATCTGGTGTTCGATGCACTGGAATCGGGTCGGCTGAAGATCACCGATCCGGTGCCGGTTTCCCGTCACGCTGCCTCGATGAAGCCGTCGCGGCTCGGCCTCGCGGTCGGGCAGAGCATCAGCGTCGACAACGCCATCTCGGTGGTAGCGGTGAAGTCGGCCAACGACATCGCCGTCGCGCTCGCCGAGAAGCTGGGCGGCACCGAGGCGAACTTCGTCACCATGATGAACGCCAAGGCGCAGATGCTGGGGATGCGCAACACCCACTTCGCCAACGCCTGCGGCCTGACCGATCCCGCCAACGTGACGACGGCGCGCGACCTCGCCATCCTCAGCCTCGCTCTGCTGCACGATCATCCGCGCTTCTACAGCTATTTCGGCGAGCGCGATTTCGTGTGGATGCGCTCGACGATGATCAACCACAACCACCTGCTCGGCAAGGTGATCGGCGTCGACGGGATCAAGACCGGCTACACCGTGGACAGCGGCTTCACCGTCGCCGCCTCGGCCCAGCGCGGCAACCGCCGGCTGATCGCGGTGGTGATGGGCGAGCCGAGCCTGATCGCGCGCAATCGCGATTCCACCGCGCTGCTGGAAGCCGGCTTCTCGGTGCTGGACCGGCGTGGGCTGGGTCAGGCGGTAACGGTTGCCTCGGTGCTGCCGGGCGTCGACCACCCGGCATTGCGCGTCGAGCCTGCGACCGAGCAGGGATCGGACGATGGCGACGATGGGCCCGCCGTGCGGCCGGCCGCTCCTGCCCCAAAGGCACGCGCCCATGCGCGCATGAAAGCGGCCACTCCCACACGCAGGCATCACGAAGAAAAGAAGAAATCGTCGCGCGCGGGACACAGATCAGGCAAATCGTCGGCCAAAAAGACTGCGGCCAAGGCCTCGCATCGACATCGGCACTGATCCGCCTAGAATGGTGCGGCGCGGAGAATCGGTGCCGTGCGCCGGTGGCGGGGGCACCGCCGACAGAGGTCCGCATGTATTCGCCACGTGCCCCCGTCGGGGCCTTCCTGGCCTGCTCCGCGCTGCTGCTGGTCGTCGCCGGCACGGTGCTCGTGCGCGGACAGAGCGGCAGCGCGACGCCGGCCGCCGCCGAGGCGCCACCCGCTCCGCCGCCGCCGCCCCAGCCGCACTGGAACGCCGATACGCTGCACCAGCTGCTCGCCGCAGTCGATGCCTCAGCGGACGAAGGCCTTCGGCCGAAGGACTATCAGCGCGGGGTGCTGGCCGGTTTCCTGAAGCAGGGGGGCGCCGTCTCCGCGATCGAGCAGACCGCCGATACGGCCGCCAAGGCATTGGCCCACGATTATATCGATGGCCGCATCAAGAACCCGGCGCGGTTCGACTGGCATATAGAGCACAGCCCCGCGCAGCTGGTGACGCTCGACGTCGATATCGCCAATGCCGTCAACGGCGGCCGGCTGACGGATTATATCAAGGGTCTGCTGCCGACCGACCCGCGCTATGCCGCGCTGCGCCAGGCCTATGCCGACACGCCTGCGACCGAGCATCTCCGCCGCGATGCGATCCGCGCCTCGATGGAGCGCTGGCGGTGGATGCCGCGCGTACTGGGCGACGATTATATCTGGGTGAATATCCCGACCTACAAGCTCCAGCTCTATCGCGGCGGACAGGTGAAAGCCGAGCATGTCGTGGTGGTCGGCGCGCCCAAGACGCCGACGCCGCAGCTTTCCGCCAATGTCGGCCATATTATCGTCAATCCGTGGTGGACGCTGCCGCCCACCGTGCTGCGCGAGGGCAAGAAATATTCGCCGGCCAGGGGTTATGTCTGGCAGAAGATCGGCGGCAAGATGTTCATCCGCCAGAAGCCCGGCCCGATGAACGCGCTCGGCCGGATGAAGATCGACATGCCCAACGCCTGGGCGATCTATCTCCACGACACACCCGCCAAGAGCGGCTTCGCCCAGCCGATGCGCGCGCTCAGCCACGGCTGTATCCGCGTGCAGAACATCCCCTCGCTTGCCTCGGAGCTCTACGATCCGGCCGCGATCGACACGGCGCTCGAAACCTACACGATGAAGTCGCTGCCGATGCAGGCCACGCTGCCGGTCTATATCGTCTATTTCACGGCCGCGCCCGACGCGGACAGCAAGGTCGTCACCTATGGCGATCCCTACGATCGCGACGCGCGGATGATCGCCGCGCTCGACGGGGTGAAATACCACCCGCCGGCCAAGCCGAAACCGCCCCTGCCGAAGGCGGAAGCCGAGTCCGTCACGGTGAATCGTGCGGTCGATGAGCCGGAACGTGCCCAACCATAGGGAACTCTACCTATATCTTAGCGAAGCGGGCAGCTGTCCTCTGATATAAGGGCATCTGAGCTTGGGCATTCATAGCTAGGGTGATTTGAGTGGACTCTGCACGGGGGGCGTTTTCGCGCCGTGACCTTCTGAAGACCGGCACCATGGTCGCGGCCGGTATCGTGGCGGGGCCGGCCCTCGCGCAGATCAACGCGGGCCTGCCCGGCGTCGCCAAGCCGACCGCCACCACGATGTCGGCCAGCCCGATGACGATCCGGCCGGACCTGTTCCGCAGGGCGCTCGCCGCGCTTCAGCGCCACGACAGCCAGATCCAGTTTCGCGACAAGATGGCGCTGGTCGATTTCGACCTCTCCTCTTCGCAGCCGCGATTCCACATCGTCGATCTCGCCTCGGGCCGCTCCAGGAGCCTGCTGGTCGCGCACGGACGCGGATCGGACCCCGATCATATCGGCTACCTCACCCGCTTCTCGAACGAAATCAATTCGGCCTGCTCCTCGCAGGGAGCCTACCTGACCGGCGACATCTATGTCGGCCAGCACGGCCGTTCGCGCCGGCTGATGGGCCTCGACGCCACCAACTCGAACGTCGAGCAGCGCGCCGTGGTGGTGCACGCTGCCTGGTACGTCAGCCCGGACATGATCGCCCAGCACGGCAAGCTCGGCCGATCGGAGGGCTGCTTCGCGCTTTCCAACGCCGATCTCGAGGATACGCTGAACGCGCTCGGGCCGGGCCGGATGATCTACGCCGACAAGGTGTGACCTGTAAGGGGCGAACGCCCCTTGCAACCTTTTCGTGCCCATCCGTATTTGTCGTTCCATGACGACAACGACGCCCACCATCTTGCCGAGCAGGCGCACTCTCCTCGCCGCGATGGCCGCTGCCGCAGCACTGCCCCCCGGTCACCTGCTGGCCGCTGCCGGC
The DNA here is from genome assembly GCF_013778325.1 of Sphingomonas chungangi. Lineage (GTDB taxonomy): Bacteria > Pseudomonadota > Alphaproteobacteria > Sphingomonadales > Sphingomonadaceae > Solisphingomonas > Solisphingomonas chungangi. The sequence goes on along the minus strand of NZ_JACEIB010000006.1, from coordinate 15,450 downwards.
AAGGGCGAGGCCCAGCCTTTCTCCTGGCCCAAGCTCAAGGCGCTGGCCGCGCAGATGGCGCGCCAGCCGTATAGGGCGCCGCCGCCGCCGCCCGCCGGGGTGGCGGCCGTCACGTATGACGCGCTCAATTCCGTCCAGTACAAAGCGACGGCCACGCAGATGAAAGGCGGCGGATCGGGCGGGGTGCGCTTCTTCCCGATCAACCATTTCCAGCCGCAGCCGGTCGAGATCTGGCTGGTCGACGGCAATATGGCGCGGCCGTTCCACTACGATCCTACGCTGTTCGACATGCCCGCCGACGGCCCGCTCGCCGCGATGGGCACCAACGCCGGCTTCTCGGGCTTCCGCGCGATGAACGCCGCCGGCACCAGCGACTGGCTGGCCTTCGCCGGCGCTTCCTATTTCCGATCGTCCGGCGCGCTCGACCAATATGGCCTGTCCGCGCGGGGCATCGCGATCAACCCGGGCGGGCAGGAAGAATTTCCCGACTTCACTAAGTTCTGGATCGGGCGCGGCGACGACGGCGCGCTGCTCGTCGATGCCCTGATGGAGGGGCCGAGCCTCACCGGCGCCTACCGCTTCACCAACCGCAAGACCGATGCCGGCGTGATCCAGGACATCGAGGCCTCGCTCCACATCCGCAAGGATATCGATCATCTCGGCATCGCGCCCCTCACCTCGATGTTCTGGTACGACCAGGCCGAGCGTGGACGCGCCACCGACTGGCGGCCGGAGGTCCACGATTCCGACGGCCTGCTGATCCACAACGGCGCGGGCGAGCGGCTGTGGCGCCCACTCAACAACCCCAAGGCGCCGACCTTCGACAGTTTCGCCGACAAGGCGCCCAAGGGCTTCGGCCTGATGCAGCGCGACCGTAACCACGATCACTACCAGGATGATGGCGTCTTCTACGAGAAGCGCCCGTCGCTGTGGGTCGAGCCCAAGGGCGATTGGGGCCAGGGATCGGTGATGCTCGTCCAACTCGTCACCACCGACGAAACCAACGACAATATCGTCGCCTTCTGGACCCCGGCCGCGCCCGTTAAGGCCGGCATGCATTACGATCTCTCTTATCGCCTGAACTGGATCGCCGGCGAGCCGCTGCCGGAAGGCCCTGCCCTCGTCGTCGACTGGTGGAAGGGCGCCGCCGGTCGCCCCGGCCAGCCGGTGGTGGCGGGCGCCGTGAAGGTGGTGATCGACTATGAGGGGCCAAGCCTCTCCGGCCTCGGCCGCTCCAGCGGCGTGACGCCCGACGTCACCGTCTCCGGCGGCAAGGCCAACGCCATTGCCGCCTATCCCGTGGTCGGCCAGCAGGATCGCTGGCGGCTGATGATGGACGTGACGCCCGCCGGCAAGGCACCGGTCAACATCCGCGCCGCGCTGCGCCGCAGCGGTGCGCCGCTCACCGAAGTGTGCCTCGCGCAGGTCGACGGCGCCTGACCTTCCGGTCCCAACAGGGAACCAGCCCGGCGCCCTTGTGTTGTGGCGCAGGAGGCCTTGTCGCATGGCGGCAATGCGCCGACTATGGGGTCATGGGGCGCATCATCCGGTGTACGAGGGTACGGACTTGAGCAGCGAGGCAGGCGGCATGGCGGAAACGAGCCCATGGGGCGCGTCCACCGTGCTTGGAGACATGCCCGCCGAGACGCCGACGATGATGCCGGCGCAGGTGCTGGACGAGGCACCTGCTCCCATGCGCCCGCCGCGCACCTCCCCGCCCGGCATGACCGAACGGCGGCTGCTGCTGGTACTCGGTACGCTGATCATCGGCACGTTTGGCGCGGGCGAGATTACCCGCAGTCTCTCCAGCGACGGCATCCAGGCGATCGACGTCGTCCTGATGGGGCTGTTCTTCGCCCTGTTCGCGTGGATCGCCTTCGGCTTCCTCAACGCCTTCGCGGGCTTCCTGCTGCTCGTCTCGGGCCGCTCGGTGCCGACGCCGGCCGCCGCGCCCTCGGCACGCCCGGTGGGCCGCACCGCCATCCTGCTGCCGATCCATAACGAGGAGGTGGAGCCGGTCTTCGCCCGCCTGCGCGCGATGTCGCGATCGATCGCGGCGGCGGGTGGCACGCAGCTCTTCGAATTCTTCATCCTCTCCGACTCCAAGCCCGAGCGGGAGGTGCTGGAGCACAAGGCCTTCCGCCGCCTGCGCATGCTCTCGCCGCTGCCGGTCTGGTATCGCCGCCGCATGATCAACGAGGCCCGCAAGCCCGGCAACATCGCCGATTGGGTGCGGCGCCACGGTGGCGGCTTCGACTACATGATGGTGCTGGATGCGGACTCGCTGATGTCCGGCGCTGCCGTCATGCGCCTCGCCGCCGCGATGGACCGGCACCCGCAGGTCGGCCTGCTCCAGACCATTCCGATGGTGATCGGCGGCGAGACCCTGTTCGCGCGCTGGCAGCAATTCTGCGCACGGCTCTACGGCCCGGTCTTCTCGGCGGGCCTGCTCTGGTGGTCGGGCGCGGAGGCGAGCTTCTGGGGCCACAATGCGATCATCCGCACCGCCGCCTTCGCCGAGGCCTGCGGCCTGCCCAAGCTCTCCGGCCCCGAGCCGTTCGGTGGCCACATCATGAGCCACGACATGTTCGAGGCGGCCCTGCTGCGCCGGCGCGGCTGGGGTTGTCACATGGTGGCGATGCAGGACGGCACCTACGAGGAATATCCGCCGACCTTCGTGGAGCATGCCCAGCGCGATCGCCGCTGGTGCCAGGGCAACCTCCAGCATCTGCGCGTGCTCGATACCGCTGGAGTCCATTGGGTGAGCCGGCTGCAGTTGCTGATGGGCGCATCGGCCTATCTCACCTCGCCGCTGTGGCTGCTGCTGCTCGGGGCCAGCGCGATCGTCGCGGCGCATTCGGAGGGCGAGATTCAGATCATCGCGCCATCGGGCTGGCTGCTGGCATTGACGATCGTGCTGTTGTTCGGCCCGAAATTCATGGCGCTCGGCTGGATGCTCGCCGACCCGGTGCGTCGGCAGGGTTTCGGCGGCGGCCGGGCGCTGACCAAGAGCGTGTTCGCGGACATCCCGCTCTCCGCGCTGGTCGCGCCGATGATGATGATGACGCAGACGCTCGCGGTGATCGATATCCTGCGCGGCCGCAAGAGCGGCTGGGCGGTGCAGAACCGCGTGTCGGACGGCATATCCCTGTCGGACGCCGCGCGCGCCAGCAAGCCGCATCTCGTCCTCGGCACGGCGATGGCGATCGCGGCGATCCTCGGCTGGCAGGCGGCGATCTGGATGAGCCCGATCTTCGCCGGCCTGCTCGCCTCGCCACTGCTGGTGGCGTGGACCTCGCGCGCCTCGATCGGCCGCGCGTCGGCCCGCCACCGCTATTTCCTCATCCCGGAGGAGCGCCGCCCCAATCCGCTGATCCGCGACGCGCAGGTGTCGCCCGAGGATCTGGGGGAGCCAATCGAGGCGCGCTGGTCGGCCGGCGAAGTGATCGCCTAGCAGTTCCCGCGGGGGTTATTGCCCCCGCACCACCTCGCCGCCCTTCATCACGAAGCTCGGATGCTCAAGCAGGCGGACGTCCTGCAGTGGATCGCCATTCACAGCGATCATGTCGCCGTAGCGGCCGACCGCGATCGCACCGACATCCTGCGTCTTGTCCAGCGCCTCGGCAGCACTTCTTGTCGCCGCCTGGATCGCCTCGATCGGGGTCATGCCCCATTGCACCATCGTGGCGAATTGCTTCGCGTTGTCGCCGTTGGGATAGACGCCGCCATCGGTGCCGAAGAGCATCTTCACGCCCGCCGCATGCGCCGCCCTGAAGGTCTGGCGCTGCTTGAGGCCGATCATCGCCTCCTTGGCCATGCTTTCCGCGAACACGCCGTTCTTGGCGCCTTCCGCGCGGATATAGTCGTCATTGTAGATGTCCATGTCGAACCAGGCGCCGTGCTCCTTGGCCAGCCTGAAGCTCTCCTCGTCGGCGAGGCTGGCATGCTCGATCGTGTCGACGCCGGCGCGCAGCGCGGTGTTGATGCCGTCCGTCCCGTGCGCGTGGACGGCGACCTTCATGCCGAGCATGTGCGCCTCGTCCACTACCGCCTTGATCTCGTCGTAGGACAGCTGCTGTGCGCCGACGCTGTCGCCCTTGGAGAGCACGCCGCCGGTCATCGCCACCTTGATCACCTCGGCGCCATATTTGTGCACCTTGCGGACCAGCGCGCGATATTCGTCGGGCGAGTTGGCGATGTTGTCGCTGGGCGTCTCGATCGACGGCGGGAATTCGGTGGCGTCGGCATGGCCGCCGGTCGCGCCGAGGATGTAGGTGGCCGGCACGATGCGCGGGCCGGGGATATAGCCGTGCTCGATCCCTTCCTTCAGCGCGACGTCGTCATAATGATCGGAGCCGACGTTGCGCACCGTGGTGAAGCCCGCGTCCAGCGTCTTCCTCGCGTTGACGACGCCGACCACCATCCAGAAGCTGTCGGTATATTCGTAGGCCTTGTAGCCCGAAAGCGTCGGGTCAGCGGTGAGGTGGACATGCATGTCGATCAGGCCGGGCAGCAGCGTGCGACTGCCGAGATCGATCGTCTTTGCCCCCTGCGGCACGGCATCGCCCTGATGGCCCACCGCCGTGATCCGCCCGTCGGTGACCGTCACCTGCGGCCGATCGACCTCCTTGCCGCTCAACACGTCCACCATCCGCGCGGCGGTGACGACCACCGTCTCGGCCGACGCGGGCACGAGCGCGGTGCAGGCGGCCAGAACGGCCGCGATCCGGGCAAAACGACGCATGACAGATCCCTTTGTTGCTCGATCGTATAAAGAAGGCAGGACCGGGCGCGGTCAACCGGCAAAAAGCCATTGCCGGTTCGGGTCCGCTCGCCGACAAGGGCGCCCTGTACAAGAAGGACGAGCATGGCGCAGGCGGGACAGGAAAAGGAGCTCACTATCGGTGCGCTGGTGCTCGGATCGGCGCTGACGCTGATCTTCACCGCCGCCAACGTGTTCCTCGGCCTCAAGGTGGGCCTCACCTTCTCCACCTCGATCCCGGCGGCGGTGATCTCGATGGTGGCGCTCAAGGCGCTGAAACAGTCCGGCATCCTCCAGAACAACATCGTGCAGACGGTGGCGTCGGCCGCCGGCACGCTCTCCTCGATCATTTTCGTGCTGCCCGGCCTGATCATGGTGGGCTGGTGGGCGGACTTCCCCTTCTGGCAGAGCGCGCTGATCTGCATGACCGGCGGCCTGCTCGGCGTGATGTTCTCGATCCCGCTGCGTCGCGCGCTGGTGACGGGGTCGGACCTGCCCTTCCCCGAGGGCTGCGCCGCCGCCGAGGTGCTCAAGGTCGGCAGCGACGACGGCGCAGAGGGCAGCGACGACGGCGCAGAGGGCAGCGACGACGGCGCAGAGGGCAGCGCGCAAGAGAGCAAGGCGGGCCTGATCGCGCTGCTGACCGGCAGCGCCGTCTCGGGCTTCTACGCGCTGCTGACGGCGATGCGCGTCGCCGCCGCCGATGCCGCCGGCTGGTTCCGCGTCGGACCGACCGCGACGGGGATCGATTACGGCCTGTCCTTCGCGCTGATGGGTGTGGGCCACCTCGTCGGGCTTTCGGTGGGCGCGGCGATGCTGCTCGGCCTGTTCGTCGGCTTCGGCGCGGCGACGCCGATCCTCGTCTGGTTGCATCACGCCGCCGATCCGGCCGCGATCGCCGAGGCGACCTGGGCGCACGAGGTCCGCTTCATCGGTGCTGGGGTGATCGGCGTGGCCGCGCTGTGGACGCTCGGCCAGCTGGTGCTGCCGATCGCACGCGGGCTTCGGGAGGCGATCGCCTCGTCCAAGGCGCGCAAGGGCGGCGGCACGACGCTGCCGATCGAGGAGCGCGACATGCCGGTGCCGATCGTCGGCGCGATCACCGGCGCGCTGCTGGTGCCGACCGCCGGGCTGCTGCTGCACTTCACCGGCACCGGCCCACTAGCGGCGCTGAGCTGGCCGCTGGCGATAGGCGGAACACTTTACATCTACATCGCCTCGGTGATCGTCGCCTCGGTATGCGGTTACATGGCCGGACTGATCGGCGCGTCGAACAGCCCGCTCTCCGGCGTCGGCATCCTCGCCATCCTCGGCGCGGCGATCCTGCTCGCGCTGGTGGTGGAGCCGTTCGTGCCGGCCAGCGCCTCGGCGCAGATGGTGGCCTTCGCGCTGTTCGCAACCGCGATCATCTTCTCCGCCGCCACCATCGCCAACGACAACCTCCAGGACCTCAAGACCGGCCAACTCGTCGGCGCGACGCCGTGGAAGCAGCAGGTGGCGCTGATGGTCGGCGTGGTCGCCGGATCGATCACCATCCCGCTGGTGCTCAACCTGCTCGCCAAGGCCTATGGCTTCGGCGAGATCAGCGCCGCGCACCCCAAGCCGCTGCCGGCGCCGCAGGCGGTGCTGATCTCCGATCTGGCGAAAGGCGTGCTGACGCATGATCTCGATTGGAGCCTGATCGGTATCGGCGCGGCGCTGGGGCTGGGGCTGATCGCGCTCGACGGGCTGATGGGCCGATTGGGCAAGCTGCGCCTGCCGCCGCTCGGCGTCGGCATCGGCATCTACCTGCCGATGTCGGCGACGCTGCCGGTGATCGTCGGCGCGTTCATCGGCCATTGGTGGGAGAAGAAGAACCCCTCGCCAGCCACCCAGCGCATCGGCGTGCTGATGGCGTCGGGCTTGATCGTCGGCGAGAGCCTGTTCGGAGTCGCGCTCGCCGTGCCGATCTCGATCACGCTCAACCCGACCCCGCTGGCGATCGTCGGCGACAGCTTTGACCCGATCGCGATGATCGTGGGCTCGATCCTTTTTGCGGGCCTACTGTGGTTCAGCTATGTCCGCGCGACACGGCTAGGATCCCGGATTCCCTAGACTTTCGGCCAAGAAATCGATCGAGGTTAAGCGGTTCATAACCATCCCGGCGATAACCGACCGGAATGGACTCCGTTTCGGATACAAATCGCCGGCCCCATACCAACAGCCTGATCGGGTTGCAGGCGGCTGTTGCTGCATCGGCGCTCGGATGGCTTCTGCTGGCGCCACCGGCGCAGGGACAGATGCTGCTGGTGCCACTCACTCCGACGGCCTCCGCCCAGTTGCCCCGTCTTGCATTCCATGGCGAGACCCGCCTGATCGCCGCCGGCCCCCTCCCCGGATCGCTGGTGGTCGAGGGCCGCCGTTCCGATCTCGCTGGCCTGCTGCGTCACTCCACGCTCATCCTGGCCGTGCCGCCGGGAGGCTGTCGTTCGGGAGCAGCCGCATGATCATCGAAGAACTCAACGATCTGCGCCGCGCCGGTATCCGCCTGCTGGTCTGCGCGGGCTGGATCAGCACCATCGCGTTGTTCGGCATGGCCCTGTTCTTCGGGACGTCGGGCTGGGAGGCGCTCGGCGTCGGCATCGCCGTCAACCTGATCCCGACGCTGTGCGCAATCCGCAGCCGCATCGACATCGCCGCCCGCAATGTCGTCGCGGTGATGCTGGCCGTGCAGCCGGCGTTGCTGGTCTTCGTTATGCGGGGCGCCGCCTGGCAGCTCGACATGCACATGTATTTCTTCGTGTCGCTGGCGATGCTGACGATCCTGTGCGACTGGCGCCCGCTGGTGATCGCCGGCGCCGCGATCGCGATCCATCACCTGCTGCTGGACGCCGTTGCATCGAGCTGGGTGTTCGGCGGGGGCACCAACATCTTCCGGGTGCTGATCCACGCGGTCGCCGTGGCGCTTCAGTGCGGCGTGTTGGGCTATATCGCCACCAAGCTGCGCGGCATGATCCTGAAGCAGGGCTTCGCACGGCACGACAGCGAACGCCTGGCCGAGGACGCCAGAGCCGCCCAGCATCGCGCCGAGGAAGCGCTCGCCGCCGCCGAAACCTCGCAGCGCGATGCCGCTGCGGAGCGCAACCAGCGCGAGCAGGCGGAAGCCACCGTCAACCAGATGCGCCGCGCAGAGTTGCTCCGGCTGGCCGGCGAGTTCGAGCGGTCGGTCGCCGCCGTGGCTTCGGCCGTCGGTATCGCCGCGACATCGCTCGAGGAATCCGCCCGTTCGCTCAACACGTTGGCGCAGGATACCGGGCGGCAGGCGGCCGATGCTGCGGGCACCGCGCTTCAGGCATCCGACGCGGCGCGTTCGGTTGCAGGCGGCGTCAGCACGCTGTCGCGTTCGATCGGCAGCATCGCCATCAACGTCACCCAGCAGGCGGAGCTGACCGATCACGCCCGCCTCCGCTCGACCCAAGGTGATCGCGCGGTGCGCAAGCTGGCCGACCGCACGCAGAATGTGGGCGAGTTCGCCAACCTGATCTCCACCATCGCGGCGCAGACCAACCTGCTCTCGCTCAACGCCACGATCGAGGCGGCGCGCGCCGGCGAGGCGGGGCGCGGCTTCGCAGTGGTGGCACAGGAGGTGAAGGCGCTGGCAGGGCAGGCGGCGCATGCCACCGGAGAGATTACCGGCCTCGTGACCGGCATGCACTCCGGCGCCCATGAAGCGGAGCAGAGCTTCGCGCAGGTCACCGACGCAATCGGCGAGCTGATCTCGGCGGCCGCCGCGATCCGCGCCGCCGTGGACGAGCAGCGCGAGGCCGCGACCGTGATCGAGCACAATGCCGACGAGGCCGCCGCCGGCATGGACGCCATGGCACACCGCATCGCCGAGGTCTCGACCACCGCCAGCGCCGCCGAGCGCCTGTCGGGCGAAGTGAAGAGCGCCGCCGGCGCGCTGCTGCGCCACGCCGAGACGCTGCAGAGCGCCACCGACACCTTCGTCACGCACTTGCGCGCGGCCTAATCCGTCAGCGCCTGCCTCAGCGCCTTCCGCCACCCGTCCAACAAGGCACGCCGGTCGGCGGCGACCTCGTGCGGCTCGAAGCGATCGAGCGCGCGATCGAGCGCCGCCACCGCCTCCGGCCCGTCCCACAGCCCGATGCCGATGCCGGCGAGGCAGGCTGCGCCCAGCGCCGTCGTCTCCAGCATGGCGGGCCGCTCGACCGGCAGGTCCAGCAGATCGGCGAGGAACTGGCAGAGCCAGTCGTTCGCCGCCATGCCGCCGTCGACACGCAAAGCGGTGAGCTTGGCCGCACCATCCTGCTCCATAGCCTCGGCGAGATCGTGGGTCTGGTAGGCCACCGCCTCCAGGGCCGCGCGCGCGATGTGCGCCGCCGTCGTGCCGAGCGTCAGCCCGGTGATCAGGCCGCGCGCATCAGGCTCCCAGTGCGGCGCGCCGAGGCCGACGAAGGCCGGCACCATATAGACGCCGCCATTGTCCCCGGTGCGCGTCGCCATGTCGTCGGTCTGCGAGGCGTGGGTGATCAGGCCGAGCCCGTCGCGCAGCCATTTCACTGCCGCGCCAGCGACGAAGATCGATCCTTCCAGTGCGTAGGTCGGCCGGCCATCGAGCCGGTAAGCGACGGTGGTCAGCAGGCGATGATCGGACGTGATCGCCTCCGCGCCGGTGTTGAGCAACAGGAAGCAACCGGTGCCGTACGTCGACTTGGCCGATCCGACCTCGAAGCAGGCCTGCCCGACCACCGCCGCCTGCTGATCCCCCGCCATGCCGGCGATGGGGATTGCGACGCCGAGCAAATCGGGATCGGTCTCGCCGAACAGCCCGGCATTGTCGCGCACGTCGGGCAGGATCGCGCGGGGCAAGCCGAACAGCGCCAGCAGCTCGTCGTCCCAATCCTGCGCGTGGATATCGAAGAGCAGGGTGCGCGAGGCGTTGGTCGCGTCGGTAGCGTGGACCTTGCCGCCCGTCAGCCGCCAAAGCAGGAAGCAGTCGATCGTTCCGAAAGCGAGCTCGCCCGCCTCGGCGCGTTCGCGCAGCCCCTCCACCTCGTCGAACAGCCAGGCGAGCTTGGAGGCGGAGAAATAGGGATCGAGCAGCAGACCGGTCTTGGCGCGGACCAGAGCCTCCTTGCCCTCCTCCTTCAATCGCGCGCAGAGCGGGGCGCCGCGCCGGTCCTGCCAGACGATAGCGTTGTGCACCGGCCTGCCGGTGGCGCGATCCCACAGCACCGCCGTTTCGCGCTGGTTGGTGATGCCGATCGCGGCGATGTCGGCCGGTTGCAGGCCCGCCTTGCCGATCGCTCCCTTCATCGTCGCCAGTGTGTCGCGCCAGATATCCTCGGGATCATGTTCGACCCAGCCGGCCTGCGGATAATGCTGGGCGAACTCGGCCTGCGCGCTCGCCGCCACCCGCGTGCGGTCGTCGAAGACGATGGCGCGGGTCGAGGTGGTGCCCTGATCGATCGCGAGGATATGGCGGGTCATCGCGCGAGATACCTTTCCAGCCGCTCCCTCGTTCCAGGCGGCACGTGCAGCAGCAGCTTGGAACGCCGCCAGAGAATGTCGTCGGCCGTGCGCGCCCATTCTTGCGTGACCAGATAATCGACCTCGCGGGTGTGCAGCCCGCCGCCCAGATCCTCGCCCAGTTCGGCGAGGCTCGTGGCATCGCGCAGCACGCGGTTGACGCGCGAGCCGTAGGCTCGCGCCAGGCGCCACGACGTCCTTTCGGAGAGGAACGGCCAGCGCCGCCGGATCTCGCTAAGGAGGAGCTCGAAATCGCCGACGTCTCCGCCCGGCAGAGGCTCCCGATCCGTCCACGGCTCCCCCATCGGCGGCAGAAAGGGGGCGAGTTTCTCCAGCGCGTGCTCGGCAAGCCGGCGATAGGTCGTGATCTTGCCGCCGAACACGGAGAGGATTTGCGGCCCATTCTCCTCGCCCAGCTTCAGCACATAGTCGCGCGTAACGGCCGAGGCGCTGGTGCTGCCATCGTCGAACAGTGGCCGCACGCCGGAATAGCTATGGACGACGTCTTCGGGATTCACGGGCTTGGCGAAATAGCGGCTGACGCTGGCGCACAGATAGGCCGTCTCCTCCACGCTGATCGCGGGCGCAGCGGGATCGTCATGCCAGGGCACGTCGGTAGTGCCGATCAACGTGAAATCCCGCTCGTAGGGGATGGCGAAGGCGATCCTTTTGTCCAGATTCTGAAGGATGTAGGCATGCTCGCCGTCGAACAGACGCGGCACGATGATGTGGCTGCCCTTGACCAGTCGGGGCGGGCGCTCCGGATGCGCGCCCCGCGCCGCGCCGACGACATGATCGACCCAAGGGCCGGCCGCATTGACGATCGCCCGCGCCCGCACGGTCCGCTCGCCGTCTTCACCCGCAATCGTGGCGATCCATCCCTCGGCATCGCGTGCAGCCCCCGTGAACCGCGTCCGCGTGCGGATGTCGGCGCCCCGCTCCCGAGCATCGAGCGCGTTGAGGACGACCAATCGCGAGTCCTCCACCCAGCAATCCGAATAGGCGAAACCCCTGGCGATGTCCGGTTTGATCCCGGCACCGAACGGCCCGTTCAACGGCACGCCCCGCGATCCTGGCAGCGATCCGCGCCCGCCGAGATGATCGTAGAGGAACAATCCCAGCCGGATCATCCACCCGGGCCGTCCGGTCGGCGGCATCGGCATCACGAAGCGCAGCGGCCAGATGATATGCGGCGCGATGTGAAGCAGCTTCTCACGCTCGATCAGCGCCTCGCGCACCAGCCGGAACTCGTAATATTCGAGATAGCGCAGTCCGCCGTGGATCAGCTTGGTGGAGGCGGACGAGGTATGGCCGGCAAGGTCGTCCTGTTCGACCAACAGCACCTTCAGCCCTCGCCCCGCCGCATCGCGCGCGATGCCGCAACCGTTCACCCCGCCCCCGATGATGAGGAGATCGCAATCCATCACGTCGCCCGGAACGGATAGGGCGCGGCCGGCCGCTGATACTGATTGAGATCGAGCGCGCGGGTCACCGGCGGCAAGGCGCGTTCGTGGCAGTCCGGCCGCTCGCACAGATGGCAGGCCGGGCCGATCGGGATCGGCGCGTCGCCCAGCCCATCGGCATAGGCGATCGCGTCGGCATGCTTGGCCTCGCAGCCGAGCACGATCGTCACCAGCCCGGGCGCGGCTGTGCGCGGCACGGCACGGGCGAAGGTGACGTAGCGCGTCCCGTCCGGCGCCTCGACCGATGCGGTGATCGTCTCGCCGGGCAGGCGGAACGCCCGCTGGATGCCCCAGCGCGGGCAACCGCCGCCGAAACGCGCGATCGGCATCGCCTCGCCCGAGAAGCGCTTGGAGACGTTCCCCGCCGCGTCGATCTTGAGCAGGAAGAAGGGGACACCGCGATCGCCCTGCCGCCCCAGCGTGGTCAGCCGGTGCGCCGCCTGCTCGAACGACACGCCGAACCGCGCCGCCAGCAAATCGAGATCGTAGCGCGAGCCGGTCGCCGCTTCGAGGAAGCGCGCATAGGGCATCAGCATCGCCGCCGCCGCATAATTGGCGAAGGCCACCTTGGCGAGCGACGCCGCTTCCTCGTCGGGCGGCGCGGCGCGCTCGATCGCCGCGACGATCGGCTTCTGCAACGCCTGGAGCGCAAGCTGGTAGGCGATGCCGAACAGGCGGCTCTCGGCGGGCAGGCGCTCGGAGAGCATCAGGCGTCGGCGATGAAAGTCGTAATGCCGCAGCGATCCTGAGAGTACGTCCTCCGGCATCACCCGCACGCTGACGCCATAGGGCTGGTCGAGCCGCTTCAGCATGCCCTCGCGCAACGCCTCCGGCCCCTGCCCCAGTTCGCGGGACAGAGCCTCCGCCGCCTGATCGAGCTCGTCGAAATGGTTGCGCTTGCCATCCAGATATTCGCGCAGCCAGTCGAGCGGCGACGCCATCGTGGAGGGGGCGGCGCCGAGTTGCTCCATCCGGTCCGGCATCCGCCGGAGATCGGTCAGCGCGCGATACAGCCGAGTCACCGCCTCGGCGACGCTGGGATAATTCTCGGCTACCTCCATGATCTCATGCCGCGGGATGCCGATGTCGCGCACCAGCCCGTCGGCGAAGATCTCGTGCAGATCGCTCGCCGCGGCCTCGTTCGCGCCCGCGACGAAATCGCGCATGTCGATATCGTAGGTGCTGGCCAGCCGCAGCAGCATCTGCGCGGTCAGCGGCCGCTGGTTGCGCTCGAGATGATTGAGGTAGGAGGGCGAGACGCCAAGCTCCTCGGCCATCTGCGTCTGGTTCAGCCCCAACTCGCGCCTCAGGACGCGCAGGCGAGGACCTAGGTAAAGCTTGCGATCGGCGGAGGTGACCATGAAAGTGTCATATCATGACAATCCCGATATGTCATTCCTTGACGGATCAGACCGCGACCATCCGCAGCGCCTCGATCTGATCGCGGCTGTAACCGAAAGCGATCAGCTCTCCCGCAATTTCTCGCGCGCGCGCCACGTTGCGGCGACTGGCGCAGACGAAGCGACGGATCGCATCGAGGCGCGGATCGGCGAGCGCGGTCGGCTTCTCGATGCCGGTCACGGCACGGAACAATCGCGCAAGACGGCCTTCTCGCTGACTCGTCGGCGCGGCGCAGGCGAAGCGCTCGACATCGCGAAGCGCGACGGTGACGGCCTGCCATTCGGCGGTGGTGAGGCGGGGCTGGGCTGCGACATCGACCATCAGCATTGTCTGGTTCCTTCGTGATGAACGATCGATTAGCGCTGTTCCCCTTAGTGCGGCATCCGGATAGTCTCTTTCAAAACGTTCGAGGGATTTGAAATGTCGAACCCGGGCACGCCGACCTACGACCAGCTTCGCATCTTCCTGACGGTCGTCGAGACAGGCAGCTTCGCGGCGGCCGGGCGCAAGCTCAATCGCGCCACTTCGGTAATCAGCTACGGCATCGCCAATCTGGAGGCACAGCTCGGCATCCTGCTGTTCAACAGAGAGGGCACGCGCAAGCCGGTGCTGACTCCGGCCGGCAAGTCGGTGCTCGCCGAGGCCCATGCGATCGCGCACGGCATGGACGGCCTGCGCGCCAAGGTGAAGGGGCTGATGCAGGGGCTGGAGCCCGAGGTCAGCGTGGCGGTCGACGTGATGTGGCCGAGTGCGTGGCTGGGATCGGTCCTCAAGGCTTTCGCGCAGGAATTCCCGACGGTGACGCTGCGCCTCCATGTCGAGGCGCTGGGCGGCATCGCTTCGTTGGTGCTTGATGGCCGTGCCTCAATCGGGGTGAGCGGGCCGCTGTTTCAGGAGCTGGAGGGAATCGAGCGTGTCGGGCTCGGCACCGTGCAGATCGTACCGGTGGCCGCGCCCGATCACCCGCTGGCGAGGGGCAAGCTGCGCCCTGGCGCCGGGCGGGATCATATCCAGCTCGTCCTCACCGACCGCTCGCCGCTGACCGCCGGTCGCGATTTCGCGGTGCTTTCGGATCGCACATGGCGGCTTGCCGATCTCGGCGCCAAGCACCAACTGCTGCGCGAGGGGATCGGCTGGGGCGGAATGCCAGTCCCGCTGATCGAGGCTGATCTGATCGCCGGCACGCTCGTCAGGCTCGACATGCCGGATCGGGCCGACACCCGCTACAGCTTCGATGGCCTCTACCGCGCGGATGCGCCGCCCGGCCCCGCCGCGACCTGGCTGATGGAGCGTTTCGCCCACGCAGCCGGAGTTCAGCTCCCGGACTGAGAGGCTTTCGCCTGGAGGCGTCCGACGAGACCTCCGGCCGCAGCCTCCACATCGGCCCAGGTCCGCGCGAAGCCCGCGCGGCTGCCGTAATAAGGATCGAGAACGCTTTCGCCCTCGCGCCCCGGCGCGTAGTCCAGCAACAGGCCCAATTCGGCCGTGCCGTCCGCCGGCGCCATGCGCTTTAGGTCGGCGAGATTGTCGGCATCGAGCGCGAGAACGAGATCGAAATCGCGGAAGTCTTTCCGTGCCACCTGCCGCGCGCGATAGCCGGAAATATCGATGCCGTGGCGCAACGCCTCGTCTTGGGCGCGCCGATCGGGCGGGTCGCCGGCATGCCACCCGCCGGTTCCCGCCGAATCGACCGAGACGACAAATCCGGCCTCTTCCGCCGCGTGACGAAATGCCGCCTCGGCAAGCGGGGAGCGACAGATGTTACCCATGCACACGAACAGGATGCGGGGATGGGCCATGCTCCGAAACCTTCCGGCGAATTCGGCACTCTAGCGGATTGTCGACAGCTTGTCTCGGCGCTGGACAATTGCTCGTTTTTCAATTGGCATGGCCAGGATTTTAACCAAGCTTAACGCCAGCGCTTGCATGCGATTCGTCGGGGGACACGATATGCGACCGATCTGCCAGGTCCTGGGCCATCCGCGCCCGCCCAGCGGCATATGGAACAACGGCTATTTCTTTTCGCGCTGTCCGCGGTGCGGCGCCGAATTGATCAAGTCCGGTGAAAGCTCGCGCTGGATGGACGTTCCGAAGGGCTATCGCATTACCTGGAAGCCATTGGGTGAGTTTGACGTGCGCTGGTAAAGCTCCGGCGGCGCCGAACGGCAAAAAGGCCCCACTTCCATTTGGAAGTGGAGCCTTTTTACTTTGTGAATGGGTTCTATTTATCACAGTTTAGGCAGCACGTATCGTAAAGCCTGGCGGCGCCCTACTCTTCCATCGCTTAGGCGATAG
>NZ_JACEIB010000005.1 GCF_013778325.1 Sphingomonas chungangi | reverse complement strand
GCCCCGTTGCCATCCCCTCAACCAACCATCATGAAGGAGCCGGACTCTACCTCTGAGTGGTAACAATCAGGGGCGCACGTCACGAGCTTCACCTCGATTCGGTCGCGGTCGGCGTTGGAGGCTCGATCAGGCTCTCGACCAGCGGGGCTAAGCCGCAACCCCGCAATGCCGCGTCGAAAAGCAGGCTAGGCCGTGGGCTATTAGCGCGGAGCCACAGCCATATTGCGGCGGGCTTGACCAGCGCGAGGAAGTTGTCAGCGAGATTGTCGTATCGGGTGGCGATCGAAGAAAATTCAACATTCGGCATTCTCATGGTAGTCTGGTAGAGTTATGCCTTTGTTTCCATGCATTCACCCGATCAATCGCATTGCGATAAATGGCGGCATAGAATATGCCGTAATCACTCAGGTGGTAACTGCCGAATAAAAGGCTCAGAATATCCCTAAAGCCTCTGGGTGAGGATCGCGGGATATCCACCTCCAAGAGATTTCCGTGGCAGACGGCGCCTGTAAGATGCTCAAAAAGAGGAAGCGAGGAAGGGCCGACTGGAAAGGGTGCCTTTGGAAAGGGGACGCTGCCCGAGTTGGCTTGCGCTAGCGCAGAACCAGTTTCGTTCCAAGTCAGCGGATTAACGCAAATTGCCGGCGCTTGGTCATGATCTTTCATTTTACCTTGCCAATAATAGGTCTTGTTGTCGATCAGCATCCGGGCGCCATTGCGTCCTGCTTGGATCGTGTTCCAGGACAGGACGCAATCAATCTGACGTGAATCCTCACAAGCGGGCATTCCGATCTTGGCAAAGTCGCTCGGCACGTAGCCGCCAACCAGATAGGCAACGACGAGTCTGCTCTGTAACGGCGTTCCTATGATCTCATCCTGTAAGAGACGTACGGCATGTGCCGTTCCCTGACTATGCGAGGCGACGATGAAAGGCCGTCCTTTATTCACGTGAGCGATGTAGAAGCGAAAGGCACGGAGGACATCCGAATAGGCAAGATCCATTGCTGGTTGGCTCTTGCTTAGACCGGCGAGCGTGGCCTGACGATAATGGGGAGCGTACATACGGCAGCAGCCGTTGAATACGCTCAGTTGCTCAAGCAAGACTGGCGGGTTGAGCGGCGCCTTGGAATCCGGAGCATCATAAGGCGCGTTCCAGATGTCGTTGTCACGATAGGTCGTTGGATGGATGAAGAACACGTCGGCAGGCGCCTCTTCATCGCCGACCACGGCATAGCCAGGAGGGACTGAACGCTCAAGACCGCGCCGACCTGGGAACGCCATCCAGGCTTTCTGCTGCGAATAATCGGGGGGCGGCGGCTCAGCTTTAACATCGAACGGCGTCGATGGGTGCCTCATCGCGCCGACGATCTCGCTTCGGCCAACTGTAACCAGGATGAGCAGCACGATCGGCAGGGCAATAACAATACGTCGTATCCAGCGCCGGAACGGCGCAGGCACGATTCGGGCTGTCTGATCCACTATCGCCATCTTTCTCATGATTTTCCGGTCGTCTCCCCGATCCATTCCGTACCTGCGATTGACTGCGATTAAATCAGACCTGCGTGCGCCGCTTGGTTAAGGGTCGCACGTGCTCCTATCTGATAAAGGGCCGCCAACCAGCGCCCCACGTTGGCCCTGAGATTCGGATCCTCGCCCAAATCGCCGAACAATTGACGCAGAGAGAGTAGCGGCTCCGGATCTGCGCCGCCTTCGATCGCAAGTTTGCGCAATTCGTCGGCGAAAGGGTGATGGACCGGAATCGGTTGACCGGCGTCATCCTCACCCCGAACCCGACGGAGCCAAGCGGCGAGTCCGAGCGCGAGGAGATCGATAGGCGCATTCGCTGCCAGCCGATCGCGAATGGGATCCAGCAACAGGTTGATCGGTGCATCAGCGTTTACGCGTTCCACTGTGTCGCGGATGGCTGGGTTCGCGAAACGGGCGAGCAAGTCATCCTTGTAAGCGGCCAGGTCGATGCCCGGCACTGGCGCCAGTGTCGGCTCGGTCTCGCGTACCATCAGGGCGCGCATGGTGCGACCGATTAGCGGATCGCTGATCGCTTCATCGATCAGCCTGTATCCCGCGAGTTGCCCGAGCCCTGCCACCACAAGGTGGCTCGTGTTGAGGAGGCGGAGCTTCATCATTTCGTACGGTGCGACATCGTCGACGAATTGCGCCCCGACCTTTTCCCAGGCAGGACGCCCCGCAGTGAAGCGATCTTCGATCACCCACTGTCGGAACGGCTCGGCCAGCAGCGGCGCGCGATCATGGAGCCCAGTCCGTATCTGAAGCGCTTCGGTCTGTTCTTCACTCGGAACAGGAGTGATGCGATCGACCATCGTGTTGGGAAACTGTGTTTCGTGTTCGATCCATGTTGCAAGGGCTGTATCGCGAAGGCGAGCGAGCGTCAGGACGGCCTCCCGTAAGACATCTCCATTGTGCTGGATATTGTCGCAACTCAGTGTCGTGAATGCGGGCAATCCTGCGGCGTGACGTCGTGAGAAGGCTTCGACCAACACGCCGACTGCGGTACATGGGTCGTTCGGATGCGCACGATCATACAAGATCGCGGCGCTTTCCATATCGAGTGTCTTCGTCGCACGATCGAGACAATAGCCATGCTCGGTCACGGTTAAGCTGACGATCCGGATTGCGGGATCATCGATCGCGTCCAGCAGGACCCGAGATGTCTCGGAAGCATCAACACATTTGCAGATCGATCCGATCACGGTCGCTTGCTCACCTTTCGCGTCGCGTTCGACGAGAGTGTAGAGCCCTTGCTGAGCACCCAGCGCATCGAGCAGAGGACGATCGGTCGGGCGCAAGCCTACGCCGATGATGCCCCAATCCAGGGCCGTCTCGTCGACCTCCATGAGATCATGGATGTAGCGCGCCATATGTGCACGGTGGAAACCGCCAAGACCCAGATGGACGATCCCCGGTCGAACGCGCGCCACATCGAATACAGGTGCGGCGACACCCTGAGGGAGTGCACCGAGGGTGGAGCGGGCCAAGTCTATGTGATCGGTCGCGCCCACCTGTATCTCCAAACAATCGCTTGCTGATCTGCCACTGGCTGTCTCTGCGGCCGGCTCGGTTTCAGCTTCCAACCGAGCAAAAATGGCAGCCCTTCGGAGACCTCATTGATCGTGTCCGTATCGATGGGCCCGGTAGTCGCACCGAGTAAGCGAAGGGTCACAGGATCTCGAACAAGCCGGCTGCGCCCATACCGCCGCCAACACACATCGCCACGACGACGTAGCGCGCGCCGCGCCTTTTGCCCTCGATCAGCGCATGGCCGATCATCCGTGCGCCCGACATGCCGTAAGGATGCCCGATCGAAATCGCGCCGCCGCTCACATTGAGGAGTTCGTCCGGGATTCCAAGCGTGTCGCGGCAGTAGATTACCTGGACGGCGAATGCCTCGTTGAGCTCCCACAGGCCTATATCGCCCATCGACAAGCCGAACCGGTTCAGCAGCTTGGGGATGGCGAACACCGGGCCGATCCCCATTTCGTCGGGCTTGGTTCCGGCGACAGCCATGCCGACGTAGCGGCCAAGCGGCTGTAGCCCACGCTTTTCGGCTAGGTTCGCCTCCATCACGACACAGGCAGACGCCCCATCGGAGAGCTGGCTCGCGTTGCCCGCCGTGATCGTGCCCTCGGGACGGACAGCCTTCAACGACGACAGACCCTCCAGCGTGGTGTCAGCGCGATTGCCCTCATCCTGCGCAAGCGTAATGCCGACCTCGCTCGTTTCGCCGGTCGCTTTGTCGGTCTTGATCATGACTGCATCGATCGGCACGATTTCGGCGTCAAAGCGACCCGCCCGCTGGGCGGCCGCCGTGCGCTGCTGGGATTGCAGCGCATAAGCATCCTGCGCATCCCGCCCGATCGCATAGCGGCGCGCGACGGTTTCGGCGGTGTCCAGCATCGGCATGTAGGCATCGTCGTGGAGGGCCAACAGGCCTGGGTCCGGATCAACCCGCAAAGCCGGGGTCTGGACCATCGAAATCGACTCGACCCCACCCGCCACGATCACGTCCATACGATCTACGATGATCTGCTTAGCAGCGGTGGCGATCGTCATCAGGCCCGACGAACATTGTCTGTCGATCGTCATACCAGCGACGGTGACCGGAAGCCCAGCCCGTAACGCCGCAGTGCGGCCGATCGTCTGCTGGACTCCCTGGGGCAGGGAGCATCCGATCACGCAATCGTCGATCTCGGCTGGATCGACGCCGGCTCGAGCCACGGCCTCGCGGATCGCGTGAGCGGCGAGCGTCGGCGACGGTGTCGCATTGAAGGCGCCACGATAGGCTCTGCCGATCGGCGTGCGGGCCGTGGAAACGATGACGGCGTCACGCATGCTCCTGCTCCTGACGAGCGCGGCTGTTCTGCGCTTTAGCAAGCTCTAGTTCGGGCTGGGCGCGGCCCATCTCCGGTATGCTGCCTCCGGTCTCGTTCCCAATCTCGCTCCAGCGCGACGCGATCTGCTCGGCCGCATCGTCGGCGGCACCGACGAATATGCCTCGAGTAAGCGTCACATGAGCCTGTTCAAAGCCGCCGGCGCCGGCGCAGAGTATGGTCCGCGTGGGCGCATCCTCGCCGACGAGCGCCAGCACGCCAGGGCTGACCATGCCGGGCGCTAACAAGGCGAGCATCTCGGGCGAAAGTATGTTCTCGGTCATCGCCGTCGCAGCGGTCGGCGCGATGCAGTTAACGCGGATCCCATTTCGTGCGCCCTCCAGTGCGAGCGTCTGCATAAGCCCAACCAGCGCCATCTTGGCCGCGCCATAATTGGCCTGCCCGAAACTTCCGTAGAGGCCTGACGAGGACGTCGTCAAAACGATCCGGCCGTAGTTGCGCTCTCGCATGTGTTCCCAAACCGCCTTGGTGCAATGGACCGCACCCATGACGTGTACGTCCATTACAAGACGGAAATCACTGAGATCCATCTTCGTAAAAGTCTTGTCGCGAAGGATTCCGGCATTGTTGACAAGGATATCGATCCGACCCCAGCGTCCGAGCGTTGCGCGCACCATATCCTCGACCTGAGCGAACTCGGTGACGGACGCCGGCGCCGCAACAGCATCGCCACCGGCCGCGCGAATTTCCTCGACAACGCGCTCAGCTCCCTCTTCGCTCAACTCGTTCACAACGACCTTGGCACCGCGCTTTGCCAGGAGAAAAGCGTGCTCGCGTCCAAGTCCGCCGCCAGCACCGGTGACGATCGCCACACGATTGGAAAGATCAATGGTCATGCTATCTCCAGGTCGAAACGGGAGCGGCCGAAGCGGACCTTGATGACGTTCCGCGCGCTATAGCTGATCGCGACGCAAAAGGCGGAGCGCGCCGGACGATGGCCTCCAAATTCGTCACCTTCCCGCAAGGCCCCTCTCCCGCTGTCGTCGCATCCGCTCTATCGGCGTCTCGATCTTGCTATGCCACACCGCTCAAGACCGGGTCAATATTGTTCACTCGGGGGTTAGTGAGTATGGTCCTGTTTTTTATGGTCTCGATGGCCGGGCAACGGCCACCCAGGTGCGAGCCGGCGGAGGATGCATGAACACGATCGATCTGGTGGACCCGGACCTCCGCCCGCTTCTCGACCTCTTTCCGACGCGCCTGCTGACCGTCGACAATCTTGCCGAGGCGCGGGCACGAATTTTGCCCATCCCTGCCGCCGAGGTCAGCGGCATAAGCCGGCGAACGCTCTCGATTGCGAGCCGGACGGGTGGCCCCGATATCGGGTTGCAGATGTACAAGCCCGATCGGACGGGTCCATTTCCATGTGTCTTCCACATGCACGGTGGAGGATTCGTTATGGGAGCCGCCAGAGATATGGCGCCGATCCATATGATGCTCGCCCATGAGTTGAACTGCGCAATCGTCTCGGTCGATTACCGGCTTGCACCGGAGGCGATTTTTCCCGCCAACATCGAGGATTGCTACGACGCGCTGGCTTGGACGTTCGCGAATGCTGGATCGGAAGGTGTCGACCGCGATCGGATCGGCGTGATGGGCGAAAGTGCGGGCGGCGGCTTGGCAGCCGCCCTGGCCTTGCTCGCCCGCGACCGAGGTGAATATGCGCTTGCTTTCCAGCATCTGGTCTATCCGATGCTCGACGACCGTACCGGTTCGGCGGGCGAGCTACACCCCACCGCCGGAGAGTTCATCTGGCCGGCCGCGAATAATCGTTTCGGATGGGCTGCGCTGTTGGGATGTGCGCCAGGCTCAAACGGCGTATCGCCCTATGCAGCGGCAGCAAGAGCAGACGATCTTTCCGGACTACCACCGACCTTCCTCGCGACAGGTGCGCTCGATCTATTCGTCGACGAGGATATGGCCTATGCGCAGCGCCTGCTCCGCGCCGGCATCCCGGTTGAGTTCCACATCTATCCCGGCGCCTTTCACGCCTTCGATATCGCTCCCGGTGTCCCCGTCGCAGTTCAGGCGCGCCGCGATATGGTGGACGCTCTGCGCCGCTTTCTTCAGCCCAAGTCCTGCAACCTCACGCAGGAGAATTGCACCGATTAAGCGGTCGCCGGTCCTGGAATGTCCACCTCGTCCAGGAATGTCAGTACGGCGGTGTTGGCGGTATCCTGGTGCGCAATCAGATAATTATGGCCAGCGCCGGGCAGCGATACGAACCTGGCCCTAGGCAGCGTATCGGCGAGTTCGACGCCATAGGAATGAGGCACTGTCCGGTCTTCATCGCCGTGCAGTACGAGCGCGGGCATGGTCAGTGCGCGCACCTGTTCCACAGAGACGCTGTGCTTGCGGATCGCTCTCTGTTGTGCGCGGACTCCGCGCATCGATATCGGGTCCCGCTCGACCACAGCCTTGTCGTGGGCGATCAGATCAGCGGAGGCCGCACTGCCGTAGCCATGCGGCATGTTGCGAAATAACCAGGCCAGTATCTTTGGCGGCACATAATAGAGTGCGCGTACGATCAGAGGCGCGCGAGGCTTTTCCCGCGTCAACATGCCGGAGCATCCTACAATCAGCGACAGAGCCCGCTCCGGGTGGCGGATAGCCATGTCCTGAACGATGACACCTCCCATCGAGACGCCGTAGATATGCGCGCGATCGACCCCAGCAGCATCGAGTACGGCCAGGGCATCGTCCGCCATGTCCGCGATGGAGAAGCCGGTCGCGCTGTCGGTCCGGCCTGTCCCGCGGTTATCGAAGCTGATAACCCGATGCTTGGCTGCGAGCGCATCTAGTGCCGGATACCACATCGCGGAACTGTACCGATGTCCCATAACCAGGAGGAGCGGCGAACCTTGCCCACGTTCCTCCCAGAACAGCCTGATGCCCGCATTGGTGGTGAATGGCATCCTTCGCTCCTTGAGGCTCAGGCCTGAGAGGGTCGTGCAGGCTCAACGATCGGCGCATGGCGGACGCACAGTGCATAGCCCGCCAAAGACAGGACCCCGGTTACGGCACCGACGATCGCGAGCGAAAAAGCGAGGTGGCTCTCGCCACCGAGCGCCAGACTACCCCAAGTGACGAGCAACGGTGCGAGGCTGAATCCGATGATCGAGCGCACGATACCGAAAAGCGCCATGCAGATGCCGCGCTCCTCATTCGGTATCATCACGGTGACCGCAATCGACGAGACGATGTCGTGGATCGTGCCGCACAACATCACCAGCGTGAACAGGATCGCGAAGCCGGTCAGCGTCGGCATGATCGGAAAGAATGCGACTGGTATGGCGACCACCGATGCCATGACAGCACCGTAGAGCAAGGCACCACGCTTTCCGCTACGCTGTCCCCGATCCGCGCTGACCGCGCCGATTGCGGATCCGAGAATACCGGAAAACAGGATCGCGCCGCCTACCCAGCCAGCGAACTGACCGGGGGTTTGATGATAGTCGCGGATCAGCACCGGCGCCGACCAGATGCCTGCGGCCGTTTCCGCCATGACGACGCCCAGCTGACCGACAAACAGCGGTGCAAGGAATTGCTTTTTGGCCCAGAGGGCTCGCAACGCTGGCGTCACCGAGGTGCTGTGGGTTTCGATTTCGTGGCGGCCAGGCTCACGGATGACGAGCACGGGAGCAACCAGCACAGCGCCGATGAACGCGACGACGATGTGAGCTTCGCGCCACGACGCTGTCGGGCCGAACAACCAATCCGCGTGATGATCGAAATAGTCGAATAAGGTTCCGCCCACCGCGACAGCGGCGGCCAGGCCAGCCCAGACGCCCAGCGAGAGCAGAAGGAGGACCTTTCCGCGATGCGCGCGGGTGCTCATGTCGGCCGCCATCGAAATGACAACGGAGATAGCGGCAAGCGCGCCAAGCGAGCCGATCGTTCGGCTCATGAAAAGCCCAGGAAGACTGTGGACGAAAGATGTCCAAAATGTACCTCCGACGCACAAAAGCATCAGGACGACCAGCAGCCGCTTACGGTTGCCGTGATCGATGAACCACGCGATCGGCACGGAAAGAAGTGCGATCGGCCCACCGGTGCCGAGGCCTTGTACGATCCCCATCTGAACGTCCGAGATTCGCAGGTCGATCTTCGCCGCGTCCTGCAAGGGGCCGAATACGGCTCGCATCAGCGTCCCGCCGAACAGCATTATCGCGAGCAGTACGATGGCACCCCACGCTGTTCTTTGTACGGTGCTCGGTGGTGGAAAGGTCACCTCCGCGCTCTGACCGCGCAAAATACGATCGCCATCTAGGCTCAATGATTCGTTTTCCGGCACCGACCTCTCCCGGGTGCTCTTCGACACCTCGCCTTGATATCGACGGCTGCTGTCTGGACGTCAATACTCATTATCCAGTTAGTGAATATTTATGCCGGGTGTGCCGGCGGCCTCCGCGCGGTCAGTACGACGGATCTTTAACGTTTGCTCAGCCCAAGCTTTCTTTGCGGTCGATCGCTCGCTTCTCACAGATGGCAAGAAATCCGCCCGCCATGAACGTCGCCATTCGCGCTTTAACGGCGGCAAAATCGTCCGACTCGCACAGCCCCCCCGAAAGTCGGTCGATGCGGCCGGTTCGACCGAGCGTGAGCATCAGCGCCCCGGTCACGAAGTGATAGCCCCAGAAGATATCCTCTTCCGGACAATCCGGCAGTGCTCGTTTGAGCAACCCGATCAAGCGCAGGACGATCGCATCAAAATGCGTGTCCATGAGATCAGCGCCCCATTCCGGAGTATTGCTGATCTGTGCTCCGAGCGCGGCATAGTTCTTCCACCCCTCGTCGGCTCCGATGTAGAGATCGAGATCAGTATCAAGAAACGCGCGCAAAGAGCCTTCGACGGTTGGTTTCCCGGCAGCCTCGCGCTCATATTCATCAAGAGCTTTATTACGTCGTTCAATCGTAACCGGGGCACGGCGGGCGACTACGGCATCGAACAGCTCTTTCTTATCCTTGAAATAATAGTTTAGCAGCGAGTGGTGAACGCCGATGCGCTGCGCCACGTCGCGAAGGGTGACGCCATAGAGTCCGTGTTTCGAAAACAGATACTCGGCCGCGTCGTAAATCTGCTCCATCGTCGCCGCGCGCTGTTCCGCTTTCTTGGTCGATTTTGGCGTCGGCTTTGGCTTGTCCGTCATACGTCCTTCCACGGCCGAGGCATCACCCATGCTCGGCCCTCAGGCGCATTTTGTCGATCTTGCCGGTGAAGGCCAGAGGCATTTGCGAAACCCGCACGATCGCATCTGGAAGCCACCAACTTGCCACCCGCCCGCTCAACGCGGCCTTGATGTCTTCATCGGTAACGGAATGGCCTTTGCGGGTCTCAACGATCAAAACCGGCCGCTCACCCCATTTCGGGTCGGCGCGGCCGATCACCGCAACCAGGACAACGCCGGGCAGCGCGCCGACGATCGCCTCGATCTCTCCCGGGTTGATCCACTCGCCGCCGGACTTGATGAGGTCCTTGGCCCGGCCGGTGATCGAAAGATTGCCATCTGCGTCGATCATCGCAAGATCGCCGGTGTCGAACCAGCCGTTCGCGTCAGTGGCCATTTCCGGCTCGCCGAAATAGCGTTCAACGGCACTTGGGCCGCGGACCTTGAGATAGCCTTCCACCCCGCGCTGCTGTGGCAGAGCGGCACCCGTATCGTCACAGAGAAGCAGATCGACCGCGATGGACGGACGGCCGGATTTCGATGCTGTCCTGACCGGCACATTCGACGGCGTCACGGTGCCGAGCGGCGAAAGCTCGGTCATGCCCCAACTCGTCTGCACCGTGACGCCGAGGCGGTCTTCGATGCGATCCATCAGCGCCTGGGGGACGGGCGATCCACCGAATAGGACACGTTTGAGCGACGGAAGCTCGCCGCCGACTTTCTCGAGATGATCGACCAACGCGAGCCAGACCGTCGGCACTCCGGCCGCAACCGTCACCTGTTCATCGGCGATGAGGCGCGCGATGCTCGCTCCGTCGGCATTGCGGCTGGGAAGCACAAGTTTTGCACCGACAGCAGGAGCCGCGAACGGCAGCCCCCAGCCATTCGCATGGAACATCGGAACGGCGGGGAGGACAACGTCCTGAGCAGTGATCCCGAAGATGCCAGCCTGAAGGATGTTGAGGGTCAGCAGATAGTTCGAGCGGTGGGTGTAGACAACACCCTTCGGGGCGCCAGTCGTCCCCGAGGTGAAGCACAAGCCCGCCTCGGTGTTCTCGTCGAATCCGCCCCACGGCACGGTTTCGCCGTGCATGGACAGAAGCGCGTCCTGTCGCCAGATCCGGACCCGCTCGGAGGTCGGCGCGACGTCAGGGGCGCCGGGCTCGTCCAGTATGATCACGTGTTCAATCGTCGGGCACCGATCAAGCAGGTCTTCGACCAAGGGCGCTAGCCCCTGACTGACCGCGAGTACCCTGTTTTCCGCGCGATGGATCATGGCTGCGAGATGCGCAGAAGAAAGGCGCGGATTGAGCGTATGGTAGACGATCCCCACGCCGATGGCGGCGAACCAGCATTCCATGTGCGCCTGGCTGTTCCACGCGAGCGTCGCCAGGCGGTCACCCGGTCGAAGTCCCAGCGCCAAAAGGGCCCCGGACAACCGGCAGCTGTTTACGCGCAAATCCGCGTAACCGATCCGCGCGACTGTCCCGTCGCGCCCTGTCACGACCTCGGCCGAGGGATGCCACTTGGCGGCGTGATCCAGGAATTTATCGAGGGTAAGCGCGTAAGGCTGCATGGGTCGCGAACTCACTGAGTGGTCGTCATCGAGGAGGTCGTCGGCAAAACAGTCGCGGGAATTGGCTCCGAGGCGATGCCGATGTTCGTCAGCCACGGTAGTCCGCCGACATGTCGCCTGCGGGTGACCACCTCTTCCTGAAGGGCATAGGCTCCGGGAAGGAGATGATCGGATGCAGCGGGCTGCTCCCGAAATGCCAAATAGGTCTTGCCGGATCCGTAAGTGGGCCAGGCGGGGGCGCCGCTGGCAACGGGCGTCCCGGTCTTCGCAAACGACGCCCAATAGCCGATCATCGCGTCGGACAACGCGACCTCGTCGGACGTCGGCGGTGGTGCCGGCCAATTGTGCGGCAGCTCGACGCCCGGTCCGAGGCGGCCGAACACATAAGGCACCTCGCAGGCGTGAAACGCGGGGATGCCGCGTGCATCGGCTGAGGGATAGCTATGGTCGAAATAGTAGAGGAACGACGACACGCCGAGCCCGGCCTGCTTCTCGACCAGACGCTGAGCGGTCCAGCCATAGATCCCATCGCGCGTTGCCGCGAGGACGCTCTCTTCAAGATCGGAGGCGGGATACAGTGCGAGGAACGCATCCGCCAGATCGCCATAGCGCTCTCGGATCGCGGCCTCATAGGTTGCGGCGTCGTCGGGAACTGGCGGTGCGAGGACCTGAAGCGTCCGGATCTCGCCGGCGTTGAAGCCGGCGATCAACGGCACGGGCGCCTGCTCGCCGAGATCGAAGCTTTCGACAAGCTGGCGCGTCAAAGACCAGCCGTCGATCGTGGCCTGTGCCATGAAGCCGCCCTTGTTGGCGACCTCGCTCAAAACTGCCGCGTCGATCGCGCGCAAGGCCGCAACGTCCGGCGCCTGCAGCGCTGCCGAGACCGAGCTCCCGATCTGCTCGCCGGATGGCAGGCCATGGACTGACGCCTCAAGAGCGGGCGTCGAGATCATGTAGGCGCTCGACGCGATTGCCTTGGCGAACAATCCTCTGGCGAGCGGGCTGACCAGAAGGTGCATGACGCTCAATCCGCCCGCGGATTCGCCGAAGACCGTCACGTTCGCGGGATCGCCCCCGAAAGCTTCGATATTGCGCTCAACCCACCGCAAGGCTTCGATCTGATCGAGAAGCCCGTAGTTGCCCGAAACGCCTTGTGGCGACTCTGCGCTCAGACCGGGGTGCGCAAGAAAACCGAAAATGCCGAGGCGATAGTTGATCGAAACGACGACGACACCCTCTGCGGCCAGCCTAGCCGCATCATACATCGTGCTGCCGCTGAACCCGGTGAGCAGAGCACCGCCATGGATCCAGACCATGACAGGCGCCTTTTGCGCATCCGCCGGCGACCAGACGTTGAGCGTGAGGCAATCCTCGCTCATTTCGGGAGGCTCGTCCGCATATATGCTGCCAGACGGCGACGCCGGCTGAACACAGGCGGCTCCGAAGCGGCTCGCGTCGCGCGTGTCGGACCAGTCGGACGCGGCGACTGGGGGTTTCCAGCGAAGCTCGCCGAGCGGAGGCATCGCGTAGGGGATGCCCCGAAAGACGCGAACACCGTGATCGCCTATGACACCCGCCACCGCGCCTTGCGGGGCATGGACAACCGGGCGCCCGTCCGGCGCTTGTACCGTCGTGGATCCGTTTCTGTTGGATGGGGCTCCTGTTGCGCTGTCCATCGCGATTGTCTCCCGCATAACGGATAAATGGCGAGGGAAGCGCGCATCACCCGATGCACGCTCCCCGGCGCTCGCGATCAGAAGTTCCGAGTCACGCGCAGACCATATTGGCGCGGCAGGCCGGCATAACGCAGCCCTGCATTGATCGCCGTCGTGTAGCTGAGGTTGTTGAGGTTGGTGGTGTAGCCGGTAAGTTCCCACGGCCCCTTCGCCAAGGTGAGCTGTGCGTTGACGATATTGCGCGCGGAGAGATGATCGCCGAGCGCGCTGTTCTCGAACAAGGTCGCCCAGGTCCGCGATATGTGCGAATAGTCCACGCGCGGCGTCAGTGTCATCGCGTCTCCGAGCGGGATCACATACTGCACCCCGAGGTTCGCGGTGATTTTCGGAGCATAGGTCTGATCGTTGCCGGTCAGGTCGATGCAGCTTGCCGAAACGGGGCCGCTTTGGCTGTCGCAGCTGCTGACCTGCGCAAAGCGAGGGTCTGCAGCGAAGAAATGGCCTAGGCTCGAGTGCGAATAGGACAGGCCGAAATTGAGCGAAAGGGCACCGAAAACCGCCTGACCGGATGCCTCGAGACCCCAGATGATTGTCGGCCTGCTGACGTTCTGGATAGACGCGACGGTAGGCGCACGAGGGTCTCCGATCGTGACCTGGAATCCTTTGTAGCGGTTGTAATAGCCGCCGAGCTGCGTCTTGAGATGGCCGCCGAGCAGCGTGGACTTCCAGCCAGCTTCAAAGTCGGTGACATTTTCCGGCGCGAAGGGCAGCGGCGGCACGCCGCTCAGATTGACCGTGTTGAGGCCGCTGGCCTTATGGCCTGTCGCCACAAAGGCGTAGAAAAAGTTATGCGCGTTGGCGGTCCAGTTCAGAGCAATCTTGCCGGTGACCTTTTTGTCCCGGGTCTTGTCATGGAGCGGAATGACGAGCCCAAATTCCGGGATGGTATAAAAACCGTCCTGACTCGACGTCGACCGCGAATAACGAGCGCCAGCCTGCAATTCCAGGCCGTCGGCCAGTTTGTAAGTGACCTGACCGAAGGCAGCGGCCGTCGTCTTGGGATTGACGCCCTGCAGTGTAAGATCGAATACGCCCGGGGGCGAGCCGGTTGAGAACTGGCCCGGCGGGAAGGTGAGCTTGTCGTTCTGATAGTAGCCACCCAGCACCCACGTAAAAGGACCGCTGTTGGGCGAGACGATGTTCACTTCCTGCGTGAAGATTCGCTCGTCGACCTTGTCGAAGAAGGTGTTGGGCGCGCGGTCGGTGCCATCCGTATCGGCCCGGAAAGCCGTTGTGCCACGCTGATAGCCGGAGATCGATCGAAGCACGACACCGCCATCGGTGGTGTAGGCGGCATTGAGGACGATACGGCCGGACTCGTCCTTCGCCCCCTGCGGCGAATTTGCGGTGAGGTCGAAGCGATTATTGGTCGAAAGAACCGGGTCGGCCGGATAGCCGTGGAAATTGAGATTATTGTAGTCGCCCTTCAACAACACCCTGAAGTTGCTGGTTGGCTGCCAGAGCAAGCTGATACGACCGCTGTACGCGCGCAAATCTCCCGCGTCCTTATTGGTGGGGCCGGTGAAATGATAAAAACTGTCGCGTCGCTCATCGTTTGTTGCAAATCTAACAGCGAGGGTATCGCTCAACGGCACGTTGATTGCGCCCTGGATACGGGCGTCGTTATAGTTACCGTACTGACCCTGAATATAGCCGCCGACCTTGCTGAGATCAGGATTTACCTCGGTAATGAAGACAGCGCCGCCCGTCGCGTTCTGGCCGGCGAAGGTGCCCTGCGGACCACGCAGAACTTCGACGCTGGCAATGTCGTAATAAGGTTCGGTCTGAAAATATCCCGGGAAGGTCGCGACGCCATCACGATATGTGATCACGCCGACGCCCGTGGCGCTGTTAGATTCGGACTTGCCGATGCCGCGAATGTTGAAGCTGTTGCCCTGGCCGAAGTTCTGAACCGTCGTCGAAGGCACCGCGAACTGCAACTGGTCGAGCGAATTCACGCCGCGCGCGGTAAGATCCGCACCGGTAAGAACCGCTGCCGCGACAGGCGTTCGCTGAAGGCTAGTCGTACGGCGCTCCGCAGTCACGACGATGTCGGCGGTCGGCATTGCCGCAGTTGAATTCGAGGCCGCGACCGGCTGAGCGGCGGTCGCAGGCGCATTGTCCTGCGCAAAGGCGGACCCTGCTGCTCCGAGCGCCAAAATGGACGCCGACAAGCCTAGAGCACGAACCATGTCTATCCTCCCCTTTTTGCATTCTGAAGATGCTGTGGTCGAGGATTGCGCCGGAACGGCCCGCGTGTCAATACTCGTTCACCGGCGAGTGAACGAAAACATGGACGGTGGTCGTCGCACGTTTGGCGTCGGAAAAATTCAGCGGACCCAAGCCTGGCGATGCGAGTTTTGTCATCGATCCCGCAAGCTCCAAATTGCGAGCAACCAACCTTTCAGATCCCGTGACTGATCCTCGGCGATAAAGTCCAAGTCTATCGCCGTAACAACGGCGGTAACTGGCATTGCTCTGCTTCCGTGGGCGGCGCGCAGCGCCGATCGTCCACAAAGGTCGATAGCCTGTCATTGGCGAAGCAAGTGGCAGAGGATTGGTATCTCGGCTTTCGCGGCAAAGATCGCGCCGGCTTGCTGGTATCGGAGAAGACCTTTCGCCAAGCGGCCGACCAACTCCTGAAGGAATATCAGATCATCACCGAAGGCCAGCCGAGCGAGCGCCGGACAGAAGGGCATGGCATCCGCCTTCGGGTTCATCTCCTACCATTCTTCGGAAATCTCGGCCTTTCGGAGATCACACCCGGCAAGGTGCAGGAATACCGCTGACTGCTCCCCGTTTTCAGGCCGTTGATAACTTAGCTTCGGTGTCTTCATGCCCCTGGCGGGGGCGGTTGGCAAACTCAGCGGACGCCGTGCCGCCGAGGCTGCTGTGGGGGACGCACGGTGTTATAGTCCGTCCGCCATGCCTCGATGATCCGTCTCGCCGCAGCCAGCGAGGGGAACAGGTGCTCGTTCAGGCACTCGTCGCGCAAGCGACCATTGAACGATTCCACAAAGCCGTTCTGCTGCGGCTCGCCGGGCGCGATGTAATGCCTCTCGACGCCGGTGTCCTGGCACCAGGCGAAGACAACATGACCGGTCATTTCGGTCCCGTTGTCGCTGACCACCATGCACGGTAGCCCGCGACGTTCGGCGATGGCGGTCAGCTCCCGCACGACACGTCGACCGATAGCGAGGTATCGACGATGCAGGCCAGGCACTCCCGGCCATAGTCGTCGATGACGTTGAACAGGCGAAACCGCCAACCGCAGGTCAATGCATCCGACACGAAGTCGAGCGATCCACAGACCGGGTCAGTTTTTTCCCAGCAGATCCCTCAGCGCCGATACGTCCGGCATCGACTCCGCCAGCAGCTTCTTCAGACGCCGGTTCTCGTCTTCCAACCTCCGCGACCGCGCCGCTTCCGACACGGTCATGCCGCTGTACTTCGCTTTCCAGTTGTAGAATGTCGCAGCGCTGATCCCGTGCTTCCTGCACAGCCCGGCGGTCTTCACGCCAGCCTCATGCCCACGCAGCGCCGCGTTGCACTCGAAACAAGCCGGACTCTGGACGGAATTGGCTCTGCCGACAGGCTTCGAGTCCGATATGTAATCGGGCCCGGAGCCTATCAATTAGCTACGGTTATCTGGTCAAATTTCCGCTTTTGGTCTTGCTCCCTCAGATCAGCCGCCTAGATCGTTCAGGGAAGGAGCGAGGATGGCTGAGAAACGCACCACGGTAAAACAGAACAAAAGCGACGCGTCCGTCACGCGCATCGCGACGATCGCCGCAGGTGCCGCGATCGGATCGGCGGCCATCGCCGCGGCAGTGCTGTTCGCGACGAGGAAGCGGGATGGCGAAGCGGCGGACGGACCGGCAAGTCCGGATCGGATGCCGCCAGAGACGGACTGAGCGTCGATCGGATCGTGACGGAAAGTCCGGACGACCTGCCGCGCCCGCCCGAACGCCCCGAAGCGGCGATGTGCTGCGGCCGGGGCTGCTGTCCGTGCATCTTCGACTATTATGACGACGCTTTCGCCCGCTGGCAGGCACTGGTGCGCGAGCGCGGGTTCGACCCTGCGGAGGTGACGCAGCGGCGCGACTAGAGCTTCGCCGCCACTCTTCGCCGGAAGCAATCGTGGGCATGGTCATTGACCAACCCGGCCGCCTGCATCCACGCATATACGATCGTCGGGCCGACGAACTTGAAGCCGCGCCTTTTCAGATCCTTCGAGACGCGCTCCGAAAGCGGCGTCGAGGCGGGAAGGCTGTGGCCGTCACCCTGCAACGGCTCACCATCCACGAAGCCCCAGCAATAATCGGCGAAATCCTCGCCGCGCTCCTGCATCGTCAGATAGGCGCGGGCTCCGCCGATCGTCGCCTCGATCTTGGCACGCGAGCGGATGATGCCGGGGTCGGCGAGCAGCCGCTCGATCTCCGCCTCGCCGAAGCGGGCGACCTTTTCGGGGTCGAAGCCTGCAAAGCCCGCGCGGAATGCTTCGCGCTTCCTCAGCACGGTGATCCAGGCGAGGCCCGCTTGGAAGCCGTCGAGCATCAATTTTTCCCACAGCGCCCGGCCGTCCCGCTCGGGCACGCCCCATTCCTCGTCATGATAAGCGCGCATCTGCGGATCGCCGCCTGCCCAGGCGCAACGTCCCGCGCTCACCGGATGGCTCCCAGATAGTCCCGCTTGCCGATCGGCACGCCCTTCATGCGCAGCAGCGCGTACGCCGTCGTGACATGGAAGAAGAAGTTGGGCAGCGCGAACCCCAGCACGTAATCCCGCCCGCTCAGCACGATCTCGCCCTTGGGCGGCAGGGCGATCTGCGCTTCCTCGCGACCGTCCATGCAGTTTGCCGGAACGCCCTTCAGGAAATCGACGGTGCGGACAATCCGTGCCTGCAGATCGTCGAAGCTGGCCTCTTTGTCCTCCATCGCCACGTTGGCCACATTGCCGACGCGCACCGCCGTTCCCTTGGCCGTGTCGCTGCAGCGCTGGATCTGCGCGGTCAGCGGGGCCATGTCGTCGAACAGCCGGGCTTCGAGCAATTCGGCATGCGGCAGTCCCCCTTCGTCCGCGAAAGCCCGGCCTTTGTCGAGAATCGCGGAGAGGCTGGAGAAGCCCCGAATGAACACCGGGACGCTCGCATCGTAGAGGGAAAGCGACATGATTCTGGTCTCCTTGCGGCTGGAAGCATATTCGGTACAGGCGAAGTGGGGATCGCACGAGCGAAGACGAAGCGATGACGCTACGGAAAGCGATGATTTTCGAGTCATGCACTCGGCAATTGCGGATGGCGCAATCGGTACTTGCTTCGTTCGCACTTGCGAAGTCGAATGATGCAGTGCACAAAGATCGGGCCTTTCAGGCATCCTCTCCTAAAACTTAAGGCCGTCCTTCGGGGCGGTCTTTTTTTATCCCGCGAGCTTTTTCTGCCGTCGCCGCTGGACGGACGATCCCAGCCCGAGCGCCTCGCGATACTTGGCGACGGTGCGCCGGGCTATGTCGAAGCCGCGCTCCTTGAGCAGATCGACCAGCGCATCGTCGGAGAGGATGTCGTCGGGCGCCTCGTCGGCGATCAGCCTGGCGATGTGACTCTTGACCGCCTGCGCCGATGCGGCCTCGCCACCGTCCGCCGACTGGATCGCGCTGGTGAAGAAGAACTTCAGCTCGAACAGCCCGCGCGGGCAGGCGAGATACTTGTTCGAGGTGACCCGGCTCACCGTCGATTCGTGCATGCCGATCGCTTCGGCGATGGTGCGCAGCGTCAGCGGCCGCAGATGCTCGACGCCCCGCTGGAAGAAAGCCTCCTGCTGCTTCACGATCTCGGTCGCGACCTTGACGATGGTGCGCGCCCGCTGGTCGAGCGCCTTCATCAGCCAGTTGGCGCTCTGCAGGCTGTCGTTGAGCCACGCCTTGCTGGTGCGATCACCCGCCGCGCTCGCCAGTTCGGCATAATAAGAGCGATTGACGATCAGCCGGGGCAGGGTGGCGTTGTTGAGCTCCACCGCCCAGCCGCCCTTCGCCATGGGCGCCACGAAGATATCGGGCACCACCGGCTGCGTCTCTGTCGCCGCGAACTGCAGGCCGGGCTTGGGATCGTAGGCACGCAGCTCGCGGATCATGTCGGCCATGTCCTCCTCGTCCACGCCGCAGATGCGGCGCAGGCGCGGCAGGTCTCCGCGCGCGAGGATGTCGAGATGGGCGATCAGCTTCTCCATGCAGGGATCGTAGCGATCCGCTTCCTTCGCCTGCAGCGCGAGGCACTCGGCGAGATCGCGCGCGCCGATGCCGGTTGGATCGAAGGTCTGCACCGTGCCGAGCACGCGCTCGACCAGACCCAGGGGCGCACCTAGCCGCTCGGCGATGTCGAGCAGCGGCACGGTCAGGTAGCCCGCATCGTCCAGCGCATCGATGATGTGACCCGCGATCAGCAGCGCATCGCCCGAGAACACCGTGCCTGCCTGCGCCATCAGGTGATCGGACAGGTTTTCAGCGCCGGCCAAGGTCTCCTGAAGATCGCCACCCTCGCCGCCGCCCGTGGCCGTGCCTGCGAGGCCGAGCGAGCCGTCCATGCCCTGCGCGCCGGCCAGATCGGACGGCGAGTCGTGGTGGAAGGTTTCCTCCGAATAATCGACGTCGAGCGGCGCGTCCTCGCCACCGCCATTGAGGCCGGCAAGCGCGTCGGTCGGCTCGGGTGCGTCGCCATCGAAGTCACCGTCCGGCTCAGCTTCGCGCACCTCCTCGGTCGAGCCCGAGTCGAGCAGCGGGTTCTTTTCCAGCTCTTCGGCGATGAAGGCCTCGATCTCGAGGTTGGAGAGCGCCAGCAGCTTGATCGCCTGCTGGAGCTGCGGCGTCATCACCAGCGACTGGGACTGTCGAAGGTCGAGGCGCGGGGCGAGGCTCATGATCTGTATCCGCTAGCGCGGATACGCTGCACCGGCCCGCTCCCCCACCCAGCCTCCCGATCCAGTATCATTCTGTCGGGAGGCTGGGTGGGGGAGCGGGCCGGTGCAGCCCGGTCCGGCGTAGCCGGACCACACATCAGAGCTCGAAGCCCTCGCCGAGATAGAGACGGCGCACGTCGGGGTTGGCGACCAGCGCTGCCGGCGAGCCCTGGAACAGCACCTTGCCATCGTAGATGATGCAGGCGCGATCGACGATGTCGAGCGTCTCGCGGACATTGTGGTCGGTGATCAGCACGCCGATGTCGCGGCGCTTCAGATCGCGCACCAGTTCGCGGATGTCGCCGATCGAGATCGGGTCGATGCCGGCGAAGGGTTCGTCGAGCAGCATGATCGAGGGATCGCCGGCCAGCGCGCGGGCGATCTCGCAGCGCCGCCGCTCGCCGCCCGACAGCGCGGTGGCCTTGGCGTCGCGCAGATGCTCGATGTGGAATTCGGCCAGCAGCGTATCGAGCCGCTCCGCCCGGCGCGCGGGATCGGATTCGGACAGCTCCAGCACCGAGGAGATGTTCTGCGCGACCGTGAGGCCGCGGAAGATCGAGGTTTCCTGCGGCAGATAGCCGAGGCCCAGGATCGCGCGGCGGTACATCGGCAGCGCGGTGATGTCCTCGCCGTCGAGCAGGATGCGCCCGGCGTCGGGCTTCACCAAGCCCATCACCGAATAGAAGCAGGTCGTCTTGCCGGCGCCGTTGGGGCCGAGCAGGCCGACCACTTCGCCGCGCGCCACCTCCATGCTGACATCCTGCAGCACGGGGCGTGAATCATAGGCTTTGGCGATCGAGACGATCGACAGCGCCCGCGTCGCCGGCGGCGTCGGGGAGCTTTCGCGGGGGGAGAGGATCGTGTCGTTCATGGGCGCCTTATGAATGCCGGCGGCATGTGGCAGGCTTCGTGCATAGCGATCAAGCCCCGACGGGGTGGGCCGGCTTATTTGCCGGCCGGTTTCGCCGCGGGCGTGGCCGAATTGTCGTTCTTCTGGGGCACGGTGAAGCGACCCGAGACGCGCCCGCCCTTGCCGGTCGATCCATTGCCGCCGACCGCGCCGCCATCCATGGTGGCCTGGTTGGTGTTGAGGTTGATCACCAGGCGCCCGCCGCGCACCGTGCTGGCATTGGGGCCGGTGCGATCGAGCGTTACCTTGCCGATCAAGGTCACCAGCCGCTTGTCGAGATCGTAGATGCCGTAATCGCCATGCGCCACCTCGGTCGGCCGGGTGACGACGACGTGGCCGGTTGCGTCCATGCGATGGACCTGCGGGCTGCCGCCGCCGCTCGGCCCGCTGTTCGCCATGCTGCCGGTATAGTTGGCGGTCACTCGGTCTGCGGTCAGCGTCATGTCCTGCTGCACGGCGCGGACATTGCCGGTCAGGAAGGCGCGATGCTCGAGATCGTGGACCTCCATATGATCCGCGTCGAAATCGACCGGCGCATTGCTGTCATGCCTGGCCGGCGCCTTGGCCTGCTGCGCCGTCGCGGCGCCGGCGATCAGGAGAGCGAGAAACGGCGCTGCGTGACGAAGGGTCATTTCGGCGATGTGGCTTTTTGCTGGGTGATATGCAAGCGGGCATGGCCGTTCAGCACCACGACCTTGCCATCGAGATCGGCATCCATCCGGTCGGCGCTGAAATTGCCGAGCGGCATCTTGCCGGTCACCGGGTTGCGGCTGGCTAGCTTGCGGGTCTGCATGTCGAGATCGACGTCGTGCGTGTCGAGCTGGTAGCCATCGGCGCTGCGGAAGGCGACCGGCCCGTCCAGCCCGACCTTCTGGTTGTTCATGTTGTAGGTGCCCTTGGGCGCGGTCAGCGTCGCCGGGCCGCCCTGCAGCGCGATGTTTGCCGCCAGCGTGTCGAGCTTCACGACCGGATCGGCCGAAGTCTGCTGCACCGCCGACGTGGCGGTGAGCGAGAAGGGCTGGCCCTTGTCGTCCTCGCCGCGATAGCGGGCCTGCGAAACCCGCATTCGCTCCTTGGCGACGGCGACGCGGTCCTTGGAGAGTACGAACGAGATGTCGCGGCCCGAGGTGAGCGGCGCAAAGCCCAGCGCCAGCACGAGAATCAGCACCGAGGCGGGCAGCGTCAACCGCGCCACCGCGATGATCCGGTCGTGGCTCGATCCCGGCATCGCCCATGTCCGCCGCTTGCGCCGCTCGGCGCGCGCGACGTCGGACAGGGGGCCGGCGACCGGATCAGGCATTCTTGTTTCCGAAGGAAAGCCGCACCGGCCCGCTCCCCCACCCGGCCTTCCACAGCGTATCCTGAATGGGAGGCCGGGTGGGGGAGCGGGCCGGTGCGGGAATCAAATCACGCATGGGCGAAGATATCGATCTCGGGCCAGCCGGCGAGGTCCAACTCCGCGCGCGCGGGGAGAAAATCGAAGCAGGCCTGCGCCAGATGCATCCGGCCTTCGCGGATCAGCCGCTCGTCCAGCTTTTCCTTCATCTGGTGGAGGAAGCGGACATCGGAAGCGGCGTAGTCCTTTTGTGCGTCGGACAGGTCCGGAGCGCCCCAGTCGGACGATTGCTGTACCTTGGAGACTTCCTGCCCGAGCAGCTCGCGCACCAGCTCCTTCAGGCCATGGCGATCGGTGTAGGTGCGGATCAGCCGGCTGGCGATCTTGGTGCAATAGACCGGCGCCGCCACTGTGTTCAGGTAATAGCGGATCGCCGCGAGATCGAAGCGTGCGAAATGATAGAGCTTGAGCCGGTCCGGATCGGCCAGCACGGTGCGCAGGTTTGGCGCTGCATAGTCGCTGCCGGGCGCGAAGCGGACGAGATGCTCGTCGCCGCTCCCGTCCGAAATCTGCACGACGCACAGGCGATCGCGCGGCGTGATCAGCCCCATCGTCTCGGTATCGACGGCCACACTCGCGCCTGGCGCGAAAACGTCGGCGGGCAGGTCTTCTTCATGAAAATGCACGGTCATGGCCCGCGCATAGGCCGTTGCAAGGCCGCGCTCAATGGCCCAGCCGCCCAAAACCCCGTTCGCAATGAGCGAAGTCGAAGTGCGGGCTTCAGCGATGTCGTTTGCGGCCCGTCCTTCGACTTCGCTCAGGACGAACGGAATGTGCGGGTCAGCGCTTCGTCTTGCGCTTGCGCGCCGCCATGTTGAGCGCCTCGACCCCACCCGAAAAGGCCATCGCGGCGTAGATATAGCCCTTGGGGATATGCACCCCGAAGGCATCGGCGATCAACACCGCGCCGATCATCAGCAGGAAGCCCAGCGCCAGCATCACGACCGTGGGATTTTTCGATATGAAGCGCGCCAGCGGATCGGCGGCGACCATCATCAGCCCGACTGCGATCACCACGGCCACGACCATGATCGGCAGCTCGCTGGTCATGCCGACGGCGGTGAGGATCGAATCGATCGAGAAGACGATGTCGAGCGCAATGATCTGCGCGATCGCCGAGCCGAAGGAGAGGCCGCTCTTGGCGCTGGCCTCGCCATGGCCCTCCCCGTCGGTGGACATGGTGTGGTGGATTTCCTTGG
This sequence comes from Sphingomonas chungangi, assembly GCF_013778325.1. Classification (GTDB taxonomy): domain Bacteria; phylum Pseudomonadota; class Alphaproteobacteria; order Sphingomonadales; family Sphingomonadaceae; genus Solisphingomonas; species Solisphingomonas chungangi. The sequence goes on along the minus strand of NZ_JACEIB010000005.1, from coordinate 58,959 downwards.
TCGCCTTCCAGATCAGGAACAGGCCACCGCCGAGCAGGATCAGGTCACGCAGCGAGAAAGCGGTTTCGAAGGCGGGATGGCCGTCGACCAGCGGGCCGTGCAGGCCGAGATCAATCACCGGCCTGGTCAGCCCGACCAGCCAGCTGATCGTGGCGAGCAAGGCGAGGCGCAGAATCAGCGCCAGTCCGATGCCGATTCGCCTTGCGCGCGTCTGCTGGTCGGGTGGCAGGCGATTCGAGAGAATCGAGACGAAGACGAGATTGTCGACACCCAGCACGACCTCCATCACGACGAGTGTGGCGAGGGCGGCCCAGGCGCCGGGATCGGCGAGGAGCGAGAGGATCGACTGCATGACCAGCCCTAGCTGCCCGAGTCGGGGCGTCTCGCCAAGCATTTCCATGTTGGAGCGTTGCAAACATGCCACTCGGCGGCGCACCGGCCTGAACCCACGATGAAATGGCTCGCAGGCCTGTGGATAATCCGTTATGACTCGCAATAAGCGCGCGTCTACTTTCGCGCCCGGAGGATCATGCGCTCGCCCGGCGCAGGTTCTCCAACGAGATATTGGGCGACCCGGGAAAGATTATTCCAGCATGAGTTTTGATCGTGGGCGGCGCGGGCAGCGCGGCGGCAGGGACAAGCGCGACGGCTTCGGCGGCGACGATTTCGGTGGCGGCAGCAGCTATGGCGGCGGCGGCTTTGGTGGTGGCGACCGCTTCGGCGGTGGCGGCGGCTTCGGCGGTGGTGACCGCTTCGGTGGCGGCGGCGATCGCTTCGGCGGCGGCGGCGGTGGTCGTGGCGGCTTCGGCGGCGGCGGCGGCGGCGGCGGTTTCCGCGGCGGCGGCGGCGGCTTCGGCGGCCCGCGCGGCGGCGGCATGCCCGCCCAGGTGATCGGCGAAGCCAAGGGCACCGTGAAGTTCTTCAACGGCCAGAAGGGTTTCGGCTTCATCGTCCGTGATGATGGCGGCGAGGACGTGTTTGTACACATCTCGGCCGTTGAGCAGGCGGGCCTCGCCGGCCTGGCCGAGGGCCAGACGCTGGCCTTCACGCTCGTCGATCGCGGCGGCAAGGTTTCGGCCAGCGATCTGAAGATCGAGGGCGAAGCGCTGCCGGTCACCGAGGCGCCCCGCGCCCCTGCCCGCCAGCTCACCGGCGAGAAGGCGTCGGGCACCGTGAAGTTCTTCAACCCGATGAAGGGCTTTGGCTTCATCCAGCGCGACGACGGCCAGCCGGATGCGTTCGTGCACATCTCGGCTGTGGAGCGCGCCGGCATGACCTCGCTCAACGAGGGCGACCGGCTCGAGTTCGAGCTCGAGGTCGATCGTCGCGGCAAGTATGCGGCGGTGAACCTGAGCGTCGTTCACGACTGATCCTTTCCCGGAGGGGGATGCCGAAGGCCCGGTCCGCGCCGAAGAGCGCAGGCCGGGCCTTTCTGCGTCCGGGCATCCACTTCCAACCGATCGGGATCGCGCCTAGACTCGCATTGCCGGCCCGAGCCGGCATGATCGAGAGGCGCCCGTCATGATGCCCACCCTGAGCGTGCTGGTCGTGCCGCTCTTTCTCCTCCTCGTCGCCGCACTCAAGAGCTTCGGCATCAACCAGGAATATGAGCGCGCCGTCGTCTTCCGCCTGGGCCGCGTCAAGGAACCCAAGGGCCCCGGCTGGTACTGGCTGATCCCCGTGGTCGATCGCGCGGTGAAGGTGGACATGCGCACCATCACGCTGGCGCTCGACACGCAGGAGACGGTCACGCGGGACGGCGTGGCGGTGCGGGTCAACGCGGTGCTATGGTTCCGTGCGACCAACCCGACGCGGGTCATCACCGTGGTGGAGGCGTGGCAGCGCGCCGTTCTGCAGGCGGCCGAGACCGGCTTGCGCGATACGATCGGCCAGGCCGATCTCGACCAGTTGCTCAAGGACCGCGTCGTCATCAACGAGCGGCTGATGGGGATGCTCGCCAAGGCGGTCGAGCAATGGGGCGTCGCGGTCGATGCCGTCGAGCTGAAGGATCTCGATATCCCCGAGAATATGCAGCGCGCCATCGCCCGCGAGGCCGAGGCGATCCGCGAGAAGCGCGCGCGCATCATCAAGGCGGAAGGCGAGAACGAAGCCGCCGCCAAGCTGGCCGAGGCGGCGGCGATGATCGGATCGAGCGCCGGCGCGCTGGAGCTGCGGCGGCTGCAGACGCTGTCCGAGATCGGGGCCGAGCATAATTCGACGGTCATCGCGATGCTACCCGTCGAACTGCTCGAAGCCGCCAAGGCGCTCGCGGTTCGCAGGGATTGACCGACCTTACCGTCAACGGGCAGCCGGTGCGCTATCGACTGGCGCCTGATACGCCGCTGCTCTTCGCGTTGCGCGACGTCTCCAACCTCACCGGTACCAAATATGGTTGCGGCACCGGCGAATGCGGGGCCTGCACCGTGCATGTCGACGGAAAGGCGGTGCGCTCCTGCCTGCTGCCGACCGCGCATGCGGAAGGCACCTTCGTTACCACCATCGAGGCGTTGTCACGCGATCGCGGGCATCCTGTTCAGCAGGCGATGGTGGCGGAAGGCGCGATCCAGTGCGGCTTCTGCACGCCGGGCATCGTGATGGCGGCGGCAGCTCTCCTCTCCGCCAATCCCTCGCCGAGCGACGCCGAGATCGGGGCGGCCATTACCAACCTCTGCCGCTGTGGCGTGCAGCCGCGTCTGATCCGCGCGATCCAGCGCGCAGCGCGGGCGGCGCGCGGAGAGGAAACGATCCTGGCGGCGCCACCGCCGGGCATCGATCCGGCCGATGCGGCGCGCGCCGTTCCCGCGCTCACCGGCAAGCCCTGAGTAAGCTGTCGCGTTGCTGACAGACTAATTCAGCGGCTTGTCAGCCGCGATCTGGCACAAAGGCGATCATGAGGCGTATTGGGCGCCGTCGACGAACGAGAGGGATAGCAGGATGCGACTGATGATAGGTGCGCTGCTTCTGGCATCGGTTGCCGCCGTGCCGGCCATGGCGCAGGACAGGCCGGACAGCGGCTGGCACCATGGCGGCGGCGGTGATCGCGGAGGAGACCACGGCGGTCACGAATCGCGCGGTGATGGCGGCAATCGCGGCGGCGGTCCTCAGGGCGGCGGCGCGCCGCAGGTTCACGCTCCGTCGCCGCAGCCGGCACAGCGGCCCGATTTCCAGCGTCCGCCGACGCCGCAAGGCAGCTTCGGCGGGGATCATGGTCGGCCTCCGCAGGGCAATCCCGGCTTCCAGCCGCAGGGCGGCGCGCCGGATGGCGGCCATCGCGTCTACGGCCGGCCGGACAATGGCGTGCAGGTGTGGCGCAACGATCGCGGCACCGCGCAGCGCCAGGACTGGAGCAACCGCCCCGGCGACCGTCCGGGCGGATGGGACCAGAATCACGACGGGCGCCCCGATGGAAATTGGGACCGGAACCATGACGGCCGCCCCGACGGCAACTGGGATCGCAACCGTGATGGCCGGCCGGACTGGCAGAATGGTGGCGGCCGCCCCGGTGGCTGGGATCGCGGCCGTGGCGGCTGGAACAACAACTGGCGCAGCGATCGCCGCTACGACTGGCGCGGCTGGCGCGATTCCCACCGCGATACGTTCCGCGTAGGCCCGTACCGCACCCCCTGGGGCTATCACGGCGGCTATCGCCGCTGGGGGATCGGTGTCCGGATCGACCCGATCTTCTTCGCGCAGGATTACTGGATCGACGATCCGGACTACTACCGCCTGCCGCCTGCCTATGGCAGCTATCGCTGGGTGCGCTACTATAACGACGCGTTGCTGGTGGATATCTACAGCGGCACGGTGGTGGACGAGATACCGGACTTCTTCTGGTAAGGTATCGCCGACCGAAAGGAGGCCCGGTGCAGCCCGCTGCGCCGGGCCTCCTGCTTTTTGGCCGTGCGCCGTTCAAGCTGAATGGTCGATAAAACTCCCATTCCTCGCCGGTTCAGTCGCCTGGGTGCAACCCATCCTCGTCGGCGCGATCGGGTCCATGATCGCGCCGGGATTTCAGAGGAGTGACCGTCATGCGTAAGTTCATCCTTGCCCCCGCCCTGCTGGCCACGCTGACCCCGGCCGCCGCCATGGCGCAGTCGGCCCGCGAGGTCCGCCACGACAATCGCGAACTTCGTCAGGATCGCCGCGATCTGCGCGATGCCCAATGGCGCGGCGATCGCCACGATGTCCGCGACGCCCGCCGCGATCTGCGCGATGACCGCCGGGAGCGTCGGGACGACTGGCGCGACTTCCGCCGCGCGCATCCCGACACCTATCGCATCGGCGGCTATGCCGGCCCGCATCGCGGCTGGGCCTATCGCCCGGTGCGCGTCGGCTACCGTTTCGATCCGGCTTTCTATGGCCAGCGTTACTGGATCGATCCGGTCCGCTTCCACCTCCGCCCGGTCGCGTCGAACCTGCGCTGGATCCGCTACGGCAACGATGTGCTGCTGGTGAACGTCCGCACCGGCCGCGTGCTCGAGGTCAACAACGGCTTCTTTTACTGAGGGCTGTTTGAGGATGCGCGAAAGAGCGCATCCTCGCCGCACCGGCCCGCCCCCCCACCCGGGCTCCCAAACAGCGTATCCTAGATGGGAGGCCGGGGTGGGGGGCGGGCCGGTGCGGCACCACCAAAGAAGAGCCGGGGTGGTTCATCTCCCTAAGACACCTATTGCTCCGATAACCAACCGGTCCTAGCGTCGCGCGCATCACCTTCGGAGGACTTATGCGCTCTTTCGCGATGCTGCTCGCGGCGACCCTGCTCGCCACGCCCGCTTTCTGCCAATCCGCCGTTCCGGCTGCCGCCGCCCAGTCGCCCGAGGACAAGAAGCTGCTCCAGCTTTTCCACGACAGCGACGAGGCGATGCTCAAGCGCCAGCCGCTCCAGGCGCTGGTGCGCGGCGACCTGCGCTATGCCGACCGGCTCGGCGATTTCTTCAGCGACAAGGCGCTCGCCGAAGGCAAGGCCGCCGACGAGAGCGACCTGAAGACTCTCGCCACGATCGATCGATCGAAGCTGAACCCCACCGACCGGATCGCCTACGACGTGTTCAAGTGGCAGACCGATCTCGATCTGCGCAGCTACGCGCCGGATATCCTGAAGGAGACGATCGAGCGCCCGATCGACCATTTCAACGGCATTCACATCTTCTATCCGGACATCGCGTCCGGCCAGGGCGCGGCACCGTTCAACACGGTGGCGGACTATGAGAACAACCTGAAGCGCCACCAGGATTTCATCCGCAATCTCGACGAGGCGATCGTCCGCTTCAGGCAGGGCATGAAGGATGGCATCGTCCAGCCCAAGCTGGTGGTGAACAACGTCATCGACCAGCTGGACCAGCAGATCGCAGCCGGCGTCGAGGGCTCGCCTTATTACGGGCCGGTCAAGAAATTCCCGGCGGGCATCCCCGCTGCCGATCAGGCGCGGCTCACCAACGAATATGCCGACACGATCCGCACCGGCATCATTCCCGCCGAGACGCGGCTGCGCGATTTCCTGAAGACCGAATATCTGCCGCACGCCCGCGACGCCGTCGGCCTGTCGGCGATGCCCGGCGGGGCCAAGCTCTACGCCTATCTGATCGAGAGCAACACGACGCTGCCGCTCACCGCCGAATATGTCCACAATCTCGGCCTCTCCGAAGTCGCGCGCGATCTCAAGGAGATGGAGGTCCAGAAGGAGAAGGTCGGCTTCAAGGGCACGCTCCCGCAATTCTTCGACTATCTGCGCACCGATCCGCGCTTCCAGCCCAAGAGCGCGCAGGAGCTGCACGACACCTACATGGCGATCCGCCAGACGGTGCTCGCCCATGTGCCCGAGCAGTTCAGCTTGGTACCGAAATCCCCGCTCGATATCCGCGCGACGCCCGATTATCGCGAGAAGACCTCGGCCGGTGGCGACTATTCGCAGGGCACGCCGGACGGATCGCGGCCGGGCGTGTTCTACTACAACACCTACGATCTCCCCTCGCGCTACAATTGGGAGACCAACTCGCTGTTCCTGCACGAGGCGATCCCGGGCCACCATTTCCAGATCAGCATCGCGCAGGAGAATGCGTCGCTGCCGGCCTTCATGCGCTTCGGCGGCAATACGGCCTATGTCGAGGGCTGGGCGCTCTATTCGGAAACATTGTGGGGGCCGATGGGGCTGGAGACCGATCCGTATCAGCGGATGGGCGGTCTCTCAGACGACATGCTGCGCGCGATGCGGCTGGTCGTGGACAGCGGCATCCACGCCATGGGTTGGACACGCGACCAGTCGATTGCCTACATGCTCGCCAATTCGCCGATGTCCAAGACCGACGCCACCGCCGAGGTGGAGCGCTATATTGCGATCCCGGGGCAGGCGCTGGCCTACAAGATCGGCCAGCTGACGATCCTCAAGGAGAAGGCCAAGGCGCAGGCGGCGCTGGGATCGAAGTTCGATCCGCGCGCCTTCCACGCGCAGGTGCTCGATACCGGTGCGCTGCCGATGAGCGTGCTGGAGAAGAAGATCGACACCTGGATCGAAACCCAGAAGGGGAAATAAGCCCGCTGCGGGGCGCTGGCCTAGCTCAGCGTCCCGAACGGCAGCAGCTGCTTCGCCAGCTTGGATGCGCCCGCGCCGTCGCCCGCCTGTAGCATCGGGATGATCCGCTGGGCGGCGCGCTGCATCACGCGGTCGATCGGGCCGGGCGCCGGCTCGCTCGCGGCACGCTGGGCGAGGCGGAGCGCGGTCGCGGTGTCCGAGCTGTCGAGCTTGATGCGGATCAGTGCCGCATAACCGGCGAAGAAGGAGCGGTTGCCGCCCATCGCCACCGCCTTGTCGAGCGCCGCGAGACCCGCGTCGCGATTGGCGCCGAGCAGCGTGCGCGCGAGGAAGTTGCCGAGATCCCCCACCGCCGTCAGGTGCCAGCCCGCCATGGCGATCTGCGCCTCGGGATCGCGCGGGTCCGAATTGGCGAGCGACTGGATCAGGCCGTGCGCGGTCTTTGCGTCGGTCGGCGAGCGCTTGAGCTGGCCGCGATAGCCGATGCCGAGCGCCTGCTGCAGCTTGGCCTCGCGGTCGCCGGGCGACTGGGCGAGGATGGCCTGTGAATCGCTGATCGCCTGATCGACCAGCGCAAGCGCCTGCCCCTTGTCATGGGTGGCAAAGGCGGCGCGGATCAGCTCCTCGCGCGGCGAGGCGGCATGAGCGGGGGCGACGCAAGCAACGATGGCGACAGCGGCGACGGCAAGACTTTGAAAACGCATGGCCTCTCCCTGAGCCACCGGCGATGAAGCTGACATGAAGCATGCCGGCTCCCGCGCCGGCGGGTCGGTGGCCACCCCGGTGGCCGCGCCGTGCGGAAACGGCGCGGCCGATGCGGTACGCCATGAGGGCGCACGCACACCAGTCCGAAAGGGGTGGACCGCGCGCGAAAACGCGCCGCGGCCAATTCGGTTCAGGCCTCTCGGGCCAGCGCGTTGGAAATCAGCGCACGTGTCTCCGAAACGCCATAGAGCGCGATGAACGAGCCCATGCGCGGCCCCTGCGAGGAGCCGAGCAGCGTTTCGTACAGCACCTTGAACCAGTCGCGCAGGCCTTCCTTTCCGTAGTGCGTCTTGCCGATCTCGTAGACGTGGTTCTGGAGGACCGCCGCGGGTTCCTCGTCAGGGCGCCCGGTGCCGTCGTCTTTCGCCAGCAACTCTTCCAGTTCCTTCAGCGCGACGGCCTCCTGCGCGGTCGGCGCACGGCGGCGCAGCGAATCCGCGATGAAATCCCGGAAATAAGCGAGTGCATAGTCCAGCAGCCGGTCGAGCGTGGGATGCGTCTCGGGCGATACGTTCGCGGCGTAGCGCTGCAGGTAGCGCCACAGCAGAGCCTTGTCGTCGGTCAGCGCCACGCTGACCAGATTGAGCAGCAGCGCGAAGTTCACCGGTAAGTCGACCGTAGGCACCTTGCCGAGATGGACGTGGTGCACCGGGTTGCCGAGCTGCTGCTCGACCGGCTGGTTCGGATAGGCGGCGAGGAACTGGTAATATTCGTCCACCGCCTTGGGGATCACCGAGAAGCTCAGCTGGCGCGCCTTCCTGGGCTCCCGATAGATGTAGAAGGCGAGGCTCTCGATCGGGGCGTAGGTGAGCCACTCCTCGATCGTCAGTCCGTTGCCCTTGGTCTTGGAGATCTTGGCGCCTGCCTCGTCGAGGAAGAGCTCGTAGTTGAAGCCCTCGGGCGGGCGGGCGCCGAGCGCGCGCGCGATCTTGCCGGACTGCGTGACCGAATCGATCAGGTCCTTGCCCGCCATCTCGTAGTCGACGCCGAGCGCCACCCAGCGCAGCGCCCAGTCGACCTTCCACTGCGCCTTTGCCTGCCCGCCCAGCACCGATTGCTCGCGGCGCTCGCCCGTCTCGGGATCGGTGTAGGCGATGATTCCGGCCTCGGCGTCGACCACTTCTATCGGCACCTGCAGCACCTTGCCGGTCTCGGGATGGATCGGGAAGATCGGCGAGTAGGTCTTGCGCCTCTCCTCGCCGAGCGTCGGGAGCATGATATCCATGATCGCTTCGTAGTGGCGAAGGATCGCGCGCAGCGTGTCGTCGAACCGGCCCGACGGATATGCGGTGGAGGCGGCGAGGAATTCGTAGTCGAAGCCGAAATGATCGAGGAAGCTGCGCAGGCGCGCATTGTTGTGCGCGGCGAAGCTGTCGTGGGTGCCGAAGGGATCAGGCACGCGGCTGAGCGGCTGGTCCAGATAGGGCAGCAGGCCTTCGGGATTGGGCAGGTTGCCCGGCACCTTGCGCATCCCGTCCATGTCGTCCGAGAAGGCGACGAGGCGGGTCGCTGCGCCGCCGGTCATTTCCTCATACGCGTTGCGTACCATCGATGTGCGCGCCACCTCGGTGAAAGTGCCGATGTGCGGCAGGCCCGAGGGACCGTAGCCGGTCTGGAATAGCACGGCCTCTGGTTTGCCCTCCGGCCAGCGCTTCATCAGCTTGCGGGCCTCCTCATAGGGCCAGGCCTTGGATGCGAGAGCGGCGGTGCGAAGGGTCTCGGTGTCGGTCATAACCGGGCGCTCCTAGCCGAGCGGCGCCCGTTTCGCTACCGGCGATCCGGCGCGGCGCCCGGCTGCAACACCCGGACACAATCGGCAAATCGCCTATGACGTGCCGCGCCTAGAACAGCCTCAGGTCGTCGCGACACCCCCTGTGGTCCGACGGCCAGCACGGCTTCGCGTGACCCCAATTGGCGGGCCGTGCGCGGGGCCGGCCATCCCTCTGGCCGGCCCCACCCCCTCATTTTCCGAACGAGCGGAGCGCCATCGCCATGCGCGCCTCGGACGGGCTGATCACGCCGTCATGGTTCATGTCGGCCATGTCGAACAGCTGGAGCGGATGCTGCTCGGCCTGTTCCAGCGTTACGCGGCCGGTGCCGTTCGGGTCGGCATGATCGAACCAGTGGCCGCCGACATGGGTGAAGGGATTGCTGTCGCCGCCGGCGGCCGCCTGCTTGGCGCGGAAGGCGTCGAACTCCTCGCGGGTGACGATGCCGTCATGGTTCGCGTCGATCCGCTGGAACTGCACCTTGGCGGCGGCGATCACCTCGGCGCGCGTGATCGGGTGGTCGGGGAGATCCTGCGCGGAAACGGTGGTGGCGAGCAGGGAAGCGGCAATCAGGGCAACAATCTTCATGATGAGAAACCTTCGAAAGACTGTGCGGCTCCTAGCCGGCGGCGGCTGTATGCCGGTTGAATGCAGCTGTTTTCCATTCGTTCTCGCATGCCTATAGAGGAAGGGTGACCTTCCCGCTGCCGCCCCTTGCACTCCACGCCACGCACGGCGGCATCTGGCTCGCCGAGCGTGATCGGGGCGTCCGTGGATTGGCTAGGGGCGAGGCGATCGCGCTCGCCGCCGAGCGACCGCTGGTGATGCTCAACGCGCCGCTGGTCGGGCAGCGGCTGGGCTATGCCGAGATCAGCGGCCTGGATCTGCTCGAACTGTTCGCCTTCGTGGCGCCGGCGCGCTTCGCGGTGCCGACTCCGGCCGGCATGGCGCGCGCGCTCGGTTTCGATCCGCCGGAGAGCGATGCGGCGGCCACTACGACCTTGCTGGACATCGCCGACGTCATCCTCGGCACGGTCGAGCAGGATTGGCCCGAGAAACACGGCGCATGGGATGTCGCGCAAGCGCTCGGGCGGCTGCGCTGGCCGTGGGCGCAGGCTCTGATCCAGCGGATGAAGGAGCCCGAGCGGCCCGAACGCGGGCTGTTCGCCAAGCTGCCCGAATGGGAGGAAGTGGCGCCGAGGCCGCAGCCGCGCACCGTCACCATCTCCGATGGCGATGCCGTGGAACGGCTCGGCCAGCTCACCGGCGCCGGATCGGAAACGCGCGAGGGCCAGAAGCTCTACGCCGCCGCCGCGACCCATGCCTTCGCGCCCCGCGCTGGCGAGGGGCGACCGCGCGTGATGCTGGCGGAAGCCGGCACTGGAATCGGCAAGACGCTCGGCTATCTGGCGCCGACCAGCCTGTGGTCCGAACGCGCCGAGGGGACGGTGTGGATCTCCACGTACACGCGCGCCCTCCAGCGCCAGCTCGATCGCGAGACAGAGCGGGTCTTCCCCGATCCCGCCGAGCGTCGCCGCCGGGTGGCGGTGCGCAAGGGGCGCGAGAACTATCTCTGCCTGCTCAATCTGGAGGACGCGCTCTACGGTGGCTTCCAAGGCCGTGCGGCGGTGCTGGCGCAGCTGATCGCGCGCTGGGCGGCGTACACGCGCGACGGGGACATGGTGGGCGGCGATCTGCCCGGCTGGCTCACAACGCTCTTCCGCCGTGCCGGATCGACCGCGCTCACCGACCGGCGGGGCGAGTGCGTCTATGCCGGCTGCCCGCATTATCGCCGTTGCTTCATCGAGCGATCGATCCGCCGGGCCGAGGAAGCGGACATCGTCATCGCCAACCACGCGCTCGTCATGCTGCTCGCCGAGCGGCGGCGTGACGAGCAAGGTGGGCGGGCCTTGGGACGCATCGTGTTCGACGAGGGGCATCACCTCCACGACGCGGCCGACACCACCTTCTCGGCCGGGCTGACCGGGCAGGAGGCGATCGAGCTCAGGCGCTGGATCGTCGGGCCGGAGCGCGCCTCGCGCGGGCGACGGCGAGGGCTCGCGGCGCGGCTGGCGGATGTCGTCTCCTACGATGGGGCCGGCGCCGTCGCCCTGGAGGGCGTGATCGCCGGATCGCAGGCCTTGGTCGCGACCGACTGGCTGGCGAGAATCGCCGAGGGGATGCCTCTCGGCCCGATCGAGAAGCTGCTCTCGGCGGTGCGGGACATCGTGCTGGCGCGCGCCACCGCGGCGGATGCGGGCTACGGCATCGAGACGGAAGCGGCAGCGCTCGACGGCCCGATCGTCGAGGCGGCGGGCGAGGCCTCGGCGGCGCTCGAGCATCTGATGCGACCGATGGTGGCGCTGGGCGGCCGGCTGCTGGCGGTGCTGGAGGAAGGGCCGGATTGGCTCGACGGCCCGGCCCGCGCACGGATCGAGGGCGCGATGGCGGGCCTCCAGCTGCGCGCCCGGATGATCTCGGCCTGGCAGGCGCTGCTCGGGCGGATCGGCGGCGCGCCCGATCCGGATTTCGTCGACTGGCTGGCGGTCGATCGCGTCGAGGGGCGGGAGTTCGATATCGGCATCCGCCGCCACTGGCTCGATCCCGGCCGGCCCTTGGCGTCGGTGGTGCTGGCGCCCGCGCAGGGCGTGCTGGTCACCTCGGCGACGCTCACCGGCCCCGGTGGCGACTGGGCGCGGGCCGAGGCGCGTACCGGCACGCGCCATCTCGACACGGTGGTCGAGCGCTTCGTGGCGAAGAGCCCGTTCGATTACGCCGCCCAGGCCGAGGTGCTGATAGTAACCGACGTCAAGCGCGGCGATCTCGCCGGCCTCGCCCACGCTTATGCGCGGCTGGTCGAGGCTTCGCGCGGCGGCACGCTCGGCCTGTTCACCGCGATCGCGCGGCTGAAGGCGGTCTATGCCCGCATCGCCGATCGCCTCGCCCGCGAAGGCCTGCCGCTCTACGCCCAGCATGTCGATCCGATCGATACCGGCACGCTGATCGACATCTTCCGCGACGATCCCCACGCCTCGCTGCTCGGCACCGATGCGCTGCGCGACGGCATCGACGTGCCCGGTCATTCGCTGCGCCTCGTCGTGATGGAACAGGTGCCGTGGCCGCGCCCCACCGTACTGCACGCCGCGCGGCGCGCGGTCGGCGGTGGATCGGCCTATGACGACGAGGTCGTGCGCGCCCGGCTGGCGCAGGCGTTCGGGCGGCTGATCAGGCGCGGCGACGATCGCGGGCGCTTTGTACTGCTCTCCTCCGCCACGCCTTCGCGCCTGCTCGATGCCTTTCCTCCCGGCGTGCCGATCCGTCGGGTGACGCTCGACGAGGCGGTACGATCGGTCGCCTCCGGGCTTCCCAACCCGGGCCATATCGGGCATCACGCGCCCGAATCAGCCGGGAGCGGAGACGTGGCATGAAGAGGCTCATCACCTTCCGCCACGCCAAGTCCGGTTGGGACCAGCCCGCCACCCGCGATTTCGACCGCGCGCTCAACGACAAGGGCAAGCGCGCCGCCGCCGTGATGGGGCGGCACATGCGCGCGATCGGCATGGAGTTCGATACGGTGATCGCCTCGCCGGCGGTGCGTGTTGTCGAAACGCTGGATGCGATGTTCGACGGCTACGGCAAGCGCCCGGCAGTGGGCTGGGATCGCCGGGTGTATCTCGCTTCGTCGTCGAACCTGCTGGAAGTGCTGCAGGAGGCGCCCGATTCGGCGGGCACGATCCTGTTGGCCGGTCACAATCCAGGCATCGAGGAACTGGTGCTCAGCCTCTCCGCCGACGCCGGTGAGGAGGAGATCCGCGCGCGCAGCGAAGTAGAGGAAAAATACCCTACCGCCAGCGTCGCCGAGTTGACCTTCGAGGTCGATCATTGGGCCGATGTCGACGAAGGCGGCGGCCACCTCGTCCGCTTCGTCCGGCCGCGGGATGTCGATCCGGCGCTGGGCCCCGATCGAGTGAGCTAAGCGGCGGCCAGAGCCTCGGCCAGTGCCGCGCGGATTGCCTTGAGCTCGCCGATCGGCAGCGCCGCGACAGGCGCAGCCGGAATCTCGTCGCCGCTTTTTGCTCCCAGCAGCTTCTGAACCCCCTTCACCGTATAGCCCTCCGCGTTGAGCAGACCGTGGATGCGGCGCACCAGCGCGACGTCCTCGGGCCGGTAATAGCGCCGGTTGCCTGCGCGCGTGACGGGCTTCAGCTGTGGGAATCGCGTCTCCCAGTAGCGCAGCACGTGCTGCGGCACGCCGATCTCGTCCGAGACCTCGCCGATGGTGCGGAAGGCGGTTGCGGACTTATCGGTCATTGCATGTCCTCAGCTTGCCTCGGCAATCCGGTCGCGCAGCATGTTGCTGGCGCGGAAGGTGAGCACCCGGCGCGGCGCGATCGGCACCTCGATGCCGGTCTTGGGATTACGGCCGACGCGTTCGCCCTTGTCGCGCAGCACGAAGGTCCCGAAGCCCGAGATCTTGACGTTCTCGCCGTTCGACATCGCCTCGCACATCAGGTCGAGCACCTTTTCCACCATGCCGGCCGAATCGGCGCGCGAAAGCCCGATTTCGCGGTGCACGACGTCGCTCAGGTCTGCACGGGTCAAGGTCTGCAACTCGGCCAAGGCCACCCCCTCTGGTTCCATTGAGCCGCGGATCATAATACTGGTTGCGTCGCGCGCATAGATCGTTGCGGCGGCGTGTCGCGTATCAGACTCGGACGACCGCAGCACCCCAGGTGAATCCGCCGCCCATCGCCTCCAAGACCAGCAAGTCGCCGGGCTTCACCCGCCCGTCCTTGCGGGCGACGTCAAGCGCCAGAGGCACGGATGCGGCGGAGGTGTTGGCATGGCGGTCGACCGTCACCACCACCCGATCGGGCGAAAGGTTCAGTTTTTTGGCGGTTGCGTCGAGAATACGAGCATTGGCCTGATGCGGGATCAGCCAGTCGATGTCGGCCGATGTGAGGTTCACCGCTTCCAGAACTTCGGTCAGCACGCTGGCAAGGTTGACGACCGCGTGGCGGAATACCTCACGGCCCCTCATGCGCAGCTTGCCGACCGTCCGCGTCGTCGACGGGCCGCCATCGACGTAGAGCAGATCGTTGTGGCGCCCGTCGGCGTGCAGCTTCGCGGAAAGCACACCGCGCGCCTCGGCCGGGTTCTCCGGCCCGTCCTCGGCCTTGAGCACGACCGCGCCGGCACCGTCGCCGAACAGCACGCAAGTCGCGCGGTCCTCCCAGTCGAGGATGCGGCTGAACGTCTCCGCGCCGATCACCAGCGCATTCTTGGCGACACCAGCCCGGATCATGCTCTCGGCGACCGACAGCGCGTAGAGAAATCCCGAGCAGACCGCCTGGACGTCGAACGCCACGCAATCGTCGATGCCCAGCATCGCCTGCACCTTGGTGGCGGACGAGGGGAAGGTCTGGTCCGGCGTCGCGGTGGCCAGCACGATCAGGCCGATCTCGCTCGCCTCCATGCCGGCATCCGCCAGCGCTTTACGCGCGGCGTCGGCGGCAAGGCTGGCGGTGGTCTCGCCCTCGCCGGCGATATAGCGGCTGCGGATGCCGGTGCGCTCGACGATCCACTCGTCTGACGTATCGACCTGCTGCGCCAGCTCGGCATTGTCGACACGGCGGACGGGAAGGGCGGAGCCGGTGCCGGCGAAGACGGCGCGAAGGGTCATCAGGCAGCCGATCCTATCGAGGCAGCGGGCGGCGTCGAGGCGGCACGATAGTCGGCCATGTCCTCGGCGATCAGATGATTGAGATCGTCGCGCACCAGCTTGGCGGCGACGGCGATGGCGTTGGCCACGCCCTTTTCGTCGGCGCTGCCGTGACTCTTCACGACGATGCCGTTGAGCCCGAGGAAGACGGCGCCGTTATGGTTGTTCGGATCGAGATGGACGCGCAGCAGATGCATCGCCGGACGCGAGATCAGGAAGCCCAGCTTCGATCGGACGCTCGACGAGAAGGAGCGGCGCAGCAGGTCGGTGACGAAGCGCGCCGTGCCTTCAACGGCCTTCAGCGCGATATTACCCGAGAAGCCATCGGATACGACGACATCGACGGTGCCGCGATTGATCCGGTCCGCCTCGATGTTGCCGACGAACTCGAGCGGCAGCGATGGGTGGGCGCGCAGCTTGGCCACCGCTTCCTTGAGCTCGTCGGTGCCCTTGAGCTCCTCCGAGCCGATGTTTAGAAGGGCCGTCCGGGGCCGGTCGATATCCAGCGCGGTGCGCGCATAGGCGGCGCCCATCAGCGCGAACTGGACGAGGTTGTTGGCATCGCATTCGGTGTTGGCGCCGAGATCGAGCATCACGACATCGGTTTCGCCCAGCGTCGGCATGATCGCGGCAAGCGCGGGTCGGTCGATGCCGGGCAGGGTGCGTAACGCGAGCTTCGCCATCGCCATCAGCGCGCCGGTGTTGCCGGCCGAGACGGCGGCGCCGACCTCGCGCTCTTTCACCGCCTGGATGGCGAGGCCCATCGAGGTGGTCTTGGCGCGGCGGATCGCCTGGCTCGGCTTGTCGTCGCCGGTGATCGTGTCGGGCGCGTGCAGGATATCGCTGGCGGCAGCCAGCGCCTTGTGACGCGCAAGCTCCGCCCGGATCGCGGCCTCGTCGCCGACGATCAGGAAGCGGAGATCAGGGGAACGGGCAAGCGCCAGCGCGGCGCCCGCCAGCATCGTGGCCGCACCCCCGTCTCCTCCCATCGCGTCGATGGCGATCCGCGGCGCGTCCACTCTGGCTGTCCGTTGCGTGAGGCTCAGGCCTCGACCGAGACGATCTCGCGGCCGTTATAATGGCCGCAGGCGTTGCACAGATTGTGCGGGCGCTTGAGCTCGCCGCAGTTCGGGCACTCCTGGAACGACTCCACGGAGAGCGCGTCGTGGCTGCGACGCATGTTGCGCCGCGAGGGCGAGGTCTTTCGCTTGGGAACGGCCATACCGGCACCTAATCCTAGTGTTCAATGGGTGCGGGGCCGCATACCATCCGAATCGCCACGGCCGGGATCGGCCGCGGACCATCAGCGGCCGGCCTCGTCGCGAAGGGCGCCCTATAGCGGATTTCCGCGCTGTTGCAACCCGCCGCGTAGCGTGCGAGCCAGGGCCATCGTCACGCTATCTCTTGGGATTTTCGTCCATGCTTCCCGTCACGCTCGTCTTCGCCGGCGCCGCCGCGCTGATCAATCTCTGGCTCGCCTTCCGGATCGTCGCGATTCGCAACAAGGCGAAGGTGCTGCACGGCGACGGCGACAACCCGATGCTGTTGAGCCGGATGCGCGCACAGGCGAACTTCGTCGAATATGCGCCCTTCGTGCTGATCCTGATGGCGCTGGTGGAGCTCGCCGGCGGATCGAAATCCTGGCTGTGGGGGATCGGCGCGGTGTTCACGCTGGCGCGTCTCGTCCACATGCTGGGCATGGACGCGCAGAAGATGGGGGCGATGCGGGCGGTGGGCGCCTGCCTCACCTGGGCTGTGCTGCTGGCGCTGGCGGTGTGGGCGATCTGGATCGGATCGCACCCGCCGGCGCCCGTCCACTACCTCTGATCAGCCGAACCGCGAATCGGCGACGAAGGGGTTGGTCGCCCGTTCGTTGCCGAAGGTGGAGGTCGGGCCGTGGCCCGGCACGAAGGCCACGTCGTCGCCCATCGGCCAGAGCCGCTCGATGATCGAGGCGATCAGCGTGTCGTGATCGCCGAGCGGGAAATCGGTGCGGCCGATCGATCCGCGGAACAGCACGTCCCCGACGATCGCGAATCGCGAAGGTTCGTGGAAGAAGACGACGTGGCCGGGCGTATGCCCCGGCGTATGGCGAACCTTCAGCGTCAGCTCGCCGACCGTCACCTCGTCGCCGTCGTGCAGCCAGCGATCCGGCTCGAACGGCTCGCCCGTGAGCCCGAAGCTGGCGCGATCGTCGTTGAGCCGCGCGATCCAGTAGCGATCCTCCTCCTGCGGCCCCTCGATCGGCACGCCGAGCTCTCCCGCCAGAATGCCGGCCTGCCCGCAATGATCGATATGGCCGTGGGTGACGAGCAGCTTCTCGATCGTCACGCCGTGATGCGCGGCGGCGGCCTTCAACTTGTCGAGGTCACCACCCGGATCGACGAAAGCGCCGTGCATCGTCTTCGTGCACCACAGAAGCGTGCAGTTCTGCTGGAAGGGCGTAACCGGCACGACGGCGGCACGCAACGGGGGCAGGGGCTTGTCCATGCCATCCAGATGCGCATCGCGGCGTTGCCACGCAAGCGAAAGGCTTGCAGGAGGGGGCGATGCTCGATCGTTCCGCCCCCTTCGTGCTGCTGGACGACGCCCGCGCCGAGGGGGCGGCGATGGCGCGGCTCTATCGCGATCCGGTCGAGACGATCGCCTGCGACGATCCCGCGAAGCTCGCCAACTGCCTGGATGCGCTGCGTTATGCGCAGGCGCATGGCCTGCACGCGGCGGGGTGGATCGCCTACGATGCCGGCGCGCTCGGCGAGCCGGCGGCGGGGGAAGCAGGAATGCCCTTGCTCTGGTTCGGGCTGTTCGAACGCTACGAGGCGGTCGCGCCGGAACGGGTGCCGGCGCTGCTGCCCGATCCTGCCGGAGCATGGGCCGGGCCGCCCAAGCCCTCGATCGATCGCGCCGCTTATGCCGCCGCCTTCGATCGGGTGAAGGCCTATATCGCGGCGGGCGACATCTATCAGGCGAACCTCACCTTCCAGGCCGACGTGCCCGTCGCGGGGGATCCGCTGGCGCTCTACGCGCGCATCCGGGGCGCGGCCGCCGCCGGCTGGGGCGGGATCGTGCACGACGGCGCGCGCACCCTGCTGAGTTTCTCGCCCGAGATGTTCGTGCGGCTCGACGGCCGCCGGATCGAGGCGCGGCCGATGAAGGGCACCGCCGCGCGGAACAGCGATCCGGCGCTCCTCGCGCAAGACCACAAGCAGCGCGCCGAGAATCTGATGATCGTCGATCTGATCCGCAACGATCTCTCGCGCATCGCGACCCCG
This sequence comes from Sphingomonas chungangi, assembly GCF_013778325.1. Taxonomy (GTDB): domain Bacteria; phylum Pseudomonadota; class Alphaproteobacteria; order Sphingomonadales; family Sphingomonadaceae; genus Solisphingomonas; species Solisphingomonas chungangi. Next base: position 40,902 of record NZ_JACEIB010000005.1, on the reverse strand, counting down.
GGGAGCGTGGCGGTGCCCGAGCTGTTCGCGGTCGAAACCTATCCGACGATCCTGCAGATGACGTCGACCGTCACCGCCGACCTTGCGGAGGGCGCGGATGCCGTTTCGCTGCTCGAAGCAGCCTTTCCCTGCGGATCGATCACCGGCGCGCCGAAGCTGCGCGCAATGGAGATCGCCGCCGAGGTCGAGGCCGGAGCGCGGGGCCTCTACACCGGCACGATCGGGCGGCTGGATGCGGGCGGCGACGCAGCGTTCAACGTTGCGATCCGCACTTTGGTGGTGGAGGGCGAGTCCGCGACGCTGGGCTTGGGATCGGGCGTGGTGGCGGACAGCGAGGTCGATGCCGAATGGGCCGAATGTCTCGCCAAGGGCGGCTTCATCCCCGCCGCCTGCCCGCGCTTCGACCTGCAGGAGACGATGCCGTTCGATCCGCACGAGGGCTTCACCGATCTCGAACGCCACCTCACGCGGATGAAGCGATCGGCCGATGCACTGGGTTTCGCCTTCGATCGGCATGACGCGCGCAACGAGCTCCAGGCCGCGACCTTCCGCCTGCGCGATCCGGCGCGTATCCGGGTGCGGCTCTCGCCCACCGGCAAGATCGCGATCGAGGTGCGGCCCGCGCCCGACGAGATCGACGGGATCGTTGCGCCGATCGTGCCGTTGCCGGTCTCGCCGACGGACTTCCGCCTCCGTCACAAGACCAGCGAGCGTGGCTTCTACGATGTGGCGCGCGGCGATCATTTCGAGGTGGTGTTCTCGCGCGCCGATGGCCTGCTCACCGAGGGCAGCTTCACCAATCTGTTCGTCGAGCGCGACGGCAAGCTGCTGACCCCGCCAGCGTCTTGCGGCCTGCTCCCAGGCATCTTGCGGGAACGGTTGCTGGCGAACGGCGAGGCGATCGAGCACGACCTGACCGAGGCCGATCTGCGCGACGGATTCTTTCTCGGCAACGCGCTCCGGGGATTGATCGCTGCGCGGTTGCCCTGAGGGGCGACATCCGGCATAGGCGCGCCCGCCTGTTCCTCACGAACCCGGAAAGCATCGATCCCATGCGAACCACGTCGGAAGCGCTCGGCCGCATCCAGCCGTCCCCCACGCTCGCCATGACCAGCCGCGTGCTGGAGCTGAAGGCGCAGGGGCTGGACATTATCGGCCTGGCCGCCGGCGAGCCGGATTTCGACACGCCCGATTTCGTGAAAGACGCCGCGATCGAGGCGATCCGCGCCGGCAAGACCAAATATACCAACGTCGACGGCACCGCAGAGCTGAAGGCCGCCGTCGCCGCCAAGTTCAAGCGCGACAACGGCCTCGCCTATGCGGCCAACGAGATCAGCGTGAACGTCGGCGGCAAGCACACGCTGTTCAACGCGCTGGTCGCGACGATCGACGCGGGCGACGAGGTGATCATCCCGGCGCCTTACTGGGTGAGTTATCCGGATATTGTCGCCTATGCGGGCGGCACGCCGGTGATCGTCTCGGCGGGCGCCAACCAGCAATACAAGATCCTGCCCGAGCAGCTGGAGCAGGCGATCACGCCGAAGACCCGCTGGGTGATCCTGAACTCGCCGTCCAACCCGACGGGCGCCGCTTACTCGGCCGCTGAGCTCAAGGCGTTGGGCGAGGTGCTGGAGCGCCACCCGCAGGTGATGGTGCTCACCGACGACATGTACGAGCACATCCTCTACGACGACTTCCAGTTCGCCACGATCGCTGAGGTTTGCCCGTCGCTCTACGAGCGCACGCTGACGGTGAACGGCACGTCCAAGGCCTATGCGATGACCGGCTGGCGGATAGGCTTCGCCGGCGGCCCGGCGTGGCTGATCAAGGCGATGGCGAAGCTGCAGTCGCAGTCGACCTCCAACCCCTGCTCGATCGCGCAGGCGGCGGCGACCGCGGCGCTCAACGGCGACCAGAGCTTCCTCAAGGAGCGCTCGGCCGCCTTCCAGCGCCGTCGCGATCTGGTGGTGAAGGGGCTGAACGCGGTGCCGGGCATCCACTGCCCGACGCCCGAGGGCGCCTTCTACGTCTATCCGGATGTCTCCGGCCTGATCGGCAAGACCACCCCGAAGGGGGTGAAGATCGCGGACGACGAGGCGCTGGTCGGCTACCTGCTGACCGAGGCGAAGGTCGCCCCGGTGCAGGGCGCGGCCTTCGGTCTCTCGCCGGCTTTCCGGATCAGCTACGCGACATCGGATGCGATCCTGACCGAGGCCTGCAACCGCATCGCCGAGGCGTGCGCGGCGTTACGCTGACGCAACATGTAACCCGGGGAGGGGGAGCGAACGTATCTCAGGCATGACCCAACGGAGTCGTGCTATCATGAAGACGCTTCCCCTACTCGCCGTCGCCGCGCTCGGCGCAGGCGCGCTCTGGACGATCGCCCCGTCGCTTGCCGCCGAAACGGTGGTCAACGCCCCGCGCCCCGCCCTCATCGAACCCGCTTCCGGCCATCGCGAGACCGCGGTCTTCGCGGGCGGCTGCTTCTGGGGGGTGCAGGGCGTCTTTTCGCACGTGAAGGGCGTGGTCAGCGCCACCTCCGGCTATACCGGAGGCAAGGGATCGACCGCGCAATATGAGGATGTCTCCACCGGCACGACGGGCCATGCCGAATCGGTGAAGGTCGTCTTCGATCCGGCCCGGGTGAACTATGCCGATCTGCTGCGCATCTATTTCTCGGTGGTCGCCGATCCGACCCGGCTGAACGCGCAGGGCCCCGATCATGGCCCGCAATATCGCTCGGCTCTCTTCCCGCAATCGCCGGCGCAGGCGAAGGTGGCCGAGGCCTATATCGCGCAGCTTTCCGCCGCCCACGTTTATCCGCGCCCGATCGTGACGCGGATCGAGACCGCGCAGGGCTTCTTCCCGGCGGAAAGCTACCATCAGGACTTCATGTCGAAGAATCCGGACTATCCGTATATCGTGATCAACGATCGTCCCAAAGTCGAGGCGCTGAAGCGGTTGTTCCCTACGAGCTGGAAGGCCTAGGCCGCCAGCGGGAACCTGAGCAGCCGGTCGGCGAGCGGCACCAGCGCCTGCGCGGCGCGGTTGCCGAGCGCCTTGCGGATCACCGGATCGCCCGCATCCATTCCGCCGGTCAGCGCGCCGAAGGCGGGGAGGATCAGCTTGGTCGCGGTCGCCACGAAGCAGCGCCGAGCGACGTGGCGGCCCTTGAGCGTCAGGCGCAGCTTGGGGTGATAGTGACCGGAAAGCTCGGGCCGCATCTCGCGCGGGTCCGCCTCGTGGCGGAGCAGCAACCCGTCCACCTCGGCCTCGCCCAGCACGCGGCCGCCACAATGATCCGCGAGCCTGCGCGCGCCGACATCGTGGTTGCCAGCGATCCAGGTCCAGCGCGCCTCGCTCGTCAGCCGGCGCAGCAGATCACGCGTTTCATTGGCGAGCCGCTCACAGCCTTCGGCATCGTGGAAGCTGTCGCCGAGGCACCAGACCTCTTCGGCGCTCGTCTGCGCTACCAGCTCGGCCAGTTCCTCCAGCGTCGCATCCGAATCATAGGGCGGCAGCATCTGCCCTGAGCGCGCGTAGAAGCTCGCTTTCTCCAGATGCAGATCGGCGACCAGCAGCGCCCGACGCCGCTCCCAGAAGAGTGCGCCAGGTGCCAGCGCGACGAACTCCGTGCCTGCGAACGAAAAGGGAACCATGGGCCATCGCATAGCAGGCCGGAGAGCGCGTGCAAGCGGCTTGCGGCAGGTGCCTTGCTCGCCTAGCACGGTGGCTGGGGAGCAAACGGGGAGACTGTTGCGATGCAGACGGAAGCCGGCCCGGGTTGGATGCAGTATGTCCTTCCCGTCGCCTTCATCGCGATCGTGATGGCGCTGCGCTGGCGGCGGATGAGCCGTGCGCGGCCACTCAAGATCGAGACCTTGTGGATCGTGCCGGTGATCTATCTGGTCATCGTCGGCCTGGTGTTCGCCGAGGCGCCCCCTTCGCCGATGGGCTGGGCATGGTCGGCGCTGGCGCTTGCGGTGGGCCTCGCCGCCGGCTGGTATCGCGGGCGGACGATGCGGATCACCGTCGATCCCGAGACGCATACGCTGAACCAGAAGGCCTCGCCCGCGGCCTTCCTGTTCCTGATCGTGCTGGTCGTGGCGCGCGCGGCCGCGCGGCAGGAACTGGGTGGCGGCAACCCGACCAGTCCCGCAGCCCTGCTCGCCACCGACATCGGCATGGCGTTCGCGCTTGGCCTGTTCGCGGCGACCCGGCTGGAAATGGCGCTGCGCGCGAAGCGCCTGCTGCGCGAGAGTCTCGCGAGCACGTTCCGCTAGGCGATCAGCCCGCCGGGGTCGCGCCCAGCGAATCGATCACTGCGCCGACAACGTCGGGCGAAGCGCTGACCAGATCCTTGCTGACATGGGCGATATGTTCGCCGGTGACGGCGCTGTTGCCGTAGATGAAGCCATAGACCGGGTAGCGGGTGGTGCCGAGGCCCTGATTGTCGCGCCACCAGACACGCACCTCGCTCCAGTCGTTATTCTGGCTGACGTCGACCAGCGTCACGTCGCGCTCAATCTGGCCGCGCACGCCGCCGATGCGCGACCAGTTTGCGTGGCTCACCATCAGGATGCGGCTGGAGACGATCTTGCTGACGACGGCGACATGGCCGAGCTTCATCACGCCATGCGGGCGGAAGACGAGCACCGCGCCGACCTGCGGGCGGGCGCCTTCCTGATAATGATCGGCCGCCTGATCCCACCAGGTCCAGGCGTCGCCGAAGATCTGGATGCCGGACATCTGGCGGGCATAGGGCACGCATTCGAGTCCCGTACCGATGCGGCCGTCATAACTGTCCTGTGCCATGGCGGGCGAAGCGCACAGCGCCGCGACACCCGCGAGAGCCCTAAGCCAAAACCCCTTCACGCGCACATCCCTGGTCGTGTTGCTCCCCCGACCAAGGGCAAGTCCTACCGGGAATCGTGAACGAGTGGGTTAAGCGACATGGTTAATATCAGAGTCGCCACACATCGCCTCGGCGACCAGTGCCTCCGCCTCGATCAGCAATGCGTCGTCGACCGTTCCGGCGGCGACACGCTCTCGCCCGATCAGCACCAGCACCGGCACGGCGAGCGGCGAGACGCGCTCCAGATCGACATGCTCGATTCGCTCGGCGGCGGTGTCGAGCAGGCGGCCGAGCCGGCCGACGTCGGTCATCCGTGCCTTGGCGTCCGCCCATGCGGCCTGCAAAAGCAGGTGCTCGGGCTCGTAGCGACGCAGCACGTCGTAGATCAGGTCGGTCGAGAAGGTGACCTGGCGGCCGGTCTTGCGCTTGCCGGGGTGCTGGCGCTCGACGAGGCCGCCGATCACCGCTACCTCGCGGAAGGCGCGCTTCAGCAGCGCCGATTCCTGCACCCAGTCGACGAATTCATGCTCCAGGATGTCGGGCGAGAAGAGCGGCCGGGGATCGGTGACGGGCTTTAACGAATAGGTCGCGATGGCATAGTCGCTGGAAACGAATCCTATCGGCTGGAGGCCCGCCGTCTCCATCCGCCGCGTCACCAGCATGCCGAGCGACTGGTGCGCGTTCCAGCCCTCGAAGCTATAGACGACCATGTAGTGCCGCCCCTCGCGCGGGAAGGTTTCGATCAGCAGCTTGTCGGGCGCGGGGAGGACGGAGCGGCGCTGCTGCATCTCCAGCCATTCGCGCACGTCGGGCGGGAAGCGGGGCCATTCTTCCGGCTCGTGGAGGAAGTGGCGGACGCGGTCTGCGAGGTTGGTGGAGATCGGCATCCGCGCGCCGCCATAGGTTGGGATGCGCGCGGGCTTCGACGTGGCGCGGACGTACAGGTCCTCGCCCTTCACGCCCTCCACTTCGAGGCTGAGGCCTGAGAAGAAGAAGGTGTCACCCGGCGCGAGGCTGGCGGCGAATCCTTCCTCCACCTTGCCGAGCGAGCGGCCGTTGCGGAAGCGGACGGTCAGCATCGCGGCTTCCACGATGATGCCGGCGTTGAGGCGGTATTGCGTGATGAAGCGCGGGTGAGAGACACGCCACAGGCCGTCCGCGTCCAGCGTCAGGCGCTTGTACTGGTCGTAGGCGCGCAGGGCATAGCCGCCGGTGGCGACGAAGCTCAGCACGCGATCGAACATGTCCTCGGGCAGCGTGGCATAGGGTGCCGCCTCGCGCACCTCCGCCAGCATGTCGGCCTGCGCGAACGGCTCCGCGGCGGCGCAGGCCATCAGGTGCTGGGCGAGCACGTCGAGCGCGCCGGGGCGGAAGACGTCCGGATCGCGCTCGCCCGCCTCCACCGCATCGACGGCGGCGCGCGCCTCCAGATATTCGAAGCGGTTGCCCGGCACGATCAGCGCCTTGCTCGGCTCGTCGAGCCGGTGGTTGGCGCGGCCGATCCGCTGGAGCAGGCGCGACGATCCCTTGGGCGCGCCCATCTGGATGACGAGATCGACGTCGCCCCAGTCGACCCCGAGATCGAGGCTGGCGGTGGCTACCAGCGCGCGCAGCTTCCCTGCCGCCATCGCCGCCTCCACCTTTCTCCGCGCCTCGATGTCGAGGCTGCCGTGGTGGATGCCGATGGGGAGGTGCCTGTCGTTCACCGCCCAGAGATCCTGGAAGATCAGCTCGGCGAGGCTGCGGGTGTTGCAGAAGATGATCGAGATCTTGTGCACCTCGATCTGGCGCATCACCTGTTCGGCAGCGTAGCGGCCCGAATGGCCGGACCAGGGGATGCGCTCCTGCGGCAGCATGATCGCGATGTCCGGCTCGGCGCCGGGATCGCCTTCGACCAAGATCACCGAATCGAGGTCGCCGTCGCCCGACAACCAGCCGCGATAGAGGTCGGGATCGGCGACGGTGGCGGAAAGCGCGACGCGGCGCAGGGCGGGCGCCAGCCGCTGGAGCCGGGCCAGGCACAGCGCCAGCAGGTCGCCGCGCTTCGAGGGCGCGAAGGCGTGCACCTCGTCGATCACGATCGTCTTCAGGTTCGCGAAGAGTTGCGCGGCGTCCGGGTAGGAGAGCAGCAGGCTGAGCGATTCGGGCGTCGTCAGCAGCATCTGCGGCGGCTTCACCCGCTGGCGCGCCTTGCGATCGGAGGGCGTGTCGCCGGTGCGCGTCTCGACGCGGATGGGAAGGTCCATCTCCTCGATCGGCCCCAGCAGGTTGCGCTGGATGTCCACCGCCAGCGCCTTGAGCGGCGAGACATAGAGGGTGTGGAGACCGTCGGTCGGCTGCTCGATCAGCTCGACAAGGCTCGGCAGGAAGCCCGCCAGCGTCTTGCCCGCGCCTGTTGGGGCGACGAGCAGCGCGCTCTTTCCCGCCCGCGCGGCGTCGAGCATCGCCAGCTGGTGCCGACGGGGGCGCCAGCCGCGCGTTTCGAACCAGTGCGCGAGAATCGGGGGGAGGTCGGACATTCGCTTGCGAATATCGGGGCTTGTCCTCCGCTTCGCCAGCCCTCGCCACGAATGCAGGCTCGGGCTAGAAGGGGGCTCCCTCAGGAGAGCAAGCGATGGCCAAGGGTCAGGTGAAGAGCAACAAGGAAACCCGCAAGCCCAAGAAGGAGAAAGAGAAGAAGGTGATCGCCGCCAATCCTTCGACCAAGGGCAAGGTGATCGCGGAGTAGGCGCATGGCCGAGGGTTTCGTCCGCCACAAGCAGCCCTGGACCACCGACGAGGTCCAGAAGCTCCACCGCCTCGCCGCTAAGGGCATGGCACTTAAGGCGATCGGCAAGGCGCTCACCCGCAGCGAGGAATCGGTGCAGGCGCGCGCCAGGCAGGACGGCCTGAAGATCGCGAAATTGCGGTAACGCTCAATTCCTCCCCGAGCCTGTTCGGGGAGGGCGACCACGCAAAGCGTGGTGGAGGGGAAATGCGCCGCGCCAGCCCCTCCACCACCGCCTGCGGCGGCGGTCCCCCTCCCCAAGAGAAGCTTGGGGAGGAACTTAAGTGCCCGCCATCCATCTCACCTTGATGTCCCGTATCGGCGCCTGGATCGAACCGCACCCGCAGGGGATCTACGTGCCCGCAGCCGATGCGTGGATCGATCCCTCGCAGCCGGTGCCGCGCGCGCTCGTCACCCACGGGCATGCCGATCATGCGCGCGGCGGCCACGGCGCGGTGCTGGCGACGCCCGAGACGCTGGCGATCATGGAGACGCGCTACGGCCCGCAATCCGGGCAGAGCGTGGCCTATGGCGAGACGGTCAGCCTCGGCGACGTCACCGCCCGCTTCGTCCCGGCCGGGCATGTGCTGGGCTCGGCGCAGATCGTGCTGGAGCACAAAGGCGAGCGCATCGTCGTCTCGGGCGACTACAAGCGCCGCTCCGATCCCACCTGCGCCCCCTTCGAGCCGGTGCCGTGCGACATCTTCGTCACCGAGGCGACCTTCGGCCTTCCCGTCTTTCGCCACCCCGATACCGGTGCCGAGGTCGACCGGCTGCTTGAGGCGCTCCACGCCAATCCCGATCGGTGCGTGCTGGTCGGCGCCTATGCGCTCGGCAAGGCGCAGCGGCTGATCGCGGAGCTTCGCCTGCGCGGCCACGACGACCCGATCTACATCCATGGCGCGATGGAGCGGCTGTGCACGCTCTATCAGGAACTGGGGGTCGATCTCGGCGAGCTCGTCTCCGCCACCGCCGTTTCGAAGGAGCAGCTGCGCGGCAGGATCGTGATGTGCCCGCCCGGCGCCATCAACGACCGCTGGTCGCGCCGCCTGCCCGATCCGATCACTGCCATGGCGTCGGGCTGGATGCGGGTTCGTCAGCGCGCGCGGCAACGCAACGTCGAGCTGCCGCTAGTCGTCTCCGACCATGCCGACTGGGACGAGTTGACCGCGACCGTGAAGGAGCTCGCACCGCAGGAATTATGGGTCACGCACGGGCGCGAGGAGGCGCTCGTCCACTGGTGCATGACCCGCCAGATCAAGGCGCGCGCGCTGGCTTTGGTCGGCTACGAGGACGAGGATGATTGAGGCCGGGCACGGGCCAGCCGCCCGATGAGGCTCGCCGCCAGCATCGCCTCGATCGGATAGACCAGCCAGCAATAGCGGATCACCGGCTGGAACGGCACATAGACGAGGATCGGCACGGCGACAAAGGGCAGCACGTAGAGGAACCGCCAGTGTCTCCGCGCCAGCGCCACGATCAGCCCCAGCAGCCCCAGCACGGCCACCGCCCGCGCCAGGATCGAGCGGACGATCGGCAGATTCTTGCCGTGGCTCGTCATAAACATCCAGGTGCCCGGAAAGACCATCTGGCCGAGATGGCGGCGGCAGAGGGTCAGGAAGTCGCCCGGATGGGCAGCGATCCATGCCCTCGTCTGCGCGCCCAGCAGTTTGGCATAGGCCACCTCGCCGCCGGCAGCGACCAGTGCGCGCTGCGCCGGCGGATGGATATAGGGCTGGATCGCCGTCAGCCGCGCGAGGAAGGTCTTGTCGCGATCGGTGCTGGTGACGGCGGCGGGGTGGTTGGCGACCGCCAGCTCCATGCCGAGATTGTCGCGCAGCGGGATGAAGGCGCCCATAGCCCGCCAGTTCCGCAGCGTCCAAGGACCGATCATCAGCGCCAGCACCAGCACGGTCGCCGCCGCCGCCTTGGCGATCGCGGCGGGCGTGCGGCGGTTGCGCCAGAGGTAGAGCGCCCAGCCGGCATAGGCGCACAGGCCCAACGGCGGGTTGATGAAGAAGGTGAGCGCCGGCAGCAGCGCCAGCCAGAGGCCGAGGCGGCGGGGCGGGGCACCCGTTTCCGCGCGCACCACCATCCAGAGCAGCAGGTTGGCGCAGAGCAGGCCGAGCCCGCCTTCCCATACTCGCCATTCGAAGGCTTCGTTGGTGGTGTAGATCGGCGCCACCAACAGGACGCAGAGCGCACCGAGCGCCGCCGAGCGCGGTGTGCCGAGTCGCCGCGCAATCGCATAGACCAGCGCGTAATTGCCGAAGGTCAGCCCAATCGACCAGGCGCACAGGATCGTCTCCGACAGCGGGGTGAGATCGCCGAACAGCCGATAGACCAGTCCGGCGATGGCCGGCGCGATCGGCAGCAGGTGCGCGGTCGGGCCCTGTCCCGCCCAGAAGGCATCGGAGAAGCCGCGCCCGTGCGCCAGCGCCATGGCAACGTTGGTGGCCTCGCCCGTCGCCCACATCGTCCGGCGCGCCATCGCCCAGCCGATGCGCTCCGCCAGACCGATGGCGAGCGCGAGCAGGAGGACGATGCGGGCTGCCAGCGGCCAGGAAGCGAGGCGCCGGAACAGGTCGGGCATGGTGGGACGGTCGCGGTTCAGGCCGAATCTGTCAACCGTCGTTCGATCCGGCGATCGGGGATGAGCCATATGCATGCGATCACGACGTACACGGCGATCGCCAGCCTTGGCGCGAAGAAGGCGGCGATCGTGGCGACCGTGTAGCCGGCGAGCGACAGCCGCCCCTTCCAGTCCGGCCCAAGCGCACGGGCGAGATGCGAATCAGGGCCGCCGTTGACGCGAATGATCTCGCGCTGGAGCCAGAGATAGGAGGCGCCGGAAAGGCCGAGGACGAAGCCATAGGCGGCCACAGGAAGGGCAACGAAACCCGCTTCGTCGATCCAGCGGATCACGAAGGGGACGAGGCTCAACCAGAACAGCAGGAACAGGTTGGCCCATAGCGACCGGCCGTCGATGTGATCGGCCGTCTGCAGCAGATGGTGGTGGTTGTTCCAATAGAGGCCGACATTGATGTAGCTCAGCACGTAGGCGGCGAGGATCGGCGCGGCGCCGAGCAGGCCCTTGAGATCGGCGCTTTCCGGCACCTTCAGCTCCAGCACCATGATGGTGATGATGATCGCGACCACGCCATCGGTGAAGGCGGTCATCCGTTCGGTCTTCACGTGCTCCCCCGGCTGCGACAATTCGTCCAAGCGACAATCCTGCGCCACCATGCTAGGACGTGCGCATGGACACAAGATCGGCACAGCGGGATACGAAGCACGCGATCCTGCTCGGGCTCGCGGGGCGCTGCCCGCATTGCGGCAAGGGCCGGCTGTTCGACGGCGGGCTTAGGTCCGCCAGGGAATGTTCGGTCTGCCAGGAGGATCTGACGCCGCAACGCGCCGACGATTTCCCGGCCTATCTGGTGATTCTGGTGCTCGGCCATCTGCTGGTGCCGATCGTGGTGTTGGTCAACATGGCATGGGACCTGCCGCTCTGGTCTCAGATGGTCGGCTGGTGCGTGCTGGCCGTGCTAATCGCGGTGCTGATGATCCGCCCCGCCAAAGGCGCGGTGATCGGCGCGCAATGGGCGCTCCGGATGGGCGGGTTCGCCAAGCAATAACCCTCTCCCACCCGGCGGCGGGAGAGGGTTCGGGGTTAGTGGCCGGCGGCCAGCACCGGCTCCACGCCGCTCTTGGCGAGCTGGTCGTTGATCTGGCCCATCAGCCGCTCCAGCCCGGCCTCGTCCTTGGCCTCGGCGCGGGCGACCAGCACATCCTGCGTGTTGGACGCGCGGAGCAGCCACCAGCCGTCCGGCGTGTTCACGCGCGCGCCGTCGGTGCGGTTGACGTCGGCGCCATCCGCCGCGAGCCGATCCAGCACCTCGTCCACCACCTTGAACTTGCGGTCTTCGGAGGACTGAAAGCGCATCTCTGGCGTGTTGATCATCGCCGGCATCGCCGACTTGATCGTGGTCAGCGAGCCGCCCATTACCCGCACCGCGCGGATCAGCCGGATCGCCGCATAGAGCGCGTCGTCGAAGCCGTAATAGTCATGCGCGAAGAAGACATGCCCGCTCATCTCGCCGGCGAGCGGGGAGTTGGTCTCCTTCATCTTGGTCTTGATCAACGAGTGGCCGGTCTTCCACATCAGCGGCGTGCCGCCCAGTTCGGCAATGCGATCGTAGAGCGCCTGGCTCGCTTTCACGTCGGCGATGATCGTCGCGCCGGGAAGCTCGCGCAGCACCGGCTCGGCGAGGATGGCGAGCAGCTGGTCGCCCCACACCACCCGGCCTTCGCCGTCCACCGCGCCGATACGGTCTCCGTCTCCGTCGAAGGCGATACCGAAATCCAGTCCCTTCTCCTTCACCAGCGCCTTCAGGTCGGCGAGATTCTTCTCCTCGGTGGGATCGGGATGGTGGTTGGGGAAGGTGCCGTCCACCTCGGTGTAGAGCGTGTGATGCTCGCCGGGCAGCAGCTTGACGAGGCGATCGACGATCGGGCCGGCCGCGCCGTTGCCCGCATCCCAACCGATCCTGAACGCGCCGCCGGCATAACCCGCCATCAGCCGCGCGACATAATCCTCCATGATCTCGTAGTTGGAGATCGAGCCGCTGCCCTCTTCCCAGTCACCCTCCTCGGCGAGCTTGCCGAGATTCTGGATGTCGGCGCCGAAGAAAGGCTTGTGCTGCAGCACCATCTTGAAGCCGTTGTAATCGCCAGGATTGTGACTGCCGGTGATCTGGATGCCGCCGTCCACCTCCAGCGTCGCCTCGGCATAATAGAGCATCGGCGTGGGGCCGAGGCCGATGCGGACGACATCGACGCCCGATTTGGTGAGGCCGTCGACCAGCGCCGCCTCCAGCAAGGGCGAATGGGTACGCCCGTCATAGCCGACCGCCACCCGCGTGCCGCCCGCGCGGCGCACGCGAGTACCGAAACCGCGCCCGATCGCGGTGGCATCCGCCGGACCCAGCGCCTTCCCGACGATGCCCCGGATGTCATACTCGCGAAGCGACGTCGGATCGAAACGATGGGTCATGTGGCGGGTCTCCCTGGAGGTGTGGCGATCAGACTCTTAGCGACGATTCTGGTTCAATTCCGCGACAAGAATGTCGCGCGCCGCATTGACGCGACGGGCCAGCGCATCCGATCCGCCGGCATCGGGGTGGACGCGGCCGATCAGGCGACGATGCGCGGCGCGGATCTCCTCCTCGCCGGCGCGCGTCGAGACGCCGAGCAGATCGCGCGCCTCGGCGCTTGTCAGCACCGCCTGTTTGCGACGCTGCCCCAGCCACCAGATCGCGGCAATGACGGCGAGCGCGACGAGGAACTTCACGGGCCGCCGCTCAAGCCGAAGCGGCGACAGGAACCGCCGGGCGGTTGAAGAGATCGGGCGGCTCGGGGAGCTGCAGGCCGGACACCATCTCGCGCAGTTCCTGCCGCGCGGCGACGTGGCTCAGGCCCACCTCCTTGATCGCGCCGAGATCGAGCAGGGTCAGCCCCTTGGGGAAGAGCTCGCGATAGATCACGCGCTCGCCGAGGCCCGGGATCACGCGGAAGCCGACGCGCCTGGAAAGCTCGTCCACCGCCTGCCCCACGCGGCGCATGTTCTTCGCCTCGAGGTGCTGGAGGCGGTTGCGCAGAACCACCCAGTCGACCGTGCCGCCATCGGTCTTGGCGCGCACCTTGCGCGCATCCCACACGATCTCGGCGTAGAAGCTCGGGCGCTTGATCCGGTAGGTATCGGGATCGACCTGGCCGATCAGGTCCAGATCGATGAAGCTGTCGTTGATCGGCGTCACCAGCGTGTCCGCGCGCGTCACCGCCTTCATCGCATAGGCGTCGTCGCGGCCGGGCGTGTCGACGATGACGAATTCGGCATCCTCGGACAGCGCATCGATGCGGCCGAGGATGTTGGCGTCCTTCTCCGGATCGAACACCTCGAAGCGCGGCGTGGCGAGCTCGGCGCCCTCGCGCCGCGCGGTGGCGGTGCGGTTCTCCAGATAGCGGACGAAGGTGCGCTGGCGGGTGTCAAGGTCGATCGCGGCGACCCGGCGGCCTTGGGCAGCGAGCGCCACGGCGACGTGCACGGCGGTGGTCGATTTGCCGGTGCCGCCCTTTTCATTGGCGAAAACGATCAGATGCGCGCGTTGTGTCATAAGTCTCGAATTTGTCCCCACTCGGCTACCGGCGGCCCTTGATTTGACCCCGATGCCGCCGCACAGAGCCTGCCCCAGCCATATCGGAGGGCCGTCGCCCGTGCAAATCATCCGTGAACTCAGCGTCCTTCGGGATGCCGTTCGGGAGTATCGGAGCGAAGGCAAGCGAATCGCCCTGGTGCCGACGATGGGCGCGCTCCACGCCGGTCATCTCGCGCTCGTCGAGGAGGGGCTACGCCGCGCGGACGTGGTGGTGACCTCTATCTTCGTGAACCCCAGGCAGTTCGCGCCGAATGAGGATCTCGATCGATATCCGCGCCGCGAGCGCGCCGATGCCCAGCTGCTGGAAAAGGCGAACGCCACGATCCTGTGGGCGCCGACGATAGAGGAGATGTATCCGGACGGCTTCGCCACCAATGTCTCGGTTTCGGGCGTGTCCGAGGTGCTCGACGGCGCCGCGCGGCCCGGCCATTTCGATGGGGTCGCCACGGTGGTGCTCAAGCTGTTCAACCAGGTGAAGCCGGATGTCGCGCTGTTCGGCGAGAAGGACTGGCAGCAGTTGGCCGTCGTCCGGCGCATGGCGACCGATCTCGATCTGGAACTGGACATCGTCGGCGTGCCGACGGTGCGGGACGATCAGGGCCTCGCCCTCTCTTCGCGCAACGCCTATCTGACCGAGGATGAACTGGCCAAGGCGCGCATCCTGCCGCGCTCGCTGGGCGAGGCGGCAGCGGCGATCGGCAAGGGCGAACCGGTGGCGGGTGCGCTGACGGCCGCCGTGGCGCGGCTGTCGGAAGCGGGTTTCGATCCGATCGACTATGTCTCGCTGCGTGATGCCGAGACGCTGGCACCGATCGAGGCGCTGGGTGAACGGCCGGCACGGCTGCTCGCGGCCGCGCGGATGGGTAATGCGCGGTTGATCGACAATCTGCCGGTCACAGTATCGGTAAGTCCCAGCAAGTAACGCGGCCGTTTCGACTATCGTCTAGAGCGCGCTAATTTCGGCGTTAACCATTTGTTTGCTGTGAGCCGCCAAAACCAGCTGCGTGGAAAAGGATCAACGCAGATGGCAAGCAGTTTCAAATCCGCCGCCTTCCTGATCGAGAGCCGCCTCGCCGAGGCCGCGTTCGATCCCGAGACATTGTTCGAACTGGGCATCGCCTATTCGACCGGCAGCCGCGGGGTCGAGATCGACCTGATCGAGGCGCACAAATGGTTCAACCTCGCCTGCGCGGCGGGTTCGATCGAAGCGCAGGAGATGCGCGCCGAGATCGCCGACGAGATGACCGCGCGCGAAATCGTCGAGGCCCAGAAGATGGCCCGCGCCTGGCTTGCCACGCACCAGCGCCGCGCCGCCTGAGGCGTCACCCTTCCTTTCGGAAGGGCGCCATTTCGTCGAGCAGCTCGATCTGTTCCTCCATCGCGCGCCGCTCGCGCACGATGAAATCCTCCACCGCCCGCCGGAATCCGGCATGCGGGATGTAATGCGCTGACCAGGTCGGTACCGGCCGGTAGCCGCGCGCGAGCTTGTGCTCGCCCTGGGCGCCCGCCTCCACGCGGCTCAGCCCGTGCGTGATCGCGGCATCGATCGCCTGATAGTAGCAGAGCTCGAAATGGAGGAAGGGTATCTCTTCCGTGCAGCCCCAGTAGCGCCCGTAGAGCGTGTCGCCGCCGATCAGATTGAGCGCGCCCGCTACCGGCTGTCCGTGGCGATAGGCGAGCATCAGCAGCGCCCGATCGCCCATCCGTTCGCCCAGCATCGTGAAGAACGGGCGGGTGAGATAGGGCTGGCCCCATTTGCGGCTGCCGGTGTCCTGGTAGAAGGCCCAGAAGGCATCCCATTCGGCTTCGCCGATCTCGGTGCCGGTCAGGTGGCGGATCTCGACTTCGGCCTGCGCCGCCTCGCGCTCCTTGCGGATCGCCTTGCGCTTGCGGGATGAAAGCGCCGCGAGAAAATCGCCGAAATCGCGGTAGCCCTCATTGTGCCAGTGGAACTGGCTCCCCGTGCGGATCATCCACCCCGCCGCCTCGAAAAACGGCTTCTGCTCCTCGGTGATGAAGGTGGCATGTGCGGAGGAAAGGTCGTGCTCGCCGACCATCGCCTCGGCCGCCGCGATCAAGGCGGGCGCGGCGGCGGGATCGCGCAGCAGCAGGCGCGGACCGGGGACGGGCGTGAAGGGCACCGCGATCTGGAGCTTGGGATAATAATCTCCGCCGGCGCGCTGCCACGCATCGGCCCAGGCGTGGTCGAAGACATATTCGCCTTGGCTGTGGCTCTTGGCGTAGGCCGGGAGGATGCCGTCGGGCTTGCCGTCGTCCCCGTCGACGATGATCGGCACCGGCTGCCAGCCGGCGCGCGAGACGGCGCTGCCCGAATCCTCCAGCGCCGAGAGGAAGGCGTGGCTGAGGAAGGGATTGTCGGGGCCGGCACAGGCGTCCCAGTCCGCCGCCGCGATCGATCCGATGCTGGGCGCGACGCGCGCGAAGATCTCGCTCATGCCGTGCGGGGCCGTTCGAAGATCGGCCGATCGGCATGCGCCGCCACCGTCGCACGATCGGCCTCGCTGCGTACCGTCCAGCTCAAGACCGGCAGTCCCTTCTTCCGAAGAGCGCCGGGCAGGGACGAAGGGAGGAAGCGCACGTCATAGCCCAGGAAATCGGGTCTTGCCCGCCGGACCGCAAGGCGCCGCGTGATCGCGTCGCGAATCGCGCGGGCTCGGCTCTCGCGATGCTCGGTCATCACCAGCCCGCGCACGATCTTCGGCGCGTGGCTAAGAAACCAGCGGCCGACCTCTGGGTTGAAGCCCATCACCGCCACCGGCCCGCGATAGCCCTCCAGCACACGGCGCACCGCAAGGCAGAGCGGCGCGGTCTGCGCCAGCGTATCGGTCTTGATCTCGATCAGCAGCGGCACGCGCCCCGCGATCAGGCCGGTGAACTGGGCGAGCGTCGGCACCCGTTCCTCGCCGCCGCCGAGGCGGAGCGCCTGGATATCGTGCGTCGTCATGTTGGCAATGCGGCCGGCGCGGCCGGTCAGCCGCTCGGTATCGGCATCGTGGAAGACCATGACGGTGCCGTCACGCGACAGGCGGACGTCGCATTCGATGCCGAAGCCGCCCTGCACCGCCGCGCGCGCGGCGGCGAGGCTGTTTTCCGGCACCGGGCCGCCCCACAGACCGCGATGCGCGATGTCGTGGGAATGTAGAAAGCCGACGCGGGCCGGATCCGGCGGCGCGACGAGCCTCCGGTCAAGCGCCGCGAAGGGCGACGATCGCATCCACTTCCACCGAGACGTCGAGCGGCAGGGCGGCGACACCCACGGCCGAGCGGGCATGCTTGCCGGCCTCGCCGAAGATCGCGACCATCAGTTCGGACGCGCCGTTGACCACCTTGGGCTGATCGACAAAATCCGGCCCCGAGGCGACGAAGCCGCCGAGCTTGACGATCCGCTCGACCCGATCGAGCGATCCGCCCAGTGCGGCCTTCATCTGCGCCACCAGCATCAGGCCGCAGCGCTTCGCGGCCTCCTGACCCTTGGCGATATCGTCGACCGTATCGAGCCGGCCGGTGATCAACTCGCCGGTCTCGGTGAAGGGGATCTGTCCGGAGATATGGAGCAGCCCGCCCGCCTCGACCGCCGGCACATAGGCCGCGACCGGGGCCGCCGCTTTCGGGAGAGTGAGGCCCAGCTCGGCCAGCTTCGCGTCGATATCCATGGGCCGAGCGCTAGGCCTCGTTCACGGATTCGGTCAAGGGCGCAGGCTGCCCCGCCGCGAAGCGTGCGAGGATCCAGTCCGCCGCCTCCGCCCAGTCGTCGATGCGGGCATGGGCATCGGCCGCCTTGGGCCGGTGCTGTGCCACCAGCGGCTCCGCGACCATGTGCAGCCGCCAGACCTGCGGCGCCGCCTTCGCGACCGAATGATGCTGGTAGGAGAGATCGTCCACGAACAGCGCCACCGGCGGCTTATGGGCTTCGAGGATGGCGTTGAGCGCCTCGCCCTTGCCGCCCTGGTTCGTATAGACCTCATGCCCGATGCCGTGGCGGGCGAGTTGGTCGATCCGCGGCTGGCGGCGGTGATCAGGCAGGTTGGTCAGCACCACGATATCGGCGTGCGCGGTGATCCGGTCGAGCGCCTCGATCACGCCCTTCACCGGGGTCTGCCGCTCCATCTCGGTGTCGAAGAAGCCGTCGACGAAGGGCCACACCTCTTCCATCGCCACCTTCTCGCCGGTTTCCTTGCGGACCAGCGCGTCGCCCCAATTCTCATGTTCGACGGCGAAATCGATGCCGTGCGCTTCGGCCAGCCAGTCACGGAAGTGCGCGACCATGTGGAGCAGCACCTCGTCGCAGTCGGTGATCAGCAGGGGACGGGTCATGCTTCGAGATTCCTGTGGGCAATGACGAGGGCTTCGGGCGTCACGTCCAGCGCATCGGCGCAGGCGAGCAGGTCCGGCTCGTGTGATTCGAGGAAGGTGAGGACGGCGGCGAGCAGGCCCGGATCGGTCGCGCGGGCGCGGAGTTCATCCGAATCGAGCCCGGTCAGCGCCAGCAGCCGCTCGGCGCGCGGCTGGTCGGAGAGCGTCCAGGCCAGCGCGGAGAGCGCCAGCGTCGCGCTGTCGGGATTGTTTGTGTCGGCCGCGCGCATCGCCTATCTCTCTGCATTCTCTCGGGGAGGATTGCCGCTTTGCCGGGCAAGGTGCTCGTTGTCGAGGACAACGAACTCAATCTGAAGCTGTTCTGCGACCTGCTCGAGGTCCACGACTACGAGCCGACACCGGTGCGCGACGGGCTGGAGGCGATCGAGGCCGCACGCGCGGTGATGCCTGACCTGATCATCATGGACATCCAGCTGCCGCACATCAGCGGGCTGGAGCTGATCGCGGCGCTGAAGGCGGACGAGGAACTGGCCGCGATCCCGATCCTGGCGGTGACAGCCTACGCCTCGCCCGCCGACGAGGAGAAGGCGCGGGCGGCGGGGGCGGCGTCCTATGTGTCCAAGCCGATCTCGCTGATGCGCTTCATCGAGGCGGTGGAGGGGCTGGCACCCTCGCCATAAACCCATCCGTTCGCCCTGTGCTTGTCGAAGGGCTGCCCTTCTCTTTCAGCGCTGGAAGAAGGAAGGACAGGGCTTCGACAAGCTCAGCCCGAACGGGCTTTGGGTTAGCCGACCATTGCCTGCGCCACCGCCTCCGCCGCCTTGATCCCGTCGACCGCCGCCGAGAGGATGCCGCCGGCATAGCCCGCGCCCTCGCCCGCCGGGAACAGGCCGGGAAGCGTCAGGCTCTGGCCGTCCTTGCCCCGCGTGATGCGGATCGGCGAGGAAGTGCGGGTCTCGACGCCGGTCATCATCGCGTCGGGGTGATCGTAATTGGCGATCTGGCGGCCGAAGACCGGCAGAGCCTCGCGGAAGGCTTCCACCACGAAATCGGGCAGGATGGTGGCGAGGTCGGTGGGCGTCACGCCGGGCTTGTAGCTCGGCTGCACCTCGCCGAATTTGGTCGAGGCCCGGCCCGCAAGAAAATCGCCCACCGTCTGCCCCGGCGCGGCGTAGCTGGAGCCGCCCGCCACGAATGCCTTCTCCTCCAGCGCACGCTGGAGGGCGATGCCGGCGAGGGGGTGGCCGGGATAATCGCGCTCTGGGTCGATGCCGACGACGAAGCCCGAATTGGCGTTGAACTCGGCGCGCGAATATTGGCTCATGCCGTTGGTGACGACGCGGCCTTCCTCGGAGGTGGCCGCCACCACGCGCCCGCCGGGGCACATGCAGAAGCTATAGACCGTCCGGCCGTTCTTGCAGTGATGAGAAAGGGCGTAGGCAGCGGCCCCGAGGATCGGATTGCCCGCGCAGGCACCGAAACGCGCCTTGTCGATCCAGCTTTGCGGATGCTCGATCCGAACGCCGATCGAGAAGGGCTTGGCCTCGATATAGACGCCGCGATCATGCAGCATCTCGAACGTGTCGCGCGCCGAATGGCCGACCGCGAGGACGATATGGTCCGCCTCCAGCGTCTCGCCGGTCTGGAAGCGCAGGCCTTCGATGCGGCGTGTGCCGTCGAGCCGGGTATCGATCAGGATATCCTCGACGCGATGCTGCCAGCGATATTCTCCGCCTAAGGACTGGATCGTCTCGCGCATGCTCTCGACCATCGTGACGAGCCGAAACGTGCCGATATGCGGGTGCGCCTCGGTGAGGATGTCCTCGGGCGCGCCGGCTTTCACGAACTCCTCCAGCACCTTGCGGCCGAGGAAGCGCGGATCCTTGATCTGCGAATAGAGCTTGCCGTCGGAGAAGGTGCCGGCGCCGCCCTCGCCGAACTGGACGTTGCTCTCGGGGTCGAGCCGGGATCGGCGCCACAGGCCCCATGTGTCCTTCGTCCGCTCGCGCACCACCTTGCCGCGATCGACGATGATCGGGCGGAAGCCCATCTGCGCGAGGATCAGCCCGGCGAACAGCCCGCAGGGACCGGCGCCGATCACCACCGGGCGCTTGCCGGACCATCCGGTGGGCGCGGTGACAGGCGGGGTATAGCTTGTGTCGGGCGTCGGCCTGACATGCTGGTCGCCGGAGAAGCGGGTGAGCACCGCACCCTCGTCGCGCAGCGTCACGTCGACCGTATAGACCAGCAGGATCGCCGACTTCTTGCGCGCATCGTTGCCGCGCCGCCAGACGGCGAAGTCGATCATCTCGTCTGCCGCGATGCCCAGCCGCGCGACGATGGCGGCGGGCAGAGCCTCAGGCGGGTGATCGAGCGGCAGCTTGAGTTCGGTCAGGCGGAGCATGGCGGCGCCTTAGCGGGATTTCGGGCGCGGCGCGAATGGCCTTCTCCCGCATGCGGGAGAAGGAGGGGCCCCGTCGCGTAAGCGATGGGGAGGGTGAGGGTCTTCTTTTTCAGCGGTATCGCTCGCGTCCAAGAAGAAGACCCTCACCCAACCCTCTCCCGCAAGCGGGAGAGGGCTTCAGGTCAGCCCTTAGGACAAGCCTCCACTACAGACGCCCCAATACCCGGCCGGTCGAGCAGGCTCCGCGTCACGCCGTTGGTCCAGCCGAAGCCGTCCTGCACGGGATATTCCCCCCCCCCGCCGGCCTGTCCATTGTCCACGTCGTATTTCTCCACCATGCGGCCGGTGCAGGCGTAGAAGGCGGAGACCGTCTTCACCCAGCGCTGCGCCAGCGTGTCGGCGAGCGTCGTCTTGCCGTAGCGATCGAGGCCGGTGACGCCGACCCACAGCAGCGGCGCCCAGCCATTGGGCTCGTCCCATTGCTGGCCGGTGTGGACGGTTGTCGTCTTGAGGCCGCCCGGAGCCAGCAGTTGCGCCTGCGTCAGCTTCGCGGTGGCATCGGCCTGCGCGGGCGTCGCGAGGCCGACGAACAGCGGATAGAGGATCGCCGCGCTGATCGCGGACGTCGGCTTGGCGGTCGAGCGGTCCCAGTCGGCGAAGCGCTTGTCCTTCGCGCTCCAGAGGTACTTGGCGATCGCCGCCTTGCGGACATCGGCCTGCTTGGTGAAATCCGCCGCGCAGGCGGTGTCGCCGAGCGCCGTGCAGCGCCGCGCGATCGACATCTCCAGATTCCACATCAGGCTGTTGAGATCGACCGGCACGATGTCGGTGGCGTGGATGGTGGCGAGCGTCCCGCCGTCCTTGAGCCAGCGCGAGCTGTAGTCCCAGCCGCTCTCGGCTCCCGCGCGCAGGTCGCGGTTCACGGGGCGCGGCGCTGCGGCCGCCGTGGTCGCGACATCCTCGGCATAGGATTCGTCGCGCGGGGCGTCGCGGGCGTCCCAATAGCGGTTGAGCAGGCTGCCGTCGGGCATCCTGACGACATGCTGGCAGGCGCCGGACGCGTCGAGGCAGGTTGATCCGGCCATCCAATAGGCATGCTCGGCCTCCAGCGCAGCGAGCCGCTGGCGATCGAGCGCGGGATCATGCGTGTCCGACAGGTCCATCATCAGCGCCAGGAAGGGCGGCTGCGAGCGGGAGAGATAGTAAGTGCGCGTGCCGTTGGGGACGTGGCCGTAGCGCTCGATCATCGAGACGAAATTGGCGAGCATCGAATCGATCAGCGGCTGCTCACCGTCCGCCTTCAGGCCCAGCATCGTGAAGTAGCTGTCCCAGTAATACATCTCCTGATAGCGCCCGCCCGCCACGACATAGGCGTAGGGAAGCTGGATCGCCGACGAGCCGGGGACGACCGCCATCGGCGGCCTGGCGAGGATCGGCCAGAGCGCCTTGATATGCTCGCGCATGCTGCGCTTCTGCTGGTCGGTGTCGCCGAGCTTGCGGAAATGTTTCGCCACGAAGGCGGCGAGCGCCTCCTTGCCCTGCGGGTTCTCGGACCGGAACGCCGCCATGATCGCCTCGGGACGATCGCGTGGCACCATGTCGGCGAAGGTCTTGGAATCGGGGAAGACGTGCGCCAGTTCGACCGCCTTGTAGAGCGGGCCATAGACGTCATCGGGCGTACCAGCCGCGCGCGACACCTCCATCACCTTCGTCGCCGGGTCGAAGACGGGCGCGGCGGCGATCAGCCCCAGCGCCGCGAGGAGAAAAGCGAGCAGGCGGGCAGTCTTCATAGGAATACTCGTAAAAATGCCGGCCGGAACATGTACGCGGTTCCGGCCGGCAGGCTGGGGGTACGCTATCAGAACTTGTAGGCGGCAGTGATGGTCGCATGGCGCCCGAAGATCGGACGGCCGAGGAAATAGCCGTTGTCCGTGCCGGAGGTCAGCGTGCGGACATTGCCCTCGGTCAGCGCCAGCGTGTTGGTGACGTTCTCGACGGTCGCCTGGATGGAGAAATTCTCCTTCAGGTCGATCGAGGCGCCGAGATCCAGCGTGTCGTACTTGGCGAGCGGCTGGAGGTTCGAATCGTCGGCGAAACGCTTGCCGACGTGCGTGTACGTGCCGAACACGCGCGCCTGACCCCAATCGGTGCGGAACGTGTATTGCGGCATGATCGCGAACTGGAACTTCGGCTGGCGGGGCACCTGATTGCCGGACTTGGTGGCGTAATCGAGATACTTGCCGTTCTGGTAGACGCCCCGGAAGCCGATCTGTACGCCCTCGATCGGCCGCACCGCGCCCTCGAACTCGACGCCGTAGGCACGCGAGCCGGAGAGACCCACCACACTGGAGCCGTCCGCCAGGATCTGGGTGAGCAGCAGGTCGTGGAAGCGGTTGTAGAAGCCGGTGAGGTAGAGATCGTAATAATGCGTCGAGGTTTTGATGCCGACCTCGTACTGGCGCGCCTTCTGCGGCTTGATGTTCTCGGGCGTGGTGAAGTTGTTGCGCAGATCGTCGAACTGCGGGAGCAGCGCGCCCTGGTTGGCGCGGACGAAGGCGTTGAGGCGGTTGGTGATCGCGTAATCGGCGCCCACCGTCCACGAAACCTGCGTCTTCTTGTAGGTAAGGTCGCTCCACGTGCCGTTCAGATAGGCGGCATTGTTATTGTAGGCGGTGAGCGGATTGTTATCGAGATCGCCGGTCGAGCTGTTCTCGGAATGATCGGTGATCTTGGTGTGCTCGACGCGGACGCCGCCATCGATGCGCAGCTTGCCGATCTTCCATTCGTCGCTGACGTAGCCCGCCACGTTGTCGCTCTTGTAGTACGCGTTGACGTCGTAGCTGTTGGCGCTGGTGAAGCCGTCGCGGGTCAGCTGGGTGCCGTCGTCGAGGCTGGCGTTGAGCACGCGCGCCTGCGGCTCCAGCGCCAGCAGCACGCTGTTGCCCAGGTTCCAGATGTCGTGGTCCTTCACGTGGGCGTAATAGCCGCCCACCGTCAGCGTGTTGCCCTCGAATAGCTCCTTGGAGAGCTTGAGCTCGTCGGTGAAGCTCTGGATGTGCTTCTCCACCGCCCAGATGCCGGCCTGGATCGTCTCGGCATTGCCCGCGAGCGCCTGCCCGCTGTCGGCATAGGTCACGCTGCCCGCGCGGCCGTTCAGATACTGGTCGACGGTCTGCGGGTTGTCGCCCGTGAACAGCGCGAAGGTGTTGGCCTGGCCCTTGGTGAAGTTCATGTTGTTCTGGACGGTGAAGCCGCCTCCCAGATCGTAGCTGAAGGTCGATCCGAAGGTGTAGATCCTGGCACCACGGCCCCTGGAGAGATCGACCTGCTTCTTCTGGGTCGGCCCGCCGTTTATGCTCGGCCCGACCTCGATCTGTGTATTCTCGATCTCCTTGCCGACGAGCGTGTCGTCGCGCGCGTCGAAGCCGGGCAGCGTGCTGACATGGCCATTGCCGTCGGTCGCCAGCGGCATCGGCGTGTAGAAGGCGTTCTTGTCGTCGAGATAGCGGCCATAGACGTTGATCTTGCCGCCGTCGAACTTGTGGGTGACGCTGCCGGTGATCTGGCCGCCGAGATCGCCGGTGAAGCCGGTGTGGCGATAGCCGTCCGAATAGCGGTAGAAGCCGCCGATCATGTAGGTGGTGTTCGGATCGATCGGGCCCTGCGCGACGAAATCACCGCGATAGGTGCCCTCGGTGCCGTAGGTGGCGCGCAGCGAGAGGTGCGGATCCTGCGTGCCTTCCTTCAGAATGAAGTTGGTGGTGGCGCCGGGCTGGCCGTTGGCGAAGATCGGGCTGGGGCCGCCGCGCAGCACCTCCATGCGCTCCACCGTGTCGTCGATGCGGAAGACCGAGCTGTCTTCCAGGAAAGAGAGCGAGGAGGGGGCGATGATCGGCGATCCGTTCATCTCCAGCGTGAGGAAGGGCGCGTCGCCCGAGGAGGGGAAGCCGCGGATGAAGACGTTGGCGCCGCTCTCGCCGCCCGAGGTTTCCACCCACACGCCCGGTACGATCTTGAGCAGGTCGGCGGTCGAGATCGGCTGGACCTGGCGGATTTGCTCGGCGGACGCGGTGGAGATCGAGTAGCTCGCGTCGAGCTTGCGCAGGCCTTCGCGGTTGGCGTTGCCGGTGACGACGATTTCCTGCACCGGCTCGGATGCCGGTGCTGCGGCGGGCGCAGGCGCGGTGTCAGCCTGTGCCAGCGCCGGCGTGGCGGTGCCCGCCAGCAGCGCGAGGAGGAGGGTCTTGTGGGTCATGTCGTTCCTTCCTGAAGGATGTTTTGTGTCGTTGGGGGCGGGTCGTTCCGGCGACAGCCGCCCGGTTCGCGAAGCACGCGGCTTCGCGATTGTCGGTCTTGGGGAATCCGGAGGACCTGGACGGGGCTAGGGCGGGCTACGCGCCATGACTTAAAAACCGTATCTTGCGCTGAGCTCGACCGAGCGGCCGAGGATCGGGCGCGCGAAGATCGCCCCCGTCCCCTGCGCGCCGAGCATGCGCGGATTGCCTTCGGTCAGGCCGATGGCGTTGGTGATGTTGTCGGCGGTGGCCTGCAGGCGCAGGCGCGGCGTCATGTCGAGGCTGAGGCCCGCATCCCACTTCCAGAAGCGCGGCAGCAGCTGCGCGTTCTGCACGTCGGACCAGCGATCGCCCATATAGCTGATCGTGGTGGAGAGGCTGGCCTTGCGGCCGCCGATCGTGAAATCCCAGGCGGGGGTGACGCGCCACTGCCATTCGGGCTGGCGCTGGACGCGGTTGCCGGTGAGGTCGGTCAGGCCGTCGTCGGTATAGAAATGGCGGTAATGCGCGTCGAGCCAGGTGCCCGAGAAAGTGACCGAGATCGGTTTTTTTGGGCGCCACACGCCCTCCAGCTCCACGCCGGTCGCCCGCGCGCCGCCGATCGAGGCGAGCGGCGCGCCATCGGTGATGACGGTGGTGGCGAGGCCCCGGAAATTGTTGTGGAACAACGTGGCGTAGAGGCTGAGCGGACGTGTCGATAGCTTGATGCCACCCTCCACCGTATCGACCTGCGGCGCCACATCGATGCCGTCGCGGAGGTTGTCGAAGAAGGGGAAGCTGTTGCCGTGGCTGAACCGCGCGAAGGCGCCGAGCGCGCGCGTGATGTCGACATTGGCTCCGATCGTCCAGGACCATGCGCCGCCCCTGTAACGCAGGCGTGAATTGGTGCCGGAGAGCACGACGTCGTCATTGTCGTAGAGGGTGAGCGGGTTGCCATCGAGCCCGCCCGGCCCCGTCGAATCGTTGTCGGCGATCGTGCCGTCAACGCTGTGATGCTGATGGCGGATGCCCGCATCGATCCGCACCCGGTCGTTGAGCTTCAGCTCCTCGACGCCGTAGAAGGCGAGATCGGTGCCGGTGTAATGCGCATTGACGAGGAAGCTCGCGCCGCTGGTGAAACCGTCGCGCGTGACGACGTCGCCGTTGGCGAGCGTCATGTTCAGCCGCTCGGCATTGGGTGTGGCGGTGAGCAGCAGATCGTTGCCGGTATTCCAATAATCGCGCGATCCGTAGCGCGTCGCGTAGATACCCACCGTCGCCTTGCTTGGCCCGGCCTTCCACTCCAGCGTCGCATCGTTGACGAGGGCGAAGACGCGCTTGCGGATACTCCATACGCCAGCTTCGACGATCGCCTGATCGGGCGAGACGGCGCGACCATCCGAGACGGTGGTGAGCGAGGCGATGGTGCTGCCCAGCTTCGCAGCATAAGCGGCGGCGCTTTCCGGCGCGACATCGCCCGAGACGAGGCCAGTCGTATCGGCATGGCCGGCGAGCCAGCTGAACTTGTCGCGCACGGTGAAGCCGCCGCCGAGATCGCCTTCCAGATTGGCACCGAGATTGACGATCCGCGCCCCGCGTCCGTCCTCGAGATCATAACGCCGGCCGTCGTTCAGCGTGCCGATGCGGGTGTCCGGCCCGGCGAGCGTGCCACTGCCGGCGTCGAAGCCCGGATAGGCGCTGATCCTGCGGCCATTCTGCTCCACCGGGATGGGTAGCAGCCATTGCGAGCGGTCATTCAGATATCGAGTGAAGACCAGCACCGATCCCTTGCCGAAATCGTGGCGCAGGTTGGCGGTGATCTGGCCGCCGCGATCGGCATCGAAATCCGGCGAGCGGATGCCGTCGCCCCGCGAATAATAACCGCCGATCATGAACCGGGTGTCGGCACCGAGCGGGCCGGATAGCAGAGCGTCACCGCGCACCTCGCCGTCGGTGATCACGCCGAGCTTGGCGACGCCCTCCAGATGATCACCGCCCTCGCGCAGGACGAGGTTGACGGTGACGCCCGGCTGGCCCGAGGCGAACAAGGCGCTAGTGCCGCCGCGCACTGCCTCGACCCGCTGCACCGTCTCGTCGATCCGGTAGAGCTGCGAATTTTCGAGGAAGGAGAGCGTCGCCGGCGGGAAGAAGGGCACGCCCTCGGTCTGGAACGTCACATATTCGGCATCGCCGCCCGAAGGATAGCCGCGCACGAAGATGTTGGCGCCGTTCTTGCCGCCCGAACTCTCGATGGTGAGGCCGGGGACGAGCCTGAGCACATCGGCGGTGCTGGCCGGCGCGAGCCGGTCGATCGCGGCGCGGTCGATGCTGGTGACGGCGAAGGCCGCCTCCTGCCGGCGCGATCCACCGCCCGGCGTACCGACAACGACGATGTCGGGCGCCTTCGCCACGTCGGCGGGCGCGATCGCATCCGGCTCGGCGGGGTCGAGGCGGAGCGCCGGCCTAGCCACGGGTGCCGGTTCCAGCAGGATCGCGCCACCCGGTGCGGCCCGCGCTCGAAAGCCAGTGCCGGCGAGCAGTCTCGCCAGCGCGCGATCCGGATCGAGCCGGCCATGCACCGGTGCGGCGTGCTTGCTCGCCACGTCCGTCGGCGCGAACAGCAATTGCCGCCCGCTCTGCCGCGCATAAATCGCCAGCGCGTCCGAGAGTGTGCCGCGAGGAATATCGAAATTGAGCGGAGGCGCCGCGATCGAGCGGCCCGGCCAGAGCGCTGTCGCCAGTAGGATGGCAGCGCTGGCATGCGCGAACCGGGTTTGCCATGGCACCTGCCTCCTCCCTCGCGATCCCGTCGTATGCGGAACCTTCAAGGGACAAGACGCAGGGCTTTCCAAAAGCCGAACCCCCAGGCGAAATTTTTTTCTCGGCCGCCTATCGCGAGGCGATGACGACGCCTTCGCTGCTATCCTGCTTCACGCGCACGGGAAAGCCCGAGGTGAGCGCATCGACGAAGGCGGGGGTCTCTGTCGTGCGGAAGGCGCCGGAGACGTGCAAAGAAGCAACACGGCTGTCGGCAATACGGATCGGGCGGCGGCGATAGCGGTTGAGCTCGCTCGCGGCCTGCGCGACGGGCACGTCGTCGAACTGGAGCAGGCCGGAGCGCCAACCGGTGAAGCTGGCGGGATCGTCCAGCTTCTGGATCGTCACGTCGTTGCCGCGCGCCGCCAACAGTTTGCCGGACGTCAGAGCCACAGAGGAGTCGCCGCCCGCCAGCGACAGCGAGCCGTCCATCGCGAAGGCGCGGACCTGGCCCGGATCGGTCCGGATGTCGAAGCTGCCCCGATCCGCCGTGAAGCTGTGTCCACCTGCGGAGACGAGGAACGGCTTTTCGGAAGGCTTGAGCCGGAACCAGCCTTGCCCGTCGAGCAGCACGCGGCGCATGTCGCCGTCGTAACGCACCTCCAGCCGGCTCGCGGTGTCGAGGGTGACGGTCGATCCGTCGGGCAGCGTCACGTCGGCCTGCTGGCCGATTCCGGTGCGGAAGGTCTCGCCGCTCGGCTGCACCATCCTGGGGGACCAGGCATGGATGCCGAGCGCGGCGAGCGGCGCGCCTGCCAGCAGCAGGACGGCGGTGGCGACCACCTTGCGTTTCGTCAGCAAAGGCTTGGGCGCCAGCGCGGCGCGCGCGAGCGTCTGCTGGCGGAGCGAGAACAAACCCGGTTGATCGGCCATTGCCTGTGCCGCGTCCCGAGCGGCGCTCACCCGCGCATAGGCGGCGTCGTGCTCGGCACTCATGCAGCGCCATGCCTCGAAAGCGGCGCGCGTCGCATCGCCCGGAGACTCCATCCGTTCGCGCCAGGAGGCCGCTTCGGCGAGCAGGGCGTCGTCAGCGTTCACGCCAGTCCTCCAGCGCGGCGGTGACGCGGGCGAGCGCCTTCGCCTGGTGCTTCTCTGCGGCGCGCGTCGAAATGCCGAAGGCGCGGGCGACGTCGGCCATCTTCACTCCCTCCAGCACGCGCAGTACGAAGATGTCGCGGGTCCGTTCGGGAAGCTCGAGCAGCACCGCCTGCAGGCGTTCTGCCGCCTCCCTGCTCTCCAAGACGCGGTCCGGCGGAATCTCCGAACCTGCGAGACCATCGTCGAGCAATTCGTCATGCAGCCCGGCCCCGCGCACGGCATCGCGGCGTGCCCGATCCTTGAGCACGTTGGCGGCGGTGACGAACAGGAAATGCTCGGGCTTCTCGATCGCGGCCGGGTCGGGCATCCTGCTGAGCCGAAGGAATACGTCCTGCACCAGATCGGGCACGTCGGCTTTCACCGCCACCCGCCGCTCGAAGAACCGCCCCAGCGCCTGCCCATAGCTGTGCGCCAGCCGCGCGAGGATCGTCTCCCGGGCCGTGCCGTCTTCAGGCCTGTCGCGCTGCGGTTCCGTGCTGTTCTCTCCCCTGCAGCGCGGGTCATGGATCGGAAGCGCATGCCGCGCAAGCTTAGACGAATAGCTTGGTGGGCAGAGGCAGGATGATCGGCTAGGCTGCCGTGCCATGAAGCGCAGTACGGACCTGCCGTCGGTGATCGGGCCGGTGGTCGGGGCGATCGATCACTATCCGGCCGGGCATGCCGAAGCCCTTCGCAGCCACGAGCGCGCGCAGGTCGTCCACGCGCTGACCGGGGTCATGTCGGTGACGACGGAGGCCGCAAGCCACGTACTGCCGCCGCATCGCGCGATCTGGCTGCCGGCGGGGGCGCCCTACGAGATCTTCTGCCGGGGCCCCGTCACCTTCAACTGGCTGTCGGTCGATCCCGTTTTGCCCGACGGACCGATGGAGCCGCGCGTCTTCGACGTGCCGCTGCTGGTCCGGGCGCTGATCCAGGAGGTTCTGGCCTTCGATCACGATGCGGCCTCCGAGGCGCGCGAGGGCCAGATCGTCCGGCTGCTGATCGACGAGATCGCGCGCATGCCGGCGACGCCGCT
The DNA here is from genome assembly GCF_013778325.1 of Sphingomonas chungangi. Classification (GTDB taxonomy): domain Bacteria; phylum Pseudomonadota; class Alphaproteobacteria; order Sphingomonadales; family Sphingomonadaceae; genus Solisphingomonas; species Solisphingomonas chungangi. Next base: position 11,119 of record NZ_JACEIB010000005.1, on the reverse strand, counting down.
CTCCGCGCCGATGCCCGGCGATCGCAGGCTGAGGAGGGTCTGCGACGTCATCGTCGGCGATCCCGCCGACCAGCGCGATCTCGATGCGCTCGCCAAGGAAGCAGGCATGGGGCGCCGCACCTTCACCCGTGCCTTCCGCGCCGAAACCGGCATGGCCTTCGCGACCTGGCGGCAGCAGATCCGGCTGATGGCGGCGCTGTCGATGCTGGGCGAGGGCCGGCCGATCACCGCGATCGCTTACGATGTCGGCTACGAAAGTCCGAGCTCGTTTACCGCGATGTTTCACCGCGTGCTCGGCGTGCCACCCAGCCATTACGGCCGCAGCCGGGCCTGACAGGCCTCATTCGTTGCCGAAGATGCTGCCCAATATACCGCCGACCACCGCGCCCGCCGCGCCGGTGCCGGCCACCGTGCCGAAATTGACCTGCTCGTTGCGGTCGCCCGGCAGGTAGCGCGCGATCTCCTCGGCGAGGTTTAGGATCGGCATCGATTGCAGCCACACCTTGCCCGGCCCGGTAAGCGTCGCGAGGAACAGTCCCTCGCCGCCGAACAGGATATTGCGGAAGCCGCGCATCATCTGGATATCGGTCGCCACGCTCGGCTCCTGGATGCCGATATGGCCGGCGTGGACGAGCAGCCGCTCGCCGGGCGCCAGACTCTTCTCCACAACCTCGCCCGAAAGATCGAGGAACACCGTGCCCGGACCGGTGACGCGCTGGAGGATGAAGCCTTCGCCCGCGAAGAAGCCCGCTCCCAGCCGCTGCTGGAAGGCGATGTCGAGCGTCACCGATTGCTCGGCGCACAGGAAGGTTTCCTTGCGGCAGATCAGCGACTGCCCCGGCCCCAGCCTGAACGGCATGATCTGCCCGGGAAAGCGCGGCGCGAAGGCGATGTGGCCGGCACGCTCGGCCATGAACTCGGTGATGAACAGGGTGCCGCCGCCCATCGCGCGCTTCAGGCCCGCGAACAGGCCGCCGCCGGTGTGGGTCTGCATCAGAATCGTGTCGCTCATCCACGCCATGCTGTGCGTCTGGCTGTAGAGCCGCTCGCCCGCATCGAGATCGATCGAGACGGTCTGCATCGTCGTGCCGGAAACCTCGTAGCGCATCGCCTAAGTCCTTCCGCTTGCACTCCCGATGCTGTTGTATCCGGATAAGGCACCGGGCGAAAGGGACACGAAAAGGCCCGGCCGGTCGCCCGGCCGGGCCTTCGCCATCAGAGCGGTGTCACGCGCCCGTCAGTAGGTGCCGGAAAAGCTCCGGTTGAGATTGGTCGCACCGCGATCGCTGTCGTCGCGATCGCGCCCGAACAGGCCGCGATTGCTGTCCTCGTCTCGCCATGCCTGCTGGGCCTCGGCGGCCGTCTTGCCGAGGTGGACCTTCTCGTCGACGGACTTGATCCATGAAGACGGAATCGAATGGTGATGCCCGCCGGCGTCGCGGTCCGTCTTGGTCAGCAGGATGCGGTCGCCGCGGATATGATCGACCTTGCCGACATGCGTGCCGTCCGAGCCGACCACTTCCATATGCTCGGTCACCGAGCGGAGCGAATCGCGCTGGGTCTGGCGGTTCTGGCGCCAGCTCGCGAACTCGTTCTCGAAGCGGCTCTGATGCTCGCGGCGATATTCGTCATAGTCCTGATCGAACTGGCTGATCTGACGGTTGCGCCAGTTGCCGTAGCCGTGGACATCATTGTCCCGCGAAGCGGAACCGCCACCATAATAGGAGCGATAGCCATCATACCGCGCGTCCCGATCGCTGCCGTAGCGATATCCCGTGTCGGCATAGCTGTGCGTGCGAGTGCTGTCCGGATAGCCGGTCTCGAACTGGCGATCCTCGCCCGTCGCCGGATAATGATAGGAACTCGGCGCGTAGCCTCGCGAATAGCCCGAGGCACGATAACTCTCGTCGCGGTTCGAACGGCCCCAGGTCGGATAGCGATCCGGGCTACGATAGCCGCCGACCGAGCGATCAGCGTAGCGGCCGCCCTCGTAGTGGCCCCGTTCGCGCTCGTAGCGCTCGTCGGCCAACTCGTCCATGCGGCGGCGACGCTCCGCCTCCTCGTCGCCGAACCACGAGCGGACCTCGTCGCCGGCGCGATCGAAAAACCCGCGATCCTCGGGATTGCCATAGCGGGGTTCGCGATAATCGCGGTCGTAGCCGTAGCGGCGGTCGTTGCGTTCATAGCCCATGGGGACGTCCTTTCTCCTGCGGAACCGGGAAAAGCTGTCACACGATATCGTCCGCCTCGGCGGCGCCCGTGCGATCATGCCCATCAACGGGAGAAAAGCCTTGTCGTTCCGATCGTTACGGGTACGATGGAATGCCAGCGCGGCCAATCGAAAGGCGGCCGCGACCAGTCGCCAGAGAGGACGGGATGATCAATTTGGTAGGGGCGGCTTTTGCGCGTTGCCAGCCCGGTAAACCGCCGCTAAAGGGAGCGCCCACCGGCGGTGCGGGGCTGTAGCTCAGATGGGAGAGCGCTGCAATCGCACTGCAGAGGTCAGGGGTTCGATTCCCCTCAGCTCCACCACGCCCGCCGGTTCATGCCTGACCATCCGTCGCTTCGTCGAAGCGGCCCAAGCCACGGTCGGTCCCGCATAGCCGATCCCAGACGCGGAAATAGAGCCCGTAATTGCAGCGATACTGCTCGTGGTGCCGCTGATGGTGGCTCGCGGTGATCAGCCAGCGGCCCGCCGGACCCTCTACCAGCCGGCGGGGGAAGATCTCCCAGCCCATATGGTTGGTCACGCCCATCAGCGTCATGATGGTCAGTACGCACGCCAGCGCCGTCCAGTGCATTGGCACGACCAGCACGAGCGCGGGGATCACCACCGCGCCGGTGATCGACTCCCACGGGTGGAAGCTCATCGCCGCCCAGGCGGTCGGCGGGCGGCTGGCATGGTGGACGGCGTGCGCCGCGTGGAACAGGCGGGGTGTATGCATCCAGCGATGTGTCCAGTAGAACCAGCTGTCGTGCGCGAATAGGCACAGCAGCACCGATACCGGCCACCACCAGAGCGGATGCGCGTGGATGTCGGTATAGACCCGCGTCCAGCCGCGATGCGCCCAGCCCCAGGCGAGCAGCCCCGCCGGCATTCCGTAGATCGCCGCCGACGCGAGGCTCCAGCCGATCTCGCGGCGCATTTGAGGGCGCAGTCCGCGATAGAGAGCGGGATTGCGGCGGTTCGTCGCGAACGCGAACGCGCCTGAGACAATGAGGTAGCGCACGCCCACGATCAGCGTCATCGCCAGCGCGGAGAGGAGGAGGGCGGGGATCGTCGTCATCGGCCTCTCATACTCCACAGCCCCTTGATCCGGATCGCAAAAAGGAGGAGCAAGACGGCAAGGGGAGCGGGGGATGGCAGCCTCGATGTCCTGCCGTCCGGAACCCGAGCGTATCATGGTGGAAAACAACCCGAATTCCGGATCGGCCCCGCGCCGGATCGACCCGCGCTACGCGATCGATCTGGCGGCGCGGCTCGTCGTGGTGGAGGGCAAGCCGGAGCCGGTCCGCCTCATCAACCTGTCGCGGCACGGCTTCCGCGTCGCGGTGCCCCTGGTGCTACCTGCCGGGCAGCCGGTTCGACTGGAGGTCGACGGCTGGCCGCGCCTCGTCGGCCGGGTGGTGTGGTGCGACGGCGGGCGGATCGGCTGCATGGTCGACGTGCCGCCGAGCGAGGCGGTGTACGCAATGATGTGCGCGTCGACGCAGGGCCCGGAAACCACCGACTAGGCCGGCAAGGCGTGCGTCCAGGTCACTCGGTCGGCCGGTTCCCCGCTTCCTCGCCGTGCAGCATCAGCCATTCCATGATCCGGCCCCAGACCAGTTTCACGTCGCCCTCGGCGGCATCGAACTGCCGGATCACCACCGACAGCGCCCGATCGCCGAACCGATCGACCAGGCTTGTCGCCAACGCATTGATTTGCTCGTCCACATCGACATCCTTCACAGGGCCGACAATCGACCACTGCATGGGCCGGCGCTCTAGGGCGCGTTGGGGGTCTTGTGGCTGCACGAGTGTACAAACTGTATCAGTATCGATCAGTCTCGACCATCGTCTAACGCTCTGCGCAGAATCGCGGGCGGGTGACGCGAAACGCTAAGGGCGGTACGGTTCCGTTATGACACGCATGCGCCAGTGCGATCTTGCGATCGTCGGCGGCGGGCTCGCCGGCGGGCTGATCGCGCTTGCGCTGGCGAAGCGCCGCCCCGATGCGCGCGTGCTGCTGATCGAGGGCGACGAGAGGCTGGGCGGCAACCATGTCTGGTCCTTCTTCGAAAGCGACGTGGCGCCGGCGGATCGCCCGCTCGTCGTGCCGCTCGTGGCGCAATACTGGGACGGCTATCATGTCGTCTTTCCGGGGCTGCGGCGGCGGCTCGACGCGCGCTACCATTCGATCACGTCGGACCATTTCGATCGCAGGCTGCGCGAGGCGCTGCCCGCCGAGCGCGTGCTGACCGGCCGTAAGGCGATCGGCGTCGGCCCGCGATCGGTGGTGCTCGCCGACGGCACGCGGATCGAGGCGGGCGGCGTGATCGACGCGCGGGGACCGGGCGATCTTGCGACGCTGGAATGCGGCTGGCAGAAATTCCTGGGCCGCGAGTTGCACCTCGCCCGGCCGCACGGCCTCGCCCGGCCGGTGGTGATGGACGCCAGTGTCGAGCAGACAGACGGCTACCGGTTCGTCTATCTGCTGCCCTTCGGGCCGGACCGGCTGTTCGTCGAGGACACCTATTACAGCGACACGCCCGACATCGATGCCGTGCTGCTGGCCGGCCGGGTGTCGGCCTATGCCGCCTCGCGCGGCTGGCCGGTGCAGGATACCTCACGCGAGGAGCGGGGTGCGTTGCCGGTGGTGCTGGCCGGCGATTTCGACACCTATTGGCGATCGGGCGGCGCCAATGTCGCCAAGGCGGGAATGCGCGCCGGACTGTTCCAGCCGACCACCGGCTATTCGCTGCCCGATGCGGTGCGCACTGCGAGCTTCGTGGCGGGTCTCAGCGACTGGTCCGCCCCGGCGCTGCACGATGCCCTGTTCGGCCATGCGAAACGGGCGTGGGAGGAGCGCAGTTTCTACCGCCTGCTCAACCGCATGCTGTTCCGCGCAGCCGAGCCCGAGGAACGCTGGCGGGTGCTGCGCCGCTTCTATGGGCTGGACGAATCCCTCGTGCGCCGCTTTTACGCGAGCCGCTCGACGACGATGGACAAGGCGCGCATCCTGCTCGGCCGCCCGCCAGTGCCGATCGGGCGTGCGTTGAAGGCGATCGCCGGGTAGAATGTTTCCGTAGTCACGGGACCGCTCTCGGTTTTGGTTGGCGCGATTTCCGATCCGGCAGGTGATTCCCCCTGCCTCGAAATCGCTTTAGGGTTTGCGTGGCATGAAGACGGCGGCGGTGATCGGAGCAGGGTTCGGCGGGCTGGCGCTCGCCATCCGCCTGCAGTCGGCGGGGATCGCCACGGTGCTGGTGGAAGCGCGCGACAAGCCCGGCGGCCGCGCCTATGCGTGGGAGCGTGACGGCTTCACCTTCGACGCCGGCCCCACCGTCATCACCGATCCGAACTGCCTTGCCGAGCTGTGGCGCCTTTCGGGCCGCGACATGGCCGAGGATGTCGAGCTACTGCCGGTCAACCCATTCTACCGGCTGAACTGGCCCGATGGAACGAGCTTCGACTACACCAACGACGATGCCGCTCTGAACCGCCAGATCGCGGCGCTGAACCCGGAGGACGTGTCCGGCTACCGCCGCTTCCTCGATTATGCCGCCGGCGTCTATCGCGAGGGCTACGAGAAGCTTGGCCATGTCGCCTTCCTCGATTTCGCGTCGATGATGAAGGCCGGGCCGGACCTCCTCAAATATCAGGCGTGGCGATCGGTCTATTCGATGGTGTCCTCCTTCGTGAAAGACCCGCATCTGCGGCAGGCGCTGAGCTTCCACACCCTGCTGGTCGGCGGCAATCCGATGACGACGAGCGCCATCTACGCGCTGATCCACAAGCTGGAGCGGGACGGCGGCGTGTGGTTCCCGAAAGGCGGTACCCATGCGCTGGTGCGCGCGATGGTGGCGCAGTTCGAGCGGCTGGGCGGCGTTGTGCGGCTGGACGACGCGGTCGCCTCGATCGATACGTTGGGCGATCACGTCACCGGCCTGACCACCAAGAGCGGTTGGCACGGCAGCTTCGATGCCGTCGCGTCCAACGCCGACATCGTGCACAGCTATCGCGACCTGCTGACCTCCAGCCATCGCGGTGAGCGGGCGGCTCGGGCCCTGGAGCGCAAGCGCTTCTCGCCATCCTTGTTCGTCGTTCACTTCGGCATCCGCGGCGCATTCCCCGGCATCCCGCACCATTCGATCCTGTTCGGCCCGCGCTACGAAGGGCTGCTCAAGGACATCTACGATCACGGCGTGCTGGCGCGCGACTTCTCGCTCTATCTCCATCACCCGACCGTCACCGACCCGGCACTCGCGCCAGAGGGCTGTTCGTCCTTCTATGCGCTGGCGCCGGTGCCGCACCTCGGCAAGCTGCCGGTGGATTGGGATCAAGTCGGCCCGATCTATGCCGACCGCATCCTCGATTATCTGGAAGCGCGGCTGATCCCCGGCCTGCGCGAGCGGCTGGTGACCAGCTTCCACTATACGCCGATGGATTTCGCGGGCGATCTCAACGCGCATCTGGGATCGGCCTTCAGCCTCGAGCCGCTGCTCACCCAGTCCGCCTTCTTCCGCGTCCACAACCGCGACGATCGCATTCCCAACCTCTATTTCGTCGGTGCCGGGACCCATCCGGGCGCGGGCATCCCGGGCGTGGTCGGCTCGGCAAAGGCCACGGCGGCCCTGATGCTGGACGATCTGCGGCGTTCGTGAGGAGTATCCCGAAGTGAAGCGTCTTGCCGTCTATTGCGGCTCCGCCACCCCCGCCGATCCGCGCTACGTCGAAAGCGCGCGTCATGTCGGCCGCACCTTTGCCGGGAAGGGCATCGGCCTCGTCTATGGCGGGGGCCGGCTCGGGTTGATGGGCGCGGTGGCCGATGCCTGCCTCGAAGCGGGCGGCGAGGTGATCGGAGTGATTCCCTCCGCGCTGGTCGATGCCGAAGTGGCGCACAAGGGCTGCACCGAATTGCACGTCGTCGAGACGATGCACCAGCGCAAGCAGGCCTTCACCGATCTGTCGGACGGCTTCGTCACCATCCCCGGCGGCACCGGCACGATGGACGAGCTCTGGGAGGCGATGAGCTGGGCGCAGCTCGGCTATCATCACAAACCGGTGGGCTTGCTCAACGTCGCGGGTTTCTACGACGGGCTGCTCCAGTTCTGGGCGAAGATGGGCGAAACCGGCTTCGTCCGCCTCCAGCATCGCGGCATCCTGATCGACAGCGACGATCTGGACGATCTGCTCGCGAAGATGGCCGCCTACGAGCCGCACTCCACAATCTTCGCGATGAAGGCGACGGAACTCTGATGGTGGATCGGGCGGCCCTCGTCGCGCATGCCCGGAGCACCATCGCGAAAGGGTCGAAGTCCTTCGCCGCGGCCTCGCGCCTGTTCGATCGGCGGACGTGCGAGCGGGCGCAATTGCTCTACGCCTGGTGCCGCGCCTGCGACGACATCGCCGACGGGCAGGTGCTCGGCCATGGCGCGAGCGCGGTGCAGGACGCGGCCGCCCGGCTGTCCCGAATGCGAGCGCTGACGGCCAAGGCGCTGGCGGGCGAGGAGACGGGCGATCCCTCCTTCGATTGTCTCGGCGTGGTCGCGGCGGAGACCGGCTTGCCCGCGCGCTACGCACACGATCTGATCGACGGTTTCGCGCTCGACGCGCAGGACTGGCGGCCGCGCTCGGAGGCCGACCTACTGCGCTATTGCTACCATGTCGCCGGCACGGTCGGCTGCATGATGGCGGTGGTGATGGGCGTCGACCCGAGTGACGAGGCGACGCTGGACCGCGCCTGCGATCTCGGCATCGCCTTCCAGCTGGCCAACATCGCGCGGGATATCAGCGAGGATGATGCGATCGATCGCTGTTACCTGCCGGTCGAATGGCTGGTCGAGGTCGATATCCCGCCCGGCGAGCATATGAAGCCGCCCTTCCGCCCGCGCCTCGCCATGCTGGCGCGGCGGCTGGCGATCATGGCGGAGCGCTATGAGGCCTCGGCGCGGGTCGGCACGAAGAGGCTGTCCTTCCGCGCAGCCTGGGCAGTGCTGGCGGCGGCTGGAATCTACGGCGACATTGCCCGCGAGGTCGCGGCACGGGGCGAACGCGCGTGGGACCGGCGCGTCTCCACCTCGGGGGCGGACAAGCTCGGCTGGGTGATCACGGCCGCGTGGCAGGCGGCGGGGCGGCAACTCCTGCCCGATGCCGCACGCGAAGGGCTGTGGACCCGACCGCGCTGAGTCTAGCGGTTGAGACGGTTGTCGGGGTTGCCGGTGCTGGTGGCGGTGCCCGGCGTGCCCGGGCCGACCGGCGCGGGCTTGACGAGAGGAAGCACGCTGCCGGTCTTCGGAAGGTCGGTTTGCTTCGCCATGGTGGAATCCCCTTGCGTAGGAAGCCATGATACGCCCGTCGCGCCGCGCCCGGCAAATGCGAAGATCGTATGCCCTCCGCCGGTCCTATCCTCGATCCGGTGCCCGCATGCCCGCCCGCTCCCTGCGCTTGAGCTCGGCCTTCAGCGCCTCCGGCTTTGGTGCGACAAGGAAACCGAAGCTGACCGTGCCCGCCTTGGTCTCGACGACATGGTGCAGCCGGTGGGCCTGGACGATGCGCTTCATGTAGGTCGAGCGGGCGACATGGCGGTGGGGCAGGCGCTTGTGCACGATCCAGTCGTGGAAGCCGAAATAGATGGCGCCGTATGCCGCGATCCCCGCGCCGATCCAAGTGCAGCCCGGCCACCAGCCCCAACGCACCCCGCCGGCCAGCAGCAGGATCGAGGGGAGCGCGAAGATCACCGCATAGAGATCGTTGAGCTCGAACGCCCCCGTCCTCGGCCGATGGTGGCTGGCGTGGAGGAACCAGCCCGGCCCGTGCATTACCCAGCGATGCATCGCATAGGCGAAGCCCTCCATCGCCGCGACGGTGAGGGCGAACAGGGAGATGCCGGGAAGCAGGCTCATGGTGCCGATATAAACGGGAACGCCGTGTTCAGGAACCGCTCACCCGTGAAGTCTAGAGCGGACCCGCTATGAAACGCATCGCCATTCTCTCCCTCGTGCTGTTCGCTTCCGCCTGCTCCACCATCTCGCCCGAAGCGAAGGTGCGCGAGAAGCTGGTCGATGCCGGCGTCCGGCCCGAATTGGCCGACTGCATGGCCGGCAAGCTGGTGCGCAAGTTGAACGATGACGAGCTTCACCAACTCGCCCGCGCCGCCAAGTTGCCCGGCCAGCACCCTGGCCAAATGAGCTTCGATGAATTGAGCGAGCGACTGCAGGCGCTCAACGATCCGCACATCGTCAGCGTTGTCACACGAGTCGGTCTGGGCTGCGCGATCGCGGGTTGATGCCGCGCCTGCGAAATAGCGGGGTTGCCGCGCCTGCCATCGGGGATTAACGCGACCCCAAACCTTTGGACCAGCGGAGTCGCCTTCCCATGAACATCCATGAATATCAGGCCAAGGAACTGCTCGCGAAGTTCGGCGTCGCCGTGCCGGCGGGCCATGCGGCGTTGAGCGTGGACGAGGCGGTGGCGGCCGCCGGCAAGCTGCCTGGGCCGCTCTACGTGGTGAAGGCGCAGATCCACGCCGGCGGGCGCGGCAAGGGCAAGTTCAAGGAGCTGCCGGCCGAGGCCAAGGGCGGTGTCCGCCTGACCAAGAGCCTCGACGAGGTGAAGGCGGCGGCGACCGAGATGCTCGGCAACACGCTCGTCACCATCCAGACCGGCGAGCATGGCAAGCAGGTCAACCGCCTCTACGTCACCGACGGCGCCGACATCGACAAGGAATATTACCTCTCGATGCTGGTCGATCGCGCGACCGGCCGCATCGCCATGGTCGTCTCGACCGAGGGCGGCATGGACATCGAGGCGGTCGCCCACGACACGCCCGAGAAGATCCAGACGATCGTGATCGATCCGGCCGAGGGCTTCCAGCCGCACCACGGCCGCGCCGCCGCCTTCGCGCTGAAGCTCACGGGCGATCTCAACAAGCAGTGCGTCAAGCTGGTCGAGCAACTCTACAACGCCTTCGTCGCCACCGACATGTCGATGCTCGAGGTCAACCCGCTGGTCGAGACCAAGGACGGCCAACTGCTCGTCCTCGACGCGAAGGTGTCGTTCGATTCGAACGCGCTGTTCCGCCACAAGGACATCGTCGAGCTGCGCGACGTCACCGAGGAGGATCCGGCCGAGGTCGAAGCCTCCAAGTACGACCTCGCCTACATCAAGCTCGACGGCGACATCGGCTGCATGGTCAACGGCGCCGGCCTCGCCATGGCGACAATGGACATCATCAAGCTGAACGGCATGTTCCCGGCGAACTTCCTCGATGTCGGCGGCGGCGCCACCACCGAGAAGGTGACGGCGGCGTTCAAGATCATCCTCGCCGATCCGGCGGTGAAGGGCATCCTGGTCAACATCTTCGGCGGCATCATGCGCTGCGACATCATCGCCGAGGGTATCGTCACGGCGGCCAAGGAAGTGAACATCCAGGTCCCGCTGGTCGTCCGCCTCGAAGGCACCAATGTCGAGAAGGGCAAGGAGATCCTCGCGAACTCCGGCCTCGCCATCGTGCCCGCCGACGATCTCGGCGATGCGGCGCGCAAGATCGTGGCGGAGGTGAAGCAGGCGGCGTAAGGACATTCAGCATGGCTCGCGTTTCGGAAGACGATCCCAACGCCCGGTTTATTGTCGAAGTTTGGGAACGGAAGCCGATCGCATTCACCACCCTTTCAGAAGCTCGAGAAGAATTTGAGCGGCTCAAAGGTGGTGGTCGCTTCGACTTCGGGGAAATATCCGAATGGGTTGGTGAGCCTGACGAGTGGAAAGAGGTCGACTCTTTCAACGTATATGAAGACGAAGAATAGGTAGGAGACTTGGCATGAAGGTTCTCGTGCCCGTGAAGCGGGTGATCGACTACAACGTGAAGCCGCGGGTGAAGATGGACGGCACCGGCGTCGATCTCGCCAACGTCAA
>NZ_JACEIB010000004.1 GCF_013778325.1 Sphingomonas chungangi | reverse complement strand
TGCATCCTGAGCAGCGCGAGTTGGAGATCCCGCAGCTGCTTTTCGTATTCGTGCTTCTTCATGCGGCTGTAACATGCCAGCGGTGCCGATGTTTCAGGCGCCCCTGGCCGGGGCGTTTGCCGTGCCTCTCCCGCCTCTTCCCGAGCGCGGGATCCTCGCCGTCCCGCAGCGCCGCCTTGGCCTGGGTGCGTGCGAGACGGCTGCAGATAGACCCACTTCGGAATATTTGCCGAGCCCTTAGGCATGCTACGCTTGCCTATCCGTTATTTACATCGCCAAATCTTGTTGTTGGTCGGATAACCCAGAAAATACAGGCTATTATCGCCTGAAATTTATATGAATGTTCCAAAATGGGAGCGTTTTTGACCCCCTGATTCGTGAGTTTCATTTTTGGCCCCAGCTGAACGCGCCATATTCCAAAAAGCCCCGGAGTCGGCATGAATGCCTGAGACCTAATGGAAGATATGGGAGATCATCGTCCGCTAAATCCTTCTCTGCTAATGGTTTCATCATGTCATACGGAAGAATTGAGGGGAATTTCTCGGGGGTCCGGCAGAAACTAGAAATCAACGACTTGTTTTTACTCAATTTTTCTATTCCAGATAGTCGAACTACCCTAAAATATTTCGAGAGCGGGTGAGAAGCTGGTTTGAATCCAGAAATAGCCCCTGCAGGCCGACTTGAAAGGGGGCAGCTCACCGCAACTTCGCGATCGGCGATGGTGCGATGAGCGAGGTCTTCACGCGCGCCTATTCAGACGCTTTCGACAATGAGGATCGGCCGATGGTCGAGGGTATCCAAGCGATGATGGGGCATCGCACCCTCGATGACATGAACCCAGTGCTGTTGGTCAATGACGGCGCGTCGGTTCACGCGCGGCGGGTCGTGGTGCGACGTTCGCCGAGGAAAAGGGCGAGACCCCGGCTCGGGGCAACGATCGGGACGCGTGACATCCGCGGGAGCATTCGCATTCCTGGCAGTGCTACAGGGGCTGCCGGCCGGCCAAGACTGAGCCGACCAGGACCCGATAGATCTTTTGGACGATCCTCGATCAGCCGGCGATCGAGAGCGCGTTCAGCGCCTCCACGACACCCTCCATTTCCTGCCGGGTTCCGATCGTGATGCGCAGACAATGGCCCAACGCCTGCCCCGGAAACCAACGCACGATGAAGCCGGCTCGCATGAGGCCATGGAACGCCGTTTCGGCCGTGAGGCGTCCCTCGAACAGCACAAGAACGAAATTACCCTTGCTCGGAAGCGCGCGCAGGCCGGCGACCGCAAGCTTTGCGATCTCCTGTTCGAACCAGTCGCGGCATTCGCGATTGTGCGCCGCACTTGCGGCGATGAACGTCTCGTCCGAGAGAGCAGCAACCGCCGCTCCCTGCCCCGCGGTCGTGACGTTGAACGGGGCTCTGATCCGATGCATTCCCTGCACCAAGGGCGCGGCACCATAGGCCCAGCCGATCCGCTCTGCGGCCAGTCCGTGAATTTTTGAGAATGTTCGCGTGACGAGCACGTTCGCAGCGGCATGCGCCAAGGCCAATCCGCCATCGTCCTCCTCGGGCGAGAGATATTCGGCGTAGGCCTGATCGATGACCAGCAGGCAGTCCGAGGGAAGCCCGGCATGCAGGCGCTCGACTTCGGATCGCGGAAGAAACGTGCCGGTCGGATTGTTCGGATTGGCGAGATACAGGATCCGGGTGCGGCCGGTCACATTGGCAAGCAGGGCATCGACGTCCGCTCCGTAATCATTGTCCGCCGCTTCGACCGGCGTCGCGCCAACCCGACGTGCCATGATCCAGTACGCCGAGAAACCATGACGGGGTATCAGTATCTCGTCTCCGGGTCCTGCAAAAGAGGCGGCCGCAAGGTTCAGCAATTCGTCCGATCCGACGCCGCAAATGATCCTCGCGGGATCAAGATCGAACTTGGTTCCGATGGCGTCGCGCAAGGATTGCGAGCTGCCTTCAGGATAACGCTCAAGCAGGGTAGCCGCCGCGCGGAACGCGTCACGGGCGGCGATGCTCGTGCCGAGCGGGTTTTCGTTGGATGAGAGCTTGCAAGCGACCGCGCCATCGTCAGTCGTCGCCCGGCCCGGCACATAGGGCGAAATTGCGGAGATCCAGGGTTTGAGCTGCGGGGCGGGCGAGCGTGTGTCGGTCATGGCGATCGGTCTATCAGAGAGTGGCGGCCACCGAGCCTGCAATCCTGGTCGTTCCGTGATGCGAAATGCGTGAGGCTGACTCGTTTGTCGTGAGCCAAATAGCGTCATGCTGCATTTCAGGATCGACACCAGATGGCGACGCGCGCTCGACGCGGTCGATTAAAAGGTTTCGATCGGCGAGCTGGGCAAGGTCTGTTCAGGATCGCAGCTTAGATCGGGGGATAGATGGGCGAGAGCGTCCCGTTCAAGAAACGTTTTTCAGCAGCAGCGCTGTTCGGCGCGGGCCTGCGCGGACAGCGCAACTGGCCAGCGCTCTGGCGTTCGCCCGAACCGCGCAAGACCTACCAGGTCCTCATCATTGGCGGCGGTGGCCATGGCCTCGCAACCGCCTATCATCTCGCCCGCGACTGGGGCATTCGCGACGTTGCGGTCATCGAAAAAGGCTGGATCGGCGGCGGCAATACCGGTCGCAACACAACCGTGGTGCGCTCCAATTATTATTACCCGGCAAGCGCCCGCTTCTACCAGCGGTCGGTCGAGATGTACCAAGGCCTCTCCGACGCGCTGAACTTCAACATCATGTTCAGTCAGCGCGGCATCGTCACGCTGGCCTTCTCGCCGCACGAGCTCAATCTGATGGCGCGGCAGGTCAATGCGATGCAGCTGAACGGCATCGCTGCCGAGATACTGACGCGGGACGACATTGCCCGCTTGCTGCCACATTGCGACCTGTCGGCAACCGCGCGCTTCCCATGCGTGGGCGGCTTCCTGCACGCAAGCGGCGGCACCGCGCGGCATGACGCCGTCGCCTGGGGTTATGCGCGCGCCGCCGACACGCTCGGCGTCGACATCCTCCAGAATGTCGAGGTGCTGGGCTTCGAGCAAATGGGCGGCCGCGTGTGTGCCGTCCAGACGAATGCCGGCCGGATTGGGGCCGAGAAGGTTGCGATCGCGGTGGCGGGAAACAGCACGGTCGTCGCAGGCCTTGCGGGGATCGACCTTCCCGTGCGTAGCCAGACGCTGCAGGCCTTCGTATCGGAACCGCTGAAACCAGTCCTCGACATCGTTGTGATGTCGGGCTTGCACCATACCTATGTCAGCCAGTCCGACAAAGGCGAGCTCGTCATCGGCGGCGACAGCGATACCATGACTTCCTACGCGCAGCGCGGCAGTTTCGCGACCATCGAACGCACAACCACCGGCCTGCTCGAACTCTTCCCCGCCTTCTCGCGCGTCCGCCTGATGCGGCAATGGGGGGGCACGGTCGACCTGACACCCGACCGCAGCCCCATCATCGACCGGACAAGCCTCGATGGCCTCTATATCAGCACTGGTTGGGGTACGGGCGGTTTCAAGGCCATCCCAGCGGGCGGCGCAGCACTCGCTCACTTCATCGCGCATGACGCCGCGGACGAATATAGTTCGGCCTTTACCTTCGATCGCTTCCGCCGCGGCGCTCTCCTCGACGAGGGCGCGGCGTCTGGCGTGGCGCACTGAGGGGCCGGGCGATGCTTCAAATTCCCTGCCCCTGGTGTGGACCGCGAAACGAGATCGAGTTCCTCGCGCGCGGCCCCGTGGTCGCCCGGCCTGATCCCGACGGCGCCGACGATGCGGCATGGACCGCCTTTCTCTATCGGGCCGACAATCAACGCGGCTGGCTACGCGAGTGGTGGCTGCACGTCCACGGCTGCGGTCAGCTTTTCGTCATCCGGCGTCATTCCGTGACCGATGAGATAGGTCCGGCCGACGAAATGGCGCCCGGCGCATGAGCGAGCCATTTCGCCTCGACGGCCATAGCGGCAGGGCCCTGCGCTTCACGTTCGACGGTCGAGAACTGACCGGGCGGTCGGGCGATACGCTGGCCGCAGCACTCCTCGCCAATGGCATCCGCCTCGTCGCCCGCAGCTTCAAATATCATCGCCCGCGTGGGATCGTGGCAGCCGGCACGGAAGAGGCGAGCGCGATCGTCGCCATCGGCACGGGCGGTCGCACCGACACCAACAGCCTCGCGACGCTCGTCGAGCTCGTCGAAGGCCTCGATGCGCGCAGCGTCAATGCATGGCCTTCGTTACGCTGGGATATGGGAGCGCTCTTCGACCGGCTCGGACGCTTCCTGCCGTCGGGCTTTTACTACAAGACCTTCTTCTGGCCGAATTGGCACCTTTTCGAAGGCCCCATCCGCCGCGCCGCGGGCCTTGGCACCGCACCCACCGCCGTGGACCCCGATCGCTACGAGCGGCCGCATCGCCACACCGATCTGCTGGTGGTCGGCAGCGGTCCTGCCGGCCTCGCTGCTGCGCTAACAGCCGCGCGCTCTGGCGCCGATGTCATCCTCGCTGAGCAGGATAGCCGGATGGGCGGCAGTCTCCTTTGGGAGCAGGAGGAGATCGACGACGCGCCGGCCACGGCGTGGGCTGAGCAGGTGCTGGGCGAGCTCAAATCGCTGCCCAATGTCTCGCTCATGCCGCGCACTTCGGTCATTGCCTATCATCGCCATAATTTCGCGCTTGCACTCGAAGAGCCGATCGGGGGACCGGTCCGCCAGAAACTCTGGCATATTCGGGCCACTCGGGTCGTGCTTGCCACGGGCGCGTTCGAGCGGCCGCTCGTGTTTCCCAACAACGATCGGCCAGGGATTATGCTGGCGTCCGCCATGCGCCATTATGTTGGCCGCCACCGGGTCGCGCCGGGTCGCCGCGTCGTGATCGCGACCAACAATGACGACGGTTACCGAACCGCGGCGATGCTGGTCGAGGCCGGCATCACGGTTGCCGCAATCGTCGACAGTCGCGATGCCGTTGGACGGTCTGCGGGCGGCGTTCCAGTCCATCGCAACTCCGTAATCGCCGGCACACAGGGACGTCACGGCGTCCGATCGGTGGCGGTCCGTTCGCGCGACGGAGCGAGGCGCAGTCGCATCACCTGCGACGCGGTGGCCATGGCCGGCGGCTGGTCGCCCGCGGTCCAGCTGTTCAGCCAGTCGGGCGGGACGCTGCGCTACGACGGCCAAAAGGTCGCCTTCCTGCCGGACAAAGCCGTCCAGCCCACGCATGTCACGGGCGCGCTCGCGGGTGCAGCGTCGCTAGGTGCGTGTCTGCGCTCGGGCGTCGAGGTCGCCAGTGCGGCAATCGAGGCGCTTGGCTTGCCGCTACCCGCCTCGCCATCCTGGCAGGCCGACGAGGCATCTGAGCACATCATCGAGCCGATGTGGCGCATCCCGCAAGATATCGCCGAGCCGGGACGGCAATGGGTCGACTTCCACAATGACGTGACCGAGGCGGACATTCGCCTCGCGGCGTCTGAAAATCTTCAATCGGTTGAGCATCTCAAGCGCTACACGACGCTCGGCATGGCGCCTGATCAGGGCAAGACATCCAACGTCAACGGTCTCGCCATTCTCGGTGAATTAACTGGGCGCATGCCGGACGCCGTCGGCACCACGACCTTCCGCCCGCCCTTCGTGCCCATCGCTTTCGGTGCCGTCGCCGGACGCGACCGTGGCGCATTGTTCCGCCAACCGCGGCACCTGCCCACGCACGACCTCCAGCAGGCGGCTGGCGCGCACTGGGAAGATTATGGCGCCTGGAGGCGTCCGGCTTACTATCCGAAAGCCGGCGAGGACATGGCGTCGGCGATGGCGCGCGAGGTCCGCGCGGTCCGAACCGGCGTCGGCATCCTCGACTATTCGCCGCTCGGCAAAATCGAGGTGTCTGGGCGTGACGCGCTCGATTTCCTCAACCGCGTCGTCGCGACCAATCTCGCCACACTGAAAACCGGACGCTGCCGCTACAGTCTGACCCTGACCGAAAGCGGTATCGTCGCCGACGATGGCGTGATTTCTCGTCTCGCCGACGACTGTTTCGTGATGGGCACGACAAGCGGTGCGGCTGAGCGGAGCTTCTTTGCGCTCAATGAATGGCACCAGCGCGAATGTCCCACACTCGACGTCTGGATCACCAATGTCACGAGCCAATGGGCTGTACTGATGCTGAGCGGGCCACAAGCCCGGACTTTGCTCTCCCGGACCGATATCGACATCGACCTGTCGGCGGACGCCTTCCCGCATATGACGCTGCGTGAAGGAACGATCGGTGGCGCTCCCGTGCGGGTGAACCGGGTCAGCTTCACCGGCGAAGTCTCCTATGAAGTGTCCGTACCGGCTGGCTATGCACCCGCCCTCTGGCGCGCCTTCTCGGAGCTCGGCGCTGACCTCGGCCTGACCCCGATCGGGATCGAAAGCCTCGACATCCTGCGTCTCGAGAAGGGCTTCATCCATGTTGGTGGCGATACCGACGGAAGCACCATTCCTGACGACGTCGGCTATGGCGGCATGGTCCGCAACAAGAAGACCGATTTCATCGGCCGGCGCAGTCTTGCACTGCCTGAAATGATCCGCGGTGATCGCCTTCAGCTTGTCGGCCTGCGACCGCTCGATGGTCCTCAGCCGCTGGCATCAGGCGCTCAGCTGACACTGTCGGACACCGGCAGGCTCTCGAGCGGACTTGGTTACGTTACCTCGAGTGCATCGAGCCCGACACTCAGCGTGCCGATCGCGCTTGGCCTTCTTGCCCGCGGGCGCGAGCGTACCGGCGCGCGACTCTTCGCCTGGTCGGCAGGCGCCGCTCGCCCCGTCGAGGTAATCGAACCCCAACGCTACGATCCCGCAGGGGAGCGGCTCAATGGATAAGCTGGCCGCCACCCACCCTCTCGATGACCGCGCCTCCATCGTCGCGAACGGCGTCGCCATCACCCCGTTGCCGCCTGAGCCACTGGCGGAATTGCGCAGCGGAACGGGACCGCTCGAGCCGGACCTGTCACGATGGCTGCCCGTAGAACCTAACCGGGTCCTCGATCATGACGGTTGGCGGGCATGGTGGATGCGTCCCGGCGGCTGGCTGCTTGCCGGAAATATGCCGTCGCGATCGCCCTTCGCCGCGGCGCTCGAGGCAAAACGGATGTCGCTGACCGATGTGCGCCACGCATGGTCCGGGATCAGCCTCTCGGGGCCAGCGGCCCGCGCGGTGCTGGCCAAGGGAACACCGCTTGATCTGCGTGCCGGCTCATTCAAAGCCGGGCATTGCACGCGGACCTGGTGCGCAGGGTTCACCATCCTGATCGACGGCAAAGAGGACGAACTTGCGGTCTTTGTCGACAGCAGTCTGGCACGCAGCTTTTGGGACTGGCTTGATGATGCCGTCACCGAATTCCGCGCCGTCGGGGAGTATGGCGGATGAACCAGCGAGCCTTCCCGCTCACATCGCAACTCAGCCTGATCGTCGCGGTCTCGTTCGGAAATGCGGTCGCTCATTTGTGCACCAGCGCATTGCCGTTTCAGATCGGCGCGTTGATCGACGGCTATCGCCTCAGCGCCACCGAGGCGGGGCTCGTCGGGTTCTTTCAGGTCGGCGCCCTCGCGGTCAGCATGATGCTGTTCGCGCCTGCCGCGCATCGCTTCCGACCGACATTGGTGTGTCTGGGGGGCATGGCCATCGCTGCGATCGCCAATCTGCTCTTATCGTCGGTGCCGCCGATGGTGCCCCTGCTCTGCGCGCTCGCGACGACGAGCGGTATTGGTTATGGGCTCGTCCTGACCGCCGCCGTATCGGCAGCGGCCGGTTCGCCGCGGCCTGATCAGATCTATGCGGCCGGCAATTCCGGCGCGCTGCTCCTGATCGTGGCGATGCTTTCGCTGTTGCCTTGGGCGGCGGGGCGGCTCGGCCCGCACGGCACTTTCATCGCGATCCCACTGCTCATCCTTTTCAGCGCGCCGGCCGTGCTCGGGTTCCGTGCGCACCGCGCCGCCGATACCCAGAGCGATGGTCCCGCCGTCGGACTGGTCCGCGGGGTGCCGCTGTTCGCCGTCTGGGCGCTTTTCTCCTTCGGGACTGGAGCGATGTGGGCATTTGCCGAGCGAACAGGTCGGGCAATCGGGCTGCCCGGAGAGACGATCGGCCTTGTCCTCTCCACCAGCGCCTTTGCCGGACTGATCGGCAGCGGCCTCGCTGCAGTGATCGGAGGCCGGATCAATCGAACGCTCGTGCTCGGCTGTGGGTTGATCGGAGGCGGCATCACCTGCCTGACCTTCAGTGCAGCGACAGATCTTACCCTCTATGCGGCGGCGGCCCTGCTCTACTGGGTCTTCACAATGTTCGTCTATGTGCTGCTGCTCGGCACGGCGGCAGAGCTCGACCCTAGCGGGCGGCTCGGTACGCTTGGCACGGGCTGCGAACGAATGGCGTTCGCGATCAGCGCGCCTCTGGGTGGCGTGCTCGTCGATCTTGGGTCACCCCTCTGGGTAGGTGTTGGTGCAGCGGTCGCCTGCGCGGTCGTTGCCCCGCTCTTCTTGCCCGCGCTCGGCCGGATGCTGACGAGGTCGGACATTCCTGAGCCCACAACCAGCGCACCCGCCGCAACGGTGGCGCCATGAGATCGGCCCTGCACACCGCATCGCGGCGAATGCGCGGACGATCCCTGTCCCGAGACCATGCCTGCGTAAAACCAGAACATCCTTTCGCAGAATTCGACTGAGTTGGCTTGCAGCCGGGGAAGGGGCTGCGATCTGATAAGAAGGGGAAAGACATGACCAGGATTGATCGTAAGCATCTTGCGCTTCTTGCGGGGTTATTGAGCTCCGCATCGCCGGTCCTCGCACAGACGGCCACACCCGCCCCTGCGCCCGCAGCCACTGCCCCGATCCCGGGTGAGATCGTCGTGACCGCCGAACGGCGCGCAGGCACGGTCCAGTCGACCCCGCTCAGCATCACCGCGGTGTCCGGCGCGCAATTGCAAGCGCAGGGCATCACCAACGTCAGCCAGCTGGCCGCGGAAGTCCCCGGCATCTCGCAGCGCAACGCCGGCCCTGGCCAGACCGAATTCGAGATACGCGGCATCTCGTCAGCCGGCGGAAGTTCGCCGACAGTCGGTTTCTATCTAGACGACGTGCCGCTTACCGCGCCGGTTCAAGGTCTGGAAGGCAAGGTGGTCATCGATCCCAATGTCTATGACCTCAACCGTGTCGAAGTGCTGCGCGGTCCGCAGGGCACGCTCTACGGGGCAAGCTCGATGGGCGGCACCATCCGGTTGCTGACCAACCAGCCCGACACCAAGGATTTCGCGGCGAGCGGGGAAGTAGTCGGATCGACCACCAAGAGCGGCAAGGCCGGCTACGCGGTCAACGCGATGGTCAACATTCCGCTCATATCCGACACGTTGGCGCTGCGCGTCACCGGGAGCAACAGCTACACCAGCGGCTGGATCGATCGCGTCGTGGTCAGTCCCTTCCCGCAGGAAACCGATGGTGGCTTCGCCCGCGGCGATGTCCTCTCCGCGCCCGAGGTCAAGCGCTACAAGAACGTGAACTGGGAAAAGCTCTCCGGCGTTCGCGGATCCCTGCTTTGGACCCCGACCGAAAACCTCACGGTGACGCCGACCATCTTCTATCAGAAGATCCGCCAGGGCGGCCCCAATTATGCCGACCAACCGCCCGGCATTGCGTACGAGGCCCACTATCAGCCGTTCGACGTGAGCGAGCCCTATTCGGACCGCTTCACGCTGATGACGTTGCCGATCGTCTACAAGCTGGGTGACGTCAACCTGACTTCGGTCACCGGTTACTATAAACGCCGCAGCATCCTCAACCAGGACTCCTCCGAAGTCGCGCAGGATTTCATGGAGGCGCTGATCGGCATTCCAGACGTCTCCTATGACGATGCCGGCGCGCTCACCGCCTATGAGCATGACCGCAGCCGCCAGATCACGCAGGAACTCAGACTGTCCTCGGCAGGATCAAGCCCCTTCCAGTGGGTGATCGGAGGCTTCTACCAGGATTTCAAGGCGAAGACCGAGATCAACACGACAACGCCGGGTCCGATCGTCGCCGAGACTTTCGGGGTGCCATCCTATTTCTTCCTGAACTTCACCAACACGATCAAGCAATATGCAGCCTTTGGCGAGGCATCCTACAAGCTTGGTGACTTCAAGCTCACCGCAGGAGTGCGCTATTACCACTATAAGACGGGAGAGGACCTGACCGAAGGCGGTGGTCTCGTTGTCGGTCCAGGCGCGCCGATCGTCGAATCCCTGCCCTCGTCCCATTCGGGCGCCAACCCCAAGGTGAACCTCTCCTACCAGCCCAGCCATAATCTGACGATCTATGCGCAGGCATCCAAGGGCTTCCGGCCGGGCGGGGGTAATGCGCCGCCGCCGGTGACCTGCCCGAACTTTCCGACATCGTTCGCGCCGGACTCGCTCTGGAGCTACGAGCTGGGTGAGAAAGCACGGTTGTTCGACAACCGTCTGACGGTGAATTCGGCAGTTTATCACGAGGTCTGGTCGGGCATCCA
Organism: Sphingomonas chungangi; assembly: GCF_013778325.1. Lineage (GTDB taxonomy): Bacteria > Pseudomonadota > Alphaproteobacteria > Sphingomonadales > Sphingomonadaceae > Solisphingomonas > Solisphingomonas chungangi. Next base: position 67,011 of record NZ_JACEIB010000004.1, on the reverse strand, counting down.
GCAGCAGCTGACCTTGGCCTGCGGCGACACCTACACGGCTAATGCCGGCACCGCCCATATCACCGGTGGCGAGCTCGAGGCGACCTTGCACCTGACCAACCAGCTGACGCTCACCACTGGGTTCAGCTATACCGATGCGAAACTAAGCTCGGTCCTGCCGGGCACCGGTTTCTACAAGGGCGAGCGCATCCAGAATGTGCCGAAATGGACGAACACGGCGACGCTCGTCTATTCGCTGCCGATCGACGATACCTACACGGCCGTATTCCGCGCGACCGACGAATATACCGGCGGTACCATCGATCCAAACTTTGCGCCGGTGAACCATATTCCGTCGCGCAACCTGATCAACCTGCGGCTCGGCGTCACCAGCCGCAATCGTTTCACGGCGTTCATCTTCGCCAATAACGTTACCGACAAGCGCGCGTATATCGGTGATCCGGAGGAGATCTTTACCTTCGTGCCGTCGTTCAATCGCGCGACGACCAATCAACCGCGTACGATCGGCATAGATCTGACCTATGCTATCGGCGGACCGAAGTAAGCGGCCGCGCCCGGCGCGGTCGCTGGCCGTCCAGCTGGGACGGCCTGTCCGGCGTCGGGCGCCCTTGCCCATCGGCCGGCTTACCTTCAACGCGCGCATCCCGGCAGCGGGAGTGCTGGAGACGATCTGTGACCGAAATCTTTGTGCTGACCTTGTCCTGCCCTGATCGACCTGGCCTGGTCGCCAGTGTGTCCGGCCTGTTGTTCGAGTGCGGTTTCAATATTCTCGAAGCGCAGCAGTTCGACGATGCGGCGTCCGCACGCTTCTTCATGCGCGTCCGGTTTGCAAGCGTTAGGGCGGGCACTTCGCCTGCCCCCTTGCGCGAGCGCCTCGCGCATTTGGCGGCCGGGATCGGCATGGTGTGGAGGGTAACGGCCGAGGCAGAACCCAAACGGGTTTTGATCCTGGTCTCCAAATTCGATCATTGCCTAAGCGACCTGCTCTACCGGCAACGGATCGGCGAAATCCCCATGAACGTGGTCGGCATCGCGTCCAATCACCCACGTTCTGCGCTCCATGCAACGCATGTCGGCGATATCCCCTTTCATCATCTGCCGGTCACGCCCGATACCAAGTTTGCGCAGGAGAAGAGCATCAAGGCACTGGTCGAGCAAAGTGCTGCCGAACTCATCGTGCTAGCGCGCTACATGCAGATATTGTCGGATGATCTGGCGGCCTTCCTGAACGGCCGTTGCATCAACATCCACCATAGTTTCCTGCCCGGTTTCAAGGGCGCAAAACCTTACCACCAGGCGCACGCTCGTGGCGTGAAGATGATCGGTGCGACCGCCCACTACGTCACCGCCGACCTCGACGAAGGCCCGATCATCGCGCAGGACGTAGAGCAGGTCAGCCATGCCGACACGCCGGAAGATCTGGTCGCGAAGGGACGCGACATTGAGCGCCGCGTCTTGGCGCGCGCGGTCCGCGATCATCTGGAGGATCGCATCCTGCTGAACGGCCACAGCACGGTCGTCTTCCGGTCCTGAGGCGATGGCCGCAATCATCGACGGTCGGCGCATGGCGGCGATGGTCACCGATCAGGTGGCGACCGATGTCGCCCGCCTGCGCGCGCACAGCGGCACGACACCCGGCCTTGCGGTTGTGTTGGTAGGCAATGATCCGGCGAGTGAGATCTATGTGCGGCGCAAGGTCGCCGAGACGCGCAAGGCCGGCATGCGCTCCATGGAGCATCGGCTGCCCGCAGACACGAGCGAGGAGACCCTATTCGCGTTGATCGACACGCTGAACCGGGATGACGACGTCCATGGCATCCTCGTGCAGCTCCCATTGCCACCACAGATCGATGCCGGACGCGTGCTCGACGCAATCGCGCCCACGAAGGATGTCGATGGCTTCCATCCGGTGAATGTCGGACGCCTGTCGACGGGCACGGGTGGGCTCGTTCCGTGTACTCCGCTGGGCTGCATGATGCTGCTCGAAAGTGTCGTCGATGATTTCCGCGGGTTGAAGGCGGTCGTGATCGGCAAATCCAACATTGTCGGCAAGCCCGTCGCCATGTTGCTTCTGGAGCGCGAATGCACGGTAACTGTCACGCACATCCTCACGCGCGACCTGCCTGCCATTGTACGGAGCGCCGACATCATCGTCGCAGCCGCCGGCAGCCCCCGTCTGGTGCGCGGCGATTGGGTGCGGGATGGCGCAGTTGTGATCGACGTCGGGATCACGCGCATGACGGAGGCCGACGGCGTCACCCGGCTGGTCGGCGACGTCGCCGCCGACGAGATCGGTCACGCACGGGCTTACACGCCGGTTCCGGGCGGCGTTGGTCCGATGACGATCGCCTGCCTGCTTGCCAACACCGTTCGCGCCGCCGAACTGGCGCATGATAGAGGGCAGATGACATGAGCCATAGGATTGACCGGATCGACGACAGGCTGGCGATCGAGCGACTGACGAGCGACTTCGGCCATGCGCTCGATCGCGGCAACGTCGAGGCGTTCGTCAACGTCTTCATACCCGACGCCGTCTACACCAACGGCACGCGCGTCCTTGTCGGCCATGCGGCTCTGCGCGATTTTTTCCTCGCGCGCGCCGCTGCGGGTCCACGCACGTCGCGTCATATGGTCACCGGCCTCAGAATCGACTTCGTCGGGGATGCGGATGCGCGGGGTCTGAGCATCTGCGCGACATTTTCGGCGGCCGGGACCGCCGAAATTCCCTGCACGATACCCGCGATCGTCGCTGATTTCGTGGATCGCTACCAGCGGCTCGACGGGCATTGGCGCATTGCCGAGCGCACCGTCATTCCGCTGTTCCGGGCGTCCACGTCGCATGGCTGACATCATTTTGCCGATCTCAAACGGCGCGCTCGCCTTGGACGAGGCGGGCGAAGGTCCGCCCATCATATTGCTCCATGGCTTCAGCTTCAGTCGGGCTATGTGGGCGCCCCAGATCGAGGCGCTGGTGGCGGGCCACCGTGTCGTGCGCTACGACCTTCGTGGTTTCGGTCAATCGACGCGTCCGCGAGCACCATATGCCCATGCCGATGACCTCGCGGTGCTGATCGCCGCGCTGGACCTATCCGCGCCGCTGCTGGTCGGGCTTTCACTGGGGGCGAACATCGCGCTGGAATTCGCGGTCCGTCACCCCGGTGTCGCGCGCGGGCTGGTCTTGGCGTCGCCCGGACTTGCCGATCATATATGGTCTGGGGAGCGCCCGGTCGAGGTGGCGGCGAGGATTGCGCGCGAGCGGGGCCTCGAGGCCGCAAAAACCTATTGGATGGGTCATCCCATCTACGCCTCGCTGCGACGGGCAGGTGCGGACGGCCTGCTGCGCGATATGGTCGACCGCTATGACGCCTGGCATTGGTGCAATCCGGACCCGCGTGAGACGCTGCCGGGCATATCGGCCTTGCTCTCGGGCATGAGGACACCGACCTTGGTCCTGTCCGGCGGAACCGATGCTGCCGACTATCGCGCGATCGCCGACCGCTTGGTCCGTGACCTGCCCGCCGCCGCGCTGGATCGCTTCGAGGATGCGGGGCACCTGCTCAATCTGGAATGTCCTGAGCGCTTCAACGCTACGCTGCTGGCATTCGACGCCAGCGTCCGCAAAGACTGAGGCGGATCAGAAGCCGGCTTGCCGGCTGAGATCCCGTGCCGCTTCGACGAGCAAGGCGGTTTCAGCCTTCCTGCCGACCACGTCGAGCGTGCTCGGGTGGAGCGCGGTCAAGACAAGCTCCAGACGGCCCTCGCGCCCGAAAACCGGAACCGCGATCGCACCATAGCCGCTGATCGCCGCATCGGCATTCAGCCGGACGGTCGAGGCAACCGCGAAGCCCTTGCGCCTGACCTGGGGCAGGACGCTCTCGACAGCGGCGCGACGGTCTGAACCAATGTGAACGTGCATCGCCTGATCTGCCACGGCGGGCGGCAGATAGGCCAAAAACACCCGACCAGTCGCGGTATCGAGGGGCGTCATGGTTCCCACCCGGAAGGTCATCGGCAAGGGGCCCGACGTCTCGTACGAGGCGATAATCATCGACCGGTCGCGATCCCAGATCGACAGCAGAACCGGATCCCCGGTGCGCTCGCCAATATCAGTCATCGCGCGACGCGCGGCGCTGATCAGTTGGTCCTGGCCGAGCGCCAGCATGCCGAGCCGGAGCGCCTTGCGGCCGGGCCGATAGCGGCCATCCGCGGGATCCTGAGCGATCAGTCCGACCCTGCAGAGCGACACCAGATACATCCGGACCTTGCTGGCCGAAAGCCCGGTGAGCTGGGCGACCTCCTTTAACCGCAGCGGCTGCGACGCATCGACGATCGCGTCCAAGATTCCGCCGGCAATCTCCACCGACTGAATGCCTTTCACCTGATCGGCCATCCACCATCTCACCTTGACGTGACCGCCACGTACAACTATATTGATTATCATTCAACAATGTTGAATTTAGGGGATCACAGTGCGCGATCCGAGCTTCGATATGGAAGAGCCCGGAACATTCATCTTCGATGGTCCCCGCTCGACCGCCGGGATGAGGCTGAACCGGTTTGCGCTCAGCCTCAAGCAACCGTCGAACCGCGCCACCTTTCTCGCCGATCCGGACGCGTTCATGAACCGCTGGGACCTGACCGAACGCGAACGATCCCTCGTCGAAGCCCGCGACTGGACGGGTCTGCTGGCAGCGGGGGGGCATCTCCAGGCGATCCTCAAGCTCGCCGCGACGCTGGGGCTCAACCTCTATCATATCGGCGCGCACAATTGCGGCGTCGACGCCCACCAGATGATGCATGCCTGTCCGCGCCGCGTCGTCTCGGACATGCCCCATGGCTGAGATCATCGGCGGCATCGGCATCTCGCACACGCCCTCAATGGGCATGGCCTTCGATGCCGGCATGCGCGATGGCTTCGCACCCGAGTGGCAGCCCTGGTATGAGGGTACGCGCGCGGTGAAGGGCTGGCTCGCCGATGCCCGTCCCGATCAGATTGTCGTCATCTACAACGATCATCTGAACCATTTCGAGTTCGATGCTTATCCGACGCTGGCGATCGGCGTTTCGAACAGCTTCCGTCAGGCCGACGAAGGTTGGGGACCGCGAGCCTTTCCGGACCTGCCGGGCGACAGCGACTTCGGCTGGTTCGTCACCGAACGGCTGGTCCATGGCGGTTTTGACATGACCGTCTGTCAGGACCTGGCGGTCGATCACGGCATCTACTCCTGGCTGCCTTATCTTGCCGACACGCCATGGCCAGCGCCGATCCTTCCGATCGCGGTCAACATGGTCCGACACCCGCTGCCCACCTCGCAGCGGCTCTGGCAGCTCGGCAACGCGCTTGGCGAGGCGGTGCGCGCCTACGAACCGGATCAGCGCATCGTCGTCATCGCAACGGGCGGCATGTCGCACCAGATCAGCGGCGGTCGCTTCGGCATGGCAAACGAAGGGCTCGATCGCTTCTTCCTCGCCCATCTCCAGGACGATGCCGCGCGGTTGCTGGCCATTCCGCAGCGGGAATTGATGCGACTTGGAGGCACAGAAGCTGCCGAGCTTTCGATCTGGTTTGCGATGCGTGCTGCATTGTCGAGCACCGTCCGCGAGGTGCACCGCTTCCACACATTCCCCAAGATCACCGGCTGCGGGGTGATCGTCTTCGAGGAACCCCCAGTCGTAACCGACGCCATCGCAGTCGGTGGACGCTGACGAGAAGGATCGCATCATGGCCACCCTGCTGGCGACACCGCCCGAGACGCCGCACCACGAGGACGGCCTCGCCGACGAGGATACACCCTTCATCTTTGATGCCTGGTACGTTGTCTGCCTCAGCGACGAAATCGAAGCCGGCAAGCCCGTTGCGCGTCGCCTGCTCGGCATCAACGTCGTGCTCTACCGCACCGCGTCCGGCGCGGTGGTGGCGATGCGAGACCGCTGCCCGCACCGCTCCTTTCCGCTCTCGGCCAGCGCCATCGAGGGCGACGACATCGTCTGTGGATATCACGGGATCCGGTATGGACCGGACGGCGCATGCAAGGCGGTCCCGACCCAGAAGCACGCGCCAAAAGTCATGCGCGTGCAGACCTATGCGGTGCGCGAGACGGCGCCGATGGTCTGGATCTGGCTCGGCGATCCCGGCAGGGCTGCGACCACGGCGCTGCCGCCGTGCGAATGGGCAACCCGGGCGCATGGCTGGGCCTTGTCGGCCGGATCCATGACGCTGCACTCCAACTATGTTTTCCTGCACGAAAATCTGCTCGACCTCAGTCACTTGAGTTTTCTGCACAAGAAAACGTTCGGCACGCCCGATTATGCGGCAGCGCCCTTCTCGACCGACATCGGCGAGGATCGGATCGTCGTACGGCGAACGGTCGCGCCGACGCGCCTGCCGCCACTTTATGCCGATCCGCTCGACATTCACGGCGACGCAGCCCGGATCGTGACTTCGACCTATCATTCACCCGGTCTCTCGGTTTCAGCCGTCGTGCTCCAGAATCTCGAGCTTCCGGAAGGCGAGCGTACCGACCATCATATTCGGACGGCCCAGCTGCTCACCCCAATCGACCGCGACCATGTCCTGTATCATTTCGTGATCGCTCGGGACTTCGTCAAAGACGATGCTCAAACGAGCGAAACGATCCATGCCGGCATCAAGGCCGCGTTTGTCGAGGATTGCTTCGCGCTCGAAAATATCGCGCGCAACCGACGGGAGGATGAAGCGCCTTTCGTCGAGCGATCGATCACGAGCGACAAAGCGGGTGTGATGCTTCGCCGGCGTTTGCGCTCCGAGGCATTGGCGGAACGGGGATGACCCCCCGCCCGGCCCTCATATCGGTGGCGCCGAATGGCGCCAAGCGGCTCAAGACGGATCATCCGGCCATTCCGCTCACTCCTGCGGAACTCGCCCTAGATGCGCTGGCCTGCGCGAATGCCGGTGCAGGCCTCTATCACTTGCACGTTCGCGACGAACAGGGTCACCACAGCCTCGATCCAAATCGCTACCGGGCCTCGATCGAAGCCATCGAAGATGCGGTTGGCGACCGCATGATCCTCCAGATCACGACCGAGGCGGTCGGCATCTATGACGCGGCCATGCAGATGGAGATCGTGCGCACCGTAAAGCCGCGTGCCGCATCCCTCGCCCTGCGCGAATTCCTGCCCGAAGGAACCTCCATGATCGAGGTCACTGCCTTCTTGCATGACATCGCCGAACGCGGTGTCCTGCCACAATTCATCCTCTACACGCCGCAGGAAGCCGAGCGGCTCCGCCTGCTGATCGAAAGCGGCATCGTTCCCTTTGAAAACCCACCGGTCCTGTTCGTGATCGGCCGCTATGACGACGGCACGCCCACCGGCCCCTCGCGCATACTCGATTTTACGGCGCAGTGGCGCGCCGACGGTCATTGGTCGGTCTGCGCCTTTGGCGCTGGCGAGATCGCGGTCGCAGCGACCGCACTGGCATTGGGTGGTCATGCCCGGGTCGGCTTCGAGAATAATGTGGTTCGGGCCGATGGGGTCGCACTCTGCGACAATGCCGAACAGGTCATCCGGGTCGCCACGATCGCGCGGGCGCTTCAACGCCCGCTCACGCAGAGCGTGCCAGGCCAGCACATCGTCTTACGGGGGGAGCGCATCGATGTCGGAGCCGTCTAACGATCTGGGCGACGAGACTATTCGCTCCGTCGCCCGAACCTTCAAGCTCCTCGAATTGCTGAGCGGCCTCGAATCCGCCTCGATCGGCGAGCTCAGTCGTCGCCTCTGCTTTCCCAAGCCGACTGTCGTCCGGATGATCCGCACCTTGGTCCAGGGCGGCTATGTCCATCAGGCGAGCCCGCGCAGCGATTATTGCGTCACGTCCAAGCTGCGGCGCTTGGGCGCTGGGTTCTCAGGATTGCCGGCAGTGATGGAAGCTGCAGTCCAGGTCGCCGATCGGCTGACCGCCGAACTGCTCTGGCCGATCTCGATCGCCCAGCCGGCGGGCGATGCCACGATCGTACGATACAGCACAATTCCCGCCAGTCCCTACGCCCATGCCCGTTCGACGATCGGCAAGCGGCTTCCGCTCTGGACGAGCGCGCATGGCAAGGCGTGGCTTGCGCACCTCCCATTGTCCGAACGGCCGGCCCCCCCCGCTCACGAACCCGCGACCGGCGAGAGCGCGGAGATGCTGCTCACCGATCTGCGCCATGCCATCGAAGGCGGCTATGCGATCCGCACGCTCGGACGCGATCCGACCACCAACAGCATAGCGGTGCCGATCTTCGAACAGGGGCACGTCGTCGCGACGCTCGGAATTACCTTCTTCGCACGTGTGCTCGGGCCTGCCGCGGTTCGCCGGATGGCGCAGCTGCTGCTCGAGGCAGCGACGGAGATCGGGACCTTGCTCGACCGGCAGGGTTGCTGTTCGAGCTGCGCGTCGCAAGCCTCTGTTCCGCAGGATGGAATGCGCAAGTCTATCACATCGCGCGGGCAGGAGCAGCCGCTTTACTCCTGAGCCGAGAACGGCTCAGGGGGGATCGATCGATGCATCTGGCGAGCTTCGCCCATGACGGGCAGGATCATATTGGCGTTCGCCTCGACGACGAGCAACTCGTCATCGTCACCGACCTGCTTCCTCATCCCATCGACCCCACGACCCAGATGGATGCGGTGATCGCGGGCGGCCCCTCGCTTCTCGATCGGCTCGCAACACGCCAGGGTGATGGATCGGCGCCGCGTATCGCGGCCGCGGCTGTCCGCTGGCATCCCCCCATTCGACGCCCCGGCAAGATTATCGGCGTCGCGATGAACAATTCCGCCTCGGACGCCCGCAAGATCGCGGCGCCCCAGCATCCGCTCTTCTTCACCAAGCCGCGGACTTGCCTGGTGGGACACCGGCAACCGATCGAAGTGCGCAGCTATTATCGCGGTGTCCACCCTGAGCCTGAACTCGCGGTCGTGATCGGCAAGACAGGTCGTGACCTCGCGCCGAGCCAGGCGCTCGACCACATCTTTGGCTATACGATCTTCAATGACCTGACGGGCAACGACATGCGCGGCGAGGACATGGTGCATTATTATGCGCTCTACGCATCGCCGTCCGATCCGACCGTGCTCGAGAAGCGCGAGCAACATTTGTCCTACGCGGCGCGCTACAAGGGCACGGACGGATTTGGCCCGATCGGCCCTTGGCTGGTCACGGCCGACGCAGTTCCCGATCCCGACGTGCTCGATGTCGTCTGCACGGTAGGCGGTCACGTCATCGCGCGCGATTCGACCCGCTATCTGACCTACAGCGTCGCGGAGATCCTCTCCTATCTCTCGCATTTCCAGACGCTGGAGCCGGGCGACGTGGTGTCGATGGGGACCGCCTTCCGACAACAGCCCGGTGAAAAGAGATCGCTGCACAGCGCCAACCTGCAGGTCGTCGACGGTCCGGTGGAGGTCAGCATCACGGGGCTCGGCACGCTGAGCAATCCGGTGCATCGCATCGAGATGGGTCTCCCGAATTGGCGGCTGCCCTCGAGGACCGGCGCCTAGCCAGGCCGCCAAGATCCCGAAGCGCGGTCGGGCGCGCCTCGGGCGCTATTCAAAACTTGGATGCAGCAACGGCCACGGATTGCCGTCCGATCCGCGCGGGACGGCGACCTCGATCAGGATCGGTTGATTGGCGGCGAGAGCGCGCTCGAGAACGGGTCTGAGCGCGACCGGTTTGTGCACGCGATGCGCCTCGACACCACAAGCGCGCGCGAACCTCAGGAAATCGGGATTGACGAGCTCGGAACCCAGCAGACGCCCCTCGTAGAGCGTCGCCTGGTCGCGCAGGACATTTCCATAGGATCCGTTGTTGAAGACGATCGTGACGAGATTGATCCCGTATTGGACGGCGGTCACCAGCTCCTGGGCGGCAAAGAGAAAGCCGCCGTCCCCGGTGACCGACACGACCGCGCGATCCGGGCACGCGACCTTGGCCCCGAGCGCAGTCGGAAATCCGAAGCCAAGCGTGCCCTGATAGCCTGCCGATATGAGCGTGCGCGGCTGATAGACGGGAAAGCCGAAGATCGAGGCAAACCCGACCTGACTGAGCTCGTCGACGAAGATGCCGTCGTGCGGAAGCACGTCGCGGATAGCGCGTAGATAATCCACCTGCGGCTGGACGCCCTGAATACTCAACGCTGCGGCCGACTTGGCGGCGGCGATCAGCGCCTGCCGCCGTGGTGCGACCCCGCCCATCTCCAGCGCGCACAGCAGGGCGCGAGCCCCGCCCGCAGCATCCGCATGCAGATCGACATCGGTCTCGATCCGATCGAATTCGGCCGGATCTATATCGACACGGATGATCTTGAGATCCTTCGGACGCCAGCGCCAACGAATGTCCAACAGTTCGAAGCGTGATCCGATGACGATGGCAAGGTCGGTTTCCGGCCAGAGCCTTTGACCCGCGGCAACGGTGAACCCGAGCGGATGATCGTCCGAGACGACACCGCGTCCGCCCCGGAAACTGACGACGGGCGCGTTCAAACGTTCGGCGAGCGCCGTAACCTCGGCGTTTGCATCGAGCGCTCCGGATCCCACGAAGATCATCGGTGCGTTGGCCGCATTGATCAAACGCGCAGCACGAACGACTGCGTCGTGGTCTATTTCAGGCGCCTGCAACAGCGGAAGTGGTGCCTGAGGCGCGATCTCCGCCTGCCTGTCGAAAAAATCCCACGGCGCCTGGATCGCGGCCGCCCCGCGCCGCCCTGACTGCATCGCTTGGAAAGCGTCAGCCACCGCGCCAGGCGCCGCCTCGGGCAACGCGACATGCGCTGCGTATTTGGTCATGCTGCGCAGAATTTGGAGCTGATCCGGCAGTTCGTGCAGTGCACCGCGTCCTCGATCCTTAAAAGCCGAGGGCACGTCGCCGGTCAGCGCCAGGATCGGTGCATTGCAGCTATGGGCCGTGAGCAAGGCGGCCGACGCGTTCAGGATACCCGGCCCAGGCACCACGGCGAAGACGCCCGGCCGCGCGCTCGCTCGCGCGTATCCATAGGCCATGTAGGCCGTCGTCTGCTCGTGGCGCGCGCCGATCGTCCGGATCGCTGCAGCTTCGCGAGCGAGCGCATCGCTCAAGCCGTAGATCTGCGCGCCGGGCAAGGCGAACACCGTATCGACACCATGGGTCTTTAGTCCGCGTACCAACGCGTCTCCACCGGTCATGGTCTCGGCCGCCGGCCCCTCTTTCTTCGCCATCCTTTTCCCATCCTGCTCGATGTCATGCGCCATGGACGATCCAGACCGATTTTTCGTGCGTATAGCCATCGAGCCAGCGCGGCCCGAAATCCTGACCGATGCCCGATTGCTTGAAGCCGCCGAAGGGCACGTTCGGGTCGATCGGCAGGTGACTGTTGACCCAGACGGTGCCCGCCTCGATCCGCGGTATGAGTGCGAAGGCCGCATTCAAATCCCGTGTCCAGAGGCTCGCGGCCAAACCGAGCTCGCTGCCATTTGCGAGCCGCAGCGCTTCCTTCACATCAGCGACCGGCGTCAGCGCAAGCACGGGGCCGAAAACCTCCTCGCGCGCCAGCCGACTGTCTGGAGAGGGGCTAATGACGAGCGTCGGCGGTACGTAGAAGCCGGAGGGGTTGGGACCGCCTTGCCCCTGGATCAACTCCAGGCGATCGTCTCGCGCCTCGCTCAGGAAACGCATCACCTTATCGCGGTGCACGGCTGAAACGAGTGGATTGATCTGTGCCGCAGGGTCCAGACCCGGCCCCACGACCATGCCGCGCACCGTCTGCTCGAGCCCGGCGGCAATCTGATCGAAAATGGAAGCTTCGATATAGATGCGGGACGCGGCCGCGCAGACCTGCCCCTGATTGGCGAATGCGCCAGTCGACAATCCTGCCACCGTGGTGTCGACGTCCGCGTCGGCCAGAACGATGGCCGGGTTCTTGCCCCCGAGCTCAAGCGTGACGTGCGTCATGGTGTCGGCCGCTCGGCGGCCGATGGTCTTTCCGACGGCGGTCGAGCCGGTGAAGCTGATCTTGGCGATCGATGGCGATCCGACCAACGCGTTGCCCGCCGTGGCCCCATCCCCCGTAATCACGTTGAAGACCCCTGGCGGCACGCCGGCCTCGATCGCCAGCTCGGCCAGGCGCAATGCCGTAAGAGGTGTGAATTCGGACGGTTTGAGGACGATGCTGCAGCCCGCCGCGAGCGCGGGCGCGATCTTCCAGATTGCGATCGCGAGCGGAAAATTCCAGGGAACGATCCCTGCGACAACACCGACAGGCGCACGCTGGGTATAGGCGAAGGCCCGCGATCCCGGCGGTGCACCCGAGACGTCGAGCGTCATCCCGGTGATCTTGGTCGCCAATCCCGCCGCGTACCGCGTCCACTGGACCGCTCCGGCAACTTCAAGATGCCGTGCGATGATGATCGACTTTCCCTGCTCCAGCGTCTCGAGCTGGGCGAGCGCGTCGGCGTGGCTGTCGATGAGATCAGCAAAACGCAGCAGAATGTGCTCGCGGGCGGCCGGTGTCAGCCCACGCCATCGAGCGTCCTCGAATGCACGCCGTGCAGAGGTCACAGCTTGGTCGACGTCTTGGGCGGTCGCCGCTGCGACCCGGGAGATGGCGCCGCCGGTCGAAGGATCGTGGACTGCGATGCCCGCTCCGCCCTGCGACGCGGTTTTCCCCTCCACGAACGCGCCATGGTCTCGTGCGAGGAACGCCTGCACACCAGGATCCAGAACGAAGCTTTTGCCCCCACTCATTTGACACCTCTCAATCCTCGGCCATCGGACAACGGTCGCGTTGTCGATCGAAGAGCAAATCCTACCCGGTAGAAGACGACGACGCTGCGGACGCTTGTCCCCGCGTGCATCTGGTCTGGAACGGCGCGTCCTCGCGGATCTTCGCCACCGCGATCTCGCAGCGCGATGGAGTTCGCAAAGGTCGAGCAGCCCATGTAGTGGAAGATCGGCTGGCTCCTGTAGCTGAACCGCGTCGTGCCGTCGGGCATCAGCCCCTTGCCCTGCGTGGCGCGGATCGCGGTGCACAGGTTGGTCTTGCCGCTCAGGCAGCTTTTGCACTGCCGGCATTCGGGCGTGTAGAGCGGGATGACGTGATCGCCGGGCTTCACCGAGGTGACGCCCGCGCCTACCTCGCGCACGATGCCGGCGCCTTCGTGGCCCAGCACGCTCGGGAACAGGCCCTCGCTGTCGAGGCCGTCCAGCGTATAGGCATCGGTGTGGCAGATGCCCGTCGCCATGATCTCGACCAGCACCTCGCCCGCCTTCGGGCCTTCAACATCGAGTTCGACGATCTCGAGCGGCTGCTTGGCTTCGAACGCGACGGCGGCACGAGACTTCATGACGATTCCAGCCCGTTGCGACCTACGAAGGCAATGCGTGTCTTCACTTTCAGCGAGCGGCGTCGGAATCATAGATCGGGAGCCGGAGCGTTTCGTATCCCGGAATGATCGACGCCAAACTGACTGCGAACCATCGATGGCTTGCAAGGCCTGCCAGTCTGGACCGCGAGCCAGACGCGACCGGGCTCATGACGGCGCCTCGTTCAACCTATCCCGGCTACGAAATACGCGATCCAAATTGGCTGTCGAGGGTGATTTCCGGATCGCCGAACCACGCCGCCATCGCCTGAGCGATAAGGGTCGTGCCGGAAGTCGCCGCGTGCGCGCAAAGCGGCACGGATGACCTCACTCGTTGCTGCAGCCTTGGCGAGATAGCGTTCCTGAAGCGCGGGTGCGGACGCGACTATCGCGCACGCTGGTTCGTTCAGTGGGTGATTTTTTCAAACAGAGGGACAAGGGACAGAAAAGCGCGGCGGACATGGTCGATCGGCGAGAGTCCATCGGGTGCGCCGCATATCGCGTCGTTATATTAAAAACCCCCGGAAACTAAAGGTTTCCGAGGGCCTATGATCCCTCGAGATTGCGCTGTGGCGGGCCCGACAGCAACCGAAGCTAGGGGAGATAATTTGTTGATTTGCAAAAATATTTTAAAATTTTTATTCACGATACCCCAGTAAATACTCCAATATTTTTCCAAGAATCCGTGAGAATATATGATAAGGCAGTTCGGTTGCGATGCCAGAAAGTCGCACCCAAGCCACCCTATCATCAATTATTTTTGCATATTTTCCGTCTTATCACGGACATCCTTCGCTTATCAGGTCGGCCCAAGCTTGAAAGAGAGGGGCGCGCGGTCTCGTATATTTAGCACGATTATAGGTCCATTCTGAGGCCGATAAGCCAATTGGCAGATGGCCTAAAGCCATATCGATCGATAAGCGATCCCCTTCGCGTCCCTCCAGAGCGGCGCGTTCATTCAGAATAGTCGGGAATGCCGATCGCCATCCACGCGGGACCATGCGGTTCTGATATCGACCGGCCTTTATTCTTTTGTATAGCGAGCTGAGAGCCGCATCCGTCATCGGCGCACGACACGAACGTCGACTGGTGAACACAAACTCGAAATCACCGGTGAGACGCCGAACGGCACGCAACGTCTCGATCGCCTGTCGGGACAGAGGGACGAGGTGGTCAAACTCAGGATTCTCCTTGTTCCTACGCTGACGATTCATGCCCGATGCCGGAATCCGCCAAATCGGATTGAGGTTGGGATTCGTGCATCGCCCCCAATCGATCCCCTCGAAATCCGACCATCTCGCCATGCAAAGAGCTCCCACACGCACCACCGTCAGAGACAGCAACCTCGAAGCGAGCTTGATCATATTGCTGGCGGTGGACTGATCGGCGGCCTGTTGAAGCTCTAACAGATCGCGGACCCTGGTCATTGCGGGCTGCCGAGTTACCGACGGTGTGGGTTTCAGCGCTGATACCAGATATTGAACGGAGAGCACTGGCTCAAGCGGGATAATTGCCTTGGCATGTCCCCGTTTCAGGATTGCCAGGATATATCCCCGAACCCGCTTAGCCGTTTCGATAGACCCGCGCGCCTCGATGCTTCGCAGCAAGTTCAGAACCGCCTGACCGTCGACATTTCCAACGGCCCTTCGGCCAATGAACGGAAAAACGTGCTTCTCGAGCCGGCTTCTTGCCCGAACTGCATTGGCAGGCGACCAGAGCGCCTGGTGATCCGAAAGCCACTCCCGAGCTAAAGCTTCGAACGTACGCGGCACGATTGGGAGCGGCGATTGCCATTCTGTACCTGATCCCGAACCGGGTTGATGCCGGACTGCAGCATGACGCGGGCCTTATCGCGCTTGCTGCGTGCTTCCTTGATCCCGACGTCTGGGAAAAGGCCGAACCGGAGCCCCCTTCCCGCCCCGCGTATCGATATTTGAAACGCCAAGATTTTGAGCCTGCTGGGGTAACATAGAGATAGAGCCCGAGTTGATCCGCTAGCTTGTAGCCACGCTCTCGCGCTTCAGCCTGGCGCACCTGTATTGCCGTCAATGCGATATTCGCCTCCTCTTGTTACGCAGGGGGCGATCAATCTCAAATACATTGACGGTCTCTTTGCGTGGGAGAAAAGCGCAAACCCGGCTCGCCGCTCGCACGATCTAAGACAGCTCTTGGCCGTTTGGAGACTGACGGTTTCCAGGAAGCTATCGAGGATAGCGGTAGCTCGCGAGCCAGGCCGGGACGCATTTTGGTTCAGCGCGAATGCTCACCGTCGCAGGCCGCCCCTCAACGAGATGCCAAGACAGTTTGATCAACTTTACGAGACCGCACACCCTTTCACCTTCGGATTTTCGATTTGCTTTGGCTGCAATTTGCCTGCAGAATTGCGCCAGTTTCTGCCCTCTTCCGAATAGTGGATCTTCTGGCGCCAGGCCATGGACGCATGCTTGCGAGCCCAACGGCAACTCCGTGACCAGTCAGCGAAATTCGCCAACCGTCCTTCGAAGGCTGAATCGTGCAAGCACATCGATCATGATGCCTTGTTCGTGCTAAATCAGCACGCCGTCGATCCCATGGATCGCGATGACCGCCTGTTTGCCGGCCATGAAGCTTTCGTACTCCCATCGAGGCGGACCGAACGCCAGGAACCTTTCCTCGTAGTCGCCGGCCTTTGCGATCTGGCCGATCGCGAAATAGCAGTTCGCCAGCGTTGCAAAGATCCACTTGCGGTCGGATCGCTCTTCGAACGTCGAGGACCGGACGAGATCTTCGGCGATGTCGATCACCGCGCTGCGTACCTTCACGGCGCTCATCAGGTCGAACCGCGCCTCGTCCGGATCAGTCTGTCCGGGAGCGCGAAGCTCGTAACACAAAGCGAGATTCTCGCCGTTATAATAGTCGTTCCTGATCGTGAAGCCGCGACCGTAATATCTGATCGCGAGGTCGATCTGCCGACGCTCCCCGGTGAGACGCCACAATCGCTTGCAGATCGCTCCCATCAGGCCGGTCGTTTCGGGATCATTGGAGGTTTCGGGATCGAGTTGCAGCAGGATTTTCCTCGCTGCGACCAGCGCTTCTATACTGTCCGGCTCCTGCGACTTGTACGTGGCGAGCGCGAGCCGCTGGATCAAATAGGGCTCGACGATCGCCCCGGGCTCACCGGCCTTGAGGTCGATAGCACGGGCGAATGCCGCTTTTGCCTCTTCGAAACGGTTCGCTTCGATGGCGCTTTCGCCTTTTCGCATGAGACTCATGCGCTCGTCCTGCGCCATCTCGGCTCTTTCGACCAGCTTATCCAGCTGCGCAGCGCTGAGAGACGGCTGCGTCAGCTTCGGCAGGAAGGTATAAACCGGGCTGTCGGTCGCCATGCCGGCCAGAACCTTCCCGATCAAGGCCGAAAGCGCCGCTTCGGCGGTCCTGGCATCCCTGACGCCGATATCGTCGCCGAGATGGCGATATTTGAGTGTGTTGATATGGTTGAGATCAAAATAGACCCGGCCCTTGTCCTCGCTCATGATGATCGTCGCACGCGGCTTCAGTGCATGGCGAACCCCCAACTCGTAGATGGCGTTTACGTTGCCGGTCGAGATGTCGGCGATGACGAGGTCGGCATGGTACAGCATCTCGTACATGGGCAGATCTATCACGCCCGAATGCATGACCTCGTCGGCCCGGATGCATCGCATGCCGTGGGATAGCACGGCTGGCTCGATGATCGCCTCGTAGGTGGCGTCGAGATCCAGCGTCCGCCCGGATTCATAGTCGGTCTTGCGGCCGAACCCCATCACGACGAAGCAGATCTTCTCGGCGCCCTCAGGCATCGCGCTGTCTCCTTTATCGGTTACCCAGAAACTCTTGAAAATTCGGCCAACAAAACGGCGGCAATGTATCGTCATATCTCTTCCGATTTCAAGACCGATCTTCTACGATGAAGGATCTCTATTTGAATTTCGGGTCGTGTGCGGATCGGATTAACATGATATCCTAAGTGCAGATTCGAACAGCACGAATCATCCGCGAGGATTTCGACGTGGCCGATATCGCTCTGCAACATATTGATATCTCTTCCTCTGCGACGAGCTGCACGCGCTATGGGATTCCCGCGCTTCCGCGATCCACCCAGATTCTGCTGGTTGGCGAGAACGCGACGATGCCGGTTCTCCATGCGTTGTCGCCGGAACTGGATAAAGCGCTCGCCGACTTGCCGGGAACATCTTCCACGCCATGCAACGGCCCCGGTGGCCTGAATTGTGCCACATGGTCCGATCCGGCCTGCCAGCACCTTGTAGTTCTGGTCGGCACGTCGACGGGCCTCACGACCGGCCTCAAACGATATGCGCAGCGTTTGGCGGCAAGAGGCGGCGACTATGCGATCGTGCCGCTCCTCCCGCCCGGCGCGCCGGCCAAGGGGATTCCAGACAACTGGCAGATCCTGCGCCACGCAGGCGACGATGCCGTCGTCGCGGCGAACATCCTGCGTGCAGCCGGCATCGCTCGGGATCGGCCGCTGTTCCTGAGCTACGTGCGGTCCGACGCGCAGGCGCTGGTCGACGATCTCGCCGATGTCCTGACCCGGCGCGGTTTCCGTCTCTATGTCGATCGCTTTTCGGCGCAGCCGGGCACACGCTTTCCCGAAGAGATCGCCGAGGCGCTGACCGATGCCGGCGCCATGCTCCTCATCGAGAGCGCCGGCCTCCCTCGATCGCGCTGGACGCAGTGGGAGATCGCACTCGCCGCGCATTGCCGGATCGGCCGGATTGCCCTGACCATTCCTCAGGCACCTCAGAGCCCGGGCATACGGGCGCATGATCGCCACGCTTTGCCTCCATTGCTGCCCAACGGCTCGTTGAGTCCGGCCGATCTGGATGTGGCGGCCGATTTCGTGACGAAACGCTACAATATCGCGGCGATGGTCCGTGCCGCTGAATATCGCGCGCTGGTCGACCGGCTGATTTCCCTGCGGTATCACGGCCTTACCACGAGCAAGCTAAAATCGGGGGTTCTCGGACTCAGGCCGGACACCGCGCTGCTGGCGACAGGGCGGCCCGGCGCGGCGAGCGAGGCCCGTATGCTCGACGAAGCGGCGCCGCATCACCGCCATCGGATATTGCTCGGCCAGCATCGCTACATGAACGTTGATCGCCGCCGCGACCTGGCGTGGCTTGCCGGCAAGGCAAATCTCAAGCTTCGTCAACCAGGGGACTTGCCTGTCATGCTGGCCAATCTTGCCGCCGGGACAGCGCCATGAGCATCGCCCTGCTGATCGAGCCCACGACCGACGATCCGGCCGATGCCGTCGAACTGGCCGGCCTGATCGTCGAGGCGCTGTCGCGGCGGGGCAAGGGCGTGGTGCTCGTGTCCGACGCCTCCACCGCGCTTGCTGTGGGTTTGGCCCGTTATGGTGGCGCGTGGAGTGACGAGGCGGATGCTGTCGTCGCCTATGCGAGCCTGATATTGCTGCCGATCATTCCGGATCGGGACACGTTCGGTCAGGTGCTGCGGGGGGGTGACGGAGACGATCCGGTCGCAGGGCTCCTGCAACTGGGAAGCCTGACCGAAGCCGTCGTGGTGCCGGCGATTGGTCCGGCTAAGCCTGCCGATCTGAACAGACTCCTCGGTGCGAACGACGCCCATCCTGGCATGATCCTTTCCGGTGACGCCGGCCCATGGGCCATGCAATTCAAGGACGGCCAATGGTCGAATTGGCAACCGTCCGATGCCGCTGCGGAACTCGAACCGGGCATGCCTGGCGGGATGCGCGACGCCGTGCCGGAGGATTTCAGGCCGGCTGTCGAGGCCGCCTACCGGCGAGGGGCAATCGCCGCCGCCTGCCTCGCCGCGATCGACGATCTCCTGCGTGGCGCGGAACCCTGATCGGCGCCGAACGCTAGGCTCCGCCCGAGCCGAACCAGATTTCGTAGTGCAGTGGTCGGATCTTCGCGTCCGCATAGCGGCCCGACTGGTCGCTGAGATCGAAGGTAATACCCGTCGCCTTGCCGATCTCGGCCAGCAGCGACGGCGCCAGCGCGCAATCGGAGGCCGTGAAACAGCGCAACTGCGAGATCTGCGGTGAATTTGGCCTGAACTGGATGCCCGGCACGACGATCTTCTGCCCGTTCAGCGGCAATCCGGCGATCTTCGCTGCGACCGCCTGAGCCGCCAGACGCTGTGCCTCGGCCGCGATATGGAGATAGACACGCGGCGCCGGACCGGATGCGGCGGCATCCGGCTCGGGCGTCGGCGGGACCAGGGGCCGGGACTGGGCAGTCTGGACCGGACCGCCCGCGACAATTCGAAACGCCGCTGCAGCCTGCGCATCCGCCCCACGCGCGCCCCGCCGGATCGAGCAGGATCGACTATCTGCCTGCGCATCGCGGTTCGCACAGACCCATTCCCCCTCGCTCGGTACGGCGTTATCGGGTGCGATCAGGGTCGATTCGGCCCGGCTCGCAATCCATATCTTACGGCCGGTCCGGCTGCTCAGCCACACCAGCAGCGGCTTTACGAGCGCGGGATCCTTGATCAGGAGGCTGCCGTCATCTCCTGAGGTCGGCTGGCCGACACATTGACCATCCTTCTGGCACTGACCCCAGACGCTGCTCGCCACCGGCTTGGCGCCGATCGCGAGATCGTCGATGCGTGCCAGGCGGCGCATGTCGTTCCAGTGCCAGCCTGATTGCCACAGGCGTGCGCCATCGAATGTCCAGCCGCCCGCGACCTCCACCATTTCGGGGCAATCGCTGCACGCGCGGCCCCGGCCGATGAGGCGCGGGCGGCTGGCCGCCGGCAGATCGAGCGCTTCGACCTGCGCCACGATGCCGAGCGCCCGGTTCGCGCTGGGCCGGAAGAGAGGCGCCCAGGCAAGGCGACGCCAGTTGGCGAGTACCGGATCGACCCAGCCGTAGGACAATGTGCGTGGCCCCGGCCGGACGGCCGCCACGCCGCCACGGGCATCGGCGAACAGCATCCAGTGATGATAGGGCGACAGCCGCACCGGACCGCCAGGCTGATCCGGCGAGCGGGCCGTCCCGCCCCCTCCGCCGATGAGCGCCATGCCCTGCGCGGAGGCGGTGAGCATGTTCGGCGTCTGGCCGTCCATCACGACATCCGCGCCAACCGGATCGGACGCAGACGTACCCGCCGCGATGGCGTCGTGCAGGGAAAGGTGGGCAAGTAGGTGCAGAACGATCGCTGCCACCACCAGCAATCCTGCGCCGATGATCGAGAAGCCGAGAAAGAGGTAGCCCCTCCCGTCGTCTGCGGGTTCGGCGGGTACCGGGGCGGGCACCAGGTTCGGCTCCTGCCCATCCTTACCCTCCGGCATGGCCACCATTGCTTCCCTCCCCGACGCCATCCTTACGGGCGCCACCAGCGCCATGAAGGCCATCGGCACGCAAGAATACGTCTTTTACTAGAGAGACAAGCATAGCATAATTGTCGCGCCGGGGGATTCGATAAAAATTATGCCAGTCGAGAACGTGTCATTCATGTTCGGTTGTCCGGGGCGAGTGGCGACGTGACCGTCTTCCTGAGCCACGCCGGGGCGGACAAGCCTAAGTTGGCATCGCTGGTTCGCGCCCTGGTGATGCGAGGCCTTCCCCTGTTCATCGATCATCCGGAAAAGATCGATCCTGAATATTCCACGAAGGACATGTGCGACCGATGCGGCATCGAAGCCCTCTGGACCCAGGCACAGGACCAATGGGACGAGGCACTCAGGGACAAGATCGACGAAGCGGAGTGCGTGCTCGCGATCCTTTCCAAAGAGGTCATCAATGAGCATCGTGAGATGGTTCTGGAATGGGGGGGCGCTAACCAGCTCCGCAAACTCGTGCTCTGCGCTATTGAGGAGTTCGATATAAGCAAGCTGCCGTCGGCGATACGCACGACGGACGTCTTCGAGCTCTGGAACGTCCCGGAAGGCAAGATGGAGGCGGGCTACGATCGTCTGTCCGATCAATATATCAATCGCGTCATCAATCGCGTCCGCGCTGGCGGATCAGCCCAGGACCGGATGCGCCAGCTCGGCGAGCAGCTGCCGGCCGGTGTCGCCCGCAACGAACAAAGGAAGGCGATCCTGCGATCCTGCGATCGGATCAGGAACGGGCGGGGCATCGTGCCGGTGATCGTGGTCGGCCCGCTCAACGAAACTCCGAACGGCTTCATGAAGGCGCTGGGCCTCAGTGACGACGGCTCGGGCAGCGAGGATCATTTCACGCTCAAGAACATCAGCTGGCCAGAGGGCCCGATCAAAGACGACGCCTTTGTCCGCAGCTATGCCGAGAATGTTGGGAGCGGCATCTGCGGTTCGATCAGCGCCGGCGTGCAGAGTGTGCAGGAACAGATCGGAAAGATCGGTCATTGGGTGGTTGCCCATTCGCGGTGCGATATCCTGGTGCGCGACCTGTCCACCGTCCAGATTGCCGACTGGCTGCGCTATTGGTCCGACTTCTCGGAAGAGGCGCCGGCCACGAAGATCGTGCCGTTCCTAAGCCTGTTCCTCAAGCGGGCAAAGCCCGGCTGGGAGGACTGGCCGCCGACGGAGGATGAGAATGCCACCGAGCGCGAACGCAACGCATTCATATTGCGGCAATTGCGGGAGGCGAGCAAAGGCGCGCCGCCGATCGAGGTACGTTTCGACCTTCCCGATCTGACCAGACCGGTCAAGCTCAGCCATGCGCAATCGTGGGCCGAAAATCTCGCCGAGACGATCGTCAGTCCCCAGCGGCGCGATCTGATCTTGGACGCAATCAACGGTGAGCTCTATGGCGACGACGATGCGGTGAATTTCGGCGTCAATTACGAGGCGTTCGTCAAGGTCATGAAAAAAGCACTGACGGATTGAGCACCCGAAAAACGGTGGAGGACAAGATGGCGGCGATCAACTACTTCACGCTCGGTCTAAAGGATGTGGATCCCGTCCAGGGGACGCAGATCGGGACGATCGATCGCACCCCGCCGACCGGCAGCTACCGCCCCTCGGACGGCTTGCGCAAGGCGGTGGATACCGCGCTGATCCTTGGCAAGCCGCTGCTGCTGATGGGTCCGCCGGGCACGGGCAAGACCCAGCTCGCACCCGAGCTCGCCGCCAACCTCTCCTGCGCCTTCCGCAAATTCGAGACGAAATCGACCAGCGAGGCGCGCGACCTGTTCTATACCTACGACAACCTCTCGGCCTTCAAATCCGGCACCGAGCCGTTTGATGCGCGGCAGTTCATCACCTTTCAGGCGCTCGGTACGGCCATACTCGACGCGTTTCCGCGCGATCATCCCCGGGTCGAGGCGCTGCTCGGCCTGGCAGACGACAAGAAAGGTGACGGAAAGGCGCGCCTTCGCCGGCGCACCGTCGTCCTGATCGACGAGATCGACAAGGCGCCGCGCGATTTCCCCAATGATCTGCTCAACGAGATCGACCGGCTCTATTTCAAGGTGCCGGAGCTGGGCAACGCCATCTCGCCCGGCGGCGAAGGCGATGCGATCGACCCGAAATATCGCCCGATCGTGATCATCACCTCGAACGACGAACGCGGCCTGCCAGCCGCTTTCCTGCGCCGCTGCCTGTTCTTCTACATCGAATTCCCGACGGAAGAGGAAATGCGGGAGATCGTTACCTCGGCGCTGGCCCACCGGCTCAATCTGAAGCCGGGAGACGATCTGCCGGTCGCGATCAGGGATGCCGTCGCGCTTTTCTACAAGCTGCGTGGCAGGGCGTCGACCGAGGGGCCGAGCACCGCCGAGCTGATCGACTGGCTGGAGCTGCTGCTCGTCCGCAGGCTGGACCCCAAGCAGCCCCTCGCTAGGCAAGCCGGGGGGCTGATCGAAACGATCGAGATCGTGCTCGCCAAGACCGTCGATGCCCAGCGGCGGATAGCCGCCGAACTCAAGACCGCCATGCCGAAAGCAGGCTGAGGCGATCGTGCCGGAGGACCCGCCGCCCGACCCTTTCCCCGGGCCCGCCGCCGGATTTGCCGGGACGGTCACGATAGATCGGCCGGCGGCCGAAATACCGGTGGAGCTCGCGCGCGAGTTCGACATCCTGCTTCGCGCGTTGCGGGCCAACCGGATGCCAACCTTTGCTATCGGGCCGGAAGAGGAGACGAGTGCGCGCCAGATCATGCTGACGCTGCTCGCGCGAGCCGGGTCCGACCGGCCTTTTCGAACCCTCTCCGATTTCGCGCCCTATCTGTCGCCATTGCTGGCGCGCAGCGTGGAGGAACGCGGCGCTCTTGCGCGGATATTCGAAAGAAGAGCGCCGGCCGCTCCCCTTCGCGGGGATGCGTCGATCGCGTCGCCTCCGGTGTCGACCGATACGGAGCCGCTGGTCGAAAAGAAACCCGGACCGTTCGCTCGTTTCCGCTCATGGACTGCACGACATCCGATCATCCTCATCCTGCTGCTGCTGCTGCCCTTCGCCTTGTGGATCGGGAAGCGCATCAGCCAGCAACCGCACACTCCCCTCACCGTCGCACAGGCCGTGAAAGCATCGTCATCCGATCCAAATTCGCCGAACACGCCGCCGTCACCGCCGCCAGTCGTGCATCCGGAAACGGTTCCGGCACCGCGGCCTGCCGCTGGATCGCCCGGCGGCGTCGCGCGGCTGATCCAGGCGTCGGAGCTTCGCGACGGGGCGCCGACACTGGCGGAGCTTGCGCGCTCGCTGGCACCCAACGCGCCGCAGCCAATCACCGCCGTGGAATATCTGCGTCGGCTCCGCGACATCACCGGCCTGCCCACCGAGACGCCTATCGCGATCGGCCCCGCTGGCGCGCTCACGCAGCTGCCTGGCGGTGACCGGATGAATGCACCGGTGCGCATCGCCTGGGCGATCCAGCAGATCGAGCAGCCGGGGTCCTTCGATACGGCATCGATCGCCACGGCCATCGACAGGAGTTTTCCCTCAGATACGCTTGGGAATATCGGCAATCCGGCGATAAACCTCGCGCTCCTGCACCAGTCGGAATGGCAGGCGCAAGGGTGCGACAATGTGCGGGCCGCGGACGCCGGTCGAGCGAGCCAGGCGGCTGATCTGCAGCGTTGCTTCGCGAAATATGCGCCCGATGCCAGCATCACCGCGCGCGCCTTCTCCATCGCGACCGGGTGGAGCCCGCCCAATGCCCCGTGGCGGTCGCAACCACCGGCGGTCGGGCACGTCGCGTCTCACGTGGCGATTCTTGTCGCCATCGCGGTGGCGGTGTTCTTCGCCCCTGTCATCCTGCATCTGCTCGATCCGCATCGGGCGTTCCTCAGACATCGGCAGCCCCGGGTGCGGCCCCACCAGTCCCCGCTGCTGCGATCGCTGCCTGATGCGCCGCCCGGCGCACCCGATCACTTCCGGGAAGCCCGCCGCCTCATGCAACGCCGTGAGGCCCGGCCGACGCGCGTGATGGATATTCCCGCCACGATCCGGGCGACCATCGCCGGGGGCGGGGTGGTCGACCGGCCGCGCTTCGGCCTGCAGCGCCAGACCCCCGATTATCTCGTCCTGATCGATCGGCACGCGGTGAACGATCTGGAGGCCGATCGCCTCACCGCGCTGATCGCCCCGCTCCAATTCGGCGGCGTCGGCATCGATACCTATTTCTACGACGGCGATCCGTCCTGGGTCTATCCGCAGAACGGTGATGCCACCCTGCACATCCGGCAAATGCGGGCGCAATTTCCGTTCCATCGCCTGCTGGTGCTCACGGCGGGCGAGGCGCTCATCGATCTGGCGAACGGACGGGCGCGGGGCGGCTATGCGGAGCTCGCCCACTGGCGCAGGCGCGGCCTGCTGACACCGGTTCCGCGTGCCGAATGGGCGCGCGACGAACTGCTCATGGCACAGGCGCTGGGCGTGCCGGTAGGCCGTGCGACGAGCGGCGGACTGGTCTCCTTCGCGCGCCGGCTTCTTGCCGACCATCCCGATCGCCTCGTGCCGCTCGACAGTTCGGGGGACGAGCGCGCTCCGCCGCTGCCGGACAGCCTGAGGACGCTGCTGGACGACGTGTCCTACAGGAGCGACGACGACGGGGAGAGCGAGGGCAAAAGCGAAGCTGCGCGCGCGGCCACGATCCTCGACGAGCTCTCATGGTATCTCGATGGGCCGGCGTTCGAATGGCTCTGTGCGATGGCGATGTATCCGGTCGCGACTTTCGATCTCGCGCTCTATCTCGGCCAGCGGCTCCGGGAGAAGGCGGACGATCGCACTTCTCCTCCGCTCTACACGCCACGGCGGCTGGCGATGATCACGCGCCTGCCCTGGGTTCGGCTGGGCCGCATCCCGGTCTGGTTGCGGCGTGCCATGCTGGAGAGCTTTGCCCCGGCACGCGCGACCGAGGTTCGCGCGGCGTTGGTGACGCTGATCCAAAGTGCGCGCGCGGATACCGGCCGCGTTGCCGGTAACCGCAGTCGCTTCGGCGAGGAGCGCAACGTCGATCCCGCGCCGGATCGCGTGCTGGACGACGAGGTACTGCTCGAATTCCTGCGGCAGGGTGAACCCGAGGATTTCGAGATCGTCATTCCGCGCGAGCGCGCGCGGACTCTGGTCGAGAGGTTCAAGGAACTCGACTGGCTGTTGATCGGCACGGTGGTGATTGCGCTCGGCTACGGGATCGCGGCTTATTGCGCGGCGCCCGGGCAGAGTTCCGGCCCGCCGTCGCGCGGGCTGTGGCTCGGTGCCGCAGCGGTCGGCATGGGGGCGATCGTTTCCGTCATGCTGATGCGGCCAATGACGGTCTGGCGCGGAGCGCGGGCGGCCTTGATCCGGCTCGCACCCATGCTGCTGGTGCTGGGCCTGGCATCCATCGGGGCAACCCTGATCAACCTGCCGTACTTGTCCGCCCTCCGTATTGGCTCGATCGACGCCCCGCTCGCGACGGATCTGAGCCTGCTTGTATTGCTGATGCTTGCGCCCGCCGTCTATCGCCGGCTCGGTGGCAGGGAGCTGCCGCCGCGACGCTGGTTCGCCCTGTTCACCGTGCCCCTGCAGGTCCTGCTCGTCCTGCTGATCGTCGGCGCCGCAGAGGCTGTGCACGCCTGTGTCGGGCCGGCGGTCGTGGCGATCGCCAGTCTGGCGTCCTTCGTGGCAATCTGCTGGCGGTCGCGGCATCCCTTCGCGAGGATCGAGAGCGACGAGAGCCGGATGCGCCGCGCCCGGCCTGCCATGGCGGGCATGCCGCTGGTGTTGGCCCTCTTGCTGCTCGTTCCGGGCGCGTGGCTTGCATGGCGTTCCCACGCCGATCGCCAGATCGTCGATTCCACGCCGGACGTCGACCGCGTGATCGGGGTCTCGGCCGGGGGGCTTGCCGCGAGCACGACGAAGAATGGCCACGCTGTCATCGTGCAGCCGATCGACGGGCGGGGAAAAGCCGAGATCTGGAACGCGGCACCTTCCGATCCGGCTCTGCCAGGGCAAGGCCCGGAGGAGAATCGTATCGTCGCGCTGGCGGTGTCCGGCGCGTCCGGGGCGATCCGTCTCGCGGTCGGCATGACGGACGGATCCATCCAGATGCTGCCGCGTGGCGGGCTCGACAATTGGGACCCGCCTCGGAGCGATGCGAAGCCGGACGCGATCGCCGCCCCGCGCCTTGCCTTCGCGAGCGACGGATCGCTGGCCTTCACCCGCGTCGGTGCCGATGGCCGCGGCTGGATCGGCATCATCCCGCCGGAGGGCGGGCCGTACCAGAGGATCGACGGCGATTGGCCCCGCGTGACGGCGATCGAGGGGATCGGCAAAGACACGATCGTCGCCTCGCTGGCCGACGGGCGGATAGTCGCCCTCGTCAAGGCGGCGGGTCAGACGACCTGGCAGATCGCCGGCGACACCGTCCTGCAGACCCCGCTGCCGGGCGGCGCGCGCCTGATCCGGGCTGCGGGCACAGGCTTCGTCGCCATCGCCGATGACGGCACGGCGGTGCGCGGCGATGTGATGAATGGGACGCTCGCGACCGGTCCCGCAGTTGCGATGAAAGAACTCAACCTCGGGCCAGTGGTGACATCATGGACGGTGATAGCGGCGGAGGCACCGCCGCCGCCCGTCTCCCTAGTGGGAAACCCCTCTGCCAAGGCACCGCGACGCACGATCGCTGGACGCGGCAAACGCACAACCCCGCCTCGTGCAGTCGACCTGCCCCCGGGGGGGCATGTTGCGCCGGTCGTTACCGGAACGGGGGGTGGTGTCGAGGTGGTGCCGACCACCACCGGCACTCCACCACAGCAAACGATCCTGTCTTTCGATGACGCGGTCTCGCGAATTCTCCAGACCAAAGGTTCTCAATATGAGATACCACTCGGCGCCGTCATCCATGGTGGGGCTCAGGCCGCGGGTTTGACAACACCGGAACGAATGGCAGCGTTCCTTGCGGTGACTGCCCAGAATACAGCTGACTTCACAACCCTCACGGAAAATCTGAACTACCGTTCCGATCAGCTGCTGGCGCTTTTTCCGTTCTCTTTCAATGCGGAGCAGGCGGCCAGCTATGCGGGCAACCCTGAAGGGATCGCCAACCATCTGTATGCCAATAAGTTTGGTAATGGCGACGAGGCCAGCGGCGACGGCTGGCGTTACCGAGGGCGTGGGTTGGTTCAGATCGCCGGCCGAGACCTTTATCGGAGAGCAGGTCAACCGTTGGGCATAGATCTCGTCAATGATCCGGACTTGCTCGCAGACCCCACGGTCGCGGCGAGACAGGCGCTCAACGACTGGCAGTCCTGCAAATGCTCGGCGATCTCCGATTCCGGCGGCATCACTGCGATCTGGCGATACGTGAATGGCTCGTCCCAAGTTGGATTGAGCACCGTCAAGCGACGCTACGACACTTATCTCCAACAGCTCCGGGCAGCGCAGACGCCAGGATCGAATTAGAGCGCGCCGCGATAGTCAGGGCGTGAAAACCCCCGGATTCCAGTCTGCGATCCTGAGCTTCTGCTTCGCAACAGCCTTGCCGATATCGAGCAGATCCTTGATCGTATCGGTCGCGTCCATGCGCTTCACGCGCTCGGGATCGATTTTGTGGAGTCCGAGCGCGTCCAGCCCTTCCCGCGAGAGATCGGCGTTGTAGCGGGCATAGCGGAACAGTTTCTGCCCCGACGGGCCACGCGCGCCGTGGAGGTCGCCCAATTCGCGGTCGATCAGGTCGCCCGCAACACAGTTGCCGAACATCCGACACAGCGTATCCTGCTCGTTGAGCGCAGCGAACATCAACGCGGACGGGATTGTGCCCGCGTTGAACAGCAGGTTCATGTCGCGCGGCGCGAGGTCGGCATGCGCATCCGGGCTCGATCCGGTGCCGATCGAGACGAGCAGCAGCTTATCGTCACCGGTCACCCAGCCCTGGCTCTCCGCCGGTGCGAACGGCCAGTAGCATTCGGAAGTCGCCATCAGCGCCATCTGGAAAGCAGGATTGTTATAGGTTGTGACGCCACCGTCGACGAATACGAAATCCTTCTGCGCGCCGGTCTTGTTGATCGTGATGACCTCGGGCGGGAAATAGGTGGGCGCGGCGGTGCTCGCCCGGATCAGCTGCCAGAGCGGCAGGCTTAGATTGCAGTCGTCCCGGTCTGTCCTGTTGTATTTGGCGAATGGATTGTTCGAGATCGGCCATGGCGAATCGGTCGTCGCATTGCGCATCACCAGCAGAAGCAGCGTGCGAAGCCGGTTCGAGCCCAGTCGGGTATCCCTACCGAAAACCTTCTGTAGCTGCACGGCCAGGGGCTCGGACTCAAAATGATACCTCAGGCGGCGCAAAAGCGACGCCGGCTCGAACATCGCGGCACCGTTGTTTCGATAAAAGGCGAGGACCTCTTCAACCGTCAGGCCACAGGAAAGCCCCGCGGCAATGATGCCGCCGGTGCTGGTGCCAGCGATGTAGTCGAAATAATCTGCCAGAACGAACTCGGGCTTGCCGCTCAAATTCTTCAGCTCCTGCTCGATCGCCGCCAGAATCCCGAGCGATAGCACGCCGCGGATCCCGCCTCCGTCGATCGACAGCATCTTCTTGGGCCCGGGTTTCAATATCCGGTACGCAAGATCGATCGCCTTCTCGTCCGACATGATATTTTTCCTAATAAAGCGATACGAAATGCCGTTCATTCGCCTGTTGGTCGCCTTATATACAATATTCGGATAAATCCATAGCTAGGCAAACAGGCCACAAGTCAAATTCGCATTTACATATTAATTAACGTGCGAGTCTTCGGAAGATACGGCGATTACCCAAACCCTAGAAAAGCGCCGGATCCTGATCATTTGAGCGGCGATCCAGCTATCCCGTTTGTGGGTGTCGACCAAGTGCTGACCAAGCGAAGCCACCGGTCATCTCTAGCTTGCACTGCCAGGCGTGAGAGCTGGCCGTCGGCTATTAGGAAGCGCTCAAAGCTCGGGAACGGCCGGGATTGGGCGCGGAGCGGATCGGCTCCTCGCTGCTGGCGAAGAGCCGACGCCTTCAAATTCCAGTGCCCTCCGCGAGGGTCGGGGCAACATCGACACCGAGATACCGAACCGTGTTGTCGATCTTACTGTGACCGAGCAGGATCCGGACTGCCCTCAGATTTCCGGTCGCCTTGTAAATGATCGACGCCTTGGTCCGCCTCGGGGAGTGCGTACCATAGTCCTCGCGCCGAAGCCCGACGCCAGTTACCCACTCGTCGACGGAGAGCGTATCGCCGCGTGCTAAGGTGGTCGGAATGATCGACGCGGCTCGGGAAAACATAGGCGCCCAGCGCACCGCCGCGACGCTGCAACCAGGCTCGAGCATCCGACAGCAACTCGAACTGCACCGGCCTCCCAGTCTTCGTTTGCGTCACGGTGGCCCGCGTTCGGATCTGGCCACCGCTAACGATGTCGCCGATTTTGAGGCGTACGACGTCGCACCCCCGAAGTTTGCTGTCGATCGCGACATCGAACAGCGCTCGGTCGCGAAGGCGACGATGATGATCCAGATAGAAGCGGATGCCCCATATCTGTTTCGGTTTCAGCGCACGCTTCGCACCAACGTTGCGCCCGGCGTTCCAAGGCTGCCGGTCGCCAGCGCCGGATCATATTCTGAAGTGCCCATCGTTCTTCTCCTACGGCCAGATCGGCCAAGGCAAAAACGCGGAGGCAGTCTCTCCATCGCTATCGAGAAGACCGGACCGGACCTGCGGGTGACGACCACTTGTCGTCGTTCCTCCCCCCAGATCGCGATCCCGAAAGCTGACCGGCAGCTTTGCCAGTCCCTCGCGATGGCCATCGGTTCAGCGAACGGCGTGGCCTGGTGGTTAGCTGTCAGGCGACTTTTCGGAGAGAAGGGTAAGCAAGCGATCACTGAGCGATGGGTCCGGATCGGGCTGATGCAAACCTCAAACGAGTCCTAACTCAACGAGGCTGCGTCACCGTCTCTAGTGTCACATGCAGCGTGCGGGATGGCCCACTCTGTAAAGGCGCATAATGAGCGCTACTGACGAGGCCGCTCGGATCGCAGAAATCCAACATAAAGCTGGTCGGGGTATTGTTCTCTTCCTTGCGACAGCTCTCGATCTTGCCGGCTGGATTAATCACAAGAGTCCAGCGGCCGAGGATATTTCGAAGCGCGGCTGCGGGAATAGGGTCGGCTACGGCAGGCCGACCAGAGGCATCTTGTACGAAACGCACCTCGACGGAACGCAGCTTGGCGAGGGGGCTGGCAACAACCTGAGAAAGCAAAGCCGCTCGACCGAACGCGGTGCATCCGCCTATTCGGCTGACCTTTGGTGGCCCCTCGGTGCAATTGATAACACTGCCGTCCCCATTGAGCTCGACATGGACGAAGGCGACGGAACTTTCCCAAGGCATCGCATCTTCCGGAAGTGTCCATCGCACGACAGACGAGTAATATGCCCGAATTGGCTTGCTGTCCTGACCGATCGCCGGTTTGAAATGGGCGTTGGTCAGAACGGCGTCGCAGGTAGCAACATCAAGCTCCTGAGACCCGGAGGAGTTCAGGATGCCGCAAGCATCCGGTTTACCGTTCACATCGATTTCTACTCGGAACGCAACATCGCCTTGAGTTCGGTCGGCCATCGCTTTGGCAGGATAATCATCCGAGCTTACCCAGTTGCCGGGCTCGATCGGAACAGCGGCTGCGCTCGCGCTTATTGCCGCTGCGGCCAGCAGAAGCGGCAGCACAATCAAGAGCCCGCTCCGGGAATTTGCGGGGGCGAACAAATCGTGGGGGTGGCGAGCCAATCCACATCATCATCGAACGGTAGCTGCTCCGATGCTTTTAGGGTGGCACCAGGCATTTCCTCCGCGATGTTCGACATGTTGTTGTTGAAGTTCGGAATGACCTGATTGACGATCACAGCCTCCTGCGGCGATGCCTCGGGTTCATAACTGTGCGTGCTCATCACCGTCCGCACGATGTTCCCTTTCATGCCCGATGCGCGCCAATAGGCTACACCTCCAAGCCGAACATTCATCGGGTCTGCATAAAGCGACCAGCGGAAGGATGATCCTGCGGGCGGCAGGTGGATCGTGGTCGCCCAGCAGTGAAAACGCGGAAAGATCACGCTCCAATTGGCATGTTGATCTTGGTCGGCCGGACGTCGCTTGATATCCGGTGCGTAGAAGCCAGCGCCCATGATCGTGAGGTTGTGCCCCGACTTCGTATCGCCCTTCCAGCCGGGATTGCCACGCCCCGTGACGCCAAGGCTCAAGGCCATCCGCTCATTGTCGTAGCTCCAAGTGACATTGTCGGGGGTGAGCCAATCCACTTGCTGGCGCCAATAGGCCTTCAGCTGTCGGTCGCGATCGTCTTGGGAAAGCGCGGCCAGATTGGTATCCAAAGCGAAAGCCTCGTCTCCCCGCAGGATCGTTCGGATCGACACTTTGGCATCCTTGTCGAAACCGGCAGTCGCATCGATGTCATAGATGCCCGTAACCTGCGGGAAGGCGACATCGCTCGGCGCGATGTGCTCCAGCCCGACATTCGGGGTAGCAAGCGGCAAGGCCCAGCGCCAAGGCACCGGAAGGGTCTGAAGGCTGTGATCACCCATGCGCGTCCCGTCGAGCCAGACCGGCTTCCCGCCGATCATCGCGCGAACAACTGCATGATCGAACAGCTGCGGATTGGGCAGCCGCTCATCCAATCCGTCGCCGCCCTGCGAATTGACCAGCACGACTTCGGCCTCGATTCCCATTGCGCGGAGTATCGCGACCAACAGTACCGATTTCGCCTTGCAGTCGCCGAAACGCCGCTGCCATGTAACGTCGGCCGCTGCGGGCATGTAATTGCCGCCGTTAAGCCCGATGAATACGTAGCGTATACGGCTCTCGACCAGTTCAAGCGCTGCCAGAGCGCGCTGGGAGGGGTCTAGGGTTCTAGCGGCGATCGCGGCCACTTCTGTTTGAATTGGCGATCCTGGGGCCAGAACGGCAGCATTTTCGAACGCCGGCGCCATGCTGCTGCCGACGTCGGCCCAGTTTCCGAAATCGGAGAACTCGATGAGTCTCCGGATGTTGTTGCGAGGCGGCGCGCCATCCGTCGGCAGCGCGCCGTCGGGATGGCGTAGCACAACCTCCGCGACGCGCTCTCCACCTTGCGTCAAGGGAAGTACTGGTCCCAAATCTTTGGTCGTCTGCAGCCTTATCGCGCCATCAACGGGCCAGATAAGGCGGTTGCGGAAAACACCTGGGGAACCAAGCACGGGCAGCGCCATCAGGCCGGCAACCTTGCCACCGAAGATTGGCTCGCGACTGGTGACGGTAACAGCAAACGCAATCTCATCGCCGACCTGCAGCCCCGGCACCTGAAGCGTTGCGGTACGCTGACCGTCCAGCATCGACTGTTCGAGTTGCACTTCGCGCTGTAGCACCGTGAATTTGGCCGTGGCCAGCACGTTGGTTGTCTCTCCGTCGTGCATCAACTGTAGCGAATGCACGGTCAGGGATCCGCTTCCCGGCTGCCATACGGCCGTGATGTTGCCGGCCGGAAGGCCCTCAGGTTTGAGGATCTTGATACGATAGGCTGTATAGATTTCCTCAGTGCCATCTCGTGCAACGCGAACCTGATTGTCTAAGTAAACAAACTTGAACGGTGCGTCGGACGACGGCGTGGCATCGTCCCCAACCGGCGGCGGCACGACCCAGGTGGGGGCTGCTTTGTATACAACAGCCTGTGAGCCGGTAGGCGCCGGAGACCTAGCGATCACACACGATGACCAGAGCGCGCCTATCAGACCGGTGGCCGCTAAAGCGCTACGCAACAAGGCGCTCACTCCCCCTTTTGAAATTCCCCACGGCGGAGCTTCGACCAGTCTTGGGAGCAACGCAAGTACGTTCGCAGACTGCACTGGCGCGCGCTGATCTGGCCCTTCGACTCCTCAATCTAACGAGTGGCAGATTTTGGGTCAGCCGGGTTCGTCAGCAGATGGCGGCAAATGGGGCGGTAAAGGCCCGGCCGCTCTGCCGTCCGTGAGCGGTCCATCGGCTGTGCAGCGATCCGACAGACCCACCACGGCCGCGATCGGCTCGGCATGGTGGATTGCTTCCAGGCCGTTCTTGGCGATCCGCTCTCATATAGCGGTCGTTCCGGTTCAGACTGCGGTGCTGACCGCACCCGAGCAGATATCGCCGTTCCCGCTTTCGAACGGCGATCCCAATACCCGACCGGCAGCTACCCGCGCGACCCCCTTAAGCCGTCCACCGCGTTGAACGCCGCGGACTGGGTGGATATCGGCCTGGCAGGTCTCCAAAAGGCATTTGCGGTAGCTGCCGTTAGCGAGCGTTGCGAACCGACCGAGAAACGAGACGGCGATGGCGTCCCGCAAAATGCCCCCCTTCCATACCAATCATTCCGAGGCTGGTGGTGGCGCCATGTAGTCCCGAAAATGCGTTATCATTCCGCCCCGGTGGGTGATGAACCAGATATACGCAATGTCCAGCGACGTGTCGTCGGAGAGGCGATGATGGTGCCCGCTTGCCTCGACGATCAGTTCGTCGCCGGCTTCGCGCACCCGGATGTCGTCGATCGATCCGAAGCGGATCATCTCGGGAAGCCGACTCATATAGGCGGCAATCTGGTCGCGCCCCTCGAGCCTCCGCGGGCCACCGGCCGCGGCAACGGGAAATTCGTGGACGGCGTCCTCCGCGTAGATCGCCGTGTAGGCCTTGATATCGCCGGCTTGCAGCGCCTCCAGAGCGTGATCCAGCCAGTCGGGTAGGGAGTTGGTTGGCGACATGTGCAGCTCCTGCTATAACTTTCGGACCATGAGTCCGCCGCCAGATAGCATAACGGACCACGAGTCCGAAATAGGGAATGTGCGTCGTGGCCGGCCCGTGAGTCCGCCGCATGAATTGCTCGCAGCGGCCGATGATCTGTTTGCGAAAGCCGATGCGCCTGCACGGATCACGATGGACTCGATCGCCGCTTCGGCGGGTGTCGGCAAAGCCACGCTGTTCCGCGCTTTCGGCAATCGCGACGGGCTGCTCGACGCGTTGTGGGCCCTCAAACTTGCGCCCGTGGTGGAGGCGGTCGAGGCGGAAGCCGGGCTGGTCCGTCGCCAATCCGATCCGCTGGAACGGGCGATCACCTTCCTCGACGCGCTTCTCCGGTTCAAGCTCGGCCATCGCCATCTGATCCGTGCACGGGAAATCTCCCCCGGTCTGCTCCAGTCGCCTCGGTATCAATGGATGCATGCGGTTCTGTGCGAGGCGATCGGTCAAGCGGCGCCGGACGCCTCCTCAGCGCGCTGCGTCCATGCCGCGCATACACTGCTCGCCGGGCTGCATATCGACCTGATCGAAGAAATGCTCACGAGCGGCCTGACGATCGAGACGTTGACGCAGGCGCAGGCGGATCATGTTCGGGCGGTCATAACGGGCCTGCGTAGCTCATAGGGGGCACGCCCTGCGTCACGGACCTTCAGACGGTGAGCGAGCGCCTGCATGGTCAGCATAGGTGCGCCCGATTGTTCGACGGCTACGACCGGTTCCTTCAGCGCCATATCGTCAATTGGGCGAGAACCCTTAGGCCGCGATCACGAATGCGGTCCGACAGCTATCCGAGGTTCATTCCCGGAAGCTGCCCGAGCGCTATCTCCCATGAGCGGTCGTTCGAAGCAGCGCTGCCACGCTCATGAACCAACGACAGGTTTCAGGATCTCAGTAGCAGGAGCCGAATTACGATAAATGGGCGCCTTTATGTACGGCTGCTGTGTTGATCCTTGTGTTCGCGAGACCATTTTGGAGCAGCTGCCTGGACTCTGATACCTGATCGATCGGAGCCATCTATCGGTCCAGACCTTGATCGCGGCTTCAGTGCAGGGATCATTTTCACTCTTGCATCGCGTGAGCCTGCCAAGCCCAACTCCGTACGAAGGCGATCAATGCGGGTGAATTTGCGCGCTCCCATGACATCCTTCCATCGAAGTTCGTCGTGCCAACGAGATACTAGTGGGACTGACTCCAGATCGATCATCCGGCCATTTGCTGAACGATCGCCCCGGTGCAGGTTGTCTCAATATCCCCGCGATCGAGCATCGCGGCCCGTGCCTTGAGTTCCTTGCGCATATCCTCGGCGAATTCCGACCCGTATTTGCGGATCAGGACCTGCGACCTGGCAGTTACCAGTTCGAGTGCGGCGATCGCGGTCTGATTGGTGGCGTAGTGCCGCTTATGCTCCATTTTCGCGAGATCAAACCCGCAGCGATATGGCAATTGAATGCCTGTCTCCACCTGTCCTCTCCCTCGTTGTGCGGACAAGATATCACATCTGACAGGGAATGCGCTGCTTGCGATCGTTGAATGTCCGAGCCTAAGTGCCTCTGAGCGCCAGATCTCAATTTTCCACTTTGATCGTTGGCCCCGGTGCGGCGCGGATATGGACCTCGCGCTGGGGATAGGGGATTTCGATCCCATTCTCCTTGAACGCAAACCAGAGGCGATTGAGGACGTCGGACCGGACGTTGCCGACCCCCGCCTCCGGATCGCTGATCCAAACCAGGATCTCGTGA
Organism: Sphingomonas chungangi; assembly: GCF_013778325.1. GTDB lineage: Bacteria > Pseudomonadota > Alphaproteobacteria > Sphingomonadales > Sphingomonadaceae > Solisphingomonas > Solisphingomonas chungangi. The sequence goes on along the minus strand of NZ_JACEIB010000004.1, from coordinate 30,717 downwards.
TCGACCGATGAGTCTCCGAAGGCTGTCAGCCAGACGCTCGGCTTGGGATCGGACAGTGCCCGTGGCGACGCCATCGCCGCTTCGATCATCAGTTTCTGGGCAAGCTTCAGGTCGCTGTCGTAGCCGACCCCGACCTTGATGTGGACCCGCACGTTGCGGCTGGAGAAGGACCAGTTCTCGACCGGATCCGTCATCAATTTCTGGTTGGGGAGGATATGTTCCTTGCCGTCGCGGGTGACGACGGAGACGGCTCGCACACCGATCCTCGTCACCTGCCCGAACGTGTCGCCGACCGCGATCACATCGCCCGGCTTCACCGATCGGTCCATCAGGAGGATCAACCCGGCGATCAGGTTGCCGAAGGTGGTCTGCAGACCAAAGCCGATGGCGAGTCCTGCTGCGCCAGAGAAAACCGTAAGCGCCGTCAGGTCAATGCCGAGCAGGTCGACGCCAAACAGGATCGCGACGGCAATCACCGCGATACTCGCCAGCTTCTGGATCAACGCGCGTTGCGAGACGTCGAGCGCGTGCATCCGCCCGATCGAGTGCATCAGCACGCGGTTTGCGATCCGCGCGATCGCATAGAGGATCACCGCAACGACGACGAAATTGACGACGCCGAGGAGTGAGATGCGGTTTTTGCCGACCGTCAGGCCGATCCCGTTGAGGCCTGCGATCAATGGCTGCATGCCGCCCAGCGTGCCGGCCGTCGTCGCCACCAGGCAGACCGTCGCGATGATTGCGGCCGCCCCGGTTCCGAGGCTCAGCGCTTTGGCCAGCCGATAGGCCAGCACCCCGAGCGAAACACCGAGCCCGACTGCTACGATCATCAACCCAAGCGGGCTGAGCCGAGCGGAATTGCCGGCGATGAGGAGGATCAGGCTGACGCTTCCGAACTGGCTCAGCGCCGCCGCGAGTTTCTCACCGAAATCGTCGCTGCGCCCCATCCAGCGACGCGACAAGGCGGCGATGCGCGGCCCGATGCGCGTGCCGGCCAGCCAGCCCAACCAATAAGCACCGACAACGGTCACGATGGCGAGAACAATCGAGCCCAGGTCCGGTGAATGCGGGATCGGGATGCCCCAGCGCTGCAACCAGCCAAGCCAATTCATCCCGCCACCTTTCCGTCGAGCCAGAGCCCTCCGTCATCACCTGGCGTTGGAGATTGGGGCTTGGTCAGGACGGGCTTGATGTCGTCCAACATCCACGCCCGCGCTCGATCTCTCTTCGACCGTGCTGTCCCATGATTGCGGACTCGTGCCACGTTAGTGGCCAACGGCAGCGCTGACCCTCCACACAGCGTTGCCGGCGTCGTCGGCTATGATCAGGGCTCCGGTTCGATCGAGCGCGACGCCCACGGGGCGCCCTCGCACCGACTTCTTGTCGGACGCGAGGAAACCCGTGACCACGGGAATCGGCGCGCCGCTCGGCTTTCCGTTCACGAAGGGCACGAAGATCACCTGATATCCGTTCAGCGGGTCCCGATCCCAACTCCCATGCTCGCCGACGAACGCGCCGTTGGCGAACTGCGGAGACAGAGTCTCGCCCTGGCTGAAAGTGACGCCGAGAGCTGCCACGTGAGAGCTGAGCCCATAGTCGGGCTTAATCGCCTTCGCGACCATCTCCGGTTTCTGCGGGTGGACGCGTTCGTCGACGTGCTGGCCCCAGTAACTGTACGGCCACCCGTAGAAGCCGCCGCCCTTGATGGATGAAAGGTAGTCGGGGACCAGGTCCGGCCCGATCTCGTCGCGTTCGTTGACCACGGCGAAGAGCTGGCCCGTTCCCGGCTGGATGGCGAGGTTGGTCGGGTTGCGCGTGCCCGTCGCGTAGATGCGCTTCGCGCCGGTCAGCCGGTCGACCTCGTAGATCGCAGCTCTGCCCTCTTCGACCTCCATCCCGTTCTCGGTGATGTTGCTGTTGGAGCCGACGCCCACGTAGAGCTTCGATCCATCGGGGCTTGCGACCATCGACTTGGTCCAGTGATGGTCGATCGGGCCGGCCGGTAGGTCGGTAAGCTTCGTTCCCGGCACCGTGATCTTCGTCTGCCCCGGCGTGAAGGGAAAGGTGATGATTGCATCGGTATTGGCCACGTAGAGCGTGCCCGCGACCCATACCACGCCATAAGGCGAATGCAGGTTGTCGACGAGTACCGTGCGCAGTTCGGGCGTGCCGTCGCCATTGGCGTCGCGCAGCAGTGTGATGCGATTGCCGCCCTTGTCGGCCGCGCCGGCCCGCGCCTTCACCTTGCCTTGGATATAGTCCTTGGGCCGGAAGGGCTTGGTGCCGGGGCTGTTGCTCTCGACGACGAGCACGTCTCCGTTCGGCAGCGGATAGACGATCCGCGGATGCATCAGGCCAGTCGCCATGGCCTGGATATGCATCCCGGCCGGTACGCTTGGTGTTTCGCCCGCCTTCCAGCCGACCGCCTTCGGCACACTCATCGGGGGCAGGAGAAACTGGCCGGGCGCCGGAAGATAAGGGTCCGGCCCGTATTGCTTCGAAGGATCTCCGCCCTTGCCGCTGCATGCACAGAGCATCGCGAGGACCGTGAGCACGCAGGCGGAGCGGATCGGCCGGGCCTTCATGCGATTTCTCCCCGACCGGCGAGGCGGGTCGCGGTAACGCACCAGCCGCGCAGCCCCGCGACGGCCAGCAGGATCGTCACGATGGCGGAAATGGTGATCCCGCTGGGCACAACCGAGGTCCATGCGTCACGGGTGTGGATGAAGACGTTCACGATCGACAACACGGCAGCGACCGCCAGCAGCCCGAAATCGAGCCAGCGGATCGGGCCGCCTCGCCCCAGCGCGAAATCGATGATCAGGACGATGGCGGAGACCAGCGCCAGGATCAGGCCGCCCGTGATCAGCCATGCCGAGAAGTTTGCCCACTGCATGAGCGAGTTGCTCGAATACATGAAGTCGGTGAACAGCGCCGCCATCAGCAGCGCCCCGCCCAGCCCTACGAAGAAAGGATGGAGCGGCCGCACCACCCGTGTGACGGCAATCGGCTCTGCCATGCTCATCCTCCCTACGCGGCACTGAGGCTGAGCGCCATCGGTGCCGTCAACGTTGTTCCGGGCTCGTTATGACTGCAAAACGCGGATCAATGGCAGGCTGTTCCGCCGGATTTGCTTTGCCGCTTTGTCGGGGCCTTGAAGGGGAGGCTCAAGATAGTCGATGTGCAGCAGGAAATCGACGATTGCGCGGGCCCGATTGGGGCTCATGAAGCCGAACCCCGCGCAGATCTGTTTCAGCATTGGAATAGTGAGACCGCCGGTGGCATCGAGATAAGCAGCCGATATCGCCGCGACATAGTGACCGGCATCCTTGAACACCGCGCCGAGGCGATCGTCCTGGTCGCTCAGCGCCAGCATGTTCACGGCAAGCCGTCGGGCGGCGGTAGCGAACTGAGGGTGCGCGGCGACCGCGATCCAGCGCGGCGGCAATTTCTTCGGGTCGAACGAAAAGACGACTTCCATCGCAAAGCCCCCCAGCATCTGCGACCCAGGGTCGCAAGATAGCATGGGGGAGCATTCCATCGAAATTGTTAGTCTTACGAAACGACCGAATCGGCCGTTATTGAGTTTGCATCAAGGCACCTGACGCGTCATCTCGTTCGTTTGCACCGCTACTTCAGGATCGCTTCGCGCATCATGAAGTCCGCCTTGATGGTGCGGATCGCACCGCGCGCCGCCTGCTGCTGCGAGGCTTGGGCGAGAGAGCCGAAGATCTTCTTTTGAAGTGCATATTGCTCCGCGACCGAATGATCGAACACAGCCATGTTGGGATATTCGATCGCAAGCATGACATCGCCTTCGCCTTCCCGCGGATCGGTCACGAGTAGGACCTTGTAGCTCTTGATCACACCGGCCTTTTGCAGCGCTTCCTCCTGCGTTTTCCACTGGGTCGACAGCCACTGCATGTAATCATCGAAATGACCGTCGGCAGTCTTGATTTCAGTAAAATCCCAGACTGTTCCGTTTTCATAGGCCGGAGCGTCGGGGTCGGCGGCACACGCCGGGATGGAAGCTGTCGCGAGAGCGACCGCGGTGGCGATGAAGATGGGAAGGCGCATGGCAAACCCCCTGTTGCTGTGACGCAATACCGAGTCGGCTTCGGCTCGTGGAAATCAGGGCTGAACTTTTGAATTCGATGTCACAAGGTAACAAATTTGACCGTGATCCGGTCAAATTTGTTACGTTGCCGCTTCCTCCATTGGAGACCTAGCTTCCGATCCGGTTGCGGTTGCAGCACTCTGCAATCCACCCCGTGCGTAAAGATGTCGATGTGGCATCGAAGAAACTCGGGGGAGCCTATGCCAGCAATCGACAGCGAGACGCCCGGCGGGTCTGGTCTGGTCCGGCCGATCCCGGACGCGCTGATCGGATTGCTCGGCTGCGCGATGTTGCTGAACTACGCCGACCGCGGAAGCCTCTCGATCACCGCGCCAGTGCTCAAGGAAAGCTTCGGGATCGACAATGCCGCGATGGGGCTTCTCCTTTCGTCCTTTTTTTGGAGCTATGCCTTCTCTCAGCCGATCGCCGGTTGGATCACGCAGCGTTTTCCGCCACGGACCGTGCTCGCGTCGGGCGTTGCTCTTTGGTCGGTGGCGACCATCGCCTGCGGGTTCGCAACAAGCTTCGCGCTACTGTTCACCTTCCGCCTCCTGCTTGGCATTGGCGAGAGCGTCATCTTCCCGGTCAACGCCTGCATCTACTCACGAGCGCCCGAAGCCCAGCGCGGTCGGGCCAACGGGATGATGGCAGTAGGCTCGTATATCGGGCCGTTCATCGGCACTCTGGCGGGTGGCGTGATCCTCGCCAGTCTCGGGTGGCGCGCGGTTTTCTGGGTCCTCGGCGGCGTCAGTCTGATATGGGTACTGCCGTGGCTTGCCATGAGCCGCAGCCTGCTGCGCTATTGCGCAGAGCCGCATCCGGACCCTGCCAATTACCGCGAAATCCTGGGGACGCGCGGGCTCTGGGGTGCTTCGCTCGGGCAATTCTGCTATTCCTACCAATTCTATCTCGTCCTGACCTGGCTTCCGCTCTATCTCGTGAAATCCGCGCATTTCTCGATCGCGCAGATGACCGCCATCGGTGGGACACTCTACATAAGCCAGTCGGTCACTGCCGGTTGCACGGGGCTCGCCAGCGATCTTTTGGTAACGCGGGGCTTCGCGCCCACGGTCGTGCGCAAGTCGTTCCTGGTTTTTGGGCTGACGCTGACCGGCAGTTGCCTTAGCCTGATCAGCATCGCTCCTGCGCAATCAGCCTTGCTGCTCGTCCTCGCCGGCGTTGGCAACGGCTTCACCGGACCGATGGTCTTTTCGATCGGACAGACGCTCGCCGGGCCCCGCGCCGGGGGACGCTGGATGGGTATCCAGAACATGATCGGCAATTTCTCAGGGATCACCGCGCCGATCGTGACCGGGATTGTCGCGGATCGCACCGGCTCGTTCGCCGGCGCTTTCATCCTTGCCGGTATCATATCGGTCGTCGGGATCATAAGCTGGATATTCGTGGTGGGGCCGGTCTGCCAGACGCGCTGGCAATCGCGGCGGGTAACGCTTGGGCAGCACAAGCTGGCCGTATGAAGACGATGTCTGGAAATGGCGTGATTCGTCTAGAAATATTCGGTGACGCCGCCATGGACTTCATGCGAACGCCGAACGGTAAGGCCTTTGCTGCCACACGGGATCGCCGCATCTACATCGTCTGGATCGCCTTGGTCTGGGCGGGGATGTTGGCGGGCTTCGTACCCGATCTCGCTCGGTTCGAGACAGAGACGCACCCCCGCTCCTGCGCCACCTGCATGCAATGCTCTATTTCGCCTGGCTGATCTGCGTGACCCTGCAGATCGCGCTGATCGAGTTGGACAATCCGTCGCTGCGTCGCAGGCTCGGTTGGTGGTTCGTGGGACTGTCTGCGGCACTCATTCCGCTGGGACTATTGGCGGCGATGGCCGACATGTCCCGATCCGCAGCGGCAACACACTATGAACCGCAATTCCTGGGGCTTGAATTTCAATCTCTGTTGGTCTTCTCACTCCTGCTTTGTTGGCCACGCGGATGCACCGGGACCTCGCCGCGCACAAACGTCTGATGATTCTGCTTACCATATGCTTCCTAGATCCCGGGACATCGCGAGCATGGGGGTTCTTCAGTCCGATTCACCCACATGGCGCCTTCGGCTGGTGGCTGCACTTCTTCTGGGGCAACGCCGCGATGTTACTCGCGATGATGGGCTGGGATGTATGGCACCACGGCCGGGTCCATCCCGCTTTGCTGACTGGCGGGGCCTTGATCGCTGCGGGCGAGACCGCAGCGGTCTTTCTCGAATTTTTCCCATGGTGGCATGAGGTCGCCGCTGGTCTCGTCGTGGCCCTGGGGACGGATTTGATGAACGTGCCGGCCGAATTGATCCTGCCGCCAGTAAGTACGGGTGATGGGAAATGCCCATGAAACAAGGCTCGGCTGCGCTCATCGCATTGGCGCCGAGGTCGCTACGGGTATCGTCATCCGCGCCGCCAACCGCCCGCTTCTGGCCGATATGTTTCAACTGATCCTGCCGCTCGGGACATTGTGGCTGAACGCGCTCCGGATGACGCTCGTGCCTCTTGTTTTCGCGATGGTCGCCCAAGGGATGATCACGCTCGATCGGAGCGGCGGGGCCGGTGGTCGGCTGCTTGGCATCACGCTGCCGCTCATTCAGGGGCTGCCTTTTCTCGCTGCTGCTATCGGGATCGGGCTGAGCGTCGCATCCAACGCGGTCTGGCTGGTGACGCGTGGCGCGCTCGGCGGAATAGCCGCCACCCATATCTCAGCCCACACCTTTCGTATTTATGGGTGATGCGGCGACCGAACCGACCAGATCGGACCGGTAGCCATAAGGAACGCGCCCCAAACTCGGGAATGACCGACGTTGGCGCTGAGAAGCTGGGCAGCGCTCGACCATTTGGTGCCGTTTGAGGGACGCGCCACCATTCCCGTGATCTGTTAATCCAAAGCGAGAATCTACCGTCCGATGGCGACCGCCGAATGGTCCTCGCGCGCGACCGGCATGCCGCCCTCCTTGCGCTCGGAATAGCGGTCGACGAGCTGGGCGACGTGCGGGCGCATCAGCATGGTCATCCGCACGAGCTCCTCCATTACGTCGACGATCCGGTCGTAATAGCTGGACGGCCGCATCCGACCGTCATCGCCGAACTCCTTATAGGCCATGGCGACCGAGCTCTGGTTCGGGATCGTGAACATCCTCATCCAGCGGCCGAGCAGGCGCAGCGTGTTGACGCTGTTGAAGGACTGCGATCCGGCCGAAACCTGCATAACGGCAAGCGTGCGGCCCTGCGTGGGGCGCATGCCGCCCATCGACAGCGGCAAGTGGTCGATCTGGGTCTTCATCACGCCCGTGATCTGGCCATGGCGCTCGGGGCTGCACCATACGTGCCCCTCACTCCACATCGACAGCTCGCGCAGATCGTGGACGGCGGGATGATCGTCGCCTGCCGCTTGGTCGGGCAGCGGTAGATCGGATGGGTCAAAGATTCGCGTCTCGGCGCCGAACAGCTGCAGCAGGCGGGCGGCCTCCTCGACGCAGAGCCTTGAGAAGGACCGCTCGCGCAGCGAGCCGTAGAGCAGCAGGATACGTGGCGGCGGCCGGTCGAGCCCAAGTCCGCCCCCCGGCCGGTCGATGACGAACGATCGGTCGAGGGCAGGCAGATGGTCGGGATCGGACAGGACGCGGACGCGGCTCATATGGTGGCCTTCAGTTTTTCAGTGAACAGCAGATCGGTTGCGAAGTGACCCGCCAAGGCACCCACGATCTGCACCACGATGAAGCCCGGCACGCACGCGGGGGCGATGCCGGCGAAGCTGCCGCTTAGCGACCGTGCGATGGTGATCGCGGGGTTGGCGAAGCTGGTCGACGACGTGAACCAGTAGGCAGCCGTGATGTAGAGCGCTACGCTAGCCGGAAGGCTCTCCGGCCGCATCTTCGCCGTGCCGAGGATCGTCATGATGAGACCGAAGGTGGCGACCGCCTCGCCGGTCCATTGGCCGGGCCCGGTGCGAATCTTGTGCGAAAGCTGCAGCATCGGAACGTCGAACATCAGGTGGGCGAGCCAGACGCCGAGAATGCCGCCGACCAGCTGGGCGATGGCGTAGCCGATACCCACCTTAGTGCTGACGTGGCCGCGCAGGCGCATCACGAGCGTGACGACCGGGTTGAGGTGTGCACCAGAGACCGGGCCGAGCATGGTGATCAGCACGAAGAGGATCGCGCCTGTCGCGAGTGTATTGCCGAGGAGTGCGACAGCAACATTCCCGCTGGCCAGCCGCTCGGCCATGATGCCGGAACCGATGACCGTCGCGAAGAGGATGAGGCTGCCGAGCGCCTCGGATAGAAAGGCGCGGCGGATCACGTCTTGCTGACGCGATGGCCCGCCGCGTCGACGACCAGCTCGCCGTCCTCCTTGGCGAAGGCACCGCGCTGCGCGTCGGGCAGAATGTCAAGTACCGCCTCGGACGGCCGGCAGAGCTTCACGCCGAGCGGCGTCACGACAAGCGGCCGGTTGATGAGGATTGGGTGCTCCATCATCGCGTCAATCAGCGCCGCGTCGGTCAGGGACTGGTCGTCGAGGCAAAGTTCGGCGTAGGGCGTGCCTTTCTCGCGGAGCAGCGCTCGAGGCGCCATACTGGCGCGGTCGATCATCTCGACGAGCAACGCGCGCGACGGTGGCGTCTTCAGGTACTCGATCACGTGCGGCTCGACGCCGCTGTTGCGGATCAACTCGAGCACGTTCCGCGACGTGCCGCATGCCGGATTGTGGTAGATTACGATGTCGGTCACGGCCGGTCCTTCAGCAGCAGGCGAGGTCGGCAAGCAAAGGCTCGCATAGTTCGGGACGGCCCTCGCAGCAGTCCTTCGCCAGGAAGGTCATAAGAGCACGGAGCGTGTCGATGTTGGCGCGTTGGATCTGTTGCCGGCCCTGTCGCTCGGCAATCACCAGCTCGGCTTTGGCGAGCACAGCGAGGTGAGTTGAGAAGGTGCTTTGTGTGAGCCCACTTGCCTCGACCAGCGCACCAGTCGGCAAACCGTCCGGCTCGTGGCAGAAAAGCAAGCGGAAAGCGTTGAGCCGGGTTGGGTGCGCCAGAGCCGCGAGCGCGGAAATTGCCGAGTCCTGATTCATAGATCGGGAATATCCGATCAGTATGCGGCAGGCAAGACCTATCAACTTATCCCGATGCGAATGGCGTCAGTTATGGCTGGTCGTTTTCCTCGGAATAGTCCGACCGCTTTATCCCAGTCGGCGCCATCGCCAGCCCAGTGCGACCATCGCCAAACGTGTGAGCTGACCGTCAGCAATTGGGAAACGCTCAAAAAGTCCGGGAACGGCGGCAATTGGGCGCCTACCGGCCATCGATCCCGATATGTTTCATGAAAGACTTGATCCGGAGTAGCCCCACGAAGTCCAGCATCAAGGGCAGCACCGCATGCAACATCGTCGCGGCGCGGTCCTCGGCGAAGCGTCCCGCACTCATTTCCAAAAAAAGCTGGGCCTCATTCCGCGCGATGAAGTCCGCGCCCTCAAGATAGAAGGCGATGTTCTCGGGTGGGAAGCCGGTCTCTTCGACGAAGCCGACCTCGCGGACGTGTCCCCATATCTCGACGAGCCTGGCATCGGCGAAGCTGATCATCACGCCATCTTCCGAATCGATGAGGGTCAGCATTCCCATTCGGGCGAACGCGCTCGCATCGTGCTCGGCTTTCGGAAATTTTTCGAGAAGCGAGGCGAGCGGGATCAGACGCGCCTCGCGCATCCCGAGACGCATCGCGAGCAGTTCCTCGAGCTGGCGATAGGCGACGGCGGGGCCGGCCTGCGCCAATCCATTTCCGTCGAGCGCGCCCTTGATCTCTTTGAGCGTCAGGCGGGACGTCTGCTGGAGCTGCCGGACGGCGGCAATCGCCGCAACATGGTTTTCGCCATATTCCGCACGATTCCGGGCAGGCCGCTCCGGCTCTGGAACAAGCCCCTCGCGGATCAAGATCCTGATGACTTCGCGATCGACGCCCGTGCGCTCCTCGAGTTCCCGCATCTTCATAGCCAGGCCCCTATCCCAACGCGGATGTCATGACGCAACTCCCAGCGCAGGAGCAAAGCCGTTGCCGACCTCTCTTCGTGCGTGTATATTACACGTACGATCGCGGGGATGGTATCCGCGACAATCAGGAGAGGCTGACGTGGCCACAATGCCGGAAGAGATTTCGCCCCCGATTTCCCGCGCCCGTGCGCCGCGCCCCGAGCACGTGCCCGCCGACCGCGTACACGAGATCGACATGTACGCGCTCGATCACATCGAAGAGGGGTATCACGAGGCCTGGAAGCGCGTGATCGACGCCGGTCTTCCGGATCTGGTCTGGACGCCCTTCACCGGAGGTCACTGGATCGCCACCAACGGCGATACGGTCCGTGAGATCTACAGCGATCCGGCCCGCTTCTCGAGCGAGGTGATCTTCCTGCCCAAGGAAGCGGGCGAGAAGTACCAGATGGTGCCGACCCGCATGGATCCGCCCGAGCATACGCCCTATCGGAAGTCGCTCGACAAGGGGCTCAACCTCGGCCGGCTGCGTAAGTTCGAAGACCAGGTCCGGGGCATCGCCGCCGAACTCATCGAGGGTTTCGTCACGGACGGCGGATGCGATTTCTCCGCCGATTATGCCAACGTCTTCCCGGTGAAGGTGTTCATGGCGCTGTGCGATCTGCCGATGGAGGACGTGCCGCTCCTCACCCGTTTCGCCAAGATGATGACCCGGCCCGAGGGCAACACTCCCGAAGAGATGGCCGCTGAGCTCGAGGCAGGCAATGACGGCTTCTTCGCCTATGCCGCGCCGGTGATCGAGGCCCGGCGGGGCAAGGATGGCGACGACCTGATCAGCATCATGATCAACACCGACATCAACGGCGCCCCGATCGAGCATGACAAGGCGGTCGGCCTGATCGCTCTGCTTCTGCTCGGCGGCCTCGACACGGTCGTGAATTTCCTGAGCTTCATGATGATCTATTTGGCCCGCCACCCCGGCCTCGTGGCCGATCTGCGCGCCGACCCCCTGAAGCTCATGCGCGGGGCCGAGGAGATGTTCCGGCGTTTCCCTGTCGTCGCCGAAGCGCGGATGGTCGCGCACGATCAGGTCTATAAGGGGACGACGTTAAAGCATGGCGACATGATCCTGATCCCAACGGCGATGCATGGCCTCGACAAGGCGCACAACAGCGACCCCCTGACGGTTGCCCTCGATCGCCGGAGCATCGGCCACAGCACATTCGGCGGCGGCCCCCACCGCTGCGCCGGCATGCACCTCGCGCGCATGGAGGTGATCGTCACGCTCGAGGAATGGCTGAAGCGCATCCCGGAATTTCGGATCAGGGAGGGGGAGGCGCCGATCTATCATTCGGGCACCGTCGCGGCCGTCGACAACGTCCCGCTCGTCTGGTCGGTGCGTCCGTGAGCGCACTTGGGGTCAGACCGTAGTTCGTCCTCTCAGACCTGCCCGACGTTCAGGGCTATCATCAGGACGGTGGCGTCCGCACAGAGTGTGTTCCCGTCGCGAATCTCCAACCTGAGGAAGCGTTTGCGTCCCTCCTCTCGCTCGATCACGCCGAAAATGTCGAGATCGGTATCGGTCGGCGTGATGGAACGATAATTGGTGTTGAGGTAGGCGGTGCGCGCCGTCGATCGTCCGCCCAGGTGACAGAGCCGGCCGGCGACCTCGTCCATGACGAAGGCTACCGCGCCGCCGTGCGCGGCGCCGTTGCTCCCCAGGAAATACCTGTCGAAACGGACGCGCGCCCTGAGTTCGGTCTCGCCCAGCCACGTATAAGCGACCGCAGGGCAGGTAACCTGCCCCCTGCCCTGGACATCCGGTCGCTGCGCATAGACCTGCCGGTCCTCGTCGACCTGACAGGTTGCGAGGACATCGCCCCATTCGGCCAGGGTCGCTTCCAGATCGTCGATCTGGGTCATGCTCGGGCGCGCTCCGGCCAGTCCCGCCAGGAAACCACGCAGGCTGGCGGTCAGGCGCCCGTACCGGCGATCGTCAAACGCGTCGGCCGGACGGCTCCACACGCTGCGCCAGATATCATCGTTCATGCCGGACCCTGCGCCCCGACACCGAAGAGCGGCACCCAAACCATCGTGAGCTGGAGCAATGGCTGGTGATGGCGGCGTTCAGACGGCGATCGCCGCGAATGGAGAGAATTGACCATAGCCACCCTGGAAGAACAGCAGGGGCTTCTGATCATGCGCCGCCTCCAGCGAGTGAACCTGCCCGACCACGATATAATGATCCCCCGCCTCGTGGACCGCGTAGAGGTCGCAATCGATCCAGGCGACGCTTCCGTCGATGATCGGCAGCCCGGCGCCGGAGGGCCGATGGCTGACCCGATCGAACTTGTTGCCCCCCTTCGATGCCAGCGCGCGGCAGACGTCATGCTGGCCATCTGACAGGATGTTCACGCAGAAACGCCCCGCTTGCTCGATCTTCGGCCAGCTGGTCGACGTCCTATCCGGGAAGAACGCGACGAGCGGCGGATCCAGCGACACCGACGTGAACGAGCCGACCACCATCCCGACCGGCTCGCCATCACAGCAAGCCGTGATCGCGCATACGCCCGTCGGGTAGTGCCCCAGGATACGGCGGAATTCGCTGCTGTCGAAGCTCAGTGACATCGTCCATCCCTGTATAGGAGCGCCAGCCCGGCAAGGCCAACCCATCACAGCCTAATTATCATTAGGTTGAGCGAGATCGCAAGCCCGCCACCGCAGTTCGTTTCTGAACAGGCGCAAATAGGCCCATGTTGTGAAGTTCGCGATAGCTCGGGGTCATGGCGCGATGCGACTTGCGGTCAGTCCGAATTCGGATCGCCACGCAGATGGCGTGGGGTGCGCAACGGCATGCAGATACTGGTGACGATCATCTCCATCGTGTCTTCGAGTGCATGCTCGAAACGCTCCTCGATGTCTTCGTTCGCGCCGTTGCCGCGATGCGTGACGAGCATGTTGAGGAACATGAGGCAGCCGTTGACCAGCCTCCTCTGCGCGACGGGCGTGGGAAGGTAGCCTAGCCGCTCCCGCAGCAGATCGAGCGCACGCTGGAGATGCGGCGGCGACTCGCTTCCGAAGTCCCCGAACATCGTCGATCGGCTGCGCAGCAGGTACTGGCTGAGGAAGCTCGCATAGGAATGGTTGCCCTCGGCATCCTCGAGATCGAGCTGCGGCAGCATGATGACATCGAGCAAGGTCCGCGCGTCGGTCAGCTGCCCTTCGCGTTCGGCCTGCTCCAGCATCGCCTGACGGGCAGGCTCCATCTGCTGCATGCGATAATCGAAGATCGCCTTCACCAGCCCTTCACGGGAGCCGAAATGATATTGGACGGCATAATGATTCTTCTGGCCGGCCTTGGACGCGATCTCCCTCATCGAAGCGCCGGCGATGCCATGGTCGGCGAAGACGACCTCCCCGATGAGGATCATCCGCTCCTTGCCGTCTCCGCCCTCCCGATCCACCATCTTGCCTGTGCCGCGCCGCCCGCCGTCAGACATTATCCCGATCACCCATCTAAGCGGCCGTTTTAACTTCGGCGCCTGCAAGACCCGTTTCCTTCGCCTCTAGCACCACATACAAGGCCCGAAGCGCAAGCGAATTAGGTCTTCTGCGCGATCCGCTGCGTGAGTCCCTCGCCGCGCTCTAAGCAGTTGACTTAGATTACCGCTAAGCGCATGACTTAAGCATCGGCCGGAGCACGCGGCCAAAGATCAGGGCGCAACGCGCCGGCGACCAGGAGAGAGACGCCATGGCAATGGAAACGGGACTCATCTTCCACCCCTATATGCGCCCGGGCCGCACCGCGCGTCAGACGTTCGACTGGGGCGTGCAGAGTTCGATCGCGGCCGACAAGGCCGGCTTCACCTCGATGATGATCTCCGAGCACGCATCGCAGATCTGGGAAAACATCCCCAATCCCGAGCTGATCATGGCGGCCGCCGCGCTGCAGACCAAGACGATCAAGTTCGCGCCGATGGCGCACCTGCTGCCGCACCAGCATCCGACCAAGCTCGCCATGACGATCGGCTGGCTGTCGCAGATCCTCGAGGGCCGCTACTTCCTGGGCATCGGCGCGGGCGCCTACCCCGCCGCCTCCTACATGCACGGCATCCGCGGCGACGACATCAACTCCAAGCACCTCAACGACATGGTGCGCGAGAGCCTTTCGATCATGGAGAAGATCTGGAAGCGCGAGCCCTTCTTCTACGAAGGCAAATATTGGGATGCCGGCTTCCCGGAAGAGGAAGTCGCGCTGACCGAGGAAGACGAGCAGCACAAGCTGGCCGATTTCTCTCCGTGGGGCGGCTTTCCCGAGGTCGCGGTCACCGGTTTCAGCATGGAATCGCCGTCCATGCGGCTGGCGGGCGAAAAGAACTTCAAGCCCGTCTCCATCTACTCCGGTCTCGACGCGCTCAAGCGCCACTGGGAGATCTATTCGGAGGCCAATATCAAGGCCGGCTTCACGCCCGATCGCCAGCGCCACGCGGTCTCGCACACCATCTTCGTCGGCGACACCGACGCCGAGGCCAAGAAGGAAGTGATGGAAGGCCCGATCGGCTATTGCTTCAACAAGTATCTGATCCCGATCTGGCGGCGCTTCGGCATGATGGACGGCTTCGCCAAGGATCATGGCATCGATCCGCTGGCGGCCGATCTCGAATTTCTGGTCGACAGGGTGTTCATCGTCGGCTCGCCCGACACCGTCGTCGAGAAGACCAACGAGCTCTTCTCCAAGTGCGGCGGCTGGGGCACGCTCCAGATCGAGAGCCACGATTATTATGACGATCCGTCGCCCTGGTTCCATTCGCTGGAACTGGCGGCGAAGGAAGTGGCGCCACGCATCACCCTTCCCGGCGAGCCCGTGGCGTCCAAGGAGACGGTGGCAGCCTGAGCGCTATCGATGGCAGGTGGTGGCGACCGATATCGCGCCACCTGCCGAAGATCAGCGTGCGGCGAATCCGCTGATCACCATGCGGGCAGCCTGCTCGGCGATCTGGGCGGGCCCGAGTTTGCCGGGCCGATACCAGGACGAGCTCGAATTCAACATGGCGATCAGGAATTTGCGCACGACCGTCGGATCGAGATCGGCATCGGCGCTGCCGTCCTTCTGCGCCGCGACGATCAGGTCGCGCCAATAGTTGTCGAACCCCGAATAGGCGGCGACGACGCGCTTCTTCATGTCGTCGGGAAGGTCGTCGAAGACGCGGGCCACTGCCGAGGAATAATCGTCTCCCGTCAGGAGGAAGTCGATATGCGACCGAATGGCGGTTTCCAGGCGCTGGATCGGCGATGCCCCGCTGCCGAGGACTTCGACATGCGACACGATGTGTCGGGTGTTGTGGTAGATGCCCTCCATCATCACTTCCTCGACCAGTTCGTCCTTCGAACCGAAGTGGTGATAGAGGCTCGGCGCCAGCATCCCCGCAATTTTCGCGATCTCGCTCAGCCTGGCGCCGGCGAGGCCGCGCGCGCGCAGCGTCGCGGCGGCGGCATCCAGGATTCGGGTACGCGATTGGTCTCGTTCAGCCATGTCGATTCCTTAGCGCCGAACGGCGGTTTGGGAAGAGCATCGTGAGGCGAGGCGAGGCACCGTCCCAGCCGATTCCAGAAGAAAGAGGAGAATGTTGATGTCCCTGCAGGGCAAGAGGATCATCGTGACCGGTGGTGCGCAAGGGATCGGCGCGGCGGCCGTCAGGGCGTTCGTCGCGGCCGGTGCCCGGGTGTTTTCGCTCGACGTCGACGAGCAACAAGGCCCGCAGACGGCCGAGGCCGCCTCGTCGTCCGGCCCGGGGCAGGCGACCTTTCTCCCATGCGACGTCAGCAAGAGAGCGGAGGTCGATACCGCGTTCGACCGGGCCGTGTCGGCGATGGGCGGGCTCGATGTCCTGGCCCACATCGCCGGCGTCCACCGCCACGCGCCGACCCACGCCGTGCCCGACGACACGCTCGAATGGCTGATGGCGGTCAACGTCAACGGCACGATCTACACCAACGGCGCCGCCCACCGGCATATGACCGACGGCGGGGCGATCCTGAATTTCGGATCGGAATCGGGACTGACCGCCGAGATCAACAACGCCGTTTACGGCGCCTCCAAGGGCGCGGTCCACACGTGGACTCGCAGCGTCGCGCGCGAATGGGGTCCGCGCGGCATCCGGGTCAACGCGGTGCTGCCTTATATCGTCACGCCCATGTACGAGCGCTTCCGCGAAGCGCTGAGCCCGGATGAGCTGGCGACCCACGATCGCGCGACCGCCGAGCAGATCCCGCTCGGCGGCAAGTTCGGCAATGCTGACACGGATCTTGCGCCGGTGCTCCTGTTCCTGGCGAGCGACGCTTCGCGCTTCATCACCGGTCAGCTCATTCCGGTCGACGGTGGTCTGATCTCGGTTCGCTGAGGTACCCGGCCCCGGGCCTGCCCTCATCCCGGAAACGGGATGACGGGCAGCCCGCGGGTACCGGGGTTGTGGAGCTCGAACAGGCCGCCTGCGAGGGGCTCGCGCTGCCACATCTCGTCGGTGTAGCCGGCCGAGCCGGTGATGAGGAACAGGCGGTCCATTGCCTCTCCGCCGAAGGCAGGGCGCAGGCCCCGCCGGACCGGAAGCTGCCGCTCCTCGACCAGGCTCGCGTCGGGCGCGAAGCGGCGCAACACCCAGCTCTCGTAGAAGGCCATCCAGATGCAGCCCTCTACATCCACCGCCATGCCGTCGGGATAACCATCCTCCGGCTTGAACGTCAGGAAGTCCCGGCGGTTCGAAAGCGTGCCGTCCTCGGCGAGGTCATACACCCACGTCACCAGCGGCATCGAATCGTTCACATAGGCGGTCTTGCCGTCCGGGCTGAACGCCGGACCATTGGCCGTGACGATGTTGCGTTCCATGGTGTGGATCGAGCCGTCCGCGTCCAGCCGGTAGAGCTCGCCGGTGCTGCGCTTGTCGAAATCCTTGAGGCTGCTTTCCTTGTCCTCGGCGGTCGTGCTGTCGTCCCACTGGCTGGAATCGCACGATCCCGTCCAGTAGCGGCCCTTGCGGTCGGTCACGCCGTCATTGAGCCGCGCGATCCGCCGGTCGGGGATCGGATCGGCGAACGCCTGATAGGTGCCGCCTTTCGGATCGATGATCGCGAGACCTTCGCGACAGGACGCGATGAAGCCCCCCTTCTCCCGCAAGGCGATGGCGCTGATCCATTGCGGCGACACCCAGCTGCCCCTGTCGCCGCTGGCGAGATCGAACCAGTTAACGCTCGGCGCATCGATATCCACCCAATAGATGCATCCGTCGCGCGGATCCCAGATCGTGCTCTCGCCCAGAATGGCCTTGGCCTCCCATAGGCACGTCCAGTCCTTGCCATCACCCATCCGTTCTCTCCTTTGGCTCAGAGCCTGACGATGCCGTCGCCGAATGGCGCGTCGCGGCGGCGGACCGCCTCCTTGAGCCCTTCGGTGCGGACCGTCTCGTTGAATTCCGCCCGGCTGGATGCCAGGTGACCGCGCGCATCCATCTCGGCGGCCATGCGCTGCAGCGTCCGCATCCCCATCAGCTCGAGGCCGATATTGACGATGCGCTTGTTGGCGCTGAGCAGATCGGCGTCGATCAGCGCCAGCCGTGCCGCGAGTGCTTCGACCTCATGATCCAGCTGATCGGCCGGCACCGCCTTCAGCGCCAGGCCGATCTTCACCGCATCGGTGCCGAGGATGGAGTCGCCGGTCAGCAGCAGCCGCTTGGCCCATTGCGGCCCCACCAGATAGAGCCACATGTGGCTCGGCAACGAGCCCTGCGAGCGCGCCGGCGGAAAGCCGAACTGCGCATCGTCCGCGCACACCACCATGTCGCAGAGCAAGGCGAGGTCGGTGCCTCCCGCCAGGCAGCGGCCGTGGACCTGCGCGATGACCGGCTTGTGCATGTCGAACAGCGCCATACGCAGGCGCTGCGCTTTCTCCTGCGCCCAGGCGTCGTCGTCGAACTTGGCGCGGCCACGTTTGTGGTCGACCTGCCCAGGTATCGGCTGATCGTAACGCTGGAGATCGTAGCCCGACGAGAAATCCGGTCCCGCCGCGCGCAACACGACACAGCGGACGCGATTGTCCTCGTCGGCCTCCCAGAGACGCTGGTTGAGCAACTCCATCAGCGGCTCGGACAAAGCATTGCGCTTGGCGGGCCTGTTCAGCGTGATCCAGGCGGCGCCCTCCCTGATCTCGTACAGGATATCGGGTTCACCGTCGCTCATCCTCGCCTCCTCTTTTGTCGCGCCACGCCTCGACCATGGCGTTGATCGTGCCATGGCAATGGATCAGCGCCGGTTCGAGCCGACCATAATGGACATGACCGATCGCGCCCGATCGAAGATTGTCCTGGATGTCCTTCTGGATCGGAAAATCCTCCTCGAACGCAACCTGCAGCAGGATATCGAAATTGCGCTGCCAATGTGCCCGCTCCTCCTCGCTTGCCGGTTCAGAGGGCGAGAAGATGCTGGTCACCACCCTCGTCGAGAAGCAGTCGATCGGCTCGAAGCGCCAGGTCTCGATATGATCGCCCTGATAGGACAGGAGGGCGTTCGGCAGCAGGACGTATTGCGCCGCCGCGTGGGGGAATAGCCGCCAATCCGACGGCCGGCAGCTTTCGAGCTGATCGAGCACCGACCGCCGCAGGCCGATCGGCCGCGCGACCGGGCCGAAGACGTCGAACAATTGATGGGACAGGAACGTCCGGTCGATCGAGTTCCGATGCACGAAACGCACGTGATAGGGCTCAAGGAAGGTATCGAGCAGAAGCTTCCAGTTGATCGGCCAGACGGTCTCGCGTCGATCGAACAGGTGCGCGCTCTCGATCCCGTAGCCCGCGAATTCGCGCTCGGCACCGTGCAACAGGTCGGCGGCGTCCACCGTCGCGCCCTCCAGCGGATGCACGAAGATCAGGCCATGGGCCTCGACCACCGAGCGAACAAGCAGGCCGCACGGATCGGCGACATCGTCGAAACCACCTTCGTCATGGGGACGTGCCAGGAGGCTGCCGTCTGTCCCATAGGTCCAGGCGTGATAGGGGCAGACGATCGGCCGACGCCCCTGCGAACCATCGCCCTTGAGCAAGGGCGCGGCACGATGGCGGCAGGCGTTGACGAAGGCGCGCAGGCTCAGATCGGGCTGCCGGACGATCAGGATCGGGACGCCGCCGCAATCGCGCGTCAGATAATCGCCGGGACGGGCGCATTCTACGGACAGCCCAACGAACTGGGCGCACTCGCGAAACAATGCCTGTCGCTCGTCCCGGAACCAGTCCTCGTCCACATAGCGGCCGGCCGGATTCGCCATCGAGCGATCGGCGTGGCTCCAGCGAAGGCGCGGATCGGCCTCGCGCAGCCGCTCGACGAGCTTGATCTGGATATGTCGATCCATCGCCGGGGCCGGTCCCGCAGGCTCCTAGCCCGCCGTCATGCCGGCACGGACACCTGCCCGGCGCCGGCCGCCGACACGTCGAGATCCTTGAGCTGCGGCAACACCTTGCGCGCGAACAGTTCGTAATTGTCGCGTCCCACCTCGAACGGCATGTCGCCGAACTGGGTGTAGATGATGAAGCTGCCAACATCGAAGCGCTCGACCATCGAACGCAGCTTCTCGGTGACCTCCTCCGGCCGCCCCCAGATCTGGAGATCGGCGAGGAAGTTGTTGAACTTCTCGATGCCGTTCTTCTCGACGCTGGCCGCGAGCGCGCCGTAATATTCATAGCCCTCGATGTTCGCGAACTCCTTGTTCCCGAACTGGTAGAAGGCCGAGGTCGATCGGGCATATTCGACGAGATACTTGTCGCGCATCTCCTGCGCCTTGGCGGCATCCTCGTTCACCGCGACGAAGGCGACCACCACCGGCTTCGGCGCGGGACGGCCGCCCGACACTTCGAGGAAGCGTGTTCGATAGGCCTGCAGATCCTCCTCCACCCGGTTCCAGGGCTTCTGCGCGATGATCATCAGCCCGACATTCAGGCTCGCCATCAGCTTGACCGATTCCGGCGAGACGGCGGAGGCGAAGACGCGCCCGTTATAGCTGGCATAGGGGCGCGGGCGCAGCTCGACAGGCGACTGCTTCAGATATTCGCCGTCATATTGCATGACGCCGGTCTCGAGGCCCGCGAGCAGGCATTCGGCATATTCCCGGAAGCGCTTGCGCGCCTCACCCATCGGCACGTTGAAGCCGTCGAACTCTTCCTTGCCGAGGCCGCGCCCGATGCCGAGGATCGCGCGCCCCTCGGAAAATTGATCGAGCAGCAGGAAGGATTCCGCGATGCGGACGGGGTTCTGCCAGGGCAGCACGGTCACGGTGGTGCCGAGCTTGATCCGCTTGGTCTTCGCGGCGACCCAGGACAGGAACTGCGGCACGTTCGGGGTCATCATGTAGCCGGTGAAATGATGCTCCGGTGTCCAGACCGAATCGAAACCCTGATCCTCCGCGCGTGCCGCCAGGCCGAGCTCGTGCCGGAAGACGTCGCTGTCCGTCACCCGGTCATGCAGATTCTGGAAAGTGAGCCCCAGCCCAACGTGCATCGCATATCTCCACTGATCTGGTCGTAACCTAACGACAATTAGGCTATCTTGGCAAGGGGCGAATTGCTTGTTAGATCGAATACCGAGAGCACCGGGCCGCCACGGCGGCGGATGGCGCACAATGCCGTGATTTTAAGATGTTTCGTAATGTTCGAGGCCGGATTCGGAAGGCCGGACGAAGGCGCTGAAAATCAATGTGGACGGAGATGGCAATCAGCCCTCCCTCTAACGACGATTATGCTGGATTGACTCTGGAGAGGAATGGAATGCGGCCGGGTACAGAAGCGAAGCGCCGAGCGATCGCGCTACGTCACCCTGTCTGGGTGGAACAATCGCTCGACGCCTATCTCGATCGCGCGGCACATGATTTCGCGGGCGAGCCGATGGTGCTGACGGATGCCGTCACGCTCACTTATGCCGATGTCGCAGCACAATCGCGGCAGATCGCTCAAGCACTGCGAGGCCATGGCATCGCGCCGGGCGAGCGGGTCGGCATGGTCATGGCCAACCACCCGATATCCGTGCCCTTGCTTTTCGCGATCTGGCGGGTCGGCGCGGTCGCCGTGCCGATGAACACGCTCTATCGCCCCGCCGAGCTCGAATATGCGATCCGGGAGGCGGATTGCGCCTTGCTCGTGATCATGAAGAGTTTCGGCTCACGCCAATATGCGGCCGATCTCGATCATCTCGTGCCGGGATGGCGCGAAGGCCGGAACGAGAGCCTGCCGACGCTTCGCGCGGCGATCGTGTTCGACGAGAGCGAGCCGGATGCGCTGCTGCGGCGACAGGCCGGGATCGAGACAGACCCGCCACCCGCCGACCCGATCGATCCGCACAGCCCCGCCGTGATCATGTTCACCTCGGGGACGACCGGATCGCCCAAGGGGGTCGTGCAGACCCACGACAATCTCCTGCGCGCGGCCTATGCCGGGGCCTATCACCAGGCGTTCGAGCAGGGGCGCCGGGCGGTCTTCTCGCTGCCGCTTTACCATTCCTTCGGGCTGGTCGTCGGGCTGCTCTCCGGACTCATCGTCGGCGGTGCGATCGTGCCGCTCCTCAAGTTCGAGCCGGATGCGATCCTGCGCGCGGTCGAGCGTCACCGCGCCACCTTCCTGATGGGCGTGCCGACGATGACGATTGCGCTCATGGAACAGGCCAAGATCCAACATTACGATCTTTCCAGCCTGACCGCGATCCACAGCGCCGCGGCGCCGACGCCCAGCTGGGTCTGGCGCGATATCCAGGAAACGCTGGGCTGCGACGAGATCTTCACGAGCTACGGCCAGACCGAGACCACCGCTACGATCATCTGCACCCTGCCCGGCGATCCGATCGAGATCGTCTCGTCGACGCAGGGTCGCGTCGTCGAGGCGGGCGTCGCCGGCATCGCGCAGGAGGACGGACGCATCGCCCAGTTCAAGATGATCGACCCCGAAACCGGCGAGGATGTGCCCTGGGGCAGCGCGGGCGAGATCTGCACGCGAGGCCCGATGAACAGCCTCGGCTATTTCCGCCGCCCGGAGGAAACTGCCAAGATCATGCTGCCCGGCGGCTGGATCCGGATGGGCGATCTCGGCCAGTTCCGCGACGACGGCAACCTCTTCCTCACCGGCCGTTCCAAGGAGCTTTACAAGAGCCGCGGCGAGCTCGTCTCACCCAAGGAGCTCGAGCAGGTCCTGACCACCCATCCCGCCATCTCGCAGGCCTTCCTGATCGGCATGCCCGACGACCGCTGGGGCGAATGCGGCTGCGCGTGGATCGTGCTCACCCCGGGCGAGCAGATCGAAGCGCAAGCGGTGATCGACTATCTCGGCGAGCGCGTCGCCAGGTACAAATTGCCGCGCGATGTCTGGTTCGTCGAGGACGCGGACCTGCCCAAGACCGGCACCGGCAAGGTGCAGAAGAACGTGCTGCAACAGATGGCCGCGAAACTCATCGAGGAGATCGCCCATGCTGGATGACGCCATCATCGAGAAGGATACTATCATGGAACAGGCGCCAGGCGCCGGGCCTGCGATCCCCGCATCCCTGTCGACGATCGAGGAGATCATCGAGGATGCGATCAACGGAAAACCCTACATCCTCGTCGACGCCGACGATCGCGAGAATGAGGGCGACGTCATCATCCCGGCCCAGTTCGCGACGCCGCTGGCGATCAACTTCATGGCGAAGCACGCCCGGGGGCTGATCTGCCTCGCCATCACGCAATCGCGCGCGGAGCATCTGAAGCTGCCGCCGATGACCGTGAATAATCAGTCCGGGCACGGCACGGCCTTCACGATCTCGATCGAGGCGCGCGAAGGCGTCACCACCGGCATTTCCGCGCAGGATCGCGCCCACACCGTGGCCGTCGCGGTCGACCCGAGCAAGGGCGCGTTCGACATTGTGTCCCCGGGCCACGTCTTCCCGCTCGTCGCCAGGGACGGCGGCGTCCTCGTCCGTGCGGGGCACACCGAGGCCGCCGTCGACATCGCCCGGATCGCCGGGCTGACGCCGGCCGGCGTGATCTGCGAGGTCATGAACGACGACGGGACGATGGCGCGCCTTCCCGAACTCCTCCAGTTCGCCGCCGAGCATGGCCTGAAGGTCGGCACGATCGCCGATCTGATCGCCTATCGCAGGCGTTCGGAGAAGCTCGTGTCCCGCGTCGAGAGCGCGCCGTTCAGCAGCTTCTATGGCGGCGATCTCACCGTCCATATCTACCGCAACGAAGTGGACGGCGGCGAGCATGTCGCGCTGGTGAAGGGCGAGATCGATCCGTCCAAGGACACGCTCGTCCGCGTTCACCAGGTCGACCTTACCGCGGACCTGCTGGGTTGGTCGACCGCGCATCGCGATTATGTGCCGCGCGCGCTCGCCGCGATCGCCGCCCATCCCGGCCAGGCGGTCGCCGTCTTCGTGCGCGACCCGAGCCCGGACTCGATCTCGAAACGCATCGCCGGCGGGCGGAAGACCTATCACGACACCAATGCCACGCGCGATTACGGCATCGGCGCACAGATCCTGCTCGATCTCGGCGTGCGGAATATGGTCCTGCTTACGTCCAGCACCGCAAAACTCGCGGCGCTGGAAGGCTTCGGCCTGACGGTCGTCGAACGGGTTCCCATGCGAGATTAGAAAGCGCCCAAGGGCATGACAGTATTCTAATCTGCATTTCATCTGAAAACTGAAACGAAAAAGCTGTGGCCTGCCCAACGGAGACGAGGCGATTGGCCCATCACGCCAACAGCCAATCTCTGCCATCACTCAAATAATCCAGTATTTTGTTATATTTATCTGCCTCCGCAACGGACTACGCCGCGCCACGGCGTGATTAAACCGCCTGCCTCTCCGCGGAGAATTACAGCTGACTTAAATGACGCTTGCGCGACTTACCTAATTGTGGTTAGGTACAAGGAACAACGACAATCGGCGATCGCCGGGCCAAGACACCGCACGAAGAGGCGGCAGATTTTTGGGGAGATTCGATGCACGGAACCGACCGAAAATGGCGACGAGGTGGCGGCACGCTTGTGGCCCGAACGCACTCTCGTCCACGGCACCGATTTACCGACAGACAAGCGAGTCAAGGCGACGACCGCGACCTGACCGACAAGAAGAAATCTTCAAGGGAGAGCCTGATGAGGAGCGAAACCGCAATGCAGACTGTTCGAAGTGCGTCCGGCCTGCGCGATCAGCGTGCCAAGCTTGCAATGTCCGCCGCCGCGACATCGCTCGTCGCAACCCTGCTGGCGGGTCCGTCGCTGGCCCAGTCCGCCCCCGATGCGGCATCCGCGACGCCACCGGCGGCTGCCGCTTCACCCGCGCCGGCAGCCGATGCCGGCGGCGACATCATCGTCACCGCGCAGCGCCGTGAGGAATCGCTCTCCAAGGTGCCGCTCTCGATCTCGGCGTTCAACAGCGAGGCGCTGAAGACCCGCGTCGTCACCCATGAGCAGGATCTCCAGTCTCTCGTTCCAGGCCTCGTCGTGAAGAGCGGCCAGAACCAGAACCAGGTGAGCTTCACGCTGCGCGGCCAGACCCTCGACGCTTTCTCCGGCGCGAGCCCGGCGGTTCTGACCTATCTGAACGAAGTGCCCTTCTCGGGCGGCAACTCCGCGACGGCTTTCTACGATTTCTCGTCGATCCAGGCGCTGAAGGGTCCGCAGGGCACGCTTTTCGGCCGCAACGCCACTGGTGGCGCCGTCCTCTACCAGTCGACCCTCCCAGGCAACGATTTCGGTGGATACCTCACCGTTCGCGGTGGCGAGCGCAAGCTTCGCCAGGTGGAAGGCGCGGTCGATATCCCGCTGATCTCCGACCGGCTCGTCGTCCGGCTGGCCGGCGACTATCAGGCGCAGAACGGCTATGTCCACAACCTGCTTGCCGGCGGCACGCTCGGCGATACCGACAACAAGTCAGGCCGGATCACCGTCGTCGCAAAGCCGACGGACTCGATCAAGAACGTCACCGTGTTCGAATACAGCCACTTCGGCGGCAGCGAGGCGGGAAGCGAACTCTACTCCTACTACAAAATGGGGCAGTCCAATAACGGCTTCGCTCTGACTACCACGCTCGACACGGTGTATGGACACGGCTTCTTCCCCGGCGTCGGCGACGGACCGCCCGGACCCGGCACCTTCCCGGGCGCGGTTGCGGGTTATTACGCCTGGCAGAAGGCGCATCCCTACGACATCTATTACTCGTATGATTTGCCGCATAGTTCGCATAATTACTTCCTGTCGAATACGACGACGATCAACCTGGACGATCACACGACGTTCAAGAACATCTTCGGATATCAGAGCAGCTTCTCGCGGACGCCCGGCATCCTCTCGGGAAGCCCGTTCGCCTCGCTCGATCTCTACAACACGACCGGCGCCTTCGCGGGCCCGCCGGGCGGCGAGGTGTTCCGGAACAAGAGCTGGTCGGAAGAGGCTCAGATCCAGGGAACGCTCGCGAACGATCGCCTGAAATATATCATCGGCGGCTTCTACAACGACGCCAAGAAGGTCGAGGGCATTCCCGTCATCGTCGGCGGCGATCTCGCCACGCCTTTGGGACAGGTTCTCTATCACACCCGCGGAACCGACAATTCGAAAGCCCTCTACGCCCAGGCGACCTACGATTTCTCCGATTATGTGCAGGGCCTGAGCTTGACCGCTGGTGGTCGCTATACGTGGGAAGAGGTCGGAGAGACGGCGTTCCCGGATCACGTCTTCGCGCCCAATTTTCCTCACGAGCTAAAGAATCTTCAGGCGCCGAGCTGGAACGTGAATATCCAGTGGCAGTTTAATTCGCATAACCAGATCTACTTCGCGCAGCGGGGCAGCTTCCGCGCCGGTAACTTCAACGGCGCTGTCGTCCCGTACAATCTGGTCAACTTCTTCAAGAACGAATATACGCACGACTTCGAGGTCGGCTATAAATTCAACGGCATGGTCGGTCGCCGCAGGGCACATTTCAATATCGCAGCCTATGACCAGATCGTCCACAACGCGCAGCACTCGCTCTACGCCGTTGTGGCGGGCGCACCGTCGGCCTTCACCGTCAACGTGCCCGAGGCGACGATCAAGGGTATCGAGGTCGATGGCGATATCCAGGCGACCGACTGGCTCCAGGTCGGCTTCGCCGGCGCCTATACCCATGCCAAATACACGAAGGGCCTCGTCGACCTGTCGGCGCAGACGGGTGTTCCGGGCTACACCATCCCGTTCGACTCCTATCCGGACTCTCCGAAACTGTCGGGCTCGCTGTTCGCCGATTTCAAGCTGCCGGTGCCGTCGGAGGTAGGCGACGTCCATCTGCGTGCCGACAGCTTCTCGCAGAGCAGTTCCTACTTCTCGAACAACAATTTCAGCATCACGCCGGACACCAAGATCAAGGGCTATACGACGGTCCAGCTTCGCCTGAGCTGGAACGAGATCATGGGGACCAAATTCTCGGCGGGCGTCTATGTGAAGAACCTGACGAACAAGCTCTATTACGCATCGGGCTATGTCGAGGGCAATTCGGGCGGCTTCAACACGGTGATCGTGGGTGAGCCGCGCACAGTCGCCGGAGAATTGTCAGTGAAGTTCTAGGATCGCAGCCCCCTGCGAGGCCGGGCGGACCCCTTGGGGTTCCCCCGGCCGTTTTGTCGGCGGGCCAGCGACCCCGCTGTAGTGAATCTGCGTAAAGGCTGTGGAGAATTTGCATGCGACGGTTGGATGGCAAGGTCGCGATCATCACGGGCGCGGCGCGCGGAATGGGCGAATCCCACGCGCGCATCTTCGCGCGTGAAGGCGCAAAGCTCGTCATCACGGACAGGAATGCGGAAGGCGGCCAGGCGCTCGCCGACGAGATCGGCGGCGATTGCCGCTTCGTGCCGCAGGACGTGACCAAGCCCGAGGACTGGGAGCGCGTCGTCGCCGAGGCCGAGAAAGCCTTCGGCAAGGTCGACATCCTCGTGAACAATGCCGGCATCCTCGGCCCCATGGCCACGACGGCGGATCTCGACGACGCCGGCTACGATCTCGTCTGCGCGATCAACCAGCATTCGGTCTTCTACGGCATGCGCGCGGTCGTCCCGGCCATGCTGCGCACGGGCGGCGGATCGATCGTGAACATATCCTCGATCGCGGGCATGGCGGCCAATTACGGCTTCCCGAGCCTTGCCTACGTCGCCAGCAAGTTCGCGGTGCGCGGCATGACCAAGGCGACCGCGATGGAATATGGCAAGCACGGCATCCGCGTGAACAGCGTGCATCCCGGCTTCATCCAGACGCCGATGATGGTCGAGGCGACCGACGAGGTCGGCGGCGATGCGCTACGCGAGATCCCGCTCGGCCGCATCGCCGATCCGGCCGAGGTCTCGGCGCTGGTGCTCTTTCTCGCGTCGGACGAAGCATCCTATATCACCGGCGCCGAGCATCTCGTCGATGCCGGCATGCTCGCGCACTGAAGCCTCACAGGCGAGGAACGATCATGACTACCGGCCGCGCCACTGTCCTTGTCGAGACCAACAAGCTCGAAACCTGGAACGTCGAAATCGCAGACCCCGAATATGGGGGCGCCCTCGTGAGGGTCGTCCTCGGCGGCGTGTGCGGCAGCGACGTCCATATCAAGACGGGCGAAGCGGGCATCATGCCCTTCCCCATCATCCTCGGTCATGAGGGTGTGGGCCGGATCGAGAAGCTCGGGGGCCTGGACACCGATTATGCCGGCATTCCGGTCAAGGTCGGCGATCTCGTCTGCTGGTCGCCGATCGCGGCGTGCCATCGTTGCCACTCCTGCACCGTGCTCGAAGAGACGCCGTGCGAGAATTCGCAATATTTCGAGCATGCCGAGAAGCCCAACTGGGGCAGCTACGCGGACTATGCCTGGCTGCCGCGCGGGCTTGCCTTCTTCAAGCTGCCCGACGGCGCCGATCCTTTGGCCGTGGCCGCGCTCGGGTGCGCGCTGCCGACCGTGCTGCGCGGCTTCGAGCGCTGTGGACCGGTGCGCATGGGCGAAACCGTCGTCGTTCAGGGTGCGGGACCAGTCGGCCTCTCCGCCGTGGTCCTCGCCGCGCAGGCCGGCGCCCGCGAGGTGATCGTCATCGACGGTGTCGATCGCCGGCTGGAGGTCGCGAAGTCGCTCGGCGCCACCGCCACGGTGTCGCTGCGCGACAGCCTCAAGGAGCGGCGCAGGCAGATTTACGAGCTGACCGGCCCGGCTGGGCCTTCGCTGGTGGTCGAAGCGGCAGGCTTCCTCCCGGCCTTTCCCGAGGGCGTCGATCTCGCCGGCATCCACAGCCGCTATGTCGTGATGGGCCTGTGGGGGGCGATCGGCACGCAGCCGATATCGCCACGCGATCTGGTGACCAAGAACCTCACGATCGTCGGCGCCAGCTTCCCGAAGCCGAAGCATTATCACGGAGCGATGCAACTCGCGGCGCAACTGCAGGACAAGGTGCCACTCGCGAGCCTGATCAGCCATCGCTTCGCTATCGAGGACGCGCATCTGGCGCTCGACGCGGTCCACAAGGGCGAGGTCATCAAGGCGGTGATCGATCCGGAGCTTTGAGCGCTACCGTCCTGACCAGACGGGCTTGCGTCGCTCGGCAGCGGCGCGCTCCCCTTCCCGCTTGTCCTCGGTCGATGCGTAACGCTCGATCTCCTCGAAGCGCGTCGCGAGCGCGACGTCGAGCGGATGGCCGGCCCGGGCGGTGACGGCGGCCTTGGCGGCCTGGACCGCCAGAGGGGACGCAGCCACCAGCTTGTCCGCCCATTTCTGGGCAGCCGCATCCAGCTCATCGGGAGGGACGACCTCATTCACGAGGCCGTATTGCATCGCTTGCTGCGCGGAGATCCGCTCGCCGGTCAGGATCATCTGAAGCGCGATACGGTGGGGAAGCTGGCGGATAGCGCGATGAACGACGCCGCACTCGCCGATGATTCCAACCTTCGTCTCCGGCAGACCGAACTGGGCGGTCTCCGTCGCCACGATGAGGTCGGCGCACATCGCCAGCTCGAAGCCGCCACCCACGCAATATCCCTGAACCGCGGCGACGATCGGCTTCCTGCATTCCAGATGCGGGCCGCCGATGCCGGTGATCCCGCCCCCCAGCGCCATCCGCCCGTCCCGCTCGATACCCTGGGAAACGTCGGCGCCGATCGAGAAGGCGCGTTCCCCGGCGGCCGAAAGGATGACCGCCCAGATTCCGGGATCGTCGTTGATGCGGGTCCACGCATCGTGGAGCAGTATGTCCATCTCAGGCGTGATCGCGTTGAGGCCTTCCGGCCTGTTCAGGCGCAGCCTCGCAATCCTGCCATCGATATCGAACTCGATATCTGCCACCGCGCCCCTCGCCACCAATCCCGAAAGCCTACCTAATTTTGATTAGGCACCGCTTCAGGTACGACGATGGAATGCTGGGTGCAAGCGCGGCTTCCTGGATCCAGATGCAAGCGCGCGACGGGCCTCAATGCCGTGCACCGGTCTGAGAGCAGGTTCGACGGGAGAAGCGGATCGTCCGCTAGTGTGACAGGTCATTTTAAGCATGAACGTCCAACATTGGGCGCAACTCGGGCTAGCTGAAACGGCCAGCCCAATCTCGAGGCCCTCCACTTGCGCACCGACGGAAGGGGCAGGCCACGAACTCGTTGATGTCGGACTCGTACCAAGCCACGGCGTTGGCGCCGATCCTGACGCTTGTCGGGAATGTCCCATCCGCCTGACGGCGGTAGATGGTCGGTGTCGAAAGGCCGGTCCGGTCGAGTACGTCCGGTAGGCGGAGCAGGCGATCGAGGCGACGATCTCGCACGGGTGGCGCCGCGGACACGTCAGCCATGGCCGCTCTCCGATTTCGCCAGCTGCTGGCCAAGACGCGCACGTGCCTTCGCAAACGCCTTGCCGTGTCGATGAACGACGCGACCATCGCCGGCACCAGATCCGCGAGAGCCTCCTCAGTCCCATAGATCTCCGCATAGAAGGTTGCATATTGCAGGAGCTGCTGGTGGAGCTCAGGCGGGAGCGAGAGCTTGAGCTTGAGCNGAGCTTGAGCTTGAGCTTGAGCTTGAGCTTGAGCTTGAGCTTGAGCTTGAGCTTGAGCTTGAGCTTGAGCTTGAGCTTGAGCTTGACCGCCGTCCTTTCCGGGAGCTTCGGAAGTCGGATTGCGGTCATCTCCGACCTCCTGCCTGATCGAAGACTAGCAAATTCCTTTGACTTTTATATTATTATACATGTATCACAATTTTTATTTAACTATAAAGACCTAAAAACATAGCAACAGCGCATATACCTTTCATTTAATTGCACGTTTTCATAGCGATCAAATTGCTGTCGATGCGATGGGCGAGTATTGGCCATAGCCGCCTTGGAAGAACAGCAACGGCTTATGATCGCGCACAGCTGCCAGAGAATGAACCTGACCGATCACTATAGAATGATCACCCGCCTCGTGGATCGCATACAGGTCGCAGTCGATCCACCCTACAATCCCTTCGATGATTGGAAGCCCAGCGTCGGAGGGTCGATGCGCAATCTGGTCGAATTTATCGGTGACGTGCGCCCCTGATTGTTACCACTCAGAGGTAGAGTCCGGCTCCTTCATGATGGTTGGTTGAGGGGATGGCAACGGGG
>NZ_JACEIB010000003.1 GCF_013778325.1 Sphingomonas chungangi | reverse complement strand
CCCCGTTGCCATCCCCTCAACCAACCATCATGAAGGAGCCGGACTCTACCTCTGAGTGGTAACAATCAGGGGCGCACGTCACCTCTTCGTCGTAACTGAAGAGCCGTTCCAGCGTTTTGAGCGGGATCATCGCGACGTAGAAGGCGCGGCTCGCCTGGATGCCGCGGATCGCGGCGAAGGTATACATATTGTCCAATTTTCCTCCTTCGGACTTCGTCCGAGAGAATGCCTCTCTCCCGCCCTTTCCAGCGCGACTTCGAGAAGGTGCCGACCGGTGGTTGATAGCTGTATTGATGCTATCGCATCTAAACACGGTCGTGCAGGTAGCCGGTTCTTTGATATTGCTTGCAGCTTTAATTCCTGTTGAAATAACCGGTCGATCTCTAGCTCATGGGGCAAAAATGCGCCATGAAATCCAAGCCGCGAACATCAAGATTCCGGCCTTGCTTGCTCGCTGACGCCTCAATCGATCGACATAGTCACGACGCCATCACCACAGCGAATGGAGACGAGTTCTGCGAGCCTGCGGCGGGCCCGACCCTTGCCACGGGTTAGATCGGCAGTCGGCTTACCGGGCCGCTCGACGAAACGTCCGTCTTCGACCTTGAAGTGGCCCCGGTTGGCGACGAGCACCGCGCGTGGGTCGCGCCCCATCCAGAGCTGCCCAAGATCAAGCCGGACCATCTCGCGGTCGCGCATGCAGATGCCGACATGCAGCGGGCCGTCCATGATGGCGTCAGGATCAAAGATCGCGATCACGCCGTCGGCATCGGCGGCGTCGATCTCGCGGCAGCGCCGGCCGACCAGGTCGACATCGAAACCGATCACGGCCTGATAGAGGATCCTGTTGTGTTCCGGTCCTTCGCCTTCGAACAGGCTCATCAGCGCCCGCATGTGGGCTGCAACGGCAAACTCTTCGATCGGGGTCATCATCATGGTGTCGGTCTTCCTCGGACCCGCCAGGGGCCTTTCCCCCAACTCCCGGTCCTCGACGGATCCCTGCCAAATCCAATCTCTTCGCTTGCCGCGCGGATGCGCCATATTCGGGAGCAGCGAGGCGGAACGACGGTTCCGCCCCGCGTCCGTTGCTCAGACGAAGCGGGTGCGGTTCGTCCAGGCATCGACGATGATCTGCCGTCCCTTGTCGCCGGTGAAGCCGGCGAACGTGCCGCCGAAGCCGAGCGGCCCGACGATATAGGGCGACAGCAGCAGATGGACGTGCGGCCGTGCCGGATTGCCGGCATGGCCCGGCGCATGCTGGACCGCGAGGATCGGCGTGCCGAAGCTCGCCACCAGTTCACGCGCCATCATCCGCACCTCCTCGTGAAAATGATTGAGCGACCGGATGTCGCCGGGCGTGATCGTGGCATAGGCGAGCAGCGGCGTGCTCCCGTCGGCGCGCACCGCGATCTCGCGATCGATCCGGGCTGCAAACAGCCAGGGATCGGCGAAGCTGTCGTCGGCATCCGCTGGCGCAAGCATGTCGTGGCGCACCGCCGTCACGGCGCGCTCGTCCGGGCTCCAGGCCGGACGCAGCTTGGCGGTCATCATGGCATGGGCACTGTTGATGCGGTCTCGATAGGCTTTGCGCATGACGCCCCAGAGGATGCGATCGCCTCTGCTGCCGGGCGGATCGCCCAGCAGCGGAAACCATGTATGCGGATTGTTCGGGTTCGGCTTATCCTCGGCGTTGATGATCATTGCTCGCGGCCCGGGCGGCGCGACAACAATCGCGGTGTCGCTTGCGAGCTTCGCTTTGCTCTTCGCCATCACGCCATCTCCGCCAGGAGATTGACGAAATCGGCGTCGAACGTCGCCATCGCCTGGAGCCGCTGCGTCACCGTCGGCAGCGGCGATCCGCGATCGAGCAGGAACTGGCCATCCTCCACCCACGCATAGATAAGCGGGGTCTGGAAGGACTGGAGGAAGATCAGACCCGAAGGCGCGAGGCAAAAGGCCAGGTCGTGTGACCACAGCATCTTAAAGTGTGTGGCGATCCCAAGTGCCGCGATCAGGCGGCCGCTGCTGTCAGCGGTGACGTGCAGTCGCTGGCGGCGGTCGCCGATCTCCTCGGCATCCGCCGGGAGGATACTTCTCCCGACGGCGAGCTTGATCAGGGCAGGATCGGAACCGCCGTTGGCGCGGCGCAGTATATCAGCGAGCAGGCGGTGCGTGCGGTCGGTCGTGTCGGTCATGAAGGCTGTCCTCTTTTGGAGTGCGGCCCGACGTTGAGATTTTCATCTTTCCCGGCGAAGCCGACCTTCTCCCCAAAGCCCCTTGTTCCTTCAGCGGTTGTGGCCGATCCGTGCGCTGGTCATCGCGGACTCCGCAGGCGACGCATCGCCAACACGGTCTCGCGGGCGGCGCGGGCCAGGCCGTCACCACGTTCGTCGAGATCGGCATAGGGCGGTTCGGCAACGAGCGTCAGCCCGGCCGCGTCGATCCGCACCGAGGGTCCAGCACCACCAGCCGGCGGCACAAGCCAGCTGCTGCCGTTGACGGCACGATAGCGGCCCAGATCCCACAGCATCTGGACCGAGCGGGTGCGGCCCGTCACTACGTCGATGGTCACGTCGTCGAGGACCTCCGGTGCCAAGCCATGTTTGACAACGACCACGTCGACCTTGTTCAGCGCCGCCGCCGAGATCATCGCAGCGCGGAAAACCGGTAACGAATTGATCGGGGTGGCGCAGAGCAGGGTGTACATCGACGCCACATGGAAACAGGGCATCGGTAGAGACGATGCCGGCTTCAGTATCGCGGTGTCGGCCGCGTTAAGCGCGGCAAGCAGCGGTTGCAGGAGAACGAGCGACGTCGCCGAGGCGAGTTCGTGAGGATGTTTGGGCATGGAAGACTTTCGGGCGCGAGGATCGCCGGGCGATCGTCGCCCGGTTCAGGCCACCCACCTTTCGTCCCGGCAGGCAGCTTCCCGCTGCCGTCCGGCCTCTATTCTCTTGCTAGAACGCACCCGCCGGGTCGCCTCGTGTCAGCCAGAAGCCGGGCATCCGCTCGGCAAAGCCTCATTACGACGCTTGATCGGCGGCTCCTTTCAAAATTGGACCTTCGCGCCACCACAGGAGAATGGCAACACTTGGTGGGTTGGAGACAGGCAGCAAACGGCGAGAATTGGGACAAAGCCGCCCATCAGCTGCGCTCCTCCGAACGACAGCTGTCGCCACTTCCGGTCGTTCGTCACGCGATTAATTAGACTACGGACGCGCCTGATCCGACCATCCAGCGCATCGCTATCACCAGAGGCCGCGGAAAGGACGAACTCAGCCGCTGTGTGACCCAGGCGGGGTGCGAGTGCCGCAGATGGCACAGGCGGCGAAACCCGACGAGTCCCTATCATGAGCCTGATATCAGAACAGGCAGTCAGCGTGGTGGGTCATCATCGCGCGATGGGCTAGAAACGGAAGGTCAACCACGTGGCGGTAAACATGTTGCCCGCATAGCCCGCATTTTTGAGTGCTGAGCCCGCCCGAAGATATTCGAACCGCGCAGTGAGCGACAAATGCTTGTTGATCTGGTAAGTGATGTTGGCACGCGGCTGATTGCCTATCTTGGCGCCGCGTACGCCGGCGGTGCGTGCGAAAAATCCGCCCGTGCCGTTGTAGACGGCGTCGTGCTGGCTATCCCGCCAATACATGTCATATTCAAGCGCGATCTTCAGTTTCGGCACAGGAAAAACGGAAAGATTGGGTGCGACCTCCCGAATGTTGGATGCCCCCAGTAAGGTCGAGTAGCTGTAGAAGGGGACTGTCCCGAAAAGGTAGGTCGCCGCCTTCAGCTTCGAGCCACTGTCGAAGCTGCCCCCGCCGGACGAGAAATCGAGGTGGAGGCCAAGCTCTGGCTTCCACGGCGCCTTCGGGAAGGCGATGCTCTGGATCAGGAATATCTGATAGGCATTGATGTCCCTGTTGGCGAAGCGGCCGTCCTGCCTATCCGCCGACCAGTCGAAGGTGACGGATCCGATCGTTCCCCACAGCCGTGCGCCGTAGATCCTGCGATCCTCGTCGCCGATGAAACCGCCGCGCCGGATGTCATCGCCACGATAGTTGAAGAAGAAGGGATTGAGGAACAGCTTGTAGACGCGGGCCCTGTCGATCGGGCTCAGCAGGACTCCGCCGACGATGCCGCGGAAATGCTGGTCATGATCGGTCGGGTCATCGAAGGCGCCAAACCCCTGCTTCACATAGTCGAGCGCAAAGGCGTCAAGCCTCACGATCCGGCCGTTGATATAGCCGCGCACGCCGTCAAAAGTGGTGTGGATGTTAGGATTCTCTTGATTGGAGATAAGCTGGATAGGCCCGTCGAGAAAATCCTGGCGACCGACGCGAGCGCCGACCTCGGCCTGGCCGACCGGGCGATGCACCTCGGCGAACAATTGCTGGACGATGAGATCGTTCTGATTGGCGCCCGTCGCTATAATGTTGCGGCCCTTGTACTGCGCATCGGCCAACTCCCCATAAACCCGGAAGGAGGAGCCAAAATGGAGATCGGCGCCGAGAAACGATCGGAACTTGAAGGCATCGCTGGCCGTCGCCCCTTTCTTAAGCCCCGGATTAGAGTTGGAATCGAAGCGGAGCCGCTCCTCATTGCTGAGCGTCAGGTAGACATTTCCCTCGCGATCGAGCGGAATGAACTTGAGAGGATCGAAGACGTCGTTCCGCTTCGAGCGATCTCGCAGATAGGACCAGTCCTCAGCCCAGCGCGAAAGCGAATAGCCACCTGCGATCTTCGGCCCCAGGCCCAGGGCCTCGGTCGTGTAGACCAGCGAGCCCAGCGGCGCACGCACGCTCGGCAGGTCGACGACGCTTCTCGGCGCCTCGACGGGCGACGGCACTGTCGGCGGCACGGCATCGACAGCCGGCGCTGTGCCGGCGAGCAGGCTCGCCAGAAGGATATGCTCCATTCCCCCTCTCCTTGAATATATTCCGGCAGGGCGTCGCCTCAGGGCGACGCGATCGCTCCTGCCAGTCCGTTGCGGCCGGCTTCTGGAAACGGGCCGAAATGCGCGATTAGCAATTCCGCCAGCGCGGCCGGCGCTTCGAGAGGCGCGAGATGCGCCGCATCGATCGCCTCGGCGCGCGCGCCGGGTATCTCGTCCGAGAGTATGTCGCCATGGCCGGCAAAGGGAGTCGATGTGTCACGCATGCCGGTCACGACGAGCGTCGGCGCAGCGATCGTCGCCAGCCCATCACGTAATGCCATGTCGCGGATCGCGGCCGCGCAGCCCGCGTAGCCGTTCGAGGCCATGGTCTCCAGGCCATGCCGCACGGTCGCAGCGACATCGGGATGCGTGACGCGATATTCGAGCGAAAGGAAGCGCTCCATCGCCAGATCTGCGATCGAAGCCATCCCTCCGTCGCGCACGGCGGCGACCCGATCGGACCATGCCTGACGGTCCATCGTCGCCGATGTGCCCACCAGCGCCAGACCATCGACCCGGTGGGCGTGACTCTGGGC
Organism: Sphingomonas chungangi; assembly: GCF_013778325.1. Lineage (GTDB taxonomy): Bacteria > Pseudomonadota > Alphaproteobacteria > Sphingomonadales > Sphingomonadaceae > Solisphingomonas > Solisphingomonas chungangi. The sequence goes on along the minus strand of NZ_JACEIB010000003.1, from coordinate 647,308 downwards.
AAGCTCCATGGCGATCATACCGCCCAGCGATACGCCGGCCACGTGCGCCCGATCGATCCCGGCGTCGTCCATGACGGCGAGTATGTCGCCGGCCAGCATGCCGAGGTTATAGTCGCCCGGCGTCGCCTCCGAAGCGCCATGACCTCGCGTATCGATGCGTAGCGGCCGGAAATGCGGGCGCAGCAGCGGCAGCGTTTCGGCCCAGAGGTCCATATCGGTGCCGATCGAGTTCAGCAGGACCAACGGCGGGGCCTCCGATCGTCCCTCCAGCTTCCAATGGAGCTTTGCGCCCCCATGTGTCGAAAATGGCATGACCGGGGTGTCTTCCGTTGGATTAGGCGAGAAAGGATCGTCCATCGAAATAGGCCTTGCGCCAGCGTATGATGCTGACGCGCTCGAACAGGCCAGCGGTGCTGAAGGGATCAGCGGCGATGAAAGCCTCCGCCTCCGCGCGATCCTCGATGGCGACGATATAGACCCCGCCACCGCGATCCTGCCCGTCGTCGTGCAGCTTGGCCCCGCAAGCGAGCAGCGTGTCGGCATGGGCCGCCAAGAACTCCAGATGGGCGGGCCGATGGGCGGCACGGACCTGCTGGTGGTCCGGCTTGTCCCAGGTTTCGATAAAATAGGGCATGACGCTTCCTCGGCTCAGGCTGCGGTGCGGATGGAAGTGCGCGGACGGTCCCGGGCGTAGAAGGCCAGCTTGTCCTCATCGATGCTCATGCCGAAGCCGGGCCCCGCCGGCACCTGAAGCTCGAAATCGCGATACACGGGCTGCTCGACCGTGATCGTGTCAGCGAACAGCAGGGGGCCGAAGAGCTGGCATCCCCAGTGGAGGGCTCTCACGGTTGAGAAGAGCTGGGCGGATGCCGCCGTGCCGACGCCGCTTTCCAGCATCGTGCCACCGAACAGGGTGAGGCCCGCCGCCTCGGCAATGCTGGCGACCTTGCGGGTGCGCAACAGCCCGCCCTGCTTAGTCAGCTTGATCGAGAAGGCGTCAGCGGCGCGGACGCGCGCATAGGCGAGTGCGTCCTCCACCGTCTCAATGGCTTCGTCCGCCATGATCGGCACGGCGAAGCGTTCGGACAGCCGGCGCATCCCATCGATATCCGCTCGCGGCAGCGGTTGCTCCACCACCGCAATGCCCCCATCCTCCAGTCGCGCGATCCCGCGCGTCGCGGTCGACTCGTCCCAGCTCTGGTTGACATCGACATGGACGATCGCCCGATCGCCGACATGTGCCTTCACTGCGATCGCGCGGGCGACATCGCTGTCTGGCTCCGCCTTGCCGATCTTCACTAGGAAGCGGTTGTGCAGCCGCTTGTCGAGCATCTCGTCGGCGAGCGCGCAATCTGCGTCCGCCTCCCCGCCGCCCAGCACAAGCAGGATTGGCAGCGTGTCCCTTACGGCAGCTCCGAACAGCGCCGAGGCGGGTACCCCGAGGCGGCGCGCTGCGAGATCGACGCACGCCATCTCGATCGCCGCCTTCGCATAGCCATTGTCCTTGATCGTGACGTCCATCGCCGCGACCAGCGCCTCGAAGGCGGCGGGATCGCGCCCAATCAGGGCCGGGGCCAGATAGCGGTCGATGACGAGTTGGATCGCCTCGATCGTCTCCGCGCCGTAATGCGGGATGACCGACGCCTCGCCGAGCCCCTCGTGACCCTCCTCGTCGCGCACGCGCACGAGGACCAGGCTCTGCTGGTTGATCGTCGCCATAGCGAGCTTATGCGGTCTGATAGTCGGCAGGTCGAACACAACGGTTTCGATGGAAGCGATACGCATGGAGGGATCCTCGGCGTTTTCGGAAATCGGCGCGCTCAGCGGGCGGTCGCGCCTGGCTTGATCGCGAGCAGCACCACGATTGCGGAGAGCAGCAGCATCGCGCCGATAATTGCGAAACCTGGAAACAGGCTGCCGAGCGAGGTGCTCGACCAGCCTACGATGGTCGGGCTGACGAACCCACCGATCGCGCCGGCGCTACTGATGACGCCGATTCCCACCGCCCGGCTTTTCTCCGACAGGAGTGCCGGCGGCATGGTCCAGAAGACGCCGAGCGCGGCCCAGGCTCCGCTCGCGACCAGCGACATGCTGACGAGGATCGACGCGACGCCGGAGGGCAGTTGGCCGCACAGCATCAGCGCCGACCCAGCCACAGAGATCGCAGCCGCGAAATGCCACCGGCGTTCGCCGAAGCGATCGGAGCTGCGGCCCAGCAGGAAGGTGCAGATCATCGCCGTCAGGAAGGGCACCGATGTGAGCCAGCCGATCGTGCCGGTGCTAACGTGCAGGTTCTTGAGCAGGCTAGGCGTCCACAGCGCCACCGCCTGTGTGGCTGCCAAAATCGACAGATAGGCGAGCGCGAAAAGATAGACCCTGGGGTTCTTCAGCGCGTCCGCCGGACCGCCGCCGCCCGTGTCCGTCTTCGCGCGCTTATCAAACGCGAGCCTGGTCGCGAGCAGCGCCTTTTCCCCCGCGTCGAGCCAAGACGCCTGTTCCGGCCGGTCAGTGACCGCGAACAGGCAAACGAAGCCGAGCAAGATTGCGGGTAACCCCTCGTAGAGGAACAGGATCTGCCAGCCTCGCAATCCATAAAGTCCGTCGAGCGACATCAGCCAGCTGGAGATGGGGCTGCCGACGAGCCCAGCAACCGAAGCGCCCATCGCGAAGACCGAGGTCACGCGGCCCCGGATCGCCTCGGGAAACCAGTAGCTGAAATACAGAATGATACCGGGGAAGAAGCCGGCCTCGGCAGCGCCCAGCAGGAAGCGCATCACATAGAATTGCATTGGGCTGGAAACGAAGGCCATGCCGACCGTCAGCGCGCCCCACAGAACCATGATCCGCACGAAGGTCGATCGCGCACCGATCCGGTGCATGAGCATGTTGCTCGGCACCTCCAGCAGGAAATAGCCGGCGAAGAACAGCCCGGCCCCCACGCCGTAGACCGCATCGGAGAAGCCGAGGTCCGACGCGAACTGGAGCTTCGCGAAACCCACATTGATGCGATCGATGTAGGCGATGACGTAACCTAGCATCGCGAGCGGCACGATCCGCCAGACGATCTTGCGGTAAAGAGCCTTCTCCGCTTCCATAACGGATCGAACGTGCATAGCGGCGGCCCCGTCAAAGACTGCCGCGCAATCCTGCACCAAGCCTGTGCCCACCTCTCTCTCCCGCGCTGTTTTGCGGGAGAATGATTGCATCGTCGGGACTTATCGTGTCTAATAATCATTACGGCTATTTTATTTGGAAATCGTGATCAAATGGATTTGCGGCACCTGCGATCCTTCGTTGCTGTGGCGGAAACCCTGCATTTCAGCCGGGCGGCCGAGCGACTGCATCTCGTCCAGCCCGCAGTGACGCAGCAAATTCAGAAACTGGAAGCCGAACTCGGGGTGCGGCTATTCGAACGAGGTACCCGTTCAGTGCGGCTTACCAGCGTAGGCACAGAGTTTCTGCGGGAGGCGCGCGCGGCCGTTCAGCAGGCGGAGCGCGCCCGGCTCGTGGCGATGCGCGCGCAACGCGGCGAGGTCGGACACGTCGAATTATCCCATGCGAGCTCGATCGCCTTTTCCGGCATCCTTTCGCGGCTGCTGCGCACGGTCGCCCAGTCCGCTCCCGATCTGACGATCGGCGTAACCGAGGCCGATGCCGAACCTCAGATCCAGATGTTGCTGGATGGGGCGATCGATATCGCCCTGCTCCGCCTGCCGATCGGAACGCCGCCCAGAAGTCTCGTGATCGAGACGCTCCAGAGAGAGGCCGTCATGGCCTGCCTGCCAAGCGGCCACCCGTTGCTGGACGACAGCATCGCAGTGCACGATCTTGCACAAGAGGATTTTGTCGCCACGCACCTCCGCGAAGGATGGGGCTTTTTCGATACGCAGTTGCAAACGTGCCGGGTGGCCGGGTTCGAGCCGAGGATCATCTCGAGATCGCATCAGTTCGCCTCGATTGTCAGCCTCGTAGCCTCTGGCCGGGGCGTGGCATTGGTGCCGGAATCGATCCACCGTCTGCAGTTGCGCGATGTCGAGTATCGGCCATTACGGAAATCGACGCACAGGTCCGACATTGCGATGATCTGGCATGCGGAACGACTGACGCCGGCGATCCAACACATCGCCAAGCGAGCAACCGAACTGAACGAGCAGGGAATGTTCAAGCCACGGTGAAAGACAGCTGCTACATCGACGGCGGCGTCAGGAGCATGCTCAATGCCTGCTATCGAATGGCGCGATTGTATGCGCCGCAGGTGAACATCCTGACGAGGATACGCTGTTCGCCGGCTCGCCCGACGCTTTGGCGGCTGTCGTGTACGCCTATCTTCCCCTCGCGGACGCCGAAGCGGCAGGATCATTGCGGATCAGTGGAGACGGAACACTGGCGCGCCGCTTCGTAGATCTATTTTCGTTGCCCACGCCCGCCCCAAAACAGATTGCCTCAAGCGACTTCGGCAAAGTTGGGATCGGCAAGGATTGATTTGACGAAAGTGCCGCCGCCTTCGACGTGGCGAAGGGCCAATGTGTCGGCTCCTGTGACCAGATGCTCGGCGACATTTCACAGTCGGGTCTCATCGTAGCAAGACGTTTAAGTGCCTGCCGCTCGATGGCGAGATTTGGGTCGACTGCTGCCGAAGGCGGTCGACCGGCCATGGGACTTAGCCGAACGTTGGGTCGCGGGCGACGAATGCAGGTAGCTGCCGCTCGGTAATGAAGATTGGCTAACCCATAAAGGCCTATGTGCCACCGTCTGGCGTATGACAGATCGCCTCCACGACGAGGGAGAGGCGCGAGGCACGGAAGGCTGGCCTAATTCGGCCATGACGTTCAAGCTCCACTAGGCCATGCAGGGCGGCCCAGAAGGTTTCCGTGGCAAGTTCCGCATCCCGGCAGAAGGGAGCGATCGCCGCCATCAGAGCGCCGAACGTGTTGCGCAATTGCGGTGGCGTGTCCGATCGGGCGAAGCGCAGGCCGCTAGGCAATACGAACATCGCCTCATAGATCGCAGGCCGGCCGAAAGCGAAATCGAGGAAGGCGGTGACAACCGCCTCCAGCGCCTCGCGCGGGCTAAGGGATTCGGGAGCGGCGGCGCGCAATGCGTCCGCCATGTCCCCGAAGCCTTCGAGCGCAACGGCGCCGACGATCGCGTCCCGACTTGCAAAGTGCGAGTAGACCACCGGCTGACTGTATTCGATGTCTTGCGCGAGGCGCCGGATGGTAACCGCCTCCCAGCCTTCCTCCTCGGCGATTCTGCGCGCCGTAGCGATAATTCGGCCTTCACGCTCCGATTTCTCGCGGATTTTGCGTTCGCTGATGCCCAAAGCCCTAGACCTGCTGATTACGGTACATTCTAGCCACGCTAGAAAAACTCTCCATAAGATATTGAAGATCTAGCATCGCTAGGATATCTTGCGATCATAGGTTCAGCGGAAGGCTCCGTGCTTCACCGCACGGGGATAGTTGATGTGCAATCCGATCACTTCGCCACCCATTGAGCCTATCGCAGTTTGGCTAGCGGCAGCGGCCTTTGCTGCTGGCGGCATCGCCAACGCCACCGGCCATCCTAAAATTCGCGCTAGCTTCACCAACCTCGGCTTTCCCGGCTGGTGGTGCTGGGTCACGGCCGTGCTCGAATTAGTCACTGCGGGGCTGCTGCTCCCGCCGGCCGGCCGGCTTATCGGCATCGCTCTGGGAAGCTGCATCATGGCTGCCGCAATCGCCGCGATCGTCGCACGCCGGCTTTACCGCCATCTGCCGCCGCCAGTTCTATTCCTGTTTCTCTTGGCATTGGCCGGTCTCGGCCACGCCGCCTGAACGTTCCCGACCACTCAACCAAGGAAAACCGCTATGACCGAAACCGCTATCAAGACCGCCGTCGTCTACCACTCCGGGTACGGCCATACGCTCCGCATGGCTGAAGCGGTCGCTCAGGGGGCGGGCGCCGAGCTGCTGCCGATCGATGCCGAAGACAATCTTTCCGACGAGCAATGGGAGGTGCTGAACACCGCCGATGCGATCATCTTCGGGTCACCAACGTACATGGGCGGGCCGAGCTGGCAGTTCAAGAAATTCGCCGATGCCTCCTCCCGCGCATGGTTCGAGGCAAAGTGGCAGGACAAAGTCTTCGGCGGCTTCACCAACAGCGCCAGCCTGAACGGCGACAAGCTCAACACGCTGAACTATTTCGTGCTGCTTGCCGGGCAGCATGGCGGGCTGTGGGTGTCGCTGGGCCTCAAGCCGGCCAACGTGAAGGCCTCTGTCCGCGACGATATCAATCGGATGGGCTCCTATATCGCGCCAATGGCGCAATCTGACGCCGATTCCACGCCCGAAGAAATGTCACAGGGCGACCTGGAGACGGCGCGCCACTATGGCACGCGTGTTGCTGAGGTTGCGCAGCGGAATGCCATTCGGTGCTAACTTCGGTCACCACTGCCTTGGAGTGGCCGCTTTCCGGAGGGTCGAGAGGGCTGCGTAGACAGCGGTCACTGGTCGGATGGAGACGTCAGCAGGTCTGCGAAAGGCGCTGCAAAAACCAGCGCCCCGCCGGTCCGGGCAGCGCGTTCGACAAGTAGACTGCCTGGAAGGGCATGATGCCAGCCGCCGGCCCCTCAATGACAATTGGAACGAGGCGACCAGCGGCGATATCGTCCTCGACGAGCCAGCGCGGCATGTGCCCCCACCCAAGCCCCGCCCGCAGGAACGCCAGCTTGGCGCCGAGGTCGGACAACCGCCAGATATTCTTTCCCTGCACCCCATAGTCGGTCCCGTCGGTCAGTCGGGAGCGGTCGGTCAACACGAGCTGGGTCTCGTCGAGCAGCATGCGCAGCGGCACGACGCCGTCCACCATCGCCAGAGGCGAATCCGGAGCCAAGACAGTCAGAAGCTCCTCGCTCATCAACGGCTCTGCCGACAGGCTTGGCGGCGGGAACGGCAGTGTGCCGGTGATCCCGACGCTACAGATGCCGTCCAGCACCAACTGCGCGACGGCGCCGAGCGCTTCCACATGGAGCTGCAGTGGCGTGCTCGGAAAGGACCGTTTGAAATCGGTAACGCCGGCGGTCAGGCGCGGCTGGGGAAACATCACATCGACGACGATCGCGAGTTCGGCCTCCAGCCCGTCGGCAAGGCTCCTGGCACGCGCCCGCATCTGATCCGCATCGGTGACGATGCGACGCGCATCGGCGAGAAGGCTCGTCCCCTGGGCCGTCAGCACCGGGTAGCGACCGACACGTTCGAACAAGCGCACGCCGAACTGGCCCTCGAGATTGGCGATCGTCCGGCTGACGACCGACTGCGCGCGCCCCAGCATCCGCCCGGCTGCGGAGAAGCTGCCGCTGTCGGCCGCGGCGACGAATGTCCTCAGTTGATCGAGCGATAAGCCATCTAGCATCCATCGGTTCTGTAGATAGATATTATCTGAATATATAGGCTACTGCGAGATGTGGTCGCAACCGACATGCCCTCTCGAAGGAGCATGTCATGCCGAACGCACTCGTCATTGGCGCCACTGGATTTGTGGGTGGGCGGATCGCGCACCACCTCGCCGAACACGGCTGGGCCGTCAGCGGGCTGGCCCGATCGGCGAGCGCGATCGCGCAGCTCGAAAAATCCGGCATTGATGCCGTCGCGGGCGATGTGGAGTTCGACCTGGATGCCGTGGTGACTGCGTCGCGGGAGCACGACGTCGTCATCTATGCCGCCCAGATCGCGCCGCCCGTGGAGCTGGTGGCGGTCTCCGGCTTGATCTCGGGCCTGACGGGCAGTGGCAGGACGTTTGTGCTCCTCTCGGGATCGGGCGTTCTGTGTCAGCGGACGGCGGGCGCTTGGAGCGCCGACAGTTTCGCGGAGGACGACGCCTTCCTGCCGGAACCGCTGGCCGAACCGCGTGTCGAAGCCGAGCGGCTCGTCCGCGCGGCGTCGTCAAACGGGTTGAGGACGATGGTGGTACGGCCGCCACTGATCTGGGGGCCAGGCGACCACGGCCATGTGCCTATGGTCTACAGATCGGTCTCGGCGACCGGCAGCGCCTGTTACGTCGGTAATGGCCTCGCGGGTTATGGCCACGTCCATGTCGATGATGTCGCCGCCTTGTTCCTGCGCGCGATCGAGGCGGGCAAGCCGGGCACGCTCTATCACGGGGTAGCCGGCGAACTGCCGAACCGCTGGATTGCGGAGGCCGTGGCGCGCGATCTCGGCGTGCCGACCCGGTCGGTCTCTATGGAGAAGGCTGCCGAGATCTGGGGTGAGTTCGGCGCGCTGATCATGAGCGTGTCCAGTCGGATCCGCGATGCCGCCACCCGCGCCGCGCTCGGATGGGTGCCCCGCCATACCGACATGCTGTCCGAAATCGGCGAACCGCGCCTGCGCGCGCTGGCCGCATCCATCACAACCAAGGAGTGAGACATGAACACGCATCAAGGCAAGATCGCGATCGTTACCGGCGGCCGGCAAGGCATCGGCCGTGGCATCGCCGAGCTTTTGGCGCAGCGCGGCGCGACCGTCGTGATCGTCGGTCGCGAGGATGCGACGGAGGCGGCGAATGCGATCGGCAACGGCGCGGTCTCAATCGCAGCCGATGTCTCCGACGAAGCGAGTTGGGCGACCGTGGCCGAAGAGGTCAAGCGCCGGTTCGGCAAGGCCGATATCCTCGTTCATGCCGCCGGAATCTATCCCGTCGCAACGATTGATGAGATGACGCTCGAAGGTTGGCGCAAGGTGTTCGCGGTCAATCTCGATGCGCACATGTTGGCTGCGCGCGCGATCGCGCCGCTCATGCGCAAGGCCGGCGGTGGTGCCATCGTGGCGATTGCGTCGGACGCGGTCGGCCTGGTCACCCCGCCGGGGATGGGATTCTCGCACTATGTCGCATCGAAGATGGGCGTCGTCGGGCTGGTACGCGCGCTTGCCAACGAGTTGGCGGCCGACAACATCATCGTCAACGCGGTGCATCCCGGGATCACCGACACCGAAGGCGCCAGCGGCATGCCCGACGAGCAGAAGGCGCAGGTCTACATGACCCAGGCGATCAAGCGCCTCGGAAAGCCCGCCGACATTGCGGGGCCCGTGGCTTTCCTCACCAGTGACGATGCCCGCTTCGTGACCGGACAGACATTGGCGGTAGACGGGGGATTGATGAGGCTCTGAGACAATCGGCCGAGGCGGACAATGTTATGCCGCTTGTCCGCCGATCGCGTGATCCGACGGCCGGTTTCGGGGGATAAGTTCGGGTCAACGGATGCCTCGAACTGGTCGACAAGCGACGCCGGCTCGCGGGACGAGGCGGCCGTTGGCGCAAATATCGATCCTCGGCGCGGAACGCACAGCCGTGGTAGATAGCGCTTGGGCGACTTTCGGAGGCACGTTGCCGGGGCGCTACACAGGGCGGCGGTTGATTGCCGGCCTCAGCGAGCAAGCCGAAGCCTCAGACCGTCGATCATCGCGTCCAGACCGAATCCGAAGGCGGTCTCGGCATCATATGCCAGCGCACCAGACCCCGCCGGAGCTGCCTCGTGCGCCTGCTGCTCGAGCGCGCTCGCCAAGGCGAACTGGCCAGTCGTCAGCAACGCCAGCCGGGCATCGGTTTCCAAAAACCCGGCGCGTCGCAGATAGGCGATCTTGAGCAGGATATTCGCTTCCGCATCGCTTTCGGGCGTGGAACCGGCGTGCAATCTCGCACCGTCCCGGCACGCGAGCAGGGCGGCGCGGAAGCTTCGCGCATTGTCTCCAAGCCAGTCCGCCCAGCGATCGGTATTATCCGCTACCGGCAGCACATGGTGCCTGGCGACCATCTCCAGCGCCATCGCCGACATCAACGCTGCTTTCGTGCTGAAATGCCAATAGAGCGTCGGCGACTCGACACCGAGGCGCAACGCCAGCTTGCGGGTCGTCAGGGCGTCGAGCCCGATTTCATCCAGCAGAGCCAGGCCAACATCGATAATTTCCTCGCGACGGATCTTTGCCATTTCTCTACCGTTGATAGATTTATCTATCGTTGATATATATAACCCTCTCGCGCGTCGGCGTCGATTGGTCCGTAAGCGCCTGATGCCTCCATAAGGAGAATCCTGATGCAGATCGATTGGGACGTTCCCATCCCCATGGAAGACGGCACGCTGCTGCGCGCCGATGTCTTTCGGCCTGATGGCGCGGGTCTATATCCGGTAATCATGACGCACGGAGTGTATGGCAAGGGACTGCCGATCGAACGGTTCCGGCAGAGATTGCTCGCCCAGCGCGAACGACACCCTCTGCTGAAGCAGGACGATCTGACCGGCGCCGATCTTGCGGACGCCATGACCGGCGGATCAGGCGACGACATCGCTTCAGACGATTACCGGGTTTGGGAAGTCGTCGATCCGCTTCACTGGGTGCCAGCAGGTTATGTCTGTGTTCGCGTCGATTCACGGGGTTCAGGGCGTTCGCCAGGTCGGCTCGACCCGCTCTCTCCGCAGGAAATCCGCGACTATGCCGCGTGCATTGAGTGGGCTGGCACGCAGCCTTGGTCGAACGGCAAGGTCGGGCTGTGCGGCAAGTCCTATTACGCCATGTCTCAATGGCTGGTCGCCGCGCTGAAGCCGCCGCATCTGGCGGCGATCTGCGTATGGCACGGCTGGAGCGACTGGTATCGGGACGCCACGCGTCACGGCGGCATCCTGTACCGTTTCTGGGAGAATTTCTGGTATCCGGAGCTCGCACTCCCGGTCCAGAACGGTGCCGACGCCGGCGTCAATCCACACAACGGTCTGGCGATCGCCGGCGCGTGCCTCGATGTTGAGACGCTGGTCGCCAACCGCGCCGATATCGTCGAGGATATCCGCACGCATCCTTTCGACGACGATCATTATTACGGCGTTCGCACGCCAGACCTGAAAGCGGTCGACGTGCCGCTGCTGGCGAGCGCGGACTGGTCCGATCATGATCTCCATCTGGCGGGCACGATCCGTGGGTATCTGGAGTGTGCCAGCCGGGAGAAGCGGCTCGAAATCCACGCCGGCGGCCAGTTCGACGACGCGCCGTTCGTGGCGTTTCAGCAGCGCTTCTTCGATCACTATCTTAAGGGAGAGGGCGATTGGCTTTCGCAGCCGCCGGTGCAACTGGCGGTCCGCCAGGCCGATGGCGGCAGCCGGATCGCGGTCGCGGATGGGTGGCCGATACCGGATACGCGCTGGACCAAGCTGCATCTGGATGCGGCTGGGCTGCGCCTCGCCGACCGGCCGCCGATGCGACGGGCGGAGGCAAGCTTCGAAGCGGGCGGCGATGGCCTCGTTTTCGAAACTGCACCGTTTAACGAGGACATACTCGTCGCAGGGCCGATCGCGGCGACGCTCCAGCTCTCTTCCGACACGGCTGATGCCGACCTTTTCCTAGTGCTAGATGCCGTCGATGCGGAGGGCAAGCGGGTGGAGCTTCGCGATCATCGGGGTGGCCTCACCTCTATGACCGTGGGGTGGCAGCGCGCCTCGCACCGCGCCTTGGAGCCGAAGCGGAGCACGATCGGCGCCCCATGGCCTAGCCATCGCCATGCCGAACCCCTGGTGCCGGGGCAAATCTACGAGGTCCACGTCGCGTTGCGGCCGGGCTGTCTCTACCTGCCTGCCGGACACCGGCTGCAGTTGACCGTGCGCGGCAACGGGCCTGGCCATGACGATCCAGTCGACCGCCCGGCCGCGTTGTTCGACAATGAAGTCAAGCTTCACACCGGGCTGGACGCCCCTGCGACGCTGATGCTTCCGGTCGTCCCGCCATCGGTGCTCCGCTACCTCTAGGCACGCGGCGCGTCGCCATGACCCGGATCGAAGAGAGTGTCGACGATACGTCGGCTGCCACGATGTGGTTCCGCGCCGGCATCGCAATGCTCGGCGCGTTCACGACCATGCTCGCGTCGACGATGACGAACGCCGCGCTCCCGGCGCTCTCGTTGGATCTGCACGCATCGGAGGCGGCGTCGGCATGGCTGGTGAGTGGTTATCTTCTCGCATTGGCCACAGGCGTTCCTATGAGCGCGTGGGCTTCGCGACGCGTCGGGCCAACGCGATTGTGGCTGATCGGCCTTACCCTGTTTGCAGTTTCCTCGGCGACCTGCGCGGTGGCGCCGAACATGGCCGCGTTGATCGGCGCGCGTATGGTACAGGGGCTGGTCGGCGGATTGCTGGTCCCGGTCGGGCAGACGATCATCGGCCTCGTCGTCAATCGCCAGCGGCTTGGGCGCATTATAAGCATGATAGGAATCGTCATCGTGGTCGCGCCGCTGCTCGGCACGTCGCTCGGTGCGCTGATAGTAGATCATGGCGGCTGGCGAGCGATGTTCTGGGCGTCGGTGCCGCTCTGCGTCGTAGCGCTGGGTTTGGGGTTGCGCTTCTTGCCGAAACTAGAAACCGGCGGCTCACCCTCGCTCGATTGGATCGGCGCGCTGCTGATCCTTGCAGGCCTGCCATTGACGCTTCTCGGCGTAACGAGCGGCGCTTTGCCGGGCGCGCTTTCGTGGCGCGTGGGCACCCTGGTGGCGGGAGTGCTCCTGATTGTCGGCTTCAGCATTCGTACGCTGCGTGCCGATGCACCGCTGCTGAACCTCAACCTGTTAGCCGACCGCAGCTTCGCCGCCTGTGCGGCGATCATGGCGATCGGCGGAGCGGTGAGTTTCGGCGGTCAGTTTCTGCTTCCGCTATACTTCATGGAGGTTCGGGGAGAAACGCTGCAGGCGACTGCGGTATCACTGATCCCTCAGATACTGGGCTCGATGGTCGGATTCCCGTTCGCGGGATGGCTCACCGACCGATACGACGCCCGCCTCGTGCTCGTGTCGGGCGGCATTCTCGCCGCGCTATCCACGATACCGTTGGCCATAATCGGGGCTCAGGCAGGTAATGTTTCGGTCGAGCTGCTTATCGCCGTGCGCGGTTTCGGGGTGGCATTGGCAACGACACCGGCGATGATCGCCGGACTGGCGATCGTCGAGCGTCGGCATTTCAGCCACGCAGCGCCGATCCTCAACATTTTTCAAAGGCTGGGGGCCGCCTTCGGGACCGCGCTTATTGCCAGCGTCTATGGAAGAGGCGGGTCGATGAGCGCGTTGACGCGGTTTCATCACTCCAGTCTCTGTCTTGCCGCACCGGCCGCCCTGATCGCGGTGGCCGCCATCGTGATAACACGGTCGCCAGCCGGGCATTCCTCGGCACGAGGCGCCGCCGCGCTGAAAAGAAACGCATGACGAACGCGAACGGAGTCGCCATCCTGCTTTAGCCGCGGCCGGCTCAGTCGGCGAACAGCCTGAACCTATGGACGTTAGGAGAAGTGCTATGGAATTCGACCGTCGTGATTTTACTTCCGCTTTGCTGGCCAGCGGCGTCGCTCTGGGCGCAAGCGCAGCACTCGGTGCGACGAAACCGAAGCAACGAGCCGACAATGTGGTACTCGTCCATGGCCTGTTCGCCGATGGTTCGTCCTGGATAGACGTCATTCCGATCCTGCAGGCGCGTGGTCTGAACGTCACCGCCGTCCAGAATCCGCTGACCAGTCTGCCCGATGCGGTGGGCGCCTGCGTCCGGGTTCTCGATCGCCAGACTGGCCCGACCGTTCTCGTCGGCCATTCCTTCTCCGGCATGATCGTGACCGACGCCGGCACCCATCCAAATGTTTCGTCGCTGGTTTATGTTGCGGCCCGCGCTCCCGATGCGGGTGAGGATTATGCCGCGCTTGCAGCCAGATATCCCTCGCCGCCGGCATCGACAGGGATCGTCTTCGATGGTGACGAGGGACGTTTGAGCGAAGAGGCGTTTCTTCGTGACTTTGCACCGGACCTGCCGCGCGCAAAGGCTCGCGCGCTATATGCGGCGCAGTGGCCGTTTCGGAAGACGTTGACGACGGGCAGGGCCATGAACGCCGCGTGGCGATCGAAACCGTCTTTCTATGCGGTTTCGACCCAGGACCGTGTGATCGATCCCGACCTTCAACGGTTCATGGCAAAGAGAATGAACGCAAAGACCATCGAACTTCGCTCGAGCCACGTCTCGTTGCTGTCGCATCCGCGCGAAATCGCCGGACTGATCCTCGACGCAGCGGGACGCGGCTGAAGAGGCCGCGGACCTGAAAGGAGTTGAACCATGGTCTTTCGCGAGCAAAGGATCGCTACCAACGGCACGGAGCTGGTCCTCGCCACCGCCGGCGAGGGACCGGCCGCGCTGCTGATTCACGGCTGGCCGCATGACTGGCGCATCTGGGAAGGGGTCGGCGCGCGACTCGCGGACAGGGGCTACCGCGTCATCGCCCCCAATCTGCGGGGAATAGGCGGCAGCACCTCCTCCGACAGCGGCTACGATATCGCGACGCTTGCGGATGACATGGCCGGCATCCTCGCCGCGCTCGGTATTGACGACGCTCTCGTCGCGGGGCTCGATGCGGGCGCTCCGGTGAGCCTGATGCTGGCATTCCGCCATCGCGCGCGCGTTCGCTGCCTCGCCTTGTCGGAGAGCCTGATCGGCGACCTGCCCGGAGCGGAGGACTTTCTCGCCAGAGGCGTGCCGTGGTGGTTCGGCTTTCACGCTATACCGGGCCTCGCGGAAAGCGTGGTCGAGGGGCGCGAGGCGCAGTATCTCACCTGGTTCTACGACAATGACGGCAACGGCGGTCGCAACGTGACAGCCGATCTCCGCAAGAAATTCGTCGCCGCCTATACCGGCCGTACGGCGCTGCGCAGCGGTTTCGAACTATATCGTACACTTCCCGCCAACGCGCGCCTCATCCGCGATGCGATCGCCGTAGCGCCGTTGTCGATGCCGGTGCTGGCGATGACTGGCGGCGTGGTCGGCGACGCCATCGCCCGGCAGCTTGAGACTGTCGCGACGGATCTCAAAGTGATCCCTATCGAAGCCACCGGCCATCTCGTCCCGCTCGACCAGCCTGATGCCGTCGCTCGAATTCTGATCGATTTCGATCGACGCACATGACCGTGTTGGAAAGAACGGGTCGCACGGGCACCCCGGCCCTGGCCCTACTCGCGTTCGGAGCCCCGATCTGCGTGATCCTGAGCTTAAGCGTCCATGTGGTGATGCTTCAGATTCTGCACATCCCCTATCCCGCCATGACCACCAATCCCGGCCGGATCGCGATGCTGTATCCCTTCTCCCAGGTGCTAGGGGCGGTGCTGCTGACGGGCATGCTCGCCGCGAACCGCCCGCACTGGGCCGCGGCGCGCCTTTGGGTCGTCCTGGGGACGCTCTTCTCGGCTCTGAACGGCGTCGTCCGCGGCGCGCTCATGGAAGGGGTGACGACCACAGGGTATATCGCGCGCGCCGCTTCACTCGCAGAGCAGCTTGCGATCAATTTCGCCCTGGCCGGTGCCGTCGTCGCACTGACGCGTCAGATGCGGAGGCCCGCGCTGCAAGCGATTGCGGCCGTCGCTTTGACCGCGCTGTTGATCTTCGCAATCCAACCTCTGATCCATACTGTCTTCGCGCCGCTGCGCGACTGGGCGTCCGCCTACGCCCGACCCGAGGCCTACAGGATGCCATACGGGCCGAACGTGCTTGTGCCGAGTTACGTGTCGTTTCTTGAAACGGTCAGCGCCTGCCTCGCTGTCGCTTTCCTGGCGGGCCGAAACGGACCGTTGCTTCGGAGCTTGGCGCGTCATGCCGGAATTATACTTCTGGTCCGCGGCAGCCTCATTGCCATGTTCGTCTTCGGTCCTCTAAGTGGCGCGACCGCCGCAGCCGGACTACTCAGCATGAGCCAGTTCTTCCTGCAGGATTTCGTTTTGGTATTCACGACTTTTGGTCTTGCTTGTCTGGCGATGCGGGCCGCGTAAACAAATGCCCCATCTGCTTTCGAGTCAGATCTCATCGGCATCGAGCGACCTACATTGGAGCGCGTTGCTGCCAGACGGCTTCGCAACAAGCGAGCGGCAGCTTCCGGCATAGGCCGCCGTTGGAAGCCCGACCGGCGAGCGGCGCATTATGGTCGATAGGCGACGCCGGCTCGCGGGACTTTACGGTCAGGCGATGTTGGGCAGCGAAACCGAGAAACCGGTCATTCAACTACGTTCGGAAGCGGAGCGCTTCCATAACGGCGGAAAAAGCGGCTGAGGGCTGTCTTCTGCTTGGGTAGAACAGATGATAGCCCGAATAGGAGGGACACCAGTCCTCTAGCACCGTCCTCAGAGCTCCGCGCGCGACGTGCGGCATGATCTCCGCTTCGGGCACGAATGCGAGGCCGAAGCCGGCGAGAGCGGCGTCGATCATCAGGCCCGTGCTGTTGAACACGCACTGCCCTTCCACGCGGACGTTCAGCGCACGGCCTCCCTTCTCGAATTCCCAGACGTAGAGCCCGCCGCGCGTCGGCAGCCGGAGATTGATGCAGCGATGATCCACCAGCTGCTGCGGCTTCCGGGGCGCGCCATGCTTCGCGATGTAACTCGGAGAGCCGACGACGACCATACGCTCGTCGGGACCAATCGGCACCGCGATCATGTCCTTGTCGATGATTTCGCCAAGGCGCACGCCGGCGTCGTAGCGCTCCGCGACGATATCCGTCAGTCCGTAGTCAACGACGATCTCGATGCCGATGTCGGGGTTGGCCCGCAGCACGTCGACCAGCCGCGGCCACAGCGTGGACTTTGCCGCATGCTCGTCCGCCGTGATGCGGACGGTGCCGGAGGGTTTGTCGCGCAATGCGCCGATGGCAGCGATCTCGTCGCGGATCTCGGCGATACGCGGGGCCACGCCATCGAGCAGGCGCGTGCCGGCCTGCGTGGGCGAAACGCTGCGTGTCGTCCTGTCGAGAAGACGCAACCCGATCTTTTCCTCCAGACTGCGAACCGTCTGACTTAGCGCCGATTGCGATACGCCGAGCTTGGCAGCAGCGCGGGTGAAGCTGCCCTCCTGCGCGACAGTGAGCAGCACTTCGAGATCGTCGATGCTTTCGCGCGGCATGTCATCCCCGGCTCGGTTCCAGAAGCTCCGCTTATAGGATCATCCCGATTATGGCGACTAATCGCTCGGTCCCCGTGCGCCTAGATGATCCAGCGAACGGCGTCGCCCGAGGAGCATCGATCATGAACCCAACCTACGACTTCAACGGACAGGTCGCCCTAGTCACCGGGGCGGCCTCCGGCATGGGCGCGGCGACCGCACGCGCGTTCGCAGAGGCCGGCGCCGCGCTCGTCCTCGTTGACCGCGACGAAACCCGGCTGGAGGAGATCGGCCGTGCGATCACCTCTGCCGGTGGGAAGGCCATCACGCTGGCCGGCGATGTCGCGGACGAAGACCTCGCGAAGGCGGCGGTCGGGCGGGCGATCGCCGAGTTCGGCCGGCTCGACATGGCCTACAACAATGCCGGCATCCTCGGGCCGATGTGTCCGATGCCGGAGGAGACCGGCGAGGGCTATGACGCGGTCAATGCGGTCAACCTGCGTGGCGTCTGGACCTTTCTGAAGCACGAGCTGATCCAGATGCGGAAGCAGGGTGCTGGCGCCATCGTCAACTGCTCGTCGCTTGGCGGTCTCGTCGGTCTGCCCGGCCGTGCCGCTTACCATGCCACCAAGCATGGCGTGATCGGGCTGACCAAGAGCGCCGCACTCGACGTCGCGGCAGAGGGCATCCGTGTAAATGCCATCTGTCCCGGCTGCATCGACACGCCGATGGGCGACGGGATCGAACCCGAGGCGATGAAGGCGTTCCTTGCCGATCAGCCGATCGGTCGCGCCGGCAGGCCCGAGGAGGTCGCCTCAGTGGTGCTTTGGCTGTGCAGCCCGGCCGCAAGCCTGATCGTTGGCGTAGCGCTGCCGGTCGATGGTGGTTTCGTCGCGCACTGATTGAGGAAGATTGACCATGGCCACCGAGCCGACAAACGCCCGAGCCTCGTTCGGCGACATCGCACCGCACCTTGCCGAGATCACCGACAAGGTGCTGTTTCGCGATGTCTGGGAGGACTCGGCGCTGACGCCCCGCGATCGCAGCCTCGTTACGATCACGACTCTGATCGCGATGTATCGGACCAACGAGATGCCTTTTCATCTCAAGAAGGCGATCGAGAACGGGCTTACCCGCGACGAGATCATCGCGACGATCACGCACCTCGCCTTCTACGCCGGCTGGCCGCCGGCGATGACCGCGCTTCCGATCGCGAAGGCGGTGTTCGAGGAATCTGGCGTCTGATCGCGCCTGACAAGGAGACAAGACCATGAAGCTCATGCGCGCCGGATCGCAGCCCTCGCAAACGGGCCCCGAGGCCAACTTCACCGGAACGGTGCGGATCGATCCGCTCAACGCGCCGCCCGAGCCTGCGCGGCACAGTTGCGCAGCGGTCACCTTCGAGCCCGGCGCTCGGTCGGCCTGGCACACTCACCCGCTCGGCCAAACACTCGTCGTAACTGCCGGCTGCGGCTGGACCCAATGCGAAGGCGAGCCGATCGTCGAGATCCGCGCCGGTGACGTGATCTGGTGCCCTCCTGGCCACAAGCACTGGCACGGCGCAACGCCGACCACGGCGATGACGCACATCGCGATCCAGGAGGCGCTCGACGGCAAGAACGTGATCTGGATGGAGAAGGTCACCGATGACGAATACCAGGTCGGACAAAGGTCGAGCGGCGGATCCTGATCAAGTCTGCAAGTGGCAGCTTCCAGGACGCCGAACCAATTTACCGTACGGCAACATCTGGTCGGTAACGGCCCGGCAGGCTCCCTCGCCGAAACCCGCTGGTCGGTGAACAACATGCTCCATGGCGCGACCGACCGGAAAGGCTGGATAACCGTGGTCGCCACCGTCATGCTTCGACCCAGACGCTTCTGAATTCTTCCTCGTTGACGGGCTCACGCCAGATGATACCCGAAGCAGTGTTGACGAGCAGAATTCCAGCGCTGGGCAGGAGGCGGTCCTCAGCGCCCGCGATATCCGTATTCCCGAATGCTGATTCATCATCGCCCACAGACATCCGTACAACTTTCAGTAGCGCCTCGGCCCTCTTATCATCCCTCCCGTGCTCGGTAACGCCTTGCCACAAGGTCAGGCCTTCCGCGGTGGCTGGCTCCGCACGGATAACGCCCTCTCTCCAAAAGAGGTTGAAGTAAGCGGAACCGATTGTGCCAGGCAGCCGCACGACTGTCTCTAGATCCCGGCTGAGCCGGTGGAGAACCGCAGCTTCCCCTTCTGGTGCCCCACGTACGATTGCGGCTGCCGTATCATCGATCAAACCGTCGGCTTCGAAGATGCTCAGCCTCGACTTCAGAACGCGACGACACGCATTCACGACGGGCGCCCTGTAGAGACGTAGATTCTCTACCGGTTCATCGCCTCGTACAACATCGGTCAGCCTTCCGGGCCTGAGCGCCTCGTCAAGTCCGTGATAATCTATGTTGAGCGTCGGCTCCTTCGATTGTCCGATGGATCGCGCGTCGATGCAGATGCCAGCGATCACGACGCTCGCGCCAGCCCTTCTGGCTGCGGCGATTCCCAACTGGGCTGCCTTACGCGTCGCTTCGACCCTGCTGGCGATACGCGCACGATGCCTCCAGACCCACTGCGCGCTCTTGACGATGGTCTTGGCGAACCTCTCGATCGAGAGCCCGGGCGCCGAACAGAAGCGGGCGGCGTCGATGTCCTCCAAGTCGCACCGGAGGATCGCACCGCCAAGCTCGGGATGTGGTGGGAAGTCAAGCAGGTGGCGGATCATCCCTCGATCGCCGATCTGGACGGGAAGCGGCAGGCCAAGGTTCTTCGCCGAGCTAGATGACGCTCCACTATAGATGAAGCCACGCAAGAAGCTCAGATTAAAGCCATGCGCGTCACGAGGGACCGTCTGGATGGGATGCAGCCCCTGGAGTTGCGAGCGGCATACATACGTCTGGCCGGCGATCTCGAGACTTCCGGGGCGGCCGACCACCACCGGCGTGCCATGGGGCAGCGTGAAACCCGCGCTCTTACCATCCAGGGCCTTCCTGAGAGCCCATGCAGACTGGACGATCTGGTCGTCGGTGGGAGTGTCAGCCGTACCGCCCGCCATCCGCATGTCGATGGTGAGGACGGCGACGAGAGCAGCCGTCATCTCCCTTGAGACACTGCGGGAACCGGCTTTCTCCATGAGCACGGCGCGCACATGCGCAACCATCTCAGCCGAAAACTCGCTCGGGCAAATTCGCCCGTCGGTCATAGCAGCGGCATCTGCGTGTCGGGCTCATTCTCCACCGGAGGCGGTGCCTTCCTGGCTCGTCCGCCGGTTTCCTTCTCCCGATCCTCCCGCAGCGACACGAACCGGGCCATGCCCAACATCACGAACAGCATCGCGATCGACATGGCCCGTCGGGCGAGCCCCGCGCCCCATCGACCGGGATCGCGGACTAGGAGTAGATCGGCGAGGGCGGCGATCAGTCCGAGCCCGCGACTGGAAATCCAGCCGGGCGTCACGGGTGATGGTGCGCCTGACGAGCAGGGTTGCGGGTTACCTGCCATCGACACCTCCTCGCTTGTTCGAGGGGGCTCGATCGATTCGGATTGGAATATCGCGGACCGTGCCATGGCCTGGGGGCGGCAGTGGCTCATATGTCGCCAGCACCGCGTAGCGTCGCCAATCATTCAGGGCTAGGGCGAGCTGGCGCAGCATGTCATGCCCGGCAGCATCGTGCGCGACCGCCCGCGCGTTATCGGGGGAGGCGCCGCGGGCCAGCCCGACCCGCAAATTCTCGGGGTCGGCGATGAGGACGATGCGGCCCTCGGCGAGGTCAGTTGTCAGCAAACGATATGCTGGACGAACGGAAGGACCGAGCGATCCGGACATCGGTTCGAACGCGGCGACGATGCGCTGACGCTCCCGGCGAGCCAGCGCCTTCCCCTCCCGATCCTCATGTTCCTTGCGATTCCAGAAGTCCCTGACTTCGGCCAGCATGGCCTCGAACATCGGATCCTTTCGTGCGACAGCGACAGCGTCCCGGAAAGTGGGCTCGCGGGACACCATCTGCGTGCCGATGTCGTGCAGGTTCGTATCGGGCCTGCGCTCGCTGCCGGACGTCAGCTCATGCCTGGCCGCGTCGAGCATCGCACGATAGCGTTTAGCTAGGATCGACTGGATTTCCGCATCCTCGCTCATACGGTCGAGCGCCGTCAGGAAATCACGATCGCTCCGACTGCCGTCACGGACATGCAGTTCGAACAGTGGCGCGGTTTCGGAGGAAGTCTTGCCCGGCCGGACGCGAAGCGGAAGGAAGCGGTGACGATCGAGTTGCTCGGCGATCGATTTGATCAGCGCGATCCTCGCGGGATCGCGCTCGGTATGCGGCCGGGCGGGGTTCGCAACGATTGCCGTCCCGATTTCGTCGATCAGGCGGATGCCGAGGCCGGCGGCGCGATCCGCGCATCGCGCCTTGAAGGCGTCGGTGCCCCTGATCTGCACGCGACTCCACCGCCCGGCCGCCATCGTCAGAGCGAGGTCGAGACCGTCCCGATCGGCGGGGCGATGGACGAGGATCAGGTTGCGATGGTCGCTGACCACCAGCCGATCGGCATGGTCATAATATCGCGTCGCCCAGCCGACATGCTCGGCTCGCAGCGATGCAGGCGGTGACCAGGCACGCTCGACCACGCCCGGCTCCGGCATCAGCAGCGACGGTGAGGCGACCGGCGGCGGCAAGGCCGGCGCTCCTGCCTTGCTCCACGCCTCGGCGGTGGTGAAGCGCGCGGCCGTACAATCCTTGATCGCCAGAGCGAAGGCGACCCCGATCGCCGCCTTCGCGGCGTCATGCTCCGCACGTATCGCCTGCCGTATTGACCGGCTGGCTGCGATGGTCGTGTCAGCCAGCCGAGACGTTGTCTGCACGTCGAGAGCCTGCTGGGCCGTAGCCCGATCTGTCCTGAGCCGGGCCAGTTGCGCCTTATGCGCGTCGCGGTAGGCTTCGAACGCAGGCACATGATCACGCGCATCCGGCTCGAACGAACCCCAGCGCGTTTCGAGCTGGCGGAGCGCGAGGCTGTCGTCGACAGCCGAAGCCTTGGCCGACACGTCGCCACGATGGATGCGGGCTCCACTTCCCTTCTTGCGATAGGTGACATCAAGGTCGTTCATCTGACGATGGAACTGCTGCCAGTTCGTGGCTCGCTCGGCGGCGCGACGGACATCCTCGCGGATGCCCATTAGATCATGGGACAGGGCACGCCGATCGCGCGGCGAAATGAACCGTCCATCGGCGTCGCGGACCATCACTTCGCTGACCGGATCAACCCGCCTCTCGCCATCGGGCGTGTCGATGAAACGGCAGGCCTTCGCATCGTACACTGCACCGTCACGGGCATAATAGAGCGCGCCCGGATTGGCGGACCAGCCGTGCCGCTCCTCGAGGATGGCGATCGCCTGATGGAGGTCCTCGAGCAGCCACTCGCTTCCGTCCACGCGGAGCGTCACGGGATCGACGCGCAGCGATGCGAGATGCAGATGCGGGTTGGGCGTGTTGACATGCTCGGCCCCGAGCGTCTTGGCGACCTTCAGGCCTGCCACAGCCAGTACGGTGTCGATCACGTCGTCCAACTGACCGACCGTTGGGCGCTCGTCTTCTTCCCAGCTGAGGATGATGTGGACCATCGGATAGCGGACACGGGGCGCGGCATGCGCGACGGCGAGCATCTCGGTCTGCCAGTCGGTAAGGTCGTTGCCGACCAGATTGCGGGTGCTGATGTGCCCCGCCTTCTCGCCGGGCTCGACGCCATTGGCTTCGGCGTGGACTAGATATTCGCTGAGCGACCGCACCCGGTCGCGTGTCGCAAGCGCCATCGCCCATGGATCGGCGTCGATGACATAGCGGGTCAGCGCATGGACATCGTCGCGCAGCGGTCGAAACCCTCGACCCCGCTCCATCTGGATCAGCTTTACGATCACCGGGCGCTCTCCGCGCGGGCGAGCGCCATGAGATCTTGCAATGCCGATACGATCCCGGCGCACAGATCGGGATCGCAATCGCCGATCGTATCGAGCCGATGGCGGAGCGCGATCACCTGCGCGAGGCTGGCGAGCATCGGCCTGTCCTCAATGACGCCGCCGAGCACACGGGCGCGCACGAGATCGTGCCGCGTCAGCCCGGCGCGGGCGGCAGCGGCCTCGAGCATCCCGGCCTCGCTCGGTGACAGATGCAGCGTGACCGAAACGCGCCTGTCGATCAGTTTTCTGCTCACCCTCTGCCTCCTTGCAAGCGAGAAGGTTCTCCGCCGAGCGACCGGGGTCTGGTTCCAGACCCCATCCTGCTCACCGCTTTCCTTCCCCAATGCCGGCAGGCGGCCCGCCGACTGGCCGTCGGCAAGCGCTTCACCTCAGCCGCCGTGGCGGCGTTTCTCGATCGTGCCACGGCCAGGGCATCGCGCCGGTCGCGAAGGCAGCACGGATCGCGTTGCTCGACCGCGATGCGGGCGGGCATGTTGCCGCTCTGGATCGCGGCAACCCAGCTATGCGGGAACCAGCCGCGCCCCGGCCGCACAGCGTGCAGGGCATCGCGGCCGGGGCGCTCACGCCACGATGCCCGGAACCGTCGCGATAGCAGGCAGGATTGCGACGGCCGGAATGCTTGTCGCAGGTCGTTACGACGGGCGGCCGATCGGTCTTTCGAGGTGCGCCCTGTCCGCGAGGAGATACGACAGGATCGGTGCGGCACAACCGCCCCGATGGTGCCGAACGGGTTGCAAATGACCTGACTGTCGAGGTGCGCGGCAGATGCACAGGACGATGCACGACACACTCTGGTGGCGGGCTGATGGCGGATGCACGATTGGCGATCCGGTCCCGTCCCGACACCGTCACCTGGCCGTAGGATCGCCCGTTTCGGAGGCTGCGCCGTGCAGGGGCAACATGCAGGCTGACGCCGCAGCATGAATCGGGCAACACCCGGCCCGTCGTGCCGGAGCGGTTTCCGGCAATTGTTCTGGATCAGGCGTTCGACCGGGCCGGCACCCAGGCGTTCAGAACGGTCGCCCACGGCAGGATATACGGGACCGCACGCCGCCTGCAACGATGTGCCGCCGGAGGGGGCTTCGAGCGCTGCATTCGACTGACAACACCATGTCGGCGAACGGAGGCCGTACGCCCTATCGAAACCGCGATCCTCGTTGCCGCCATCCGCACTACTCCCGGCCGTAAAGCCGTCGGCATATCCGCCGAGCGGGAGTGCGCCGATGCGGGCGACGGCGGCTCTCGCGCGGTATTGGGACAGGGACGAGGAGGTGCACATCGTATCCGGGTCGGGGATGGCCGCCGCACCGTCAACAGCCTAGAATATATATGTTCTTCACCAGGGGTCATGAGGGGTCAGGCGGATCGGCCGACCTTTTCGAAGGCAGCGTCCGGTGCATATCCGTTTCCCGGAAGGGAGACGAACATGGCAGCACATGGGGATAAATGGCGGCGTGAACAGGCCGTGCGCCGACTCGCGGCGCCGGTCACGAACCGTCGCACGACCGGCACGCTTACCGGCAAGGTGGAAGAGTGTTTCGACGAGATCATGGCGGCCCGGCGCCGTGGCATGTCGTGGAAGCAGATCGCTGAAGCGCTCGGCGGCGAAGACCCACTCAACCCGGAATCGGTCGAGAGTGCGTTCCGGCGGATCTGCGAAGAGCGTGGCGTCGCCTCGCCCACGCGCGGGCGCAAGACGAAGAAGATCACGGAGCCGAGTGCGTCGACACCCGTCACACATAAGCCGCGCGAGGCCATCAAGCCTCAGCCTGTCCAGCACGACGGTCTGTCCGGCCATCAGCGTTGGGTGGACAATGGCGATGACTGAGAAACGCGTCGTGCATGTGCTGACGACCGTCAAAGGCGGGGCGGGGAAGACCGAAACGACCGACATGCTCGAGGCGGTGCTCACGCTGACCGGGCACCGCTGCACTCTCGTCGATGTCGACGACGGCAACCGCGGTCTCGCTCGTCGGGTGGGGGTGGACAATGTCGTAAAGCTGGATTGGACCAGCGGTATTGAGGATGCTCCCGGCTGGGTCGCGCAGTACGGGAGCGACAGCGCGCATCATCTGCTGTTCGATCTCGGCGCCGGCATTAGCAGCTCGGACACTCCAGTTATGGCCTTCCTGCAAACAGTGTGGCGGATGCTGCATAACGAAGGCGCGAGGATCATCTTCTATTGCATCGTTTCGACGAACGCGCCGACCAGCCGATTCGTTGAACGGATGGTGTCCACCTACGGCAAGATCGGGACGATCCTCATTGTCCACAACGACCAGGATGGGTCGCGCGCCTTTCCCGCCGACATCGCCAACCGGGCTGAGCCGCAGATCGACCTGCGCCATCAGGCCCCTGGCATTCAGGAAGTGCGTCTCAGGCATCGCGCTCGACTCAGCGCTGTCATCGCAAATCCTCTGCCAGGCTATCGGCTGGCGACGGCCCTGATGGCGACACGGGTCCATGCTTTCGCACGCCAACTCGCCGCCGTGTCCATCATCGACCCAGCCAGCCTTGCCGCACTCGATGGTGGGTCGCCTCCCGTGCCGAGGTTGATGTATTCTACCCGTCGGTCGAGCGATGCGACCGACGAGCGCATCCTTTGCAATGGTAAGTTGCACGATGCGCACCACGCTTTGCTGGCCAATGGCCTCTCGGACTCGGAGTTGCTTACCGCTGCCAAGGCCTATCGAGCAGCTTGCGCAAGCTGGCAATCGCGCTGAGCTTCAGTCGGATTTTTACCAACCGAAGGCAGAATGAACGCGTGACGGACAGATGAGGGTAAGAGGTCATCGAATGACGATAAGTGGGGCGACCGAATACGATCAGCGCAAAGTCACGGTCGATGGTGACGCCGCCGAAGTCGTGTTTGATCGGCACTTCGCACTTGGGTCGTTCAAGCAGGCTATGCCCCCGGGCACGCCATTGCCGCCCGAAACGATCGAGCGCATTCGCCGCGGCGCCCATCTCGATCTCGCGCGCTGCTGTCTGGCCTATCTGCTCACCGTCGAGAACGCACCCGACAAGCCCGAGCAAACAGCCTTCCTCGCGTGCATTCGCCGCATTCGCGACGCCGCTCGCGAGATGGCGATCGCGGCCGACACCCTCGCGGACCAATTCGTCAGGCACGAAGGCGAGACGGGTACGCCCGAGCTTGTCCGCGAGAACGCGCTGAGCCGCCTCGCATTCGCGTTGCACGGCCGCTTTCATGTCGCCGGGCATGAGGCTGCCTACATTTCCGCGCTTCTGCCGAGGCGTATCAACAATCCGTTTTCGGGAAACCGGGCGACACACGGGCTGACCGACTGCGTAGCCGTCTACAACGAAGCGACTGCGATTATCGCCGAGTACCGCAAGTGCGTCTTCCGCGACCAGCCGGGCGGCGCTCGCAATCGGGGGATGCAGTCCGGCAACCGACCGAACCGCGACCGCCAAGCCTTTATCCGCGATCTCGCCGACATCTACCGGCACGTGACGGGCAGAGTCCCAAAGGCCCCGAATAACGACAAAAAGCCCGCACCTTTCGTTCGGTTCGTAACCCATGTCTTCGATGAAATCGCGAGCCAGGATCTCGTGCTGCTCGATCGATACGCGATCCAGCCTCCCTCGGTCGATGTGATCCGGACGGTGTTGAAAAACCTCTAATCCGCATGACCGCAAGTTGGAATCATTTCTCCCGGTCCACGGTCCCGCCGCGATGAAAGATATGGACGTCCTCGAACCCAGGAGGACCTTCATGACCGACAATCGACAGCCTGTTTATGTCACCATCAAGCAGATCGCCGCCATGACTGGCAGCAGCTACTCCAGCGCGAAGCGGGATGCCGAGCTGCCGGGATTCCCCGACCCCTATTACTTCGTCAAGCGCAAGCGCTGGCTCCGCAGCGAGGTCGAAGCCTATTTCGCGAGCTGCT
Organism: Sphingomonas chungangi; assembly: GCF_013778325.1. GTDB lineage: Bacteria > Pseudomonadota > Alphaproteobacteria > Sphingomonadales > Sphingomonadaceae > Solisphingomonas > Solisphingomonas chungangi. Next base: position 620,477 of record NZ_JACEIB010000003.1, on the reverse strand, counting down.
GCCGCCCGCGTAGCTAGGTGCTGCGCCGACGGCGACCTTGCGCCAGAATCTCGACCGGACACGCGCCTTGGAGCAGCATCTCCGCCCAGATTGTCGCGAGCTTGCGACGCCGCTCGATGAATGCGGCGCGCATGTAGCGCAATTCACTGGTCGAGATACCGGTCGGAACGTGGGCTAGCATCAGATCGATGATTAGCGGATCGCGTGGCCCGCCATTTTCGATCACCCACTCGTTCATGATCGTCGAGAAGCTCGACCGCCAGCCGTGCGGGACATGGCGCTTGCGAAGTCCCTCGCGGAGATAGAGGTAGGAGAGGGCATTCTCGCTCATCGGTTTGAGGATGCTGTGCTGGCCGGGAAAGACATATTCGCTTCCCTCGCTGAACAGCCAAGCCTGGCAAAGCACATCGACCGCAGCACCGGATAATGGCACCGGATGGTCGAAGTCCTCGTCTTCGCGCATGCCGATCTCTTGCTTCATCTTGTGCGCGGGCACCGTCCAGATCGCCCCGTCGTTCGGACGGACGCCCTCGGGATCGAAATCCTCGATCTCGTCCCAGCGCATCCATCTGATCGTTCCCGGTCTCTGCGATGTCAGCGCCAGGAAGCGCGAGCCGAGTTTGACCACGGGTGTGACCTCGGCCTCATCCGTTATCGCCAGTACCTCACGCGCCTTGCCGATCGTCTTGGCTGCTGGCCAGCGCCGCGACGGCGGTGTGGCCTTGAGTACCTTGACCAAATGTGCGGCCGGATCGGCGATCGCACGCCCCTTGGCGATGCCATAGGCGAAGATCGACGAGATGCGCTGGCGCAGGCGATGCGCGGTCTCGATGGCGCCACGCGCTTCGACCTTCTGCAACGTAGCGAGAACGAGCGTCGAATCGATGCTCATGACCGGCAGCGAGCCTAGGTCGTCGAAGATGTCCCGTTCGAGGCTCTCTATGACATCCCTAGCGTGAACGGCCTTCCAACGCGGCTGCTCCTTAGCATACCATTCGCGCGCGAGAACCTCGAACGTGTCCGCAGCCGCGAGCCGATGGGCGAGGACGGCGCGCTTGGCCTCGATAATGGGATCCTTGCCCTCCTTGAGCAACTGCTTGTCGGCCTTGCAGATCTCGCGCGCCTGCTTCAGCGTGACCTCGGGAAAGGTGCCGAGGGTACGGAGCTTCTCCTTGCCGCCGTACCGATATTTGTGGCGCCACGATTTATGCCCGGTCTTCGACACGTTGAGGCTAAGCCCATGGGCATCGCTCAACTTATAGGCCTCGCCCGTCGCCTTGGCCGCTTTGCACTGCGCGTCGTTCAACATCTTGCCGGTCTTTCCTCCAAGCCCTTATTCTGCGGGCTTCAGACCAGCTGACTCTCCAATGCGCCGAATTCAATCGGGCATTATCTCTTTGACATCACATGACTATCGGTGGCGAAAATAAAGGCGACGGGTGATGCCGACGGCGGCATTCCAGTGCTGTCAGACCCGTCAGGCGCGCCGGTTCGACGATACCCCCAAACGCCGAAGCAATACCCCCAGGCATACCCCCCACGCGCTGACATTACACGACCTCCGATGACTATCGGTGACCCAACCGGCTGCGCCAAAGCCGAGGAAATCTGGGGGTTTTGACCCCTGGTGGGGTTATCTGAGCTTGAGGTCTGGCGGAGACGGAGGGATTCGAACCCTCGGTACGGTTTCCCGTACGACGCTTTAGCAAAGCGTTGGTTTCAGCCACTCACCCACGTCTCCGAGCTGCGGCGTGCGCGCGCTATAGCGAGCGTTTTTCGCGTGCACAACCGCCTGTGACGCGCCGAAGCGTGCCTCCGTTGAGTCGTGTTGCGGGAACGCCCCGGCGCGTTCATTGCGCGGCAAGGCGCTTCGCGGTTAACCAGTGACCGACATGTCGGGGGAGCAGAGTATTTCCATGATCACCACCGCACGCCGGATCGCGGCGCCGTTCACCGTCGCATCGCTTCTGGCGCTCGCCGCTGCGCCCGTTTCCGCGCAGATCGGCACCGTCGACCCCTCCTCTCCCCAGGCGCACAGCGATCTCGCGCCCGCAGGCAGCGGCCAGCCCGAAACGAGCGGCACCCAGCCTCCGCCCGAGAGTGGCTACGGCACGCCCCAGCCGCCCCAGTCGCCGCCGTCCGGGCAGGATCAATATGCACCGCCCGCGACCAACGCGTCGCGCGCGCCGGACAGCCAGACCTACGAGCAACATGACGTGCTCGATGCCGCCGAGGGCGTGTTCGGGCGCGGCGCCGAGGGCCTCGCCAAGATGATCGAGCGCATCCTGAAGGACCAGGGCCGCCCGACCGCCTATATTTCCGGCCGCGAGGCGAGCGGCGCGTTCGCGGTCGGCCTGAAATACGGCTCCGGCGTGCTGCACCACAAGGTGGAGGGCGACCGGTCGGTCTACTGGACGGGGCCATCGCTGGGCTTCGACATCGGCGGCAATGCCTCGAAGGAATTCATCCTCGTTTACAATCTCTACGACAGCCAGGACCTGTACCACCGCTTCCCCGCGGCGGAGGGCACCGCCTATTTTATCGGCGGCTTCACCGCGAGCTATCTGCGGCGCGGCGACGTCGTACTGATCCCGATCCGGCTCGGCGTCGGCTGGCGGCTGGGCGCGAACGTCGGCTACATGAAATTCACGCCGCAATCGAAGCTGATGCCGTTCTGAGCCGCCGTGCCATCCCGGCACGGCACGCGACGAAACGGGTTCAGCGTCGGTTCAACCCCATGAGATAGAATGACATCTCAAGTGGCGGCCGGAGGGTCCCGGCCGCCCGGGAGATGGACGATGGACAGGGTCTCGAAATGGCGCCGGGCCGGTGTGGCCGGGCTCGCTCTGGCCGGTGCGCTGGCGCTCGGCGGCTGCGTGGATGACGGCTACGGCTATGGCGGCGGCGCCTATGCGGGCGGCGGCTATTACGGCTCGCCATATTATGATGGCGGGTACGGCGACTACGACTGGCCGGGCTACGGCTGGTACGGCGACTCTTATTATCCGGGCACGGGCTTCTTCATCTACGATCGCGGCGGCCACCGTCATCACTGGGATGGCCCGGACGGCCATGGCTGGCACGGGCATCCGGGCGGCGGCTGGCATGGCGGCCCTGGGCATGTGGGCCAGGGCAATCCCGGCAACGGCCAGGGCGGCTGGCATGGGGGGAATCCGGGTGGCCAGTCCGGCGGATGGCATGGCGGCAATCCGGGCGGACCGCACGGCGCGCCGGGTGGTGCCCCTACTCACGCGCCGAGCGGTCATTTCGGTGGAGCGTTCGGCGGCTTCCATCCGCCGAGCGGCGGCCACCACCACTGATCGCGGCGCCCGCGCCGTCAGGGCGCGCGGCGGGTCGGCACCGGAGCGTTGCAGATGTCGACCGCGCCCGCCGGCCGCACGAAGAACGCATCGCGCCGGTTCGCCCGTGCATCCACATACGCCGCAAAAGCTGGCGCGTCGCTGCGCATCACCTGATAGCGGGGCCGCTCCGCCTCCGGCACATCCGACGCGATCCGCGCCCGCGTGATCGCCAGCCGTTGGGTGGGGTCGGAGTAGAAGCCGAGATCGCCCGTCCCGCGCGGCAACGCGGTCATTGCCTCGATCCCGTCGACGATCCGGCCGACCACCGTGATGTTGCGATCGAGATGGCGTGGTGCCTGCCCGATCACGGTGTAGAGCTCGGCCCCGGTACCGGTATCGGGCGGCATGTCGCGCCCCACGCCGACCATGCCGTAGCAATGCGGCAGCCACGCGCTCTTGCCATCGCTCGCCACCGGCCAGCCGTCGGCATGGCCGACCTCCGGTGCATAGACATCTCGCGATCCCAGCGCGCGGATGGCGAGCCCAGTGCGCGGCCGTTCATATTCGGCGGGCAGATGCGCGGCGACGCCTACGGGCAGCGGCTTCTTCTCATCCGCTCCGCCCCACTGGACGACATAATTGTCCTGCACGCGCACGATCGCATTGCCGTCAAACCAGTGGCCGCGCACCAGCGCGCGGATATTGGCGACATGCGCGGGCGCGAAGGCCGGCGTCAGCTCTATCGCGACATGACCATCATTGCCGAGATCCATCAGCAGAAGATTGTCGGGATCGACCGCGCGCCACGCGCTCGCCGGTGCGGCGGCAACGATCTCGCCCGGAGATTTCGCGACGGGCGGCGCCGCCGCGGCAAGGAGGGCGAAAAGCGGTAGGAGAGCATATCGGCGCATGACGTGAGCCTGCCACAGCGCATCGGGTTGCGGAAGCCGAGCAATGTCGCTAGCAGCCCCCCTCACGGAGCGGTGGCCGAGTGGTCGAAGGCGCACGCCTGGAAAGTGTGTAGGGGTCCAAAGCTCCTCGAGGGTTCGAATCCCTCCCGCTCCGCCAGTCGCATGGCAGGAATCTTAATCAGGCGACGCCGCCCGATTCCGCGCGGCGCTGCGCGAGCCCGTTGGCGATGAGATCGATCGCCGCTGCGGCAATGTCCCTGGGATCTCCGTCGCTGCTCCATGCGCCGTAGCGCAGGCCCAGAAACACGTTCATGCCCATGATCGCCCAGGCACGGACTTCGTTGTCACCCGAGCGGATCTCACCTTTCGCCTCGGCCTGCGCGAGGCTCATGCGATAGCCGTCGGCAATGCCCTGGTAGTGATCGTGATGCGCGTCCGCCGCCACGAAGCGGGCCTGATCGATGATCGTGTAGAGCGCCTTGTGCTCGCGGACAAACGACAGAAACGCCTCGATGCCGGCACGTTCGCCCGACAGGCGGTCGGGCTCGCTCAGGATGCGCGGCACGACGCTCTCCTTCACCTGCCGGCTCATGTCCTGCACCAGCGCGCGGAAGATCGCCTCCTTGGAATCGAAGTAGGTGTAGAAGCTGCCGATCGCGGTGCCGGCCCGCTCGGCGATCTTGGCGATCGCCGCATCGTGGAAGCCCTTTTCCCCGAACTCGTCGGCCGCCGCATCGAGCAGGGCGCGCAACGTGCGCCGACCCCGCGCCGTGCGTGGCGTCTTCGCTCCGGAGGCCGATGCCCCCTCGTCTGCTTCCGGGCCCTTCATCCTCGCCTCGTTTTCACGCCGGCCATTTGTAAAGTTGAAAGCCGGTTCAGGTTTCATTATAGGACATCCAACGCCGGAGCAACCCTAGCAGGAGGTCGCCCGGTTCAGGAGGAGGAACGCTTTCATGGCCCGCAACATCGCCGCTCTTCGCATCCGTCTCGCGCTCGGCACCGCGCTACTGGCGACGGCGCCCGCGCTCGCCCAGCAGGAGGCGCCCGCCGGCCCGGCCTCGCCCGCTGTCGCGGCGGACCAGCCGAGCGGCAACGAGATCGTCGTGGTCGCGCGCCGTCGCGCGGAAAAGCTGATCGACGTTCCGATCGCGGTGACGGCCTATACCGCCGATCAGCTCTCCAAGGAGCAAGCGGTCGATCTCTCCGGCATCCAGGGCACCGCGCCGAACGTCAATCTGGTGCAGGGGCGCGGCTCCACCACCAACGCCAACATCTTCATCCGCGGCATCGGCCAGCCCGACGCGCTGCAGACCTTCGACCCGGCGGTCGGCGTCTATGTCGACGGCGTCTATATCAGCCGCATCCAGGGCGCCCTGTTCAACCTGTTCGACGTCGACCATATCGAGGTGCTGCGCGGGCCGCAGGGTACGCTCTACGGCAAGAACACGATCGGCGGCGCGGTCAACATCATCTCGAAGAGGCCCGATCTCGAGGCATTCCACGCCAGCGGCAATTTCACCTACGGATCGTACAACCAGAAGCTCGCCAACGCCTATGTCACGGTGCCGCTCGTCACCGACAAGCTCGCGCTGAGCCTCGCCGGCGTCTACGACCGGCGCGACGGCACGGTGGAGGATCCGCTGACCGGCCGCCATTATAACGACCGCAACACGCAGGCCGGCCGCGCCATCCTGCGCTACAAGGCGAGCGACAGGGTCGAACTGACGCTGGAGGGCGACTACACGCACCAGCACACCCGCCCGACGCTGGGCTATGCCACCGCACCGCTGACCAACGTCGATCTGGTGACGGGCGCGCAGCAGGTGATCTCACCGGCCAATCCTTATGGCCCCTACGATTTCAAGGCCTCGACCAGCCTGCAGCCCGGACAGGACCAGACGCTCCACCATTGGGGCGTGGCGTTCACCGCCAATGTCGAGCTCAACGACGCCTTCACGCTCACCTCGATCAGCGCCTATCGCAAGCTGAAACCCAATTACTGGCTCGATTTCGATGCGACGCAGTTGCAGGTCGCCGATGCCTATGTCGGCGTGCGCCAGCGCCAGATCAGCGAGGAACTGCAGCTCAAATACGATCACGGCCCGCTGAAAGGCGTGGCCGGCCTCTATTATCTGAACGAGCAAATCAGCTCGAACCAGTTGTCCGAGGATGACGACTACATCACCGTGCTCGGCACCCCGGCGACCTTCCAGCGCTACATCACCGATTTCCAGACGAGCAAGAGCTACGCCGCCTTCGGGCAGATGACCTACGATTTCACCGACAAGCTCTCGGCCACCGCCGGCATCCGTTATACCAGCGAGCGCAAGCATTATGTCCGCTCGACCTATACGGTGCTGGGCAACCCGCTGCTCGGCGGCACGATCACCAGCGCGCCGTTCGATTTCCCGGGTTCGCTGCCTGCGCCGTACAACGATCTCGACCATGCCGACTTCCACGCCTGGACGCCAAGCTTCACGCTTTCCTACAAGCCGACGCGCGATACCCTGCTCTATGCGTCGGCCTCGCGCGGCTTCAAGTCGGGCGGCTTCAACGGTCGCGTCAACGGCTTGGGTGACGTGACCCAGGTGATCGACGGCAAGACTGTCGTCGTGCCCTATTTCAAGCCCGAGGCGGTGTGGACCTACGAGGCCGGCGCCAAGGGCAGCTTCCTCGGCGGGCGGGTGAGCCTGTCGGGCGACGTCTTCTACAGCGACTACAAGGATTTCCAGGCGCGCGTCGGCGGCGGCCAGACCGGTATCCTCGGCGGCTCCTTCCCGGTGATCAACGCTGGCAAGCTGCGCATCTGGGGCATCGAGACGGAACTGGCGGTGAAGCCCACCAAGGCCTGGTCGATCCGCGCCGACGTCGGCTACCTCAACGCGAAATATCTGCGGTTTGACGATGCGCGGCGCACGCCGCCGTACGGCACCGACAATTTCTCCTGCAACCCGACCGGCCAGCACATCGTCTGCAAGCCCGCCTTCGCGCCACCGCTCTCGGCCAGCATCGGCAGCGATTACGCCTTCGACCTGCAGGGTGCCGGCACGATTACGTTCGGTGGCGACGCGCGTTTCGTGGACAAGCAGTGGCTGTCGGTCGACAACCGGCCGGGCCTCTACGAGAACGGCTATTGGCTGTTCAACGCTTATGTCCGCTACGACGACCCGACCGGCCGCTGGTATCTGCAGGGCGGCGTGAAGAATGCGGCCAACACCATCTACAAGACGGATGCGCAGGAATTTTCATCGGTCGGCAACATCCAGACCGTCTATTACGGCGATCCGCGCACCTGGACGGGGACGGTGGGCTTCCGCTTCTAGAGAAGCCCGACAAACGAGGCGCAGCGATTCGCTGCAACCACTCGAATGCATTCTCGAAAGGCGATTAAATGGTGCCGGATCAGCGACATCGCCGAAAACGCGCGCTTCAATTCGAAATCGGATAATTGATACCGGAAGATCAGACCATCTGAAACCAAGATACCTTTGCCATGACAATCAACTAGCGACAGGAGCTTTCGTTTTCCGCTCTTTTCCGCCAGATTACGATGCATTTTGGTGCTCGTACCATGCAGTAATCGTTTCGTTCTCGTCGCGAGATATGGCTGGTGAAGGAAGTAACCGTCTCGATCCGAGAACCATCCACATCGAACGGCATTCCGATATCGATTGACACGATAGACGCCTCGGGTGACGTTTCTCGCACTCGGGGGAGAATTTCCATGACCGATACCGCTTTCGGGGCTGCCGACACGATCAGCACACCTACCGGCACCAACTCGAACCGCAAGAAGACCATCGGGATAGCGGCAGCCGTGCTTGCCGTAGCAGGCGGCGCCTATGGCGTCGGCCGCATATTCCCACCGCACGGGCCGAGCGCCGGCACGATCGCACCGGCCGATCGCTATGTGTCCAGCCAGATCGGCAGCAACGACGTGACGCTGGGCGACACCGCGGTGCCGCAGCTCATGCAGACCGATGCCTTCGAGGTGATGGTCCATAATCCCAGCTTCCGCGCGATGGCGTCCGATCCCGGCTTCGCCGCGCTTGCCCGGAATGCGCAAGCGATGAGCGCGATGGCCGCGAACCCGGCTGCCTTCACCGCGCTGGCCCACGACCCGCAGGCTTTCCAGGCGATGGCAAGCGCGGCACAGGCGGCGTCCTCGCAGGCGATGGCATCCAACGCACAGCAGGCGCAGGCCTTCGCGGCCATGGCATCCAACGCGCAGGCGTTCCAGGCATTCGCCCATCAGCCGCAGGCCTTCGCGGCGATGGCGTCCTATCCGCAAGCGTTCGCCGCCTTCTCGCATTATCCGCAGGCCTTCGCCGCGATGGCGCGCGATCCGCAGGCCTTCGCCGCTTTCGCCCGCGATGCCAATGCCTTCCAGGCGGCGGCGAGAACCGGATCGATGGCCGCGATGGCGCACGATGCGAAAGCCTTTCAGGCGCTCGCCGCCGACGCCGACGCGATGGGCAAGGTGAAGGCCAACGCCGCCGCCTTCACCGCCATGGCCGCCAACGCGCAGGCCTTCCAGGCGCTCGCGGCGGATGCGCAGGCCTTCCACACCGTCGCCAGCATCAAGGCGTTTGAGGCTATGGCGGCTAACGCGCAGGCGTTCCAGGCGATGGCGCACAATGCCCAGGCCTTCCAGGCGCAGGCGGCCTCGGCCGACGCCTTCGCGCGCGCCGGCGGCAGGCTCGCCAATGGTATCGACGCGCAGGCGTTCAATGCGCAAATGGGCGCGGCGATGGCGCAGAACGCCCAGGCCTTCTCCGCCTTCGCGCACCAGCCGCAGGCTTTCGCGGCGATGGCCTCCTATCCGCAGGCCTTCGCGGCCTTCTCGCGCTATCCGGCCGCCTTCGCGGCGATGGCGCACAACCCGCAGGCCTTCGCCGCCTTCGCCCATGATGCCAACGCCTTCCAGGCGGCGGCGCGCGCCGGATCGATGCCGGCGATGGCGCATGATGCCAAGGCCTTCCAGGCGCTCGCCGCCGATGGAGACGCGATGGGGCAGGTGAAGATGCAGGCCGGCGCGTTCAGCGCCATGGCCGCCAACGCGCAGGCGTTCCAGGCGATGGCCGCGAATGCGCAGGCCTTCCAGGCGCTCGCGTCGAACGCCCAGGCCTTCCAGGCGATGGCGCACAATGCCAACGCCTTCCAGGCGGCGGCGCACGATGCTCAGGGGCTCGCCGCGATGGCGACCGCGGCATCGGCGTTCCGTGCGCAGGCCGCCGCGGCGGCGATCGCGGCCAACGGATCGGCGGCGCAGGCGATGAATGCCCAGGCGATGAGCGCGATGGCGCAGAACCCGGCCGCATTTCAGGCGATGGCGCAGAACGCGCAGGCCTTCCAGACACTGGCGCACCAGCCGCAGGCGCTCGCCGCACTCGCCCACAATGCGCAGGCCTTCCAGGCGCTGGCGGTCAATCCGGGCTTCCAGGCGCTGGCGATGAACCCTGCGTTCTCCGCTGCGGCGCAGAGCAGGGCCTTCGCCAACGCGATCGCCAACGCCCAGTAACGCCGCAGCATTCGGGGGCGCATGTGCGGCGTGAGGCGGGCGGCCTCTCCTCTTCACTGGTCTGTCTGTCTCGCGGTTCTGGGCTCGATACCCGGAACCGCCAGCGGGCAGACCGTGCCCAACACACCGCCGCCTCCCGCGACGACGACGACCGAGCCCGAGATCGTTCCGGCGACGCCTTCGCCCGCGACACCGCTGCCGGATGCGACACCGCCGACGCCCCCAGCTTCCGCAGAAGAGAAAGCGCCCAAGGATGAGCCCCGGCCCAAGTCCGCCGACCGGCTCGCCGCGATCGATCTTTCGCTGCTGCGTACCAACGATCTGCAGATCCTCTATTTCGATCCGGCGCAGACCTACCTGATCCCCCATGTCGGCCGCTCGGCGGAGAACGCCCTCGCCTTCCACAAGAAGATGTTCGACTGGAAGCCGTGGGACAGGGTGACCATCCTGCTCAAGGATTTCTCGGACTACGGCAACGCCGCCGCGCGATCCTCGCCCAACAACGCCGTGCTGCTCGACGTCGCGCCGCTCAGCCAGACCTACGAGACGTTCAGCCCCGGCGAGCGCTTCTTCACGCTGACCAACCACGAACTCACCCACGTAGCGACGATGGACGTCAGCGATACGCACGATCTCGGCTGGCGCGCCTTTCTCCACGGCAAGCCGATGCCGGTGCAGGAGCATCCCGAGACGATCCTCTACAATTATCTCGCGACGCCGCGCGTCAACGTGCCGCGCTGGTATCTCGAAGGCAGCGCGGTGTTCATGGAGACGTGGATGGCGGGTGGCCTCGGTCGCGCGCAGGGCGGCTATGACGAGATGGTGTTTCGCGCCCATGCCCGCGATCATGCCCCGCTCTATTCACCGCTCGGGCTGGAATCGAAGGGCATCACCAACGATTTCCAGGTCGGCGTGAACGACTATCTCTACGGCACGCGCTTCTATTCCTACCTCGCCTTGATCTACGGGCCGGACAAGGTGATCGACTGGCTCAAGCGCGATCCGGGTAGCGCCGGCTATTACGCCACCCAGTTCCGGAAGGTGTTCGGCAAGTCGCTTGATACCGCGTGGCACGAGTGGACGATCTATGAGCAGGGCTTCCAGCAGAAGAATCTCGACACCCTGGCCAAATATCCATTGACCCCGGTGACGCACCTGACGAAGCGCGGCCTCGGTTCGGTCTCGCGCACCTTCTACGATCCCAAGACCAACAGTCTGATCGGCGCCTTCCGCTATCCGGGCGTGCTGGCCTTCGTCGGCACGCTGTCGCTCGACACCGGCAAGATCCGCAAGCTCACCGGCATCAAGGGCGCGATGCTCTACAGCGTCACTTCCCTCGCCTACGATCCGGACTCGCGCACGGCCTATTATACCGAGGACAATTACGCGTTCCGCGACGTACTCTCGGTCAATGTCGACACCGGCCAGCGCAAAGTGCTGCTGCGCGACGCGCGGATCGGCGAGCTGGTGGTCGATCTCAAGGACAAGTCGATCTGGGGCCTGCGCCACCAGGACGGCTTCGCGACCCTGGTGCGCATCCCGCCGCCTTATGCGGGCTTCAACCAGATCCACACCTTCGATTACGGCCAGACGCCGTTCGATCTCGACATCTCGCCCGACGGCACGATGATCTCAGCCTCGCTCGGCGAGATCAACGGCGACCAGTCGGTGCGGGTGTGGAAGACCGCCGATCTGCTGGCCGGCGACACGCCGACCGATGTCGCCAAGCTGGAGTTGCCACCCTCGACGCCCGAAAGCTTCGTCTTCGCTCCCGACGGACAAACGCTCTACGGCAGTGCCTACTACACCGGCGTCTCCAACATTTTCAAATTCGATATCCCGAGCCAGAAGTGGCAGGTCGTTTCCAATGCCTCGACCGGCTTCTTCCGGCCGATCCCGCAGCCGGACGGCTCGCTGATCGTCTATGAATTCACCGGTCAGGGTTTCACCCCCTCGCGCATCCAGCCCGCGTCGACCGACGATCTGGGCACCATCCAGTTCCTCGGCGCGCAGGTGGCGGCGACGCACCCCGAGGTGAAGAGCTGGGGCGTCGGCTCGCCCGCCAAGGTGCCGCTCGACGCGCTCACCACCGGGACGGGCAAATATATTCCGGAAAAGGAGCGCAAGCTCGATGCGATGTACCCCTTCTTGACGGGATACAAGCAGCATGTCGCGGTCGGCTATCACTTCACCTTCGAGGATCCGCTGCAGTTCAAGCAGCTCAATCTCAACCTCTCGGTCTCGCCGTTCAACGACATGCCGACGGCACAGCGCTTCCACGCCGATGTCGAGTATCAGACGCTCGACTGGAAATTCCGCTACTGGCACAATCTCGCCGATTTCTACGATCTGTTCGGGCCGGTCGAGCGCAGCCGCAAGGGCGACGCCATCTCGATCGGCTGGAAGAAGACCAAGATCTACGATCCGCCTCGCACGCTCGACCTGTTCGCCGATGCCGCCGCCTATACCGGCCTTGAGGACCTGCCCGGCGCGCAGAACATCCCCGGCCCCAGCAAGCTACTCTCCTTCCAAGCGGGCGCCCGCTACAGCAACGCTACCCAATCGCTCGGCGCGGTGGACCACGAAAAGGGCCGCGGCTGGGAGTTGGTGTTGAGCGGCGACTACGGCAATTCGAGCTTCTTCCCGAAGATCGAGGCCGGCTTCAACATCGGCACGCCGCTGCCATGGCACAACAGCTCGCTATGGCTCTATGGCTATGGCGGCCTCGCGGGTGGCAAACGCGACGATCCGCTCTCCGAATTCTACTTCGGCTCGTACCGCAACAACTATGTCGATGATCGCGCGGTGAAGCGCTATCGCGAGCTGGAAAGCTTCCCCGGCTTCCAGATCGACGAGATCGAGGCACGCAGCTTCGTCAAGGCGATCGGTGAGTGGAACCTGCCGCCGCTGCGCTTCGCCGGGATCGGCACGCCGAGCTTCTACGTCAGCTCCGCGCGCCCGGCACTGTTTGTCGGCGTGCTGGCAACCCAGCAGGCGGATCGGCAGAAGATCACCTACGAGACGGTCGGCGGCCAACTCGATTTCAACTTCACGGTGGCGCTCCGCCTGCCGATGACCTTCTCGGTGGGCGCGGCGAGCGGCTTCGTCGAGGGGCATTATCGCAAGACGGAAGTGCTCGCTTCGCTCAAGATACTGTAGACGGCCTTCCATGACCATCGCCGAAGCCATGAACTGGGCGATCGCGCTGCTGCCGGTGCTGCTGCTGCTAGCCGCATTCGAATGGCTCGACGTCTTCCACCTGATGACCCGAAAGGAGACGGCGAAGCTTCTCGGCCTCGGCGGGCTGGCGGCGGTCCTCGCCTATCCGGTGAGCGGCGTGTTCCTCGATGCGCTGCCGCTCGGCTTCTCGGTCTACAGTCGCTTCGTCGCGCCGTGGATCGAGGAGGCACTCAAGGGAACGATGGTCGTCTGGCTCTTCTGGCGCAACCGCATCGGCTACAAGATCGATGCCGCGCTTTCCGGCTTCGCCATCGGAGCGGGCTTTTCGCTGATCGAAAACGCCATCTACCTGTCCCGTTTCTCCGGCTTCGATCCGGGCATCTGGCTGGTGCGCGGACTCGGTACGGCGGTGATGCACGGCGGGAGCGTCGCGATCTTCGCGACTCTCGCCCATCAATGCTGCGAACACGAGATGCTGCGCAGCGCCGGTGCGTGGCGCCTGCACCCGTTCCACTTTTTGCCCGGCTACGGACTGGCGGTCGCCATCCACACCGCGTTCAATCAGTTTCCGGATCAGCCGCTGATCGCCATGCTGCTGACGGCGATCCTCGTTCCTCTGGCGCTGATGGCGATCTTCAATCTCGGCGGATCGGAGGCGCGCAACTGGCTGACCGGCGAAAGCGCCCGGCACCAGGCGGATCTGGATGAGCTAGCCGACGGCCGGCTTCCCGATAGCGATGCCGGCCGCGCGATCGGCGCGCTGGCGGCGAACGAGCCGCGCGTGATCGATTATTGGCGCCTGATGACCGAAATCGTTCTGGGCGCCGAGCGCACGATGATCGAGCGCACCGCCGATCAGCGGCTGGATCGCTACGCCGAAGCCGATCGCGCCCGCTTCGCCCGGCTCACCGAGCTCGAAGCGGCGATCGACCGCCCGACCCTGCTTGCGCTCGGCCGCCTGATGCCGTTCAGCCGCAACGATTTGTGGGAAGTGTCTGAACTGCGCGAGCAACTCAGGCGGCACTGAGCGGCCGCCATCCCGGTGGGGTGGTCTTGTCTCGGCCGCCGGGCCGAGTATTGCTCTTGCTGGAACCGCCAACCGTCGCCGTTCAACCGGGAGTATCGCTTTGACCTATCGCCCCGCGTCCGATCGCTACGATGGCGCCATGCCCTATCGCCGTACCGGCCGGAGCGGCATCGATCTTCCGGCTATCTCGCTGGGTCTCTGGCAGAATTTCGGCGGTACCGACGTGTTCGAGACCGGCCGCGCCATCCTGCGCCGCGCCTTCGATCGCGGCGTCACCCATTTCGATCTCGCCAATAATTACGGGCCGCCCTACGGCTCGGCTGAAGAGAATTTCGGCCGTGTCATGGCCAGCGACTTCGCGCCTTATCGCGACGAACTGATCGTCTCCACCAAGGCTGGGTGGGACATGTGGCCGGGCCCCTACGGCGGCATCGGCGGCAGCCGCAAATATCTGATCGCCAGCCTAGATCGGTCACTGCAGCGGATGGGGCTCGATTACGTCGACATCTTCTATTCGCACCGGGTCGATCCCAAGACCCCGCTGGAAGAGACGATGGGTGCGCTCGCCCACCTGCACCGGCAGGGCAAGGCGCTCTATGTCGGCATTTCCAGCTATTCGCCGGAACTGACCCGCAAGGCCGCCGCGATCCTTGCCGAAGAGCGCGTGCCGCTGTTCATCCACCAGCCCAACTACTCGATGCTCAACCGCTGGATCGAGGACGGTCTGCTCGACACGCTGGAGGATCTTGGCACGGGCTGCATCGCTTTCTCGCCTTTGGCGCAGGGGCTGCTGACCAACAAATATCTGAACGGCACGCCGGACGATGCGCGCGTCACCCGCGACGTATCCTTCCAGGAGACAATGCTCAGTGAGGAGAATCTCGACCGTGTTCGCGCCCTGAACGCGATCGCGGGAAAGCGCGGGCAGACGCTGGCGCAAATGGCGATCGCCTGGACGCTGCGCGATGCCCGGGTCACCTCCGCGCTGATCGGCGCGCGCACCTTGGAGCAGCTCGACAATTCTCTGGACGCATTGGCGCGGCTCGATTTTTCCACCGAAGAGCTCGCCGAGATCGACCGGTATGCGACCGACGGCGGAACCGATCTCTGGCGCGAGTCGACCTCTTATTGAGCGGCGGCCGCCCGTGCCTCGGAAAACTGTCGCATTCGGTCGCTACCGCCTGCTGCGCACGCCGCGAGGCGGCCGCATCACCTACCGCCGTACCGAACTGGCCGACCTATTCTCCAGCCCGGAATATATTGGTCAGTTGGTGCCAGGCAGCGTTGGCGCCGCCTATCGCGATTTCGGGAAGCAGACGGGCTATTCCGCCCAGGAGCTCGCCGACATCAGCCTGTGGCTAAGCTCGAAGCCCGGCATGGCGATGCTGCTCGACCAGCACGTGAACCGGTCGGGCAATGTTCCGACGACGATTGCGCAGGCGATCGTCGATCTGCTCGTTGCCGGCCGCGTCAGTCCCGATCCGTTCACTTGGTCCGAAGCCGACGAGCACCGGCTGATCGAGCATTATCTCGTGCTGCGCGCCCAGACGAGAAAAACGAACGGCCAAGCCCGCGCCGACCAGGTGTTCGCGGCGGCGCAGAACGGCTTCCTCCAGCTGGCGCGTGGGGCATTCTCGGCATGACCGACCAGATCCCTTCATGGATGAGCATCGACCGGACGCTCGGCGATCTCGGCGGCTGGCTTCCCAAGCTCCAGACCTATGTCGATCTGGCCGATCATTGGCGCGATATCGCCACCTCCATCTGGAAGGATGCGGCCGACGCGCCGGTCGACGGCCCGGTGAAGCTGGTCCTCTATCTGGACGGTAAGCTCGCCGACCCGGCCGTCCTGGAGGTCTTCTCCAGGCTGGGGCTCGATGCGTTCCATGCTAAGCTGGTGGCGCTGGGCAACGATCTGACCGACGCGAGCGCGCCTTGGGCGAAGCTGCTCATGCCCTGCAGCAGCTTCGTCGAGAGCTATGGCGCGACGGCCCCCGCAGCCGGCGATCCCGAGGACGGCGACAATCCCGGCCTCGTCGTGCTCAAGTCCCCGGCGCTCGACCAGAGCGGGACGGTGGCGGCCGGCCCGGGAAGCCTCAAGTTCGACGTCTCGGCCGCCGCCGGGCTCGAATGCGAGGCCGGCTCGGTCTGGCCGTTCCGCAGCGACGGCGTGGCGCCCGGCCTGCTGCGCATCGGCGTCAATGGCAAGGTCGCGGCCGATGCAGGTCTGTCCCTGCCCTTCGGCGAGATCGGCACCGGGCATTTCGACACCAGCGCATCGGCCGACGCCCGGCTCGATCTCTTCTTCCGGCCTGCCGATCCCGCCAGGAGCTTCGTGGAAGCGCTGGTGCCGTCGATGACGCGCCTGCCCGATCCGCTCGATCTGCAGGCGATCGCCGATGCGGTCCAGCTGGCGGGCATGGAAGGCCTGCTGCTGGTTTGCGACGGCAGCGCCTCGGCCGGGCTGGGTGCGACGATCGGGGCGGACTACGAACTGGCCGACATCGGCGCGATCACGGCCGGCGCGGTGGCCGATCTCAGCTTCAAGCGCAGCGCGCGCTGGCTGCTGTCGCTCCGTGCGACGCCCGACGGACTCCATTTCGTGCTGAGCCGCAACCTCTCCTGCGATCGGGGCTGGTCGGCGGGCGTCGATGTCGAACTCGATTATTCGGCGCTGGCGAGCAAGGTCCACGACGCGCTGGTCAAAGCGAACGATCTCGCCCAGCCCATGCTCGCGCAGATCCGGCCCTTCCTCAGCCCGGGCACCTATCTGCGCGACGAGGCCGGGAAGCTGGTGGACGACGTCGCGTCGGCGATCGTCACCGATCCCGTCCTGAAGACGGCGGTGAGGAGCGACATCGGCCTCGTGCTCGGCACCAGCCAGGCCGACGATCTCGCGGTTACCGCTTATCTCAAGGATCGCATCGTCGCGCTTGCGGGCGATCAGGCGGGCGGCATCCTCTCCGACGTCGACCGCTGGACGAAGACGATCACCGACGGGCTGGCGAGCAGGCTGCCGCTGCTGGCCGACGTGGACCTGCAAGGGAAGCTGACCGGTTACATCAAGCCGATCCTCTCGCAGATCGAGACCGATTTCGGCGCCACCGTCGCGAAGCTCGTCAACACGCAGGGCCTGGCGACCGAACTGAAGTCGATCGGCGTCGACATTTCGGCGGATGAAACCCGCGCCGATGCATTGCTTGCCGGCGTTCGCGCGCTGGTCGACAAGTTCGACGGCTTCGCGCGTGACCTTATCTCCAAGACGGGCGACGGCGTCGCGCAGAAGCTCCAGGCCCGTTTCGGCTGGTCGGGCGGCACCGGCAGCGGCACCGAATATGAGTTGATCGGCACCTTCCGCGATACCAGCGAGACGACCGCGCAGCTGTGGCGCTCGCTGGCGACGGGCCACCTCGAACCCTTCCAGCGCATCCTCGCAGCGCCCGAGACGGCACCAGCCGGCGTCAGCCTCGACGCCGCCTCCAGCCTGTCCCGCTTCGCCGGCGCGAACGACGGCTTCACCCTCGAGGTGATCGTCCTCGGCATCACCGCCTCGATCAAGGACATCGTCGAGGGCAAGGCGCAGATCACCCAGTCGGCGAGCGGCGACATCGCCGTCTCCGCCCAGGGTACCGCGTCGGACGAAGTCGACGGTTTCGACGAGGGGCGCGCGGCGAGCTTCGTCAGTGCCTGGGATCTGGCGCTCCACAAGATCGACGGCAGCGGCACGCGCCAGATGAGCGTGGCGATCGCCTTCGACCATGACGACAAGAAACTCGATTCCGGGGAGGTGTCGGGCTTCCTCGACGGGCTCGCCCACCAGGGCCTCGTCGAGCCCGCACGGGTGCAGCGGGCGATCGAGGTCTATCAGGCATGGCGGAATGCGACGCCGCCGGGCCAACATGTACAGGGCCGGATCGACGTGCGCATGGCGCTGAGCGGCGCGGCGGTCATCCGGATGCTCGCGCTCGGCCGGCAGGCAGGTACCAGGGCGAGCAGTACGCAATTCGCGCTGTTCGCCGCGGCCGGCCAGGCCCTGCTGGCGACCGGAGTGACCGATCAGAAGAGCGTCGACCGCGATTGCCGGGCGGCGCGGCCCAGATACAAGCAGCTCGACAAGATCGATGATCCGTGGCGGATCATGTACGCCCTCCAGGACAATCCGCCCCCGGATACGGACGACGGGCAGGACTACGTCTATACGTCGTTCGAGCAAATCACGCCTCGCGCGATCAGCTTCCCGGGACTTCTTGCCGTTATGGCGCGCATCTACGATGCCGTGCCCGTCGGCAGCGGCGCGCCCAGCGGCGCGTGGCAGGCGCAGGATTATGCCGATGCCGAGAAGGAGATGGCGAAAGACGCCGCCGCCTGGCTGCGGCTCAACCGCAAGTTCCTCTTCTGGTTCAAGGCGGGCATCCACCCCGTCCTGCTGGCATTCTTGCGCCTGCTCGCCGACCTGGATCGCCCGCTGCTGGCGGGCGAGGACCCCTTCGCCACGTTGGGCCAGCATCCCGACACGATCCGGTCGAGCCAGCTCTTCGCGATTACCATGAAGCAGCCGACGGGAGCGCCGGTCACGATCTGAGAGGGCCACTTTCGATCAGCGGTACCATGCAGCGTATCAACGAGCCGGATTTGTGCGGGGACTGAGCTGTTCCTGCATCGAACCGGTCGAGGTTGCCGGCGTTATCTTCGGCTGACGGTTGATCAACATCATCGCCATTCCGATAATGATGACGAATGCTACGGTGAAGACGAGGACCGAGAGCCCGCGCCGATCCTTTTTCCTCACCGGCTTCCCGGCAGCGCAGAACGCACGCCCGGCTGCGCATCGAGCTGCTCGATCAGCTCCGCCATTCGCCCGTCGAGCGTCGCCTCCCGGGGATAGTGGCGCCGCAGCTGCCGCCCGAGGAATGTCAACGATCCCGGCGTATCGTCGCGGGGCAACTCCCATCTCACGCTCATCGCGGCATCCTCTCGGGAGGAAAAGCGTATGAGCCGCCACATGGCTCCCGACATTCCGCAGCCGTAGCGACCGAAAACCTTGCCGGCTCAGCCTCTTGATCAATAGCTCCGGGTCGCGGTGAGGCGCAGATCAATACCGGAAATCTTTTGCGCTGCCACAAATCGGTCATCGGCTCCGGGCAGGAGCATCCCGCTCGCCGGAGAACAAACCACGGCGCAATGATGGGGTAGAATGACATGACGCTTTCAAAGTCGACCGCCTGGCTCTTCACCGGGATCGCGGCGCTCGCGCTGGAGCCCGCCGCGGCGAGCGCGCAGACTCAGGCCGCCGACACGCCGACCAACGCCGAGACCGCGGCGGACAACAACGCGATCATCGTGACGGCGCAGCGCCGTACCGAAGACGCGATGAAGGTGCCTGTCGCCGTTTCCGTGCTCAAGCCGGAAGCGCTGCACGATTATCAGGCGGCGGGCGCCGACACCCTGCTGTCGCTCTCGGGGCGCGTGCCCAGCCTGTATGTGGACGACACCACCGGCCGCATCTTCCCGCGCTTCTACATCCGTGGCCTCGGCAACATCGATTTCTATCTCGGCGCCTCGCAGCCCGTCTCGATCATCCAGGATGACGTGGTCGAGGAGCATGTCGTGCTGAAGTCGAACCCTGCGTTCGACATCGCCCAGGTCGAGGTGCTGAAGGGCCCGCAAGGCTCACTCTTCGGCCGCAACACCACCGCCGGCATCATCAAGTTCGACACCGCCCAGCCCAGCGAAACTTGGCAGGGCCAGGGCTCGGTCAGCTACGGCAAATTCAACAGCGTCAATGCCGATGTCGGCGTCGGTGGCCCGCTGACCCAGGACGGCCGTGTGAGCTTCCGCCTGTCCGGCCTCTACCAGCATCGCGATGACTGGATCGACAACGTCTATACCGGCCCGACCGACGACGGCACCAAGCCCGGCAAGAACGTGCTGGGTGGCTATGACGAGCGCGACGTGCGCCTGCAGCTGCTGTTCAAGCCGACGGAGGATCTCAGCATCCGCCTGTCCGGCCATTATCGCGACTATGACGGCACCGCGACGCCCTTCTATCGCGGATCGATCAAGGTAGGCACCGATGCCGTGCCGTCCGACTTCGATCGTGGGCAAGTCGCCAACGACGAGGCGCACAACAACCCGCAGAGCTACAAGACGCACGGCGTCTCGCTGAAGGCGGCTTACGATTTCAGCGGCATCACGCTGACCTCAATCACCGCCTGGGAGCATGCCGCCGGCTACAGCCTCGGCGACACGGACGGTGGCGCTGCCGCCAATTTCGGCGGTGTCGCGCCCAATTACTGCGCGGCCGGCTGCGGCATGTCGCAGGGGCATCTGCGCGGACTCGACCAGTGGAGCGAGGAGGTCCGCCTCGCCAGCGACGACACCGGCCGCTTCAAGTGGCAGGTCGGCGGCATCTACTTCGATTCGCGCGATCACACCGAGTTCGACCAGCGCACCTTCTTCCTGACCAGCAACGCGCTGGGCACAGCGCCCAACCCCAACAACTTCGTGCTTCTCCATGACGTCAACAAGAGCTGGGCGGCGTTCGGCCAGGCGAGCTACGCGCTGACCGACCAACTGACGCTGACCGGCGGCGTTCGCGTGACGAAGGACACCAAGACCACCGATCTGCTGGAGCATCCCAATTTCGCGAAGCTGGCCGTGCCGGTGACCGCCCCAACCTCGTCCTACGAGTGCGGCGCGAACACCCATTGCCGCCTGTCCGACACCAAGCCGAGCTGGGACGCGAGCCTGCTCTACCGCTTCAACCCGGAAATCAGCCTCTACGCCCGCGTTGCGCGCGGCTTCCGCGGGCCCACCATCCAGGGCCGCTCGGCGGTGTTCGCCACGGCCTATTCGACGGCCAATTCGGAAACCAACACCAGCTACGAGGCCGGCTTCAAGACGGCGTTCCTGGACAACAAGGTCCACTTCAACGTCAGCGGCTTCTATTACGAGGTGAAGAACATCCAGCTCAACGGCAACGACAGCAACGGCAACGGCGTGCTGTTCAATGCCAACAAGGGCAAGGGCTACGGCATGGAAGCCGAGCTGGATGCGAAGCCGATGCAGAACCTTCATCTGAACGCCGGTCTCAGCCTGCTGCACACCGAGATCGACGACAAGGGCGTCTTCGCGCAGGTCGGCGCGGCGGGCGGCGTGCTGTCGGAAACCGTGCTCAACCCGGTGGTGAAGGTCGGCAGCAACTATTTCGCGCAGATCAACGGCAACCCCTTCCCCAACGCGCCCGACTACAACCTGAACCTCAGCGCGCGCTACGACTTCCCGATAACCGAGACGAGCCGTGTGTTCGTCGGCGGGGACTTCAACATGCAGGGCAAGACCAACTTCGTCGCCTATCGCTCGGTCGAGTACCGCGCGGACGGCAATTACGAGCTGGGCGCGAAGATCGGCTACGCCTTCAAGACCTACGAGGTGGCGGTGTTCGCACGCAACCTCACCAACCAGAAGAACCTGATCGACGTGATCGACACCTCCAACTACCGCGCCGGCATCTACAACGAGCCGCGCGTGTTCGGCGTGACGCTGAGCGGTTCGTTCCGTTAAGCTGACTGATAAACCCGCCACCGGTCGTCATCGCGACCGGCGGCGGCATCGCCGCACTCAACTCCTTCGCGACACGTCTCGCGATGCTTCCCATCGATGTTGGCCCGAATATCGCGCTCACCCGGGCCAGTCTGAAAACCGGTCGCTCGACCGATAACGACGAAGCGGGGGCAGACCATGCCTGCCCCCGCTCCCCGTGATCCATATCGCCCGTCCGCGCCTTCCGGCGCGCAACGATCAGTATTTATAGGCGATCGATCCGCCAATCACGCGCGGCGGATTCCAGGCTACTGCGGTGCCCGGGCCGTTGGGCAGCACCTGCGCGATATAGGCCTTGTCGGTCACGTTGTTGCAATAGGCCGCGAAGGTGAAGTGATCGCTCGGATCCGTCCAGGCCGCGCGTAGATTCACGACCGCATAGCCTTTCTGCTCGTTGCGATTGGCCGCGTCGAAGAATATCTTCGACGAATAATATACGTTGGCGTTGAGGTTGAGCTTGCCTTGGGCGACGTCGAACGTGTCATCCAGCGTGACGTTACCGGTCCAGTCGGGCGAACGGATCATGTGATTGCCCGATGCATCGACCGGCGTATTGTTCGCTGTTCCCGTCGTGTAGTCGAACACGTTACCTGGCGCGCCGAGATACTTGCTGTAGCGGCCGTGGTTCCAGGCGACGCCACCCGAGATATTGAAATTGCCGAATAGATTCTGCGAAACCGACAACTCCGATCCATAGACGCGCGAGCTGGCGGCATTCGTCGTGATGCTCTGCGTTCCGACATAGATGGAAACTTGGAGATCCTTGTAATCGTAGTAGAAACCGGACAATTCTATATGTGTACCCGCATGCGAATATTTGAATCCGCCTTCGTAGGCGGTAATCTTCTCCGGTTTGATATAGGGCGGATTGCCATTGTAGTTGAAACCGTTCACATCGAGCAGACCCGCTTTATAGCCCTTGGTCACCGAGGCATAGATGTTGGCGGTGGGCGAAATCTGGTAGCGGACCACGCCACGCGGGGTGAACGAGTTGAACGTGTGATTGGGCGGGCTGATCCGGGTCACGTCCGGACCGAGCGGCCGCGGGCAGAAACCGGCTGCGTAGCCAGCGTCGAAGCAATCCCAATGGCCACTGTCCTTCTCCGAGCTGTAGCGCGCACCAAAGGTCAGGAACAGCTTGTCGAAGGGATTCCAGGTCGCGTCGCCGAAGCCGGAAATCGACTTGATGTGAATATAGGTGTCGTAGGCCGGATAGATCATCGGCGTGATCGCGCCGAATGGCTTCTCCTGCGCGACCTGATCCATATAGAAGGCGCCGACGACCCATTGCAGCCTGCCACCGGGCTCGGAATTCAGCAGGACTTCCTGCGTCTTGGTCGTATCCAGATTGTTGAAGGCGACGCGGAAGATCGGTGCGCTCGAATCGTCAACCTCGAGGTCCTGGCGTGATCGCTCCTTGCGATATTGCGTGTAGGAAGTCAGGGTGGCGAAGCCGAGATCGAACTTCGCGGTGAGTTGCCCGGCATTCAGTTTGGCGTTGAACTTCGGGTCGAAACCCGGATCGGCCGCCATATGGCGGTTGTCCTTGCCGAACACGGCTCCGGGAATGTCGAATGCGTAGGCCGCAGTCTCGTAACGGCCGTCCTTGTCGCGATAGACGCTCCAGTCGAGCGTCGTCGGATCGACCAGCTTGGTGTGGACGTAGCGGGCCAGGATATAATTCCTGCCGCTGTCATCGAACGCATATTTCAGGCTGGTGCGCAGCGAGAAGTTGTAGCCCTTGCCGACATGGTCGTCGCCGTCGGTGAGATTGGTGAACCAGCCGTTGGTGTATTTGTAGAGCACACCGACATCGGCCGACAGGCCCTTGGCGATACCGGTGGTGCCGTAGAAGGACGCATTGACCGTGTCGAAGCTCGAATAGTCGAGCTTGGCCTGCACCGCCGTCTTCTCCTGGGGCTCCAAGGTGGTGACGAGCACCGCGCCGGCCGTGGTGTTGCGGCCGAACAGCGTCCCCTGCGGGCCCTTGAGCACCTGAATGTTGCTGACGTTGAGGAATGCGAAATCCTGGGTCAGCGGGCTTGGGTTGTAGAAGCCGTCGATATAGACGCCCACCGAAGAGCCGCCGCCGACATTGGCGAGCGCGGTGGACACGCCGCGGATCGTCGGCTGCGCGAACGAGCCGTTATAATCGAGGCGGAAGGCGGGAACGACCTGCGACAGCGCGTTGCTGGCGGTGACGCCGGCATTGTTCAGCTTCGCCGCGCTGACCGAGGTGATGGTGATCGGCACGTCAACGAGGCGCTCCGAGCGGCGTTGCGCGGTGACGACGATGTCCGCGTTCGACGATGCCGTGCCGGCTGTCGACGCAGTGGCAAGCGCCGGTGCGGCCTGCGCATGCGCCATTGCCGGCAGGACCACGAAGGCCAGGCCGGCGAGACGGGTTCCGGTAAGCAAGGCATACTGAAGACGGCTTGCGGCACGAATGGCCATTGTCCTCTCCCCCTTCCACGTCAACACGTTGGTCAACTTGTCGTTATTTGATCGATTAAATGAGATTGTTCGCTATCCGTCAAGCCGTTCGTTATTGTCGAGGCGAACCGCCGGCGATTTCCGTCCGGAGTGGCGCTTTCGACACAACCGATCGGTACATTTATGGGATCGATTAAACGGCTGGATCAGCCCGCGAGCGCTAATGGTGCATGGCCGGGGCCTCGCACCAGCCGGCCGGGTCGCGTTCCCGTCGGGCGATCGTGCCGCGCGATTATCGTGCCGCTGACGATCGTCGCGTCGTAACCCGTCGCCGACTGACGCAACCGACGCCCACCCGACGGCAGATCAAAGCTCGGGCGCGGGGCGCCGAGGGTCAAACGGTCGAGATCGATGACGTTGATGTCCGCCTTCAGGCCGCAAGCGATCAAGCCGCGATCGGTGAGACCCACCGTCTGGGCGGGGCGCCGGCTGAGCGCGTGCACCGCCCACTCGATCGGAAACCGGATGTCGGCGGGCGCCTCCTTGACCCAGTAAGACAACAGATAGGTCGGATAGCCGGCATCACAGATCATGCCGTAATGCGCGCCGCCATCGGCCAGCCCGAGCACCGTGTTGGGATTGGTCAGCATCTCGCGGATCGGCCCCGAGCCGCCGGTCGCGTAATTGGCGCTCGGCAGATAGAGCAAGGCATGGCCGTCCTGCTCCAGCATCAGATCGTAGGCGAGCGAGAGCGCGGTGGTGCCTTCGCGCATCGCCCGGCGGTCGAGCCGCATCGCCTCGGAAGGCATATAATCGGGATGCGCGCCGAGCGCGTACATGGCGCCGACCGCGCCGATCAGCATGTTGGCGACCGGCTGCGGATCGGGTACCGGTTCCTCGTCCAAGATGCGCGCCTTCGTCTCCGGCCGGCGCAGTTCGGCGACGCGATCGGCCAGCGGCAGGTGCGCGATCGCCGCATAGGCCGGCCGGTTGACGATCGGGTTCAGGCTGAGCTCCAGCCCCATCATCACGCCGATCGGGCGCGGAAAGACCTGAGCGCGCACCGGCAGTCCACGCCCGGCGATATCGTCCAGCGCATCGAGCATCTTGCGCCAGACCTGCGGCTTGTCCATCGTCTCTGCGAGGGAGAAAGAGACGGGACGGCCCGAGACTTTCGCGATCTCTTCGATCAGCGCCATCTCGCTCGCTGGTTCCTCGCTCATCTCGCTGATGATCTGGAACACGCCCGCGCCAGCCGCGCCCAGCCCCTTCGCCAGCGCCAGCGTTTCCTCGCGCGCGGTCAGCACGCTCGGTGCCGGCACGCCGGCCTTGGTGCGGTGGTTGAGCGAACGCGATGTCGAGACGCCGATCGCGCCGGCCTGCACCGCCTGCGTCACCAGCCGGGCCATACGCTGCCGGTCGAGATCGGTGGATGCCTCGTGCGCGATGCCGCGATCACCCATCACGAACACACGCAGTGGCGAGTGCGCGACCTGCATCGCCACGTCGATATCGAAGCGGCGCGCATCGAGCGCGTCGAGATAGTCCGGGAAGCTTTCCCAGTTCCACGGGATGCCGGCCGCCATCACGATCTCGGGGATGTCCTCCACCCCCTCCATCACGGTGATGAGCTTGTTGCGGTCCCCGGCACGGCAGGGCGCGAAGCCGACGCCGCAATTGCCGCCGATCACCGTCGTCACGCCATGATTGCTGGAGGGCGCGAGCGTCTCTTCCCAGGTCGCCTGCCCGTCATAATGGGTGTGGATGTCGACGAAACCGGGGGTGACGATGCGGCCCGTGGCGTCGATCTCCTCGCGGCCCCCGCCCGAGACCTGCCCCACCTCGACGATGCGTGATCCCTGCACCGCGATGTCGGCCACGAAGGATGGGCCGCCGCCGCCGTCGATGACCGTGCCGCTGCGTATCACCAGATCATGGTCCGCCATGTCGCCTCTCCATGGTTCGGCGGGTGTTTCCCGCTTACGTGTCGTCTGTGAAGACCGGCGCCCGCTTCTCCAGCCGCGCGGCGACCGCCTCGCGCTGGTTGGGAGTACCGAACAGTGCCAGCTGGGCTGCCGCCTCGGCGCGGAGCTGTTCCGCCTCGTCGGTGATCGCCATCAGCCGCTTGGCCGCACGCACCGCCGACGGATTGTTGCCGGCGATCGTGCGGGCCAAAGCCAGCGCGCGCGCCAGCGGGTCCTCAGCCAATTCGGTGGCGAGGCCGATCCGTGCCGCCTCGACGCCGTCTATCTCCTCACCGGCGAAGGCCAGCCGGGCGATCTGGTCGCGCGGCAGGACCGCCACGAGCGTTGCGAAGCCTGCCATGTCCGGCACCAGGCCCCAGCGCGCCTCGGCGATCGCCAGCAGAGCATCCGGCGCGACGATCCGGATGTCGGCACCGAGCGCCAACTGCAGCCCGGCGCCGAGCGCGACGCCGTGGACGGCGGCGATCACCGGCACCGGCAGATCGCGCCATTGCAGCACCGCGAGCTGGGCGAGATTGGCCGCCCCGCGCACCGGCGTCGTCAGATCGACATCGGCTTCGCCGGTGCCGCTCAGGCGTTTGAGCGAATCGAGATCGATGCCGGCGCAGAAGGCGCGACCCGCGCCGGACAGAACCACGACGCGTACGTCGCGCCGCGCGGCGATCGCATCGCCCGCCTCGACCAGCTGCGCCATCGCGCGGCCGTCGAGCGCGTTCAGCCGCTCCGGCCGGGCGAGCTCGACCCGGGCAATCCCGTCTGCGATCGAGAGCGTCAGCCGGGCCATCCTTTTCCTTATGCCGTTAGGTTTAGATGCGCCCGAGCGGCGATGCTTGTCAACGTGGAAGGCCGGATCAGCCGGTCGCACCGGCCCTTATCGCCTGATCCCAGGCTAACCTCATGAGTTCAGGAAGAACGGCGACACGCTCCTTCGCCTGGGCGGATGATGCGGTGCCGCGTAGCACCCGCCCCTTTATACCGTGGAAGATGGCGGCGAGGCGGAAGAAGTTGAAGGCGATATAGAAGTCGTAGCCGGGCATGACGGACAGCCCGCGTCGCGCGCAATAGGCCGCGAGATAGTCCTGCTCGTCTGGAATGCCGAGGGCGGAGATGGCGGCGCCCCCCAGACCCGCGACAATGTGCGGCGGCATCCGGTACATCATCGCATGATAGGCAAAGTCCGCGCCCGGATGGCCCAGCGTCGAGAGTTCCCAGTCGAGCACCGCCAGCACGCGCGGCTCGGTGGGATGAAAGATCATGTTGTCGATGCGGAAATCGCCATGGACGATGCTGGTCTCGTCGCCTGGCGGGATGTTGGCGGGCAACCATTCGACGAGGCGATCCATGTTCGGGTCGCGCCCCGCCTCGGCATCCTCCAGATACTGCCGCGACCAGCGCGCGATCTGGCGCTCGAAATAATTGCCGGGCCGGCCGTAGTCGGCGAGGCCGACGGCTGCGTGGTCGATGCCGTGGAGCTGCGCGACGGTGGCATTCATCGCGTCGAACAAGGCGGCCCGCTCCGCGTTCGAAACACCCGGGATGGTCGCATCCCAGAAAATGCGGCCTTCCACCATGTCCATCACGTAGAAGATCGTGCCGACCACGCTCGCATCGGTGCACAGGCCGTGGACGTGCGCGACCGGGAAGCCGGCCCGGCCGAGCCCGGTCAGCACCTTGGCCTCCCGATCGACGGCGTGCGCGCCCTTCAGCAGTTGGCCCGGCGGCTGCTTGCGCAGCACGTAGGCCCGACCCGGCGTTACCAGCTTGTAGGTGGGATTGGACTGGCCGCCCCGGAACTGCTCGACCGTCAGCGGCCCGGCATAGCCCGCCACGTTCGCCCGCATCCACGCATCGAGCGCGCCCACGTCGAGCGCGTAGCCGGCGCGGACGGCGGTGGTGCCGCTGTTCGCCTCGGCGACCGCGCTCACGTCGCGCGGCCTTTTAGGTGATCGCGCTTGATCTTCTTGGCGAGCGACCATTTGTGGACCTCGGTCGGCCCGTCATAGATGCGGAAGGCCCGGATCTCGCGGAACACCTGCTCGACGATCGTGTCGCCCGAGACCCCGGTGCCGCCCATCACCTGCACGCAGCGATCGGCAACCCGCATCAGCGCCTCCGATACCGCCACCTTCGCCATCGAACTTTCCGCCGTGCCGAGCGATCCGGCGTCGAGCACGCTTGCGCACCAATCGATCATCAGCGCGGATTGTTGGAGGTCGATCAGGTTCTCGGCGAGCATGAAGCCGACGCCTTCGTGGTCGACCAGCAGCTTGCCGAATGCTTCGCGCTTGCAGGCGTAGGCGGTGGCGATCTCGTGCGCGCGGGTCGCGGCACCGTGCCAGCGCATGCAGTGCGAGAGGCGCGCCGGGCTGAGCCGCACCTGCGCGAGCGCGAAGCCCTCTCCGGGTGCGCCCAGCATCTGGTCGGCTGGCACGCGCAGATTCTCGATCGCCACGATCGAATGGCCGCCGGGCATCGAGCTGTCGATGGTGTCGAGCACCCGCTCGATGCGGATCGCGGGATCGGGGAGATCGACGAGGAACAGGCACGCGCCCGCGTCCGACTTCGCCATGACGATGCCGACCCTGGCGCCCTGCGCACCGGTGATGAAGGCCTTGCGCCCGTCGATCACCCAGTGGTTGCCGTCGAGCCGGCAGACCGTCTTCATCATCGAGGGATCGGAGCCGGCGCCGCCATCCGCCGCCGGCTCGGTCATGAAGAAGGCCGAGCGCGCCTGGCCGGCGATCAACGGCGCCAGGAAGCGCGCTTTCTGTTCGTCGGTCGCGACCTTGCCCAGCAGGTACATATTGCCCTCGTCGGGCGCCATTGTGTTGACCGCGACCGGCCCCAGCGGCGACAAGCCGGACGGCTTCAGCACCATCGCCGTCTCGACCTGCGTCAGGTGCGCGCCGCCCTCCAGGATATGCGGCGTCAGCACGCTCGCCGCCTTCGCCTTCGCACGAAGTTCGGCGACCAGTTCCTCCGACGGGCCGTGCGCACCCAAACGAGGATCCTGCTCATAGAGAACCACCACATCGCGCACGAACGCCTCGACGCGCGCCGCGATCGCTGCCGCATCGACCTTGCCGGCCGTCATCCCTCGTCTCCCTATCGCGTGAAGCGCTCGCCTGCCTTCGCCTTCCCGACGAGGATCTCGGCCGGCTCGATACCCATCGCGCGCAGCCCCTCGACCACCTTGTCGAGTCCCACCGTGTCCGCCCAGAACATCGGCCCGCCGGTGTAGATCGGCCAATTGTAGCCGAGGATCGCCGCCACATCGATATCGGAGGCACGCAGCGCGATGCCTTCCTGCAGCACCTTGGCACCCTCGTTCACCACCGGATAGAGCAGGCGCGCGACGATCGCGTCGGCGGGCAGGCCGCCCTTGTTCTCCACGCCCTTGTGGCGCGCGAGATCGGCGATCACCTCGGCCGCGACCGGCGAGAAGGTGGCGTTGCGGCGCTCGTCATAATCGTAGAAGCCGCCATTCTTCTTCTGGCCGAGCCGGTCGCGCTTGACGAGGTCGCCGCCCAGCGTCCGCTCGTTGCCGCCGCGCCCGATCACGTCTAGCCCGACGAGGTCGATCATCTGGAACGGCCCCATCGCGAAACCGTAATCGTAGATCGCCTTGTCCACCTCGGGCGGGGTCGGGCCTTCCAGAACCAGATCGTCGGCGCCGGTCATGTAGGGGCGCATGATGCGGTTTGCGATGAAGCCGTAGCAGACGCCGGCCAGCACCGGCACCTTGCCGATCGCCTTGGCGAGCTTCATCGCGGTGGCGACCACTTCCTTCGACGTCTTCCGGCCGCGTACCACCTCGAGCAGGCGCATCACGTTGGCCGGCGAGAAAAAGTGCAGGCCGACGACCCACTCGGGGCGTTTCGTTGCGGCGGCGATCTCGTCGAGATCGAGGAAGGACGTGTTGGAGGCAAGGATCGCGCCCTGCTTGCAGATCGCATCCAGCTTGCCGAATACGTCCTTCTTGATGCCGATCTCCTCAAACACCGCCTCAATCACCAGATCGACGTCGGCGAGCGCCTCGAGCCCGAGCGCGGGGGTGATCAGCGCCATGCGCTGCTCGACCTGCGCGTCCGTCATGCGGCCCTTCTTTGCGGTCGCCTCGTAATTGCGGCGGATCACGCCGATGCCGCGATCGAGCGCCTCCTGGGTCATCTCTACCAAGGTGACCGGCGTGCCGACATTGAGGAAGTTCATGGCGATGCCGCCGCCCATCGTGCCGGCGCCGATCACGCCGACCCGGACGATGTCGATCGTCGGCGTGCCGGAGGGCACGTCGGGCACCTTGCCGGTCTCGCGCTCGGCGAAGAAGTAATAGCGCTGGGCGGCCGACTCGGTGCTGTTCAGCAATTCTTCGAACAGTGCATGTTCGCGCGTCATGCCGGTCTCGAAATCGGGTGATTCGACCGAGGCCTCCACCGCCTTGGCGATGTTGCCCGGCGCCTTGTAGCCGCGGAAGGCGCGCGCATTCTTCTTGAGGTAATCGGCGTAGATCTCGGGATGTCCCCTGGCCGGCGCGATCTTGTCCTCGCGATCGCGCACACGCAGCAGCGGCGCTCTCTCGACAACGATCTTCTTGGCGAAGGCGATCGCGTCTTCACGCAGCTTGCCCTCCTCGGCGAGCGCGTCGATCATGCCGTATTCGAGCGCCTTCTTCGCCGGGATCGGCTTGCCGCCGCCGATGATCTCCAGCGCCGCCTCGACGCCGACCACGCGCGGCAGGCGCTGCGTGCCACCCGCGCCCGGCAGCAGGCCAAGATTGACCTCGGGCAGGCCGACCTTGGCCGACGGCACCGCGATCCGATAGTGGCAGACCAAGGCCGTCTCGTAGCCGCCGCCGAGCGCGGTGCCGTGGATCGCGGCGATCACCGGCTTGGTGGCGTTCTCGACGATGCCGAACACGGCCGCGAGATCGGGCTGCTCGATCGGCTTGCCGAATTCCGAGATGTCGGCGCCCGCGAAGAAGGTGCGGCCGGCGCAGATCAGCACGATCGCCCGCACTGAATCATCGGCGGTGAGCTGGGCGAATCCGTCACGCAGCGCCTGGCGGGCGCGCAGGCCGAGCGCGTTGACCGGCGGGTTGTCGATGGTGAGGACGCCGATGCCGTCTTCGATGCTGATGCTGCCGACGTCGCTCATATGGTCCTCTGGCTCCTTGGGAACGGATAGATGCGGGGCGGCCTTAGCCTTCGTTTGCTGCACTGCGCAACGGCCGTCATTCAACACTTGATTATGTATCGTCCATGGTCACGACGATCTTGCCGAAATGCCGGCCGCTCTCTTGATGACGGAAGGCCTCGGCCAGGCGACCCAGCGGGAAACTCTCATCCAGCACTGGCCTGATGCCGCCCGACACGATTGCGGCGATCATATCCGCCTGCTGGCGGCGCGAACCGACGGTGATGCCCTTGAGCGTGACGTTGGCGCCCATCAGATGCGCGGTCGCCACCGGTCCGGCGACGCCTGCAAGCACGCCGATCAGCGAGATGTGGCCGCCCATCCGGCAAGCCGCGATCGACTGATCGAGCGTGCCGGCCCCGCCGATCTCGACCACGGCATCGACGCCGCCGGTGATGCGCGCCGCTTCTCGTCCCCATTTGGGGATATCACGGTAGTTGATCGTCACCTCGGCACCGAGCGCGCGCAGCCGCTCCAGCTTGGCGCCGGACGAGGACGTCGCGATCACCCGCGCCCCGGCGAGCTTCGCGAATTGCAGCGCAAACAGAGAGACTCCGCCAGTGCCCTGGGTCAGCACCCAGTCACCCGGCTTGATCCGCGCCTCGACCATCAGAGCGCGCCAGGCGGTAAGCGCCGCGCAGGGAAGAGTCGCGGCCTCGGCGAAGCTCAGCCCTTCGGGCATCGGCATGAACCAGTTGGCGGGGCGTACGACGTGGCTGGCGGCGAAGCCGTCGGTCGAGTCGCCGGGGATCACGGACCGTTTCGCCGGATCGATCTCGTCATCCTGCCACGCCGGGAAGAATAAGCCGAGCACCCGGTCACCCGCCGCGAAGCCGATGACACCCTCGCCGACCGCAAGCACCTCGCCTGCCCCGTCCGACATCGGCACGATGCCGGGGCGCGGCCCGAGCATTCCGGTGACCACCGCATAATCGTGATAGTTGAGCGAGGTGGCGCGCACCCGCACGAGCAGTTCGCCCGGCCCCGGCGCGCCGATTTCGCCCTCGCCCACCCGCAGCGTGTCGAGTGTCGCCGGATCGCCGACCGTGACGATGCGTGCCGTGATGGACATTCCCCTCCCCGCTCCTGCACCCGTCCGCGACGGGAGAATCGGCTTAGGCCGATCATGATTGACCTGTTTAATTAATCGAATAGGAAAGACGCGATGCAAGCAAGTCTTTCTTTGCCGGCGGAGGGATTCCGTGCGGAGGTGCGCGCCTGGCTGGCGGCGAACGTGCCCGCGCGCATACGCACGCCGATGCCGGAGGCCGAGATTCCGTGGGGCGGCCGCACCGCGCGCTTTCCGGCGGAAGAGACCCGGACATGGTTGGAGCGGATGGTCGCGCGTGGTTGGACGGCGCCGCACTGGCCCGAGGCTTATGGCGGTGCCGGCCTCTCGGCCGTCGAAACCGGGATATTGAACGAGGAACTGGCGGCGATCGGCGCCCGCCCCGCGCTCTTCTCCTTCGGCCTGTGGATGCTGGGGCCGGTGCTGCTCGAATATGCCAGCGAAGAACAGAAACAGCGCTTCCTGCCGCCGATCGCACGCGGTGAGATTCGCTGGTGCCAGGGTTATTCGGAACCCTCCGCCGGCTCCGATCTCGCCTCGCTCCGGATGCGGGCGGAGGACAAGGGCGATCACTGGCTGCTCAACGGCCAGAAGATCTGGACCACCTATGCCGACCAGGCCGACTGGATCTTCTGCCTGGTGCGCACCGATCCGGATGCGCCAAAGCATGCCGGCATCTCCTTCATCCTCGTCGATCTCGCGACGCCGGGCGTCACCATTCGCCCGATCCGCCTGATCTCCGGCTCCTCGCCCTTCTGCGAGAGCTTTTTCGACGACGTGAAGGTGCCCAAGGACCATCTCGTCGGCCCGCTCAACGGCGGCTGGGAGATCGCCAAGAAGCTGCTCCAGTACGAGCGGCAGAACGTCTCGGCGGTGGGCTTCGGAGGCGATCGCAGCGTCACCCTGCCCGCCCTTGCCGGCCGCGCCGGCCTGACGGACGAGGCGGGCCACATCCGCGACACCGCGCTGCGCGATCGCATCGCCCGTCAGATGATGACGGAGCGCGCCATCCAGCTCACCACTGCGCGCGCGCAGCTGGAGGTCGATGCCGGCCAGGCGAGCGCTGCCTCCTCGGTGATCAAATATGCCTCGGCCAAGGCCAACCAGCATCGGCACGAGTTGGCTATCGAGATCCTCGGCCTCGAAGGGCTTGGCTGGGACGGCGCGCCGTTCGCGGGCGATGATCTGGCGGAAACGCGCAAGTGGCTGCGGTCGAAGGGCAATTCGATCGAGGGCGGCACATCGGAGATCAACCTCGACGTGATCGCCAAGCGCGTGCTCGGGCTGCCTTCCCGGTGAGCGGCGCGGTCACCGGCGCCGACGATCTGGCGATGCTGCGCGACGCGGCGCGCCAGTGGGTCGGCGATGCCGGGCCGGTCGAGCCCGATCCTCGGACGGCGCGGAGCGGCATCGGCGCGCGCTGGGAGGCGATCGCCGGGCTCGGCTGGGCGGGCGCCTGCGTGGCCGAGGCCTCCGGCGGGCTCGGCTTCGGGCCGGCGGCCACCGGCGCGCTGCTCGAGGCGCTGGGCGGCACGCTCTCGACCACGCCTTTGCTCTCGACGGGGCTGATCGCGGCGCAAGCGCTCGCCGACCGTCGCGATCTCGCCTCGGCGATCGCGGCGGGTGAATGGGTGGTGGCCTTCGCGATCGATGAGGGGCCGCGCCACGGCGCCCCCATCGCGACCCGCGCCGAACGGGACGACGCGGGCTGGCGACTGACCGGCGCCAAACGCTTCGTGCTCGACGCGCCGCGCGCGAACCGCCTCTTGGTGACGGCGCAGACGGCGGACGGGCGGGATCTGTTCCTCGTCGACGCGGCCGCCACGACCATCGCCGCGCTCGACATGATCGATGGCCGCGAGATCGGCGACGTCGCGTTCGACTGCGCACCCGGCGTACCGCTCGGCGTCGGCGTCGAGGGCATCGATCGCCTCTGCGATCTTGCCCGCACCGGTCTCGCATCCGAGATGCTGGGCGCGGCAGACGGCGCGCTTCGCACGACGGTGGACTATCTAAAGCTGCGCGAGCAGTTCGGGCGGCCGATCGGCAGCTTCCAGGCGCTCCAGCACCGCGCCGCGCAGGCGCTGTGCGAGATCGAGCTCGCCCGCTCCTCGGTCGCCGCCGCCTGGACCGCCGCCGAGCACGGCACTCCCGATTTCCCGGCACTCGCCGCGCTCGCCAAATATGTCGCGGGCGAGGCGATACACCGCGTCAGCAGCGAGATGGTACAGATGCACGGCGGCATCGGCATGACCGCCGAACATCCCGCCGGACGTACGCTCAAATGGGCGCGCGTTTCCGAAACCCTGTTCGGCAACGCTGCCTGGTGCGCCGAGCGCTACGCGACGCTCCGTGGTTTCTAGACGCCGGAGCAGGAGCAATGATGACCGAGATCGTGTTTATCCTGTACCCCGATTTCACCCAGCTCGACTTCGCGAGCCCCTACGAGGTGTTCTGCCGCCTGCCGGGCGCGCGGGTGCGTATCGCAAGTCCCGACGGCGGCGATCTCAGGACGGAGCACGGCCTGACCTTCCGCGGGGTGGAGCGGCTTTCCGACATCGATCGCTGCGACCTGCTGTGCATCCCCGGTGGCCTCGACCAGAGCCGCATCACGCAGCCCGATGCGCTCGACGACATACGGCGCCTTGCGGCGGGCGCGACTTACGTCACGTCGGTGTGCAACGGCTCGCTGGTGCTAGGCGCAGCGGGCCTGCTGCATGGCAAGCGGAGCGCCTGCCATTGGGCGATGCGCGACAGGCTCGCGGAGCACGGGGCCATCCCGGATCCCGCCCGCATCGTGCGCGACGGCAATGTCATCACCGGCGGCGGCGTCACCGCGGGCATCGACTTCGCATTGGTCTGCGCCGCGGCGATCGCGGGCGACGTCGCAGCCCAGCTCATCCAGCTGACAATCGAATATGCCCCGGAGCCGCCCTTCCATGCGGGTCGCCCGGAAACTGCGCCGCCGGAAGTCATGGCCGCCTTCGCGCGGTTGGCGGGCGGCAGCGCCGCCTAGCTATTTCGCCGCCGCCGCGTCCCACACCAGATCGAGCGATTCCAGCGACATCACCGTGCCGGCGCGAAACCGTTCCGTATAGCCGTCGGCGATGCGGAACTCGGGGATGCGGCTGAACCATTCGGCGAAGAGCATCTTCATCTCGGATCGCGCCAGGAAATGGCCGATGCACAGATGCGGTCCGGTCGAGAAGGTTAGATATTCGCGCTTCTTGCGATCGAGGTCGAACGCCTCCGGGTCGGCATTCTTGCCGTCGTCATGGCCCGCCATCGGCAGCAGGTTGAGCAGCATCTCGCCCTTGCGGAAGGAAACGCCGAAGCGCTCGCAATCCCTCGTCAGGATGCGCGGTGTGTTGACCACGCCGAAGAGCCGCAGCACCTCCTCGACGGCCGCTTCGATCTTGTCCGGCTCGGCGCGCAGGCGGGCCTGCAGATCCGGCCGCGCGGCGATGTGCCGCATCCCGAAGGTCAGGCCGTTGGTCACCGTGTCCAGCCCGGCGATGAACAGCAGGAAGCACATCGACGCCAGCTCCTCGGGCGTCAGCGGCCGGCCCTTGAGATCGGCGTCGAGCAGATGGGAGACGAGATCGTCCTTCCGCTCCTTGCGCCGGGCCTCGATCACCAGCGCCATCTCGGCATTGATGATCTGGGCTAGCTCGACCACTTCGGACTGGCCTTGCGAGCTGAAAAATTTGACGACGATCCTTCGAAAATCGTCGAATTTATCCATCGGCAGCCCCATCATCCGCATGAACACGCCGACCGGATAGCGCGCGGCGATGTCCGCCACGAAATCGCAACCGCCCTTGCTGGCCACGCTGTCGACGAGTTCGGTCGCCAATTCCTTGAGGTAGCCGTCCATCGCATGGATCGACCTGGGCGCGAACCACGGCATCAGGATCTGGCGATAGGGCAGGTTGTCCGGCGGATCGAGATTGAGCGGGATGAAGGTCGGCGCGTCCTTCACCGGCGGGATCTGCATTTGGGAGGCCGAGAAGGTCTCAGGATCGCGCACGATCTCCGAGATGAGGTCGAAACGGGTTACGACCCAGTGGCCGCCATTCTCCGGCGTGAAGAAGATCGGCGGTGCTTCCTTCTGTACCTCGGCATAGCCCGCGTGAACATCGGCGAGCAGCCGGGAATCCCGATAGATATCGAGCTCGTATACCTGCTCGGGACGGACGTGATCGGGAATGCGCGCCGCGGTCGCCACTATGAGTCTCTCCCCGCCGGTGCTGGCCGGCATTTTCATCGGTCGGTTGAGAATAACGGCGCCGCGGCGGGGAGTCGACCGATTTTAACCGATCGCCTAAAATCCGTTGACGGATCGCGCACCGGAGCGGCAAGGTCGATCACAACGACGAAAGGCAAGAGGCGTGGCGAGCGAGGCCCAGAGCGACATCGACCGCGAGTGGGCGGCGCGCAATGCCGGCACGATCGAAGTCCGTCTCGATCAGCGCTTCGACGAGGCGCGGCTGGCGCGCTGGATGCGCGATTATGTCGAGGGCTTCGCCGGGCCGCTGCGCATCGAGCAGTTCAGGGGTGGTCAGTCCAATCCGACGTTCAAGCTGGAGACGCCGGGGCGCAACTACGTGCTCAGGCGCAAGCCGCCGGGGCTGCTGGTCAAGTCCGCCCATGCCGTCGATCGCGAATATCGCGTGATCGCCGCGCTTCACGGGGCCGGGTTTCCCGTGGCGCGACCGTTCGCACTCTGCGAGGACGATGCCGTGATCGGCAGCGCCTTCTACGTGATGGAGCATGTCGAAGGCCGCATCTTCTGGGGATCGACTTTCTCCACTGCGCCGCGTGAGGAACGACCGGCCTGCTTCATGGCGATGAACCGCACGCTCGCGGATCTGCACGGCATCGATCCCGCCACGATCGGACTCGGTGACTACGGCCGGCCGGCGGGCTATTGCGCGCGCCAGATCGCGCGCCTTTCTTGTCAATATGAGGAGGATGAGGCGGCGGGCCGGGTCGAGGCGATGGACCGGCTGATCGCGTGGCTGCCGGAGAACATTCCGCCGGACGAAGAAACGTCTATCGTCCACGGCGATTTCCGCTGCGACAACATGATCTTCCACCCCACCGAGCCGCGCGTGATCGCCGTGCTCGACTGGGAG
The DNA here is from genome assembly GCF_013778325.1 of Sphingomonas chungangi. GTDB lineage: Bacteria > Pseudomonadota > Alphaproteobacteria > Sphingomonadales > Sphingomonadaceae > Solisphingomonas > Solisphingomonas chungangi. The sequence continues at coordinate 583,116 of NZ_JACEIB010000003.1, read as the reverse complement.
CTTTCGACGCTGGGCCCTCCGCTGGCCGACTTCGCCTTTCACGGAATGATGTATCGGATGCCGCCCGAAATCTCGACCGGTCTTCTGGGGATCGATCTCGCCGCAGCCAACATCCCGGGGGAAGCGGAATATATCGCCACTTATTGCCGCAACAGCAGGCGCGACGGCGTTGCAGGCTATGATTTCTACGTCGCCTTCAACATGTTCCGGCTCGCCGCGATCATCCACGGCATCCGGGGACGACTGGCGCGCGGCACCGCTTCGTCCGATCATGCCGCCGACATCGCCAAGCGCGTCGAGCCGCTGGCCGCGCTCGCCTGGCACCAGGCGATCCGCGCCGGCGCGCGCTGACGTTTCCCGGAGGAAACACCGATGGATTTCACGCCCACTCCCAAGCAAACTCGCTGGCGCGACCGTGTCGCCGCCTTCATGGCCGAGCATGTCCATCCGGCCGAGCATCGCTTCCACGAGGAGGTGGCGAGCGGCGATCGCTGGCAGCCATTGCCGCTGGTCGAGGAACTGAAGGCAAAGGCCCGCGCGGCGGGGCTGTGGAACCTGTTCATGCCGCCGTCTCACCTGGCGCCGGTCCACGACTTCGCGTTCGACGGGCCGGGCCTCACCAATGTCGAATATGCGCTCGCCGCCGAGGAGACCGGCCGCGTCGTGTGGGCGCCGGAGGTGTTCAACTGCTCGGCGCCCGATACCGGCAACATGGAGGTGTTGCTCCGTTTCGGCGACGCCGCGCAGCAGGAGCAGTGGCTGCGCCCGCTGATGGGCGGTACGATCCGATCCGCCTTCCTGATGACCGAGCCGGCGGTCGCCTCGTCCGATGCCACCAATATCGAGACGCGGATCGCACGTGACGGCGATCATTATGTCATCAACGGCCGCAAATGGTGGTCCAGCGCCACCGGCGATCCGCGCTGCAAGGTCGCGATCCTGATGGGCAAGACCGATCCGGCGGCCGAGGTCCACCGTCAGCAGTCGATGATCCTGGTGCCGCTCGATACGCCGGGCGTCACCGTCAAGCGGATGCTCACCGTGTTCGGCTATGACGACGCGCCGCACGGCCATGGCGAGGTGGTGCTGAAGGATGTCCGTGTGCCCGCCGCCAACCTGCTGCTCGGCGAAGGGCGCGGATTCGAGATCGCGCAGGGGCGGCTGGGGCCGGGGCGCATCCACCATTGCATGCGTGCCATCGGCATGGCCGAGCGCGCGCTGGAACTGCTGATCGACCGCATCTCCAGCCGCGTCGCCTTCGGCAAGCCGATCGCCCACTATTCGGTTTGGGACGAGCGCATCGCCACCGCGCGGATCGACATCGACATGACGCGCCTGCTCTGCCTCAAGGCGGCGGACGCGATGGACCGCTCCGGCAACCAGGCGGCGCGCGCGGAAATCGCCATGATCAAGGTGGCGGCGCCGCGCATGGCCGGGCGGATCATCGACTGGGCGATCCAGGCGCATGGCGGCGCCGGCGTCTCGCAGGACACGCCGCTCGCGGAATTCTATGCCATCGCCCGCGCGCTGCGCATCGCCGATGGGCCGGACGAGGTGCACGAGCGCACCATCGCGCGGATCGAGATGAAGAAGCGCCGTGCGGCGCGGGCCGAGCCGTGAGCATCGACTTCGACAGCTTCGAACGCATCCTGGTCGACCGGCGCGACGACGGGATCGCGCTGTTCACGCTCAACCGGCCCAAGCGGATGAATGTGACCGACGCGCGAATGCACGCCGAGCTCGCCGTCCTCTTCCGCCTGATCGACGAGGACGAGACGATTCGGGTCGCGGTGATCACCGGCGCCGGCAAGGCGTTCAGCGCGGGCGGCGACCTCGCCGAGATCGATACCGACGGCAGCGACTATGCCGGCACGATCCGGATGATGCGCGAGACGATCCAGATCCTCACCGGCATGGTCGAGTGCCGCAAGCCGATCGTCTCGGCGATCAACGGCGCGGCGGCCGGCGCGGGCCTCGCGGTGGGGCTTTTGGCGGATATCTCGGTGATCGCGGAGGATGCGGTGATCGCGGACGGCCATACCCGTATCGGACTGGCGGCGGGCGATCATGCGGCGTTGCTCTGGCCGTTGCTGACCAGCATGGCGAAGGCCAAGCTCTACCTGCTCACATGCCGCAAGCTCGATGGCCGCGAGGCGGAGCGGATCGGGCTGGTGTCGCTGGCGGTGCCGAGGGAGCGCGTGCTGGAGGAGGCGCTGGCGGTCGCGGCCGAACTGGCGCGGCGCAGCCCGCTGGCGCTGGAACTCACCAAGCGCTCGCTCAACCACTGGATCCGCGACGGCATGGCCGCCTTCGAAGCCTCGCTCGCCTACGAGGTGGTGACGACCTTCGGCCCCGAGGCGCGCGAGGCGCTCGGCGCGATCCTGGCGGCGATGAAGCAGCGCTAGGCCAGCAGCGGCGCCACCACGAAGCGCCGGATCATCCGGCGCAGCGCCACATCGTCCACCGCCGAATTCTCGGCATGGACCAGCAGCATTCGCTGCGAATGGCCGAGCCACGTCACGATCTCATCGGTATCCAGATCGGGCGCGAGTTCGCCCCGTTCGGCGGCATGGGCCAGCGGGCCGCGCCACCAGTCGCGCTGCATCCGGAACATCGCGCTCGCCGGATCCATCGCCGCCAGCTGGAAGTCGTGCGCCTCCAGCAGGCGGCGGATATAGGCGTTGCCGCCGGCGATGCGGATGACGAGGAACAGCGCCTCGGTCAGGAAATCGGCGAAGCCCTCGCGCCGCACCAGCCCCGCGCGCACCTCGGCATTCACCTTCAGCACCTCGCGTCGCGACAATTCCTCGAGGATGGCATCCTTGCCGTTATGATATTTGTACACCGTCGGCCGCGACACGCCGGTTTCGCGCGCGATATCCTCGATCGTCGTCTTGGGCACGCCGTAGCGTTCGAAGCAGGCGTGGGCCGCGGCGAGCACGCGCTCGCCGGTGCTGGCCTCGTCGATGTCGGTCGCGCGGTACATGCTCAGCTGGCCATATAGTCGCGATAGGCGCGGTGGAAGATCTGGTTGGTCACCTCGTTGCGGCCGAGGATGATCGATCCGGTGAAGGGCATCTCGGCCGACGCCTGGATGCTGTTGCCGGCCGGCACGTCCTCGTTGATCACTGCGTCGGTCGCGATCTTCCAGTTCTTGGCGAGGATCTCGTGGCCGCGCTCGTCCTGCTCCTTCTGCGGCGTCAGGTAGCGCAGGTGGAGGAAGCAGTTCGAGACGTTCCTGGGATCCTGATAGACCGTCCAATATTCGATGTGATGCGGATGGAGCACCATCGCCGAATTGGGCGAGATCAGATTGCCGAAGATGACGTAGCGATCGAGCGGCACGTCGCCCGGCGCCTGGTCCAGGATCTCGCCCAGCCGGCGGCGGGGATTGCCCCACAAAGCATGATGGCCGTGCTGCTGGATGCCCATCATGTTGGGGTAGAAATAGGGGCTGATCGTCTTCCCGTGCAGGAATTGGACATGATAGCCGTCGATCAGGCCGTCCATCATGACCTTCCAGTTCTGCGGAAACTCGAAGACTTCGTGCCGATAGCAATGGAAGCGGCCGAAATCATATTCGGCGAGCGCGCGGTCCATCCCCTCGCCCAGATGCGCGGCGACATCGATCTCCGCTTGCGGGTTCTCGACGATCCAGATGAAGCCGTGCCGCTCCTCCACCGGCAGCGGCAGCAAATTGCGATTGCCGCAGGGATCGCCGCCGAAGGTTTCGGCGAAGCCCACCGCCTTGAGCGTACCGTCGTTCGCGTAGCTCCAGCCGTGATAGGGGCACATGAACAGACCGCGCTTGCCGCTCGTCTCGCTGACCACGGTGGCACCGCGATGGCGGCAGGCGTTGACGAAGGCGCGGACCGTGCCATCCTTCTGCCGCGTGACGAGCGCGTTGGTGGCATTGAGCTTCACGGTCGCGAAGCTGCCCGGCTCGGGCACCTGCGAGCTATGCAGCGCCATCATCGGGATACGCTGGAAGATCTTCTCCCGCTCCTCGATCGCGAGCGCGGGATCGGAATAGATCGACAGATCGTACTCGACGAGATCGTCGGCCATGTCCGTCGTGGTCTCGCGTGCGTGCCTGTAGAGCTTCTCGGCGAGATCGCGGTTGCGTTCCGGGGTGAAGTACATCGCCCTCTCCTCATTCCGCCGCGGTGCGTGCGGCCAATTCCTCGTTGTCGTGTATCGGCGCGATCGAGACCTCGATCCCGTCCATCAACGTGGTTCCGGAGACGAATTCCACCGACTCGACGCCCAGGCCGAGCAGCACGTTGATGTTGCGGCCGGGAGTCGCGTTGGCGCGCTTCCAGCCACCGCGATGGCCCCAGCCGTGGGGGTAGCAGAGCGTGCCGGGCGCGACCTCTTCGGTGACCGAAACCTCCACCTCTAGCGCGCCATGCTTGTTCCAGATCCGCGCATGGCCGCCGTCGGCAAGGCCAAATTCGGCGGCGTCGTCGGGGTGGACCAGCAAGGCCGCCTCCTGCGAGCGGACCAGCTTGTCGACATTGTGCATCCAGCTGTTGATCGACCGGATGTCCCGCCGGCCGATCAGCGCCAGCCGCGGCGGCGGACTCCATTCGCGCCAGAAACGGGCGAACTCGGCTTCCACGATCTCGTGGAACAGGCGGAGCTTGTGGTCGGCGTAACCGAGGCGGGTCCACCAGCCTTCGGTGGGATCGGGCAGATCGACCATCACCCCGTGCCGGTATCCGCGCAGCCGCTCGATCGACCAGCCTTCGCGCTCCCCGAAACGGTCGCCGGCGAAGCCCGTGCGCAATGCCTTGTCCATCTTCTCGACCGGCGTTTCGATATCGCCCCGATCCTCGGCCTCGCGCTCCTCGGGCGTGCGGGTCGGCCAGGCGAGGCCGGCGCGGCGCACGATCTCGCGATAGACGTCATGCTCGTGCCGCGCCTCGCCGATCGGCTCGACCACCGCCTCGGTATAATGGACGAACGGCCGCATCAGGATGTTGAAGCAGACGTAGGGGAAATCGGCACGCTCCAGAAATGTGGTGGAGGGCAGCACGTAGTCGGCGAAGCGCGCACTCTCGTTCACATAGAAATCGAAGGCGACGAACAAATCGAGCGATTGCAGCGCCAGCTCCAGCCGTTCGCCGCCGGGCGCCGAGAGCACCGGATTGCCCGCCGTCTGGAACAGGGCGCGCACCTGCCCCTCGCCCTCGACGAGGATGTCGTCGGGCATCACCGCGCTCGCCGAATATTTGTGGACGAGCGGGATGTTGCCGATCCGCGTCGTGCCGCCGCCATAGCCGCCGACACTGTTGCGGTCGCTGCCGGCGAGCAGGGTGTAGCCGAAGATCATGCCGCCATGCCGGCCGAACTTGCCGGCGACGACGTTGAGCGCGGTGACCATGCAATTGGCGAGCGTGGCGAACGGCCCCCGGCACAGGCCGACCCGGCTGTATGCGGCGGCGCGCGGCGTGGTGGCGAAGGCGCGGGCGAGATCGCGCAATGCCTCTTCGGCCATGCCGCAGAGCGAGGCCGCCTGCGCGACGTCGACGCGGGCGATCTCCGCCTCCAGCCGATCGAGCTCATGGGCATGCTCGGCGACCGCCTCGCGATCGACCAGCCCCTCCTCGAAGATCGTGCGCAGCATGCCGAGCAGCAGCCAGATGTCGGTATTGGGCCGGACCGGGACATGCTCGTAGCGCCGCGCCGTCTCGGTCGCGCGCGGATCGACGACGATCACCCGGCCACGCGCCGCGATGGCGTCGAGATCGTGGCGGATTCGTGGTGCGAACAGGATCGACCCGTTGGAGACCAGGGGATTGGCGCCCAGCACCAGCAACAGGTCGCAATCCTTGAGATCGGGGAATGCGTTGAGCATCGCGCTGCCGAACAAAGCGAAATTGGCGACCGAGCGCGCATTGCTGTCCTGTGATCCGGGGCTGTAGCCCTTGCGTGCGCCCAGCGCCTTCATGAAACCACCATGGCTGATCGCGAGGTCGGTGGCGAAGGACGAGGGATTGCCGATGTAGAAAGCCACCGCCTCCGGCCCGCGTTCGTCGAGGATCGCGCGCAGGCGCATCGCGATGTCGTCCAGCGCCTCGTCCCAGCTCACCGGCGCGAACTCGCCCGGCGCGCCGACGCGCTTCAGCGGCGTCAGCACCCGGTCGGGATCGTTGGCGGTCTCGTGGAAGTTCATGCCCTTGACGCAGACATGGCCCTGCGAGTGCGGGTTGAGCTTGTCCGGCGCGATGGCGACCGCCTTGCCGCCCTTCACCGTCACCGCCAGCCCGCACACCGCCTCGCACAGCCGGCAGAAGGTGAAGTGCACCCCGTCCTCGCCCGGCGGCGGGCAGCGCGCCTCGATATTGGCAACCGGTTCGGCGCTTGACATATTTACAAATATCGCATTCTGTAAAGTCAATGTCAATCGGGGGCGCAGGCGGATAGGAGGCGTGATGGACCTGAGGCTATCCGACGCGGACCGCGCCTTCCAGGCGGAGGTGCAGCGCTTCTTCGCGCACGATTATCCGCAGGCGATCCTCACCAAGGCACGCGCCGGGCAGGTGCTGACCCGCGCGGATCATGTCGCCTCGCAGCAAGCGCTGCAGTCGCGCGGCTGGCTGGGCGTCGGCTGGCCGACGGAGCATAGCGGGCCGGGCTGGACGCCGGTGCAACGCTATCTGTTCGACGAGGAGCTGGAGCGCGCCGGCGCACCCAATCTTATCCCGATGGCGATCCTTTATATCGGCCCGATCATCTGCGCCTTCGGCACGCCCGAACAGCAAAGCCGCTGGCTGCCCGACATCCTCGAATCGCGGGCGATGTGGGCGCAGGGCTATTCGGAGCCCGAGGCGGGGTCGGATCTCGCCAGCCTGCGCTTCAACGCCGAGCGCGACGGCGACGACTATGTGCTGAACGGCACCAAGATCTGGACGACCGGCGCGCATTGGGCGGACTGGATCTTCTGCCTCGCCCGCACATCTGCCGAGCCGCGCCGGCAGGACGGCATCTCGCTGATCTGCGCCGACATGCGCTCGCCCGGCATCAGCGTCCACCCGATCATCACGATCGACGGCAGCCACGAGCTCAACCGCGTCGAGTTCGTCGATGTCCGCGTGCCTGTCGAGAACCGCATCGGCGAGGAGGGCCGCGCCTGGCACTATGCCAACGTGCTGCTGCAGGCCGAGCGCCTCTCCTACGCGCACATCGCGCGCAAGCGAATGGACCTGGCGAAGATCCGCGCGCTGGCCCGGCACCTGCTCGACGATCCTGCCTTCGCACGCCGGTTGGCGACCGTCGAGATCGAGGTGGAGGCGCTGGAGATCGCGGTGCTCCGCGCGCTGGCCGGTGAGGCGACGCCGGCGGCGGTCTCGGCGCTCAAGATCCTCTGCACCGAATGCGCGCAGCACGTGACCGAGCTGTTTGTCGAGCTCGCCGGCCGCCACGCACTACCGATGCTCGACCGCCGGGCGGCGAATTGGGCCGACGCCGCTCCGCTGGTACCGGAATTCGCGCCGCAGGCGATCCAGTCCTACCTGTTCGAGCGCGCCCAGACGATCTACGGCGGCGCCACCGAGGTGCAGAAGACGATCGTCTGGCGCGGTCTGGCGGGGCGGAACGCCTAGCCCGGCGTCCGCTTGCTCTTCGCCAGGAAGCCTTCGAACATCTCGCCGCCGCCCTTGGCGCCGTGACGCGTCGCCTCGATCATCCAGGCGAATTCGGCGTTGAACGCGTCCAGCAGGCTCTTGCCATCGGCCCCGTCGATCAGCGCCTTCACCCCGGCGACACCCTCGGGCGGGTTGGCGGCGATCGCCTCGGCCATGTCGAGCGCCGCGCCCAGCGGATCGTCGACGATGTGGTTGAGCAGGCCGATCGCCAGCGCCTCCTCGGCACCGACCGCGCGGCCCATCATCAGGATTTCCTTGGCCTTGGCGACGCCGACGACGCGCGGCAGCGTCCAGGTCGCGTTGGCGCCCCCGTAATTACTGGCGGTCACCTTGAACTTCATCGTCGGCGATCCGATGCGGATGTCGGCGGCCGCCGCGATCAGCGCACCGGCACCGTAGGTGATGCCGTTCAATGCGCAGATCACCGGCTTGGCAAGGCTCGCCACCTGCCAGATGATCGGATCGCGTGCGAGAAAGGCATTCAACATGCCGTCGGCGTCGAAGCCCGCCATCTCGTGGATATCGTTGCCCGAAGAGAAAGCGCGGCCCGCCCCGGTCAGCACGACGCACCGCACCGCCTCGTCGTCCGCCGCATCGGCCAGCGCCGCCTCGAAACGGGCCGCGAGCGCCATATCGAAGGCGTTGAGGCTCTCAGGCCGATTGAGCGTCAGCAGCAGTACGCCCGCGCGTGGGCGATCGATCAGCAGGGCATCGTCCATCACGCCTCCATAGCGGCAGCACGGCTCGATTCGTACAGCCCGGCGAGGTCGATCCGCGCGATCTTGTTGGAGACGGTGCGCGGCAGCGGCTCGCGCCGCAGCACGATATGCTTCGGCGCCTTGACCGGGCCGATCAGCGCGCGAACCTGATCGCGCAGCGCTGCGACGTCCGAAAGCGTAGGCGCGTGCACGATCGCGGCGACCTCCTGGCCCCAGGCCTCGCTGGCGAGGCCGAACACCGCAACTTCCAATACGCCCTCCACCTGCATCACGGCGAGTTCGACTTCGGCCGGATAGATATTGATGCCGCCGGAGATGAGCATGTTCTTCTTGCGATCGACGACGACGAGGCCGCCCTGATCGTCCAGGAAGCCGAGATCGCCGGTCTTGTACCATCCGTCGATGATCGCCTGGGCGGTCGCTTCCGGCTTGCCCCAATAGCCGTCCATCAACTGCGCGCTGCGAAAGCAGATCTCGCCGATCTCGCCGTGCCGCACGGCACGGCCATCGTCGTCGCGAAGCTCCAGCTCCATGCCTGGCAGCGGCGGCCCGCAGGAACGGGGATTGGCGATCGCGCCCTCGCGATCAGGGCAGCAGGTCGTACCGCAATTCTCCGAGACGCCGAATTGCTGGCGGATCGTCACCCCTTTGCCGAGGAAGGCGTTCAACAGGTCCAGCGAGACCGGGGAGCCGCCCGTCACCGCCGTCTTGAGCGCCGAGAGATCGGCGTCCGGGAAACCGGGCGCCGCCGCCACCCGCTCCCACAGGGCCGGAACGCCCGCCATGTAGGTGATGCGATGACGCACGAGGATGTCGAGCGCACGGACCGGATCGACGCTGCGTTCGATCCAGGAGGAGCCGCCGATTCCGATCTGCACAGCGAGGTTGCTGATGCTGCCGCCGGTGAAGGCGAGCGGGGCAAGGATCAGGAAACGCTCCTGCCCGGCCTCCAGCCCCACGCGCTGCCCGGTGCGGTGGATCATGCTGTCGACGGCACGGTGGCTAAGCGCGATCCCCTTGGGCACGCCCGTGGTGCCCGACGTATAGGTGACGAGGAGGATGTCGTCCTCGGAGCGCTCATTGCGCGGATGAGCCCGCCCCGAGCCGACGAGATCGGCATAGGACACCGGCGCCCGGCTCCGCAGCATGTCGTAGACCGCGATGCGATCGGGCGCGGCATCGTCGGTGATGCCGAGCTTGGCGATTTCGGAGGGATCTGACAGCACCATCGCGCATCCCGCGTCGCGAGCGATCTGGGCAAGCTCGAAGGTGCCGAACATCGTGTTGAGCGGTACCATGATCGCGCCCAGCCGTATCGCCGCGACGAAGCCGACGCACCATTCGAGCGAGTTGCGCAGCAATATGCCGAACCGGTCGCCCGGCTTCAGTCCCCTTTCCGCCAGACCGGCCGCCATAGCGCCCGCCAGCCGATCGGTTTGTTCCCAGCTGAGTGCGCGGTCCTCGACCTGAGCGAACAGCGCGTGCGGCCGGTAGCGCGAGTAATAGGCCATGTGGCGATCGAAGTGCATGGAGAGGCGCTCCTCGCTCAACGTTGGGTGGCGGGCAGCCTTACCACCAGCCCGTCGAGCGCACCGGTCATTGCGATCTGGCAGGAGAGGCGGCTGGTCGGGCCGGGATCGGTCGCGCAATCGAGCATGTCGTGTTCGTTCTCGTTGGGCCCGCCGGTCGCCGCATACCAGTCCGGATCGACGAAGACGTGGCAGGTCGCGCAGGCGCAGACGCCGCCGCAATCCGCCTCGATGCCGGGAATGCCGTTGGACCGCGCACCCTCCATTACGCTGAGGCCCGTCGCCACCTCGACATCATGCACTTCGCCGCCTGCCTCGATGTAGGTGACCTTCGGCATCCGCCCTCTATCCTCTTATCGGCCATCGACCATTTCAATGCGTGATTAAATTGAGGCCTTGCCGGTGTCAACGCGATGAGGCTGGACGGAGCCTCTGCCGCTGCATAGTTAAGGAATTAAATGACGTGGGAGAACAGGGATGGCGAAGACCGAGGCAGTGCCCGTGCGAGCCGACTACATCGTCGTGGGCGCGGGCAGCGCCGGAACGGTGATCGCCACCCGGCTGAGCGAAGATCCGGCAGTGCGCGTCCTGCTGATCGAGGCGGGCGGTGAATCGAACGGCTTCATGGTCCAGATGCCAGTCGGCTTTGCGAAGATGATCGCGAAGGACCGCTACGACTGGATGTACGAGCAGGTGCCCGACGCATCGATCGGCGGGCGCAAGTTCCTCTGGTCGGCCGGCAAGATGCTGGGCGGTGGCAGCTCGCTCAACGGGCAGGTCTTCATCCGCGGCACGCGCGCCGATTATGATCGCTGGCCTACGCTCGGCGCCGCCGGCTGGGGCTTCGACGATGTTCTCCCCTATTTCCGCAAGCTGGAGCAGTGGCATGGCGCGCCCGATCAGGCACGCGGCGCGCACGGGCCGCTTTCGGTCTCGCCGATGCGCGATCCGCACCCGCTCTGTCAGGTCTTTCTCGAAGCGTGCCGCGAGGCCGGCTTGCCGACCATCGATGACTATAATGCCGGGGAGATGGAGGGCGCCTTCCTTACGCAGGCCTCGCAGCGCGACGGCTGGCGGTGCAGCACCGAAAAGGCCTATCTGCGGCCGGCACGCTCGCGGCCCAATCTGACGGTGCTGACCAACGCCGAAGTCTCGGGAGTCCGCATCGAGAGCGGCCGCGCCGTGGGCGTAACGCTGGTGCGCGGTGGCGAGCGATACGAAGTCGCCACCGATCGCGAGGTGATCGTCAGCGCCGGCGCGATGGGCTCACCCGCCCTGCTGATGCGATCGGGGCTGGGGCCGGAGGCGCATCTGCGCGAGCATGGGATCGCCGTGGTGCAGGATATGTCTGGCGTCGGTGGCGGCCTGCAGGAACATTGTGGGGTCACCCAGAACAAGCGCGTCAGCGTGCCGACCCTCAACAGCCAGACCGGCGCTCTGGACATGATCCGCCATATGGCGAAATTCCTGTGGAGCCGCTCCGGCCCGATGAGCGCGCCCGCCGTGCAGGCGATGGGCCTGATCCGCACGAGGCCGGATCTGGACGAGCCCGACGTGCAGATCCACTTCATGCCGCTTGCCTACAATGTCGAGGCCGACACGGTCTCGTCCGCGGAGGCCGTGATGCCGAAGGAGCCCGCGATCAGCATCAACGCGACCACCTGCCATCCGCGATCGCGCGGGCGCATCGTGCTCGGCGAAGGCGGCCGCCCGCGCGTCGAGCACCAGTTGCTCGGCGACCGGCGCGATATCGAGACGATGATCGGCGCGCTGAAGGCGGTGGATCGCATCTTCCGCACGCCCGCGATGCAGCGGATCGTCGTCGGAGATCGCGAGCCCCCCCGCCCCCCTGCCGACGATGCGGACTGGGAGGCCTATCTCCACGCCAAGGCGATGGTCGTCTATCATCCTGCCGGCACCTGCCGGATTGGCGCGGACGACGGGGCGGTGGTCGATCCGCAATGTCGCGTGCGCGGGGTGCAGGCCTTGCGCGTGGTCGATGCCTCGGTGATCCCGGCGCTGCCCAGCGGCAATACCAACGCACCGGTCATCATGATCGGCGAGAAGGCGGCCGACATGATCCGATCAGGCAGGGCCGGCTAGGCGATCCCGGCGCGCGCCACGAAGGCAGCGATCGCGCCCGAGAAGGCACCGTCGAGATCGCCAGTCACCATATGGCCGGCACCAGCGATCTCCTCCGCCTCTCCCCGCGGCAGACGGGCCGCATAATCGCGCGCTGCCGCCATATCGAGCACCGGGCTGTCGCTGCCGCGCAGGACGAGCACGGGCACATCCACCCGTCCGGCCAGCGACTCCAGGCGTGCCCTGCGCTCCTTCGCTTCCTCCATCGCGCGGGGCCCGACATAACGCGGATCCCAATGCCAGCCGAGCCGTCCGTCCGGACGCGTCCGCAAGTTGCGCGCCAGTCTGTCCGGATCGCTGGAACCCGCTCCCGCAGCGAAACCGGCGACCAGCCGCGCGGCTTCGTCGATGCTCGCGAAGCCCTTTTCGGCAGCGCGCATGAAATCGAAGATCACCGGATTGTCGGTGGTCCGCGCCGCGATATCGACCATCACCACGCCCCGGATCGCATGGTGCCGGGTCTCCCCGGCTGCCAGGATCGCGCTGACACCCCCCTGCGATCCGCCCACCAGCAGCACGGGCGCGTCGATCGCGCTGGTCAGGGCGGAGATATCGTCCCGAAACGCATCGAGCGAATAGTCGCCGTCCGGTGCCCAGTCGCTGTCGCCATGGCCCCGCAGATCGGCGAGCCAGCAGGGATGGCCGGCCTTTGCGAGCGCCCGCGCGGTCTGGCGCCAGCTGTGCCGGCTCTGGCCGCCGCCATGGAGGAACAGGATCGCGATGCGAGGGGCCACCGCCGGCGCCAGCCGCTCCATCGCCAGACGCACGCCGCCCGCTCCGCGGACATGGAGCAGGCCGGCGTCCTCCTTATTCGGCGCGTCCATCGCGATCAGGCGGCCGCGTGCTTCGTCGCTGGCGTGAACGTGACAGGCAACCGCTTCATCACCCGCGATTCGCCCACCGCATATTCGGGCTCGAAATCGTCCGGCACTCTGAAATCGGGAATTCGGGTCAGCACCGTCTTCAGCAGCAATTCCATCATCACCCGCGCGAAATGCTGGCCGAGGCAGATGTGCGCGCCCGCCCCGAAACCGAGGTGCCCGCGCGGCACGTCGATCTCACGATCGATCCGGATCGTGTCGGGATTCTCGAATTTCCTTGGATCGCGGTTGCCGGCACCGTTCATCGCCATGATGAAATCGCCCGCCTGCAGCTGCGTGCCTTCGAGCTCGACCGGGCAGGTGACCGTGCGGCGCAGACCGTGGACGGGCGATGCATAGCGCACGAATTCCTCGACCGCCCGGCTCCACGGCACCGCACCCGTTCGCAACCGCTCGGCATCTTCGGGATGGCGCGCAAGATGCAGCAACGCCTCGCCCAGCGCCGCGGTGGTGGTGTCCAGCCCACCGAACAGTACGAGCGTCAGGATGCCGAGAATCTCCATGTCGTCGAGCCGCTCGCCATCGACCTCGGCCTCGATCAGCAATTGCAGGATATCGTCCTGCCGCTCGCCTGCGCGGCGGCCGTTGGTGAGCGCGATCAGATACCCGCCGATCTCCTCGCCGACCCGGGCCGAGCCTTCTGGATCGCCGGCCCGGCAGCGGACGAGAAAATCCAGTTTCTCGGCGAGCATCCGGCGATCGGACAGCGGAACGCCGAGGAACGGCAGTACCACGCCGGACAGCATCGGCCGCGCCAGTTCGTCGAGGATCTCCATCTCGCCCTTGCCGGCCACCTGATCGAACAATTCGTCGATCACCGTCTGGATGCGCGGCCTCAGCCGCTCGGCCGCGTCGGGCAGGAAGAACGGGTTGAGCAGCCTGCGGAGCCGCGTCTGCTCAGGCGGATCGATGTCGGAAGGCAACAGCACCATGGGTTGCTTGGGCAGCGCCGTGCCGTCTTTCGACGTGAAGGTCCGGAAATCGTCATAGACGCGCTTGGTGCCTTCGAACGTCGTGGTGAAATAATAGCCGCCCAATTTCGTCGAATGCCCGACCGGGCATTCGCGGCGCATCCGGTCGTAGAAGGCTCCGGGCGCCTGCATCGATTCGGGATCGTGAAACATGAAATCCTCGGCATGGGCTTTCAGATCGTCGTCCATCCCGCTCTCCTCGCGCCGCTGAGCTTCTTCATTGCGTTATATAACCGATTGAGCAACATGACGCCAATGGCCAATCCCCTCTTCCCCGCCACCGCTGACGCGATCACCCCGCTCTGGATGGAACAGGCGCTGTCCGCCCGCTTTCCCGGCACACGGATCGCCACGATCAAGCTAACGACCTTCATCGACGGCACTGCTCAGAAGATGCGGTACGAGATCGCTTATGAGACCAGGCCGGATGGGGCGCCTGCATCGCTGTGGACGAAGGGCGGCTTCGATCCGAAGGGGGCATCGCAGGGCGACGCATTCGCCAACGAAGTCCGTTTCTTCCGCGACATCTCGCCGGATCTGTCGATCAACCTGCCGGATTGTTATTTCGGCGCGATCGATCCGCTCAGCAACAATGGTGTGGTGCTACTGGAAGACTTGACCGCACGCGGAGCCAGCTTCGGCCGCGCCACAATTCCCCTCACCCCCGAGCAGGCGGCCGCGGTGCTTACCGCCCAGGCGCAATGTCACGCATATTTCTGGCAGGGGTACGGCAAGAAGCCGCCGCGCTGGCTCCGGCCCGGTGGCGCGATCGCCGCGACCGGCATGGTGGATCAATATTTCGGCCTGTGGGACGGCGCGGCGCCGCGACCGCGATTCGCACATCTGACCGCCGGGCAACGCGACCGCGATCGGATGCGGCGAGCGCTCAACCGGCTCATGGACGATCTGCGCACGCGCCCGATCTGTCTGCTCCACGGCGATCCGCAGCACGGCAACCTCTTCTTCGATCCGGGCGGGCGACCGGGCTATCTCGACTGGCAGCACTGCATGCTGGGCGTATGGGCGTTTGACGTGGCTGGTTTTCTGGTCACGGCGCTCACGGTGCCCGATCGTCGCAGCCACGAACGCGACCTGCTGGCCCATTATCTGACGGCACTAGGCGCAGCAGGTGTGGGCGCGCCGGCCTTCGAGGATGCATGGGCGGATTATGCCCGCTACGCGATGTGGGGCTTCATGTGGGCGATGTGCCCGGTGGACGCCCATCCCGAGGAGATATGTTCGTCAAACACCGAGCGAGCCTGCACGGCCATGTCGGATCTCGATACCGTCCGCCTGCTTGCCAGCTAACCGTTAATCTTGTGATTAAATTACGCCTCTAACGATCGCCCAAGCAAGCAGCGGCGACAACTTAAATAATCATCCAATTGACTAATCGGAGGAAGCTTGTCACCCTGTGCATCGAAGTCCGGCGAAACGGACTCGTCATATGGGGAGATGTTATGAAGGGTGCCCTTCTCGCGACCGCTTCCTTTGCGGTGCTCGCCGTGCCGGCCACGGCCCAGCAGGTAGCGCCCCCCGCTTCCACTCCCGCTGCCGCGCCCGACGATGCGGATGGCATCCAGCAGATCGTCGTCACTGCCGAGCGCCGCTCCGCCAAGCTGCAGGATGTACCGATCGCGATCACCGCGGTGACGGCCGCGCAACTGGTGTCCAAGGGCGTATCCGACGCGTTCGACGTCGGCAAGGTGACGCCCTCGTTCAACTCGAACCGCACCGTCGGCTTCGGCTCGCCGATCATGCGCGGCGTCGGCACCACCAACGTAACCGCCGGCGACGAACCGAGCGTCGCGACCTATATCGACGGCTTCTACCAGGGCTCCTCGATCACATCGCAGATACCCTTCAACAGCGTCGAGCGGATCGAGGTGCTGAAAGGCCCGCAGGGCACGCTCTATGGCCGGAATGCGACCGGCGGCCTGATCAACATCGTCACCCGCGAGCCCAGCAGCACCTTCGGGTTCGAGGGCAATGTCGGCTACGGCAACTACGATACCCTCACCGCCTCCGCCTACGTGACGGGCGGTCTGGCGAACGGCGTCTCCGCCGACGTGTCCGGCGTCTATCGCCGGCAGGGCAAGGGGTATGACGACAATCTGCTCACCGGCGGCACGCTCGGCAAGAACAACTACAAGGCAGTCCGGTCCAAGCTGAAGTTCGATTTCGGATCGAATAATTCGCTGATCATAGGCGGCGAATATATCGATTCGCGCGACAACCGCGCCAACGTCAACATCCCGGCCGAGGGCTCGACGCCGCTCACCGCCGGGCCGGGCATCGACTATACCGAGAAGCCGCATACCTGGATCGGCAGCATCTTCCCGGTGTTCAACGTCAAGCAGTGGGACGTGAATGCCACGCTGAAGCTCGATCTCGGTTTCGCGACGCTGACCTCGCTCAGCCAGTACAAGCACACCCGCAACTACAACCAGGTGGAAGGCGACGGGACGACCTCGAACGGCGCTTTGTTCTGCACGCAGCGCGGCATCACTCCGGGTCTGCCGGCAGGCTCGCCGCTCACGCCGCAACTCGTCATTCCCTGCAGCTTCGCTTACCAGGACGTGCAGAAGCAGCCCCATTTCATCACGCAGGAGCTGCAACTTGCGTCCAACGGCGGCGGCCCGCTCAAGTGGATCGTCGGCGGATTTTTCCAGAGTTCAAAGGACGGCTATTATCCGTTGAACATCTTCTACGATGTGACGACGGCGCCGATCGCCGCGATCAACGCAGCCGAGACGACGCGGGCCTATGCCGGCTTCGCCCAGGCGACCTACACGCTCTCCAATGGCCTCTCGTTCACCGGCGGCGTACGCTACAGTTCCGAGCGCAAGCATGTGATCGATTTCGCAAGCGACTTCGGTCAGGCCAAGACCTTCAATTCGTTCACCTACCGCGCCGCGGTCGACTGGCGGGTGAGCCCCGAATTGTTGCTCTACGCAACCACCAACAAGGGCTTCAAGAGCGGCACCTTCGTCACCAATACGCCGACCGCGCCCTACGTGAAGCCGGAGGTCCTTTATGCCTACGAGGCAGGCTTCAAGGCCGACCCGACATCCTTCGTGCGGATCGACGGATCGGTCTATTACTACAATTACAAGGACATCCAGACCTTCGTGAACACGCCGGACGGGCTCAGCTTCCTGCAGAACGCCGCCAGCGCGCATATGTACGGCATGGAGCTTTCCGCCGAAGTCATCCCGGCGCGCGGCTGGAACATCAATTTCGGCCTGGGCTACGAACATGCCCGCTACCAGGACTTCCCAAACGCGACGGTATTCTTTCCCTCGCCGGATGGCGGTGCTTATTCCGCCCCGCTCGACGTGAGCGGCAACCGCGTGCTGCGCACGCCCGATCTCACCGCCAACGGATCGATCTCCTACACGTTCGACGTCGGCGGCGCCGGCTCCATCGCGCTCAACGCGGCGGTGAGCTACACAGACAAGTTCTACTGGGATTCGGCGAATTTCTTCCCGCAGAAGGATTATGCGCTGGTCGACCTGTCGGCCAAGTTCACGACGGCCGACAAGCGCTGGAGCCTGACGGTCTGGGGCAAGAACGTCACGAACCATGATTACCTGATCTATCGCAACATCCAGCAGCGCTATGACGCGGTCGCCTACGGCGACCCGGCGACCTTCGGCGCATCGGTGGGCGTCAAGTTCTGACGGGTCGCACGAGGGGCGGCGCGGCTGGGCGCGCCCCTCGTGTCGGCACCGCCGCACCCACGATCAGGTGGCGGTGAAGCCGCCGTCGCAGGGAATGGCTGCACCAGTGGTGTAACCGGCGGCATCCGATAACAGATAGGCGGCGAGCGCCGCAATCTCCGCCGGCGTGCCCATGCGATTGATCGGGTGCGCTTCCTTCACCGCCTCGAGTTGAGCCGCCATCGCCGGATCCTTCTCGGCATCGGCGAACATCGGCGTGGCGATAGCGCCGGGCAGGATCGCATTGGCGCGGATGCCTCGCCGCGCATATTCCACTGCCGCCGCCCGGGTAAGTCCGATCACCCCGTGCTTGGCCGCGATATAAGCGGCCGATTTCGGCACGGCGATGGCGCCGAGCACCGATGAGGTGTTGACGATCGCCCCGCCCCCATTGTCCAGCATTGCTGCGATCTCGTGCTTCATGCACAGAAAGACGCCAGTCAGGTCGACCTCGGTGACGCGCCGCCATTCGGCGAGGTCGACCTCGTGCAGCGCAACCGGTTGCTGGTCCACCCCGGCATTGTTGAAGGCGCCATCCAGCCGGCCGTAGGCGGACACGGCCTGCGCGACCATCGCGCGCACCTGCGCCTCGTCCGAAACGTCGGCGGCGACGAATTGAGCGATCCCGCCTGTTTCGCGGATCTCCTCGGCGATGGTCGCGTTCGCGGCGCGATCGGCGAGCGTCAATCGGGCGCCTGCCGCAGCGAACCGGCGCGCAGCCTCGGCGCCGATGCCGCTCGCGGCGCCGGTGACGATGATCGATCGGCCTTCGAGCATGGACATTCCTTTCAGAGGGGCTTGGCGTCGGGCACCAGCATGCCGTTCATCAGCAGGTCGATCAGCGTGCCGGTGTAGGTACGGCGCAGATCGTCGTCGACGCCATCGATCCCGAAGGCGATGCGCAGCGCCTGCTGACCGAAGAACAGGTGATCGCAGGCGCCGACCACGATGAAGTAGAACATCGTCGGGTTCACCGGCCGGATCCGGCCCTGCGAAGCGCATTGCTCGAGAATCTGGCGCTGCAGCGTCGCCAGCGGCTTGGAAATCCGCTCGCCGACGACGGTGTCGAGCTCCGGATCGAGATACATGTGATGGAGCAGGCGGTTGATGAAGGGATAACGGAAATAGACGGTGATGATTCCCTTTATGTGCAGCTTGAGCTTCTCGACGGGATCGATCTCCATCGTCAGCAGGCCTTCCATCTGGTCCATGCCGCGCCCCAGCACCTCCTCGACGAGCGCCAGCAGCAGCCCCTGCTTGCTGCCGAAATAATATTTGACGAGCGCCGAGTTCAGTCCGGATCGCTTGGCGATGTCGCTGAGCGAGACGTCGATGGTGCTCCGTTCGGTCATCAGCGCGCTCGCCGCGTTCAGTAGCAGGGCGCGCGACGGTGGTTTTTCCGGCCTGATGGCGACCTCTCGAGCCTGCCCCCTTCCCATAGGATTTCCTTTTCTAGCGACACGTGATCGGGCGACATTCCTCACCCGGTGGCTGCCCGCTCAGGCATCCATCTCCTCCCGGGCCCGGGCTTCCCACAATGTGAGACCGAGAGGCGCGATATCGACCGGTATGCCGCTCTGACGGGGCATCCGGTTGATCGACTGAACCTGTTTGTGGAGGGAGACGAGGCTGCCCGTATGCCCGCCCCGGAGGCCCAGAGGATCGGCGCGTGTCACCGTTCCCCAGCAATGCGCCATGGATACGACGCCGGGCTTCATCGTCGCATCCGGCCTCACATAGCCGATGATCGCGCCGTCGTCGGATTCGATGCAGACGCCCTCCTCGGCGCCGATCCTCAGCATGGCCATGTCATCCGGGTGCATGTTGAGGCGGTTGGTGCCATGTCGCCGCCGGGTCAGCACATTGCCCTGAAAACTGCTGTTGAAGCTCTCGACGATCCGTCGCGACGTCAGCAGGAAAGCACGCGCCGGCCGCCCCTCGCCCGCTACGAAAGCGTCGACTGCGGCGATCTCCTCGACGACGTCGGACGGGCAAAGGTCGAGCCGGTTGCCGTCGTCCTGCTCGGGGGCGCGGATGGTCTTTTCGATCGTACGGACGACGCCATGCGGGCTCCGTTTCAGCTCCTCGAAAGACACCGGGCTCGACGAGACAAGCCAGGCGATCAAGCTGTCGCGGCTCGGCATCGTTTCCATATCGATCTTGAGGCCGGGAGGCAGCATCGCGATGTCGGCACCGAACGGAATATTCTTGAGCTCCAGCTGGACGCCGAGTCTCTTCGCCAGCAGCCAGAAGAATTCGTCCTCTCCCATCGTCTGAGGCGGCGGCTCGACGATCTGCTGGGCATATTGGACGAAGGGGAAGTGGAACAGCCATTCGGTGAAGGTCGTCACCTCGGACCGTTCGAACATCAAGGTCGGTGCGATAACATAATGGGAGAGCCGCGCCGTCTCGCTGTCCGGCCGGGGATCGAAGGTGACGAGCAGTTCCAGCTCGCGCAACGCGGCCAGCGTCACTTCGGGCTCGCCCAGCGTCATCGCCGGATTGGATCCAGTGACGAACAGCGCGCGCACCGCCTTGTCGCCGCCGTGCAGCACCTCGTCGGGAAAGATCGAGGCGGGGAACTCGCCCATCAGCTTGCCGAAGCGCGGGTCGCTCGCGCATTTCGGCTCCTTCTCCCAGCTGCGATGGGGCGGATAGATCAGTTCCACCTCGGATCGCGGCACGAGGATGCCGGGATTGGGAATGCTGTCCCCGGCGCGGAGGTAGCCACCGATCAGCGCGGTCATCGCCTCGCAGAGATGCTCGGCGGTGTTCGAGAAGGCGGCCATATTGAGCCCGGTGCCGGTGCCGGTTCCCGGTTTCCTCGCTGTGCCGAGCAACTCGGCGGCCGCGATGATCTGTTCCGCCCCGACCCCCGCCGCTTTCGCCACTCGCTCGGCCGTGAAGGGCTCTACCGACGCGCGGAGCGCATCGAGATTGACCGTGTAGCGATCGGCGAAGGCGCGATCCTCCCAGCCGTGACGGAATATCTCGCGCAGCAGCGCAGCGAAGATCGCGGCATCGTAGCCGGGTTTCGGCTGGATGAAGATGTCGGCATAGGGCGCCGCCTCGGTGCGGCGCGGGTCGATCACGATGAACTTGATCCCCCGCTTCTTCGCTTCCTTAAAATGATGGTGGATGTTGATCCCCGGGATCGGCGTGTTGGGATAACCCGAATGCGACACCAGCGGGTTGAGGCCCGCCAGCAGGATCACGTCGGTCTGGGTGTAGAGCGGCTTGCCGCACGCCCAATGCCCGAGCCGGGCGGCCGTCACCCATTTGGAAGACTGATCCACGGTCATCGAGGAGAAGGTGGCCGGTGCGCCAAGCTCGTTCATCAGGCTCTTCAAGAACGGTTTGCCGACGCAGTCCGAATAGCTGGTGGTTCCGAAGAAGGAGCCGAGCGCGCGCGGGCCGTGGCGATCGAGGATCGCCCTTAGCTTCGCGGCAATCTCGTCGACCGCCTGATATTTGTCGATTGGATGATAACTGCCGTCTTCGGCGCGCTTCAGACAATGGGTCAGGCGATCCTCGGCGCCCTTGTGCAGGTCCACCGCCATGGTGCCCTTGATGCAGACATAGCCTTCGGAGACGATGTTCGCCCGGTCGCTGCGCGCCGAGACGATGCGATTGTCCTCCACCTCGAACACCATGCCGCAATTGGCGGCGCAGTTGCGGCAATAGGAGTAACGCTGTTCCATCCTCTTCCCCGGGGACACGGCCCCAGTTAATTGAGTAATGAAGTTTCCATTCGAACACAATATGGCCAGCCGCACTTCGTCGCATTTGTAATCGTTCAATTAATAACGCTTGGACGGGAGACATTCGCATCGCTATCGTCGCGGGAACGACAACGGCGGAGAGCAAGTGATGGATTTCACCTACAGCGCCAAGGTCCAGAACCTGCTCGATCGGTTGGGTGCGTTCATGGCCGCGCATGTCTATCCTGCCGAAGCCGACGAGCATGCCTGGCATGCCGATCCCGCCAATCTCTGGAAGCATTGGCCCGGCCTCGATCCGCTCAAGGAGAAAGCGCGCGAGGCGGGTCTGTGGAATCTGTTCCTGCCGCACGACTACGGCGATCTCAGCCCCGGCCTCAGCAATCTCGAATATGCTCCGCTCGCCGAGATGATGGGTCGCGTTCCGTGGTCCAGCGAGGTGTTCAACTGCTCGGCGCCCGACACCGGCAACATGGAGGTGCTGGCCCGCTTCGGCACGGGGACGCAACGGAAGCAGTGGCTGACCCCGCTGATGGCGGGCCGGATCCGATCCGCCTATGCGATGACCGAGCCCGCCGTCGCCTCGTCCGACGCGACTAATATCGCCACCACGATCATGCCCGATGGCGACGATTACGTCATCGAAGGCCGCAAATGGTGGATTTCCGGCGTGATGGACCCGCGCTGCGAGATCCTGCTGGTGATGGGAAAAACCCTTTCCGACAATCCGCGCCACCAGCAGCATTCCACCATCCTCGTACCGCGCGACACGCCGGGTCTCTCGGTGATCCGTACGATGAATGTGCTCGGCCGCACCCATTCCCCCGGCGGGGAGACGGAACTGCTGTTCGACAAGGTCCGCGTGCCGAGGGAGAATCTCATCCTAGGAGAGGGGCGCGGCTTCGAGATCGCGCAGGGCCGACTCGGGCCGGGGCGCATTCATCATTGCATGCGATCGATCGGCCAGGCGCAGCGCGCACTGGAGATCATGGCGCGGCGGGTGGACAGCCGCATGGCCTTCGGCCGCAAGCTCTCCGACCAGAGCAGCATCCGGCAGGATGTCGCGAAATCCTATTGCGAGATCGAACAGGCGCGGCTGCTGACGCTCAAGGCGGCCGACATGATGGACCGCCACGGCAACAAGGTGGCGCGCGATCTGATCGCCGCGATCAAGGTGGTGGCGCCGCGCATGGCGCAGACCGTCACCGATCGAGCGATACAGGCGCACGGCGCGATGGGGCTGAGCGACGACACGCCGATCGCCTACGCCTTCGCCACCAACCGCTTCGTCCGCATCGCCGACGGGCCGGACGAGGTCCACATGTCGCAGCTCGGCAAGCTGAAGATCGCCGAATATAATGGCTGACGATCCCGCCGGGGCGTGGCGCGAGCATGTCGACCTGGCGGCGCTCTCCCGCTGGATGGACAGGCAAGGGCTGGGCAACGGGCCGATCGGCGACGTAAGGCCGCTCGGCGGGGGCACGCAGAACATCCTGCTGCGCTTCACCCGCTCCGACCGCGACTATGTGCTGCGCCGCCCGCCGGCACATCCGCGCCCCGAGTCCAACGAAACGATGCGGCGCGAGGCACGGGTGCTCGCTGCCATTGCCGGATCGGGCGTGCCCCACCCCGCCTTGATCGCCGCGTGTGCGGAGGAGGAGCCGCTCGGCGTCAGCTTCTACCTGATGGAGCCGGTGGAAGGCGTGAACGCCGGCGTGGCGCTGCCGCCGTCGCATTGCACGCCGAAGGTTCAGCACGCCATGGGATTGGCGATGGTGGATGCGATCGCGACGCTCGGCACACTCGATCCTGACGCGGTGGGCCTCGCCGGCTTCGGCAAAGCGGAAGGTTTCCTGGAGCGGCAGGTGCCGCGCTGGACGCGCCAGCTCGGAAGCTATGCCGGCCTCGACGGCTGGGCCGGGCCCGACGCGCTGCCGGGGCGTGGCGACATCGCGCATTGGTTGGAGGAGCGCCGCCCGCCGGCCACCGCGGCCGGCATCCTCCATGGCGACTATCATCTGAGCAACGTGCTCTTCCGCCCCGACAGTCCCGATCTGGCGGCGGCGATTGACTGGGAGCTCAGCACGATCGGCGACCCCCTGCTCGATCTCGGCTGGCTGCTGGCCACCTGGGCGGGGGATGACGGCGGCCTGCCGATCGTGCCCGTAGCGCCCTGGGTCGGCTTCCCCAAGACCGGTGAACTGATCGATCATTATGCCACGCGCTCCTCGCGCTCCGTCGATCATGCGCGCTGGTACGCGGTGCTGGCCTGCTACAAGCTCGGGATCATCCTCGAGGGGTCGCACGCCCGTGCCTGCGCTGGCCTTGCCGAACGCGAAACCGGAGACCATCTCCACGCCAGCGCCATCCGCCTGTTCGAACGCGCCTTGGGTTGGATCGGCTAGGGCAGATAGCGTTCGACAAGATCGTGGAACGGCCCGATCGGCGCCTCCATGCCGCCGTAGCGCACAGTCTCCAGCGCTCCGCAGGAGAGCGCCTGCTGCTGCATCACGCCGGCGCCGAAATCCTCGCTGAATATCTCGTCCTGGAAGGCATAGGAACGGCGGAACAGGTCTTCGCCGCGCTCGCTCCGGATCGGCTGCGGCATCAGCATCGTATATTGCACGATCGTCCGGTCGACCGCACGCGGCATCAGGATCATCGAGCTGATGAAATAGGGGCTGGTTACGATGATCGTGTTGGGGAAGACAAAGTAGGAGTGCGTGATCGTCCGGTGGAGGCGATCCGAATTGAGTTCTTCCTCACCCGGCACGAACTGGATCTTGCCCGCCGTCTGACGGAGATGCTCGCCGAGCCACACCATCACCGGATTCACGTCGGCGTTCAGGCCGGCAACCGTCTTCGCGTGCAGCCGCTGAACGTGATAGGCCTCTAGGAACGGCTCGACCACCAGCTTCCAGTTCGACGCGAGATCGTAGTGGCGCTGGCCGTAGACATGCATCTCCCGCAGGCCGAGCGCGCACAGATCGGCATCGAGGCGGTCGGTGCCAGGCGGCAGGGGCGCTTCCCTGCCCTTCTCCAGTCCCACCCAGATATAGCCCGCCGTTTCATGCACCGGCATCGGCATCAAGCCGAGCGCGGCCTTGTCGGCGCTGGGGAAAGTCTCGGCGCGGGGGATGCCGACGAGCTGGCCGTCGAGGCCGTAGGTCCAGGCGTGATAGGGGCAGCTCACCCGCCCCGCCTTCACCGGATCGCAGCCGTCCACCACCTTCGATCCGCGATGCAGGCAGATGTTGTAGAAGGCGCGCACCTTGCCGGCGCGGTCGCGGGTCAGCAGCACCGGCACGCCGAAGCTGTCATCGGCGAATAAGGTGCCGGGCTCGGGCAGGCGGCAGGATGGCGTGATGGGGACCGCGACTTTGCGGAAGATGTGCGCCATCTCCGCCGCGAACCGCGTCGGATCGGTGTAGACTTCGGCCGGTCGGCTCGCCTCGGTGGTCGGCGTCGGGGCGCGATCGTGCGCGGGGAGCGCTCGGATCGAGTCGAGCTGGCTGTCGGTCAGCCGGCGCGGCAGCGGCACGAAGCGCTCGGCCGCTTCCTTCGGTTCGTCGGCGACTGTTGCCATGGCCCGCCTCCTGCACTTGTTCATTTACTTATTTGATTGATTATCAAGCCTCGCTATGGTGGCGTCAAGCAGGAGCGGAGAGAGGCATGGAGGGCGGGCCGCGATCGATCGCCGGGGCGCGCGTGATCGTCACCGGCGCCGCGAGCGGGATTGGCCGCGCGACCGCCCTGCTCTTCGCACAGGAAGGGGCCGCCATAGCGGCGCTCGATCTCGACGCGGCCGGCCTTCGTTCTCTTGCGGGCGAAGCAGGCCAAATCCTTACGATCCAGGCCGACGTCAGCGATGCCGCGAGCGTCCGCGATGCCACGGCGCGAGCGGCAACGACGCTCGGCGGTATCGACGTGCTGGTCAACAATGCCGGCATCTCGGCGATGATCCCGATCGACGCCGAGGATTACGACGCGCAATGGGATCGCCATGTCGCGGTCCTGCTCACCGCTCAGCAGCGCCTGATCCGCAACGCGCTGCCCGATCTGCGCCGGTCGGAATATCCGCGCATCGTCAATATCGCCTCAACCGAGGCACTGGGCGCGACGGCGGGCCTGAGCGCCTATTCAGCGGCCAAGGCGGGCGTCGTCGGCCTGACACGCTCGCTGGCCGTCGAGCTCGGCAAAGAGGGCATCACCGTCAACTGCATCTGCCCCGGCCCGATCCTGACCGGCATGACCGCCGCCATCCCCGACGAGCAAAAGGTCGCCTACTCCGCGCGGCGCACCGCGTTGCGCCGCTATGGCTGTCCGGAGGAGATCGCCCACATGGTCCTAAGCATCGCGCTGCCCGCCGCCTCCTTCCTGACGGGCGCGGTGATCCCGGTGGACGGCGGCCTGATGGCGCGCAACGCATGAGCCACGGCGCGCCGCCCGCCGATACGGTAGACGCGCCCTTCTGGGCAGGCCTCGCCGGGGGCGTGCTGCGCATCCAGCGCTGCGCCGGCTGCGCGCGCTGGAGCTGGCCGCCGCAATGGCGCTGCGGCGCGTGCGGCAGCTGGGAGATGGAATGGCCCGAGGTGCCGATGGAAGGCATCGTCCATGCGCTGAGCTGGACCCGCCACCCTTTCTCGCCCGGGATGGTCGACAAGATTCCCTACCCCGTGCTGCTCGTCGCACTGCCCGATGCCGGCGGGGCGCGGCTGCTCGGCCTGCTCGACGGGCCGGCCGAGGGCCTCGCAATCGGATCGCGCGTCACGGGTTTCCCGCAGGAAACACCGGACCACACCGCGCTGCGCTGGCAGCTCGCCCGATGAGGGGCGCGATCGCCGCGGTCGGCGTCGGCGAGACGCCGTATTACCGCCATGGCAAGGCGCCGGGCGACGAGACCCTGCTCACCCTGCAGGCGATCGTCGCGGCATGCGCGGATGCCGGCATCGATCCGCGCGATATCAACGGCTTCGCTTCCTATGCGGACGATCGCAATGCCGGCCACACGCTGATGCGCGGGCTCGGCACGCGGGAGATGCGCTGGGCCAGCATGGCCTGGGGCGGCGGCGGCGGCGGATCGGTCGCGGCGGTCGGCGCGGCGGCGGCGGCGATCCATTCCGGGCAGGCGGAGATCGTCGTGGTCTATCGCACCATCGCCGAGGCATCGAGCGGGCGGCTGCAGGATGCGGTCGCGCATTACGACATGGGGCCGCATTACACGCTGCACGGCATCAGTTCTCCCGCGCAGATTTGCGGCCTCAAGACCGAGCGGCTGATCCATGACGGCGTGCCGCGATCGGCATTGAGTGCTTTGGTCCGCGCGCAATATCACCACGCTTCGCGCAATCCCCGCGCGCAGGCTTATGGCAAAACGCTCGACGCGGCGACCTACGATGCGGCGCGGCCGATCGTCGATCCCTTCGGCCTCTACGATTGCTCGCGCGAGAACGACGTCTCGGTCGCGGTGATCCTGACCAGCGCCCGTCGGGCGCGCGCTCTGCGCAAGCCGCCGGTCTATCTGCTCGGCGTCGCGCAAGGCGGGACGATCGGCGAGGCGTGGGAGAACGAGCCGGACTATGGATCGGGCGGGTTCGAGGCGATCGCCGGCCGGCTCTGGGCGATGGCCAAGCTCGGTCCGAAGGAAATCGACGTCGCCCAAATCTACGACAATTTCAGCGGGCCGGCGGTGGCGGCGATCATCAGCCACGGACTGTGTTCCATCGAGGAGGCGCCGGAGTTGCTCACCTTCGACAATCTGATCGCCGACGGCGGCCGCATGCCTGTCAACACCAGTGGCGGGCTGATCGCGGAAGGGAATGCCCACGGCATGGGTCTGATCGCCGAGGCGGTGCGCCAGCTGCGCGGCGAATCGAGCAACCCGGTGGCGGGTGCCGAGACCTGCCTCGTCACCGGCGGGCCGCAGACGCCGCTGCTCAGCTCAGCCGTGTTCGGGACGGAGGCGACGCTGTGACGCTCGCCGCGCTGGAGGATGTCGATGTCGCGTGGCTGGAGCAGGCGCTCGCGCCACGCTTCCCCGGCGTGCGTATCGACGGCTTCCGCTTCGGCACGGTGATCCGGGGCATGGCCACCAAGGCGCAATTGCTGATCGAGTACGCCGAGCCCGCGGGCGCACCCGAGGCGATGTGGCTGAAAGGCGGGTTCGAGGCGCACAGCGTCCGCTCCGAGCCGCTCTACGCCGCCGAGACGCGCTTCTACCGCGATCTCGCGCCCCGTCTGCCGATCAACTGCGCGGACGCTTATTACGCCCATGTCGATCCGGACGGCGGCCGCGCCATCCTGCTGCTGGAGGATCTGACCGCACGCCATGCCCGCTTCGGCATCCCCGGCGAGGCGCTGTCGATCGAACAGGCCGAGCGGGCGATCGACCAGCTTGCCGGGCTGCACGCCGCGCCCCGGCGCGAACCGGACCTGATCGCCGCATTCCCCTGGCTCTCCGAGTCGAGCGGAATCGAGCAGGTCGACGTGATCGGCGAATATTTCGGCTATTGGGCCGCCGCCTGCATCAGCCCGCGTTTCGAAAAACTGCCCGAGGCGCTGCGCGACCGTCCACGAATGGAGGCGGCGCTGCGACGGATGCAGGTGTTCGATCGCGAGAACGGCCGCCACCATCTTGTCCACGGCGACGCGCACACCGGCAACATGTTCTACGAGCCGGATGGCACGCTCGGACTGCTCGACTGGCAGACGGCAATGCTCGCCCACTGGTCGGTCGACGTCGCCTATCTGTTGATCATCGCCATGACCGTCGAGGATCGCCGCGCCCATCAGGAGACGCTGCTGCGTCGCTATCTCGACCGACTGGCAGCGAGCGGTGGGGATGCGCCCGACTTCGACGCCGCGTGGCTCGCCTATCGCCGCCGCGCCGGCTGGTCGTTCCTGAACGCCCTCTGCCCGACCACGCACCACAGCGAAGCCATCTGCAGCGCCTGGGCCGAGCGGGCCGGCGCCGCCATCACCGACCTCGCCACCGTCGAGGCGCTCACCGCCTAAGGAGATAGCGATGCGACCCGTCACGTCCGAGGATCTCAAGCGCCACGCACCCGAGGCACCCGATCCCTATTGGCAAGAGAGCTTTTTCATCGGCTGGTACGATGCGCGCCGCCGGGTTGGCGGGCACCATCATATCAGCTTCTGCCCCTATGAGCGGCTGGCACACGTCTGGAGCCTCGTGTCGGTGGATGGCGTGGTTGCGGCGCGGTCGCAGGAGAATGCGATCCCGATGCCGGACGCCGATCTCGACGACGTGACCGTCGGCGTGCTGCGCTTCACCTCGGGCGACGGCGGGCGATCGGTGGGCCTGCGCGTCTCGGGCGATGTCGAGGTTTCGATCGACTACAGAGCCTTCACCGATCCGCTGACGCTCGATTTCAATCCCGGCGGCCTGCAGTTCGGCAAGGGCCATTACGAATCGATGGGCTGGATGAGCGGCACGGTGCGCGTCGGCGATCGCACGATCGCGGTGGCGGGCAGCGCCTGGCAGGATCACAGCTGGGGGCCGCGCAAGCTCGCCAGCCACAAGAGCGGCCGCTATTTCTGGGCGGCGTTCGGCGACGACCTCGCTTTTTCGGTCTATGGCCTTGACGACGAGAACGGGCGCAACAGCTTCGGCTACGTGCTGGAGAAGGGCGCGATCCACCGCATCGTCGATGCTACCTTCGGCGCGCAGGTGGCGGACGACGGCGTCTCGCCGGTGGCGATGGACGCGCGCGTCTATACCGATGCCCGAAGAGCGTGGCGGGTGACGGGCCGCGCCGATTCCAACGCACTGGTCGGCGGCGCCGGGTGGGCCGACGGCGGCGATTTCTTCGGCATGAACGGGCTGATGCAATATGAGTGCGGCGGCCGACTGGGCGAGGGTCTGTTCGAGCTCACCGAACTGCGCACGCCGCTACCGAGGCACATGAAGGAGCTGAACCTGAAGGCCTGAAGGCAAAACCGTTCGCGCGGAGCTTGGCGAAGGGCTGCCTTTCCTATTACGTCATCAAAGAAAAGGGCAGTGCTTCGACAAGCTCGGCACGAACGGATATTTTCGGATCAGATCCCCATCTGCTTTTCGAGCATTCCGTAAAAGGTCGGGATCATCTCCTCGAGCCCGCAATAGATCACATTTTCCAGCGCGCCGCTCGACAGGCCTTCCTGCGAAATCTGCGCCGCGCGGAAGTCCTCGCCGCCGAAGACGTTGAGGATCATCTCGTAGGAGCGGGAGAACAATTCCTCCGCCTTGGGATTGTCCGGCGCCTCGCGGGTCAGCATCATATAGTCGACGATCGTCCGGTCGGCCGCGCGCGGCGCCAGGATCATGATGCTGATATAATAGGGGCTGGTGACGACCACGAGGTTCGGGAAGACCTGATAGGCGTGGGTCACCGACTTGTGGATATTCTCGCCCGGGATATCGAGGATGTCCGGCGTGAAGGCCTGTTTGCCCGATGTCTGGCGGATGTTGCGGCCGAGCAGGCTGACCGTGCTCGGCACATCGGCGAACAGCGGACCGACCGACGCCGCATGAAGACGCTGGACGTGATAGCCTTCCAGGAAAGGCTCCAGCACCAGCTTCCAGTTGGCCTTGAGATCGAACACCTTGCGGCCGTAGAGGTGCATCCGTGGCAGGTTGAACGCCTCGAAGTCGATCTCCAGCTGATCGTCGAGCGTGCCGAAATCATAGGAGCGGTTCCGGTCGAGGCCGACCCAGACGATGCCGCCCTTCTCCAGGCATTCCAGCTGCGCCAGCGGGCGATCTGCCTTGCAGAGATTGGCGAAGGTCTCGGCGCGCGGCACGCCCAGCACCTTGCCGTCCAGCCCGAAGGTCCAGGCGTGATAAGGGCAGACGAGGCGGCTGGCCGATTGCGGCTCGCTCGTCTCGATGAGCTTCGATCCCTTGTGCGAGCAGGCGTTGAGGAAGGCACGCACCACACCGTCCTTGCCCCGCGCGACGATGATGTTCCTGCCGTAGGCATCCGTCGCGATCAGGTTCCCCGGCTTGGGGATCACCGCGCTCATCGTGATCGGCACCGGCAGCGCCTGGAACACCGTCTCCTGCTCCAGCGCGAAGCGAGCGGGATCGGTGAAGATGCTGGCCGGGCGCGACGCCTCGATCGCGCGGATCTCGCTGTGGTCGTGCGACGGGATGGCGCGGATCGCGGCGATCTGGCTGGCGCTCAGGCTCTCCAGCGTCGGGACGACGCGCTCGTTGGCGCGGACGGGCGTTGCCAGGTTCATGGCGGTCCTTCGTGATGCGGTGGCGGTTAAATCTACTATCGTTAGAATAGTCTCAGATCGACGAAAAAGTCAAGATTCGTGCGATGGGCCAAGCGCGGTCAGGCGAGCAGGATCTTGCTCAGGATGTTGCGCTGGATCTCGTTGGAGCCGGCGTAGATCGTCCCGGCGCGCTCGTTCAGGTAGCGCAGCGGCGCTAGCGCGGCGAAGAGCGGGCCGATCACCGGCCCCTCGCCATGCGGCAACGCCACCGGCCCGCCCGGCCGCGCGCCCTGCGGCTGGTAGGCGATGCCGTAGCGGCCGGCGACCTCCAGCCCCAGCTCGGTGATGTGTTGGGCGAGCTCGGTGCCCATCACCTTCATGACGGAGGCTGACATGCCCGGCGCTCCACCCGCCGACATCGCACGGAACTCGTAAGTCTCCAGCGTCGCCACGCGGATGCGCGCCTCGGCGAGGCGGAGGAGAAAGCCGGGATCGTCGGCGATGCCGGCTTCGGCGGCGGCCTCCTCGATCAGGTCCAGCCGGGCCTGGAACTCGGGCGCATAGGCGACACCTCCGCGCTCGAACTCCAGAAGATATTTGGCGACCGTCCAGCCATCATCGATCGCGCCGACGGCGTTCGCCCTTGGCACGCGCGCATCCTCGAAGAGTATCTCGTTCTGGATGTGCTCGCCGGACGGCGCGACGATCGGCTTCACGCTGACGCCGGGCGTATCCATCGGCACCAGCAGGAAGGTGATGCCCTGCTGCGGCCTGGCCAGCTTCGCCGTGCGCACCAGCGCGAAGCACCAGTTGGCGACGTCGGCATGGGTGTTCCAGATCTTCGATCCGTTGAGCACCAGATCGTCGCCTTCCGCATCGGCGCGCATCTGCAGCGCGGCGAGGTCGGAGCCGGCGCCCGGCTCCGAATAGCCCTGGCACCAGAAATGCTCGCCGTTCAGCATACGCGGCAGGAAATAGGCTTTCTGCTCGGCGGTGCCGTGGCCGATGATCGCGGGGCCGCACATCTGGATGCCCATTGGCGAGACCGGCGGTGCGCCGGCCGCGACCCGCTCGCGCGTGTAGATGTAGCGCTGCGCCACGCTCCAGCCGGCGCCGCCATATTCTGTGGGCCAAGCAGGCGCCGCCCAACCGCGCGTATGGAGTCGGCGCTGCCACTCCACCTGCAGCCGGTGATCGGCATAGACGCTGGTCATCAGCCGGCCGGCGTCCCGCAACTCGTCGGTCAGGTTTTCGGCGAGGAAGGCGCGCACCTCGTCGCGGAAGGCGATCTCTTGCGCGCTCCAGTCGAGATCCATGTCAGCGCCCCTTCCATTCCGGCTTGCGCTTCTGCGCGAAGGCGAGCGGTCCCTCGCGCGCGTCTGCCGACTTGAATAGCGCCTTCACCGCAGAGGCGCCGCGCTGTCCCCGCTCGCCATCGGCCAGCGACGGCACGGACAGGCCGAGCTGCGTCACCTGCTTGGAAGCGCGGATCGACATCGGGCTGCATTCGAGGATCTGCGCGGCCCAGCGCTTCGCCCCGGCCAGAGCCTCGCCGGCCGGCACCACCTCGTTGACGAAACCGAGCCGCTGCCCCTCCTCCGCACCGACGCGGCGGCCGGTGAGGATCATCCCCATTGCCTGCTTGAGCCCGATCTGGCGCGGCAGGCGCAACAGCCCGCCCGCCAGCGCGGCCAAGCCGACGCGCGGCTCGGGCAGCGCGAAGACAGCATTGTCGGCGGCGACGATGATGTCGCAGGCCAGAGCGATCTCGAAGCCGCCGCCCATCGCCACCCCGTTCACCGCCGCGATCACCGGCTTGGTCAGATCGTGCCGCCCGGTGAGGCCGGCGAAGCCGGTGAGCGGCATGTCGGTCGATGCGCCCCGCGCCATCGCTCGCGCGGTGGCCTTGAGATCGTTGCCCGCCGAGAAGGCCTTGTCGCCGGCGCCGGTGAATATCGCCACCCACTGGTCCGGGTCGGCGGCAAAGGCATCGAACACCTCGGCCAGCTCGGCGTTGGCCTCGGGCGTCAGCGCGTTCATCACGTCGGCGCGGTCGATCGTGACGATGGTGAGCGGGCCTTCGCGCTCGACCGTGCAATATTTGCGCGGGCGGGTCGCGGGATCGCGCGCGTCCCCCGCCTCGAACGTCGGCTTGCCGAAGGGATCGGTGCGGACGTGGCCCGCCGTGCCGATCGCGGAGGCTTCCATCGATTGCAGGATCGCCATCGTCGCCTCATCGTTCTCCGGCACGCGCGCCATGGTGCGGCGGCCGTCGGGCGTGCGCAGGATGACGATGCCGTCGATCGGCTCCCCGTCGCGGCCGTAGAGCACCGTGTAGGTTTCAATCGTCGCCGGCCCGATATAGTTCTCGGCCAGCTCCGGCACGGGATCGCGCGCCGCGTCCGCCTCGGCCTGCACCGAATAGTCGAGCGCCAGCGGCTGCACAGGCGGCCGGGTGCTTACCACCAGCGCGTGATGCTTGTTGACGTAGCCGCCCTGCCCGTAGAGCAGGCCGAGCTCGCCCGGCGCCGCCCTGAGCGCGCGCACCATCGCGCAGGTGGCGTGGGTCATGTAGTTGTTGAGCGGCCCGCCGAAGAAGGTGATGCCGCCCGTCACCGTCGGCACATGCTCCTTCGGATCGAGTCCCAGCGTGCGCAGCGCCATCTTGGGCACCACCGGGAAGCAGCTGTAGAGTTCCAGCTTGCCGAACGCCGCCGCGTCGCCGCCGGCGATCGCCACCACTCTGTCGAGCGCGGCGGTCTGCGCCGTGCTGTGGTCGTAGCGATCCCGCTTCAGATAGTCCTCGGGCTCGATCGCCGAGGCTCCGCCCCAGATATGGACCAGCCGCCCCTCGTCGACGCCCAGCTCCTGCGCCACGGCAAGGCTGGTGACGATCACCGCGCCGGCCTGGTTGACGCTCGGATTGGCGACCATCAGCTTCGGGTAGGGGAAGTTGATCCGGCGGTTGTCCGGCCCCACCTTGGCGATCTGTTCGGCGCTCGGCGCGATGCGGATCCAGGCGGAGGGATTGGTCGCCGCAACCTCGGCATATTCGGTCCACAAGGCGGCCGACTTCGCCTGCGCCTCGGCCGGCGTCTCGCCCCAGGCGTGCTGGGTTGCCATCTCGTAGAAGGGATAGACCTGCGCTGGGTCCATAACCTTGAGATGCTTCGCCGCCTCGCTCATCGCGAAGCGGCTGGAGGGGAAGCGCACCGCCTCCTCGCGCGAGGCCATCGGCGTCCAGTCGAGCGCGATGCCGGCCTTGCGGGCATGGTTGCGCGCATTGGTCGATTCGCCGCCGACGATCGCGGCGGTGCCCCCCTCGCCCTTGGCGATCCGCACCGCCGCCTCGTGGATCAGCCGGATCGGCGTCTCGCCGCCCATGCTGGCATTGACCTTGTGCGCCGGATCGATGCCGAGCCTCTCGCACAACAGAGAAACGGGATCGGCATAGCGCCAGGAGACCAGCCCGACGAGCGAGATCGTCTCGATTCGTCTGAGCAGCCCGCTGCCCCCGTCGGCGTCCGCCGCGCGTACGGCCTCGGCCATCAACGAGACCGGCTCAAGCGCCTGCGCCACATCCGCCGGGCGATCGACATGCTCGCCCACGCCGATGATCACGGGAATGCGGTCGGGGCTGGTCATGGACATCTCTCCTGCGGTCCCGGCTTGGTTAGTCAGGCGGGTGTGCCGCCGCAACCGATTTAATCGATCGCTTAGAAAGATTGACGCGGGGCGATTTTGCCGCTGTGCTGGTACGCATCCACCGACCACCGCCGGAGACGCTACATGTACGCACCCTTCGACCTGACGGGAAAGACCGTGCTGGTCACCGGCGGAAATATTGGCATCGGGTTGGCGATGGGTCAGGCGCTCGCCGACGCCGGTGCCGATATCGTGCTGTGGGGATCGAATGCAGAGCGCAATGAATGTGCACGCAACACCCTTGCGGCGAGCGGGCGGCACGTGCTCGCTCAACGGGTTGACGTCACCGACGAAGCGGCCATCGTCGCTGCAATGGCGGAGGCGATCGCCGAGATGGGGCGAATCGACACCGTGATCGCCAATGCCGGCACGGGCGGTATCGCGACACCTTTCGTGGAGACCACCGCCAACGATCTCCGCCGAGTGCTCGCGATCAATCTCGACGGCGCCTATTTTACCGCGCGAGAGGCATGTCGGCACATGGTCGCACGCGCCAGAATGGGGGATCCGGGCGGCTCGATCGTGCTGGTCGGATCGGCCGGCACCGATAGCGGCATGCCCCGCTTCGGCCCCTATGCGGCGAGCAAGGGCGCGCTCGCACCGCTGATGCGATCGATCCTGGCGGAACATGCCCGCCATGGCATCCGCGTGAACCTGATCCAGCCCGGCTTCATCCGCACCGAGATGACCGACCATTTCCGCGAAAAGGAAAAGACCGAGGAGTGGATCCTCGCCAGCATCCCACAGCGACGCTGGGGCCATCCGACCGAATGCGGCGGCATCGCCATCTATCTGGCGTCGGATGCGAGCAGCTACCAAAGCGGCAGCACAATCACCATCGACGGCGGCTTCCTCGCCTCGTGACGGTTGCACGGTCGGGACACCTTCTATAGCTAATCAGTCGATTAATATGAAAATCGGCGAGCTACGCCGGACCGGGTACGGGAGGAAGCATGCCGGCTGAGACCTATGACTATGTGATCGTCGGCGCGGGCGCAGCAGGCTGCGTACTGGCCTACCGGCTGAGCGAGGATCCGTCGATCTCGGTCGCGGTGATCGAGGCGGGCGGGCGCGACACGCATCCCTTCTTCCGCGTGCCCAAGGCGGTGCCAAAGCTGATGGGCCGCGCCGCCAACATCTGGGCCTATCCGACCAAGGCCGAGCCCGGTACCGGCAACAAGGTAGAGACCTGGCTGCGCGGCCGGGTGGTCGGTGGATCGACCTCGATCAACGGCCTCATGTACGTGCGCGGCCAGCCCGCCGATTTCGACGCCATCGCCGAGCTTTCCAGCGACGACTGGAACTGGCGGCACATCGGCGCCGCCTACGCCGCGCTGGAGGGGCATGAGCTGGGCGCGGAGGGCACGCGTGGGGGTGACGGGCCGCTCAAGCTATCGCTGCCCGGCAAGGACGTGCGAGGCCCCTGGCACGAAGCGGTGATCGCCGCGGGGCACGCGATGGGCCTGCCGGTGAAGGAAGACGTCAACGTGCCAGACGACGACGAAGGCGTCGGCTACAATCCGCGCACCGTCCACAAGGGACGCCGCGTGTCGGCCGCCACCGCCTTCCTCAGGCCCGCCGAACGGCGACGCAACGTCACCGTGATCACCGATGCCACGGTCGATCGAGTGGTGCTGGAAGAAACGAAGGCAGTCGCGATCCGCTACCTGAAAGGCGGGGCGGCGCAGGAGGTGCGGGCAACGCGCGACATCATCCTCGCCGCCGGCGCGATGGCCAGTCCCGGCATCCTTGAGCGATCGGGCATCGGCGACCCCGCCGTGCTGGAGCCGCTCGGCATAACCGTCCGTCATGCCTTGACCGGCGTCGGCGCCAACCTGATCGAACATCGCGCCCTGCTGATGCAGTGGCGGCTGACCGATCACCGCTATTCCTTCAACAACATTCATCGCGGCTGGCGGCTGGTCCGTGAGGTCGTGCGCTACGGACTGACCGGCAAGGGGCCGCTCTCCTCCGCCACCTTCGACATGGGATTGTGGCTGAAGAGCCGACCCGGCCTCAACCGGCCCGACGTGCAGTTTCTGGTGGCGCCGCACAGCCTTGATTTCAGCAAGATGGGCCGCACCACCGAACCGTTTCCCGGTATGTCGCTAGTGGTCTATCCGCTGCGGCCGACATCGGCGGGCACGCTGCACATCACGTCGGCCGATCCCGAGGCGTCGCCATGCCTCTCCCCCAACCATCGCGACACAGAAGAGGACCGGCGGGCGATGGTCGGCGCGATCCGCGCGGTGCGCCGCTTCACCGCGCAGAGCCCGTTGAAGGAGATCGTCGCCACGGAGACCATGCCCGGTCCTCAATACGAGACAGACGAGCAGATTCTTCAGGCTTATGATCAGTTCGCGACCTGTGGCTATCATGCCGTAGGAAGCTGCCGGATGGGCAAGGATGCCGCATCGGTGGTCGATTCCGAGCTGCGCGTGCGCGGGATCGCAGGGCTGCGCGTCATGGATACCTCGATCATGCCGGTGGTGCCCTCGGGAAACACGCAGGGGCCAACCATGGCGATGGCGTGGCGCGCCGCGGACGTGATCCGGCGCGGTGGCTGAGGGCACTGCCCTCGCCGAACCGTTGCGGGCGCTGGCGCCCCGGCTGGCGGCGGGCGCGATCAACGTCTCGATCCCCGAGCGGCTCTCCGGCGGCGCCAGTCAGGAAACATGGGCCTTCGCCGCGATCACGCCCGCCGGACAGGTGCCGCTGATACTGCGGCGCGCACCGGGCGGCGATTTCGAGCGCAATATCGCGGCGGGGCTTTCCACCGAAGCGGAAGTGATCCGGGCGGCGGGCGCGGCCGGCGTGCCGGTCGCGCCGGTGCGGCACATCCTGATGCCTGGAGACGACCTCGGGCGCGGCTTCGTCAGCGACCGGATCGAAGGCGAGACCATTGCCCGCAAGCTGCTGCGCGATGCCGCTTTCGCCGATGTCCGGCGTCGCCTCGCCGCCGATCTCGGTTCCATCCTCGCACGCATCCACGCCGTCCCGCCGGCATCGCTGCCGCAGCTGGCGACGCTCGGTCCGGCCGAGACGCTTGCTTACCTTCGCGCAGAGCTCGACACCTGCGATCCGCCGAGCCCGATCTTCGAGCTGGCCTACCGGTGGCTGGTCGAGCGTCGCCCGGCCGATGCCTCGCTCGCACTGGTCCACGGCGATTTCCGCACCGGCAACCTGATGATCGCACCGGACGGCGTGCGGGCCGTGCTGGACTGGGAACTGGTGCATCTCGGCGATCCGATGGAGGATCTCGGCTGGTTCTGTGCGATGCCGTGGCGCTTCGGACGGATCGAGGCACCCGCTGGCGGCTTCGGATCGCGCACGGCGTTGTACGGCGCCTATGAGGCCGCGTCCGGCGGCCCGGTCGATCCCGAGCGGGTGCGCTGGTGGGAAACATTGGCCAGCCTGCGATGGGGCCTCAACTGCCGCTCCTATGTCGCTCTTTTCCAAAGCGGGCAGGATCGATCGGTGGAACGCGCCATGATCGCACGGCGCGCGTCCGAAAACGAGATCGATCTTCTCCGCCTGATCGAGTTCGGCCCATGACGATGCAGGACAGGCCCGGCAGTGCGGCGATCCTCGAAGCGGTCGCCGCCTTCCTCCGCAACGAGGTGCTGCCGGCGGTGAGCGGCACCCTCGCCTTCCGCACGCGCGTCGCCGCCAACGCCGTCGATCTCGTGCGGCGCGAGATCGACGAGGCCGGCGCCAGCGATGCGCGCCTGCGCGCCGCCTTCTCCGCATTGCTGGGCAGCGAAGGCGAGGACGGCGCGCAACTCGCAACCCTGTCGAATGCGATCGCCGAGGGCCGTTTTGACGCCGCCACTCCCGGCCTCATGGACCTGCTCTGGTCGCTCGCCGAGGCGCGCCTCGCGATCGATCAGCCGACCTATCCCGGCCTCGCCCTCGCACACCGGCTGCGCACCGACACCGAAGAAGGATCGCCCGATGGACTTCAATCTTGATCCCGCGCTCGTCGAGTATCTAAAGCGGCTCGACGCCTTCATAGAAACTGAGATCAAACCACTGGAAGAGCAGGACGACAACATCCGCTTCTTCGATCATCGCCGCGAATATGCCCGCACCGACTGGGACCGCGACGGCCTGCCGCGCCACGATTGGGAGGCCCTGCTGGACGAGGCCAAGGACCGTGCCGACCGCGCCGGCTTTTATCGCTTCGCCGTGCCCAGGGAGTTCGGCGGCGAGGCCGGTAGCAACCTGTGGATGACAGTCATCCGCGAGCACCTCGCCGCCAAGGGGCTCGGCCTGCACAACGATCTGCAGAACGAGCATTCGGTGGTCGGCAATCACCCCTTGATCGTGATGTTCCGCGATTTCGGCACGCAGGCGCAGAAGGACGAGTTCATCCCCGGCCTACTGACCCGTACCCGGGACGTGCGCTTCGGTCTCACCGAGCCCGATCACGGATCCGACGCCACCTTCATGGAGACTACGGCGGTGCGCGAAACCCGCGACGGCGTGCCCGGCTGGCGTATCGAGGGCGAGAAGATGTGGATCACGGGCATGCACATCGCCACCCACTGCGCGGTCTTCGCGCGGACCAGCGGCAAGCCGGGCGACGCGAAGGGGATCAGCTGCCTCCTCGTGCCTCGCGACGCGCCGGGCATCGCGATCGACCAGTATCTCTGGACGTTCAACATGCCGACCGACCATCCGCGCTTCTCGCTCACCGACGTTTGGGTGCCGGAAAGCGCGCTGTTCGGGCCGGAGGATGACGGGCTGCCGCTCGCCCAGGCCTTCGTCCACGAGAACCGCATCCGCCAGGCGGCGAGCTCGCTCGGCGCGGGTGCCTATTGCATCGAGGAGAGCGTGAAATATGCTCGCGCGCGCAAGCCGTTCGGGCGCCCGCTCTCCGAGAATCAGGGAATTCAGTTTCCGCTGGTCGAACTCGCCACGCAGGCCGAGATGCTGCGCGCCTTCATCCGCAAGACCGCCTGGGAAATGGACCAGATGCCTCATCCCGAGGTCGCCAAGCGCATGTCCGACAAGGTGTCCATGTGCAATTACTGGGCGAACCGCTTCTGCTGCGAGGCGGCGGACCGGGCGATGCAGGTGCATGGCGGCATCGGCTATTCGCGGCACAAGCCCTTCGAGCACATCTACCGCCACCACCGCCGCTACCGCATCACGGAGGGCAGCGAGGAGATCCAGATGCGCAAGGTCGGCGCTTTCCTGTTCGGCTATGTCGGGCCGCGCAAGGACGAACTGTCGCGTCTGGACTGGAGGGATGTCGACTACCGGCGCTAGGATCGCTGAAAAAGGACGGGAGAGCAAAATGGGCGAACTGACGGTCGGCTACGATGCCGCGGGCGGGCTGGTCCGCACCCTGTGCGCCGGCTTCCTGACGATCGAGGACGTGCGCCGCTGGGGAGCACAGCTGCCGGTCGCCAATGCGGAAGCGCGCCGGGCCGGAAAGCCGGTCCTGCACCTCGTCATCGCGCTGGATTCGCCGGTGCAGAGCGGCGACGTCATCGCCGAATTCGCCACGATCGACATCCACCCCGTCGGCCCGCAGGACAGGATGGCGGTCGTGGTGTCCTCGAACCTCGCCAAGATGCAGGCAGCCCGCAACTTCGCCGATGGCCGCGAGCGGGGCTTCCTCGACGAAGCCGAGGCGATCGCGTGGCTGCGGGGCTGACGCTCAAGCCAGCAGGATATCCAACGTCCCATAGTCCATCGCGGCGGCCGAGGCGCGCTCGGTGATCGCGGCGCAATTCTCTTCGGGCTGCATCTCGACGATGCACATCACCCAGCTCACCTGGTGCATGCAATAGACCTTGAGGTTGGCGAACGCCTCCTCCAGCGACGGCGGGGCTTCGACCCCGAATGCCTCCAGTTTTTCCAGGTAATACGCGACGAGATCGCGATCGTGGGCACGGCGATCTTCGACCGAGAGGCCGCTGACGATCAGGTTCGCCGGATCCTGCATGTGGTGCGCGACCTGCACGCACTGCCAGTCGATCATCCGCGCCTCTCCGCTCGGCAGGCTGTAGAGCTGGCCGAAATGCGCGTCGCCGTGGCTCAGCGCCCAGGGTGCTCGGCGTAGCCAGTCGCGGCGCAGGCGGGTATGCGCCTCCAGCAGCCGGTCGCGATCGCGCAGCGAGGGGTGGAGCAGCTGGACGCGCGGGCGGCTCTGATACTCCTCCCAATGTTGGGGATCGTAGATCCAGTCGAGGCATTTGCCGGCATCGAAGGAACCGCCGTTGCGCAGCCAGTCGACCTTCCACAGCTCCGGATCCATCCATGATGCCGCCTGGTAGCGCGCCATCGCCTCCAGCCCGGCTGCGATCAGATCGGGCGAGCCCGCAGCGGTCGGTTCCTGGAACTGCGCGCCGAGCTTGCAGAGATCGTCGAGCAGCAGGATCGAATTGCCCTCTTCGTCGCTGTCGGCGAACAGGCAGTCGGGCGTGCGCGTCTCGTAGCGGCCGCCATAATTGCGGTAGAAGAAGGTCTCGCCGGCATAGACGCGCTCGGTGCCGATTGTCTTGCTGTGTGGCTCGAAGCCGGTCTTCACCCAGATCACGCGCTTCTCGGCGGTGCCGTCCGGGCGGCCGAAGGCGAGATCGACCTTCACCTTGGTGGCGGTGCCGTGGATCACCTGGATCACGCTGGCGTCGACGATCGGATCCTCGATCACCGAATCGAACCAGTCGGTGGTCAGTTGTTCCACCCTTGTCGGGAGCGCCATCGTCGGCTTTAGCATCGCCCTCTCCTCTTTTCTAAAGGCAGTAGGGCGTCTTTGCGCAAAAAGGTCAAGCGATCGATTAAATCCGCTTGATCGCCACGATCCGGCCTGCGAACGCTCCCGTACGAACAATCAGGAGACGAGCCCATGGCGCGTATTGCCTTCCCCGATCCCGCCGCGATGGATGACGATTTGCGCGAGTCGCTGCGCAAGCTCGGCTCGCTGAACGTCACCCGGATGATGGCGCATCAGCCCCGGCTGATGCACGCCTATGCACGGATGGGGGTCGAGATCCTGCGCCACGGCACGATCGATCCGGTACTGCGCGAGCTGATCATCCTGCGCGTCGGCCAGCTGTGCAAATCGGATTACGAGCACCACCAGCATGTCAGCGTCGCGCGGATGGTGGGAATGAGCGAGGCGATGCTGGCCGCCAGCGAGGCGAACGATCGCTCGACCTTCTCCGACCGTGAATGCGCGGCGCTCGCCATCACGGACGAGATCTATCGAGACAATTGCGCTTCCGCCGAAACGATCAAGGTCGCCCAAGCCCTGTTCAGCCCGGCCGAGCTCGTCGAGATATGCATCGTCACCGGCTTCTACATCATGACCGCCGGCTATCTGCGCAGCCTTGACATCGAGGTGGAAGATGCTCCTCCGCTCGGCGATCGGATGATACAGGGCGAGCGAAGCGCGATCTCAAACTAAGCACCCTTGGGAGCGTAGCCGTTCCGGCTCGACTTCCCGACGGGGTCATCCTGTCGGTCGCCCCGGCGCGGCCACGAGCCGGAACAGCTTTTGGCAAAGCTCGGCCTAGCGTTGTGCGTGCGGTACCTCAAAACGCATCCCGTCGGCGCAGTCACTCACCCTGAGCTGACAGCTCAGCCGCGCCTCCGGATGTGGATCGGGGACATATTCGAGCATTTCGCGCTCCATGTCGGAGGGTGCGGGCAGCGTGCCGCGCAAGTCGTCGAGCACATAGACGTGACAGGTGCCGCACACCATCGAGCCACCGCAATCGGCGTCGATGCCGGGCACGCCATGAGCCTTGGCGGCCTGCATCACGGAGACCGATTCGTCGGCGTCTATCGCGATTTCTCCGTCGTCCGACAGGAATATCAGCCTTTTCACCCCACCTCCGCTTGCACCTTCGAGCACATCTCATTACTCGATTAAATGAGGGCGGGCAGAACGGCAAGCGGGAGGCTGGGGATGCGGGCGCTGGTGAGCGTGAGGACGGGCGGACCCGAAACACTCGAACTGGCGACCCTGCCCGATCCTGTGGCCGGGCCGGGCGACATTCGTATCGCAGTCGCAGCGTGCGGCGTCAATTACCCGGACGCGCTGATCATCGAGGATCGCTACCAGTTCAGGCCGGAACGCCCCTTCTCGCCCGGCGCCGAGGTGAGCGGCGTGGTCGATCAGCTCGGCGAAGGAGTGAGCGGCTTCCGTATCGGAGACCGGGTTCTGGGCGGCAACGTCTGCGGTGGACTGGCCGAGAAGATGGTCCTCCCCGCGGTCCGTTGCTACGGCATGCCCGCATCGATGCCCTTTGACGAAGCCTCGGCCTTCCTCATGACCTACGGCACCTCGCATCACGCGCTGAAGGATCGCGCCCGTCTGCAGCCGGGCGAGACGCTGCTGGTGCTGGGCGCTGCGGGCGGCGTCGGCCTCGCGGCGGTCGAGCTCGGCAAGCATATGGGCGCGCGGGTGATCGCCGGCGTATCGAGCGAGGAGAAGCTCGCTGTGGCGCGCGCGCGCGGCGCGGACGCCGGCTTCGTCTATGCGCCCGGCCCGCTCGACAAGG
Source organism: Sphingomonas chungangi (assembly GCF_013778325.1). Lineage (GTDB taxonomy): Bacteria > Pseudomonadota > Alphaproteobacteria > Sphingomonadales > Sphingomonadaceae > Solisphingomonas > Solisphingomonas chungangi. The sequence continues at coordinate 540,338 of NZ_JACEIB010000003.1, read as the reverse complement.
CGCAGGGTCGCGCGCTGACCGAGGAGATAAGGGCGCTCGCCGACGGCGAAGTCGACGTGATCTACGATCCGGTCGGCGGCAGCTATTCGGAGCCGGCGCTGCGCAGCCTCGCGTGGGACGGCCGCTTCCTGGTCGTCGGGTTCCCGGCGGGCATCCCCAGCATTCCGCTCAACCTGCCGCTGCTCAAGGGCTGCCACGTTATCGGCGTATTCTGGGGATCCTTCATCGAGCGCTTCCCGGAACGCAACCGCGCCAACGTCGAGGAACTGCTCGAATGGTATGAGCAGGGTGCGATCCGCCCGCTGGTTTCGGCGCGCTTCGATCTCGCGCAGGGCGGGCAGGCGATTGCGCAACTTGTCGGTCGCGCGGTGGTCGGAAAGTTGGTGGTCGAGGTCGGCGGTGCGCCGATCGACTGAATTAATCATTCGTTTGACACTGCCGGACGGCGATCGCTAACCGGGCCGCGCACCGCGAAGGGGGAAAGCTTGTTCGATCTGTCCAATCGCACGATCCTGATCACGGGCGCCTCGTCGGGCGTCGGCAAGCACCTCGCCGGCACGCTCGCCGGATGCGGCGCACGGCTGGTGCTGGCCGCGCGGCGAACCGCGATGCTCGCCGAGACACAGGTGGGGATCGAGGGCGCCGGCGGCACCGCCGTCTCGATCGCGATGGACGTGGCGGACGAAGCCTCGGTGATCGCCGGCTTCGACGCGGCCGAGGCGGCGATCGGCCCGGTCGACAGCGTCGTCGCCAATGCCGGCATGACGATTGGCGGCAGCGCATTGGGCATGGCCGTGGAGGATTTCGATCGCATCTTCGCGGTGAACGCGCGGGGCGTGTTCCTGACGGCGCGCGAGGCGGCGCGGCGCATGATCGTGCAAGGCGCGGCCGAGCGGCAGCACGGCCGGATCGTGCTGATCTCCTCGGTGACGGCGCAATATGTCCAGCCCAACAACCCGATCTACAGCGCGTCCAAGGCTGCGGTGAACCAGCTCGGGCGCACGCTGGCGCGCGACTGGTCGGGCAAGGGCGTCAACGTCAATATCGTGGCGCCGGGTTATATGCGCACCGAGCTGACCGACGACTGGCTGGACTCGGACAAGGCGAAAGCCTTGCTCGCCACCTTCCCGCGGCGCCGGTTGATGGACGTCGATGTGCTCGATCCCATCGTCACCTATCTCTGCGCCGATGCGAGCGCGCAGGTGACCGGCGGCGTCTTCACCATCGACGACGGTCAGACGCTCTGACCGCATTTTTCAAACCCATTCAGAAAGAAGGACATCGGACATGAAGTTGGAAGGTTGCGCGGCAGTGGTGACGGGCGGCGCAAGCGGCCTGGGCGAGGCAACGGCGCGCGCGCTGGCCGAACAGGGCGTGAAGGTCGCCCTATTCGATCTCAATGCCGAACGCGGCGAACAGGTCGCAAGCGAGATCGGCGGCATTTTCTGCCAGGTCAACGTTACCGACGAGGCCTCCGTCGATGCCGGCTTCGCCAAGGCGCGCGCCGCACACGGGCAGGAGCGCATCCTGGTCAATTGCGCCGGCACCGGCAACGCGATCAAGACCGCCAGCCGCGCACGCGATACGGGCGAGATCCGGCACTTCCCGATCGACCAGTTCGATCGCATCATCCAGATCAATCTCGTCGGCACTTTCCGCTGCATCGCCAAGGCGGCCGCCGGCATGCTGACGCTCGACCCGATGGAGGACGGCGAGCGCGGCGCGATCGTCAACACCGCCTCGGTCGCGGCGGAAGATGGTCAGGCCGGCCAGGCGGCCTATTCGGCCTCCAAGGGCGGCATCGTCGGCATGACGCTGCCGATCGCGCGCGACCTGATGGGTGACGGCATCCGCGTCAATACGATCCTGCCCGGCATCTTCAACACGCCGCTGATGAACGGCGCGCCGCAGCATGTGAAGGATGCGCTGGCCGCCAGCGTTCCCTTCCCCAAGCGGCTCGGCAATGCGCCGGAATATGCGAGTCTCGCGGTCGAGATGTGCCGCAATTCCTATTTCAACGGCGAGGATGTTCGCCTCGACGGCGCGATCCGCATGTCGCCACGCTAGAACACCGAAAAACCCTGTGGACGCTACGTAATCGATTGTTGATCGCCACCATCGCTTTCCTTAAGAGGGTCCGATGGTGGCGACAGCGGTTGCAAAGACACAAGATGGCGAGAAGCTGTCATCCCGGGATCAGCTGCTGAAGGCAGCGGGTGCGCTCATGACCGAGCGCAGCACGATCGATATCTCGCTCAGCGATATCGCACGTAAGTCGGGCCTCAATTCGGCGCTCGTCAAATATTATTTCGGCAGCAAGAACGGGCTTCTGCTCGCACTGGTGAAGGACGTGCTCGGGAAGGGCATACAGCAGATGGACGGCCTGCTGGAGATGGAGCTGAACCCGGTCGAGAAGCTGAAGCTGCACGTCAAGGCGATCATTAACGTCTATTTCCGCTTCCCCTACGTGAACCGCCTGATCCACTACATGTTCGAGGATCCGGAACTGGGACGCGAGGTCGCCGAGACGATCTCCAAGCCGCTCGCCGAAACACAGCGCCTCCTGCTCGAGGACGGCATCGCCAAGGGTGTGTTCAAACCTGTCGACCCGATGATGTTCTACTTCATCATTCTCGGCGCCTGCGACCAGCTCTTCTTCGGCCAGCACATCCTGCGCTCGGCCTTCGGCATCGCCGAGATCGACGACAATCTGCGCCGCCGCTACACGGCGACGTTGCTCGATGTGATCCTGATCGGCATTGTCGCCGACAAGCCAGCCGGCTGATCCTCAACCCGCCGGCACCGTCACCCGCGTCTGCAGGCTGGTATATTCGAGTAAGCCGAGCTGGCCGTTCTCGATCCCGAAGCCCGATTGCTTGTGCCCGCCGAGCGGCTGATCCGCCGGTGCATCCATGATCGTGTTGACCCAGACGGTGCCGCAATCGAGCCGGTCGGCGATCGCGCCCGCCGCAGCGACATCGGCCGACCAGACCGATCCGGCGAGGCCGTAGGCGGTGCCGTTGGCGCGCGCGATCACATCCTCCGCGTCGCGGAACTTCAAGATCGGCAGCACCGGGCCGAACTGCTCCTCGCGCACGATCTCGGCATCGTCGGCAGGATTGTCGACGAGGGTGACCGGGAAGAAATAGCCCGGCCCCTCCGGCGCCTCGCCCTGGATGAGGCGGTAGCCGGCGGCGCGCGCCTCCTCGGCAAGGCGCGTCACACGATCGAACTGCGCCTTGTTCTGGATCGGGCCGAGTTGGACGCCGGGTTGGTCCCCCGGCCCCATCTTCGTGTCCTTCACGATCGCGACGAAGGCCTCGAGGAAGCGATCGTAGATATCCTCATGGACATAGACGCGCTTGGCCGCGACGCAGATCTGCCCGGAATTGAGCAGCGCGCCCCAAAAAATCTTCCGCGCCACCGCTTCCAAATCGACGTCCGGCAGCACGATCGCCGCGTCGTTGCCGCCGAGCTCCAGCGTGAAGCGCTGCACGCGGTCGGCCGCCGCGCGCATGATGTGCTTTCCGACCGCCGTCGATCCCGTGAAGGTGATCTTGTCGAAGCCGGGGTGCGCCGTCATCCACGGGCCGAGATCGGCGCCGCCCGAAACGATGTTGAGCACGCCGTCTGGCAGCAACCCTTGCAGCAATTCGCCCAGCCGCAGCGTTGCTAGCGGCGTGGTCGGGGCCGGTTTCAGCACCAAGGTATTGCCGGCCGAAAGCGCCGGCACGATCTTCATCAGCGCGGTGAGCACGGGGTAGTTCCAGGGGACGATCGCGCCGACCACGCCCAACGGCAGGCGGCGCGTCCGCACTTGGCGCTCGGCGGTCCCGCTGTCTTCGTCGGGATCGGTGAAACCCGCCGCCGACATCGCCCAATAGGCCGCGCCCTGCAGCTCGCCGGTCGCTACCTCATGCGGCTTGCCCTGCTCGCGGGTAAGCAGCGTCTTCAACTCGTCGAGATTAGCCTCGATCACCTCGGCGATCTTTGCGACCAGCGCGGTGCGATCGGCGAAAGGCATCGCCGCCCAGCCGGCAAAGGCCGCCCTTGCCGCATTTACCGCCGCATCGAGCTGCGCCTGCGAGCACCCGGGCGCCTCGGCGAAGGCTGCGCCCGTGGCCGGATCGGCGATCGCGATCGCCACGCTCTCGCCGAAGACGCTGCGACCGCCGATCGTCATCGTGAAAGCCCGGGACTCGCTCATCTCGCTCTCCAACGCCATATCTAATTTCTCGATTAAATCTATGCGAGCGCCCTGTCGACATCATTTTCAATCGATCGACTAACTCGGTTGCGGGGCGCTGGCGCCGATGCTACCGCCAAGCGCAAGCAGTGAGCGACGGAGACGGACGTCATGGATTTCGAGACGGGTTACACCATGACGATCGGCGGCCGGCCCGCTTCGGGCGACGGCACGATCGACGTCGTCAATCCCGCCGATGGCGACGTCTTCGCGCAGGCGCCCCGCGCAACCGCAGCCGATCTGGATGCGGCGGTGGTAGCCGCCCGTGCCGCCTTCCCGGCATGGCGCGATACGCCGATCGTAGAGCGCCGCCGCATCCTCTCCGAGGCCGCCCAGCGGATCGGCGAGCATGCCGAGGCGCTCGGCCGGCTCTTCACCCGCGAACAGGGCCGCCCGCTGCCACTCGCCATCCAGGAGGTCAAGGGCGGCGCCTGGTGGCTGCGCGCCACCACCAAGCTCGATCTTCCCGTCGAGGTGACCGAGGACAGCGAGACACGGCGGATCGAGGTGCATCATGTCCCGCTGGGCGTGGTCTGCGCGATCGTGCCGTGGAACTTCCCCGTCCTGCTGGCGATGTGGAAGATCGCGCCGGCGCTGCTGGCCGGCAACACGATGGTACTGAAGCCTTCGCCTTTCACGCCGCTCTGCATGCTCAAGATCGGCGAGCTGCTGCGCGGGCTGGTGCCGGACGGCGTGCTCAACATCGTCACCGGCGGCGACGAGCTAGGGCCGATGATGACGTCGCATCCCGGCTTCGCCAAGATCAGCTTCACCGGATCGACCGCCACCGGCAAGCGCGTGATGGAGAGCGCCGCGAAGGACCTGAAGCGCGTGACGTTGGAGCTCGGCGGCAACGACGCGGCGATCGTGATGCCCGACATCGATCTCGATGCGGTGGTCGAGCAGATCTTCCACGGCGCCTTCTACAACAGCGCGCAGGTCTGCATCGCGACCAAGCGCATGTATATCCATGAGGATATCTATGACGCGCTGCGCGATCGGCTACACGAGATCGCGCGGCGGGTGACGGTGGGCGACGGCGCCGCGCCGGGCACCGATTACGGCCCGATCCAGAACAAGCCGCAGCACGACCGCGTCATGGCGTTGATCGACGAGGCGAAGGCGTCCGGCCTGACGCTGCTGCAGGGCAAGGAGGTGCCAGCGAAGGGCTATTTCGTGCCTATCACCATCGTCGACAATCCGCCCGAAGATGCGCACGTCGTGACCGAGGAAGCGTTCGGGCCGATCCTGCCTCTGCTCAAGTTTCGCGACATCGACGACGTGATCGCGCGCGCCAACGATTCCGATTATGGCCTTGGCGGCGCAGTATGGTCGCGCGATATCAACAAGGCGGTGGAGATCGCCAGACGGATGGATACCGGCACCATCTGGATCAACCAGAACCTGCAGAATACGCCCTTCACTCCCTTCGCCGGCGCCAAGCAATCCGGTATCGGTGTCGAGAACGGCGCGGCCGGGCTGCTGGAATTCACCCAGCCCCGGACGATCTTCATCCCCAAAGCCGCGATCGCCTGACACATGTGCTGGCGTCATCCGAGCGAGGTCGCGCGCGACGCCCCCGATCGGATCGCCTATGTGATGGCGGCGACCGGGCGGATGATCAGCTATGCCAAACTCGACGCGCGCTCGAACCGTCTCGCTCAATTCTGGCGAACCGGAGGGTTGCAAGCCGGCGATGTCATCGCGCTGGTGGTCGAGAATCACGAGTGGGTGTTCCCGTTGGTCTGGTCGGCACAACGTTCCGGCCTGCTGTTCGTATCGCTGTCGACCAGCCTGGCCGCGGGCGATTTGGCCTACATCCTGCGAGACTGCGGCGCTGCCTTCGTCGTCTATTCGGAACGGACGGCCGAGCGGGTGGAGTCGGCGATGCGCGAGGCGCCCGGCACGACCGGGCTCCGGCTGGAGGGCACGGACGGCCTGATCGAGCGGATCGCTGCGCTGCCTGCCCACCCCGTTGCCGACGAAACGATGGGATCGGACATGCTCTATTCGTCCGGCACGACGGGGCGGCCGAAGGGCATTCGCCGCGTGATCGAGCCGGGCGCGCCGATCGACACCGCCACCGTGCTCGATACGCTCGTCGAGCGGCGCTACGGCTTCACCGCCGACACCCGCTATCTCTGCCCCGCTCCACTCTACCATGCGGCGCCGCTTCGCTGGTCGATGGCGGTGCTGCGTATCGGCGGGCTGGTGGTAGTGATGGACCGGTTCGACGCCGAGGCCGCGTTGGCGCTGATCGAGCGTCACCGGCTGAACGCAGCCCAGTGGGTGCCGACCCATTTCGTGCGTATGCTCAAGCTGCCCGAAGAGACACGCGCGACTTACGACGTCTCCTCGCTGCACATCGCGATCCACGCCGCAGCACCATGTCCGGTGCCGGTGAAGCAGGCGATGATCGACTGGTGGGGGCCGATCCTCAGCGAATATTATTCGGCGACCGAGGCGAACGGCTTCACCGCGATCGACAGCGCCGAATGGCTGGAGCGCCCCGGGTCGGTCGGGCGCGCATTGATCGGCACGATCCGCATCTGTGGCGAGGATGGCGAGGAGCTGCCGCCGCGTGAGGCCGGCGATATCTATTTCGAGAACGGCCAGCCGTTTTCCTATCACAATGATCCGGACAAAACGGCAGCCGCGACCAATGCCAGAGGCTGGACGACCCTCGGCGATGTCGGCTGGGTGGACGAGGCCGGCTATCTCTATCTGACGGACCGCCGCAATTTCATGATCATATCGGGCGGCGTGAACATCTATCCGCAGGAGATCGAGAATCTGCTGATCACCCACCCGGCGGTACGTGACGCCGCGGTGATCGGCATTCCCGATGCCGAGATGGGCGAGAGCGTCTGCGCCGTCGTCGAGCTGATGAATGGAGCCGAGGCGGGCGCGGAGCTGGCCGAGACGCTGCGGTCTTTCGCCCGCGAGAAGCTCGGCCCGATCAAGGCACCGCGCCGGGTCGATTTTGCCGAGAGCCTGCCGCGCGAGCCGACCGGCAAACTTTATAAGAGACTGCTTCGCGATCAGTATAGGGCTGAGGCCCAGGCCGGATAGGGACGAGAGATGGACTTCAGCTTCACCGACGAGCAGCGCCAGCTTCGCGACGGCGTGCGCGCCTTCCTCGCCCGGCGCTATCCGTTCGAGCAGCGTCGCATCGCGAGCCGGTCGAAAGCTGGATGGCGCCCGGAAATCTGGCAGGCGCTGGCCGAAGAACTCGGGGTTCTCGCGCTGCCGCTTCCCGTCGCGAAAGGCGGATTGGACGGCGATCCGGTAACGACGATGATCCTGATGGAGGAATTTGGCGAGGCGCTGCTGATCGAGCCGTTCCTCGAAACGGTGGTGATCGGCGGTGGCTTGCTCCGCGCGGCGGGGGGTGCGATGGCCGAAGCGGAATTGCGGGAAATCGCTGCGGGCCGATCGCGCCTCGCCTTCGCGTGGGCCGAGCCGGCATCGCGCTTCGCTTTCTCACCGGTATCCACGGTCGCGACGCTCGACGGTAAAGGCTGGCGGCTGGACGGCGTGAAATCCGTCGTCACGGCCGCACCCTGGGCGACGGGGTTGCTCATCACCGCGCGCACCGGCGAGAATGTCTCACTGTTCCTCGTCGATCCGCAGGCGGCCGGCGTCACGCTCTTTCCCTATCCCACCATAGACGGCCGCCGCGCGGCGGACATCCGGCTCGAAGGCGTAATCCTTTCCCGGGCGGCGCTGATCGGTCCGGAGGGGGGCGCGCTGCCCCTGATCGAGGCGGCGGGCGACGCAGGGATCGCCGCGGCCGGCGCGGAGGCGGTCGGCGTAATGCGCCGGCTGCTCGCCGACACCATCACCTACACGAAGCAACGCCGACAGTTCGGCCAGGCGATCGCCGACTTCCAGGTGCTCCAGCACCGCATGGTCGACATGTTCATGCAGATCGAGATGGCATCTTCGGCGGTGCTCCTCGCCACGTTGAAGCTCGGGGCGGACCCCGCCGAACGCGCCCGCGCCGCCTCTACAGCCAAGGTGACGGTGAGCCGCGCCAGTCGCTTCGTCGGCCAGAATGCGGTGCAGCTGCATGGCGGCATGGGCATGACCGACGAGCTCGCCATTGGCCATTATTTCAAGCGGGCGACGGCGATCGAGACCGAGTTCGGCACCGCCGACCACCATCTCGACCGCTTCGCCCGGCTGGGCCGGGCGGCCGCCTGATCGGTCAGCCGAAGGCGGGTGGGTCGAAGCCCTCGAAGCGCCCCATCGTCGCATCCAGCCGGCGCGGCAGGAAGAAGCTGTAGGGCGCCACCGCCTCAAGCCGCGACGCGAGATCGAGGCGCTCCAGCTGATCGGTGGAGAGCGCAAAGTCGCCCGCCGCGAGGTTGGCCGTGAGCTGCTCCAACTTCGTCGCGCCGACGATCACCGATGTCGAGCGGTAGCGGTGCATCGCCCAGTTCAGCGCGATCTCGGCGACGGTGCGGCCGGTTTCGTCGGCGATGGCGTGCAGCACGTCGAGGATCGCCCAGGTCTGGTCGCGTTCCAGCCGCCGGTGCTGGCTGGTGTCGACGCTCGCCAGCCGGCCGCCGTCAGGCGTCTCGCCGCGGCTATACTTGCCGCTCAGCACGCCGCCCGCGAGCGGGCTCCACGGGCACAGGCCCAGACCCGCCGCCGCCGCGAAGGGCAGATGCTCGCGCTCGATCACGCGTTCGATCAGCGAATATTCAAGCTGCAGCGCGATCGGCGCCGCCATGCCGTTGTGGCGTGCGCAATCGACGATCTGGGCAGCGAGCCAGGCCGGGACGTCGGAAAGGCCGTAATAGCGGATCTTGCCCTGCCGGATCAGCGCATCGAAGGTCTGCACGATCTCCTCAACCGGGGTCACTGTGTCCCAGGCGTGCATCCAGTAAAGATCGACATAATCCATGTGCAGCCGGCGCAGCGACGCTTCCAGCGCGCGAAACGCATTCTTGCGCCCGTTGCCCCGGCTGTTGATGTCGCCGGGCACGCCGCCGAAGGTATATTTGGTCGCCAGCACAACACCGTCGCGCACCCCCGATCCGGCCAGAGCGCGGCCGAGTACCTCCTCGCTCATGCCCGCGGTGTAGATGTCGGCGGTATCGATGAAGTTGCCGCCGGCATCGAGATAGGTGCGGATAAGCTCAACCGAAGTCGCCTCGTCGCAAGTCCAGCCCTTGCCCGATCCGAAGGTCATCGCGCCGAGGCAGAGCGGGCTCACCCGGAGACCGGAACGGCCCAGCGTGCGAAAGTCGTCGAGGGCCATTCCCGTCTCCCTGATGGTCAATAGTGAACGGTGAACGAAGCTCCCACCGATGCCGGTTCCCCATAGACCTGTTGAATGGCGAAGTCGCCGGGCAGCACCTGGATGCGATACTTGCTGTTGGTCACGTTGGTGCCGAAGACGTCGAAGCCGAAATGGCCATCGGGCGTGGTGTAACCGGCACGCAGGTTGAGCAGCGCGTAGCGCTTCTGGCTGAACCGCTCGGGTGAGTCGAAATAGAATTTCGAGGTATAGAAGAGGTTGGCATCGAGGTGGATGTCGCCCCAGCCGAACTTGTGTTTGTAGTCCGCCGAAGCGGTGCCGCTGAAGCGCGGCGAACGCGGCATGACGTTGCCGTCCACCGGCACGTTGGGATGGAGGAACAAGCCGTAGCTCGGGTTGGGCGTGTCGGTTCCCGGCAGGAATTTGTTGGTATCCTGCACATAGTCCACCGCGTCGCCGAACTGCTTGTACTGGGCGTGCGTGTAGGTGACGCCGAGGCTGAGGCTGAGATCGCGGGTCAGGTCGGCGCTGATCTGCGCGTCGCCGCCGTAGATCTCTGCCTTCTTGGCGTTGCGGTAGACGGCTGCCGAATTGACGTAGGCCGCGACCTGCAGATTCGAATATTTGTAGTAATAGGCCGAGGTGTCGAAGTGGAACGGCCCACGCGCAGTCTTGAAGCCGACTTCGTAGGCGTCGATCCCCTCCGGCTTGATCGGCACGGTGGAGAAGGCCGAAACCGGGATGAAGCCCGATTTATAGCCCTTGTTGTAGGAGAAATAGACGTTGGTCGCGCGGCCCAGTTCGTAGCGGACGTTGGCGCGCGGGGTGAGCTTGCGAAAGGTCTTGCTGCCCTCGCCGGCCAGGCCGCCGCAGGCGCTGCACAGGAACTGCCCTTGCGTCTTGTCGACGCTGTAGCGCAGGCCGCCGGTCAGGAAGAGATGATCGAGCACCTCGTAGGTCGCATCGGCGAAAGCGGCATAGGATTTGGTGCGCGAGATCGAGCGGAAATATTCGAACGGCGCACCGCCGCCGATGGTGACGATATAGCCGGGATACTGGTTCTTGTTGTGGTAATAATATAGACCCGTCACCCAGGTGAGCGGGCCGCCCTGCTTCGACGCGAGATTGAGCTCTTGCGTAAAGGTCTTGTCCCACACCCGCCAGCGGGGCGCCATGATCGGGGCGATCGTCCCATCGTAATCGCCGGCAAGGTTCGACTTGTCATTGCGATACTGGGTGTAGGAGGAAAGCGTCGCGAAGCCGAAATCGGCCTTGCCGGTCAGCGTGACAAGGTTGCTGTTGAGCGTGCTTTTGGCCGGAGCGCCGTTGGAGGTCTCCTTGGAGCCGGTGGCGATCGGCACACCCGGCGCCAGATATTGAGCCGAGGTCAATCCGTCATAGCTGCTCGTCAGGAACGGCGACGGGTCGTTGACTATGCTGTGCTGGTAGCCGAGCACGAAACTGACCGTGTCGCTGGGCTTGAACAGCAGCTTGGGATGGACCGTCCACTTGCGATATTGCGAGACCTTCTGCCCGGTATTGATATTGGTGATGTAGCCGTCGCCGCGTTCGTAGAACGCCGCGATATTGGCCGCGAACATGCCGCTGCCGGCCGACATGTAGGTGCTGGCATTGACCTTGTTGAAGCTAGAATAGCTGATCTTGGTGGTCATCGTCGGGTCGAAGGAGGGATCGCTGGTGGTGACGAGGATCGCGCCGCCGGTGGCGTTGCGACCGAACAGCGTCCCCTGGGGCCCCTTGAGCACCTGCACGCCGGTCACGCTCAGCAACTGGAAATCGGTGCCCAGCGGGTTGGGCACGTAGAAGCCGTCGACATAGACGGCGACGTTGGAATTGAGGCCGGGGCCGACCAGCGGACTGCCGACGCCGCGGATGGTCGGCTGCACATAGGGGCCGGAATAATCGAGGCGCAGGCCGGTGGCGGTCTGCGGCAGGTTGAGCACGGAGGCGACGCCCGAGGATTCGAGCTTCGCGGCCGACACCGAACTGACCGCGATCGGCACGTCGACCAGCCGCTCCGAGCGGCGCTGCGCGGTGACGACGATGTCCTGCGTGGTGGCTGGAGGCGGGGGCATCACAGCGGCCTGGCCCTGAGCGGCGTTGGCCGACTGGGCGAGCGCACTGCTTGTCGCTACCAGCCCGATGGCCAGTGCGGAAACCGACGCGGACAAGCGCACGGCTGTACGATCGGTCGTCGTCATCGGACTATCCCCTCCATCGGCGGCCGTCGTTCCGGCTCGCTCTGCTCCTCGCCACATGCCGGTCGGCGCCGGCTTTCTTCGATATCTAACAATCGTAGATTACGCGCGCAATTGGTTTCATCGAGCAATTAATCGCGTTCAGGAATGCTATGATGGGCGCGCGTTCCCGGTGCGCGACGGGGTGCCATCGCGCTGGGATCGATCATCGGTCCTTGTGCTGCGGCTCAGGCCGCCAGTGCCTCCGCCCGGAGCTTCGCCCTGGCGCCATCGTGGCGACGGCGGACAAGGCGGCCCGGATAGCTTCCGGTCGGCCCGTCGCCCCGGCGAGTGACCACGCCGGCGACGATTGTGAGATCGTAGCCGGTCGCGTCCTGCAGGAAACGCTTGGCATCGGCCGGCAAATCCTCGACCAGGCGCGGCTTGCCGATCGCGAGGCGCTCGAAATCGATGACGTTGATGTCGGCGCGGCGGCCGACCTCCAGCACGCCGCGATCGGCGAGCCCGTAAAGGTCGGCGGGATCGCGCGTCACCTTGCGGACCAGCGCTTCGACCGGGAAGGTGCGCCCCTTCTTCCTGTCCCGTCCCCAGTAGGAGAGCAGGAAGGTCGGGAAGCTCGCATCGCAGATGAACTGCACATGCGCGCCGCCATCACCCAGCCCCATCAGATACTGGGGATCGGCGATACAGGCTTCCTTCTTGCGCAGGTCGCCGTCGATATAGCCGGTCGAGAACCAGATCAGCACGCCGCGCCCCTCGTCGGCGATCAGCGCGTCGTAGCATATCTCCAGCGGGTCGCGGCCCTGCGCGCGACCCTGCGCGCCCATCGATTGCCCGAGATCGGGCTCGTAGTCGGTGTCGTTGAGGCTGTAGATGGCATCCATGTTCGCCTGCAGCGTGGCAAAGATATGCTTGAAGGGGTCGGCGGTCTGCGGGATCACGTCCGCCCCGCGGAGTATCGCCGTCTTCACCGCAGGCTCGCCCATCCGCTTGGCGCGCTCGGCCATGGGAAGCGCAGCGATCGCCATATAGCCCGGCCGCTGGGTGAATGGGTGGTAGCTGTCCAGCGTAATCAGCCCGCCCACCGGACGGGGCGAATATTGCGGGTGGATGTCCTCCCCAGCCTCGATCGCCTGCGCGATCACCCCTTTCGCCCTGGCATATTCGGCCTCGCCCAGCGCGATCCCTTCCGCGAAGGTGAAGGTGACGGGCTGGCCGGTCTTGCGGTGCAGGCGGCGCATCATCTCGATCTCGGCGGAGAGCGAATGTTTGTCGCGCAGATGGCCGATACCAGCCATGGTCTGTTCGCCAGCCTCGCCCTCGACGCCACCGGTGATGCCAGACGGGATCAGCTGCAGCACGCCGCCGCCGGCCTCGGCCATGGCGGCGGCGAGGACCTCCAGTTCCTCTTCGGCGGCCGTCGTGCCGGGCAGGATGCCGCCGTCGGATCCTCGATGCATGGTGACGCGCGAGGTGGCGAAGCCCACCGCGCCCGCCGCGATCGATGAGCGGACGATATCGGCCATCTCGTCCAGCTCGGCGGGGGTCGCGGGCTCGTCGGTCTCGGCGCGCTTGCCGAGTACGTAGGCACGCACCGCGCTGTGCGGCACGTGAGCGGCGATATCGAGCTTGAACTCGCGCCGCGCGATCGCGTCGAGATATTCGGGGAAGCTCTGCCAGTTCCACGGGATTCCGACGTGCAGCGCGGTGCCGGGAATGTCCTCGACACCCTCGGTCAGCGTGATCAGCCAGTCCTCGGTGCCCTGGCGCACCGGCGCAAAGCCGATGCCGCACGACCCGATGACGATGGTGGTGACGCCGTGCTGCGAGCTCGGCATCACGTCCGGGTCCCACGTCACCTGCCCGTCATAATGGGTATGCGGATCGATGAAGCCGGGCGTCACCAGTTTGCCGGTTGCGTCGTGGCTTTCCCTCGCCGGGCCGAGATCCCGGCCGATCTCCGCGATCTTGCCGTCGGTGATCGCCAGGTCAGCGACGAACGGCGCGCCGCCGTTGCCGTCGACGATCGTGCCGTTCTTCAGGATCATGTCGTACATCGCAAGCCTCTCCCAGGACTGCGGGCCGGGTTTCTACTCCTGGTCCGTCGAGAAAATCGCCGAGCTGACGAGCGGCGCGCCGGGGCCACCCGCGAGCAGGCAGTTGCGCGCGCCCGGCACCGGATTGGATGAGGTGCCGCGCAATTGCTCGATCGCCTCGATCGCCATGCCGATGCCGTGGATGAAGCCCTGGGCGAGATTGCCGCCGCCGGTGTTGACCGGCAGCTTGCCCGAGGGCGCGATGAGATTCTCGAAGCGCAGCACCTCGGACACGGTCTCCACCGTGCAGAAGCCGTGGTCGATCAGCGAGGCGATGCCCTGCTGCGCGAAATTCTCGTAGAGCTGGACGACATCGATGTCCTGCGGCCCGAGGCCGGTCTGCGCCCACAGCCGCCGCGCCACCGATTCGAAGCCGGCGGACGAGTAATTCGGCTCGTTCTGGCAGAGATCGCCCCAGCCCTTGCCCGCGCCCTGCGCCACGCCGCGCAGATAGACCGGCTTCTGCTTCAGGTCCTTCGCGCAATCGGCCGAGGTCATGATCAACACGCCGGCGCCGTCATTCTCCCGCGAGCAATCGAACAGGTGGAACGGCTCGGAGATCAGGCGCGAGCTGCGATAGACCTCGACGTCCAAGTCCTTGCCGTAGGTGACCGCCTTTGGATTGCGCGAGCCGTGATAATAAGAGGCGCGGACGAGATCCTCGACGCACTGCGCCGGCACGCCGTCATGCTCCATCATTCGCTGCGCGCGCATAGCGCATTCGAGCGCAGGGGCGACGAGGCCCGTGCCGATCAGATGGTCGTTCAGGTGATGCGCCATCACCGCACCCGAGAGGCGACCGCTATTGCCCTGCACCAGCGCGCGGAACACCGCGACCGTGCTGGCCTGCCCCGTCATGATCGCCGCCGCCGCGAGGCCGAAGGCACCGGCAATCCCTCCGCCGCCACCGCCCCAGATCTGGCTGGACCAGCACAGATCCTTCGTGCCGAGATCTTTCATCAGTCGGGTCGGCTCGTTATGGTCGTCCCCGTAGGAGACAAAGCCGTCGATGTCGGCGGGGTCGATGTCGGCATCCGCGCAGGCATCGACGATCGCGCCGACCAGCACACCCTGTTCGGGCAGCGGCGCGGTGCCGCGCTTGTATTGGCGCACGCCGATGCCGGCGACGGCGGTGGTCACGGGAAAGCGCGCGCTCATGCCGCCACCGCCGACCAGCGAATCATCGGGACGTCGCGACCCCAGACATGGCTGGAAGCGATCGCCCCCGTCATCTTCGTGCCGATCTTCGGCGTTTCGGTATCGGCGGCGAGGCCGAGCAAGCGGATACCGCCGGCCTCCGGCAGCTCGACGAGCACGGAGACATAGGGCGTACCGAGATTTTCGGTTCCGTCGAAGGGCTGCCAGGTGCGCGTCCAGCTGTAGAGGTCGCCCTCGATCGGGGTCGCCACCCACTCGAAATACCAGCTTCCGCAGTCCGCGCAGCGGAACGGCGCCGGCCAGTGCCAGTGGCCGCAGTCGGCACAACGCGGCAGCTTCAGCTCGCCAGCGGAGAGGGCGTCCCAATAGGGCCCGTCGGCACCCAATCCCTTCATCCAAACTCCTCTCAGGCGTCTAGCGCCTTGCCCTCAGTCTAATGGAATTAGATTTTTCGATCAAGGAGTGGCCCATGGCTTGCGAGGAGTCAATCGCTCGATTAACCCTGCCTTTAAAGCGGAGAGGGAGAGCCGGACATGGCCGCGGAAAGCTACGACTATATCATCGTCGGCGCGGGCGCGTCGGGCTGCGTACTGGCCTATCGGCTTTCGGCCGATCCGAAAAATAAGGTGCTGCTGATCGAGGCCGGCGGGCCGGACAGGAACCCCTTCATCCACATGCCCAAGGGCATCGCCAAGGCGATGGCGGCGCCCGGCCTGATCTGGCCCTTTATGACCAAGTCGGCGCCCTACACCAACAATCTCGAGGAGATGTGGGCACGTGGCAAGACGTTGGGCGGATCGAGCGCGGTCAACGGCATGATGTACGTGCGCGGCCAGGCCGCCGACTATGACGCGATGGCGGCCACCACCAGCGCCAACTGGAGCTGGGAGAAGATCGGCCGGGCCTACAAGGAATTGGAGAATCACGAGCTGGGCGCGGCCGAGACGCGCGGCGATTCCGGCCCGCTCCACATCACCATGCCGGACAATCGCGACGACCTCACCGAGGCGACGATCGAGGCAGCGGTTGCGATGGGGATGACGCGCAAGGAGGACGTCAACGATCCGGCCGACGACGAGCGCTGCGGCTGGGCGCCGCGCACCGTCTACAAGGGCCGGCGCGAGAGTGCGGCGGTGGCCTTCCTCAATCCGATCAAGGGCCGGCCCAACCTCACCATCGTCACCGGCGTGACGGTCGACAAGGTGACGATCGACGGCAAGCGCGCGACCGGCGTGAGCGGCGCGCGCGATGGCTCGCCCGTCAGCTTCAACGCGAGCAAGGAGGTGCTGCTCAGCGCCGGCGCATTGGCGTCGCCCGCGATCCTGCAGCGATCCGGCATCGGCCCGGCCGATCACCTGCGCGCGATCGGCGTGCCGCTGGTGCAGGAAAGCCCGCGCCTCGGCTACAACCTGCGCGAGCATCGCGCGCTCGTCATGCAGTTCCGCACGGACGACAAGGTCTCGCAGAACCGCCAGTATCGCGGCGCCCGGCTGGTCAAGAACGTCGCGGAATATTATCTCACCCGGCGCGGCGCGATGTCGTCCGCCACCTACGAGGCCGGCGCCTGGTTCAAGACGAAGAAGGGCCTCGACCGGCCCGACGCGCAATTCCTGATCGCGCCCTACAGCTTCGATTTCCCAAACGTCGTGCAGGTGGAGCCGGTCGGCGGCATGCACTTATGCCTCTACATCCTGCGTCCGGAATCAACCGGCACGGTGATGGCACGCTCATCCGATCCGCGCGCCCTGCCCGAGATCGTGCCGAATTATCACCTGGACGAGGGCGACCGGCAAAAGATGGTCGACCTGATGCACTATGCCCGCGAGATGATGGCGACCGCGCCGGTCGGCCCGCTGATCAAGGGTGAGACGCGCCCGAGCCGGGATTTCGCCAGCGACGACCAGATCATCGCCGCCTATGACGCGATGGGCAACGGCGCCTATCACGCCTCCGGCAGCGTCGAGGCCGGCGCGGACGAGAGCAAGCCGCTCGATCCGCGTCTGCGCGTACGGGGCATCGAGGGATTGCGCGTGGTCGACACCTCGATCCTGCCGTTCATCGTCGCGGGAAACACCAACGGCCCGGCGATGGTTACCGCCTGGCGCGCCGCCGACCTGATCCTCGAGGACGCCTAGGCCGGCGTCAGCCCAGGCGGTTCCAGATCAGCTCGTCGTGCGAACGGTGGCCATCGCCGGTCGTGTGGGCGGCGGTACGCAGCAACATCCGGTCCGGCGTCTCGAAGCTGACGTAGCGGACCAGCGGGGTGCCGATCAGCTGGGGGATCGCGCACATGTCGAGATGGTGGGTGACGGTATCGCCCTCCAGCGTCCATGGCCCGGAATAGGACAAGAAGGTGGACCAGTGCGCCGCCGCCTCGCCGCGCTGCCAGCCGAGGCTCATCAGGAAGGCGGACATCACGCCTGAGGCGTCGTAGATCAGCCGCCCTTTAGCGCCCGAGCCCATCGGCTCGCGGTGGAAGGCGCCATCGCGGAAGCGGCGCAGGATCTCGAGTTCCCAGCCGCCGAGCAGCCGTTCCCGGCTGACCGCGATCGCCGCCGTGTCCACATTCATGCCGCCGCTCCCTGGCCGAGGATCTCGTCGAGGAGGTCGTGATAGACGATCATCGCCGTCTCTAGCCCACCAAGATACACGTCCGGCGCCGCACCTGATGAGAGGCCGACCTGGCATTCGGCCGAGGCGAAGAAATCCTCCGGGAACGCCTGTCCGTCGGTGAGATCGAGCGAGCGTTGCCACTTGTCGCGCAATTTCTCGTCATCGGCAGGATCGCGGTTGGTCAGCATGAAATTGTCGACCAGAGTCCGCGCCGGCCCCTGGGGCGAGAAGACCAGCAAATTGACATAATCCTGGCTGACGATCAGCGCGCAATTGGGCACCAGCGTGTATACGAAAGTGACGGCGCGACGGATCAGGTCGATCGAATGCGCTCGCTCCTCGGCCAGAACACGGGTGAATTTCGGCCGGCCCGAGGTCTGGCGCAGATGCGAGCCGAGCCGGTCGACCTGCGTCACCGTATCCTCGAACCGGTTGCCCAGCGTGTTCGCGTGCAGACGGATGACGTGATAGCCTTCGAGGAAGGTATCGAGGATCAGCTTCCAATTGCCCGCTACGTCGTGCCGGCGATGCGCGAACAAATACATGTCGGCGACGCCCAGCGCATCGAGATCGGAGATCAGTTCGTCCGAGACATGCGAGAAATCATCATCGGCATCCTTGTCGATCTTCACCCAGATGATGCCGCCGCGCTCCTCGCTCTTCAGCTCGACGAGGCCGAGCGCCTGCTTGTCCAGCGGCTCGAACACCTCCTCGCGGGGAACGCCGCGCAGCTTGCCGGCGAGATCGTAGCTCCAGGCATGATAGGGGCAGACGAACAGGCCGGCCTTCTTCGCATCCTCGTCCTGCACCAGCCGCGATCCGCGGTGACGGCAGGCGTTGAGGAACGCGTGCGCCTCGCCCTGCTTGTCGCGCGTCACGATGATCGGCACGCCATAGCCGTTGCGGCAGACGTAGGTGCCGGGCGCCAGCATCGCCGAGGGCGCGATCGCCAGCGGCAGACGGCGGAAGGCGCGCTCCTGCTCCAGCCGGTAGCGTTCCTCGCCGAAATAGATTTCGGAGCTCAATCTGCGGGTCACGGCCGGGAAGTTGGGCTTGGCATTGTCGGGCAGCTTGCGCACCGCCTCGATCTGCCCGGCGCTAGGCGGCCCCTCGCCCGGGCGGCCCGGCTCGATCGCCTTGCTCATCACGTTCATGGCAGCACCTGTTATCTATTATTGTTAGATTAAATTGCGCTTCCCGCACGTACGAGTCAAGCCAAGGGTCTGGAGGTCAGACTGCGTTCCCGGCCGCCTTCATCGCCCGTCTGTAGGCTGGGCGTTCGGCGATACGATCGAGCCAGGCGGTGATGTGCGGGCGCGTCGAGAGGTCGATCGGGAACATCCCGCGCATCGTGCCGAGCGGGAAGTGGAGCATGATGTCGGCGGCCGTCAGGTCGGCGCCCGCGACGTAGGGCGACACGCCGAGCCTGCTGTCGAGCAGATTGATGCTGCGATCCATGCGCGCCCGGAAATGGGTGAGCAAAGGATGCCCGGTGTCGCGCAGCTGCAGCTCCATGAAGCCCAGCATGGTGGCCGGCATCAGCGTGCCGTTGGCGTAATGGAACCAGAAGAGATAGTCCGCATATCCGGGCGTGCCCGGCGCGTGGCGCAGCCGCCCCTCGCCATAGGTCTCCAAGACATATTCGGCGATCGCCCCGGATTCGGCGAGCACGAGATCGCCGTCGCGGATCACCGGCGCGAAGCCGAGGGGGTGGACCTCCGCCAACTCGGGCGGCGCCAGCATCGTCACGGAATCGCGGGCGTAGGCCTTGAGCGCGTAGGGGAGGCCCAGTTCCTCCATCAGCCAGATGATCCGCTCGGACTGCGACATATTCAGGTGATGGATCTCGATCATCGCAATCTTTCCCCTTCCGGAGTGTCAGCGCACCTTCACCAGCATCGTCTCCGCGTCGGCATAGCGCGCCTTCAATTCGCGCTTGGAAAGCTTGCCCGTGGCGAGGCGCGGCAACGGCTCCTCCTGCACCACCACGTACCGGGGCACCTTGTAGTCGGCGAGGTGGGCGTTGCAGTGTTCGATCACCTGCGGGATCTGCAGGCCCGAGGTGCTGCGGATCACCGCCATCACCGTCTCGCCGAAGCGCTCGTCCCGGGTGCCGATCACCGCCACCTCGTCGACACCCGGCATGGCGCCGATCACCGCCTCGATATCGAGCGGCCAGATGTTGAGCCCGCCCGAGATGATCATGTCCTTGAGCCGGTCGATGATCTGCATGTTGCCCTGCTCGTCGGCAACGGCGACGTCTCCGGTGCGCAGCCAGCCGTTCGTGAAGGCGGCGGCGGTCGCCTCGGGCGCATTCCAATACCCCTTCATCACCGCCGGCCCGCGCACCCAGATTTCGCCCGGCTCGCCCGGCGGACAATCCTTGCCGTCCGGATCGACGACGCGATGTTGCGTGAAGATCCCGCCGCGCCCGCATTGCTCGGGATGATCGAGCGCGCCCTCCTTCGACATGATGCTGGTGTTGCCGCCACCTTCGGTGAGGCCGTAGAGTTGACGGACGACGACGCCCTTCTCCAGCCATGCCTTTTGCAGCTCGATCGGCACGCGCGCGCCGCCCACCGCCGAAAGCTGAATGTGTGACAGTTCGGCATCCGCAAAGCGCGGCGACTGCGCGATCCATTCGAGGAAGGTCGGCACGCCGCAGAGGATTTCCATCTTCTCCTCGATCAGCAGGTCGAGCGTGCGCTCGACGTTGAATTCGGGTTCGATGAAGGCGGTCATGCCGAGATTCATGAAATGGAGCAGCTGGACTGTGCCGCCGCCGGTATAGAGCGGCGGGATGTTCAGCGACTTCGCGCCGACCCGGTAGACCGGCCAGTTGAGCATCGATTCATGCGCGTAGGCGATGGTCGTGCGGTGCGTGAACATCACGCCCTTGGGCTTGGCGGTCGATCCGCTGGTGTAGGCGATGACGATCGTGGCGTCGGGATCGTGGACATAGTCGATCGCGACGTCCTCGCCGTGCCGCAGCTTCGCGATGTCCGAGAGCGGCAGCACCGTCGCGTCCACGTCGGTTAGCCGCCCGCCCCGCGCCTCGTCGGTGAAGACGATCTTCGGCTGGCAATCCTGCGCGACCGAAGCCACCTCGGCCGCCTGATAGCGATAGTTGAGCGGCACCAGAATGGCGCCAGCCTTGATGATGCCGAAGGCGGCGATGCACCATTCGAGCGCGTTGGAAGCGAAGATGCCGACGCGGTCGCCGGGCTCGATGCCGCGCCGGCGAAGATCGGCGGCGACGCGATCGGTCCAGCAATGCACCTCGGCAAAACTCACGGGTTCGCCCGCGAAGACGATCGCTCGCGCCTCGGGCTGCTCGGCCGCCCACCAGCGGATTACCTCGCCGACAATGCCTGTCATCGCTCTCTCCTCGCAGCTAGCTCAAAACCTTACTGCGATAGATATTCCGGCAACCGCGATGGATTCAAGTGCGCGATTAGGACTCGATCGGCATCCCGTTCAGAAAGGCGCGCAGAGCCTGCACGAAGGTCTCTTCTTCGTCGAAGGGATGCGCCTCCACTGCAGCGAATATATAGGGGTACCGCTCGGCATTGATCTCGCCGTAGGGCGGTACGCCGCGTGCTCGGGCCGAGGCTGCGAACAGAGCCGATCCGTAAGTGAACTTCTCCGATCCTTCGAGGATCGTGATGTGCCAGCGCGCTGGCACGCCGCACACATCCAGCACATGCATCCAATGCTCGTAGGCGCCCATCAGCAGCGTGCGCGGGAAGAATTGCAGCAGCAGCGGCGCGGCATGCGGGTGGCGCAGGACGGAGCGCCAGCTCGCCGTGCTGATCCGCACGATCTCCTCGCGCCAGTCCAGACCCTCCTTGATCTTGGGAAGCGTGCCCTCGATCAGCAGCAGGCGCGAGACTTCCGAAAGCAGTTCGTCCTTGCTCTCGAAATGATGGTAAAGGGAAGGTGCGCGGACGCCGAGGCGCTGGGCGACGCGGCCGAGGCCGAAGTTCGCGAGGCCATCCTGCTCGATCGTGTCGAGCGCGGCGGCAGAGGCGTTCTGGCGGGAGATGATCGGCTTGGTCGGTCTCGGCATGGCATGAGCTAACCCGAGGCCGCGCCTCGACAAAGCAAATTCTTGGACTTGGGTGTGCCCATCCACCTTGCCGCTGCGCCTTCGCCTAACTATCGTAGGTTTAACTGACCGATGGAGAGCCTCATGCGGGAATCGCTGCAATTCTATATCGACGGTGCGTGGGTAGAGCCCGCAGCCCCGAAGCGCTGGGAGGTGATCAACCCCGCCACGGAACAGCCGGCCGGTGTGATCGCGCTCGGCGACCAGACGGATGTCGATCGCGCCGTGGCGGCGGCCAAGAAGGCTTTCCGCAGCTTCAGCCGTACCTCGCGTCAGGAGCGGATCGAGATGTTCGAATCGATCATCGCCGCCTACCGTCCGCGCCGCAAGGATCTCGCCGAGGCGATCACCGACGAGATGGGCGCCCCCGCCGAGATCGCCGAGAACCTCCATGCGCTGATCGGCCAGATCCACCTCAAGACGGCGATGACCGTGCTCAAGGACTACAAGTTCGAGCAGCAGCGCGGGACGACCTGGCTGATGCACGAGCCGATCGGCGTCTGCGCGCTGATCACGCCGTGGAACTGGCCGATCAACCAGATCGCGGCCAAGGTTTCGCCGGCGCTCGCCTGCGGCTGCACGATGGTGCTGAAGGCGTCCGAATATTCGCCCTTCTCCGCGCAGATCTGGACGGAGATCATGCACGCTGCCGGCGTTCCGGCCGGCGTGTTCAACATGGTGCATGGCGATGGTCCGACGGTGGGCGCAGCGCTCAGCAGCCATCCCGACATCGACATGGTATCCTTCACCGGATCGACCCGCGCGGGAATCGAGGTGGCGCGCAACGCCGCCCCGACGATAAAGCGCGTGCATCAGGAACTGGGTGGCAAATCCGCCAACATCATCCTGGCGGACGCCGACATCGCCGCCGCCGTCACCGCGGGCGTGAAGTCGGTCGCGCACAACAGCGGCCAGTCCTGCAACGCGCCGACGCGGATGCTCGTGCCGGCCTCCAAGATGGCCGAGGCGATCGTCGCCGCCCGTGCCGCCGCCGAAGGCATCATGGTCGGCGATCCCAAGGCGGGCGTCGAGGTTGGACCGGTGGTCTCGAAGGTCCAGTTCGACAAGATCCAGGGCCTGATCGAGAAAGGCATGGCGGAGGGCGCGACGCTCGTCGCCGGAGGGCCGGGTCGGCCGGACGGGATCGACAAGGGCTATTTCGTCCGCCCCACCGTCTTCGCCGACGTGAAGAACGACATGACAATCGCGCGCGAGGAGATTTTCGGGCCGGTGCTCTCGATCCTCGGCTATGCGGATATCGAGGACGCGCTGGAGATCGCCAACGACACGCCCTACGGCCTCGCCGGCTACATCCAGGGCACCGATCCCGAGGTGATCGCCGAGGTCGCCTCGCGGATGCGCGCCGGCCAGATCATCATCAATCAGGCGCATCCCGATCCGATGGCGCCGTTCGGCGGCTACAAGCAGTCCGGCAACGGCCGCGAATGGGGCGATCATGCCTTCGAGGGCTTCCTGGAGGTGAAGGCGATGCTCGGCCACCCGCCGCGCGGCACGCAGGAAGCGGTGGCGCGCACCGAGGCACTCGAACCCGCCAAGTGACATCCGACGCCGGCCTCGCGCGATGCGGAGCCGGCGCTTTTCCCTTCCAATCCCGTTTACAAAGCGCGATCGTCCCCGCATAAGCGGATATCGGTTCATCAATCGATTAAGGACATAAGCGTGGGCGAGGAAGCGATCGAAGGCGGCTGCAACTGCGGCAAAGTGCGCTACACGCTCGAGTCGCCGCCGCTCGCGGTGGCCGTCTGCCATTGCACGCGTTGCCGTCGCCAATCGGGCAGCGCCTTCTCGGTCAACCTCGTGATGAAGGCCAGGCACGTCCGCATCGAGGGCGAGCTTTCCGCCTACGACGATCCCGAGACCGACAGCGGTCAGCCGGTGAAGCGCGAATTCTGCGGCAGCTGCGGCTCGCCGATCCGCTCGACGCCCTCCGCGCAGCCCGCGCTGGTGGCGATCAAGGCGGGAACACTTGACGATCCCGCGCGCTTCGCGCCCGGCCTCCACCTCTATACCTGCTCGGCGTTGCCTTGGGCCGACATCCCCGAAGCGTTGCCGCGTTTCGAACGCGGGCCGACGGCCTGACGGTTGGAAGACGCAACGGCCATGCCCACCCGGATCGATCGTCCGCTCGCCGGCATCCGCGTCGTCGATTGCGTCTCCGGGCCGCTGGCGCCGATCACCCGCACCCTGGCGGAGCTCGGCGCACGGGTCGATCGGCTGGTAGATGAAACTTCGCTCGATCCGATCGACGATATCGTCGCCAATACCGGCAAGATTCGCCACGCCACTCCTTGCGACAGGGCGACGCTGGATGGGCTGATCGCCGACGCGCATATCGTGGTGGACGATAATGGGCGCGATCCGGCGCCATTTCTCGACGGCAACCCGGCGCTGGTCTGGATGAGCGTCAGCCCGTTCGGCGCGGGCAACCCCTATAGCGGCTGGCAGGCGACCGATCCCGTGTTCCACGCGCTTTCGAGCGAGCTCGCGCGATCGGGCATCCGCGGCCACGCGCCCCTGCTGCCGCCTGGCGAACTGGCTTTCCAGTGCGCCGGCACGCAGGGTGCCTATCTTCTCGTCGCCGCGCTCTACCGCGCACTGCGCACCGGCGAGGGCGAACATCTCGATTTCTCGGCACTGGACGGCGCGGTGCAGGCGCTCGATCCCGGCTTCGGCATCAGCGGCAGCGCCACCATGGGACGCCCGGCGCGCGCGCTGAACCGCGACCGGCCGGTCAAGGGCATACAATATCCGATCCTGCCCTGTGCCGACGGGCATGTCCGCATCTGCCTGCTCGCGCCCCGGCAATGGCGCGGCATGTTCCGGTGGATGGGCGAACCGGAGGCCTTCGCCGCGCCCGAATTCGACCAGATCGTCACCCGCTACAAGTCGCACGGGCTGCTGCCCGCCATCACCGCGCATTTCGCCGGCAAGACGAGGGAGATGCTCGAGCGCGAGGGCCAGGCCCATGGTGTGCCGATCGCCGGCCTGCTCTCGCTGGGCGAGTTCATGGCTTCCGATCATGCGCGGGCACGGCGCGCGCTCACCGAGGTCCCGGGGCCGGATGGCGCGCCAGTCACCGTGCCCAATGGCATGCTGGTGGTGAATGGCCAGCGCATGGGCGTTCCGGGCGACATTTCCGATGAAGATGCCACCGTGCGCGCCGGTGCGGAGGCGATCGATCGCCCGTTCGATGGCCTACGCGTGCTCGATCTCGGCGTGATCGTCGTAGGGGCGGAGGCCGGCCGCCTGTTCGCGGACGGCGGAGCCGACGTTGTGAAGGTGGAGAGCCGCGCCTTCCCGGACGGCAATCGTCAATCCTATCTTCCCTACAGTCTTTCCGTCAGCTTCGCCGCCGGTCACCGCAACAAGCGCAGCCTGGGCATCGATCTGCGATCCGAGGGCGGACGGGCGGTCTTCCTCAAGCTCGCGGCAACGGCGGACGTCATCCTTTCGAACTTCAAGCCGGGCACGCTGGAATCGCTCGGCATCGGCCATGAGGTGATCGCCCGGACCAATCCCGGGATCGTCATGGTCGACAGCTCGGCCTTCGGTGCGGACGGCCCGTGGAGCAAGCGGCTCGGCTACGGCCCGCTGGTCCGCGCGTCGACCGGACTTACCGAGCTGTGGCGCTATCCCGACGATCCCGAAAGCTTCAGCGATTCGGTGACCATCTATCCGGATCATGTCGCCGGGCGGGTAAGCGCGATCGGCGCGGTTGCCCTGCTGATCCGTCGCCTGCGCACGGGTGTCGGCGGCACGGCAAGCGTCGCGCAGGCCGAGGTGATGCTGGCGCATGCCGGTGCGGCTGCCGCGCGCGTTTCGCGCGGCGAGCCTCTTGCCAAGCCGCGCGACGTGCCATGGGGCGTCTTCGCCGCCGCTGGCGAGGACGATTTCGCGGTGATCACGGTGCGCGGCCAGGCCGACTGGAAGGCGCTCTGCGGTGCGATCGGCCATGACGAATGGCTGACCGATCCCGAGTTCGCCACCGCCGAAGGGCGGCGCGCGCACCGCATGCGGATCGATGAAGGCGTCGCCGCGTGGTGCGCCCCACGCGCACCTGCGGAAATCGCCGAAACATTGCAGGCAGCCGGCGTGCCCTCCGCACCGATGCTGCGCGTGGGCGATCTGCTCGACTTCGGCTATTTCACGGAGCGTGGCTTGTTTCGCTGCGAGAGCCACCCGTTCCTCGATGAGGAAGTCGTATCGGAACGCCACCAGTATCGCTCGACGCGCCATACCGAGCCCGCCCAGCGCCCCGCCCCGCTCGCCGGCGAACAGAGCATCGAGATCGTTCGCGAATGGATCGGGATGGACGAAGCAGACGCTGCCGCGTTGGCGGAATCCGGCGTCCTGGAACCGACACAGCCCGCGGTGTATGCGCTGATCGAGAAGACCCGCGCCAAGGCCGCAGTCGCATGACCGATGGCACGATCCGCACGGTCGACGTCGTCGCGGCGGACGGCGTGCGTCTGACGGCCGACGTCGGCGGGCCGGAGAGCGCGCCAGCAGTCATCCTGCTCCACGGCGGCGGCCAGACCCGGCACAGCTGGTCGGGTGCGGTGCGCACACTCATCGACGCCGGCTACCGGGTGATCAACTTCGACGCGCGGGGCCATGGCGACAGCGCCTGGTCCAGCGCCGGCGCGTACGATCTGGACGATCGCGCCGCCGATCTCAAGGCGATCGCGGCGCTGGCCGGGGACCGCTTCGTGCTGGTCGGCGCGTCGCTGGGCGGCGCCACGGCGATCCATGCCGTGGCGCAGGGCCTGCGCCCTCGGGCGATCGTGCTGGTCGACATCGTGCCTCATCCGGAACGCCAGGGGATCGACCGGATCGTCGGCTTCATGCGCCGATATCCGCAGGGCTTCGGGTCGATAGACGAAGCGGCGGACGCGGTCGCCGCCTACAATCCCGATCGCCCTCGCCCGCGTGACTCAATCGGCCTGCGCCGCAACCTGCGAGACAGCGAAGACGGACGATTGCGTTGGCACTGGGACCCGCGGATAGTCGAATCCGAGCCGGAGAAGCATCACGCCGTCGTCCAGCAATCGACGCTGGCGCTCGCGGCGCTAGAGCACCTTCCGGTGCTGCTGGTGCGCGGTTTGCACAGCGACGTGGTGAGCGATTCGGGCGTCGTGCGTTTCGCCGGGATGGTGCCGCGCCTCGATGTCGTCGATGTCGCGCAGGCCGGACACATGCTGGTCGGTGATCGCAACGATCATTTCAACGCCGCCATCGTCGCCTATCTCCACCGGCACTCGCCGCTCGAGACAGGGGGAGACCCCATATGAGCCTGCCCGACATGATCGGCTCAGCGCAGACCAGCGATCGCCTGAAGGGCCGCGTCGCGCTGGTGACGGGCTCTGGCTCCGGCCTCGGCCGGGGCTTCGCTCTGACGCTCGCGAACGCCGGCGCATCGGTGCTGGTGACGGGGCGCCGCGAGGCGGCGCTTGCCGATACTGTGGCGGCGATCGAAGAGGCCGGTGGTTGCGCCAGGGCATATGCGCTCGACGTCTGCGACGCAGCTGCCATCCCTGGTGCCTTCGACGCCGCCGAGGCGGCGTTCGGACTGGTCGACACGGTGGTCAACAATGCTGGCATCCCGGATGCCGGCCATGCGACGCGGCTCGCGCTCGAAAAGATCGACGCCGTGATCGGCACCAATTTCCGCGCCCCGTTCCTGGTTGCAACCGAGGCCGCGCGACGGCTCATCGCAGCGAAGCGGCGCGGCTGGATCGTCAATCTCGCTTCGATCGGCATCGCCCATTACACCGCAAGCACCTCGGCGGCGCTCTATTGCGCTACCAAGTCCGGCATCGCGCGGCTGACCGAGACGCTGGCGATCGAATGGGCGCCCTACGGCATCAATGTCAACGCCATCGCACCCGGCTTCTTCGCCTCCGAGATGACCGACGGGATGATCGAGCGCGTCGGCGATGGCATTACCCGATCTTTCCCGCGCGGCCGCATCGGCCAGCCGGGCGACCTCGATTCCACCCTGCTCTATCTCGTCGATCCTGCCTCGCACTTCGTGACGGGCACCTGCATCACGGTCGACGACGCGCAGGTAAGCCGCTGATCTTTCAGGAGACACCGTCATGCCGCAGACCATTCCGAGCGCTCTCGCCTGGTGGGCCCGGATGCGCCCGGACCAGCCCGCGCTGGTGGTGGGCGAGGACCGGCTGACCTTTCGTGAGCTCCACGCCTGGTCCGAGCGGATCGCGGCGCGGTTGATCGCGGACGGCATCGAGCCTGGCGACCGGGTCGGCATCTGTGCGACCAACAGTCCTACCTATTGCGCGCTGCTGATGGGCATCATCCGGGCCGGCGGCATCTGCAACCCGATCAACTTCCGCTATACGACGCGCGAGATCGCCGACCTCGTCGAGACGACCGAGCCGCGCTTCGTATTCGCGCTGCCCGACTACGAGGAGAAAGTGCGCGCCGCGGGCATGGACGTGCGACAGATCGCCGACATCACCGCGCTGCGCGAGGGTGAGGCCGCGGTGGTGGCGCACGACCCCCTGCCGGACGATCCGATTGTCATCATCGCCACCAGCGGATCGACGGCCAAGCCCAAGGGCGTCGTCTTCACCAACCGCTCGATGACCGCCTACGCCGCCGCCTGGGCAGCCGAGGAGCCCGCCGCCTCGCCCGGATCGCGGATCATCTCGCTGGCGCCGCTCAACACCTCGGCAGGCTTCGTCCAGTTCATGCATTATTCGACGCTGGGCTGCACCTGCCACATGCTCAACAGCTTCGTGCCGGAGGAGGCGCTGCGCATCCTCGTGGACGAGCGGATCAACCTGTTCGGCGCGGTGCCCGTCTTCTTCGAGGCGATCGCGCAATGCCCGGGCTTCGCGGATGCCGATCTTTCCGCAATCCGCATGGCGACGGTGGGCGGTGCGCGAGTCAGCCGGGCGCTGCAGGAGACCTATGCCGCCAAAGGCATCGTGCTGCGCCAGATCTACGGCCAGACCGAGATCGGCGGCAACGCCACCATCATGCCCGAGCATCTCGCCATGGTTGCGCCCGAGAAATGCGGCTGGGGCGGCATCTTCATGGACGTCAAGGTGGTGCGGCCGGACGGCAGCCGCTGCAATCCGGGCGAGACCGGCGAGATCCTGATGCGGTCGCCCGGCATGATGCAGGGCTATTGGCGCAACCCGGAAGAGACTGCCAAGGCGATCCGCGACGGCTGGCTCTGTTCGGGCGACATCGGCGTGATGGACGAGCACGGCCTGCTGACTTTTGTCGATCGGCTCAAGGACCTGATCATTTCGGGCGGGCTGAACATTTCGGCCGCCGAGGTGGAGCGGGTGGTGAGCGAGTTCCCCGGCATCGTCGAAGTGCTGGCGATCGCCGCCCCCGACCCCAAGTTCACCGAGACGCCGATGATCGTCTATCACGGCCCCGTCGAAGTCGACGTCGTCGCGCTGATCGCGCATTGCGAGACGCAACTCTCCAACTACAAGGTGCCACGCTACGTCGCCTATTCGGCCGACCCGCTGCCCCGCGTCGCCACCGGCAAGCTTTCGAAACCAGCGGTTCGCGCACGTTACGCCGAAGCCCACAAGACACTACCACGCGTGCGCTGAACCATAACCCTCCCGCCAGGCGATGTCGGGCGGCTGGTCTGACGGAGGAGGCCTTTCGAGGCTGCATCGCCACCCGCCACCTCCGACGCCTTGCGGGCGGTGCCTCCACCTTGCGAAGTGAGGGTTTTTGGCGTCCCCGATCACGGCAATTCTCGACACATCCCGAAAAAAACGCGGAAATGAGCCGGTTCCCGACGTGACTCGCCTTGACACAAGCCGAGCAAGCGGTGAGAGACGAAGTTCAATTTAATCAATCGTTGAATTGATTCTGCCGCAGAGACGGCGTGTTGGGGAGTGATTGGCATGATTCGTGCGTCTGGTTTCTTACTCGTCGCCTTGTCCACCACCGCAATGCCGGCGTGGGCTCAAACCACGCCAGCGCCCACGTCGGCCAAGGCCGCGCTCCCGCCAGGCGACGACATCATCGTGACGGCACGCCGCCACGACGAGCGCCTGATCGACACGCCGGTTGCGATTACCGCGGTCAGCGGCGCCAAGCTCAACCAATATGCCGTCACCTCCGTCTCCGATCTCGGCACGCAGGTGCCCTCGCTGATCGCCGGCAAGGCCTCGTCGGGCTCGTCGGCCAGCATCTTCCTGCGCGGCGTCGGATCGACCGCGCTGAGCGCCGGCTTCGACCAGTCGGTGTCCTTCGTCATCGATGGCCTGGCGATGAGCCGCGGCCGCGAGATCAGCCTGCCGCAGTTCGACGTCCAGCAGGTCGAGGTGCTGAAGGGCCCGCAGGCGCTCTATTTCGGCAAGAACACCACCGGCGGCCTGATCAGCATCACCAGCAACAACCCGACCGACAAGTTCGAGGCCGGGATCAAGGGCGGCTACGAATTCTACGCTCGCCAGCGCTATGTCGAAGGCTACGTCTCCGGCCCGATCAGCGACACGCTGAAGGTCCGCATCGCCGGCCGCTATTCGAAGAGCGACGGCGCCTTCACCAATACCGCAGCCGACACCTATACCAATTACATTCCCGGCCAGGAGCGCGTCCGCAATTCGGATCGACGTGGCTTCGGCGAGGACGGCGCGGTGCGCGGCACGGTCGTGTGGGAACCCTCGCCCAACGCCCGCTTCACCCTGAAAGCCGGCTATTCGAGCGTGCAGGACGGCGGCGGCACCGACATCATCGAGCGGCTCTGCCCGCCCGGCCGTACCGCACCCTTCCCCGCCTCCGGCCTGCCGGCCAGCCCGAACGCGGACTGCAAGGTCAATGGCCGCTCCGACCAGTCGGCGATCCCGACCCAGGTCGCCGATGCCAACTATCGCTATGCCCGCGACGGCCACATGTATGGCGACTTCAAGTCCGAATATGCCATCCTCACCGGCAACATCACCAGCGATCCGTTCGATCTCACCACGATCTCGGGCTTCTACCACTTCAGGCAGACCGACCTGAACAACGTGTCGGGCGAGGCCTATCCGGCCGGCTTCTCCGAACTGACCGACTTCAAGCAATATTCGGAGGAAGTCCGCCTCCAGTCGAAGTTCGACGGGCCGTTCAACCTGATGTTCGGCATGTACTATGCACATGGCGACTTCACCTTCAACACCGACGCCTATATCGCGCCGGTGCCGCTCGATCCCACGACCAACACCTATGTGTCGTTCAAGCGCAACGATGGCTTCAGCAGCGATTCGCTCTCCGGCTTCGCCCAAGGCACGCTGAAACTCGGGCAGCAGGTCGAGCTGTCGGGCGGGGCGCGCTACAGCTTGGAATCGCGCGATTCGTACCAGCAGTCGCTGCCCGCCAACGCAGCGTTCGCGGCCGCCTTCCCCGGCGACATCCGCATCGACGATCGCTATCGCGACCACAATCTCTCGCCCGAAGCCACGCTGCGGTGGAAGCCGAGCACCGACACCACGCTCTATGCTTCGTACAAACAGGGCTTCAAGGCGGGCGGCTTCAACATCTCGCAGACGCTGACCCCCGGCGTCGACGACGGCACCGGCCGCTTCGGATCGGAGAAGGCGCGCGGCGAGGAGGTCGGCCTGCGCACCCTGCTGCTCGATCGTCGGTTGAGCTTCAACCTCACCGCCTACAACTATACCTACAAGGATCTGCAGGTTCAGTTCTTCGATCCCACCACGACCGGCGAGGTCTCCGGCAATGCCGGCAAGCTGGTGACGCGCGGTGTCGAGGCGGAGTTCAACTATCGGGTGCCCGGTGTGCGCGGCCTCAGCTTCCGAGGTGCCGGTGCCTACAACCAGGCCAAGTTCCACGATTATATCGGCCAGTGCTTCTCGGGACAGACGATCGCGGAGGGATGTAATCTCGCTCCCATCGCCGCCCCTACGGCGACGGATCCCAACGCGGTCGCCTATACTCAGCAAAATTACGGCGGCCGTACCGCACCCAAGGCGCCGCATTTCGCCGGCCGGCTGGGGGCGACCCTCGAAGTGCCGGTCTCGGCTTCCGGCATGCGCGCCGTGCTCAACAGCGACGTGAGCTATACCTCGCGCTACAATTACTCCGATGCGCTGGAGCCGTTCGCGGTGCAGAAGGCCTATACCAAGATCGACGCCTCGCTAGCGCTGGTCGCCCCGAACAACCGCTGGACGCTGTCGGTGATCGGCCGCAACCTGACCAACAAGCTGGTCGTCACCACCTCCAACGACATCCCCTTCGCGGGCGGCACCGGCACGGGCACTGCCGCCGGTGTCGCTTCGGACCTCGACGTCTATGTCGAGAATCCGCGCGAGGTGTTCCTGGAACTCTCGGTCAAGTTCTAACGGAGCGGCCTCGCCGCTCCATCGGCGAGGCTCAACAAAAAGGGCGGCGCGGGGAGCATCCCGCGCCGCCCTTTTTCTATCGAGAGCCTCCGCGTCAGCCCTTGACGTCCCACTCCAGCACGAGGCTGTCGAGCGCCATCACGGTGCCGGCACGATAGTGGAAGGCGGGCTGCTCGGCGAGGCGGAAGCGGCCGATCTTCCCCATCCACACGCCATACATGGTGCGCAACTCGGTCCGCGCCAGGAAATGACCGAGGCAGAGATGCGCGCCGGTCGAGAAGGTCAGGTGCTTCTTGTCCTTGCGATCGATGTCGAATTTCGCCGGATGGTCGTTCTTGCTGTCGTCCCAGCCGGCCAGAGGTAGCGTGCACAGCACCATGTCGCCCACCCGGAAGGGCGCGCCGAGCAGATCGACATCCTTCTTCACCACGCGCGGCACGTTGACGACGCCGAACAGCCGCAGCCCCTCCTCCACAAGATCGGCCATCCGCGACGGATCGGCGATCAGCCGCTCCTGCAGCGCCGGCTCCTCGGCGAGGCGGTGGGTGGTGAAGGTCAGCATGTTGGTGACCGTGTCCAGCCCGCCGAGCAGTAGCAGGAAGCACATATTGAGCAACTCGGGCATGGTGAGCTTGCGCCCCTCCATGTCGGCATGGACGAGGAAGCTGGTGAGATCCTCCTGCGGATCGGCCCGCCGATCCTCGATGATCGCCGTCAGCTCGGCGTTGATCGTCGCTGTGACGCCTTCCAGCCGGGGATCGCCCTGCAGGTTGAAGAAATCGTCGACCAGCTTGCGGAAATCGTCGAAGCGATCGAGCGGCAGGCCCATCAGGATCATGAAAACGGTGACGGGAAACGGCGCCGCCACCTCCTGCACGAACTCGCAGCGGCCCTTGTCCTTCACCGCA
The DNA here is from genome assembly GCF_013778325.1 of Sphingomonas chungangi. Taxonomy (GTDB): domain Bacteria; phylum Pseudomonadota; class Alphaproteobacteria; order Sphingomonadales; family Sphingomonadaceae; genus Solisphingomonas; species Solisphingomonas chungangi. The sequence continues at coordinate 507,360 of NZ_JACEIB010000003.1, read as the reverse complement.
TCGACGATGCGGTTGGCGTGGAACACGATCTGCTCGTCCAGCGCCTTCACCGCCTTGGGCGAGAAGAAGGGCATGAGCAGCTTGCGATAGGGCATGTTCTCGGGCGGATCGTAGTTCAGCGGGATGAAGCGCGGAGGGTTCGGGATCGGCGGGATCTGCGAATGCTCGGTGGAGAAATGCTCGGTGTCCATCACCACCGCCGAGATCGTGTCATAGCGGGTCACCATCCAGTGCCCGCCATTGTTCGGCACGTAGAAGATACCCGGCGCCTCGTCGAGGATTCGGGCATATTCGCGGTGGAGATCGCGGCGGATGCCGGGATCGTCGTAGATGTCGAATGCGTGGACGAGATCGGCCGGCACGTGGGCGGGCACTTTCGGCAAGGTCGCAGCCGTCGCGTTCATCGGGGTTCCTCTTGGCGTCGCGCCGCGCTCAGTTCAGCCCGTAGAGCGAGGCGACATTGTCGTGGAGCAGCCAGTCGCGCTCCTGGGCGTTCAGGCCCTGGGTCTGCTCGGCGAGCAGCGCCATCGAATCCGGATAGGTGGAATCGAGGTGCGGGAAGTCGCTCGCCCACATCATCCGCTCGCGATTGAAGAAATCCTTGAGCTTCAGCGCGATGATGTCGTCCTGGAAGGTCAGGTAGATGTTCTCGCGGAAATAATGGCTGGGGCTGCGCGCCAGCACCGACTTGCCGGCGGTCCACGGATTGCGTTCCAGCGCGTGATCCATCCGATACATGAAATGCGGCACCCAGCCGGCATCGGCCTCGGCGCAGACCAGCTTGAGGCCCGGATGCCGCTCGAACACCCCGGCGAAGATCATCATGCCGATGATGTCCTGATTGCCGCGGATAATGCTCATGAACGCGTTGACCTTCGGCCCGCGCGCCTTGCCGATCCCGTCCTTGTAGGTGAGGATGTGGAAGCTGAGCGGCAGGTCGAGTGCCACCGCCGCCTCCCAGAAGGGATCGTAGAGCGGGCTGTCATAATCCTCGACCACCGGATAACCGGGCATCATCACGCCGCGCAGACCCATCGCCTTGATCCGCTCGAGATCCTTGATACCCTGCTCGACCGAGGTCATCGCCGTCTGGCCAAGGCCGATCAGGCGATCGGGCGCGGTCTCGCAATATTCGGCCATCCATTCGTTATAGGCGCCGAACATAGCTGTCCGATATTCGGCGTCGGGATGGTTGCACAGATACATGCCGAGGCTGGGGTAGATCACCTCGCCGCCGATGCCGTCGCGATCCTGATCGCGCAGCCGCTGCTTGGGCTCCCAGCCGCCCGAATAGCATTCTTCCAGCTTCACGTTGGCGCGATCGGCGAGCGCCTGCCCGCGATAGCCGGCGCCGGACGCCAGCGTGATCGGAAAGGGATCGGCCATGCCCTCGATGACGATCATCTCGCCACCGCCATCGCCCTGCACCAGGCGTGGCGCGCGATCCCTGAAACGCTGCGCCACGCGATCGCGATAGACCGACGGCGGCTCGGTGACGTGCGAGTCGGCCGAGATGATGCGCTTGGTTGTCAGATTTTCGGCGGTCGGGGTCGTCTGCATGGTCTTACCCTCCTGTCCTCTCCAGCCGGCAACCTAATGCAATTAGGTGAGGCCGACAAGCGCCGCCTTAACCGCCCGATTGATCAGAGCGAGCGGCTGACGACCTCCTTCATGATCTCGTTGGTGCCGCCGAAGATGCGCGTCACCCGCGCGTCGCGCCACAGCCGGGCGACGAGATATTCGTTCATGTAGCCGGCGCCGCCATGGAGCTGCAGCGCCATGTCGCAGATCCGGCCCTGCATGTCGGTGTGCCACTGTTTCGCCGCGGAGGCCTCCGCCGTGGTGAGCTCGCCGGCGACGTGGCGCTTGATCGCCCAGTCGAGATGCGCCCAGCCGACCTGCAACTGGCCCTTCATGTCGGCGAGGCTGAACTTGGTGTTCTGGAACTCGAACACCGGCTGGCCGAACGCCATGCGCTCCTTGGTGAACTTCACCGCCTCGTCGAACGCCCGCTGCGCGGCGGCATGGGCGGAGATCGAGATCGACAGCCTCTCCTGCGGCAGCTGGCTCATCAGATAGACGAAGCCCTTGCCCTCCTCGCCGAGGCACTGGGTGATCGGCACCCGTACGTCCTCGAAGAACAATTCGGAGGTGTCGGCGGAATGCATTCCCACCTTGTCGAGGTTGCGGCCGCGCTTGAAGCCGGCGGTGTCGGCATCGACCAGGATCAGCGAGATGCCCTTGGCGCCCAGCGTCGGGTCGGTCTTGGCGACGACTATGACGAGATCGGCATTCTGGCCGTTGGTGATGTAGGTCTTGGAGCCGTTGATCACATAATGGTTGCCGTCGCGCTTCGCGGTGGTGCGCACGCCCTGCAGATCGGACCCGGTGCCCGGCTCCGTCATCGCGATCGCGGTGATCACGTCGCCCGAGACCATGCCGGGCAGATATTTGAGCTTTTGCTCCTCCGACCCGTAATTCTCGATATAATCGGCGACGATGTCGCTCTGTAGCGTAATGCCGGCGGACGAGCCGGCATAGGCCAGCTCCTCGTCGATGACGGCGTTGTAAGCGAAATCGAGGCCCAGCCCGCCATATTTCTCGTCGACGGTCGGGCAGAGCATCCCCGCTTCGCCGCACGCCTTCCAAAAGGCGCGATCGACGATCCCCTCCTCCTCGTAGCGATCGAGATTGGGGATCAGCTCGCGCTCGAACATCTTGCGCACGCTCTCGCGGAACATGGCGTGATCATCGTCGAAAGCAGTACGGGCGGCGGTGTCGAGCATTGGATACTCCGGATAGATCAGCGGCCGGTATAGACCGGCAAACGCTTCTCGATGAAGGCGGTCATCGCCTCGCGATGATCCTCGGATTCGCTCAGCATCACCTGCTGACGGTCCTCGATCGCGAAGGCGTGGTCGATCGAGGGGGCGTCGATGTTCATGTTGAGCGCCTGCTTGGTGAGCGCGAGGCCCATCGGCGCGTTCGCCACCATCTCGGCCGCCATCGACAGGCCGGCGTCGAGCAATGCGTCCTCCTCCACCACGTCGCTGACCAGGCCTAGGCTCAGCGCCCGCTCGGCATGGATGAAGCGGCCGGTGAGCAGCAGTTCGGCGGCGAGGCTGGCGCCGACCAGGCGCGGCAGGAAGTAGCTGGAGCCGATGTCCGCGCCGCCCAGCCCGATCTTGATATAGGCCGCGTTCATGCGCAGCGTCGGCGCGCCGATGCGCACGTCGGAGGCGAGCATCAGCGAGAAGCCGCCGCCGCAGGCCGATCCGTGGCCGAGTGCCACGAACGGCTGCGGCAGCGATCGCATCGCCTTCAGCACGTCGCCCAGCGCCACCTGCACGCGCCAGCCGCGCTGCAGCCGGGTCTCGTTGGTGGGGATGCGCGCCTCCTTGATGTCGAGGCCCGCGCAGAAAGCGCGTCCGGCACCGCGCAGGACAACCACCCGCACATCGGTCCGCTGCTTCAGCCCGGAGACATAGTCGGCGAGCTCGATCACCATCTTCTGTGAGAGTGCGTTGAGCGAGTCAGGGCGATTGAGCGTGAGGATGTCGATCGCGTCGCGGCGCTCGACCAGCAGCGTTTCGTAGTGCATCCCGTCCTCCGCTCTTCGCCCGCCGGCCGCAGCCGAGGCACTACTTTAATCAGTCGGCTAAAATCGGCAAGGGCGGATCAACGGGCCGATGCACAGAGGGTGAGGATGCTCGTCGCCGGAGCCCCCGCCAGGAAGGGGCCGAGCGCCGCCATGTGCTCGCGCGTTTCCGGATTCTTCATGTGCTGCGCCAGCGCGTCGCGGGAAGCGTAGGATTCGACGACGCGATAGGCATCCGCCTCGCCCTCCACCCGGAACAGCCGGTAGTCGAGCGTGTCGGGCTCCGACGCGCCGACCTTCGTCGCGAGCGCGGCGAACGCCGCCTCGAACGCGGCGCCTTCGCCGGGCTTCACCATCAGGGTCACGATCTGGTCGAATGCCATGGGCAGGTCTCCGCTCATTGATGGATGGGGGGCGTGGGATAGGGATTGGGCTTGCCCTGCTTGGCGGCGCGCGCGCCGGCCATGATGTAGTTGCGCAGCAGATCGAGTTGCTCGGACGACAGCTCGCCCCAGCGCGGCATGCCCTGATCCTGCATGATCCCCTCGCTCACCACCTGGTGGAAGCTGTCGGCCGACCACGGCACCGCGGATTCGCGCAGATCCGGCGCCATGCCGCCCGCGCCCATGTCGTTGCCGTGGCAGTTGGAGCATTGATACTGCACGAACAGTTGCGAGCCCGCCTTGGCCTTGGCTTGGTCGATCGGCGTACCCGGCTCGTCGTGATAGGCCTTGGGCGCGGGCGGCGGCGCGGGCGGCAGGCTGGCCTGGCCGTCCAGCACGAAGGTCAGCACCCGCCGCTTCTGCGTGCGATAGTCCCACTGAGTCGGCGCGATGATGCCCCGGTACCCCGACAGGATAGTGATATACTGCTTGCCGTCGAGCGCGTAGCTGATCGGCTGCGAGGAGATGCCGGACTGCGCATCGAACGACCAGATCGTCTTGCCGGTGCGGGCCGAGAGGATGTTGAACTTGCCGGTCACGTCGCCGTGGAGGACGAGGCCGCCGGCCGTGCTGGTGACCCCGCCGCCCGGCAGCACCGGGATCGGCACCGACCAGACTCGCTTCTGTGCCGCCGGGTCCCAAGCCAACAGATAGGCCTTGGGGGGCGGCGATCCGCGGGGCGGGTTCTGCGTGGTGATGCCGTTGTTGAAACCGCGCCCCTGCACGGGCGCCCAGCTCTTCAGGTCTATGCCCTGATCGGTGTAATAGAAGCCGATGTCCTGCGCCGGAATGTAAACCAACTTGGTGACCGGATTGTAGGACATGGTCTGCGCGTTGTGTCCGCCCGCCGGCCCCGGCATCCCGAAGAAGGGCTTGTCGCCACCATAATAGGCCTCCGGCTTGACGATCGGGCGCCCGGTCTTCGGATCGGTACCCGCCGACCAGTTCACCGCCGAAAAAGGCTTGGCCGAGAGCAGCTTTCCGGTCTCGCGGTCGATGACATAGAAATAGCCGTCCTTGGGCGCCTGCATCAGCACCGGGCGCGTCCTGCCGCCGACCATCATGTCGGTCAGCTCGATGTCCATGCTTGCATTGTAGTCCCAGCTCTCGCCTGGATCCATCTGGTAATGCCAGACATATTTGCCGGTATCGGCGTCCACCGCGACGATCGAGGAGAGGAAGAGGTTGTCGCCGCCGCCGGGGCTGCGGATCTTCGCGTTCCACGGATCGCCGTTGCCGGTGCCGATGTAGAGTCGGTTGAAGCGCCGGTCGTAGGCCATGGCGTTCCATGCGGTGCCGCCGCCACCATATTTCCACCACTGGCCGGTCCACGTCTTTGCGGCCATCTTCATCGCGTCGTTCTCGAAGCCCTTGGCGGGGTCTCCGGGCACCGTCCAGAAGCGCCAGATCTGGTGGCCGTCATTCGCGTCATAGGCGGTGACGTAGCCGCGCACCGTCGAGAAATCGGCGCCGCCGTGGCCGATCACGACCTTGCCGTTGTACACGAAGGGCGCGCCGGTGATGTAGCGGCCGTCATTCGGCCCCTCCGTGGTCTGCACAGACCAGACGATATGGCCATCGTTCGCATCGAGCGCGATCAGCCGGCCATCCAGCGTTCCGGCGAAGATCTTGCCGCCCCAGTACGCGATGCCGCGCGAGCCCCAGCCCCAGCGCAGCTTCATGCCGGCGACCTTGCCTACCTCGGCGTCATATTTCCACAGGAGCTTGCCGGTGCGCGCGTCGAGCGCGTGGATCTTGCTCAGCCCTTCGGAGAAGAAGAGCTTCCCGTCGACCTCGATCGGCGCGGTGTACATGCTGCCGAGATCGTCGACGTCGTAGGACCAGGCAAGCTTGAGCTTGCCGACATTGCCTTCGTTGATCTGGGCGAGCGGGCTGTAATGGTTGGCATCCGAGGTGCGGCCATATTCGGGCCAGTTCGAATCACCGTCCTTCGCGTCCTCCGCCCAGGAGGCGGCCGGCTGTTTCGCGGGTGGCGATTCGCCTTTTGAGCAACCGCCCAGCACGATGCCGAGCGCTGCCAGCGCGATCAGGATACGGGCCATCCTCTCCTCCGCTCTTCAGGGGTGCGCGCGGAAACGGCTCGCCCTTCTTATACGATCACTTAAATCCTTTCGATGCGCGTTGACAACCTAGATTGATTAGGTTTAGCCGTTCGATTGAAACGGAGAGGAGAGAGGCCCGTGACGGCCCGCCCGCTGGATGGAAAGATCGCGTTCCTGACCGGCGGCGGCTCCGGCATCGGGCGCGCGACCGCGCTGATGCTGGCCAAGGCCGGCGCGCGCGTCGCCGTGGCTGATATATCGACCGCAGGTGGCGCGGAAACCGTCTCACTGATCGGGGCGCAGGGCGGGGAGGCGATCGCGATTGCCGTCGATGCGGCGGACGAGGACGCGATCGCGGCGGCGCTGCAGGAAGCTGCCGGCCGCTTCGGCGGTCTCCACCTCGCGCTCAACAATATCGGCGGCGGCGAGACGGGGAAGACGATCGTCACCACAGAAAAGGCGAGGTGGGACGACATCATCGCCCGCAACCTCACCGCCACCTGGCTGGCGATGAAGCACGAGATCCCGCTGATCGAGGCGAGCGGCGGCGGCGCCATCGTCAACATGGCGTCGATGGCGGGCGTCAGCCCGATGACCGACGCCTCACCGGCCTACGCCTCCGCCAAGGCCGGGGTGATCCACCTCACCCGCTACGCCGCCAAGGCCCATGCCGACGACGGCATCCGCGTCAACGCGATCGCGCCGGGGCTGACCCGCACGCCACTGGTAAAGCAGCATCTCACCGACGCCGACGTGTCGCGGATCGTGGCGGAGAGCCAGTTCATCCGCCGCGCCTGCGAGCCCGAGGAGATCGCGGCGACCGCCTTGTTCCTCTTCTCGCCCCAAGCCGCGATGATCACCGGCACGACCATCCCCGTCACCGGCGGCGTGCCATGAGCGCGGCGCTCAATCTCCGAGGGCAGGACGACACCCCCGCTTTCGCGCACGACTTCGCGCGCTCTGCAGGCGGTTGCGTGCGCCATGCGAGCCGGCTGGCCGGCGGCAGCTCACGCACCATCTGGTCCTTCGAAGTCGAGGGCGCGGCCAAAACCTGGCCATTCGTGCTCCATCAGGAAAGCGGCCTCGGCCCGTTCTTCGGCACGCGCTTCAGCCTGTCGCGAGAGGCGGCGACGCTGCGCGCTCTCCGCGCGGCAAGCCAGCCCGTGCCGCGCGTCCATGCCGTATCGCCGGCCGGCGACGCGATGATCAGCGATTGCCTGCCCGGCCGCGCCAACTTTACCTTCGCGGATGGCGCGTCGCGTCTCGCGACGATCGACGATTTCGCCCGCCGGCTCGCCGCGCTCCATGCATGCGATCCCCGGACGCTCGACCTGCCGTGGCCGGTGGCGAACACCCGGGCCGAAGCGACATTGGCCAACCTCGACGATCACGAGGACGCCTATCGCCTTACTGGCTATCGCGAGCCACCGGTCGAGGCGGCGTTCGCATGGCTGCGATCCGCCTGGTCCCCGCAGGAGACTCCGCCTGCCATGCTGCAGGGCGATGCCGGGCCGACCAACTTCATCCATGCCGACGGCCGCCTCACCGGTTTCATCGACTGGGAAATGGCGCATGCGGGGGATCCGCACGACGATCTCGCCTGGGTGTGGTTCCGCGTCGCGATGCTCGGCTTCGACAGCGACGTCCGCCCCTGGTTCGACGCCTATCAGCGCCATTCCGGCGTGGCGATCGAGGCCGCCAAACTCGACATCTTCATCGTTGCGGTGATGCTCCGCTGCACGATCGCCAACATTGTGCGCCGCCATAACGACCGCACCCCCTCCACCAATCGCATCGCCAAGACCGTCGCCTGGCTGGAGGCGGCACTCACCCGCGCGCAGGGCCGCGACACCGGCACCCTGCCCCCGCGCGGACTGGAGGCGGCATGACCGGCCCGCTCCAGCTCGAACAGGTCGCCTCCGCCGATTTCGGTCCGCCGCCCTCTCTCTCCGATAATGCCAACCACCCGCCGGTCGCGGACACATGGTGGCAGGAAAGCGCGCTCTTCACCTTCGCGGATGCCGAGGTCGGCTTCGGCTGCTGGCTGCGTTTCGGCGCGCACTACAATCGGGGCGCGGCCAACCTCTACACCTGGACGACGCTGGGCGACGACGTCCTCGACCGCCGGATGCTGATCGACCAGCCGCTCCCGCCCGGCGACATGACCGAATGCGCGATCGGCGGGGCTTCCGTCGCCACCATCGAGCCGCTGATGCGCTACGCGCTCGCGCTCGACATAGAAGACTGCGTGCTCCGTCTCGAATGGCGCAACTTCCGCCATCCGCTGACGATGAGCTTCAACGCCGGCGGCGCCACTCTCGCCAAGGGCCATTACAACGCCATGGGCGAGGCGACCGGAACGCTCCGCTGGAAGGGCAGAGAAATCGCGATACGCGCCGGAGGATTCAGCGATCACAGCTGGGGCGTGCGGCGTCAGCACCTGCCCGCATCGCGTTCCTTCTTCTGCGTGTTCGGTGACGATTTCTATGCGATGGCGATCCCGATCAGCACGGGCTCCACCCGCGCCGTGGTCGGCTACGTCTTCGCCGACGGAAAGCTCGGCCGGCTGGAGAGCGAGAGCGCGCTTGGCTACCATTTCCGCGAGGATTGGGTCAGCCCCGCCGGCTGCGACGCGCGACTTGTCGACGAGCATGGCCGCGTCTTCGCCATCACCGGTGAAACCTTCGGCCCGTCCAGCACCTGGCCGATGGGGCACGGCAAGTTCGTCACCCACGCGCCGGCACGCTTCCAATGCGACGGGCGCGACGGCCAGGGCATTCTCGAATCCGCGCAATTCGCCGCCATTCCACCAGCCGCCATCTCGCTCGGCCTGCCGCACGACAGCTGGTGGCTCAGCAATATCGGCGACTGACACACCCTTTCGAGAGGAGATCAACCGTGGACAACGACGTCGGCATCCTTCTGATGTTCCAGAACCAGAACGACAAGCAATCCGATCAGGCCGCATTCCGGGAGGATATGGAGTTCGGCGTCGCCGCCGAGGAGATGGGCTTCGGCCGGATCTGGATCGTCGAGCATCATTTCGACAATTATTCGATGTCACCGGACAATTTCGTCGAGCTCGCCTGGTTCGCCGGCAGGACGAAGCGGATCAAGCTGGGCATCGGGGCCGCGATCCTCCCTTGGAACGATCCGCTGCGCGTCGCCGAGAAGATCATCCTGCTCGATCACCTTTCGGAAGGCCGCGTGCTGCTCGCGCTCGGCCGCGGCCTCGCGCGGATCGAGTACGACAATTTCCGCATCCCGATGAGCGAGGCGCGAGAGCGCTTCGACGAAGCGGCCGACCTCGTCGTCAACGCGATCGAGACCGGCTATGCGGAGGGCAACGGCACCTTCTACAAGCAGCCGCGCGTCAAGCTGCGGCCCGGCCCGATCCGCGGCTTCCGCGATCGCCTGCATACCGTCGCCGCGACATCGGCCGAATCCCAGTTCACCGCCGCGCGTCTCGGCGGCGCCATGATGAGCTATGTGACGGCGGACACCGAGAAGCTGGCAGCCTCGCTGAACAATTATCGCGGCCACTATCGCGAGTTCCACCACGAGGAGGCGCCGTGGCCGGTGCTCACCGACGTGACCTACGTCCACACCGATTCCGAGAAGGCGCGCGAAGGCGCCTACAAATATGTCGGCGAAGCCTTTTCGATGGTGGTCGATCATTACGACATGGCCGGCGACCATTTCGCGGGCACCAAGGGCTATACCGCCTATGCCGCGGCGGCCGACGCGATCCGCGCCAGTCGTCAGGGCGCGATCGATGCCTATGTGCCGACCCAATTGTGGGGGACGCCCGAGGAGATCATCCGGCGCTTCCGCGAGCGGATCGCGATCACCGGCCCCTATACGCCGAATTTCCAGTTCAGCGCCGGCGGCGTGCCGCAGGACGACGTTCTGCGCGGGGCGGAATTGTTCGCGCGTCACGTGCTGCCGGCGATCACCGACATCCTCGGTGAGGAACGTTCGAAGATGGCGGCCTGAGGGAGGGAATAATGACGGGCGGAGAGGTCGATCCCGAACTGCTGGAACTGGCGGAGATGATGCCCAAGCGATCCTTCTCCGGCGCCACGCTGGAGGAAGATCGCGCGATGATGCGCGCGATGTGGGCGAAGTACCAGCGCCCCACCGGCGATGGCATCAGCCGCGAAGAGCGTCAGGTTCCAGGCCGCGATGGCGATCCGGAGGTGCCGGTCATCCTCTATCGCCCGGAGAAGCCGGTGCCGGGCGCGGGCGCGATCCTGCACATCCATGGCGGCGGCTTCATCGGCGGCGCGGCGGCCAACACGGAAGGCTGGAACCGGGTCGAGGCGGCGGCGCTCGGCTGCACCGTGATGTCGGTCGAATATCGTCTGGCGCCCGAAACGCCGCATCCCGGCCCCGTCGAGGATTGCTATGCGGCGCTGAAATGGCTGCACGGCGCGGCCGGCGAGCTCGGTTTCGACGCCACCCGCATCGCCGTGGAGGGCGTCAGCGCGGGCGGTGCGCTGGCAGCCGCGCTGGCGCTACTGGCGCGTGACCGGGGCGAGATCCCGATCGCCTTCGTGTCGCTGGTCTATCCGATGCTTGACGACCGCAGTGCGAACGCGACGCCCGATCCCGTCACCGGCCACATCGGCTGGACCTACGAGAGCAACGGCTTCGGCTGGAAGAGCCTGCTCGGCCAGGATGCCTGCGGGCCGGACGTTTCCCCCTACGCGTCCGCCGCGCGGGCGACCGACCTCACCGGCCTGCCACCGACCTTCATCGGCGTCGGCGCGCTCGACATGCTGGTGTTCGAGAATATCGACTATGCCCGCCGTCTGATCGCGGCCGGCGTGCCGACCCAACTGATGGTCTATCCGCGCGCCTTCCACGGCTTCGACATCGGCACCGCGCGGATCGGCGAGGATTTCAAGCGCGACCGGCTGGAATCGCTGCGCCGGGCAATCGCGTGAGGCCGCTCGAGGGGCGCATCGCGATCGTCACCGGCGCGGGACAACCGGTATCGCTCGGCCGATCGCACGCGCTGGCGCTGGCTGATGCGGGCGCGAAGGTGATCGTCAACGACAACGGCTCGGCACCGGACGGTTCCGGCGCCGACACCACACTCGCCGAGATCGTCGCGCGAGAGATCCGCGAGCGCGGCGGCGAGGCTGTGGCCAGCACCGACAGCGTCGCCACCAGCGAGGGTGCCGAGGCGATCGTCGCCACTGCGCTCGATGCGTTCGGCCGGGTCGACATCCTCGTCAACAATGCCGGCAACCAGCGCATGGCGCTCATCTGGGAGGCAAGCGACGAGGATTTCGACAGCCTGATCGCGGTTCACCTGCGCGGCACCTTCCTGATGACCCGCGCTGTCGCGAAGCCGATGATGGCGCAAGCGTCCGGCGTGATCGTCAATACCGCGTCCACCGCCGGGCTCGGCATGTACGGCAATGCGATCTACGCGGCCGCTAAGGAGGGCGTGATCGGCTTCACCCGAAGCGTGGCGCGCGATCTCGGGCCGCACGGCATCCGCTGCAACGCGATTCGCCCCGGCGCCGTCTCCCGGATGCGCGCCGACCCGCGCGCCGCCGAGCTCGCCCGCGAGGCGGAGGAGGAGCACGGCTTCCCCTGCGCCTGGAACCAGTTCCTGGTGCGCGACATGATCCAGTCCGTGCAGGACGCGCCGGCAACCGACCTCGATCCCGGCCATGTCGCCAACATCGTCGTCTGGCTCTGCTCGGACGCCGCCGACGCGTTCAATGGCCGAAGCTTCCGGACCGCCGGCGGCGAGCTCGCGCTGATGACCGATCCGGATTTCGAGCGATCCCTGTTCCTCGCCGGCGGCTGGACCTACGAGTCGCTGTGCGCCCCGCAGGTCTCAGCCTATTTCACGCGCGGCATCGCAAACCGTTTCCGCGGCGTCAGCGCCTGACCACCATCGTCGGCCAGACGTTCATCACTGGCGGCGCTTCCAGGATCGCCTCCATCGTCTCGCCGCGCGAGGCGCGCCACGCGAGATAGTCCCGATAATGCCCCTCGCTGTCCCATGTCTCGATCAGCAGGATGCGATCGGGATTGTCCTTGTGACGGACGACGCGAATGTCGCGATAGCCAGGCCGCTGCTCTGTCTCGTCGAGCATGGCGGGCAAGCGTTCGACGACGACGTCGCCCATGCCCGGCTTCAGGATCATCTCGAAGGTGATGGTCACGCCGTCCGACATCCTGTCCTCCTCTTCTATCCGATTGCGATACGCGGCGCCGGCGGGCCGAGGCGGAACACGCCCGATGCGCGCAGCACCGGTTCGCCGTCCACGTCCAGAATGCCGTCCGCGAAGATCATCCGCTTCGTGCGCCGGAGCACCCGTGCGCGCCCTTCGACCCACGCGCCGAGCGGAACCGGCGCGAGATAGTCGATACCCAGGTGGACGGTCAGCAGATATTGCTCCTCCAGCCCGCCGAGCCGGACGCTGAGCGGCAGGACGAGATCTGCGACGGTAGCGAGCCAGCCGCCGTGGCAGATGCCCATCGGGTTGCAATGCCGTTGCTGCACTCGAAAACCGAACACCGCGCCCTCGCTCTCGCGCCGCGCGTAGATCGGCCCGTTGCGGCTGACGAAGCCGTCGAGCAGCGCCAGCGGCCTGAAGCCGGCTGGCGCCTCATCCTCGTCCCGCGCGATAGCCCGCGCCGCCTCGTTCATGCGGTCAGGCTCACAGGGCCTCGATGATCGTCACGTTGGCGATGCCGCCGCCCTCACACATCGTCTGCAGGCCGTATTTGCCGCCGCGCGCCTTCAGCCCATGGATCAGGGTGGTCATCAGCTTGGTGCCGGTCGCGCCGAGCGGGTGGCCGAGCGCGATCGCACCGCCGTTGACGTTGAGCTTCGCCGGATCGGCATCGAGATACTTCGCCCATGCCATCGGGATCGGCGCGAAAGCTTCGTTCACCTCGTAGAGATCGATGTCCGACAGCGTCATTCCCGCCCGCTTCAACGCCTTCTCGGTGGCGTAGAGCGGCTCTTCCAACATGACCACCGGATCGCCGGCGGTCACCGTCATACTGACGATGCGGGCGAGCGGGGTGAGGCCATGCTCCTTCACCGCCTTCTCCGAGGCGATGATCACGGCGGAAGCGCCATCGGTGATCTGGCTGGAAGTGGCCGCCGTGATCACACCGCCCTCGACCAGCAGCTTCACGCCCTGCATGGCCTCGATCGAGGCATCCCAGCGAATGCCCTCGTCGACGACGTGCTGCTCCTCACCGCCAGCCGTGCGGATCGTAAGCGGCAGGATCTCCTTGTCGAACGCGCCCGCCTCGGTCGCCCTCTGGGCGCGCAGCTGGCTCTCCAATCCGTAGGCGTCGAGCATGTCGCGGCTAAAGCCCCACTTCTTCGCGATCATCTCTGCGCCGCGGAACTGACTGAACGCCTGCACGCCGTATTTGTCCTTGATCGACGCCGGCAGCGGGTCCGAACCTTCGGGCGAGCGCATCGCGGAGCCCATCGGCACGCGCGTCATGCTCTCGGTGCCGCCGGCGATCACGATGTCCTGCACGCCCGACATCACCGCCGTCGCGGCGAACTGGATCGCCTGCTGCGAGGAGCCGCACTGGCGGTCGATCGTCACCGCCGGCACGCTCTGCGGCAGGCCGGAGGCGAGCACGCAGTGGCGGCCGACATGCATCGACTGCTCACCCGCCTGCGTCACGCAGCCGATGATCACGTCGTCGATCGCATCCCCCGGCACTCCGGCGCGTGCTAACGCGGCATCGATGACTTTCGCGCCGAGATCGACGGGATGCCAGCCCGCCAACCGGCCGTTGCGACGCCCGCCCGCGGTACGGACGGCCGATACGATGAAAGCGTCTGCCACGATCATGCTCCCGATCTGTTCGGGTCCGCGCTAGCGGCTAACGCGAATTCCGACAATGGCCGGGAGGAAAAATTTTAATCGATCGATTATGGGATATCCGTTGCCAGCGCGGGCACCTCTGCCAGCGCGCGCAGCATATCGTTGAGATGCGTGCAGCCGGCCGTCCGCCGCAGCCGCTCCAGCACGACCACGCGCAGGTTGGCGAGCGGCACGTCAATCAATTCGCCGACATTGGCCATAGCCGCCGGGCATTCCTTGTAGGGCAACGTGCCCGGCTTGATGTCGATCGCCAGCAGACGCCCCTCGCCTGCATCGGCCGTCGCGCGAAGACGGTATTCGTGGATGGCGACGCGATCGCCGCCGTCCGGCGCGCTCGACGAATCCTGGAAAGCCGCGTCGACCCGGATCAAGCCTTCTTCCCGCCACACGTCGAGCCGCCGGGCGCGGCGGAAGTTCATCGGCGCCCGCTCGACGAGAGCATGCCAGCCCTCCGGATCGTCGCGGCGGGCAAGAGGCACTACGCGCGTGCGATTTTGGCGCATGTCGTTCTCGCCCTGCAACTGTAGCGCGCTGGAACCGGGTCGAAAGCCGATGCAGACTCCCTCCATGCGCTGCATATGCGCCCGGCGCGCCTCGCGCGTCGCGGCGACCTGCCAATCGGGCCTCCACACCGACCAAGCCCAATTGCAGACCAGCGTCGCCCCGGCGAGATCGTCGAGCAGCAAGTAGAGCGGGGCGCCCGCCATCCTTTCGGCATGGAATGCCGCATCGACCGCCTGGCGCAGATGACCTCCGGCCCGTGCTCCGGCCAACGCCGCGAACTCTGCTCGATCCGGCACGCCCGATATCCGCTCGATCACCCGCTGGCGGGCCACCACGTCGATATGCGCCTCTCGGAGCGTGGTGGGCGCCGCACCATCTGCCGCCGTCCAGATGTCGCGCGCATCACCCGCGAACGATGCCGGGCCATCCTCCCCTTCCAGCCAGATCGCATCAAGCGTCATCGTTCGCCGGACGGAGCGTGCCCGACGTTCTGGCGCATGGCCCATCGGATCGTGCGGCGGCGCGGAAAAGACGGGCAGGGGCACACCCGAGAGCGCAAGCCCCCTTGCCGCGGGCTCGTCGAGCCGAGAGGAGAAAGAATCGTTCACACCATCGCCATAGAGATACGCCGCCCCCAACTCCACCCTTGTCGCTGCACCGCAGCGTCACCATGTTAGTTACGCGATTAATCCCGTTTGCAAAATTCGTATTTCATGCCATGGCGAAACGAATCTCTGGAGGCCCTGCAATGTCCGAAGCGTATATCATCGATGCCGTCCGCACTCCCCGTGGCATCGGCAAGGTTGGCAAAGGGGCGCTCGCCCACTTGCACCCGCAGCATCTCGCGGCAACCGTGCTGAAGGCGATCAAGGACCGCAACAACCTCGACACCACCGAGGTGGACGACGTCATCTGGTCGACCTCCACGCAGAAAGGCAAGCAGGGCGGCGATCTCGGTCGCATGGCCGCGCTCGATGCGGGCTATGACATCACCGCCTCGGGCATGACACTCGACCGCTTCTGCGGCGGCGGTATCACCACCGTCAGCCTCGCCGCCGCGCAGGTGATGTCCGGCATGGAGGATCTGATCGTCGCCGGCGGCACCGAGATGATGTCGCTCACCGCCACCATGGCGCAGGAGGAAACCGCCGCCGGCATCGCTCAGCTCGGGATGGGATCGGGCAACGAGCGGTTGCGCCACAGCCATCCGCAGTCCCACCAGGGTGTGTGCGGCGACGCGATCGCCACGATCGAGGGGATTAGCCGCGAGGATCTCGACGCGCTCGGCCTCGTCAGCCAGCAGCGCGCCGCCCGCGCGATCGCCGAGGGGCGCTTCGACAAGAGCGTGGTGCCGGTGCTGGACGACGACGGCAAGGTCATCCTCGATCGCGAGGAGTTCCCCCGCCCGCAGACCACCGCCGAAGGTCTCGCCGCGCTGAAGCCATCGTTCGAGGGCATCGGCAACGTCGCGCTCGACGACAAGGGCACGACCTTTGTCGGTCTGATCAAGGAGCGCTATCCCGATCTGGAGATCAAGCATGTCCACCATGCCGGCAATTCGTCGGGCGTTGTCGACGGCGCGGCTGCGGTGCTGATCGCATCGAAGGATTATGCCGACAAGCACGGGCTCAAGCCCCGCGCGCGCATCGTCGCCACTGCCAACGTCGGCGACGATCCCACGCTGATGCTCAACGCGCCGGTGCCGGCCGCGAAGAAGGTGCTCAAGAAGGCCGGGCTCACCAAGGACGACATCGATCTCTGGGAGATCAACGAAGCATTCGCCGTCGTCACCGAGAAGTTCATCCGCGATCTCGATCTCGATCGCGAGAAGGTGAACGTCAACGGCGGATCGATCGCGCTCGGCCATCCGATCGGTGCCACCGGCGCGATCCTGATCGGCACCGTGCTCGACGAGCTGGAGCGCACCGGCGGCCGCTATGGCCTCGTTACCATGTGCGCGGCGGGCGGCATGGCGCCGGCGATCATCATCGAGCGCGTCTGATTGTGAAGGACCTGCGCGATCCGCTGTTCGATCTGAGCGGCCGGATCGCGTTGGTCACCGGCGGCAGCCGGGGGCTAGGGCTGGAGATGGCGCGCGCCTTCGCCGAGCGCGGCGCGGACGTGATCGTCGCCAGCCGCAAGCTGGATGCCTGCGAGGCGACGGCGGACGAGGTGCGCAAGCTCGGCCGTCGCGCTCATGCCATCACCGCACATTGCGGGCAGTGGGACGAGATCGATACGTTGGTTCATCAGGCTTATGCCGCGTTCGGGCGGGTCGACATCCTGATCAGCAACGCCGGCTCCGGCCCTGCCGCGCGCAGCCACGAGGTGACCGAGGCGCAGTTCGACAGTGTCGCCGGGCTGAACTTCAAAGGCCCGTTCCGCCTCGCCGCCGAGGTGGCGCACCGCATGGCGCAGGGCGATGGCGGCGCGATCGTCAACATCTCGTCGGTCGCTTCGCTGATGCCCTTCCCCGAAGCGGTAGTCTACGGCGCCGCCAAGGCCGCGCTCAACGCGCTGACGATCAGCCTGGCGCACGAATATGCGCCCAAGGTGCGGGTCAACGCGATCGCCCCCGGGCCTTTCCTCACCGATATATCGAAGGCCTGGACCGAGGAAGCGCGCGAGACCGCGCCGAACGCCGCCAAACGCCCCGGCCGACCGCACGAGATCGTCACCGCCGCGCTCTACCTCGCCAGCCCCGCGTCGAGCTTCACCACCGGCTCGATCCTGCGGGTCGACGGCGGCAGCTGAGGGCCGCGCCTTGGCACACGAGGCGCGCACCTTCTGCCGCATCTGCCAGGGCATGTGCGGGCTGGTCGCCACGATCGAGGACGGGCGCGTCGTCAAGGTGCGCGGTGATCGCGACAACGCGCTGAGCCGGGGATTCGCCTGCAGCAAGGGTCTCGCTTCGCCGGAGCTGCATTATGGGCCGAAGCGCCTCCTCCACCATCAGCGCAAGCGTGCCGACGGCACCCACCAGCGGATCGGCTTCGACGACGCGATCGACCTCGTCTCCGATCGCCTGCGCCCGATCGTCGCGCGCCACGGGCCGGGCGCGGTGGCCGCCTATGTCGGCACCCAGGCCACGTGCAACTCGATCTACCGCCCGCTCGCGATCGATTTCCTGCGCGCGCTGGGATCGCCCTCCCTCTTCTCCTCGATGACGATCGACCAGTCGGCCAAGTGGGTGACGATCGGGCGGATGGGCATCTATCTCGCCGGTCGCCAGCCGCTCAAGGGCGCCGACGTCTGGATGCTGTGCGGGGTCAACCCGATGGTCTCGATGTCGGGCTGGTCGGGCAATCTGCCGGCCTACGATCCCGTCAAGATCATCAAGGAGGCGCGGCGCGAAGGGCTGACGCTGATCGTAATCGATCCGGTGCGCACTCAGACCGCCGAGCATGCCGATCTCTTCCTGCAGCCGCTGCCCGGCCACGACGCGGCGATCTTCGCCGCCATCCTCAACATCGTGCTGTCCGAAGGATGGCACGACGCCAGTTTCTGCGCGGACTATGCCGACGGGCTGGAGGCGCTGGCCGCCGCCGTCGCGCCCTTCACCGAGGCGATGGTGGAACAGCGCGCCGATCTCCCGCCCGGCCAGCTGCGTCGTGCGGCGGAGATGTTCGCGCGCGACGGGCGGCGCGGCTGCGCGGGCGGCGGCACCGGGCCCAACATGGCCGCGCATTCCAACCTCGCCGAGCATCTGATCGAGGCGCTCAACGTCGTCTGCGGGCGCTTCTGCCGAGCGGGCGAACCGGTCCCGCGCCTGCCGGTCCTCCATCCCGATCGCCCGGTCCGCGCCGAGGCCCGCGGGCCGAAGCGGACGTGGGAAACGGGCCATAAAGGCGTCACCGGCATCGGCACGATGTTCGGCCAGATGATGACCGCGACTTTGGCCGACGAAATCCTCCACGACGGGCCGGGCGGCATCCGTGCCCTGTTTTGCGTCGGCTCCAATCCGGCCAATGCACTGCCCGACCAGCGCCATGCGGTGAAGGCGCTCGGCGCGCTCGACCTGCTGGTGACGAGCGACGTGGTATGGTCCGAGACGGCGCAGCTTGCCGACATCGTCTTCGCGGTGAAACAGCCGTTCGAGCGGCCGGACCACACCCATTTCCTCGAAAGCCTGGGCTTCGAGCTGCCCTTCGCGCAATATACGCCCGCTCTGGTAGATCCGCCGGAGGACAGCGATGTGGTGGACGACTGGCTGGTCTATTTCGCGCTCGCCCAAAGGCTTGGGCTGGCGCTGGAGCTCGGCGGCCCGCTCGACATGTCCACCGTGCCGGACAATGACGCGCTGCTGGAGCGGCTCGTCGCTGGATCGGCGATTCCCTACGAGGCGGTGAAGGCCTCGCCCTCCGGCGCGGTGTTCGATCGCGAGGCGCCGCTGGTCCAGCCACCCCGCCCGGGCAAGGCCGGCCGGCTCGATCTGGCGCCCGCCGATGTGCTCGCCGAGATCGCCGCGCTGTTGGCGGAGGCCCAGCCGGACGAGGGCGCCACCCACCTGCTCGTCTGCCGCCGCGAGCGCGAGACGATGAACAGCTTCGGGCGCGAGCTCGCGCCGACCCGCCGCCGCTTCCCGCGCAATCCCGCATGGCTCAATGGCGCCGACATCGCCGCACTCGGCCTCCATGACGGCGACCGCGCGCGGATCGTCGCCGGGCACGATGCGATCGAGACGGAGTTGCGCGCCGATCCGGCGGTGCGGCCGGGCGTGATCTCGATGTCGCACGGCTGGGGCGGCCTGCCCGATCGCGGCGATCCGGAGTGCGACGGCGCCTCCACCACCCGCTTGGTCTCGCGCGATCGGGCTATCGAATCGATCAACGCCATGCCGCGTCTGTCCGGCATTCCGGTGCGGATCGAGCCGATTTAGGGTCGACTATTCCAGCCCGAACTCTGCGCGGATGCTCTCGCTATGCTGGCCGAGCGTCGGAGCCAACGCGGCGGAGAAGGTCTGCCCCTCGATCCGGATCGGCGAGCCCATCAGGGTAAGGCTCGGCCCGTCCGGCAGCGCCACGTCGTAGGTGTTGCCCCGCGCGACGATGTGCGGATCGGTGACCACCTCCGCGAGGCTGTTGACCGGCACGGCCGCCGCATTGACTTCAGCGAAGCGCTCCAGCCAGTCGGCACGATCACGGGTCGCGAAGATCGCGGTCAGCGCGGCGGCGACCTCGCTATCCTCCATGCCGTTCTGCGGTTCGCGATCGTAGATCGCCTGCAGATCGGGCCGCTCGATCGCCTTGAGCAGCGCCTGCCAGGACTTGTCGGTCAGCGACTGGAGGAAGATCAGCTTGCCGTCCCGCGCGCGGTAATTATCCATCCGCGCCCAGAAGCGCATCCGCCCCTTGGCATCGAGATATCCGGGTCGCGAGACGGTGGCCTCCGGGTTGAGCAGCGGCTCGAGCACGTCCGGCAGCCAGTGCGCCGCCGATTCCACCGCCGCGATCTCGATCAGCGCACCCTCGCTCGTCCGTCGTGCCCCGTGCACCGCCGCGACCACGCCGAGCGCGCCGTGCAGGCCCATGGCATGCATCCCGACCGGCGCAGACTGCTGCCCGTCATATTTGCCGATCGCATCGCCCGCCGGCTGGCCGATTCCGCCAATCGCATCAAACGACCAGCCGTGCGAGGCCATCGTCTTATAGGGGCCGGAGCGGCCCATGCCCGAGATCGAGCAGAAGACGAGGCGCGGATTATCGCGTCGCAAATCCTCGAAGCCCAGACCGAGCCGATCGAGCACGCCGGCTCGCATCCCCTCTATCACCACGTCGGCCTTTTGCGCGAGCGTGCGGAAGGCCGCACAACCTTCCTCGCTCTGCAGATCGAGTTCCAGGCTCTCCTTCCCCCGGTTCCAGCGCAGATGCATGTAGCTGAAGCCATCCGCCCCGCCCGCGCCGAGCGGACCGGAGTAGCGCAGTGGATCGCCCGTCACCGGCGGCTCCACCTTGATCACCCGCGCGCCGAGATCGGCGAGATAGCCGCCGAGCGAATCCGGCCCGAACTGGGCTACCTCGATTACCAGCAGGTCGGACAGGAAGTCATAGGGCATCGGGATATCCGGATCAGGGGACGGGCTGGCCGCGCGTCGCGAGCAGAGGCTCGACCACGAAGCGCCGGATGAACTGGCGCAGCTGCGCCTCGTCGATCCCGAGCTGCTCGATCGTGGCCAGCAGCATCATCTGCGAGAGCGACAGCCACGACACGATCCGATCGAAATCGATGTCGCTGGCAAGCTCGCCGCTGCCGGCGGCGCGGGTCAGCAGCGAGTGCCAGCGTTCCCGCGCACCGATCTGGAAGGGGCTCGATGGCGCATGGGACCGGGCCGACAATTCCAGCTCCTGCACGAAGCGGCGGGCATAGGGATTTTCGTTGGCGACCTGCACCGAAACCAGCACCGCCTCCGTTACCGTATCGGCAAAGCTCGTCTGTGGACGCATCCGCGCGCGCAACGCCTCGTGCACCTTGTCCATCTCGGCCAGGCTAATCCGATCGACGATCTCCTGCTTGCCGGAGAAATGCTTGTAGATCGTGGTGCGGGACAGGCCGGCCTCCCCGGCGATATCCTCGACTGCGCTCTTGCGGATGCCGTAGCGCGCAAAGCAGCGCCGCGCCGCGGCGAGGATCGCGTCCTCGGTCGATCCCGGCTCAGCCGTTGACCGATCCGTTTCCAAAAGCATGTCCATCAGACGTCGAGACCCGCAAGATCCCGACGCAACTGGTGATGGAGATGCTGACAGGAAACCTCGCTGCGTCCGTAAAGGAAATCGACTTCCGGGCTGGTGCCGGCATTGGCCTGGATAGTCTCTTCCATCGGCCAGTCCTCGTTGATCGCCGCCTCCTCCAGAATCGCGAGGCTGCGGCCGACACGCGCCTTCACCTCTTCCGTCGCCGTCTCGGGGCGGAGCAGGAAGCGGATGTGGACATGGCATTCGGACGGAGACGTCATGGACGGCCACACCGTCCAGAATTCGTAATGGTCGGGCGCCGGGATCACCAGCGCATTGGGGTACAGCACCAGCACGCTCGCGAAATAGCGCCAGGCGACCTCCGGCGAGGCGCCGCTGCGCACGATCTCGGCCAGCCGGCGACGTGCGGTGAAGAGCTGCCCGTGCCGGCCATAATCCTTCCAGACGCCGACATTGGATTCGACCAGTTTCCCGACCCCGGTCGGATGCAGAAACTGGGGGTGCAGCACGTCATAAGCACCATCCATCACCAGCTTCCAGTTGGCGGGAATGTCGTATCGCCGCTCGAACAGAATCTCCATGTCACCGATTCCGAAGGTGGCGAGCTCGCGATCGGCTTCGGCGCCGAGGAAGCCGGCGAGATCGATCCCGTCGCGGCTCGACAGATCCACCCAGATCAGGCCGTGCCGCTCTTCCGAGGCGACCTTGATCAGGCTGGTGCAGGCCCGATCGATGGCACCGTAGGAGGCCTCGAAAGGAATGCCCCGCAGGCCGCCTTCACGCTCGTAGGACCAGCCGTGATAGCCGCAGACGAAGAAACGCTTCCTGCCCGTTTCCGCCATTTCCACCTTGCCGCCGCGATGGCGGCACATATTCAGGAACACCTCCACTCTGCCATCCGCCTGGCGAACAACCAGCAACGCAGTGCCCATCACCGTGCGCGTCACGAAACTGCCTGGCTCGGGAAGCTCTGATGCGCAGGCGACGACCAGGGGTTGGCGCCGGAACAGCGCTCGCTCGTGCGCCGCATGCGCCTCGCTGCTGAAATGCGCCGCCGGCACGGCGAGCATCGTGTCCGCCAGATCGGTAGTGCCCGCGCGGATATGATCGAGCATCCGCTCGTAAATCTCGATGCTGACATTCGCCATGACGATGGCCCCGAACCGACGATGAGTTGACAAAATACATTATATGACAACTGTTCATAGGGTCAATCTGGCCGATCCATTGCGCGCGGCCATCGACGGAGCAGACGATCATGACAGCCAGCGCCGACCCACCACCCCTATTCCTGGAACCGGCCGCGGCGTTCGCCAAGATCGTCGCGGAACGTCGCTCGGTGCGCGGCTTCCGGCCCGATCCCGTGCCCGATGCTTTGATCGAGCGCATCTTCACGATCGCTGGACAGGCGCCCTCCAACTGCAATGCGCAGCCTTGGATCACGCATCTCGTCTCGGGCGCCTCGCTGGCGCGCATCCGCGCCATGCTGCGCGCAGAAGCGGAGGCGAAGCGCTTCGATCCCGACGTGCCGGTGACGACAGCTTATGCTGGCGCCTACAAGGCGCGCAGGATCGGCGCGGCGGTGGCGTTGTTCGAGGCGACGGGCGTCGGGCGCGACGACGAGGCGGCGCGACAGGCCTCGACGATGCGCAATTTCGATCTGTTCGACGCACCTCACGCCGCCTTCATCTTCATGCCGCGCGTCTTCGGAATGCGTGAGGCCGCCGATATCGGAATGTATGCGCAGACGCTGATGCTGGCGCTGACCGCGCATGGCCTGGCGAGTTGTCCGCAAGCTGCGATCGGTCTGTTCGCGGGCGCGCTGAAGCGCGAGCTCGGCATCGCGGACGATCTCATCTGCCTGTTCGGGATCAGCTTCGGCCGGGCGGACGAGGCGCATCCCTCTTGCAACGCGATCACCCGCCGGGCACCGCTGGCGGAGTTGCTCGTCCGGCACGACTAGGAATGGGCAAGGCGCCTTCGATGCAGGGCCTTCCCTAGGTTACTGTGCCCGTCCCCTCGTCTGCACGGCGGACCGGCGAGCCTCGATCGATGCGGCATCCAGGGTCGCGTTGGCGGCCGAGGATCGCTGATGCTCCAGCGCCATGGCCGCACCGAAATCGAGCGCGAAACCGTCGTCGATCAGTCTCTTATAGCCTTGCACCATATCCTCGGGCGCACTCGCCATGTCCTGCGCGAGGCTGATCGCGACCTCGCGAAGCCGATCCGGCGGGACCACCATAGCGACCAGTCCCCAGCGCTCCGCCGTTTCGGCATCGAGAAAGTTGCCGGTCAGCGAGAGCAGCTTCGCTCGCCCGATCCCGATCGCGCGCGACAGCCGTTGGGAAAGGCCCCAGCCGGGAATCACGCCCACCCGCACATGGGTATCGGCGAAGCGCGCCGAGGTGGACGCGATGATCAGGTCGCAGGCCAGTGCCAGTTCGAAACCGCCCGTGATCGCGACTCCGTTGACCGCCGCGATCACGGGCTTGCGGCATCCCGAAACGGCGCGCACGGGGTCTGTCGCAGCCCCCGTCTCGTCGATGCTCGCAAGCATGCCGTCGGCGGTGCTCAGTTCCTTGAGATCGAGGCCGGCGGTGAACGCCCGCTCGCCCGCTCCGGTCAGCACGATCGCGCGAACCCCGGGATCGGCGTCGAGCCCACGGATCGCATCGTGGAGCGCGGCGCGCAGCGCCCGCGACAGCGCGTTCATCGCCTCCGGCCGGTTGAGTGTCACCAGCGCGACCGCGCCCTGCCGTTCGACGATGACGAGATCATTCACTGCGCACGCCCCATTTCAATCGATCGTTGAAATTACGTGTCCGCTTTGCCCATAGAGGGGTCCGGTGACAAGCGCCGCGACGCGGAAAGGGACATGATGACGATTCGACAGCCCGATCTCGAAGCCCTTTTTCAGCCCTTCGCCTGCAAGTCGCTCCGCTTGCGCAACCGCACCGTGATGGCCCCGATGACGCGAATGTTCGCGCCGGACGGCGTACTCGCCGGCGAGGTGGACGCTTATTATGCCCGCCGCGCGGCGGGTGGCACCGGGCTGATCGTCAGCGAAGGCACGGTGATCGGCCATCCGGTCTCGCATTTTTCGTCCACAGTGCCGCATTTCTACGGCGACGCCGCTTTGGAACGCTGGCGTTCGGTCGTCGCCGCCATCCATGCGGCCGGCGGCGCGTTCGTGCCCCAGCTCTGGCACACCGGCTCCTCGCGTCGCCGCAATCTCGTCTCGAATCCGGACGTCCCCAGCGTTTCCGCCTCGGATCTGAGCGAGGCCGAGCTTTCGGCGTCCGCCGGATCCAACGCCGCACCGCCGCACGATCACGCCCATCTGAAGCCGGAGCCGATGACGGATGCCGATATCGAGGCCGTGATTGCCGCCTTCGCCGATGCCGCACGGGCCGCCAAGGCGATTGGCTGCGACGGCGTCGCGATCCACGGCGCGCACGGTTATCTGATTGACCAATTCCTCTGGGCGCGATCCAACCTGCGCGAAGACCGCTACGGCGGCGACATCGGAAACCGCGTGCGGTTCGGCGCCGAGCTGATCGCGGCGGTTCGCGCGGCGGTAGGGCCTGATTTTGCGATCATGTTCCGCTTCTCGCAGTGGAAAAGCCACGATTACGGCGCGCGGCTCGCCGAAACGCCCGCTGAGCTGGAACGCATCCTCGGCCCGCTGGCGGAGGCCGGTGTGGACATCTTCGACGCGTCGACCCGCCGCTTCTGGCAGCCCGAGTTCGAGGGTAGCCCGCTCAATCTCGCCGGCTGGGCGAAGGCGCTCACCGGCAAGGCGGCGATGACGGTTGGATCGGTCGGCCTCGAAAGCCCGTTCACACCGGGCGGCCGGACCCCGGGCAGCGCGATCGCGACAGACAATGTCGCGGTCGCCGCCGCGATGGTCGAGCGGGGCGAGGTCGATCTGATCGGCGTCGGGCGGGCGCTGATCGCCAATCCCGATTGGGCGGACCGGGTGCGCGAGGGCGCGTTCGACCGCCTGCGCCCCTACGATGCGCGCGGGCATCGCCGCACGCTGGAGCAGATCGACGCGGAGTGACGATCCCGCTCGACAATCCTCTTTTCGATCGATAGTCACTTAATCGATCAATTAGGGGACCATTGTGGCCGACTACGAAACCATCCGCGTCGAGATCGCCGACCAGATCGCGACCATCACGCTGAACCGGCCTGATAGCCTCAACGCCTTCACCGTCGAGATGTCGCGCGAGCTGATCGCCGCCTTCGACCAGACCGACGCGGACGATGCGGTGCGCGCCGTGATCGTGACGGGCGAGGGTCGCGGCTTCTGCGCAGGTGCCGATCTTGCCGCGGGCGCCGACACATTCAATTACGCAGAGCTCGGCGACACCGGCCCGGTTCGCGCAGACGGATCGATCGACTGGGCGCACGATCAGGTGCGCGACACCGGCGGCCTCGTGACGCTGCGCATATTCAACAGCCTGAAGCCGGTGATCGCCGCGATCAACGGCCCGGCTGCTGGCATCGGCATGACGATGACGCTGCCGATGGACATCCGCTTGGCCGTGCCCGGCGCCAAGATGGGCTTCGTCTTCACCCGGCGCGGCATCGTGCCAGAGGCGGCGAGCAGCTGGTTCCTGCCGCGCCTCGTCGGCATCAGCCGGGCGATGGAATGGTGCGCGACGGGCCGGATCTTCCCGTCCGAGGAAGCGCGGGACGCAGGCTTGATCCGCTCGCTCCACGCACCCGAGGAGTTGCTGCCGGCAGCCCGTGCCATTGCGCGGGAGATCGCCGACAACACTGCGCCCGTTTCGGTCGCGCTTACCCGTCAGATGTTGTGGCGCGGGCTCGGCCTTGCCCATCCGATGGAGGCGCACAAGGTCGACAGCCGCGTCGTCTTCGCGCGGGGCCGTGGCGCCGATGCGGCGGAGGGCGTCACCAGCTTCCTCGAGAAGCGCACCCCCGCCTATCCCGAGCGCGTCGGCTCGGATATGCCGGAAGTCTATCCCTGGTGGGACGAGCCGGCCTGGTCCTGACCGGCGGCGAATAACGAGGAGAGATCATGGCGGACGGCGTGCTTGCGGGAAAGACGGCGTTCGTCGCCGGCGGATCGAGCGGGATCAATCTTGGCGTCGCCTTCGGCTTCGCGGAGGCCGGCGCGCGCGTCGTGCTGCTCAGCCGGTCGCGGGACAAGATCGATGTCGCCGTCGCAGGGCTGCGCGAGGCCGGGTACGAGGCGAGCGGTTTCGCTGCCGACGTGCGGGACTATGACGCGGTCGAGGACGCGCTGAAGCGCACGCACGAGGCTGATGGCCCGATCGACATCGTGCTGTCCGGCGCGGCGGGGAACTTCCTCGCTCCCGCCGCGAAGCTCTCCGCCAACGGCTTCAAGACGGTGGTGGACATCGATCTGCTCGGCACCTTCAACGTCTTCCGGGCGAGCTACGAATATCTGAAGAAGCCCGGCGCCTCGCTGATCGCGATCACGGCTGCACAGGCGGTCACCCCGATCGCCAACCAGATCCACGCCTGCGCCGCCAAGGCGGGCGTCAACATGGTCACCAAGTGCCTGGCGCTCGAATGGGGGCCGGAAGGTATCCGGGTGAACGGCATCGCGCCCGGCCCGATCGCCGACACCGAAGGGATGCGCCGCCTCGCCCCGACCCCGGAATGGGAGGCTGCCTACAAGGCCACGATCCCGATGCGCGATTACGGTACCAAGCGCGACATCGCCAATTTGGCGGTGTTCCTCGCATCTGATGCGGCGGGCTATATCAGCGGCACGATCGTCGATTGCGACGGTGCCTCGGGCCTCACTGCCGGCTCGGTCGTGCGCATCGACAAGACGTGAGATTCAGCGCCCCCGGAACGCCGGCTTGCGCTTCTCCAGAAAGGCGGCGACGCCCTCGGCGTGATCGGCGGTGCGGCCCGCCGCGCGCTGGTTGACCCGCTCCATCGCGATCGTCTCGGACAACGACTGGGTCATCGCCGCGGCTATCCCCTGCTTCGCGAGGCCGAGCGCGACGGTTGGCCCGGCCGCCAGCCGCGCGGCGAGCGCGGCAGCCTCCGCCTCCAACGCCTCGTTCTCGACCATCCTGTAGATCAGCCCCCAGTCGACCGCCGTCTCGGCCGGAATACGGTCGCCGAGCATCATCATGGCGGTCGCCCGCGCCTTGCCGGCGAGGCGCGGCAGCAGCCAAGTCGCGCCGAAATCGGGCACCAGGCCGATGTTCATGAAGGGCTGGAGGAAATAGGCCGATCGCGCCGCGATCACGATGTCCGCGCACAGCGCCAGCCCGCAGCCGCCGCCTGCCGCCGCCCCGTTCACCGCCGCAACCACGGGGATCGGCAGGCGCACGATGCGTTCGAGCAGTGGGTTGAAGCCCTCCTCAAGCCCCGCACCGGCGTCGCTTCGTCTGCGCTGACCCTGCGCGCCCGGTGCCAGATCCGCGCCCGAGCAGAAAGCGCGCCCTGCCCCCGTGATGAGCAGCGCCCGGGCGCCAGTGTCCCGCGCCTCGTCGATCGCGTCGAGCATCTCGGCGAGTGAGCGCTGAGAGAGCGCGTTGAGTTTGTCGGGCCGGTTGATCGTCAGTGTCGCGACGCCGTCCTCGATCGTGAACAGGATATGCTCGTACTCCATGCCCGTCCTCCGCAGCGGCTCGCAACTTGGCCGTTGCCAATGGCATGGGATTGCGGGCATGGGTAGTTTAAATCATCGATTAAATTCCGACGGAGGAGTGGCATGCTGAAGACCCGGATCACCGATCTGCTCGGGATCGAACATCCGATCGTGCAGGGCGGCATGATGTGGGTGGGCACAGCGGAACTGGCCAGCGCCGTCTCCAACGCAGGCGGGCTCGGCATTCTGACCGCGCTGACCCAGCCGACGCCCGATGCGCTCCGCCGCGAGATCGCGCGCTGCCGGACGATGACCGGCAAGCCCTTCGGTGTGAACCTTACCATCCTGCCCTCGATCAATCCGCCGCCCTATGCGGACTATCGCCGCGCGATCATCGAGGAGGGCATCACCATCGTCGAGACCGCAGGCTACAAGCCGCAGGAGCATGTCGACGAGTTCAAGGCGCATGGCGTCAAGGTCGTCCACAAATGCACCGCCGTCCGCCATGCGCTGTCGGCCGAGCGGATGGGGGTGGACGCCATTTCGATCGACGGCTTCGAATGCGCGGGCCACCCCGGGGAGGACGATATTCCCGGCCTGATCCTGATCCCGGCCGCCGCCGACAAGGTGAAGGTCCCGATGCTGGCGAGCGGCGGCTTCGGCGACGGACGCGGCCTGGTCGCGGCGCTGGCGCTTGGCGCTGACGGGATCAACATGGGCACGCGTTTCTGTGCGACCCGGGAAGCGCCGATCCACGACAACTTCAAGGCCGCGATGGTCGCCAACGACGAGCGCGCGACGGACCTCATGTTTCGCAGCTACAGGAACACGGCGCGCGTCGCCCGCAACGCGATCAGCCAGGAGGCGATCCGTATCGAGCGGGAAGGCAATCCGTTCGAGGCGATCGCGCATCTGGTGAAGGGCGCGCGCGGCAAGGAAGCGCTCGATAATGGCGATCTCGATCACGGCATCTGGTCGGCCGGCATGGTGCAGGGCCTGATCCACGATGTGCCGACCTGCCGCGAGCTGATCGACCGGATCATGGCGGAGGCCGAGGGCATCATCGCGAAGCGGCTCGGCGGCATGGCGGGTGCCCGCCTCGAAGCGGTCGCCTGAGGGCCGATCCATGGCTGGTGCGCTGGCGGGCTTGAGGATCGTCGAGTTCCTGGGCATCGGCCCCGGCCCTTTTGCCGGCATGATGCTGGCCGATCATGGCGCGGAAGTGATCCGGGTCGGGCGCCCCGGCGCGCAGGAAAGCTTCGGCGACTTCGATCGCTTCGATGTGCTGGCGCGATCGCGCAGGACGATCGCGATCGACATGAAATCGGCCGACGGGCTGGCGATCGTCCGCGATCTGGTCGGGAGCGCCGACGGGCTGATCGAGGGCTTCCGCCCCGGCGTGATGGAGCGGCTGGGGCTTGGCCCCGACACGCTGATCACCGAGAATCCCCGCCTCGTCTATGGCAGGATGACGGGGTGGGGCCAGGATGGCCCGCTCGCGCAAAGCGCCGGACATGACATCAACTATGTCGCGATCAACGGCGTGCTGAGCACGGTCGGGCGCCCCGGCGAGCGGCCGGTGGTGCCGGTCAACTATACGGGGGATTTCGGCGGCGGCGGAATGCTGCTGGCGTTCGGCATGGTGACGGCACTGCTCGCGGTTGCGCGCGGGGCGTCGGGGCAGGTAGTCGATGCCGCGATGGTCGACGGCTCCGCCTTGCTGTCGGGCATGGTGTGGCAGATGAAGGCGGCCGGCATGTGGAATGGGCCGGCCGGCGCCAATCTGCTCGACGGCGGCGCGCATTTCTACGACACATTCGCCTGTGCCGACGGGCGCTACGTCACGATCGGCGCGATCGAGCCGCAATTCTACGTGGCGTTGCGCCGAATCCTCGGCCTCGCCGAAGATCAGGCGTTCGACGAACAGATGGATAGGGCGCGCTGGCCCGCGCTGCGCGAGAAGATCGCCGCCGTCATCGCGACTCGCGCCCGGGACGAATGGTGCACAGCGTTCGAGGGCCACGACGCCTGCTTCGCGCCGGTGATGACGCTGGACGAGGCGCCGGGTCATCCGCACATCGCCGCACGCGGCACGCTGACCGAGACCAACGGCCAGATTCAGCCGGCGCCCGCGCCCCGCCTTTCGGCGACGCCACCTCTGCCACCCCGCCCGCCCCGTCGCGCCGGGCAGGATACGGAGATCGTGCTGTCCTTGATCGGCTATTCGGCCGAGCGGATCGCCGCGCTGCGAGCGAGCGGGGTGATCGCCTGAGCTTCCGCTCGCAGCCGGTCGCGCAGCACGTTCTTCTGCACCTTGCCGGCGGCCGAGAGCGGCAGCGCATCGACGAATTCGAAGCTGCGCGGCAGCTTGTAGCCGGCGATGTGATCGCGGCAGTGGGCGATCAGCGCCGCTTCGCCGGGGCGCCTGCCGGCGCGCGGGACGATCACCGCATGGACCCGTTCGCCCCAGCGCGGATCGGGCGCCGCGATCACCGCCACCGCCGCGACGTCGTCATGTCCAGCCAGTGCGCTTTCGACCTCGGCGGAATAGACATTCTCGCCACCGGTCACGATCATGTCCTTGAGCCGATCGACGACGGTGACATAGCCGGCCTCGTCCATCCGTCCCATGTCGCCGGTGTGCATCCAGCCGCCACGCAACGCCTCGGCGGTAAGCTCGGGCAAATCCCAGTAGCCCAGCATCACGCCCTGCCCCCGCGCCACGATCTCGCCAATCTCTCCGCGCGGCAACTCGCGGTCGTCAGGTCCGACGATACGCAGCTCACAGGTCGGCGTCGCGCGACCGGCCGAGCGCAGGTGGCCATTGATCCGCGCCGCCGGCTCATGGTCTTCCGGCGCCAGCGTACTGGCGACGGGGCCGAGCTCCGTCATGCCGTAGGACTGGTTGAAGCGCGCGCGCGGGAAAGCGGCGATCGCGATATCCATCAGCACCTCGTCGATCGGCGACGCGCCGTAGCGGATCTGCCGGATCGATCCGGTGTCGAACTCCGCAAAGCGCGGATGCTGGAGGAGCATCCGCAACATGGTCGGCACCAGAAAGATGTCGCCGGGCCGGTGCCGCTCGATCGCCTCCAGCACGGCAAGCGGCTCGAACTGCGGCAGGAAGATGCTCGCCTGTCCCGAATAGAGGGTGATGAGCAGGCCGGACAACGACCCTACGTGGAAAAGCGGCGCGACATTGAGATAAGCGCCGGTCGCGGGACCGTGCGGCTGGGCCAGCACGCCAAGCAGCGAACCCGCCAGATTGGCATGGCTCAGCATCACGCCCTTGGGAAAGCCGGTGGTGCCGCCGGTGTAGAGGATGGCGGCGAGATCGCCCCCGCGACGCAACGCATCTTCGGCCGGTGCGGCGCCTGCCATCCATTCGTAAAGCTTGGCGGTAGGAATGATCTGCGCGAGATTCGGCGCGGCTGCAGCGAGTGCCGGCACCAGCGGCTCGAACACCGTATCGACGAACAGGAAGCGCGTGCCGCAATTTTCCAACGAGTAGGCCATCTCCACGGTCGTCCAGCGGGTGTTGACCGGGTTGATGACGCCGCCGGCCCACCATGTGCCGAGAATGAAGACCACGAAATCGATACCGTTGCGACCGAGCATCGCCACCCGGTCACCCGGCTGAAGCCCTCTCGCCCGTAGCATGCCGGCAAATCGTGCGGCCCGATCCCGCAGCTCCACCCAGTTCACCACGGCGTCGGGATCGACGGCGGCGATCGCGTCGGGCATTTGCTGGACGTGCCGGTGCAGGCACTGCGTGAGATACATCGGCGTCCTCCCGTCTTCCCGGCATCCGGGGCGCGATGCTTGGTTTCATCGATCGATTAGGACAGGATGGACGCATCGGGAAAGGATGCCAATGCCCTACGCAAAACTGACATATGAAGTGACCGACAATGTCGCTTCGATCCGGCTGAACGATCCGGCAAGGCTCAACGCGATCGGCCCGGCGATGGGACGCGAGTTGCTCGACGCGATCGGTCGGGCATCGCGCGAGGCACGCGCGATCGTCCTGTCGGGCGAGGGACGCGCCTTCTGCTCGGGCGCCGACCTTGGCGACGAGTGGCTCGATATGGCCGATCCCGTGCGCGATGCCGGAGCTTATCTGGACGGCGTGTTCAATCCGATCGTCCATGCGATGCGCGACGCGCCGGTCCCGATGATCACGGCGGTGCGCGGCGCGGCGGCCGGGGTCGGCTGCGGCATCGCGCTGGCCGGCGATCTGATCCTGGCGAGCGAGACCGGTTATTTCTACCAGGCCTTCTCCCGCGTCGGCCTCTCGCCGGACGGCGGATCCTCCTATCTGCTGACGCGGGCGATCGGTCGTCCGCGCGCGATGGAGCTGATGCTGCTCGGCGACCGCCTCCCCGCCGCCAAGGCCTTCGATTGGGGATTGATCAACCGCGTCGTGGCCGACGACGCGCTGGACGGCGAGGCGATGGCCATGGCGCACGATCTGGCGAACGGGCCGGCCTCGATCGCGGTGATCAAGCGCGTCGCCTGGGCCGCGCTCGACAGCAGCTTCGAGACCGCGCTCTCGAACGAGCGCGCCGGCCAGCGCGACGCCGGTCGCACCGAGGATTTCGCCGAAGGAATCCGTGCCTTCCAGGAACGCCGGCCCCCGCGTTTCACCGGGCGCTAAAACTCAGCCGACGGTCAATCCACCGTCGACCACGATCGTCGCGCCTACGACGTAGGAGGCGCGCGCTGAGGCCAGGAAGCAGACCATCTCGGCAACCTCGCGCGGATCGGCGAGCCGCCCGATCGGCAGCTGCGCGCCGAACGTCTCGATCTGGTTGCCGAAAGCTTCATGGAGCATCGCGGTTTCCATTCCGCCGGGGCAGACGGCGTTCACCCGGATTCCCCGGCCGATATATTCCAGCGCCAGCGACCGCGAGAAACCGAGCACGCCGTGCTTGGCGGCGGTGTAGGCGCTGGTCTGCGCCATGCCGCCGATCGCGTTGGTCGAAGCGATGTTGACGATCGCTGCCTCGCCGCTTTCCAGCAAATATGGCAACGCCACGCGGACACCGAGGAATGGGCCGGTTGTCATCACCCGGAGGAGGTGATCCCACAGCTCCGGCGTGGTCGCCTCGAAAGGATGAACGCCGTGCAGCCCGGCATTGTTGACGAGAATATCGAGCTTGCCGTAGGTCCCGACCGTCTTCTCGACCGCCGCCGCCCACTGCGCCTCGCTCGTCACGTCGTGCTCGATGAAGGCCATGCGCTCGTCATACGTGCCGGCGAGCGCCAGCCCCTGATCGACGAGGACATCGCTCGCCATAACGCTCGCGCCCTCGCGATGGAATATCTCGGCCATCGCCCAGCCGAGCCCCCGTGCCGCGCCCGTGATCAGCGCCACCTTGCCGGCAAGTTCTCCCATGTTGGTCTCCGTTTCTAGCGTCCGTTACCGTCCCTCATCGGAAGGTGCGACGGTCGCCCGTCGAGCAGCACCGTCTTGGTCTCGAGATAGGGGTGCAGGCCCTCCACGCCGCCTTCGCGGCCGACGCCAGACTGCTTGAAGCCGCCGAACGCGATCGAGAAATCCATGCGAATCGCATTGTGGCCCATCGTGCCGGTGCGCACCTGCCGCGCGACCGCATAGGCACGGTCGATATCGTTGGTGAACACCGCGCCGTTGAGACCGAACGGACTGTCGTTGGCGATCCGCACCGCGTCGGCCTCGTCCGCCGCCGGGATCACCGCGAGCACGGGGCCGAACACTTCCTCCTGACCCAGCCGCGAGCGGTTGTCGACGTGGCCGAACACGGTCGGCTCGACATAATAGCCGCGATTGAGGTGTGCCGGGCGCCCGCCACCGGTCGCCAGGGTGAAGCCGTCGGCGCGGGCGCCCGCGATATAACCCTCGACCCGATCACGCTGACGCTGTGTGGCGAGTGGCCCCATCTGCGAGGCGGGATCGAACGGATCGCCGACCCGTATCGCCCCGAAGGAGGCGGCCAGCGCCTCGACCAGCCTGTCGTGCCGATCCCGCGTGACGACGACGCGAGTAAGCGAGGCGCAGACCTGCCCGGTCATGTCGCCGGCATGCTCGGCGATCGTCCGCGCGGCCGTCTCGACATCGTAATCGTCGAGCACGATCGCCGCCGATTTGCCGCCCAGCTCCAGCGTATAGCGGGCCATGCGCTCGCCGAGGATCGAGGCGATGCGGGTGCCGGCAGCGGTCGATCCGGTGAAGGCGATCTTGTCGATGCCGGGATGGCGGACCAGCGCCTCGGAGGCCTGGCGATCGGCGGTGACGACGTTGACCACACCCTTGGGCAGGCCGACCGACTCGGCCACCTCGGCCATCAGCAGCGCATGGCCCGGCGCCTCGGGCGAGGCCTTGATCACCACCGTGCAGCCGGCGAGCAGGGCGGGCGCGATCTTGAAGGCGATCAGCGAGATCGGCCCATTCCACGGAATGATCGCACCGACCACGCCGACCGGCTCGCGCACCAGCAGCCCGAGCTTCGCGCCCGAGAAGGTGCGCCGCTCCTCCTCGAACGGGAAGCGCGTGGCGAGGCTGGCATAATAGGAATAGAGGCCGGCGACGCCCGCCGAATAATCCTTCGCCATCGAATGGAGGATGCCCATCTCGTTGGGCCAGATCGCGGCGACGTCAGGCAAGCGCTCGGTAAGCTTTTCGGCGATGGCGGTCAGATAGCCCGCGCGCTCGGCATGCGACATGCGCGGCCACGGCCCCTCGTCGAACGCCAGGCGGGCAGCGGCGACGGCGCGCTCGATATCCGCCTCCTTCGCTTCCGCGACGCGCAGGTAGAGTTGCTCGGTGGCGGGCGCGATCACGTCGATCGTCGCATCGGTGGAAGGCGCCACCCATTCGCCGTCGATGAACAGCTGGCCCGGGTTCTTGATCGGCGCGTCGAGCGTCTCGATGGTCATCGGATAAGTCCTTCTTGCGTATCAGGCGATGGTCATGCCGCCGTCGACGCAGATTTGCGCGCCGGTGACGTAGCTACTGTCGGGCGAGACGAGCCAGACCGCCGCTGCGGCGATCTCGTCCGGGCTCGACATGCGCATCATCGGCACGCGGATCGTGCCCTTGAGCGCGGGATTGGCGGCCGAGGAGCGACGCGCCAGCGGCGTGTCGGAGGCACCGGGCAG
Source organism: Sphingomonas chungangi (assembly GCF_013778325.1). Lineage (GTDB taxonomy): Bacteria > Pseudomonadota > Alphaproteobacteria > Sphingomonadales > Sphingomonadaceae > Solisphingomonas > Solisphingomonas chungangi. The sequence continues at coordinate 472,430 of NZ_JACEIB010000003.1, read as the reverse complement.
CAGCGCGTTCACGCGGATGCCGCGCTCGGCATAATCCACGGCGGCGCCCCGCACGAGGCCGAGGATACCCGCCTTGCCGGCGCAATAATCGGCGCTGTGCATCAGGCCTTTCACCGCCGCCGCGGACGAGATGGCGACGACCGCACCGCCGCCTTCGTTGCCTATCATCGCGGCGATCTGGTGCTTGAGGCAGTAGAACATGCCGGTGAGGTTGACGCCCAGCGAGAAGCCCCATTCCGAAGCCTCAATCTCGTGCACCGGCTTGGCGGCCTGCGGTACGCCGGCGCTGTTGATCGCGCCGTCGAGCCGGCCGAAGGCATCGAGCGTCGCCGCGACGACGGCACGGACATCGGCCTCGTCGGCCACGTCCAGCGCCGCGAACCGTGCGGTGCCGCCCGCCGCCACGATCGCCTCGACGACGGCACGGCCGCCCGCCTCGTCGCGATCCGCCACCATCACCGCCGCGCCCTCGCGCGCCAGCCGCTCGGCGGATGCGCGGCCGATGCCGCTGCCCCCGCCCGTCACCAGGATCGCGCGGGTCACGGTCATGCACTTTTCTCCAGGATCAGGGGTAGGCTGGAAATGCCCTGGTTCTCGCCGGACTCCCAGCGCAACACGGCATCGTCGGGCAGGCGGATGCCGGAATAGCGCGCGAGGATTTCCTCGAGCGCGACGCGCAGCTCCAGCTTGGCGACGAACGAGCCGATGCAGCGATGCACGCCAGCGCCGAAGCCGAGATGCGGATTGGGCAGGCGATCAAGCACCAGTTCGTCGGCGCGATCGAACTTCGTCGTATCGCGATTGGCGGCGGCGAAGCTGAACAGCACCGGTCGCCCGGCGTGGAGCGGGCAGCCCGCCAGCTCGGTATCCTGGGTCACGGTGCGGCGCAGATAGGACGCGGGCGAGGCGAAGCGTACCATTTCCTCGGTCGCCAGCTCCAGCATCGCCGGATCGGCGCGCAGCCGTGCGGCATCGTCGGGGTGCTGCGCGAGCCAGTGTATCGTCGAGGCCAAGGCGATCGCGGTGGTGTCGAAGCCGCCGAACATCAGCAGGCGGATCATCGCCGCCTTCTCGTCCGCGCTCAGCGGCCGGCCATGGACCTCGCCGAAAGCCACCGCGGACAGGATGTCCCGCGCCTCGCCCTGCGGCCCTTCCGCCTCCCGCGCGGCGATGCTGCCGCGGATATAGGCTTCGAGCTCACCCGCCGCTTCTGCACCGCGCGGATTACCGCGCTCGTGGTGGAGATCGCGCACCAGCCCGTCGAGCCGTGCAGCGTCCGCCTGCGGCAGGCCCAGCAGCTCCAGCGCCATCATCACCGGCAGCGGCCGGGCGAAGACCTCGACGAAATCGATTGCGGCCGCATCGCCGATCGCATCGAGCAGCGAGACGACCATGCTGCGCACCGCCGACTCCAGCCCAGCCACCCGCTCGCGCGTGAGGAAGCGGGTGAGCAGCGAGCGATATTCGCCATGCAGCGGCGGATCGTAATCCTCGGGCGGCATCCGGTGGCCGAAATCGAGATCGGGGAAGGCGGTGCCCTGCGCGGAGGAGAAGAGCCTGGGGCTGGTCACCAGCTTCATCACGTCGTCATACCGGGTGACGACGTGGAAGCCGCCGTAGAGGTCGCTCTGCGGCAGACCCGAGCAGGCCTGCATGTCGCGCCAGATCGTGCCCGCGCGGACGCGATGCGCGGGCTCGCGATGATCGAAGCGGGCGAAATCGTCCCGCATTTGCCCGTCGGCCATGACGCTCTCCTCGCTCGTATCGACGGTTAGGCGGCGTGCGCCTCCAGGCATTCGGTGACGGCGTCCTGGAACATGCGGATCTGCACCTCCATGCCGCCCAGCTGCACCTCCTCGAGCGTGCCGGAACGCAGGCCCTTGTCGCACATCTCGGCCGCCCAATAATCTTCCTTGGCGAACACCCGCTCCATCAGGTCGAACGCCTCGCGCATCTTGCCGGCGTAGCGCTCGTCGCGCGGCGGCGCGTCGTAGAGCTGGTAATAGTCGATCTCGGTGCGCTGGTTGTCGACCGGGCGCACCACGCCCAGGCTGATATAATGCGGGCTGACGACGATGATGCCGTTGGGGAAGCCGATATAGGAGAAGACCATCATCTTGCGCATCGCGCCGAAACGATCCGTGATGGCGGCCTTGTCGAAATTCCCGCGATGCGCGGCGTTGCGGATGTGCGGCCCGATGCGGTCGATCATATTCTCGGAGTCGACGCTGAACTGGGCGAGCGAATCCTTGTGCAGCCGGGTGACGTGATAGCTGTCCAGCATCGAATCCATCAGCAGCTTCCAGTTCGCCTCGACCTTGAAGGTCGCGTGATCGAACAGGAACAGATCCTTCATCGAGAAGGCGTCGAGATCGGCGGCGAGCTCGCCCTCGACCGTCGAGAAATCGGGCGGGCTGTCCGGATCGAGGCCGACCCAGATCAGGCCCCCCGCCTCGCTGCAGGGCAGTTCCTTGAGGCCAAGCTGGGATTTCTCCAGGCCGGGGAAGGTCTCGGAACGCGGCAGGCCGATCAGCCTGCCTTCGAGATCGTAGGTCCAGGCGTGATAGGGGCAGACGAGCCGGCCGGCGGAAACCGGGTCCTTCGACAGGCACAGCTTCATGCCGCGATGCCGGCAAACGTTGGCGAAGGCCTTGGCGGTGCCGTCCTTGGTGCGGGTGAGCAGGACCGGCATGCCGACGATGTCGACGCTGGCATATTCGCGCGGCTTGGGCAGCAGCGCGGACGGGCCCGCGATCACCGGCACCTTGCGGAAGATCGACGCCATCTCGGCATCGAAGCGCGCCGGATCGGTATAGTGCGAGGCGGGGATCGAATCGCGCACCTCGGGCAGACGGATCTCGTCGAGCGCGGGCATCGCCTCCAGCAGCTTCTGCTGGCCGGGGGTGAGGAGGTCGCGGGGGGTCGGCTGGTCCATGACGGGCTCCGTCAGACAGGGATCGGTTCGGGGGCGATGTGGGGTTCCGCCAGCATGTCCGCAAAGGCCAGGCGGGCGACGCGTTCCTTATGCTCGGTCGAACTGCCGCCGAGCATCTGGTTCAGCTTCGCGCGCTTCAGGAACAGGTGGCAGGGATGTTCCCAGGTGAAGCCGATGCCGCCGTGTAGCTGGATCGCGTCTTCGCAGATCGCGGCATAGGTGTCGCAGGCATAGAATTTGGCGCTGGAGGCGAGCGCGGACGCGTCCTCGTCCGCTCCGGCGAGCGCGGACGCCGCCTGGCGGACGAGCGCGGTGGACGCTTCCAGCAATACCTTCCAACTCGCGGCGCGATGCTTGAGCGCCTGGAACGAGCCGATCGGGCGGCCGAACTGCTCGCGGATGCCTAGATAGTCGACGGTGCGCGCGAGGATCTCGGCCGCGCCGCCGATCGCATCGCAGGCCAGCGCGACGGCGATCCTGTCGCCGAGCGCTTCCCAGCCATTCGCGCGGGGGCGGAGCAGATCGGCCTCCGGAACCGCGACGAAATCGAGCCGCACCGTGCCCAACTGGCGGGTTAGATCGGAGACCAAACGTTTCTCGCAGGAAACACCGGACGCGTTCGAATCGACCGGCGCCAGCACGATCTCGTCGCCCACGCGGACGGGCAGCAGCAGCAAATCGGCATCAGCCGCGAATGGCACATGCTCGACCACGCCCGAGACGGTGCCATCCTGCCACACCGGCAGGGCGCGGCCCGCAAGCGCGATCGTCGCGACAGTTTCGCCGGCGACGATCGCGGGAAGGATCTTCGCCTTGGCCGTTTCGCTGCCATGCGCGGCGATCGCTTCGGCGGCGATCGAGGACTGCATCGCCGGCACCGCCGCGAGTACGCCACCCAACTCCTCGAACAACACGCCAAGATGCGCCATGCCGAGGCCGAGCCCGCCCTGCGCCTCGTCGATGCCGAGGCCCAGCCAGCCGAGCTCCGCCATCGTCGACCATAAGGCGCGATCCATCGGCGCGCCCTCCTCGCCAGGGATCGCGTCGATCGGGCCGGGATGCTCGCGCAGCACCTGCCGGATCGCGTCGCGCAGATCGCCGAGATCGATGCCCTCGTCCGCCATCGCCGTCATCCCGCCTGCGCCATGCGTTGCGCCGCGGCCGGTGCATCCGGCCACAGGCGATTGGCGATCTCCAGCCCGATGCGGTGGACGCCGCCGGCCTCCGCCTGCAGCGCACGGATGCGGTAGAGCCAGAAGTGCAGCAGATGCTCGGTCGTCACGCCCATGCCGCCGTGGAACTGGTGGAGATCGAACAGCAGCCGCTGCACGCCCTGCTGAGCGAAGCTCGCCGCGCAATCGGCGTCGACCGGATCGCCGCTCCACGCCGCGCGCAGCGCCAGGTAATAGCAGCTCTGGGCGTGGGCATGGCACTGGACGAGGCGGTGCTGCACCGACTGGAAGGAGCCGACCGGGCGGCCGAACACCTCGCGCTGCTTCACATAATCGATCGTGAAGGCGATCGCCGCCTGCGCCGCGCCCGCTACCTCGGCGGCCAGCGCCACGCGCCACCACTGGCGGAGCGCCTCGCCCGCGCCGGGCAGGCGCCGCGCCTTCGCCAGATCGGGCGCCTTGCGGAAGCGGCCATAAGGGAAGGCCAGCACGCTCTCGACCGGCTCGACATCGGCCGGCTCGATCGCCAGCACCGCGACGTCCTCGCCGAGATCGACCAACGCGGTTCGCGCGATCGGCAGGTTGCGATGCGCCTTGTCCATGGCCTTGCCGTCGATCAGCGCCACCGGCCCTTCGATCGCTTCTCCGAGTACCATCGGCGCGACCAGCCCGGTCGCCGCCGTCTCGACGAGGACCGGCAACCGCGCCGTCTCGATCGTCACCAGCGCGGCCTCGATCGGGCCGATCTCGCGCGCGGCGGAGAGGAAGCCGCTGTCGGCTAATATCCCCTGCAGCTCGGCATTGAAGCAGGAATAGCCGAAGCGTTCGGCCTGCGGCAGCTCCGCATGATCCTGAAGGATAGAGTGGAGGGCGGAGACCAGGGCCTCCTGATCCTCGGAAAGCTGGAAATCCATGCGCGTCAGCCCCGTGGCAGCCCGAGGCCGCGCTGGGCGACCAGATCGAGCTGGATCTCGTTGGTCCCGCCGGTGATGCCGGCCGGGATGTTGATGCGGTAATAGTCCTCAAGCAGTGCGTTGCCCCCGGACAGACAGTCCGGCAGGAATTCGGCGAGGAAGTTCAGCATCTCGATCACCGCCTCGAGCGAGGCGACGCGAGAGAGATTGGCGTCCGTGTTCGACGGCAGCTTCTTCACCCGCTGGTCGACGACCAGATAGGTGAGCATCCGCGCACCCTCGAACTTGGCGGCGATCGATCCGGCGCGCGAGCGGACGATCGGGTCGTCATGCCAGCGCCCTTCCTCCTTCAGCTGCTCGACCGCCAGTTCCAGCGCCTGCAGCCCGGTATGGTAGCGCGGCACGCCGACACGTTCGTAGCTGAGCGCGTGGGTGACGATCGTCCATGCCTCGCCTTCCTCGCCGACGCGGTTCGCGACAGGCACGCGCACATCGGTGAAGAACACCTCGTTGAGATGCCCGTCCTTGATCATACCCGGGAAGGACGTGACCGAGATGCCCGGCGTGTCCATCGGGATCAGCAGGATCGAGATGTCCTTCCGCGTCGGCCCGGTGCGTGCGAGCAGGAAGCACCAATCGGCGGTGCGCGCATAGGACGTCCAGATCTTCGATCCGTTGACGATGTAGTGATCGCCGTCGCGCTCGGCCCGCGTGCGCAGCGCGGCGAGATCGGTGCCGGCATTGGGCTCCGAGAAGCCCTGGCACCAGATCACCGTGCCGCTGGCGATGCCCTGCACATGCTGCGCCTTCTGGGCCTCGGTGCCGTATTTCAGCAGCGTCGGGCCGATCCAGTTGACATTCATATATTGGGGGCCACGCGGCTCGCCGGCAGCCTTCATCTCCTCGCCGAGGATGAAATGCTCCCAGTCGGGACTCTCGTTGCCGCCATATTCCTTCGGCCAGTGCGGCACCAGCAGGCCGCGCTCGGCGAGCTTCGCGCAGAACTCCCGTGAGAATTGCACCTGCAGGTCGGAGGCGTAGCTCTCCGGCACGTAGGTCTCGTCCCAGTCGGCCGGCAGCAGATCGTCGAGCGCGGCCTTGACCCGCTCGCGATACTGGACCTGCTCCGGCGCCCAGCCAAATTCCATCGATTATCCCCCTTGGCCGGCAGCCGCCGGCTGCGGCTCGCGCGGGAGCTTGAGCCCCCGCTCCGCCACGATGTTGCGCTGGATCTCGGAACTGCCGCCGGAGATCGTCCAGGCCCAGGAATACAGATAGTCCTGCATCCAGTAGCCGGTCTCGTTGGCACCGCCCATCAGGACGGGCTGGAGATATTGTCCGGCTACGCCGCCCAGCGTGACGCCCAGCGCGGTGAAGTCGCGCAGCAGCTCGCTGTAATAGATTTTGATGATCGAAGGTTCGGTGCCCTGCTTTGTTCCGCGCATCGCCTGCGTCAGCAACTCGTTCACCAGCAGCCGCAGCGCCTGCATTCGCGCGTAGATGTCGACCAACCTGCGGCGGATCTCGTCGTCGTCGATCAGCCGCCCGCCCGCCGGCCCCTCGGCTTGCGCGGATTCGAGCAGCATCCGGAAGCCGACGCGCATCCGCTCGGTGAGTTCCAGCACGGACAGTCCGCGCTCGGACGAGAGCGTGGATTGCGCCACCGCCCAGCCGCCATGTTCCGGGCCGATCAGGTTCTCGGCCGGGATCTCTACATCATCAAGGAAGATTTCGTTGAAATGCGAGGCGCCGGTCATCTGCTTGATCGGGCGCAGAGTCACGCCCGGCGCCTTCATGTCCATGATGAAATAGGAGATGCCGCGCGTCTTGGCGGCCGCCGGATCGGTGCGCGCCAGCAGCAGGCAGAAATCGGCATGATGTGCGTTGGACGACCAGGTTTTCTGGCCGTTGACGACAAAGACGTCGCCATGCCGCTCGGCCCGCGTGCGCAGGCTGGCAAGATCGGACCCCGCATTGGGCTCGGAGAAGCCCTGGCACCAGATTTCGTTGCCGGTCAGCACGGCGGGCAGGTGTCGCTCGCGCTGCGCCTGCGTGCCCCATTCGAGCAGGGTGCCCGGCACATGGTGGAGCGCGATGAAATAGAGGATCAGGCGCGGCGCGCCGGCGCGGGCAATCTCTTCGTAGAGCACGATCTGCTGCGCGAAGGAAAAGCCGCTGCCGCCCCATTCCTTCGGCCAGTGAGGCGCGCCGTAGCCGCCCGCCATCATCGCGCGGAACCACGCCTTCTGGAAGGCGACATGCTCCTCCTCCGGAGCCCCGAGCATCTTCTGCTGCCAGTCGGCGGGCAGGTTCGCGGCGAGCCACGCGCGCACTTCGGCCCGGAACGGCTCCAGCGCCTTCAGTTCATCGAGCATGTGACACCCTCGCCGCACGCCATGCCGCCGGCAGGCGGGTAGCTTCCCATAACGATAGGCTCAACGGTTCGACGCACGAAGCCCTTCCCTCTCCCGCTCCCCTCGTGGCTGCGGGACCATTTTGTGCGATTAACGGTCGCATGTTCGATATATGCTCATTCAAGGAGAAGGGGGCGACTGTCAAGCCACGCGCGATCGCCCGCCATAGAATTAGCTTTATGGTCGATCTTCGCACGTTTGCGCTTTATCGAATCGCTGGCTATCGGCAATCGGGAAAGGCAGCAAGGACATGACGACGGACCCGCTGCAGCGGCTGATCGCGATTGAGGAAATCAAGGCACTCAAGGCGCGCTATTTCCGCTGCGTCGATACGAAGGACTGGGCGGGGCTGGAGACGGTGTTCGCGCCGGACATCGTGTTCGACCGGACCTACAGCCGCAGTACGCGCGACCCGTGGACCGGCGACTGGTCGCCACCTCCGCCCTCGCCCCCATGGCTCGTCCACGGTCGTGAGGCGGTGATGGCGATGGTTCGCGCTGCGATCGAGCATCTGCGCACCGTCCATCACGGCCATATGCCGGAGATCGACGTAATCGACGAATCGCACGCCACCGGCATCTGGGCGATGTCCGACGAATTGCGGGCACCCGACGGCACGCTGCTGCTCGCCGGGCGTGGCCATTATCACGAGACCTACATACGCCTGGCCGATGGCTGGGCGATCGCGAGTTCCGGCATCCACCGGCTCGAAATCCTGCGCGGGCCGGATCCCGCCGCGACCAAGGGAGAGCAATGATGGACATCGGCGTCGCGGGCAGACACGCGATCATCTGCGGCGGCAGCCGGGGCATCAGCCGCGCCGCCGCGGATCGGCTGGCGGCGGAGGGCGCGCGGGTGACGCTGGTCGCGCGCACGGCGGCCACGCTGGAGCAGGTCGCCGCCGAGATCGCTGCCGCGACCGGGGCGGAGGTGAGCTTCGTCGCCACCGACCTCACCAGTCCCGAAGGCCGCGCTCACCTGATCGCCGAGCGGCCGGCGGCCGACATCCTCGTCACCAATGCCGGGGTGCCGCAGCGCCCGATCCCTTACCGGGAGCTCGATCGCGAGGAATGGATTCGCTGGTTCGACGCGCATTTCTTCTCGGCGATCGACCTGATCCATGCGTATGCGCCGGGCATGTGCGATCGCCGTTTCGGGCGGATCGTCAACGTCTCGGCCAATTTCATCAAGTTTCCGCAAATCGGCGTCGGCCATTCGCACGCGGCGCGTTTGGCGCTGGCCGGAGCCATCGCGTCGCTGGTGCGCGAGGTGGCGCCGTTCAACGTCTCGATCAATTCCATCCTGCCCGGCCTGATCGACACCGAAGCGCTGCGTGACGCGCTCGGCCAGCGGGCGAAGGCGAAGGGCGTGACCTACGAGACGGTGGAGGCCGAGGTCCGCAAGCGCACCGCCGCCGGTCGACTCGCCGATCCCAAGGAAGCCGGCGACCTCATCGCGATGCTGTGCGCGGCGCAGATGGGCTACGTCACCGGCCAGAATATCGTCAACGATGGCGGCGCGTTCGAAGGGCTGTTCTGACCCGCTCGCCGGTGCCGTGGCGAACCGGCAACATCTCTTGATGCTTCGCGGATCGCTTCAACACGCGATTGACAATCCGATCCCGCCCGACCTATGGGTTTGGCCGAACAACGAACGCATGAGCGAATAACGCTCAAAATAACCCGAGGGGGAGGCCCATGACGTCTCGATCGACCGCATCGCCTGAAAACCGTTTCAACCGCGTCTCGCTGCGCGCCGGCACCGGCCTGCTCGCCGCCGCGCTGGCCACCGCGGCGCATGCCCAAGCTGCGCAACTGGCCGCTGCCCCCGCGCCGCAGGCGGCCGCCGACACCGGCTCCACCCAGGAGATCGTCGTCACCGCGCAAAAGCGCTCCGAAAAGCTGCAGAACGTGCCGATCTCGATCTCGGCGGTGACCGGCCAGATGCTCGCCAAGTCCGGCATCACCGCCGTCGCCCAGCTGCAGCAAGCGGTGCCGGCGCTGCGCCTCAACTATTCGGGCAACACGGTGCAGCCCTCGATCCGTGGCATCGGCAGCTCGGTCGCCGGCCCCGGCCTCTATTCGAACATCCCGATCTACGTCGACGGCTATTACATTTCCAGCCCGACCTCGTCCGACATCGATCTGATCGACGTCGAGAATGTCAGCGTGCTGAAGGGTCCGCAGGGCACGCTGTTCGGCCGCAACGCGACCGGCGGTGCGATCCAGATCACCACCAAGACGCCGTCGCACGAGACGCAGGGCCTCATCAAGCTCAGCTACGAGTCGTTCGATCACTCGACGGCCGCCTTCTACGGCACCACCGGCATTACCTCGACGATCGCGGTCAGCCTGTCGGCCTCCTACGAGCACGGCAACGGCTACATCACCAACATCACGGATGGCGACGATCATTTCGGCGCGTTCCGCAAATGGTCGGTACGCCCGAAGGTGCTGTGGACGCCGACCGACAATCTGAGCTTTACGCTCGCCTACGCCCACACCTATGCAGACGATCCGCTGCTCAACGCGGTCAACGCGCGCGTCGGGCCGGACGGCAGGCCGATCACCACGGGCAACGTCATCCCCGGGCTGGTCATCGCGACCCGGCCCAACGAGGTCTCGGTGAACGGCCCGAGCTTCAACACCGTCAAGACCAACTCGGTCACGCTCACCAGCGCGCTCAAGATGGATTGGGCGGACCTGACCTCCTACACCGGTTACCGCAAGGACAGCGTCAACCAGGCGTTGGATTATGACGCCACGCCCGCTGCGATCGATGATTCGGCCTGGACCATCCCCGACAAGCAGTTCACGCAGGAAATCAACCTGACGTCGAAGCCTGGCGGTCGCCTCTCCTGGGTCCTCGGCGCCTTCTATTACTGGGCGACCGACACCTACGACTACAATCTCAGCCTGGGCGGCGCGCCCTATGTGAACGCCTTCGTTTCAAAGAACACCACCCGGTCCTACGCCGGTTTCGCCGACGCCACCTACGAGGTGCTGGACAATCTCTTCGTCACCGGCGGCCTGCGCTACAGCAAGGACGACCTCAAGCTCGCCTATCCGGCCGGTCCGCTCGCCGGGCTGTCAGGCAAGGCCTCGTTCCACAATTTCTCGCCGCGCGGCGTGATCCGCTACCAGTTGACGCCGCAGTCCAACGTCTATGCGTCCTACACCAAGGGCTACAAGTCGGGCGCGCTGCCGGGATCGGCCTTCGATCCGACTTTCACGCCGGTGAAGCCGGAGAAGATCGACGCCTACGAGGTCGGTTACAAGATCGCCAATCGCCGCCTGCGCTTCAACATCGCCGGCTTCTACTACAATTATAAGGACGTGCAGGTGGCGTCCTATGGCTCAAACGGCACCAGCATCACCCAAAATGCCGCGTCCGAGCACATCTACGGCGTCGATGGCGAGCTCGCCTACGCCGTCACGCCGGACTTCAACATCAACCTGAGCGGTGCGTGGACCCACGCGAAATATAACAGCTTCGACAATGCGATCGGCTATCAGCAGGATCCCACGACCGGCGCGATCGGCGTGGTCAACATCCCCGCCAGCGGCTTCCCGGTCCTCCAGACGCCCCGCTTCTCGGGCACGATCGGCGCCGACTACGGCTTTGACCTCGCCGACGGTCGCCTGGTGGTGAACGGCAGCTACTTCTATTCGAGCCACTTCTACTTCGATGCGGTGAAGCAGCTGCCACAGAAGGCCTATGGCGTGCTCAACCTGCGCGCGACCTGGACCGATCCTTCGAAGAAGCTCGATCTGTCCGTGTACGCCACCAATGTGACCGACAAGAATTACCGGCTTGCCAACTTCACCGATCCGCTTGCCAGCCGCCAGGTGTGGGCGGAGCCGCGTTCGGTGGGCGGATCGATCACCTATCACTACTGAGCCGCTTTTTCGGCTCGGGGCGTGTGCGTATTAGGGGGGTGTCGCCGCAGGGTGGCGCCCCTCGCCCTTTGGAGGTGCAGATGGCTACGATCTCCCGGCACGGCGTGCCGGATCATGTCCGCGACGAACAGATCGTCGACTACGACTATTTCGCGGACGCGCGGGTCACCGACGATCCGCAGCTCGATCTCACCAGCCTACACGGCGATGCGCCGGACATCTTCTACAGCCCCCGCCAAGGCGGCTTCTGGGTGGTCACCCGCTACGATCTGATGTCCCAGATCCTGCGCGACACCGATCACTTCTCCAACCGCGAGCTCGACATCCCCAAGTCCAACAGCGACAACCGGATGATCCCGCTCAACCTCGATCCGCCCGAGCATCTCGGCTACCGCATGGCGCTGATGCGGCATTTCGACCGCAAGCATATCGCCGCGCTGGAGCCCAAGCTGCGCTGGTGGGCGAACCACCTGATCGACAAGGTGATCGCGAACGGCGGCTGCGAGTTCACCGAGGATGTCGGCGCGGGCTTCCCCGTTTCGGTCTTCATGGAGCTGATGGGCTTGCCGCTCGACCGGTTCGAGCAGTTCCGCGACATCGTCCACGAATATTTCGGCGGCACCACCGTCGAGCGGCGCATAGAGCTGCAGAACATCATCATCGAGACGATGCGCGACTATTTCGCGCGCCGCCGTTCCGAGCCGCAGGACGACCTGATGAGCAAACTCGTCCAGGAGCAGGTGAAGGGCCGCCCGCTGACCGACGAGGAGCTGGATTCGATCGGCTTCCTGCTGTTCATCGCGGGCCTCGACACCGTCGCCAACACGCTGACCTTCACCTGGCGCTTCCTCGCCGAGCATCCCGAACTGCAGGGCCGGCTGGCGAACGATCCCGATTCCGCGACCGATTTCGTCGAGGAGGCGCTGCGCCGCTTCTCGATCGTGCAGCAGACGCGCGTGGTGAAAAAGGATTATGACTTCGAGGGCGTATCCTTCCGCGAGGGCGACATGGTCGCCTGCCCGCTGATGCTGGGCGGCATGGACGATCGCCGCAACCCCGAGCCGACGAAGTTCGACATCGACCGGCAGGATCGCGCCCATGTCGCCTTCTCGACCGGTCCGCACACCTGCGTCGGCAACTTCCTGGCCCGCGCCGAGATGCGCGTGCTGGCGGAGGAATGGATTCGCCGCATTCCGCGCTTCCGGATCAAGCCGGGCACCGAGCCGAAATGGCGGATGGGCGGCGTGATGGCGCTCTCCGACGTGCACCTCGAATGGGATGCGGAGGCGAAGGCGTGACCTACAGCTTCCTGCAGCACAAGATCAGCGGCGCGATCGAGGCCGACGATGAATATTGGCGCTGGCTTGAGGAGGGCGAGTTCCGCCTGCCGCGCTGCGCATCGTGCGACCACTGGACCTGGCCCGCGCATTTCCGCTGCGGCCAGTGCGGATCGTGGGAGTTCGCGTGGACACCGGTCACGCTGGAAGGCGCGATCTTCTCATGGACGCGCAGCTGGTACGCCTTCGATCGCGTGATGGAGCGCAAGGAGGATGTGCCCTACGTGTCGCTGGTGGTCGAGCTTCCGCAGGCGGGCGGCGCGCGCGTGATGGGCGTGCTGACCGGCGACGACAGCCGGGCCGCGATCGGCGCCAAGGTGCGCGGCACGATCCTGCCGCCCTCGCCCAAGACCAAGCATTATCCGTCCGTCACCTGGGCGATCGTTTCCTAAGCCAGCGCCGGGAGAGAGTGTGTGAGCAAGTTTCGCGGCGCCGCGGCCATCGCCGGCATCGGCCAGACCCCTTATTACAAGCGCGGCACGTCGCCGGATCCGGAGCTGAAGCTGGCGCTGCGCGCGATCACGGCGGCGGCGGACGATGCCGGCATCGACGTGCGCGACATCGACGGCTTCGTCTCCTACGCCTCCGAGCGGAGCGACCCGGCCAAGCTGATGCCGGCGCTGGGCACGCGCAACCTGCGCTTCGCCTCGCTCGCCTGGTTCCATGGCGGCGCGCTGCCTGCTACGCTCAACCTCGCGACCGGCGCGATCCTGTCGGGCCAGGCCGAGATTGTCGCGGTCTATCGATCGATGGCGGAGAATAACAGCCAGCGGCTGCGCGTCGTGGTGGCGCAGAACGACACATCCTCGCAATATCTGGTCAACGGCCTCGAATCCCCCGCGCAGATCCTGGCGCTGCGTGCGCAGCGACTGATGGAGCATGACGGCGTGCCGCGCTCGGCTTTGTGGGCGGCGGTGGAGGCCTCCTACCACCATGCGCGCAACAATCCGCGCGCTTACGGCCGCATGACCGAGATGGACGAGACTGTGTACGAGAATGCCCGTCTGGTCTCGGAGCCCTATCGCCTGTTCGACTGCTCGCGCGAGAATGACGGCGCCGCCTGCGTGCTGGTCGTCTCGGCCGAGCGCGCCAAGGATCTGAAGCAGAAGCCCGCCTACATCCTCTCCGCGCCGATGGGCACGATGGAAGGCGGCGGCGCGCTCGAAGAGAATTGGCGGCCTTATTACGGCACCGCCGGCCATCGCGAGCTCGCGCAGCGCATGTGGGCGGAATCGGGCTACGGCCCGAAGGATGTCGATGTCGCGCAGGTCTATATGAACATGACGTCGATGGGCATCGGATCGATGATCGACCACGGCTTCTTCACGGCGGAAGAAGCGGGCGACTTCTGCACCTTCGAGAATTTCGTGGCGCCGACCGGCAAGCTGCCGATCAACACGTCGGGCGGCGATCTGGCCGAGGGCTTCATCCACGGCATGGGCCTGATCCCCGAGGCGGTGCGCCAGATCCGCGGCACCTCGGTCAACCAGGTGCCGGGCGCGAAGCTGTCGCTGGTCACCGGCGGACCGGGCGACATCGTCAGCAGCACCGGATTGCTCGGCAGCGAGGAGACGCTCTGAGATGGGCTTCACGGTCACGAGCGCTTTCCGCTGGTGGGTGCGCGAGCATCCGAACCGTGTCGCGGTGGATTTCGACGGCGAGGAACTGACCTACGCCGATTTGAGCGCCTGGTCCTCGCGCGTCGCCGCCGCGCTGATCGCGGACGGCATCAGGCCGGGCGACCGCGTGTCGATCTGCGCGGCCAACACGCTCGATTATGCGGTGCTGATCGTCGCGATCATGCTGTCGGGCGGCATCCACGCACCCTTGAGCTTCCGCTCGAGCGCACGCGAGCTGCGCGGATCGCTCGACACCGTGACGCCGTCGCTGCTCTTCACCGACGCCGATCGCGCCGGGACCGCGCGCGAGGCGTTGGGTGACGAGGCCGGCAAGCTGCGCTCGCTCGACGTCATCCGCCCGCTGCGCGAAGCGACCGCCCCGGCGCCCAGCACGCTCCACCATGCCGAGCCCGACGAGCCCGTCTTCATCATCGGCACCAGCGGATCGACCGGCACGCCCAAGGGGGTGGTCTACTCACACCGATCGATCATGACCTACGCGGCCGAGTTCGCGATCATGGAGCCGCGCACCGGCAATGGCGGCAGCATCCTCGCCGCCGGCCCCTACAGCTCGACGTCGGGCACGCTGCTGCTGATGCAGTTCCTCTCGGTCGGCAACACGATCTACACGCAAAGCCGCTTCACGCCGGAACTGGCACTGAAGCTGCTACAAGAGAAGAAGATCACCACCTTCCTCGCCTCGACCATCTTCTTCGAGCGGATCGCGGCGCTACCGGAGTTTGCCGCAGCCGACCTCTCCACCATCGCCTTCGCGCAGATCAGCGGCGCGCGGGTGAACCCGGCGATCCTGCAGGCCTATCGCGAGAAGGGCGTGGTGCTGCGTCCCGCCTACGGCTGCACCGAGGCCGGCGGCGCCTGGGCGGCGCGCGACGAGACCGCCTTCTCCGAGCCCGAGAAATGCGGCCCCGGCGCGATCTTCACCGAATTCGCGATCCGCGGCGAGGATGGCGGCTTCGCCCCAGCCGGCACCGCGGGCGAGATCCTGATCCGCAGCGGCGCGCTCTCGCAAGGCTATTGGAACAACCCGCAGGCCACCGCCGAGACCTTCCGCGACGGCTGGCTCCACACCGGCGACAAGGGCGTGCTCGACGAGCGCGGCAACCTGACCTTCATCGATCGCATCAAGGACATCATCATCTCCGGCGGCCTCAACATCTCCGCCATGGAGGTGGAGAGCGTGATCGCCGAGGTGCCTGGCGTCGAGGAGGTGGTGGTGCTCTCGGCCCAAGACGACCAGTTCGGCGAGACGCCGCTCGCCGTCGTGCACGGCGACGCGCGGGTGACGATCGACGCGATCATCGCCCACTGCAACGCCCACCTCGCCAACTACAAGGTGCCCCGCTACGTCGCGATCGAGCCCGAGCCGCTGCCGCGCATGGCATCGGGCAAGATCTCGAAGGTGATCCTGCGCGAGAAGTTCAAGGACGCGGCTGGCATGTTGCCGAAAGTGCGCTAGTCCAGATCCACGATCCGCGCCTCGCCCTTCGGCAGATCGAGTAGCGCGAAGCTGCGGACGAAGCCGGTATCGGTCGGCCGTCCGTGGCCGATCGAGCCCGGATTGACGACCAGCATCCCGCCCAGCCGCCGCACCACCGGCTCGTGCGTGTGGCCGTAGAGGACGATATCCGCATCCGCCTCGGCGAAGCGCGGGAAGAGCGGATGCGCGGGCGTCACATAGGCATGATCGGAGGGCCACGGCGTCGAATGGACGAGCAGCAGCCGCTTGCCTTCCAGCGTCAGCGCGGCCCGATCGGGCCGTGTTTCGAGCCAGGTGAGATCGTCCTGTTCGGCCACCGCCGCCCGCCGTGCCGCCGCGCCCGGCCCGCAAAGGAAGCTTTCGTCGTGATTGCCCCTGAGAACCACCGCATCGCGGGCGCGCAGCGTCCGCACGACCTCCGCCGAGAAGCGCGACTGGTCGATGATGTCGCCCAGCGCGAACAGCCGGTCGATCGGCCCCATTCGCTCCAGAGCGACCGCCAGAGCACCGGCCTGGCAATGAATATCCGAGACGATCCCGACGAGCATGATATCCCCTTGACGCAGGGCTTGCCCGATCGCAAGAGTCCGATATAGCAACATACGAGCGGTTATCGCACATTGCGATAGCCGGAGGAGACGGGATGGCGCTGCATCCGGATTGGCGATCAGCTATGGTCCTGCCTGCGGTGTGTGCGCCGATGATGGCGGTGTCCGGCCCCGAGCTGGTCGGCGCGGCGTGCAAGGCCGGGATCATGGCGGGCCTGCCCCGCCACAATGCCCGCACTTCGGAAGAGTTCGCCGGCTGGCTCGATGATCTCCGCCGCGATTTCGATGCTCATGCTGCGGCGCATCCCGGCGCGCCGATCGGCCCGCTCGCGGTCAACCTGATCAATTCCCGCCCGCTCGACGAACTGATCGCCGATCTCGATCTCTGCGTCGCGCGCGGCGTGCGGCTGTTCATCACCGCGATGGGCAACCCGACCGATCTCACCAAGGCCATTCACGATCGCGGGGGCATCGTCTTCCACGACGTCACCAGCCTGCGCTTCGCCGAAAAGGCGATCTCCGCCAGCGTCGACGGCCTCGTCTGCATCGGCAGCGGTGGCGGCGGCCATTCTGGCACGCTCAACGCGCTCGCCTTCCTGCCGCGCGTGCGCGCGATGTGGGACGGCACGATCGTCTTCGCCGGCAGCGTGTCGAACGGCGCCGCAATCCGCGCGGCCGAGATATTGGGCGCGGACCTCGCCTATCTCGGCACCCGCTTCATCGCCACGCAAGAGGCGCGCGCCGACGCGGCGTACAAGGCGATGCTGGTGGAAGGCGGCCTGGCGGACCTGCTCTACACCGACCGCGTGACCGGGGTGAACGCCAACTGGCTGATCCCCTCGCTCACCCGCCACGGCCTCGATCCGGCCGACCTGCCGGCCTCGCCCGGCCATCGCCGCCACGATCATCTGCCCGAGGGCGTGCGGCCGTGGCGCGAGCTGTGGAGCGCCGGACAGGGGATCGAGACGATCACGGACATCCCTGACGTCGCCGAACTCGTTGCCCGCCTGCGGCGCGATTATGTCGCCGCCTGTACGATCCCCGACTGGCGGGAGGCGGCGGCATGACGATGATCGCCGACCTGATCGACGGCCGCACCGATCCGCTGCTGATCGCGGATCGCGGCGCGGTGCGCGTCGTGATCCTCAACCGGCCGGATGCGCGTAACGCGCTGACCCGCCAAATGCGGCGTGATTTCGCGGCCCTGCTCGCCGAGGCCGATGCGGATGCGGCGATATCCGTCATCGTCCTCACCGGCGCGGACCCGGCGTTCAGTGGCGGCGTCGATCTGCGCGAGACCATCGCCGGGCGCGCCGCGCCGGTCGAGCCCAATCCCGGCGTCGCATTGCGCCGCGTCGCCAAGCCGGTGATCGCCGCGATTAACGGCGCCTGCATCACCGGCGCGCTGGAGATGATGCTGAGCTGCGGGTTCGCCATCGCCTCCGACCGGGCGCGCTTCGCCGACACGCACGGCCGCGTCGGCCTGTTCCCGCGCTGGGGCCAGGGCATGCTGCTGACCGATGCGATCGGCGTGCGCCGCGCGCGCCAGATGATGCTGACCGGCCTCCCCGTCGACGCAGCGACCGCGCTCGACTGGTGCCTAATCAACGAAGTGGTGGCGCACGACACGCTGATCGCCCGCGCGCTGGAGCTGGCCGAGGCGATCGCGATGACGGCGGGCGATCACCCCCTCCCCTTCCGCCTCCATGTCGATATGCTGCGCGAGATCGGCGCGGTGCGCGCGGCCGGCGCGGCCGTGATCGAGCGCACCATGCTGCACCGTTTCGATGAACAGCGCGGCATTCCGCATATCGGCAAACAATGGGATCGCATGTGAGCGACTATGATTATGTGATCGTCGGCGCGGGTGCGGCCGGCTGCGTGCTGGCCTACCGCCTGTCCGCCGATCCAGCGACGCGGGTGCTGCTGGTGGAGGCGGGCGGCAGCGATGCCCACCCCTTCATCACGATGCCCAAGGGGCTGGGCAAGATCCTGTTCAACCCGCGCTACCTCTGGCCGTTCATGACCGAGCCCGAGGCAGTCTCCAACCACGTCGGCGAAAGCTGGGCGCGCGGGCGCGTGCTGGGCGGCTCCACCGCCGTCAACGGCATGGTGTGGGTGCACGGCGAGGCGGCGAACTACGAGAAGCTCGCCGGGCTGGCCGGCGAAGACTGGCGCTGGGAGCATATCGCGAAGGCCTATCGCGAGCTCGAGGGGCACCAGCTCGGCGCCGGGCCGGTACGCGGCGGCAAGGGGCCGCTGCGCATCTCGCTCTCCGACTATCGCACGAAGCTGACCGAGGCGATGATCGCCGCCGGCGAGGCGCTGGGGCTGAAGCGCGAGGCCGACGTCAACGATCCGCAGGACGGCGAGCGGATCGGCTACGCCCCACGCACCATCTGGCGCGGCCGGCGCGTGACCGCCGCAACCGCCTTCCTCCGCCCCGCGCGGCGGCGGCGCAACCTCACCGTCGTCACCGGCGTGGTGGTGGACAGGATCGCCGTCGAGAATGGCCGCGCCGTCGCCGTGCTGGGCACGAAGGATGGCGAGACGGTGCGCTACGTCGCGAAGCGCGAGGTGCTGCTCTGCGGGGGCACGATTGCCTCGCCCGCGATCCTGCAGCGCTCGGGCATCGGCCCGGCCGAGCATCTGCGGTCGCTCGGCATAACCGTGGTACATGATGCGCCGGGCATCGGCGCCAACCTGTCCGAGCATCGCGGCATCGTCATGCAGTGGAAGGTGGCGGACGCCCTCTCCCAGAACGCATCCTATCGCGGCGCCCGGCTCGTCCGCTCGGTGCTGCGCTATTTCGCGCAGCATAAAGGGCCGATGACCGGCGGCGCCTACGACATGGGCGCCTGGTTCAAGACCAGCCCGGATCAGCCGATCCCCGACGGGCAGATGCTCATGTCCCCCTACAGCTTCGATTACAACGCGACATCGCTACGCGTCGAGCCGTTCGGCGGCTTCAACATCTGCGTCTACAAATTGCGGCCGGATTCGCGCGGCTCCATCCTGATCCGGTCGACCAATCCGGCCGACCTGCCGACGATCACCGCCCGCTACGCCGCCGACGAGCGCGACCAAGCGAGCGTGCCGATGCTGGTGCGCTACGCACGCCGCTACGTCGCGCAGGCACCGCTGGGCGGCATGGTGATCGAGGAGACGCGGCCTGGCGCGCAGTTCGCAAGCGACGACGAAATCTTCGAGGCCTATCGCCGCTTCGGTTACGGCAACTACCACGCCTGCGGCACCTGCCGCATGGGATCGGACGCGGCATCGGTGGTCGACGGCGCGCTGAAGGTACGCGGCATCGATGGCCTGCGCGTGGTCGATGCCTCGGTCTTCCCCTTCATGCTCGCCGGCAACACCCAGGCGCCGGTGATGGCGATCGCCTGGCGCGCCGCCGACATCCTGCTGCGCGGCGAGAAGTGACTGGTCGCTGGCCGGGGTGCGTGCAATAATCGCACGAAGCATTTCCAGAGGGGCGAATGGATCACATCGATAGCGGCAACGCGATGGCGGACAAAAACGAGGCAGCCAGCGGACGAACGCTGCGTGACGTCGATCGTATGGGCGGTTTCGCCAAGGGCCTTTCGGTGATCGAGGCGTTCGGCCGTGGCCGCAACCGCCTGACCATTGCCGAGGTGGCGCGGCAGAGCGGGCTTGATCGCGCATCCGCGCGCCGCTGCCTGCTGACGCTGGTCGAAGCCGGCTATGCCGCCGCCGACGATCGCTATTTCGAGCTGACGCCGCGCATCCTGCGGCTCGGCCATTCCTACCTCGCCGCCTCGCTGCCACGCCTGATCCAGCCGACGCTCAACCAACTGTCGGACCGGCTGCAGGAATCCTGCTCGGCCGCGGTGCTGGACGGCAAGGACGTGATCTACATCGCGCGCTCCGCGCAGAACCGCATCGTCGGCGCCGGGCTCCACGCCGGCAGCCGCCTGCCCGCTTACTGCTCGACGCTGGGGCGCTCGATGCTGGCGGCGCTACCCGCCGACCGCGCGCGCGCCATCCTCGAATCGAGCGACCGCACCCAGCTCACCGAACGGACGCTGACCGGCATCGACGACCTGATGGCCGAGCTCGATCGCATCCGCGCGGCGGGCTACGCCTATATCGATCAGGAGCTGGAGATCGGATCGCGCTCGGTCGCGGTGCCGATCCGCAACCTCTCGAACCGCACTGTCGCGGCGATCAACGTCGGCCTGCACGTCTCGCGCGGCACGCCCGAGCGCGTCCAGGAGGAGATCCTGCCCGCTCTGTTCGACGTGCAGGCGCAGCTCGCCGAAATCCTGCCCTGATCCCGGAGACCCGATGCGCAACCCCTCCACCGATCGCCTCGCGGGGCGCGCCGTCATCGTCACCGGTGCCGCCTCGCGCGCCGGGATCGGCTTCGCCACCGCCGAACGCCTTGCCGGCGAGCGCGCGCGCGTCTGCCTGACCGACATCGACGGCCCGGCGGTCGAGGCGCGTGCGGCGGACTTGCGGGCGGCGGGCGCGGACGCGATCGCCCTGGCGCAGGACGTCACGGACGAGGCGGGATGGGAGGCGGTGATGCGCGCCGCCGCCGGGGCGTTCGGGCGGGTCGACGGCCTGGTGAACAATGCCGGCATCGTCGTGCTGGCGCTGGTCGAGCAATTGTCGATCGCCGACTGGCGGCGCCAGATCGACGTCAACCTGACGAGCTGTTTCCTCGGCTGCCGCGCGGCGTTCGCGCATTTTGGCGAGGGCGGCGGCGCGATCGTCAACGTCTCGTCGATCAGCGGCCTGATCGGATCGAACCGCACCACCGCCTACGGGGCGAGCAAGGGCGGCATGCGACTGATGACCAAGTCGCTGGCGATCGAGGGCGGCCCGCGCGGTATCCGGGTCAACACCGTTCATCCCGGCGTGACCGAGACGGACATGCAGGCCACCGCCCGCGCAGACGCCAGCGGCGATTCCGCCTCGATCGCCGCCGCGATCCCGTTGCGCCGCACGACCGGGCCGGACGCGATCGCCGCCGGCATCGCCTTCCTGCTGTCGTACGACGCCGATTACGTCACCGGCACCGAGCTGGTGATCGACGGCGGCCTGACCGCCCAGTAAGGAATCAGGCCTTCAGTCGGATCGCGCCTTCCGGCACCGCCGCATAGACCGCCCGCAGATCGCGCTTCAGGATCTTGCCCGAGACGGTGCGCGGCAGCGGCTTGCCATGCTCCACGACATAATGGGGCCGCTTGTAGTCGGCCAGCTCCTCCGTGCAGCGCAGGCGCAGCCCGGCGAGATCGAGCGCCCGCGCACCGTGGGCGACGATCATCGGCACCTCGCCCCAGCGCGTATCGCCGATGCCGATGACGGCGAACTCCTCCAGCCCGGGAACGCCCGCCAGCACGCGCTCCAGCTCGGCCGGATAGACGTTGAGCCCGCCCGATTTCAGCATGTCCTTGGTGCGATCGACGACGCGCAGAAAACCCTCCTCGTCGACCACGCCGGTGTCGCCAGTGCGCAGCCAGCCGTCCTGGATGGCCTTGGCGGTCTCCGCCGGGTCGTTGATATAGCCCTTCATCACGCCGGGGCCGCGCAGCAGTATCTCGCCCGCCTCGCCCGCCGGCAGCGCCGCGCCCCGATCGTCGGCGATGCGCAGTTCCATGCCCATGATCGCGCGACCCGACGAGCCGAGCTTGCGGATCGCATCTTCCTGGAACAACAGCGTGGCATGGCCGCCCGTCTCGGTGAGGCCATAGGCCTGCGTCACCCGCACGCCGATCGACTGCCAGGTCTGGAGCAGGTGCGCGGACGCCGCGCCCGTCACCGCCTCACGCAGCGCGGAGAAATCGGCGGTGCGGAAGCGCGGGCTCTGCGCGATCTTCTCGAACAGCACGACGACGGCGGACCAGACGCTGATCCGTTCCCGCTCCAGCACGTCGATCATCCGGTCGGGATCCGAGGTCGGCTCGATCACGACGGTGGTCGCCCCCATCGCCAGCCCCTCGCGCAGATACTGGCAGCTGCCCCAGGTGTAGGCGAGCGGCAGCGAGACGAGGATGCGGTCCTCGAAGGTCAGGCCCGACGGCACCGCGCAGGCGATGCCCGATTCGCGCAGATTGCCGTGGGTCAGCATCGCGCCCTTGGGGAAGCCGGTGGTGCCCGACGTGTAGCAGACCAAAGCCACGTCGTCGGCGCCGACCGCCACGTCCGGCACAGGCGCGTCGCTGTCGCCGAGCACATCGAAGGTCGGCCAGTCGTCGAACGGTTCGGTGCTGATCACGTCCAGCCCCGCCACCTCGACGACGGCGGCGGAGAGCGCGGGCGCGAGGCGCGGCTCGGTGACGATCAAGCGGATGCCGGCGTCGCGGATCGGGTGCAGCATCTCGCGCGGGGTGAAGCGGATGTTGAGCAGGGTCACCGCCGCGCCCGCCTTCATCGCGCCCAGCATCGTGTAGAGGAATTCGGGCCGGTTGCGCATCAGGATGCCGATGCGATCGCCCTTGGCGACGTCCCTCCCGGCCAAGCCGGCAGCGACGCGGTCGCTCAGGCGATCGAGCTCGCCCCAGCTGATGTCCGTGCCCGTGCAGCGCACCGCCAGCCGATCCGGCCAGCGCTTCGCCCAGAAACGCAGGATTTCGTGCAGGGTCACGCGTCGAGATCCTTCGCCAACTGGCGATGCAGGTGCTGGGCCGACTTCTCGTTGCGCCCGTAGCGGAAATGGCCCTGCGGCCGGGCCAGCGCATTCTCCTGGATCCAGACCTCCATCGGCCAGTCCTCCTCGGTCGCCGCCTCGCGCAGCACGTCCCAGCTCAGGTTGATCCGCGCCTCCATCTCGGGCGTCAGGATCTCGGGCCGCACGAAGAAGCGGATGCGGATCGTGCTCTCGCCCGGATTGGTGAGCGAGGGCCACACCGTCCACGCCTCGGTATGGTCGGGCGCGCCGATGAACATGGCGTTGGGATAGACCATCAGCAGGGACGAGACATATTTGCTGCTCGATGCCGGCGGATCGCCCGCCTTGATCAGCGTGCGCAGCTTGGCGCGGGGCTGGAAGAGCTTGCCGTGGCGGCCGAACTCCTTGAACACCGCGACGTTGGTGACGACCCGCGAGCCGACCCCGCCGGGCTTGGGATGCAGGAACTGCGGGTGGAGGCTGTCGATCGCGCCGTCCATCACCAGCTTCCAGTTCACCGGCAGGGTGAACGTCTTGTCGAGGTAGATGATCGTGTCCTCGAGCTTCCACGGATCGAGCTGGGCATCGACCTCGGCGCCGAGATAGTCGGCGATCGGCGTGCCGTCCCCGTCCGCGAGGCGCACATAGATCATGCCGTGGCGCACCTCGGCGCGGAAGCGGTGGAGGCCGTTGCAGGCATAATCGATCGGCCCGAAGGTCGCCTCGTAGGGCACGCTGTGCAGCGCGCCGTCCTCGGCCTTGTAGGACCAGCCGTGATAGCGGCACATGAAGATCGGCTTGCGGCCGCCCTCGCGCTGCTCGACCCGACCGCCGCGATGGCGGCACATATTGTGATAGGCGGCGATCGATCCATCCGCCTTGCGCACCAGCAGCAGCGCGATGCCGAGCACTTCGCGGGTGAGGAAGTCGCCCGGCTCCTTGAGTTCGGAAACGTGGGCGACGATCAGCGGCATGCGCTTCAGCAGCGCGATCTCGGCCGCCGCGCGATCGGGATCGATGAAATGCGCGATCGGCACATGCAGCTCGCTCTCCGCCTGATCGGTGCCGTCCGCGCGGATATAGTCGACCAGCCGATCGGCCACGTCGGAGTCGAGTGCCACCTTGCTGTCCGCGATATCCATGAGTCCCTCCAGTTGCCATAACCAAACACCGTTGGGTTGTTCGAGTCAATATCCAAACAGTGTTTGATTTTTGATCGAAAGCGCGCCAGACGATCGCCATGGCGAGGCCGAAAGAAGCGTTGATAGCGAAGGAGACGGTGGTCGAAACGGCCGCGCGGATCATGGCGCGCGACGGGTTCGAGGCGCTCAGCCTGCGCCGGCTGGGCGCGGAGCTGAAGGTCAATTCCGCCTCGCTCTATCACCATTTCGAGGGCAAGGACGATATCCTGCGCGCCGTCGCGCGCGCCGCCTTGAAGGCGATCGACCTGCCGCCGCCGAGCGCAGACTGGCGCGGCTGGATCGGCCGGGCGGCGGTCGGCTTCCGTCATCTCCTGATCGACCGGCCCTATCTGGTGCCGCTGATGCTCGGCCAGCCGCGCCCGCGCACGCTGGCGATCGCGGTGACCGACGAGCGGCTGGCGGAGGCCGGCGTCTCGCCCGCGATGCGCGCCGAATTCCTGCAGGCGCTCGACATGACGGTGATCGGCTCTGCGCTGGTGGCGATCGCGAGTGCCAAGGCGGCCGCCGCGCAGGGCGAGGAGGAACGTCCGGCCGCCATCGATCACGACGAACTGCTGCGCACCACGATCGGCATGTTGCTCGATCGCTTCGTGTCGACCAGCGCCGACGGCGCCTGACGGAGACATCATGACCCTATTGCTTCGTTCGATCGCGCTCGTCCTGCTGGCGCTCGGCCTCGCGCTCGGCGGAGGCGGCGTGCTGCTGCTGATCGCGGGCGGATCGCCAGCCTATATCTTCTTTGGGCTCGCGCTCTGCGCGACCGGCGTGCTGCTGTGGCGACGTTCGGGCTGGTCGCCGTGGGTGGCGGCCGCCCTGCTGCTGGGGGTCGATCTCTGGGCGCTGGGCGAGGGCGGCATGAACATCTGGGCCTATGCGCCGCGCCTGCCGATGTTCGCAGTCATTGCGGCCGTGCTCGCCCTCCCCGCGATCCGCAGGCGCCTGACCGGTGGCCCGGCGATCGGCATCGATGTCGGCCGCACATTGGCCGCAGCCGTCGCGCTCGTGACGCTGGCGATCCCGTGCGCCTCCGTGATCTGGCCCAATGCGGATTCCGCGACGCTGATCGCCACCGCGGCGCCCGGCGGCGGCACGGCCGGCGATGCGGCGGGCACCGAATGGACGAGCTGGGGTGGCACCCCCGCCGGCACCCGCTTCAGCGCGCTCGACCAGATCACGCCCGCCAACGTGAACAGGCTCAAGCTCGCCTGGCGCTACGATTTCCACGACAGTCAGCCCTACGGCCTGCAGGTGACCGCGACCGCTGCGGCAGGGCGGCTCTATATTTGCAACAGCACCGACGTCGTCGTCGCGCTCGATCCCGACACGGGCCGTGAATTGTGGAAGTTCGATCCGAAGATCGATCTCTTCCACGCCCCGTTCCGCGCCTGCCGGGGCGTGGGCTATTATGCCGTGCCGAACGCCATCGGCCCCTGCGCGACTCGCGTCTTCGTCACCACCGTCGATGCCCGGCTGATCGCGCTCGACGCCGTCACCGGCCGCCGCTGCAAGGGCTTTGGCGCAGGCGGCGACGTCGAGCTCACCGAAGGCCTCGGCAAGGTGCGGCCCGGTTATTACTGGTTCAACGGCGCCACCACGATCGCGCGCGACCGCATCGTGCTCGGCGCGACCATCGTCGACAACCAGATCTGGGGCGAGCCCTCGGGCGTGATCCGCGCCTTCGATCCGGTAACCGGCAAGCTCGACTGGGCCTATGACGTCGGCCACCCTGATCGCCACGGCGCGCCGCCGCCGGGGGAGACCTACACGCCCGCCACGCCCAACAGCTGGGGCCAGATGTCGTACGACGACGCGCTGGGCCTGATCTACGTGCCCACCGGCAACGCCACGCCCGATTATTTCGGCGGCCGCCGCCGCCCGATCGACGACGAGATCAGCAGTTCGGTGATGGCGCTCGATATCGAGACCGGGGAGCGGCGCTGGATCTTCCAGACCACGCACCACGATGTCTGGGATTACGACGTCGGCGCCCAACCCACCCTGTTCGATCTCCAGCAGAACGGCCGCACCGTCCACGCGCTCGCGCAGGCGACCAAGCGCGGCGAGATATTCCTGCTCGATCGCGTCACCGGCAAGCCGATCGCCCCGGTGGTCGAACGGCCCGCCCCCCAGGGTGGCGCGTCGGGCGAGCGACTCTCCCCCACCCAGCCCTTCTCGGTCGGCATGCCCTCGATGGCCGGCCCGCCGCTCACCGAGGCGCGGATGTGGGGCCTCACCCCGTTCGACCAATTGTGGTGCCGCATCACCTTCCGGCAGTCGCGCTACGACGGGCCGATGACCCCGCCGGGCCTCAAGCCGACGCTCGAATATCCGGGCTATCTCGGCGGCATGGACTGGGGCGGCGTCTCGGTCGACACGCAGCGCGGGCTGATGGTGATGGTCCACAATTACGTCGCCAACCGGGTGCGGCTGGTGCCCCGCGCGCAAGCCAACGCCGCCGGCGCCTTCCCGATGGGCGAAGGCCGCGACGGCGGCGCCGCGCTCACCGGCTATCTGGCGCAGGGCCGCACGCCCTATGCAGTGGACATCAAGGGCTTCCTCTCGCCCCTCACCGTACCCTGTCAGCAGCCGCCGTGGAGCCGGATCAGCGCGATCGACCTCGCCAGCCGCAAGGTCGTCTGGTCGCGCCCGCTCGGCACCGGCAAGGACAATGGCCCGCACGGCCTCGCCTCCCATCTGCCGCTGCCGATGGGCGTGCCCTCGCTCGGCGGCACGCTGCTGACGAGGAGCGGCCTCACCTTCGTCGGCGCCAGCACCGACAAGACCTTCCGCGCCTTCGACACCGCCAGCGGCCGATTGCTCTGGCAAAGCGCCTTGCCCGAATCGGGAAACGCGATACCTATGACCTTTAGGTCGCCGGCCAGCGGCCGCCAGTTCGTGACCATCGCGGCGGGCGGGCACAAGGCACTCGGCTCGCACGGCGGAGACAGTTTCGTCGCCTACACGCTCCCGTGAGAGGGGCTTCACATTCCAGGAGACCGGACATGGACATGCCGACCCTCGCCACCCAGACCGCCCAGCGCTTCACCACCCGCCAGCTGCTCCTGATCGACGGCGAACGCGTCGATTCGATCGACGGCGGCACGATCGAGGTGATCGATCCCGCCACCGAGCGGGTCATCGCCCATGTCGCCGAGGCGCGCGCCGCCGATATCGACCGCGCCGTCGCCGCCGCGCGCAAGAGCTTCGCCGACGCGCGCTGGCGCGGGCTGACCGGCGATGCCCGCGCGCGCGTCCTGCTGCGCTTCGCCGAGCTGATCGAGGCCCATGCCGAGGAGCTCGCCCATATCGACACGCTGGACAACGGGATGCCGCTCTACATGTCGCGCGGCGCGGTCGCCGGTGCGGCGCTGCAGCTGCGCGCCTTCGCCGGCGCCACGACGCGGATCGTCGGGCGCGCGGTGTCGAACGCGATTTCGCTGCCCGGCGAGTATCATGCCTATACCCGCCGCGAGCCGGTCGGTGTCGTCGGCCTGATCACGCCCTGGAACGGACCACTGCCGACGCTGATCACCAAGCTCGCCCCAGCGCTCGCCTCGGGCTGTAGCCTGGTGGTGAAACCGTCCGAGATCACCCCGCTCAGCGCCTTGCGCGTCGGCGAGCTGGCGCTGGAGGCCGGCGTGCCCGCCGGCGTTCTCAACGTCGTACCGGGCGTCGGCGGCGACGCCGGCGCGGCGATGGCAAACCATGGGGACATCAACAAGATTTCCTTCACCGGATCGACCGCGGTCGGCAAGGAACTGGTCCGCGCGTCCGCCGGCAACCTCAAGCGGATCACGCTGGAGTTGGGCGGCAAATCTCCCTGCATCGTGTTCGACGATGCCGACATGGCGAAGGCGATCCCCGGCGCCGCGATGTCGGTTTTCATGAACAGCGGCCAGGCTTGCATCGCGGGCTCCCGTTTGTTCGTGGAGCGCAAGGCGTTCGACAAGGTGGTGGACGGCGTCGCACAGGTCGCGAAGAACCTGAAGGTCGGCAATGGTTTCGAGGAGGGGATCGATCTCGGCCCGCTGATCTCGGCCCGTCAGCGCGACCGCGTCGCCTCCTATATCGAGGCCGGGCGCAAGGAAGGTGGCGAGGTGGTAACCGGCGGCGACAGCGCGGGAACCAGTGGCTTCTTTCTCAACCCCACCGTCTTCGCCAATGTCGGCCGCGATGCGACGATCATGCGCGAGGAGATTTTCGGCCCCGTCATCGTCGCGACCCCATTCGACGATGTGGAGGAGTTGGTCGAAGTTGCCAACGACACAAGCTATGGCCTGGCCGCCGGCATCTTCTCGACCAACGTCAACACCGTCCACAAGTTGGCGGCGCGGCTGGAGGCGGGCAACGTCTACGTCAACGGCTATGCGATGTTCGATCCGACGATGCCGTTCGGCGGCATGAAGCAGTCCGGCTGGGGCCGCGAGCTCGGCGAAGAGGGTATGGACGCCTTCTTGGAGACCAAATCGGTGTGGCTTGCACTCTAGAGCGAGTACATCCGGCATTCCGATCGCGTAAAAGGGCGGCGTGCATGTTCGCGATTGCCGTCTTGCCGACATTTCTGCATATATCGCTCGAACGTGCGAAATTGGAACTTTTAGGAGAAACCCGTGCCCGCTATCGATCCCGGTCGCTATGAGTGGATCAAGGTTGCGGTGGCGGACGGCGTCGCCACGCTGATGCTCAACAATCCGACGAAGAAGAACGCCGTCAGCCGCCCGATGCACCGCGAGATCGAGCGGATCTGGGACGATGTCGACGCCGACAACAACATCCGTGTGGCGGTGCTGACCGGTGAGGGCAACGCCTTTTGTGCCGGCACCGATCTCAGCGTGCAGGACGAGGACAATGCGCAGGGCCGGCCCAGCAGGCCACCCACGCGCTCGGCCCGGCGACTGTTCTGGAACATGCTCGATTGCGAAAAGCCGATCATCGCCAAGGTGCGGGGGCCGGCCTACGGGGTCGGCGTCAACATCGCGATGGCCGCGGATATCGTGATCGCCGCAGAGGGCGCGCGCTTCTGCGACAGCCACGTGAAGATGGGAATCGCGGCGGGCGACGGCGGCGCCGCGCTGTGGCCATTGCTGATCGGTTTCCATCGCGCCAAAGAACTGCTGATGACCGGCGATCCTGTCGACGCCAAGCGCGCTGCAGAGATCGGGCTGATCAACCATTGCCTACCCGAGGCGGAGCTCGATCCGTTCGTCGATGCGCTCGCCGCCCGTCTCGCCGCGGGCGCGCCGCTTGCCATCTCCTATACCAAGATGGCCGTCAACATGATGCTCAAGCAGCTTACCGCCGGTGCCTTCGAGACGTCTTTGGCCTACGACCAGATGACGCTCTTTACCGACGATTTCAGGGAAGGGACACGCGCGTTTCTTGAAAAGCGCGCCCCGAAATTCTCTGGCAAATGAGCAAACGGCAAACTCGATCAGCACAAGGATGGCGTGATGGGCTTGTCGAACGCCGATCCGACGATCACCGTCTGTTTCCCGACGGATGACTGGAGATCGGGTTTGAAGGAGCATGCGGATGTCCATCGACGAAACCATCATCGAGACGCCGGACGGACCGATGACCTGGGCCGAATGGAAGAAGAAGAACCCCGTTCAGGTTCCGTCGCGCCGGACCAAGGGGAAGGATCTACCCAACAAGGTGAAAATCCGGACGGACGAAAAGTGAGGTGAAGACGCCTTTGACGACCTCGTCCGGATCGATGGCATAGAGTCTGGAGAAGTCGGCCCGCGCGTACTCGCCGCCGATGCGGATGGATCGCCCTTCCCAGGGGCATGTACGGTCGGTCCACTGCCGGCTGCTGCTGGCGACGTGACGCCCGCGCATCGCAATCGTCGCATTGGTCATCCCCGCTCGCGTCAAGGGCGCTCGGGCCACGCAGTCATCGCGGTCTCCATGATTCCGCGCAAATCTTCACCGCTCGCGCCGTCCCGGGCTTGGTTCGCCATTCCCTGAAATACGCCGAAGTAAAATCGGCCCAGTTGCTCGACGTCCACCATCGCCGGCAATTCGCCGTCAGAGGCGGCCATCTCCAATCGCGAGATCAGATGGCCGAGGCACGAGGATCTGATTTCCCGCGCAACCCGCGCAATCGCGTCGGGCCATTCGTCGCCGAGCCCCGCGAGTGTCGACATGCAGCCAGCGGGTATCCCATCCGTGGCCGGCAGCGCTTCGGTGGCGGCCAGAAGAAAGGCCTCGACACCGGCACGCGCCGTCTTTGCGCCCTCAAGCTCTCCCCAAACGGCGTTTCCAATGGTCACGACATAGTGGTCGAGAGCTTCGAGATAGAGCCCCTCCTTGCTGCCGAACGCCGCATAAAGGCTCGGCGAGCGGATCCGCATGGCCGTGCAAAGATCGTTCATCGAGGTCGATGCGTAGCCCTTCGACCAAAACACACGCATCGCGTCGGCGAGCGCCGCCTCGCGATCGAACTCACGCGGTCTCCCCACGGACGTCATCAGCAACCTTTCTGTGCCGGACGACACATAATGCCGTTGACGGCGCGATCAACCCTCCTATCTAATTCTGTGTCGATTGGCACAGAAAAGGATTGACCATGGTTCTGACCGGCAAGCGCGCTCTCGTAACGGGCGCAAGCAGAGGCATTGGCGCCGCGATCGCGGGGGCGCTCGCCGCCGAGGGCGCGGACGTCGCCATTACCTACGAGAAATCCGCCGATCTGGCCGGGCGGGTGGTGGGTGAAATCCGCTCAAAAGGCCGCAACGCGGTCGCGATCCGGGCCGACAGCGCCGACGTGGCGCAGGTGCGGGCGTCCATCGCCGGAGCGGCCGACGCACTCGGCGGGCTCGACATCCTCGTCAACAATGCAGGCATCCTGCGCCTCGCGGGCGTGGCGGACATCGCGATCGACGACCTGCAGGCTCTCCTCGACGTCAACGTCCGCAGCCCGATCGTCGCCACCCAGGCGGCACTCCAACACATCGGCGAGGGTGGCCGCATCATCACCATCGGCAGCTATTTCGCGGATAGAATCCCTTCGCATCTCGTCGGCGTGTACGCCGCCACGAAATCGGCGCTGACCGCCTTCAACAAGGCTCTGGCACGCGAGATCGGCAGCAGGGGAATTACCGCGAATGTGGTCCAACCGGGCTCCATCGCGACGGACATGAACCCGACAGAGGGTCCCTTCTACGAACCGCTCCGCGCCCTCGCCGTCAACGGCCGCTATGGCACGCCCGACGAGATCGGCGATGCGGTGGCGTTCCTCGCCAGCGACAGGGCCCGCTACATCACCGGCACGACACTGACCGTGGACGGGGGCGCCAACGCCTGAGGCAGGACTTCGCCTAGGGCCTGGATCGCGTAGCACGGGAGCGGCGACAGGCCGGGCGCTGGACCGCCTCACCTCGCTCCAGCGCCCGGGCCGCTTTCTCTGAACGGAGCCCGATCGGTGCCGTCGAACGACAGGGCACGCCATCCCAACTGCCCACGTCCCAGGGGCGATAACCGGCGGTGATCTCGGCAAGCTCCGCCTTCAGCTCCTGCGAAAGATCGTGACCGGCCGCCGCGAGCGTTGGCTGGCGCGGCTGGCCCCGAGGATCACCGACGAGACCGCCGGATTCGCGAGAATCCAGGCAACGATCAACGATCAGAGTCGGCAGGGTCATGTCGGCCGTCCGGACTACCTCCTCGAGCCGCCGATCGTCTAGAACTCGCGCTGTTGCCAGTAGCCTGCCTTGCACATGGCGTCGAACTCGCCCCGGAAAACGCCGCCTGTCCGGATTTCGTCGAGCCGGCACTTGCCCTGGGCGTTCGGGGCCCCGTCCAACCTTCGCGGAGCACAGGCCTGCCTGCCGGCAGGTGAAATCATGCCTCCGCTGCCGCTATATCGGGTCATGACAGAAGATCGCCGACCACATATCGCCGCGATGCTGGGCGGTGGAGACTACAACCTCAATTCAGCGCTTCAGTCCTCCAATCTGCTATCGGCGGTCCCGCTGCTCGTCGAGGCCGCCCGGTCGATCGCAACCGGGCCAAGCCGGCCCATCGTGCTGGCAGATTATGGCGCATCGCAAGGCCGCAACTCGATGCTTCCCGTCTCGGCCGCGATCGATGCAATGCGGGCCGGATGGGAATCCGCCGGCCCGATCACGATCGTGCACACCGATCTGCCGTCGAACGATTTTGCCTCGTTGTTCGCGATGCTCGAAGAGGACGATGCCAGCTACCTGCGGGGTCGCGCAGGACTATATCCGGCGGCGATCGGCCGATCCTATTTCGACACGATCCTCCCGCCGGACAGCGTCGATCTCGGCTGGAGCTCCAACGCGCTGCACTGGCTGAGCCATAATCCGGTCGATGTGCCGGATCACGGATGGGCCATTCTCAGTGCGGACAAGGGCGCACGCGATGCGGTGGATGTCCTACTCGCGGAAGACTGGGAACGTTTCCTGCGGGCGCGGGCCGTCGAGCTGCGTTCCGGGGCGAAACTGGTCTGCCAGTTCATGGGACGCGGGCCCGACGGTCACGGCTTCGAATGGATGGCGTCCGCCTTCTGGGAGAGCTGGATGGATCTGGCGCGGGACGGCCTGCTGTCACCCGAAGAATTGCTCGCTATGACGGCACCCTCCGCGGGGCGATCGACGGCGCAGATCGAGCAGCCTTTCGCCGGCGGGTCGTTCGAGGGGTTGAGGCTGGAGTTCATCACGACGATCCAGGCGCCCGATCCCTATTGGGATGCCTATCAGGACGACGGTGACGCGGAGCAGCTCGGGCGATCCTGGGCGAGCATGATGCGCGCCGCGAACGGCCCGAACTTCGTATCGGGCCTGTCTCCGACGCGCGACAAGGCCGCCTTGCTGGACGCGATGAGCGACCGCCTGGCCCGGCGTATCGCGCAGGCGCCGCAGCGCAGCCGGTCCTACAACGTCATGCTGGTCCTGGCGAAGGATTGACGGCTCTGACCGGGCTCACTCCTGCTTGATCATCCCCGCTCCGCCCGACATCTTCAGTACGTCAGCGAACGGGGCTGCATGCGCCGTCATCCCGCCATCAACAGCCAGCGTGGCGCCCGTGATGAAACGCGCCGCATCCGACGCGAGAAACGCGACCGGCTCCGCAATATCCTGCGGATCGGCGACGTAGGGCGTCAGATGGTGGCCGGTGAACAGTTCCAGCATGGCGGGCTCGGTGGAAGCGGCGACGGGCGGCGTCATCACCATTCCCACGATCAGGGAATTGGCGCGAATGCCCTGCTTGCCATATTGCGTCGCGACGTTGAGCGCGAGGTTGATCAGCGCAGCTTTGGAAGCGCCATAAGCCGGCAGCCCGAGGTCCCCCTGCACGCCCCGGCCGGACGCGATCATGACGATCGATCCGCCACCGCCCTCGATCATGTGGGGAATCGCCGCCTTGCAGAGCAGCGCGGGCGCGATGGTGTTGATCTTCAGCACGCGCTCCCAGGTCGGGCCGTCCATCTCGGTGATGTTGGCATCCTTGGCGAGCGTCGCGGCGTCCGTAACGGCCGCGTTGTTCACGAGAACGTCGATCCGGCCGAACGCCGCGATCGCGGCCTCCACGATCTTCTGCGGGGTCGCGGTATCGGCGAGATCTCCGAATACCGGAGCGACATCGCCGCCTGCGGCCCGGATGGCGTCCGTCGTGCCCTGGGCGCTGGCCTCCCGGCTGGCCGAGACCACCACCTTGGCCCCACGCTCCGCCAGCACGTGCGCGATCCGCTGGCCGATGCCCGAACCCGCGCCCGTGACGATCGCGACCTTGCCTCTCAGAGACTCCATATCCCGCTCCATTCGTGATGATGGACCCTCGCTATCGTCGTCGGGCGCAAGCGTACCTCCCCGAAGATGGGTGGCACCTGGCCCCAGCGACCTTCAGATCGATCCGAAACGACGGGAGAGAGACGATGACGCGGGCGTTGGAAGGCAAGGTCGCGATCGTCACCGGTGCCGGGCAAGGGATCGGCACCGTCGTCGCGACGCTCCTCGCGCAACGGGGCGCGACCGTCATTCTCGCCGATATCGATGCCGATCGCGTCGAATCCTCCGCTTCCGCAATTCGAGAGGCTGGGCTCAAGGCGGTCGGTCTTTCTTTCGATCTCGCTCAGGAAGACGAGATCGCCGATGCCGTTCGCCGCATCGCCGCCGACCATGGCCGCATCGACATCATCCACAACAATGCCGCACTACAAACAGAGAGTCAGCGCAACAGGGATCTGGACGTCGTCCAGCTCGATACGCATGCGTGGGACATGGCCTTCGCCGTGAACGCGCGCGGCCCGATGTTGCTGTGCAAATATGCTCTGCCGACGATGATCGACGGCGGAGGCGGCTCGATCATCCATTCCGCCTCCGGTTTCGGTCTGCTCGGCGAGACGACGTTGACCGCTTATGGATCGAGCAAGGCCGCGCTGATCAACCTCAGCCGCTTCATAGCCACCCAATATGGCAAGCGCAGGGTTCGTTCGAACGTGATCGCGATCGGCTTCGTGCTGAGCGAGACCGCGATCGAGACGACGCCGCAGGCGGTCAAGGACATCCTGCTCGCGCATCACCTGAGCCCCGAGCTTGGCGCACCAATCGACATCGCCAACGTGGTCGCGTTTCTCGCGTCGGACGAAGCGCGTTTCATCAACGGCGCGATGATCCCGGTCGACGGCGGCTTCACCGCACACCAGCCGTCCATGGTGGATTTCGAGCGGCTGTTCGCGGCGGCGGGCAGCAGCAAGCTCTAGCGCGGTCGAAGAGGCACGCCCTATCCGTTCCCGCCCAGCAGGCCGGCGAGCAGGAAGTCGGCAAGCTCGCGGACCTGCCGCTGCGTCTGCCCAGGATCGCGCTCCCATTCCTCGCCGATCTTTTCGAGCATCGGCCGCGCGGCGAAGTAGAAGCCGGCCCCCTGCACCAGCATCACCATGAAGGCCGTCGACGAAATGCGGCGCATCGGATGCGACGCCGCAACGCTCTCGAACAAGGCGTCGAGCTGCTGCTTGAACGGGCGGATGTACGATTCGACCAGATAGTCTAGTCGCCAAGTGGCGCGTCGCCCCTCGGCATAGGCGATACCGACGAAATCCGGATTTTCTGCCGTCCAGCCGCAAAAACGTTCGACGACCAGCCGCAACCGCGCCTCGTCGTCGAGCGCTTGCTCGTCGAACGCGGCGAAGACCGGGCTACCAAATCGGGCGACCCGCGCATCGACCGCGCGGCGCCAGAGATCCGCCTTCGAGCCGAAGCGGACATTGAGCAGATTGTGGCTGACGCCGAGCTGCTTGGCGAGTTCGCGGACCGTCGTCCCCTCATAGCCCAGCGCGGCGAACGCCGAGAAGGCAGCGTCGAGCACGCGCTGCTCGGGAACGGCATGCGCCGCGTTGCTGGCCGGGCGGCCGCGCCGACGCACGACGTCGGGCTCTGGCGGAGCGGACGACGATGGACGCGATACGGGCGATGCGGCGACGGTCATATCTCCTCTTGACGATTAAATTGTCGTATGTCAATTTTGATCGATAGGAAGAGGGATGTTCATGGCGACTCGCGTCTCAGGTACATGGTGGACCGTCGCGCTGAGCGAGGAAGTCACCTCGAAGAAGCCGCTAGCGGTCGATATCGACGACCAGCCGGTGGTGCTGTGGCGCGACAATCAAGGCATGGCGCGCGCGCTGGAGGATCGCTGCCCGCACCGGCGCGCGCCGCTGTCGCTGGGCTGCATCCGGGACAATGGCTGGATCCAGTGCGGCTATCATGGCTGGAGCTACGACGGCGAGAGCGGCCGGCTCAAGGAAATCCCCAACATGAAGGACGACCAGCGCTTTCCGCCGGTCTATCGCGCCCGCGCCTTTGCGGTGGCGGAAAGCGGCGGCTTCGTGCGGGTGAGCCTGGATACCGATACGGTGCCGCCCGCCGCGACGGATCATGCGATGCCGCTGTCCGGCACGTCGCACGTCGCGCTGGGGCAATCGGCCTATCTCGATGCGCTCTACGATGCGCCGGGCCTGCTAATCGACATCAAGGGCGTGCAGTTCACGCCCTATCTGATGTCCGAGCTTCATGAGGAAGATGGGCTTCTGGTGATGGAGCGCAATTGCCAATGGGGCAAGCTGCACTGGCCGTCCTTCGCCAGCGCCGAATTCCCGATCACCGTTCTTACCCGCACGCACCCTGCGACCGGCGAGACCGAACTGACGCTGCGGGACGATGCGTTCAACACGCTGCTGACGGCATGTCTTGCTCCCGTCCCCGCCGCGCGGGGTGTGACGCAGGTGCGCTGGCGGGCCGAGATCGGCAAGACGCTGAAGGGCTATCATGCCAGGCGGCTCGGCCGGGGCACCCCCTTCGCCGTGCGCGAAGCGATCGATGCCACCGCGCTACGAGTCGTGAAGCCGTCCGTGTCGCTGCACGGCCATCAGTTGGTCGGTGCGATGGCTACCGCCGCAGACATATCCGCCGCCGCCTGAACCGCCGAGGAGAAGATGATGCTCGAAGCTGCTGATCGCCCGATCGAGGCCGACAACGATCCGGCTGGAGGCCCTGCCCGCCCGGCCGCGCCCAAGCTCAACGCGGTCAACAACTGGGTCCCGCACGACATCGTCATGCGCGACACCTGGTTCCCGATCGCGCATGCTCCGCATGTCGGCAAGAAGCCGCTGCGCCGGGCGGTCTACTCGCATCCTTATTTCGTATGGCGCGAGAATGGCGTCGCGGTGGCCTCCGAATTCCACCCCAACGAGATCGCGACCCGCGAGAAGAGCTCCTATACCGACGCCGCCGGCCGTTATCCGGTGATGGAGCATTATGGCGTGATCTGGGCCTGGTTCGGCAATCCCAAGGCAGCCGACCCCGCCCATCTGCCGAGCCTCCCCTTCCTCCCTCCCAAAGGTGGTCTGCCCGGCTACATGACCGCGACCGTGCGCTTCGATTGCTCGGCGCCGATCAGCCTGGAAAACCTGATCGACCTCACCCATGCCGATTTCCTCCACGCCGATGTCGTCGGCGACGAGAAGTCGGACAGCGAGACGATCGAGACCTTCTACGACAGCGAGACGATCACGATGGTGCGCACCTGCATCAACAAGTCGGTCGCGCCTGTGATGAAGTTCTTCTCGGGCATCCGCCAGCCGACCCAGAATATCCGGCAGGTCATCCGTATCTATCTGCGGAGCCATGCCGCAATCGCCTATGGCCGCTTCACGCCCGGCGACGATGTGCCGCTGTTCCACCCCTGCACGCCCGAGACGCGCGATCGGACGCGGATGGAGATGGTGATGAACACCTCCAACGCCGGTTTCATGTTCCGTCACGTCATGCCCAAGGCCGGCTACAAGGTATCGCGGCAGGACAGTTCGATGACCTCGCCCCAAAGCCCGCGCTACATGCTGCCGACGCCGCGCAAGGATCTCCATTCGAAGTTCGACCAGGCGGGGCAGCGTTACCGTCTGCTGATGATGGATCTGGCCGAGCGGCAAAAGGGCGGCGATTTCGACTATCGCGACAATGTCAGTGCCGATTGCAGCGACATCATCGGGCTGCGCAAGGAGCTCTTCCAGTTCTGAGCATGGTTCACCGCTGACCTTCGAGATGCCCTCCGTCGCAAATGGAGGGCATCTTCATATCATCTTTCCGCCGCCGATCGAAAGGCAGGGTCGCCGCGCGCCCGGTTCCGGCAGATCAGCCCCGCAGCAGCGGCGGTGTCGCAAGCACAGCCCACCAGGGAGAGGAACTCCATGTCCACCAAGGCCAATGCCGTCGGTGCCCCCCGCCGCTTCTGGGGCACCATGCCCGTGCTTCCCGGCCCGATGCTCACGCAGACGGTGCAGCAGATGGAGGCCAGCGGCTTCGAGGGCGTGTTCGTCCTGCAGATCTACGGCCCGCCCTTCGTGCCGCTCGCCGCCGCGTCCACCGTCACCGAAGCGCTGAAGCTCGGCACCGGCATCGCGGTCGCCGGCACACGCAGCCCGCTCGAGACCGCCTATGCGGCGATCGAGCTCGACCGGATCAGCGGCGGCCGTTTCATCCTCGGCCTCGGCAGCAGCATTCCTTCGATGGTCGAAGGCTCCTACGGCATGCCCAAGGCCAAACCGCTCGGCCATATCCGCGAGACTGTGGATGTGATCCGCTACATCATCGCCAACGGCCACAAGGGGCTTGATCCCTACCACGGCACCTATTTCAAGGCCGATTTCGCCGAGATGATGAAGACCGAGCCGCCGGTGCGCGAGCGCATCCCGATCTGGATCGCGGCGCTCCAGGAGAAGATGACCGATCTCGCCATCGAGATAGGCGACGGGTTGATGGTCCACGCGCTCTGGTCCGCCAATTTCACCGCCAAGGTGCAGAAGCCGGTGATCGAGGCGGCGCTCGCCAAACATGGCCGCAAGCGCGAGGACATCGAGATCAACGCCTGGCCGTGGATCGCGATCAATCCAGACAAGCAGCAGGCGATCGACGACGCGCGCGCAACCGTCGCAGCCTATTCGGGCTACAAGCAATACGAACCCTTCTTCGAGAAGCAGGGTTTCGGCGATCAGGCGCGGGCGTGCCAGCTCGCGCTCGGCGATCATGGCGACGTGTCTTCGGTGATCGGCAACGTACCCGACGAGATGGTGCTGGCCTTCTGCGCCTGCGGCCCCGTCGAGGAGGTGGTGGAACAGATCGAGCCCTATTGGGACGTGGTCGATTCACTCGCGCCGATGACGCCCTATCGCAACCTCTCGATGGAGAAGCTGCATTATTATTATGGCGGCCTGTTCGAGCTGGTCGCCGCCGCGCGGGCTTCGGCTCAATAGTAGATTTCCAGCCGTCCGCCGTCGACCAGCATATACTGGCCGGTGATGTAGCTTGCGAGCCTGGAACAGAGGAACACGCATAGCGCGGCGACCTCTTCCGGCCGGCCGAAGCGCTTCATCGGAATGCGGTCGATCAGTCCGGCCAGGAATTCCTCATAGCTTTGATTGACCGCCGCCGCACATACCCGAAAGAAATCCTCATAGCTCGCGCCGGTGTCGATGAAGCCCGGCGGCACCGTGTTGACCGTGATGCCAAACGGGGCAAGCTCGTCGGCCACGCTGCGGCTTAGACCGAGCCCGGACGGCCGCACCGTGTTCGCGAGCACATAGTCGAAGCCCAACGTCGCGCGGCGGCCGGGCAGCCGGCCGTGGCCGGAACCGACGGTGACGATCCGGCCCCATTGCCGATCCTTCATCGCCGGCGTGACCGCGCGGACGAAATGCGCGAAGCTGGTGACGACGTTGTGGAACGCCTCGGCGAAATCCGCGTCGGTCTTCTCGCTGAACTTGCCGGATGCCGGGCCGACCGGCGAGAAGATCGCGATGTCGGGTGCGTCGAACGCAGCCGTCGCCTGCTCGACCATATAAGGATAAGCCCCGGTTTCGGTCAGGTCGGCGGAGACGCCGGCCGCTTCGCCTCCTGCCGCCCGGATCGCGGCCACTGTCGCGTCGATCCGCTCCCGTCCGCGCGCGACCACCACGACACGGGCGCCGTTCCTGCCCAGTTCCTCCGCGATCGCACGTCCGATCCCGTTCGAGCCGCCGGTAACCAGTGCGGTCTTGCCTGCTATGCCGAGATCCATCTGCCTCACCTCTCTGCGTGGCGTGTCGTGGGCCGCCTTCCCGCCATCTCGAAGCAAGGTGATCGGGCCTCACCTGCCGTCGGTTAGGCGCGTGCGGGGCAACGCCGTGATCCCGTGGCGCAGGGAGAGCAAAATGACCGCGTTGCAGCTCGATCACGTCAATATCCGCACCGCGCGGCTGGCTGATTGCGTCCATTTCTACGGCTCCGTGCTGGGCCTGCGCGTCCAACCTCCGCCGATGGCGGATGATACGAGCAACGGCGCCTATGTCTGCGACGCAACCGGCCATCCGGTCGTGCACCTGGTGGGCACCGATATCGTCGTGGACGGGAACGGAACTGTTCGAGGCGCCGCGCAGCGAGGCATGATCGACCATTTCGCGCTGCGTTGTTCTGGCGATCCCGCACCATATGCGGAACGTCTCGTGGCCGCCGGCGAGACGTTCGATCGAATGGATGTGACGCAGATCGGCATGCATCTCATTTTCGTGCGCGATCCCAATGGCGTGATGGTGGAGCTCGGCTTCCCGCTGGCCGACTGATGCGCGCAGGCAGCATTTCCGAAACGAGGACCGACATGACCGACGCCTACGCCCAAGTCGCCGACAAGCAGGCGATCGCGGACCAGCTCTGCAACTATGCCCGCGCCATGGACCGCATCGATCGCGACCTCGGCTACGCCGTCTGGCACGATGACGGCACGGCGCGCTATGGTGAGATGTTCGAAGGCTCGGGCCGCGATTTCGTGGATTGGGTGTGCGGCACCCACGCGCAGATGATCGCGCATGTGCACCGCATCACCAATATCCTCATCATGCTCGACGGCGATAGCGCCGCGAGCGAGGCCTATGTTCATGCGACGCTGCGTTTCGAGCAGGATGGCGCATTGATGCAGGGAACTGTCTTCGGTCGGTATCTGGATCGATGGTCGCGCCGCGACGGGCGATGGGCGATCGACCATCGCGACTACCTCCAGGATATCGACGAGTTGCGCCGGGTGGAGGCGCCGCTCGTCGGCGCGTTCGGCGGGCGGCGCGACGGCGGGGACCCCTCCTATGCGGTACTCCGGCGCTAGACCGTCATGGCCCGCATCCGCGCCACCCTGTCGCCCCAGCTCTGGATATGCTCCCAGAACAACAGGCGCGTGCTGGCGAAATTGTGCATGTGCGCCATGCGCGGGCAGACGTAGACGCCGATATCGATCGCGCTCTTATAGGCTTTGGGCTCGGCCCATGGATCGGGCACCACGTCGCGCTCGCCCACCGCCACCAGCACCGGCACGAGGATCGATGCCGCTTCCAGCGCGACCGCCCCGGGGGCAACCATATATACGCCGCAAGGCGGAGTCGTGGCCGAGCGCCAGATCGGCAGCGGATCGACGGTGCCGGCCGAAGCCGCCATGTCGAGCGCGACGATGTCCGCCGGCTCGTCGTCATAATGGAACGACCATTGGAAGGGATGCTCGCCGCACTGCGCCGCCTTGCGGAGCGCTTCCCCGTCGCCCAGCTTGGCACCTTCCGCGGATGCCATGGCCGCCGCGTTCATCACCCTCGGGCTGTCGAGCGACTGCCGCCGCGAAATCCAGGGCCAGGCGGCCTCCGGCTGGCCCGGCCGCGTCGGCACGACGGTGTGGATGCCGCTATAACCGAGGATGCCCACCGCATCGAACGTCTCGTGGTTGCCCTGGGCGACGATCGTGAAGCACCCGCCCATCGACTGGCCGATGCCGATCTTCGTCGCCCCCGTGACGGGCTCGAGCCCCGGCGCCAAAGTACCCTTCTCGAGCCGCGTTATCACTTCGCGCACCGCAGCGTCGTTGGCCGCCGCGACATTGTCGAGATCGAGCGCATTGCCTTCCGGGATCGTCGATTCTCCGAAGCCGAGATGGTCGCACGCGACGACGATCCAGCCGCGATCGCAGTGATAGGCCGCCTCGCCGCCAGCCGAGCCGTCGAGCATGTCGTGCGTGTAGTAGCGACGATTATAGCCGCCGCCGG
Source organism: Sphingomonas chungangi (assembly GCF_013778325.1). Taxonomy (GTDB): domain Bacteria; phylum Pseudomonadota; class Alphaproteobacteria; order Sphingomonadales; family Sphingomonadaceae; genus Solisphingomonas; species Solisphingomonas chungangi. The sequence continues at coordinate 430,674 of NZ_JACEIB010000003.1, read as the reverse complement.
GATAGGCGAAGCAGATCACCGGCGGATCGGCAAGCGCGCCATCGTCCGGCAGGCACACGGTGACCGCGGTGTGCGCCGGCGTGCCGAGCCCTGCCGCCTCGGTCACGTCGATGGTCAGCTCGATTGGCGCCTTCATGTGTCATCTCCCATCATCGTTCAGCGCACCGCATCGACCAGCTTCGCGGTGTCGTGATCTTCATAGGCCGTGGTCAGACGAAGATGGTTCATCACGTTGATTTCCCACCCGTAATTCACCACTGGCGTGGTCAGCCAGCCGATATATACGCCCCACACGAGCGCGCGCCGATACTCAAGCCAGGACTCTTCGAAACCGGGCGCCGATGCGACGCCGGCCTGCGCCAGCCTGTCCAGATAATATGCGAGCAATTCCTGCTCGTGATTGCGCCGGTCCTCGATCGAAAGGCCGGTCGTGACGAAGTAATTGACGTCGTGCATGGGATACCCGCGCACCATCAGCTGCCAGTCGAGCAGACCGGCCTTGCCGCCCGGCAATTGGTATGTGTTGCCGAGATGAGTGTCGCCGTGCAGCAGCGTCTGCGGCAGACGCGACTGATGACGCTGGACCGCCTGCGTACCGGTGAGCAGATCGGCGGCGCTGGTCCGCAATCGCTGCACCATCTCGCGCTTGAAGTTCTCGGCCTCGACCTCGTGCGCGATATGGTGGGGCGCGAGGTTGTTCATGAGATGCGCGACATCGCCGCTCAGATGCGTCTCCACCCAGGCGAGATCGCCCGAGAAACGCGGAGATTCCCAGAAGCGGGCGTGCAGCGCGGCCAATGTGTCGAGCAATGCGCGGATGTCGTCCGGAGTGGTCCGGACGGTGGTATTGGGGAAGGTTGCGCCGCGCGCGGTCAGGTCCTCAAGGATCAGTCCGAAGCATGTCGTTTCGGGATCATAGCCGCCGCCGAAGCAGCGCGGCGCTTCGAGCGTCAGTTCCGGGCGGATGCGGCGATAGAAGGCGACCTCGTTGGCGTAGAACGGGCCCATGATCCTGTCGACGGCGCGCGTGAGCTTGACGACGAGGCGCGTCGGAAGATCGATCGGAGAGCCTGCGGCGTAACGAACGTCGATCACCACGCGGCCGGCCGTCGACACCATCTGTTCGCCATAGGTCTTGGCTTCGACGATCTCGACCGTTTCGATCACGGCACCGGGCGTCGCCTCGGCCAGCAGCCCGTTCAGGTAGCTGGGCGTTATACCCTCGTTAGATGTGGGATGCGCGTGCATCACGGCCATCATGCGCCTCTCTCCGTCGTTCGAGCAGATTGCAGCGCCCAGCCCGTTCGCCGCCTACCGAAGGATAGAGCCGCCGCGATCGGCACGGCGGATCAGCCGCTCGCGCCGCAACCGTCTGATCCGGCCGACAACGCTATCGACCCTATCATCGCAGCCGGCTAAGCCCGCCTCAGGTGACAGCCGCTGGTGGGAAGGTCGGCGTCGCCGCCAGCATGTTTGCGTAGAGTTCGGGCGCGAGCCAGACATGCTCGACATAGTGACCGAGCGTTGCGCGTTCGTCGGTATAGAAGAACCGCAGCTGATCGCCCAGCGCGCCCTCGAACACGATCGGATGTCGATCGAAATCGATCGAGGCCAAATGCGCGTCCCAATTGGCGAGCGGGCCGTCGATGCGGATCGCGACATGGTGGAAGCGGATCGCCAGCCCGGGGCCATCGGGCAGCACGTCCTTGAACAACGGCGCGGTATCCCCGATCGGTTCGATCAGTTCGATCTCGATCCCGCCGACGCGCGCGAGCCCGATCTTGAGCTGCGGGCCCCCCGCATCGGCACCGGTGCCGACGTTGGTGAACTGGTAGAAGCCGGGCGCGTCATATTCCTTCTGAAAGGCATCGGACGCGGCCTCGATGTCGTTGGTCACATAGGCGACCTGGCAATGCTGTGCATTGGGGCGAGCGAACATCTCGATCCTTTCGTTCTGCCGTTCCGGCTGGTCGTGCCGTCAGTTCGCCGTCATCTTGCCGCCGTCCACGACAAGCGTATCGCCGGTGTGATAGGAAGAGGCATCGCTGGCGAGATAGACGCAGGCGCCCTCCAGGTCGGCCGGCTTGCCGATGCGACCGAGCGGCGCCTTCGCGGAGACGGCCGCGGCAATCATTTCGCCGACCTCCTTGTTCGCGAAGGTCATCTCGGTCTCGATGAAGCCCGGCGCGATCACGTTGCAGCGTATGGCGTGCGGACCGAGCTCGGCGGCGAGGGTCTTGGCGAGCGAGTTGAGCGCGCCCTTCGCGATGGCATAGTGGGCCAGCGTCGGCACACCCTGGAAAATCGATCCGCTGCCGCAGACGATCAACGAGCCGCCGGGGTCGCCGGCTGCGGCACGATCTACCATGTGCTTTGCACCGGCGCGCAATGTGAACACCGCGCCATCGAGATTGATGTCGATCAGTTCGCGATAGGTGGTGCGATCCATCTCGACGAACGGCACCTGGGTTGCGATACCGGCATTGGCCACCACGACGTCGAGCCGGCCCATCTCGGCGACGATACGGTCGACCCCGGCGTCGATTGCGGCATTGTCCCGGACGTCGATCGCATCGGTCATCACGCGGACGCCATATGCGCGCAGCTTGGCGGCGGCTTCCTCGTTCTTGTCGGCGCGCCGGCCCCAGACGACGACGTCGCTGCCGGATCGGGCGAGGCCTCGCGCAAATCCGAAACCAAGCCCGGAATTGGCCCCCGTCACGAGCGACACCTTGCCCGTCAGATCGAAGATATTCTCAGGCACGCCGTCCTCCAAAACTCTGTCACCACCGTGGCCGGCGGATGCTGCCTGACGGTGTAGTGTGCGAGCAATGCGACAGTCTTGCTGCACTCCGCCATTGCCATCGCGCGACGGCCTCGCAGCTAGTGCTTGCGCGACTGGCGGAACTCCATCGGGGTAATCCCTACCGAGCGGCGAAAAGCCGCAGAGAAGGCGGCCGGGGTCTCGAAGCCGCACCGCCACGCGACTTCCTTGACGGCCGGCCGGGGCGAGGACAGCAATTGCTTGGCGCGATCGATCCGCTTCTCGGTCGCATATCCCGCCAGCGTGCGGCCAGTCGATGCCCGGAAGATGCGGAAGAAATGGCGCGTGCTGACATCGCACAGCTTGGCAAGTTCCGCGATCGTCGGAAGCCGGCCCGGCCGATCGATCATCTCGTCTATGCGGCGAAGCTGCGTCGTCGACAGACGCGACAGGCTGCCGGGCGAAGCCTCTCGCGGCCGCATGAGATATCGGTGGAGCTCGATCGCCAATTCGGTCCAGATCGCCTCGGCGAGAAGCGCGCTGCATAGCCCCGGATTCTCGATCTCGCGCGCGAGCCGCTGCAGCGCGTCGCGCACATAAACGTTACGGACGTCGAGCGAGGCCTCCAATGCGGCCGAATCCAGGATATGCCCCTCGCCGTCGACGTCGACCCGATCGAACGCGCAACAGACGGAGGTCTGCTCGCCTTCACCCCATTCGGTTTCCAGTTCCTGGTTGGCGGGGATGAAGATGATGTCGCCCAGCGGCTGCGGTGCGCTGCCGGCTATCGCCGGATACGCGCCCTGCGGCGTCCCGGGGCGCGGCGACAGCGCCAGATCGAGAAACCCCCGTCGCGATCGGAACACCCCGCCTTGCGGACCGCGGAAGCGGTAGTGATGGATTTCGACCGTCGCTCGCTCGAGCGCGATCCTCCCCGACACGCGGCATTCCATCGCCGTCGTTTCCGGGACATCGTACACATTCGAAATCTGGCCCATGGCGAAGCTCTCCGAATATTTTCGCCGATCTCCGCCGGCCGACGTCGAGCGCGACCATATCGCGCCAATTGCGGCAGCCGCAAGCGATGCGCGTGCCGTTTCACTCATCTTTAGAAAGGTTCGAGGGCATTCCGAACCTGCCATGCGTCGGGATCGTCGAGAGGAGAGAAAATATGCCGGAGCTTGTGGTCGTCACCCGGGAAGGCGAGGAAAAGACGCTTGATGCTGCTGCGGGCATCAGCGTCATGGAGGCGATCCGCGACAATGGCATCGACGAACTCCTCGCGCTGTGCGGGGGATGTTGCTCCTGCGCCACCTGTCACGTGCATATCGATCCGTCTTTCGCCGGCAAGCTTCCGGCGATGACGCCGGACGAGAGCGACCTGCTCGACGGTTCTGCTCACCGCGATGCCTATTCCCGCCTGTCCTGCCAGATCACCATGACCGATGCGCTGACAGGCATGCGCGTCGTCATTGCCGAGGAGGATTGACGCAGCGTCGAACCGCCACACATTTTTCCATGTACCTTCGTGTGGTTTATGCATAATGTCAGCGCAGCGGCGGCAGACCGCGGTGACAACTAGGGCCCGAGGATGCGTCGATGAGTATCGAGCAGAACAAGCAGGCGGTGCAAAGCTGGTTCGATGCGGTCAATCGCGGGGACGAAGCGGCCATCCTGGCGTTGACCGCCGAGGATTTCGGCTTTCGCACCATGGCCCGCCAGCCCGAATGGCTGCTCTATCACTGGACGCGCGAGGAATTCGCCAAGGTGCCGACGACGATGTCGCAGGTGCTGACCACGCCGATCCAACTCTCCGTCGTAGCAATGACCGCCGAGGGTGATCGCGTCGCGGTGGAGGCGGAGACGGACAGCGAGATGCTCAACGGCAAGCGATACAACAACGCCTATCATTTCGTGTTCACGCTGCGCGACGGCAAGTTCACCGAAGTGCGTGAATATAGCTGCAGCTACCTCGCGCAGAGCTGTTTCGGCGCGGTGGTGCCGGGCGACCCTGCCTCGACGGCGATGGCCGAAGCCTGAATGCTCTTGCCGGGTAGCCGGCTGCCCGTCCCGCAGCCGACAATTGTTGGAGATCAGCGATGACCGACCAGACGCTCACCCTCATTCACGAGACGATGGATGCCCAGCTCGGGCGCAAGGGCTATCCGGATGCCTTTCCCACCCTCCCCGAGGTACCGGCGTCCCGTTACTTCGATCCTGCTTTCGCCCAGCTGGAACGGGATCATCTCTGGAGCAAGTCCTGGCTGCTCGCGGGACTGGCGACCGATCTTCCCGGCGCGGGCTCCTATCTGCTGTTCGAGAAGCTGGATCGATCGGTCATCGTCAGCCGCGGCAAGGACGGTGAGATCCGGGCCTTCCACAATGTCTGTCGCCACCGCGCTTCGGCGCTGCTGCTCGAGCCCAAGGGCAAGGCGATGCGCTTCGTATGCCCCTACCATGCCTGGGGCTACGATCTCGAAGGCAAGCTGAAGTCCGTGCCCGACCAGCATGATTTCGCATGCCTCGACAAGAGCGAGCGCGGCCTCATCCCGGTTCGCTGTGAAACGTGGCGCGGCATGATCTTCATCAATTTCGATGACGCCGCCCAGCCGCTTGCCGAATTCATGGCCCCGGTCGCCCCGGAAACGGACGGTTACCCGCTCGAGAAGCTGGTCGTGAAGGATCATTTCCTCGTCCCGATGGAGACGAACTGGAAAACGGCCTATCACAACTTTCTAGAAATCTATCACGTGTCGATCGTTCACGCGAAATCACTCGCGCCTTATCTGGATTCACAGAGCTTCGTCGTCGCGCTTTACGAAGGCGGCCATTCGCGGTTCGCCACCCGCAAGCGCAAGGGCGACTCGATCTTCAAAAGCGGCATCGGCTTTCCGGAGGAGATGGGCGAGCTCTTCAAGGAATGCACCATCGCGCGGCCGACATTTCCCAACACCTTCTTCGCGCTCGATCCGATCGGCTTCACGCTGCAATGTTTCTGGCCGCACCCGACCGATCCGGACAAGTCGATCATGGAGGTGCGTCTCGTCGGATGGGAGTCCGATGCGGAAGAGGATCGCGCCTATTGGGCGGCGATGCGCCCCAATGTGGAGAGCATCCTCGCCGAGGATCTCCAGCTCTTCGCGAGCATCCAGCGCGGGTTGAAGAGCGGGCAGATGCCCAAGGTCATGATGGGCTACCAGGAGCGCGCGCTCTACTGGTTCGAGGAGGAAATCGATCGCCGCATCGGTGTCGAGAACATTCCCGAACAGCAGCGTGTGGTGCCGGTGCTGAGTGACTACGTCACGCGGTGAGTGTGCGAATTTGCGAGTGCCACGGACATGGCACTCGCCCACCCTGATCGCTCAGGCGAGTTCACGTTCGAACAGGCCGATCATCTCGGCATCGGCGCTTTCCGGGTACAGCGTGATCGGCAGGCCCTGAACCGTCGGGCCGAAGAAGTAGGCGTGACCGCCCGATTGCAGCGCGCGCGCGTGGCGGACCTTGAAGCCTGCCGCCTCGAACCCTCTCCTCGCCGATTCGACATCGCCATGCATGACGTCGATCGCGGCAAGCGGCAGCTCGAGATCATCGAGCAGCGCAGTAGGGCCTTCGATCAGCTTCACGCGATGGGATCCGGCCAAAGCACGTCGCCCGAGGCCGGCGGGATCGGTCTCGATGAAGTCCATGTCGTAGAATTTCTTGAGATCGGCGGCGAGTGCGTCGGCATCCGCGACCACGAGTTCCACGCAACCGATCTTCGGAGGGGCGGCCTCGGCCAGCGCATCGAACGGCGCTTCCGATCGGAGCTGGGCCTCGTTGACCCCCTCGGTGCAGGCGAGAAACGGAATGCCATGGAAATCGCGACCGAATAGATATTCGTTCACCGCCGGTACCGGCAGATAGCTGATCGCGGCGGGCTCGAACCCGGCGTCTCCCAGGCGCGCGCGCACCGCTTCCGCATCCGCCACGTCGATGGCGATCTCGATCAGACGCTCACCGCCGCCGAAGGGCAGGCCGCCGGGCCCGGGCTCGATCGGCTCGATGCCATGCTCGCCGAACATCACCTTGAAGCCGGCATCGGGGTAGAGTTCGGCGATGAGGCCCGGCGTGCGGAATCTGGCGCCGAGCAGATCCCCCATCTCGGCCGTGAAGCTTGTCATGTCATCGACGAGCCACGCCATCCGGCAAAATTTAGGCACCACGGTTCTCTCCGTCTCTCGGGTTCCGCGCCACATTCATAGGCGGCTGTGGCGCTATGCGACGCTCAGTTCGGCGTTGCGCAGCCTGGCATACACCTCTTCGCCCACCGGAAGCTGACAGACGCTGCCGATGCCGAGCGCCTTCAGGCCATGCCCCACCCCCAGCCAGATTCCGGCGAGGTTGACGATGTCGCCGATCTCGACGTCGGAGAAATTCGCATGCATGCGTTTCCAGAACGCGTCGTCGCCGTTCAGGCCATCGACCGCATTCGCAAACCGATCGACGAACTCGAGCGCAAGCGCCTCCCTGGCCGAAAATCCGGGCCACGCGATATTGCGTGCTTCCGCCTGCCGATAGAATTCCTCTTCGATCGGCTCGTCGCTGAAGCCGGGCCAGTCGCGCCACATGCGCATCGAATTGCAGATCGGGCAGCCCATCATCGCCGTCATCGGAAAGCGCATCGCCTCGCGCTCGCGCGGGCTGAGCGTGGTTTCCGGCGCGTCGTAAACAAGCCGGAACATGCGCTTGCGCGCATCGACCAGCATCGGCGTGCCCAGGTGGTTGAGGATATGCTCCAGGGCCTCGCTGTCGTCCGGAATTGCGACACGGTATGGCATCCGCACTCTCCTGTTCGACCTTTGTAAGGCTGTGAGGAGGCTACGTCCGATCCATACCTGCGTCAAGTTTATGCATGATATCCGTGGCAATGCATAAGCCGTCGGATGCGATCGGGAGAGTTACGCAGATGCGAGGGTCTGCGGACCGACGGATGTCTCTTCGAGGTGATGCAACATCGCTTGCTCAATATAGGCGACCGACTCCGCGTAATTGGCGATCGCCATCGCCTCGACCTTGGCAATGTCCCGTCGCAGCACCGCGTCCAGCACTTCGCGATGCATCGACAGATGCTCCAGATCCCAGCGCGCGAGCGCCAGGTACATATGACGATAGCGCATGTTCTGGGCGTAAAGCAGTTCCCACGACCACAGCAGCCACTTGTTCTCGCAGGCGCTCAGCAGGGCGTCGTAAAATCCCTTTCGCTCATTCGAGTAGGCATCAATTCCCACTGCGCCTGTGGAGAGTTGCTCGAGCGTAAGCACGCAACGGTGATAGGCTGCGGTTATCCGCCGTTCCCATTCAGGGTCGCCATTGGCGATCGACGAGCGGATACATGGCAGCTCGACGGTCATGCAGGCTTCGATCAACTCGCGAAAGCCGGTTGCCGAAACCGGGCTCACGCGAAATCCGCGATGCTGGTCGCTTTCGACGAGACCCTCCGCCGTCAGCCGCGAGAGCGCTTCCCGGACAGAAGCCTGGCTGAGTTCCAGCGTCGCTTGCAGTGAAGAGATGTTCAGGCGCGCGCCGGGTTTCAGTTCGCACCCGATGATCTGGGCGCGCAGGGTCTGATAGGCTCGTCTCGTGATGCTCATTTCGTTCACGGGAATGCCCTATCGAAGCGCCGGATGAACGACAAGACGTCGCGCGTCGCGCGGGCGCTCCGGATCCGATACCGGATCGGGCTTTTTGCAACACCGGATCCGACTTCGAACGCCGCCCTGCATTAAGATAGGTTTCGAAACTGCGTGTCACCGCAAGAGACGCGCCAGACGAGCATCACTCGATACAGAATACAGAACAAGCGTAAGGGAGGTAAAAATGCCGCTAGAACCGATCATCCGGAAAGCCCTGCTCGGCACAGTCGCGCTCGCGGTGCTGGCTCCCGCGGCGGCATTCGCGCAGGCCAGTGGCGCACCGGTCGCAGCCCCTGCCTCGCCGCCCCCGACACCCGGATCGCCAGCTCCCTCTGCGTCCGCCGCGACAGACAGCGGCACGTCGCAGAACGTCGGAGCGCCCTCCGCGGGGCCGGGCGATATCATCGTGACCGCGCGCCGGCGTGACGAGAAGCTCCAGAACGTGCCGATCTCGGTCGCGGCGTTCAGCGGCGCGACGTTGACCCGCAGCAGCGTCCAGACCATCGCCGATATCCGCACGATCTCCCCTGGCCTGACCTTCTCGTCGGAAGGCGGCAAGGACAACACCGCCGTCACCCTGCGCGGCATCGGCCAGATCCCGACCGGCGAAGTGACGCCCGGCGTGGTCACCTATTTCGCCAACGTACCGCTCGCGTCGCTCGGCTCGAACGTGCCAACCTTCGACATCGCGAACGTGCAGGTGCTCAAAGGCCCGCAGGGAACGTTGTTCGGCCGCAACACGCTTGGTGGCGCCATTCTGATCACCCCCCAGTCCGCATCGACGCGCGATTTCACCGGCTATCTCGAAGGCACCTACGGCAATTACGACTACAAGGAAGTCCAGGGAGCGGTGAACGTGCCGCTCATCAAGGACATCCTGGCCGTGCGCGTTGCCGGCCAGATCCGTCGCCGCGATCCGGAAATCTACGCCATCAACGGCGGCAACGGTTTCAACAACGTCCACCAGGATAGCGGCCGCGTATCCGTACTCTTCACCCCGACCGACTGGCTGAAGAGCACCACCACCGCCGATTATTTCAAGGCGCGTGAATATGGCTCGGGCTACTATCTGCTCCGCCAGAACTTCTCCTTCGGCGCGCTGTTCGGCCCGGGCGCGATCGCGGATTCGCTCGATCAGCAGATCCAAGGCTATCTGGGCCAGCAGAAGGCCAATTTCTATGGATCGTTTGAAGATAGCTCGGGCAGCGGTCGCGCCAATCGCCGCAACGAGGGCATCAGCAACGATACAAGCGCAACCTTCGGCAACTTCACGCTGCGCAACATCTTCGGCTATCGCAAGAACAAGAGCGACCAGCTGATCAATACGGCGGCGGTAGGCCCCACCTTCCTGCCCGGCGCGGCGGTCGGGAGTCCGGTCGACGTGCCGTTCACGATCTTCCACGCCGCCGCACTGATCGAGCGCCAGTATCTGACGAACGAGACGCAATTCCTGGGCACGTTCAATCGCTTCAACTTCATCGTCGGCGCCTTCTACAGCCACGATACGCCGGACGGCCCTTCCGGCTCGACCTTCGATGCCTTCACGACGCCCGGCGCGCCGGCATCGGTGGTGACGGCGAACGTCCGCAACACCAACTATGCGTTCTTCGGCCAGGCGACCTACAAGGTCACCGACACGCTGAACTTCACCGGCGGCATCCGCTACAGCTGGGACAAGGTCTCGGCTTGCGGCGGCGCGATCGGTACCACCTACGCCAGCGATGCGACGTGCCGGAGCATCGCCAATGACGGCAACACAACCGACGGCGTGGGCATCGTCAGCAACCGTGGCTCGGCGCCGAGCTGGACCGTTGGGCTCGACTGGAAGGCGCGGCCCAACCTGCTGCTCTATGTCGTCAGCCGCCGCGGCTATCGCGGCGTGAACGTCAACACGCCGTTGTTCGAGACACCCTTTACCACCACGAACAGCGCCAACAGCGTCGATCTGCGGCCTTTCCAGAAGACCGGAGAGGAGAAGCTGACGGACGTCGAGATCGGTGAGAAGTGGGACTTCAATGTCGCCGGCGCGCGGGGCCGTATCAACACGGCCGCCTACTATACCAAGTACAAGAACGCGCTGCAGTTCCTGAACGTCCAGGGTATCGTACCGTCGAACGCGCCGGACAATCCGACCAACGCCTCGATCGGCGTGAACGCGGCCGATCTCTCGATCTATGGCGTCGAGCTGGAGGCATCGGTCAGCCCGACGCGAAACCTCACGCTGTCGTTCAACGGCGCCTATACACATGTGACCGTCGACAGCGTCTCGCTGCCGCCGATCCAGGGAATCGTGTTCACCAAGGACAGCGTCAACAAATATGCACCGAGCTTCTCGGGCACGCTGAGCGGCAGCTGGACGCTTCCGTTCCGGCCGCTCGACAGCAACCTGACGCTGAGCGGCGACCTGTTCATGACCGCGGACTTCGGCGGCCAATATGGCGAGAAGCTGCCCGGCTACAATCTCGTCAATATGCGGCTCGATTGGGAGAAGATCGGCGGCACCGGCCTGGATCTCAGCGTCTTCGTCCGCAACCTGACCAAGGAGCGCTACTTCGCCGCGGCGGACGTGCTGCTGAACAGCTTCCCGGTCAATTCAGTCGCCGTCGGCGATCCGCGCACCTACGGTGTGACGGCCCGCTACAGCTTCTGATCCGATGCCCGCCGATGGCACCGTGCCATCGGCGGGCCCTCATGCCTTAGCACCGTCGCAGCTGGATCGTCCGTCCCGCGGTCAAGGCCTGCCGGATCAGCGGCGCGGACAGGAAGTCGTGGGGGAAGCCTAGATCGAAACGGCTGGCCTCTGCCAGCCGCGCGAGATGCTCCGGCTCGAGCTTCACGTCGAGTGCACCCAGGTTGTCTTCGAGCTGACGCTGCGTACGGGCGCCGATCTGCGGCGACACGACCGCGGGGTTGGCCAGCGTCCACGCGATCGCGACCTGCGCGGAGGTGACGCCGATCTCGTCGGCGACGGCCTTCACGACATCGGCGATCGCCGTCGCCCGTTCGGTGATCCGGCCGCCGGCGACGAGCATCGCTCCCCTTCCGCCAGCTTCATCCGGCGACGCGCCGGACGCATATTTGCCGGAGAGACGCCCGCTCGCCAGCGGCGACCAGGGCAGCACGCCGATTCCCAAGGACTGCGCCGCCGGAATCAGCTCGCGCTCGGCGGTACGCTCGATGAGGTTGTACTCAACCTGGAGGCCGGCCAGCTGTGTCCAGCCACGCAGCTCCGCCATCGTCTGTAGCCGCGCGATCTGCCAGGCGGGCGTGTCCGAAATGCCCAGATACAAGATCTTGCCCTGCGTCACGAGGTCGTCGAACGCCCGCAGGATCTCGTCGGCGGGGGTGGTATCGTCCCAGACGTGCAGGAAGAAGAGGTCGATGCGATCGGTGCGCAGCCGTCTCAGGCTCGTCTCGACCGTTCGCATCATGTTGCGCCGCCCGTTGCCGGCGCTGTTGGGATCACCGACACCCCGGACGAGCGAGTATTTGGTCGCCAGGACGAGCTGTTCGCGCTTCGACTCGGCGAATTTGCCGGTCAGCTCTTCCGATCTACCGTCCGCGTAGAATCCCGCCGTGTCGATGAAATTGCCGCCGCGATCGACATAGGCATCGAAGATACGGCGCGATTCCTGCTCCTCGGCACCCCATTCCTCACCAAACGTCATGCTGCCCAGTGCCAGCGGCGAGACGCGCAGGCCCGAGCGCCCCAGCAAGCGATAGGTTTCAAGCGAAAGCGGTGTCGTCATCATCCCTGTCCTCATCCGGTTTCGACCCGACATTGGAGTTCCCGCCGCGCGTTTTCCCCCTACCTGCGACAGGCACGCTAGTTTCCCTCAGCCCATACGGAGTGGCCATGCGCACCGCCAACATCGCCCGCGACGGCAGCTTTACGCTGGCCGAACGGCCAGCGCCGGAGGCGCGCGACGGTCACAGCATCGTCATCGTCGAAGCGGCCGGAATCGGCCCGACAGACCTGATGCGCGCGAAAGGCTTCTTCGGCCCGGTGGAGGCGGACTATGTGCCGGGCGGCGAAGGGGTAGGCCGGCTGGCAAGCGGCGAGCGCGTCTATTTCGGGCATAGCCTCCCGCCGTTCGGCGCGATGGCGGAGCAGACCCTCGTGGCGGACAGCGAAATCTGGCCCGTCCCTGCCGGGCTGGAGCATGATCAGGTCATCGCCCTCGCCATTTCGGGGACGGGCGCGCTGATCCCGCTTGAGGAAGCGCGCATCCGGCCGGGCGACGAAGTCCTGATCCTCGGCGCGACCGGGCCGGTCGGCCAGTTCGCGCTCCAGATCGCACGGATAGTCGGCGCCGGCCGCGTCGTGGCGGCGTCGCGCAATGCCGCCAAGCTCGCCGCGCTACAGGAACGCGGCCTTGCGGATGCCGTGGCGGTGATCGGTGGGGACGACGATGAAGCCGCGCTCAAAGCGGCCTGCAAACGGGGGTTCGATGTCGTGCTCGACGTGATCTACGGCCCGCCCGCCGAGGCGGCCATGCGTGCGACCGCGCCGGGCGCGCGGATGATGAGCATTGGGGTCCAGGCCGGTTCCACCGTCACCCTGTCGCTGCGCGATCTCGTCTTCCGAAGCCATGTCGGGGTCGGTACGGGCCAACGCCCCGCAACCGAGCGCCGCGCCGCCTACGACAGGTTGATGGGCATGGCGCTCGACCACGGCCTGCGTGCCGACACCGTACGTTTTCCTTTCTCGTCGGCGGCCGAGGCCTGGGCCGCGCAGGCGGGCAGTCCCTACGGCAAGATCGTGATCGATTTCTGAAGGCGAAACCTCGGCGTCGGGACCACTGAGTAGCTTTGTCGCAGCTAGGAGCATGACGATGGACGAGCGTGGCGATGTCGAACTGTTCGTGGTCGGCGATCTGCAATTGATGACGCGCGAGCCGCCCGCCAAACTGTTCGACCAGTCGACCCCGACACTATCCCGCGCGGACATCACCTTCGGAAACTGCGAATGGCCTTATGCCGAGGAAGCGGGCGATACGCATCCGGTCGAAGCGCATATCAACGACGATTTCGACAAGGGCGACCTGTTCGCGCCGGGCGCCCCGGAATCGATCCGGATGATGGGCCGCGCCGGCTTCGACGTGATGTCGGTCGCCAACAATCACACCATGCACGGCGGCTACCGCGCCTTTCTGCGGACGATCGCGCTGCTTCGGGAAAACGACATTGCGCCGGTGGGCGGCGGGATTGATATCGCGGCCGCGCGGGAACCCGCGATCGTCGAGCGCAATGGCCACCGGATCGGTTTCCTCGCCTGCACGTCCGGCTTCCTGCCCGGCGCCCATGCCGGCCGGCGCACCCCCGGCATCGTGCCATTGCGCCGCCACACCTATGCAGAGAATGCATCTTGGGACAATTGGGGGACCGAGCCGGACATCCGCACGCTGGTCAACCGCGAGGATCTCGGCGCGGTGATAGAGAGCGTCAGGGCGCTCAAAGCCGAGACCGACATCGTCGTACTGAGCTGCCACTGGGGCATCCTCGAGCATCCGTCGGCCATCGCAGACTATCAGCGCGAGGCGGCCCACGCCTTCATTGACGCAGGCGTGGACCTGATCGTCAGCCAGGGACCGCTGCCGATCAAGGGGGTGGAGGTCTATCGCGGCAAGGCGATCCTCTATTGCATGGGCAAGTTCGCGATGATCTCGCCCTGGTCGCGTGACGAGACCCCATCGGGCATATCGGCACCGCTGCTCGACGAGACGAGCCGAGGGCTTGCCGCATCGGTCACCATCTCGGGCGGCGCGATCACGGGCATAAGAATCGTGCCCGTCTATCTCGGCTCCGGCGGCTGGCCCCGGTTGCTTGCGCCCGGAGATGCCTATCATGACGACATCCTCGCGCTAGTCCGGGAGCGGACGGAGGCCGCCAAGCTGAACGGGCACATCGGCCCGGACGGCGCGATCGCGCTCACGTGACGGCCGAGCCCGCCTTCCCGGCCGACCGCTTGGCCGACTGGCTGTCGGCGCGTCTCGCGGGCCGGCCGCCCGTCGTCATTCGCGACGTCACCGAGCCCGCGCAGGGATTTTCCAGCCGCACCGTGCTGTTCACCGCCGCCTGGACAGACGACGGCGTAAAGCGCGAGCGCCCACTCGTCGCGCGGCTCCAGCGGGACGTCGCAGTGCCGATGCTCGCCGACGTGTTCCATCAGTGTCGCGTGATGCGGGCGATCACCGCCCATTCATCGGTCAAGGTGCCGACCGTCGAGTTCAAGGAAGAAGACCCGGCGGTTCTCGGCGCGCCCTTCTTCCTGATGGATCGGATCGACGGGCGTGTGCCGCCGGATTTTCCAAGCTACCATGCGCAAGGCTGGTTCGCGGAAGAGCTCGGCGCGGCGGATCGCGCGCGGCACTGGTGGAACGGCGTGCGCGAAATGCACAGGCTCCACGCGATCGACTGGCAGGCCTTTCCGTTTCTTGCCGACGGCGTGGACTCTGCACCCGGCGCGATATTCTATCTCACCAGGTTCGTCAGTCGCTGGTACGACTGGGCATCGGCCGGGCGGCCTTTCCCGATCATCGAAACCGCACTTCGCTTCCTCATCGCCAATCCCCCGCCCCTGCAGCGATCGGGACTCGTCTGGAACGACGCCCGGCTCGGCAACACGATGTTCCGGCGCGACGGCGAGGTTGCCTCGCTGTTCGATTTCGAAGTCGCGTCGCTCGGCCCGCCCGAAGCCGATCTGGCGCACTGGATGTACCTTGACGACGTGTTCAGCCTCAACTTCGGGGTCCAGCGAATCGACGGCATCCCCGACGAAGCAGCCGCGATTGCGGGGTTCGAGCGTATCTATGGCTGGCCGATGCCCTATTTCAGTTATTATCTGGCCGTTGCCGCGCTGAAGATCCTCATCCTGTCGATCCGCAGCTACGGCAACGAGAAGGCGATGCCGGCGCCGGATGCGCTACCCGATTTTCTGGTCGGCCGGGTCAGGCACTATGTCGATCGCTACGCGGATTATCTGCGGAGTTGAACCGGTCGGAGCCTCCACCCGGCCCCAGTTTCACCAGACCAGCGGCAGCGCGACGGGCTGGATCATGCCCATGTGGCAGACGACGGTATGGTCAGGCTTCAGCTTGAAAGCCGGAACACGCGCGAGAAATTCCTCCATCGCGATGCGCAACTCGCGGCGGGCGAGATGCATACCGATGCAGGTGTGGATTCCGAACCCGAAGCCGACATGGCGCGGCTTGCGATCCAGCCGCACGTCGGCCGGGTTGTCGAATTCCGCCGGATCGCGACCGGCAAGCGTCGTCGACATCGCCACCTTGTCCCCCGGCATGAAGCGGATGCCGGCGATCTCGGTTTCCTTCCTGCACGTGCGGAAGGTGGTCACCGCGCCATAGGCCCGCATCAGCTCGTCGATCGCGTGCGGTATCTCGGACGGATGGGCGCGCAGCCGGGCCTGATCGTCGGCATGGGTCGCGAGGTGCCAGAATTGCAGCCCCATGTTGGTCGAAACCGTGTCGAGGCCGCCGATGAACAGGTTGAACATGAAGCCGATCAGCTCGTCCTGGGTCAAAGGGCGATCGCCGATCTTGTTGTTGACGCCGAAGGTGATGAGATCGTCCCGCGGGTTCTGGCGCCGGTCCTCGATCTCCTCCGCGAGATAATCGACCACTTTCTGCGTCGCAGCCGCGATCTTGGACAGATCGTGATTGTGGAGCAGGTTCATTTCCCAGTCCATGAACTCGGCGACGCGATCGTGCGGCAGGCCCATGAGGTCCATGAACACCTTGATCGGGAACTCGAAGGCGAAGTCGGCCATGAACTCGCATTCGCCCTTCGCCGCGAAGGCATCGACATACTCCGCGGCATAAACGCGGATCTTGTCCTCCAGCGCGGCCATCGCCTTGGGCGTGAAGGCCGGGTTGACCATCTGACGGAACGGGCCGTGCGCGGGCGGATCGAGCTCGGCCGGCGAGTTGATCCAGTTGGCGCCGATCAGCTTCGAGAAGGGCGAGAAATCGGTCGACGAGAAATGCTCGGTATCCAGGTAGATGGTGCGCAGCGTCTCCATGCGGCGCGGCACCCACGCGGGCTGGCCGCCGGGATAGGCGAAGGGCGCATAGATGATATCCGGCCCTTCGTGGATCGATGCGGCGAGATCGTTGAACGGGTCCCTGTCGGTCGTCAGGCCGAAGATGAACGGGAAATCGGGCTTCACCAGTTCAGGCGGCACGTGGGCCGGAATGACCGGCTCGGGGAACATCATGTTCATCGGCATCTCTCCGCTAATCGTTCGGGACTCCCGCGATACTCCTGCGCGCGCACCTATCTTTAGAAGGAACGGGGCAGGCCCAAGCTCTCTGCAATGCCGTTACGCACCATCTCGTTGGTGATCGGCCCGATCCGCCACAGCCGGGAGTCGCGCCAGTAGCGCTGCATGTCGGTCTCGGCGGAATAGCCCATGCCGCCGAGGATCTGGATGCCCAGATCGGCAGCGGCGTTCGCGTTTTCGGAAGCCATCAGCTTGAGCATGTTCGCCTCTTGCCCGACATTCTCGCCACGGCTCTGCTTGTCGGCGCAATAATGCAGCATCAGCTCCGTCGTCTTCTGCATCGTCGCGATGTCGGCGACGTAATGCTGCAAGATCTGGAAACGACCGATGATGCCGCCGAAGGCCTTGCGCTGCTTCATATAGTCGAGCGCGTCCTCGAGCACGCCGTCGATGACCCCGAGGCAGAAGGCGCCGACCATGATGCGCTCATTGTTGAGTGTCGGAAGCAGCATGTACCAGGCCTTGTGCGGTTCACCCAACACAGCTTCGTCAGGCACGAAAGCGTCGTCGAAATGAATCGAGCACGAGCCCATGGAGCGCATGCCGAGCTTGGCGAGTGGCGTGATCGTGATGCCGGCGGTCTTGGTCGGAACCCAGAACAGGGTGAGGCCCTGATGCTTCTTTTCGGCATTCCTGTCGCTGCGCGCGATGACGAGGAGATAGTCGGCGACATGCGCCGACGAGCTCCAGATCTTCTCGCCGTTCAGCTTCCATCCGCCGGAAATCTTCTCCGCGGTCGTCGCCATCGCACCGAGCAGATCGGTGCCGCCAGCCGGCTCGGTGAAGGCGATCGCGGCCTTGAGCCGGCCGGTGGCGATCAGCGGCAGATATTCCCGCTTCTGTTCCGGCGAGCCATAGAGGCCAATCGACTTGGAACCGGCGAACGAGGTGATGCCCCAGATCCAGGCGAGGCCGCCGAGCGAGCGCGCCAGCTCGCGGGCGAGCAGCATCTGCATGACGACGTCGCCGCCCTGACCGTCATAGTCCTCGGAGATACCGATCCCGTGGAAGCCGGCTTCAGTGAACTTGTCCCACAAGGCGAACGGGTAATTGTGCTCGTCCTTCTCTAAGGATCGCGCCCACTCCTTGGGGACTTCCTTGTCGATCCACCGGCGGACCATATCCTGGAACGCGCGATATTCTTCCGGGAGCTCGAAATCCATCAGGCCACTTTCTTTGATTGGGGCTTGGCGGTGCTTCCGGCAGCCGTGGCGAGCTGGAACAGTCGCCTTGTCAGCCGGTCGAGATGGGAAAGCACCTCGGGATAGGCGCCTTCGCGGAAGGCGCCGAGCATGGCTTCATGCAATTGCAGCCCGTTCTCGGAGAGCGTCTCGCGCCCATGAAGCAGAATGAACCGCGCGATCAGGGAGCGGCGATCGAGCGTCGAGCGCAGCAGCTCGCCATTGCCGGACGCGGTGATGAACACGGTATGGAAGGCGTGCCCCGCCCGGATCGCGCCCAGAGCGTCGTCTTTGGAAAGCGCGACGCGATAGTGGCTGATCGCCGCTTCGAGCTCGGACTGTCCGGCCCGCCCTACCTTGGGCATTCCCCAGACGTATCCCAATCGCCAAAGCTCTCCCTGGACGAGGAACAGGTCCGCCATCGCCTTGCTGTCGATCGGCGTGACCCGCTTCAGACGGCGGGCTTCGATCTCGATCAGCCCTTCGGCCGCCAGATCGCCGAGCGCCTCGCGGATCGGCGTCGCGCTCACGCCCAGCCGGTTTGCCAGCGCGGTGTCACGCAAAAGCTCACCCGGCTTCAGCATACCGAGAATGATGGCATCGCGCAGACGCTCGATGACGGCCTGTCTCAACGTCAGGGGAGATGCACCCCATCCAGCAAACTCACCATCGCCGATCTGGTCCAACATCCATCCCCCCATCTGCGGCCCATGGAGCAGAACTCTGCTTTTCACAAGTATATTCTATAGAATATTTAATTTTGACGTGGTGCAGCGATCCGTCGGCCGCCAATCGGGCCGAACGCCCGTTCGGTCTCACGCAGATCCAGATATTCGCGGACGGCGACGACCCGGTCGGCCGTCAATGTGTACAGATGGTGATAGTGGTTCCGGTAGGCTCGGCCGTCCGCGAACACGAAGTTGCCGTGCGCCTCGACGGCGACGCGATCGTCTTCGGCGGTGGTGCCGATGATGTGCGTTTCCGCAACCTGGGCATCGCCCAGCAGGTGCTGCAGCTGCTGAATCACGTTTTCGCGGTCGAGCACGCCGACGCCGAGCACCCACCACGTCGCGGTCGGCGCGATGATCTCCCTGATCGTATCGGCGTCGCAGACGTCCATCGCGCGCATGAGCCGCAGGATGGTCGCCCGATTGCGATCGGCCAGCTCCTGCCCTCCATTTACGATCCCGTCATCAGTCATGCCGCTCTCCCTGTCGCCTAGCCTCGTAAAGCGCTTGCTGGAAAAGCCGCCTGCCCGACGTTAAGATCGGCTTGTGAGCCAAGCCACCTTCGTCGCGCGCCCTCGCGGTCGGCGCCCGTCGTCCGAAGGCCCCGCGCTCGATCGGGATCGTCTCGTGCGCGTCTTGCTGGACATGGCGCGAAGCGGCGGAATCGATGCGCTGAACATCCGTTCGGTCGCGCTGGCGCTCTGTGTGTCGCCGCGACTGATCTACAACCATGTCCGCGACAAGGAGGACATGCTCGCGCTGCTGACCGACGAAATCCTGCGGGATCGCATGCCCGACCTCAGCGCCACGGACTGGCGGACAAGGCTTCGCAATATCGCCGCCGCAGTCCAAAGTGCCTATCGCGACTATCCTGGTTCCGCTGCGTTCATCCTGTCGCGCAGCGCCAACCGCCTCGGGCAGCCCAACGCCCTTCGTGTGCGGACAGCGATCTTCGGCGCGCTCGAGGAGGCGGGGCTCGATAGGCATCGCCAGGAAGAAATACTGGTCCTGTTCTCGGTGATCGTGCTCGGTAGTGTCGTGGTCGCGGAGAGCCTGCCATCCGACGAGCGCGACATGGCGATTGCGCGCGCACGGGCGGAGATGGCGTTCGGACGCGGCACGGACATGCTGATCCAGGCAATCGAGCTCGAATCGATCGCCTGCCCGGGCTGACATCAGGTGATTTCGCCGAGGCGATCCATTCCGCGCACCGGATCGGTCGCCCCGTCCCATGAAAGATGCGCGCGG
This sequence comes from Sphingomonas chungangi, assembly GCF_013778325.1. Classification (GTDB taxonomy): domain Bacteria; phylum Pseudomonadota; class Alphaproteobacteria; order Sphingomonadales; family Sphingomonadaceae; genus Solisphingomonas; species Solisphingomonas chungangi. The sequence continues at coordinate 410,779 of NZ_JACEIB010000003.1, read as the reverse complement.
TGCATTCGACCCAGCGAATCCTCCATCGCTGGCGAAATCTCCATCAGCTCCACGTAGCTGCCGTCGGACGAGCGCGTATCAAAGAGGCAGAATCGTTCTCCGCTCGGCATCCGGCCGCTGAACGCGATCTCGTGGCCCTGACCGGACAGGCGCTCGACGCCCTCGTCGTAAGGCACGCGCAGCATGACATGATGATAGCCACGACCTCGCGCCTCGAGCATCTCTGTGAAGACCGATGGCGTATCGTTGGTCTGCTGGAGCAGCTCGATCAGCAGCCCGCCGGTGAAGCCGAAGGCGACGCGCATCGAGACTTCGGTGGGTCGTCCACGATATATCTGCCCAGGCAGAACCGGCACGTCGAACACGAAGAACGGTCCTGCCCCGATGGTCCGTGTCCAGTGATCCAGCGCCGCGTCGATGTCGTCGACGACTTGGCACAGTTCGAGCACGGTTCCTTTGGGCTGCATCGTCGTTCCTCCCCCGATCGAACCCCTATGGCAACCATTGGCCGGCGCGCGTCCGCGTACCGTGCGATCGGGCGCGCCGCGCAAGCTGTCGTCGTCGGCCCGCGATATCGATGCGCGGGACGGCGGCGTGAACGTCCGCCTCGATGCGGTCGAGTGCCACGACACGCGTTTCTCGCAGAAAACGCGCGGGATCGGCGGAGGCCGGCACGCCTTGCCAGCGGATCAGCATCCAGCCCTCGGCCAGGTTGGTCGTATCGATCCAGTTGGCGAGGCCCGGATCGACGGCGGCGAGCGCGAAGGTCAGCGTCCCGTCCGGATTCGGCTCGACCTGGCTCGTGTTGAGGCTCACCAGCCGTACCATCGGGTCCGGCGAGACGGTCCAGGGATCCGAAATCTGGAAGCCCGTGTAATAGGAGCCGGCCGGATCGGTGGTGACGATCAGCGCTTCGTCCGCCGCGAGCCGGAATCGACCGCCGGCAAGATAGCCCCAACCCCCGTCGCGCCCGTTCGGCCCGGCGAAGCTGTTGAAGGGAGGCGGACCGAGTAAATCGTCCTTGAAATGGCTCCAGAACGTCACCCATGCGGGCATGTCGGCAACCACCGTTGCGGCGATCTCGTCCTCCGTTCGCGGGGTGTGGTCTGTCGGCGGATCGAGGCGGCGCACCGAAACCTCCGCGGGCACTTGGTCCCAATCGCGCTGGCTGTCACGGGTATAGACCTGGATACGCGCTCCGGGCTCGGTCTTCAGGTGGAAGCGACCGCCCTCGCCCGGCCCGACGGTTATGATCACAGGCTCTCCCGGCGCCGAGCCCTCGGTCAACTGCTGGAGGGTGTAGGCCCCCAGGTTGCGACCCAGCCCGGCATGATGTTCGGGCTCGACCTCGCAGACGATGCTGAATTGCGGTGGATCGGCCGAAAAACGAATCGTGATCTCATACGTCCCGTCACCGTCGATCGGGATCTCGCGGTTGAAATTGTCGGGATTGTCGATCGCCACTGCGGCACCGAGATAGACATGGCCGTACCAGTCACGCGGCGCGTTGCTGATGTTCCACACAACCCTGGGATCGATCGTGTCGCCGTTGGCCTCCCGCATGACCAGCCCCAGAACCCACTGGTCGAGCGAGCGATCGAGGCCGGCGATGCCGTCGAGCGTTGCGGCGAGCGGGTCTTCGAGCATCGCGCGCCGCGCCGTTTCGCGCGCCGCGCGCACGTCCTCGCGCTTGATCAGTCGCAGGGCGAGTTTCTCGGCCGCCGCCTGATCGTCGGTCCAGAGCGGGTTCGCGGTCACGAGATCGTCCCCACGCGCCCGCCCTCGGTGAACACGGTGCTGCCGGTCGTGTAGCTCGATCCGTCGCCCGCCAGCAGGATCGCGGCGCCAACCGCCTCATCGGCCGCGCCGAAGCGCTTGATCGCATTGCGCTCGGCGAGGCCAAGGCCCTTGTGAATCTCGGCCTCCTGCCCGTCCGGACTCATCGAACCGACGCACAGCGCATTGACGCGGGTGTGCGGCGCCAGGGCCTTGGCGAGCGAGCGGGTGAGGAACGCGAGCGCCGCCTTGCTCACGCCATAGGCCACCGCAGGCGGGATCGGCGTGAAACCTCCGCAGCTTTGCACCGAGATGATGCTGCCCTTGCCGTGGGCCTGCATGTCGTCCGTGGTCATCTCCGCCAGCCGCCAGGTGGCCATCAGGTTGACGTCGAGCGCGGTCTTCCACACGTCGTCGGTGTTCGCCCACAGGCCGCCGTCCCTCGCATAGACGACACCGGCGGCAGCATTGTTAAAGACGATGTGGATCGGCCCGAAATGTTCGTGCGCGGCATCGACGAGCCTTTGCAGGGCCGTCCTCTCGCCCGCGTCGACCGCCACCGCGCGGGCCCGGCCGCCGTCGAGTGCGTTGATCTCGGCAGCGATGCGATCGAGCTTGTCCTGCGAGCGTGCCGAGATGACGACGTTTGCGCCGAGCTCGGCGTAGGCCTTGGCGACATGCTCGCCAACGCCCGGGCCGACGCCGGTCAGGATCGCAGTGCGACCGTCGAGCCGGAAGCGGTCAAGTGCGCTCATGCCGTCAATCCTTTTGGGCGGGCGTCAGGAAATGGCCGAAGCGCTCGTAATAATCGGCCAGGCGTTCGTGGACCTCGTCGGGGTCGATGCCATATTCGGCGGGGCTGTGCTTATGACGACCGAGCCGGCCGGCGCTGGCGCTCTCCGAGCGGAAGCGGACGATCCGCGCGCGATGCTCGTCGGTGAAAGCCAGGCCGAAGCGATCGTAGATGCGCTCGATCGCTCCCACCGGATCGGCGACGATCTCCGCATGGCCGAGGTCGATGATGCGGCTCTCGATGTCCGGATGGTCGAGCCGCGCCCGCGTGCCGCGCGCAAGCCCGGCGCTCCACATGTCGAAAACGCCGCGCCCTATCGCCGTCTTGTCCTTGTCCGCTCCGAAAGCAGCAAGGAAGCCGGCGATCATGCTGGAAAGCGACGAGAGCGTGAGCACCGGATCACGATGCGTCCACACCAGCATGGCGCCGGGATACGCCTCGACCAGCCCCGGCAGATCGAACAGATGCTGCGGCGATTTCAGGGTCCAGCGACCCTTCGGGCCTTTCCACTGGAATTGCTGGAGCAGCCGCTTGTGACTGACATACTGCCCCTCGGCCACCGTCTCCCGCAGCCATTTGGCGAAATCGGGAACACCGAACTCGGCCGGGAAATTGCTGCTGGCGAAATGATACATCATGCCGTGATTGCACTCGCCCGGCTGCGTGCAATCCATCCGCTGGATGTCGGCGAGCTGCGGCGCGTGTTTCAGCCAATTCTCGTAGATCGCCTGCACCTGCGCGATCCGCGGATCGCTGTCGAAGGTCGCGATCTCCGGTGCGGGCCAAGGAACGTACCATTCCCATTCGGTCGGCGCGCGCGCGGCGGGATCGAGGCAGAGCAGATCGTAGGTGATCGTCGTGCCCGTGCGGGGCAGGCCGCAGACGACCAGCGGAACCCCGACATCCTGCCGCGCGATCTCGGGATGAAGGCGATCGTCCTCGGCGAAACGCAGCCGCGTTTCGAGCAGCGCGAGAATGCGGTGATGCGCGGACGCCCGCAGTTGTGGCGGCGGGTCCATCGCCTCCACGGCTTCCACCAGCTTGCGATAGCCGGTCAGGAAACTTCGATCCGCGCCGAAATCGTCGAGCGCGGTATTCGCCCTCGCCTCCGCGATCAGCGCGTCGGCGTCGAGCGCCGTCGACGGCTCCGCCGTTTCAGCATCCGCCATGCAGCATCCTCTCCATCGCTCGGCCGATCCTTCGCCCGGCTCTTTATCAACAGCGTTTATTTATGACCCGCCACCGCTGGTCAAGCAACGGCAGAGTCCCGAATCAGAGACCCTTCGCCGCCAGGGCGCGTTTGAGCTCGCCGACCAGCGGACCCATGTCCTTGGGGGAGGATCCGTGCAGCAGGATTTCGTCGGCACCGGCGTCGAGATAGGTCATGAGCTGGTCGGCGCATTGCGCGGCGGTGCCGACGGCGGCGCCTTCGTCGATCCACTTCTGCGGGAGTATTTTGCCGACTTCGACCAGTTCCTGACGGGTATAGGCCTGGTCCGCCGGCTTGCCGTTGAGCGAGGCGATCTGCGGGTGCGCGCGGATCTGATCCAGCACCGCCTTGTCCCAGCCGTTGATGTCGACGATCATGTCGCCGAAGCCGGGCAGCTCGAAATAAGTGATCGCGCGGCCGCGCACGACCGCGGCCTCCTCTTCCGGCGGGAGATCGGGCGCGACGATGATATTGTGATAGATCCGCACCGACATCGGGTCTCGGCCGGCCTTTTCGGCGGCATCGCGCACGATCCTGGTGCTGTTGCGTACGCCGTCGGGTGATACGAACGGGTGCAGCAGAACGCCGTCGCAATGCGTGCCGGCAAATTCTAGGGACTTAGGGCCGATCGCGGTGAAGATGATCGGCGGCGTCGACCCATCATGCTTGTCGGTCAGCTTGATCGCCGGGAATTTGCCGAGGATGCCCTCGTAGTTCACCGTCTCGCCCGCCCACAACCGGCGGATGATCGAGATGGCGTCGGCCAGCCGCTCCATCGTCACCGCGGGGGCGCCCAGCATCTTCATGTAGGCCGGCACGGCGCGCGCGAACATCAGACGGAAGCGATCGCCGCTCATCGCCTGCATCATGTTGGCGACGCTGGCGGTGACAAGCGGGTGACGCATGGTCGCATAGAAGGTGCCGGTGATGCGGATCTTGGAGGTCGCCTCGCTGACCGCACCCGCGAGCACGGCCGGCTCCTTCAGGGCATAGCGTTCGGATATCCACACGCAGCCGAGGCCGATGCGCTCGGCCTCGATCGCCTCTTCGATGCCACGGCGGGGATCGTTGACCCGGCCGGGCAGGATATAGGTGCCGAACTTGTCGAACAGCGCCCGGGCGCCGGCTTCCTCGCTCATCATAGATCCTCACAGCTTCTCATCGCCGCGCGATGGGCGCACCGCCGCCCGCGCGCGCCTATCCCGCGGCAGGCTCGGGGTGGACTTCTACATGAAGGCGCGTCAGCTGGAGATGCGCGATCTTCCAGGCGCCATCCCGCTTCACGTAGCGTTCGCGATAGTGGCCGTAGCCGGTGATCGAGGCGACGCCGGGCACGGGGCATTTGCCCGGTGCCCAGACGACCCGGTCCTGCATCGGGGTGATCACATCGGCAGCATCCTCGCCGTCCAACGTGATTTCCGAAAAGTGGATCTGGTGCGCGGACTTGGCATCGGCGACCGACCAGCGAATGCAGTCGATCGCGGCTTCCCGCCCCTCGAAGGGGGGCTTTCCGGTATCCTCGGACACATCGAGCACGATGTCTGGCGCAAAGATGCTTTCCAAGCCCTGCCAGTCCTTGCTGTCGAGGAAGCGGCAATATTTGGCCTTCACGGTGCGGATCGCGTCATATGCTTCCAGCTTTGTCAGGACGTCCATTTGCCTCTCCTACCAGAGCGTGCGCATGTGCCCGTTGATGCGCCGCCGGCGGAGCATCGCATCGCGCTCTTCGGTCGATACCTTTCTTGTGCCGGGCGGCAGGTGCGACAGGACCTCGTCGACCTTGACCTTCTTGATCGCCGGCGTCGGCCGCTGGTCGGTATCGAACCAGCGTCCCTGTATTGCACCGCGCGGATAGCCGGCGGTGTCCAGCCAGTTGTGCACCCCCGGATCACGCGCGGAGATCACCGCGCGGAAGACCCGATCGCTGTCGACCACGGCCTGCGCGTCGTTAAGGCTGGACTGGTTGTTGTACCAGTCGGTCGTCTCGTACAGTTCGTTGGTGAGGATCAGCGACCAGTAACCCACCTCGTCGGGGATCGCGACCTCGGTGATCAGCGCCTCGTCCTCGGCGAGATCATAGGCACCTTCGTAATAGGATTGGCGCTGCAGCCCGCTCATCTGCGAGAAATCGACGACCTGGAGCTGGTTGAGCAGCGTCTCGCGCATCTTCTCGACCTTGTCAGGGAAGGCGAGCGCGCATGTGCGCGTGGTGAAGGGAATCTCGGCGAAGCGCGCGGCGAGCTGGGCGAGGCTGGGACGCCCCTTGGGAGCCGGTGTGTCCAGCCGGTCGATGCCGAAGCGCGGCTCGCGCTCGTCGCCCCAGCGGCACCCGACGATGCGCAGCATGAACTTCTCGCACTCGGGGTGCAGCGGCCACCACGCGCCGTCCCAGTCAGTGGGCTTTTCCGGCGAGATGACGACATCGAAGCGGCCGTCGGAATCGAGCGGAAGCGTCTTGAAATCGTTGGTGTCGAGCGCGGGATGATGCTGCCCAGTGCGCAGCGTGTCGGGGCCGAGTTGCGCGAGCACCATGAGCCGCACGTCACCACGCTCACCGTGCAGGCGATAGCTCCCGCCCTTGCCGATCAGCGCGGCCTTGTAGATCGTGTCCGAGTTCGGCTGGAAGATGTTCTGCACGATGTTGAGCTCGGGCACGAACATCGGATGCTCGCGATCGTGGATGATCGCATCGTTGGTCGTCCGCAGCAGGCCCATCAGCAGGAGCCGGACGGACTCCTGGCGGACATGGGGATCGGCCCGCAGCCGTTCGGGCAGGCGTTGGCGCATCTGCTCGCCCAGCGGACGGAGATCGTCCAGCAGCTGCTCCCATTCATAGACGCCCTGCTCGTCGCTCATCGCTGCCTCCGACCGAATCTGAAACGTCAAACCTCTAAGGCGGCCTCGCCGGCGACCCAACCGCCAACGAACGCCCCAACCTGCCACCTCTGTCGCAATGCTGCCCGCCGGCCTAGCCGACGTAGATAAAGGGGCCGCCCTTTTCGATCGTGGCGCGGAATGCGGGGCGGGCCTCGAGCCGCTCCAGCCAGGCGACTATGTTGGGATAAGCGGCGATGGAGCCCAGGAACCGTGCCAGCGCGGGAACGAAGCTGGCCTGGATGTCCGCCGCCGAAAACCGATTGCCGAGCAACCAGGGCCCGTGCGCGAGGATGCTTTCGAGATAGCCGAGCACCAAAGCATATTCGCGCTCGGCTGCTGCATCGAGCTCACCTGTCGGCAGGCCCGCCATGCGGGCATAGACGCTCAGCAGCACGGGCGTCATGCCGCTCGCGACACCGATCTCGAGCAGTTCGAGATAGCGCATATAGTCCTCGCCGGTCGGTGCCGGCGCGAGGCCTCCGTCCCCATAGCGGGACAGTATGTATTGCGTGATCGCGCCGGATTCGACCATCCGCCGTCCTTCGTCTTCCAGGATCGGCGCCTTCCCTATCGGATGCAGCGCCTTCATTTCCGGCGGCGCCGCCATCGTCTCAGGAACGCGCTGGTAGCGGACGAGGCGATAAGGCAGACCAAGTTCCTCCAGCAGCCACAGGGTCCGTTGCGACCGGGAATCGCTGAGATGATGGAGCGTGAGCATGGTCGGGCGTCCTCGGCAAAGAGTGAACGTATCGTGATGCAGCGCATTCTTTGGCGAGCGAGCCGCCTTTCCAAAGGCAGGTACTCCATGCACGGGCCTGACTAGCGTGCACGATCGAGAAGAGCGGCCGACCACGGCTGCCAAACGACGGAGACCCTATGAGCGCGCAATGGGATGCCATCATCGTCGGTTCGGGCGCGGCCGGGCTGACCGCCGCCGTCACGGCCGCGCGCAAGGGCCTCAAGGTTCTGGTGCTGGAGAAAACCGACCTGTTCGGCGGCACCACCGCCATCTCCGGCGGTGGCATCTGGATCCCCGGCAACCATCACCAGATCGCGGCGGGCATTCCCGAGCCAGCCGGCGCGGCGCGCAACTATGTCGCGACCCTCGTCGGCGAGGGCCTGGAGGGCGAGGTGCTCGACGCCTATCTGCAGGCCGGGCCGGAGATGGTGCGTTTTCTCGAGGACAAGACCGAGGTTCGGTTCGCGCTGGCCGATCACTCGCCCGACTGGCATCCCGAGATCGAGGGCGCGAGCATGGAAGGCCGCCTGCTGCGCCCGCTCGAATATCGCACCCAGAAGCTCAACGGCTATCTCGACGAATTGCGCGATCCGCGCAGCGAGTTCAACGCGCCGGTCGGTTTCATGGTCGATCTGCCCGATCTGCCGCATCTCGATCAGATGAAGTCCTCGCCCAAATCGATGATCTACATGATGAAGATCGTCGCCCAATATGCCTGGGACAAGATGCGCGGGCGGCGGCGCGGATCGCGCATCACGATGGGCAATGCCCTCGCCGCGCGGCTGTTGCGCTCGGCCCACGACGCAGGCGTGACGCTCTGGCGCAATACCTCCGTTCTCTCGCTCGATACCGGCCCGAACGGCGTTACCGGCGTCACCGTGAGCCGTAATGGCAAGACTGAGACCCTGAAGGCGACGCGCGGCGTCGTGCTGGCGACCGGCGGCTTCTCCAGCAACGAGCAGTTGCGCCGCGCCTACATGCCCTATCCCGATCAGCACATCTCGATCATGGCCGGCTGCAATACCGGCGACGGCATGAACATGGGGCTGGAAGCCGGCGGCGTGACCGGCGGCGAGAATGTCGCCAACGGCGTCTGGTCGGTGGTCTCGACGATGAAGAAGCCGGACGGCTCGACCGCCATCTATGCCCACCTCATCGACATGTCGAAACCCGGCTGCGTCGCCGTCGACAAGAGCGGCCAGCGCTTCGGCAACGAGGCGTCGAACACCTTCGTCGACTATATGCACAAAGCCGGCGCGGTGCCGGCGCATCTCGTCGCCGATGCCGCGTTCGTCAAGAAATACGGTTTCGGCCTGTCCCTGCCGGGCGGCGGCGCGATCAAGAAGCTGGTCGCCGCCAGCTATCTGATCGAGGCGCCGACGCTGGCCGAGTTGGCCCGCAAGATCGGTGTCGACGCGGCGGGGCTCGAAGCGACCGTCGCCAAGATGAACGGCTATGCCGTGACCGGGATCGATCCGGACTTCCACAAGGGCGACAGCGCTCTCGATCGCGATCTGGGCGATTATCGCCACGCGCCGAACCCCTGCCTCGGCCCGATCGCGAACGCTCCCTTCTACGCCATCCGGATTTTCCCGGGTGACGGATCGACCACCGTGGGGTTGCGCATCGATGGCGAGGCGCGCGTGCTCGATGCGCAGGGCGAGGCCATTCCCGGGTTGCGCGCAGCGGGTCTGGATGTCCATTCAATCTGGCGGGGCAAGGCGCCTGCCCACGGCTGCAATGTCGGGCCGGCGATGACGCTGGGCTATATCGCGGCGAGAGGGCTCGCCGCCTGAGGGGCCGCCCGTCACGGGATCGTGTCGAGCCGAGCCACCTTCAACCGGCGCGAAACGACGGCGCGCCCCCGACAGGACTTACTTCCCCTTGGTGACCTGTGCGTAAGTCAGGCTGGTCACGAAGCTCGTTCCATTGGTCGAAGAGAGAGTGGACACGGGAACGTAGAGAATCCCTTGGTCGCTGAACAACTCGGCCGTGATCAGAGTGCCGTCCGGGCCCTTGTCCAGCTGATCGATCCGCCCAAGCCGGTGACCGTCGGAAGAAGACAGCATTCGACCAACCTTGACGACCGCCGCAGTCGCGGGTGCTTGCGCGATGGCGGCCGCAGGATAGGCAAGGGCAAAGCCGAGGAAAGCCACTTTCAGCACGTTATGCATAATTTGTCTCCATGTTCATTTGTCGCGATGCACAAACAAACATCGAGATGCAATGAAAAAGCCATGCGTCAGTCGCGTGCGACCGGGTCATCTGTTCTGCGGGATCAGGCCGCTGATTCCATGAAGGCCCTCAGATCGGCATAATGAGGCTGATGAACCAGGCCGCCGCCGGAGATCGAGATGTTTTCGCCGGTAATGTAGCGAGATTCATCCGATGCGAGGAAAACCACGAGCGCGGCGATATCGTCCGGCGTGCCGAATTCCGGCGTCAGGATATGACGCTTGATGATGTCCTTGAGACCCGGCACCGTCTTTTCGAGCGCTTCGGTCAGCACCACACCGGGCGCCACGCTGTTGCAGCGGACGTTCTGCGCACCGTGCTGCGTTGCGACATAGCGGGTGAGCGTGATGATCGCACCCTTGGTGGCGCCATAAGCGATGCGCGCGAGATCGCCGGCGCTTCCCGAGTTCGAGGCGGTGTTGACGATCGAGCCGCCGCCGCCCGCGACCATGTGCGGGATCGCGTATTTGCAGCCGAGCATGTAGCCGGTGAGGTTGATGTCGAGGATCTCCTGCCAGATCGGCAGAGGGATATCGACGGTCGTCGTGTCCTGCGGAGATTTGACCGGATCGGTCATCGCGGCATTGTTGTGAAGGATGTCGAGCCTGCCGAAATGCGAGACCGTCTTCTCGACCATCGCCTTCACCGACTCGGCGCTGGCCGCGTCGAACTGCACGGCGAGCGCGCTGTCGCCGAGCGGCTCCGCGACCCGGCGGGCGGATTCCTCGAACACGTCGGCCACCGCGACCCGCGCGCCTTCCGACACCATGCGCCGCACCACGGCACCGCCGATCCCGCCACCGCCGCCCGTGACGATTGCGACCTTGCCTTCCAGCCTCTTCATATCATCCGCTCCTTTGCTCGAGCATGTGCGCGCCCGCCGATGGCGGCCCACGCCCGCTTCGCCACCGACGTCCGCATCCTGGTAACTGGAGGCGAGCCCGGTCGATCCGCGCCCGCCGACCGACAGGCTTCAGCCTTCCTTTTTCTTGGCGACGTTGGCCTTGGCCGCCTCGATGCCCCGGTACAGCGCCGTGGTGTTGCCGGCGCCGGCGTAGAACAGCATGAACAACGGGATCAGCGCGAGCTGCTCGGGCGTGAACTCCTCGTTGATGAGCGCGCCGGTCATCTGCACCTCGATCAGGTCGGCGCGGCCCAGCATCGTGGTCGCGCCCAGCACCATCAGGCGCTTGTCGCGAACCGACATCGCCGGATCCGCCCACAGATTGCCGAACTGGTTGGCGACGATCTCCTGATTGAAGCGCACGTCCTTCAGCGGCTCCATCATCTTGTTGAAGCCGGGACCATAGACCTCGTCGACGACCGCGAGGCCCTTCTGCCACTGCTCTTCCGTCATCGTCATGCTTTCTCTCCCATCACGTCGGCGAGCCCGACGACCGCCATATCGGTCGCCTTGGTAAGCTCGATCAAAGGAACGCTGAAACCGAAATCCGCGGCTGCGGCGATCGCCGCGTCGAGATCCTTGATCATCAGTCCGCGGGTGTATTCGCGCAGCCCCGCCTCCTGCTCGCTCGCGGCGGGATCGGGGCGCGTCATGAGCATGAGCGGGCCGCCCACGCCTTCGCTGCTCGCATCGATCGCGTCGCTCAGCCGGTGGATATCGACGCCGGTGTTGCGGCACATCACCGCCGCTTCGTAGCCCGCGCGAAGGCAGCCGAACACGATCATGTTGCGCGCGATCTTGGCGGCCATGCCCGCGCCCGGTCCTCCCATGACGGCAACGAGCTTGGCAAAGCCTTCGAGCACGGGCCGCACGGCCTCCACCTCCGCGTCGGCGCCGCCGACCAGGCAGACGAGGCCGTTCTCGCGTGCCTTCTGGCCGCCGGTGACGCCGCAATCGATCAGCGCCACCCCGACAGCGTCGGTGATCTTGCGGATTTCGACCAGATCGTTGAGCGCGACGGTCGCGACCAGCACGATCTTGAGCCCGGGCCGCGCCTTGGCCAGCACGCCATCCGGGCCGGACAGGACATCGAGCGTCTGCTTCGCGCTGACAACCGCGATGATCACGACGTCCGCCGCCTCGGCCACCGCCGCCGGCGAAGCGGCGACCGTCGGAACGCCGTCGAGGCTTTCGGCCGCGTCCGGCCGGATATCGAAGACCGCGGCCAGATGTCCGCTGCGTGCAAGACAGAGGGCGACGCCGCTGCCGATCATGCCCAAGCCGATTACGCCCGCTGTCGTCATCAATGCCTCGTCCTTCATCGCTGCGTTCCGCATAGCGCCTGTCGAGAATCCGTCGCGGCCTGATTCGATCGCCACAACGGCAAATGTCGTTCATGGCTGCCATGCTCGCGACCATCTGCTCCCGCTGCATGCAGGACCGGGCGGCGCGCACGGCACCTTCCATCGGGCAGGTCTATCCGGATCAAGCCTTCTGAATGCTGTGGCCGAAGGAGAGATCATATGGCTGAAACATTGGCGGCAAGACCCGCGGCGATCGACCCGAACGTCGTTCCCCGGCCGTATCCGAGCCGCACCGATCCGCTGCCGAAGGGACGCTTCACCCCGAGCGCGGAATGGCTCGGCGGGCTCATGGCGAACAAATATCCCGACATCGTGGCGCACTCGATGGAGGTCGTGGAACTGTTCGACAGCCACACGACGAAGCTGCGCGTCGCGGTCGACTGGAATGGCGCCGGCAAGGCCGCGGGGCTGCCGCGCAACCTGTGCATCAAGTCGAACTGGTCGGGCCTTTTCGGCAACGTCGATATTCATGCGCTCGAAGCGCGCTTCTATCATTTCCTGACCGACAAGATGACCGCCACCACGGCGACCTGCTATTATGCCGACTGGGACGACGATGGCACCGGCCAGGGCGTGATCGTCCTGGAAGACCTGATCGATCGCGGCGGCAAGTTCGGGCACAGCACCCAGCATGCGGGAATTGACGGCGTCGCCAGCGGCCTCGCCGACGTGGCGAAACTGCACGCCGGCCTTTGGGACAGCCCGCTGATCACGCCCGAAGCGGCACCCTGGCTGCCGACCTCGATGGACGTGCCCGTCGATTACGATCAGGTGCGCATCATGTGGGAGTGGATCGAGAAGAATCTCGAAGATCCCAATTTCCGCGCGATCGCGCCGAAACATTATCTCGACGATCCACGCCGGGTCGAGCGGGCCTACGATCGGCTCGTGACGTTTGAACGCAACTTCCAGTCGCCTTATTGCGTGATCCTTGGCGATTGCCATCAGGGCAACACCTACATCCTTCCCGACGGCGAGCGCATGTGGCTTGATTGGCAGCTCGGCCGGCGCGGCCATCCGTGGCGCGACCTCACCTATTTCACCGTCGGCTCGCTGACAATCGAGGAGCGGCGCCAGAGCCACCGCGATCTCCTGGCGCATTATCGCGATTGCCTGATCAAGGAAGGCGCGACCAACGTCATCGGCCTTGACGAGATCTGGGATCAGATGCGGCGCTGGGTGATGTACGGCATCCAGGCATGGGTGGCGAACATGGATCATTGGGGCCAGAACGGCCTGCCGATGAACGAGCGGTTCTTTACGGCCGGCGAGGACCTCGGCACCTGGGCGCTGCTGGGCGAATGAGCGAGGCGACCGGTGCGAAGCCCGGCCGCTTCTTCGTCGGGCAAATAAAAAGGGCGCGCCCAACGGCGCGCCCTTGGCGTTTCCCGGAAGAATGAAGCGTCTTACTTGTAGGGATCTACCGGCTGCGGGACCTGGATCACCTCGAGGTCCTTGAGCATCGTCAGCACGTCCGAGATCGAATAGATGTGATCGATCTTATCGCCGCGGAAGCGCAGCCACGAGAACCAAACCACGTTGAGCTCGTTGCCGGTCGGCTGGACGCCCATGTAGGGGCCGCCGGTGTGCTTGCCATGGTGGTGGCACAGCACGCAAATCTCGTCCTCGCCACGGCCCCACGCCTTCAGCGTGCGATAGATCGATGGCGGGAATGTCTTGTAGAGGCCTTGCGGCGAAGTCTTCCAGACCTTGTACGTGCCCAGATCCGGACGGTTCGGGTTGTCGTAGGTCATGGTATCGACGTTGAAATACTCGTCCATCCCGTCCCAGTCGCCACGGTTGATGACCTCGTGCAGGTTCATCCAATGCTCGACCATGAACTTCTGGCGTGGCGTCAGCCCCGCGGTGATCTCGTCACGCTTTTCCTGGGACAGGACGAAATCGGCTTCGGTGAAGGCGGGAAGGCCCATCATGATCTCCTTGAAGCGCCGGGCTGGCGCGGCTTTGACGCGGCAGATCGCCGACGAACCGGATTTCTTTGAACAGTGGGCAAGGTCGGGCAACCTACCTTTGGAAAGGCCTCCCGGGCTTAGCTGCGTGCGACCTATACTCCCACAATATACCGACAAGCGGGAAAGGGTGCGGGATGAGCCTCAGCGTGCAGGAAATGTCCGATCGCTTCGAGATTCAGGATCTGCTCGTGGGTTATTGCTACGCCGTCGATTCGCGCGATTTTGACGCGCTGGATCGCTATTTCACCCCCGATGCCGTGATTGACTACAGCGAGATGGTCGGGTTCAGGGGCAGCCTCGCCGAAACCAAGGATTTCCTGCGCGGCAGCTTCGCCATCGTCACCGCCGCGCAGCATGCCGTATCGACGACGCGCTACGAATTCGACGGCGACATGTGCCGCACGAAGACGGTCTGCTACAACCCGATGACGGTCAGCAACGGCGCGCAGGAAGACACCGTGACGTTCGGCCTGTGGTACGTTCACGATCTCGTGCGCACCATTGATGGGTGGCGCATCGCGCGGCTCTATGAAGAAAAATGCTACCGGCTGAACATTCCTGAATGGCTGAGCGAAAAGGTCGCCTGATTTCCGTGGCCTCCATGGTCCGCTTTGCTCTCAACGCGGCTTTCCTCCTGATCCTCGCGGCGAGCGGGGCCGCCCTGCTTTGGATCGGGGGCAAGCTCGCCTTGTTGGACGGTTCGCCCTGGTATCTTGTTACCGGAGCGGTGATGGTCGCCACGGCGATCCTCGGCGCGATGCGCCGCCGCGCGGCGATCTGGCTGTTCTGGGTGTTCCTCGCAGCCAATCTTGTCTGGGCGCTGCAGGAGGTCGGGCTCGACGGATGGGCATTGGCCCCGCGACTGGCCATGCCGGTGTGTCTCGGGTTGTGGATGCTGACACCGTGGTTTCGCCGTCACATTGGCCTTGTCGCGCCACTTCCGGGGGGAAGGCTGCTGTGGCCGTCCCTTGCTCTGGCGATCCTGCTGATGGTCGGCACCACATTCTGGCTCGACCGAGATCCCGCCGCGACGACCACCGCCTATGGTCTGCCCCCCGCCACCACCGCCGATGGCGACTGGATCGCCTACGGCAACGATCGCGGCGGCTCGCGCTGGTCCCCGCTCCGGCAGATCACGCCGGCCAATGCCGCCGGCCTCAGGGTCGCCTGGACCTACCACACAGGACCGATGCCGCAGGGCGCGCATTCCGCCTTCGAGGCCAATCCTCTCAAGATCGGAGAGCGGCTCTATTTCTGCACCGGCTATAACGATGTCGTCGCGCTCGATGCCGAAACCGGGAAACAGCTTTGGCGCCATGCCGCGAAAGCCGACATTCGCGGCGTTTACGGTCTCTCCTGTCGCGGCGTAACCTACTACAAGGTGCCGAACGCGACCGGCTCGTGCGCCGAGCGTATCTATATGGCCACGGTGGACGCCCGGCTGCTCGCGATGGATGCCGCCACCGGAGCATCATGTCCCCAGTTCGGACAAGACGGTGCGGTCTCACTGCTCTCCGGCATGGGGCGGGTCGACAAGGGCTATTATTTCGTCACCTCGCCGCCAGCGCTGGTGCGCGGCAAGCTGGTGCTCGGCGGCTGGGTGACTGACGGCCAACGCGTCGGTGAGCCCGCCGGTGTGATCCGCGCCTACGACGCCGTGTCGGGCGCATTTGCCTGGGCCTATGATCCGGGCAAGCCGGATGATCATGCCGAGCCTTCCGCAGGCTCAAGCTACACGCGCGGCACGCCCAACAGCTGGGCGCCGATGAGCTCGGACGAGGCGCTGGGGCTGGTCTACGCGCCGATGGGCAACGCCACCCCCGATTATTACGGCGGCCATCGGACGCCGCTCGACGACCGCTTCTCGAGCGCCGTCGTCGCGCTCGACGCGAACACGGGCGCGGTGCGCTGGTCGTTCCAGACAACGCACCACGATCTGTGGGATTATGACGTACCGGCCCAGCCGACCCTGGTCGATCTTCCCGGCGGTGTGCCGGGGCTGATCCAGCCGACCAAGCGCGGCGAGATTTTCGTGCTCGATCGTCGCACCGGTCGCCCCGTCTTCCCGGTGAAGGAGCGCGCGGTGCCGCAGGGTGGCGTTCCCGGGGAGCGGCTGGCCGCGACGCAACCCTATTCCGTCGGCCTCCCCTCCTTCGGCGGCCCGAAGCCGAGCGAGGCAGGCATGTGGGGCCTCACGCCGATCGATCAGGCGCTGTGTCGCCTCCGGTTCCGCGAGGCACGTTTCGAGGGCGACATGACGCCGCTCGGCACGCACCAGCCGACGATCGTGTGGCCGGGCTATCTCGGCGGTGTCGACTGGGGCGGCATATCGGTCGACAAGGCGCGCGGCCTCATGATCGTCAACAACAACCAGGTCGCCAACTACGATCGGCTGATCACGCGCGCCGACGCCGATCGGATGGGCGTAAAGCCGATGAACGCCGAGCATATGAGCGACGTCGGTGGCCCGGTGGCGCAGCTGGGCGTGCCTTATGCGGCGCACATCATGCCCTTCCTGTCACCGTTGGCGATACCCTGCCAGCAACCGCCTTACGGCCGGATCAGCGCGGTCGATTTGCGAACCGGGAGGATCGCGTGGAGCCACGTTTTCGGCACCTCACGCGACAGCGGCCCGATCGCGCTGCCCACCTTCCTGCCGATCCCGATGGGCGTTCCGAACATCGGTGGCTCGGTGGTGACAGCGAGCGGCCTGATCTTCGTCGGAGCCACGCAGGAGCATGCCTTCCGCGCCTATGACGTGAGGACGGGCCGTGAGCTATGGAAGGCTCGCTTGCCGGCCGGGGGCAATGCTTCCCCGTCGACCTACTGGTCACCGAAAAGCGGGCGACAGTTCGTCGTGATCGCTGCCGGCGGACATGGCGCGATGCTGTCGGGCTACAGCGACGAGATCGTCGCCTACGCACTGCCGAAACACTAGCCAGGTCAGAAGGCGAGCGGCAGCCCCGGCGTATCCCAATCGAGCATGGCGACGCGTCCGCTGCTGCCGAGCGTGACATAGGCAGTCGTCAGGTCCGCCCCGCCGAAGCAGATGTTGGTGGTCAGGAAGTCGGGCATGTCGATCGCCATCGGCGCGCCTCCCCCCGCCGGAAAGACCAGAATCGCGCCGATGCCGGGCGAGGCGACGCATATTCGGCCCTGGCGATCGATGGCCAGGCTGTCGAGATACTGGCCCGCACCGGCCCGCCCGACGATCGTCGCCCCGCCCGGCATCTGCCCTGCCGATCGATCGACCACGCCGGGGGCCGAGAGCCGGAAGCTCAGCAGGTGCGCTTCGTAGGTCGTCGCGACGTACAGCGTCCGCCCGTCGGGCGAGAGGCCGATGCCGTTGGGCGCGTCGATCGGCGCGATCACTTCGCGAATGCCGCTGCCATCAGCCCGCGCATAATAGACCGCGCCGCGCATCCGGACGCGTCCGCGATCACGGCCGAAGTCGGTGAACCAGAAGCCGCCATCACGATCGAACACGATGTCGTTCGGGCCCCAGAAGGGTGTCGCCTCGCCATGCGCATAGAGCATCTCGAAAGCGCCCGTCGCCAGATCGACGACCTGGATCGATCCGGGCGGCGTGTCGATCGGCGCCTCCTGCGGCACGAGCGCACCGCCTTCGAGCTCGATATGGTCGAGGCCGCCATTGTTGCAGACGTAGCAGCGGCCGTCCGGGCCGATCGCGGCGCCGTTCGGCCCTCCGCCCAGCTCCGCGACGACCGATCGTGCACCGTCGGGCGCAATCCGGGTCAGACGGCCACCCAAGACCTCGACCACCATCAAAGACCCGTCCGCGAGCGCGATCGGGCCTTCCGGCAGCATCAATCCGTCGGTCAGGAACCGCATGCCTCTCGCCTCCGCATCGTCCGGCACCGTTCGCTACCAGCGGCGGCGCAGTTGCACCCCGGTCCGCCGCGCGCGAAGCCTGCGATCGCGTTCCTCCGCGCCGATGGTCGGCGTGTCAGTGGGCAGGTGGTCGCGAAGCGAGCCGATCGGGATCAACGTCAAAGTCGGCGCCGGCCCGCTCGACGCCTCGGTCCAGCGCAGCATGATCGCGCCCTCGCGCCAGCCGCCGGGATCGAGCCAGTTGGGGACGCCGGGATCGTCGGTCGCGATCACCGCGCGGAACTTGCCATCGCTGTCGATCGTCGCCTGGCCGCCGTTGAGGCTCGACTGGCGGTTCATCCAGTCGATCGTGTTCCAGACGAGATCACCCAGCTGCACGTTCCAGTAGCGCACGGTCTCCGGCAATTCGCTCTCGAGCAGCAGCACATGGCCCGGTTCGATGCGAAACAGGCCTTGGTAATAATGCTGCCCGGCGACCCCGCCCCGACCCGCCCAATCGTCATGCTCGAAGCGGTTCCACAACCCCTTGGCCGCCTGATCCTTGACGACGTTCATCCAAAGCCCCGCATAGCGCCGCGGATAGCCGGCGAGCGCCGTCAGCCGCTCCGCGATCTCGGCGGCCGTCCTTCGGCGCGGCGCGATCGGCTTGTCGATCCGCTCGATCGCGAAGCGCCCGTCGCGCCCGTCCCCCCAATCGTAGGCGGCCTGGCGCAGGTTCAAGGTCACGGCACGTGGATCGAGCGCGCGCCAGTTGCCCGTGCATCCGTCCGGCCGCTCCTGGCTCAGTACGAGTTCGAAGCGGCCGTCAGGCTCGATATCGATCGAGTCGAGGTCGATCGTGCCGCAGGACGGCCCGAGCTTGTCCATCACGCCTAGACCGCCTGCGGCGATGTCGATCAGCACGAACAGGCCATCGCCGCGCTCGCCGCTGATACGATACGCGCCAGCCCCGTCGATCGATGCCGTCGCATAGACGAAATCGGGATTGGTCATGCTGCCGTTGAGCACGGTGTTCACCGCCGGCACGAAATCGGGCAGGTCGGGATCGGCGAAGGCCGTGAAGAAACCGCCGGACAGGCCAAGAAACAGCAGCCGCAACGCCTCCTGCGACAGATCGGCGTCGACGCGATCCTGAAGCAGGTCGAGCACCTCGCCCGCACCTTCCATCGTGGCCAGATAGTCCAGCCAGCCGGGAAAATCCGCCATCAGATATACTCCCGGTAGGCGTCGATATAATCGCCATACACGGCGCGGACGTCGTCCTCCGTCAGCCCATAGTCGCTCAAGGCATAGACGTGCTTGCCATGCTTGCCCGCCGGGTTGTCGGCCAGCCAGCCGCGCACGCCGCGCTCGGTCTCCGGAGTGAACGGAATATCGGCAAAGGCGTAAACATCCTGCACTGCCCGCACCGGATCGGCGACGAGATCCTTGTAGCGCATGTCATAGACCGGCTTGTAAGGATGGGCCTTGCGATAGGCCATCATCCGCACCTGCCCGTCATGCCAGAGATGGAGCAGTTCCTGCCCGAGCGCGGCGCGATCCTGATCGGGGATGGCGACGCTGCGCAGCACCTCGAACAGACGGCAAATCGACGCCTGCACGGTCACCGGGTCGCGATGCGGCTGCACCAGCATCGCGTCAGGATAGATCGCGAACAGCGACGGCAGATGATTGGCATGCTCCTGCACCTTGAGCACCCAGCGATCCCGCGGATTGCGCCATGCGAGATGTTGCAGGAACATCTTGTGGACCGTGTAGGCGAACCGCGAATCCTGCTCGAGATACCAAGGGTAATAGTCCGGAATGCGGAACATGGTCAGCGGGTTGAGGCTCTGGAACGAGGTTTCCAGGATCATCCCGCATTCCTGCGGGATCCATGCCCCGATCGGATGCGCCTTCAGCATGTCCGCCCATTTACCGACGAAGGTGGCCGCGACATAATCGTCGAACGCCTGCGCGCGCGGGTCGTTGGCGAAGGTCGCGGCCTCCGGCGGGGGTGACGGGTTGGCGACCTCCCACGACATCGGCGTGCGCACCCCCGGATCGGCGCCGATCAGCGCATGGAGCAGGCTGGTGCCGCAACGGGGCAGGCCGAGGATGAACACCGGCCGGTCGATCACGACCTCGGCGATCTCGGGATGGCGGTGGCGATCGCCGTCGATCGCGGCGAGGCGGCGGAGATTGTCGCGAAACAGGCCGATCGCGGCGGCACGCCCTTCGGGGCTCAGCCCCGGCTCCGCATCGAGCGCGCGGAGCATCGCGTCGACACCCGGCATCACGCCTTCGCGCAACGGCTCGGACAGATCGAACTCGTCGACCAGCGCCATGGTCGCCACCGACGTCGCCAACATCCGTTCCTCCCTAGTCTTTCAAGCCATCTATCTCCGGCTTGGCGCCATGCGACCCACCTTCGGGCAGGTGAGTCAGCGGGTCGGCCACGGGCTTCTTGCGGTCGCGGCCGGAACATGCGGCGGCCCCTCTTGGACGTCCTGCTCCTGCAACATCGCAACGCTATCGCAGTCGAAAACGGAGAGACGAACAATGACCGAAGCTCTTTCCAGACTGAACTTCCGCGATGTCGGCGGCATACCGACGGCATCGGGCGGGATCGTCCGCCCGGCCATTCTGTATCGATCCGAAGGGCCGGCGAGCTTCGACGACGATCACCGCTCCGAATTGGCGGCGCTCGGCATCAAGCTCGTCTGCGATCTGCGGTCGGACTCGGAACGCGACAAGGATCCCAACGACTGGGCGACCGCCGCGCTATTGCTCAACATGGACATCACGGCCGATCTGCGGGTGATTACCAATGCCGGCTGGGCCACGTTGAAGGACAACCCCACGCTAGAGGCTGGCAAGCGTGCGCTCGCCACCAACTATTCGGAGATGCCGGCACAGATCCTGCCCAATCTCAAGATGCTGGTCGATGCAATCGTGGGCGGGGGCACCCCCATTCTGGTCCATTGCACCGCGGGCAAGGACCGTACCGGCGTCATGGTCGCGATCTTGCTCGCGGCGCTTGGCGTGCCGCGCGACCTGATCGTCGCTGACTATCAGCGATCGGAGGTGTTCGCGCTGAATATGCGCGCACGCGGTGGCGTGCCCGAGAAGTTCGAGGAGCATTTCGGCTTCCGCCCGAGCGAGGAGCTGATGGACGCGATGATCGGCGTCGATCTGGAATTTCTCGACGCCGCGCTCGACGCGGTCACGGCCAAATGGGGCTCGATCGAAAGCTTCTTTGCCGCCGGTGGCGTCGATGAGGCACAGCTCGATCGCTTCCGCGCCGTCTTCGTCGCCTAGACGGACGGCCGTCCTTACCGCCCGATCGGATAGAAGATCGACTTCTCGTTCTGATACTCGCGCAGCCAGTCGGGGCCATATTCCCGTCCGATCCCCGATCGCTTGTAGCCGCCGATCGGGGCATAGGTCATTTTGCCGGTACCGCCGTTGATGGCGACCGAGCCGGCACGGATCTGGAGCGCCATCTCATAGGCCCTGGCCGCGTCGGTCGTCAGGATGCCCCCGTTTAGGCCGAAGCGGCTGTCGTTGGTGATCGCGATCGCCTCCGCGTCGGTATCGAAGCCGATGATCGCGCCGACCGGCCCGAATATCTCTTCCTGCGCGATCGTCATGTCGTTGGTGACGTCATCGAACAGCGTGAGATCGGTGAAGAAGCCTTTGGGCAAGCCTGCCGGACGGCCGCCGCCATGAACCAGGCGCGCACCCTCGTCGCGCCCCTTCTGGACGAAATGCTCGACCTTGGAGCGTTGCTGCTCGCGGATCAGCGGGCCCATCAGCACCGACGGGTCGGCCGGATCGCCGATCTTCCATTGCGCGGCGATGGCGGTCGCCGCCTCCACGAATTGCGCGCGGATGGAGTTGTGGATCAGCAATCGTGTGAGCAGCGCACAGCCCTGCCCGCAATTGACCGACAGCACCGCGACCGCGCTCATCGCGGCGCGCTGGATATCGGCGTCGGCACGCACGATCAGCGCGGATTTCCCGCCGAGCTCGAGATGCACGCGCTTCAACGTCGGGGCTGCCTGCGCCATGATCGCGGCGCCCACGCCTTCGGAGCCCGTGAAGCTGACGAGATCGACGCGCGGATCCGTGGTCAGCAGCGTGCCGACATCGGGGCCACCCGTAATGACGTTGAGCACGCCTTTCGGCAGGCCCGCCTCCTGCACGACCTCGCCGAACAACAATGCGGAAAAGGGCGTGAACGGCGATGGCTTGAGCACCAGCGTGTTGCCGGCCAGCAGCGCCGGAATGATCTTGGCGAGATTGAGCAGGAACGGGAAATTGTATCCCGTGATGCCGGAGACGACGCCGACCGGCTCGCGCACCACGGTCGTGCCGCCGATGATCCTCGGTCCGCTCGGGTCCATCGGGTTGGGAACGGTCTCGATCGGAAGGCGCACGCTGTCGTCGCGGTCGGCGTGGGTGATCGCGGAGAAGAGATGGCCGAGCGGCGCGTCGACCTGCATCGCGTTGGTGATGCCCTGCGCGCAGCCGACCTCGGCGACGATCAACTGCACGATGCGGTCGCGACGTGCCAGCAGCGCCGCGTGCACCCGGCGCATCGCATCGCACCGTTCCGCCATCGTCAGGCGCGGCCAGGGGCCATGATCGAACGCATGTCGCGCGGCCGCGATCGCGGCATCGGCAGCGGCGGCATTCCCGACGGGCGCCTCACCGATCACCGCCTCGGTCGCGGGATTGATCACGGCCTCCCGCCCACCGCCGGCGGAAGACCATTCTCCATCGATAAAGAGCTGGTCGATGTCGGTGAAGGGAACGTCCATGATATTGGTCCTTTATCGGCCAAAGCGGATCAGGTCTGCCGCGCGCAGCCCGATCGCCATCGCCGGCGCATTGGTGTTTCCGGAAACGATCGTCGGCATGATCGAGGTATCGACCACCCGCAGGCGATCCACGCCGCGCACGCGCAATTGGGGATCGAGCACGGATTCGGCGTCCGATCCCATCCGCGCGGTGCCGCAGATATGGAAGGACGTGCCGCCCAGCGACGTCAGATGGGCGAGGACGTCCTCGTCGGTCCGGATCGAGGGGCCGGGCAGCGTCTCGCGAACGATCCACTTCGCCAGCGCGGGTGCCTCGCCGAGCCTGCGCAGCCAGCGGAACAGCGAGACGGCCGAGACCCGGTCGATCTCGGCGGAGAAGTGGTTGGCATCGATATAGGGTTTGGCGTCCGGGTCGGCGGACTGGATGCGCAGCTCGCCCTGGCTCTCGGGACGAGCGAAATAGCCGAGGATGGTGAGGCCCGGGAAACTGTCGATGGCAACCCCCTTAGGTGTCGCGTTGATCGAATAGAGGCCCATGCCGATCTGCGCGTCGGTGTGATCGAGGCCCGGCCTCGTCTTCACGAAGCCGCCGACCTCGTGCGCGCTGTGGGTCAGCGGGCCCTTCGATCGCAGGAAATAGGCCAGCACCGAACGCAGCAGGCCAAGCCCCTGGAAGCTGGAGTTCAGGCTTGCGCCCTTCACCTGGTATTGCGTCGAAAGATAGCGGTGCTCGCGAAGGTTGCGGCCCACGTTCGGCGAATCGAAGACGACCGGAACGCCAAGCGAACTCAGCAGCGCCGCCGGCCCGATCCCCGACAACTGGAGCAGCTTGGGCGACTGTATCGCGCCGGCCGCGAGAATGACCTCGCGCCGCGCCGATACGGAGCGCATGCCGCTCTTGTTGCGGATCGCCACGCCGGTCGCGATGCGATCGGTGATCTCCACGCGCAGCACGTCGGTCTCGGGCAGCACGTCGAGATTGGGCCGGTTGCGCACCGGCGTGAGGAAGGCGCGCGCGGCACTGAAACGCTTGCCACGGTAGGTCGTGGTCGGCTGATACGCCATTCCGCCGTCCCGAACGGTGGCGACATCATTCTCGTCGGCAACGCGCGGCGTGCCGATCTCCTCCGCGGCATCGAGCACCGCCTCGCACAGCGGGTTGCCCGAAGGATGGATGGTGATCTTGAGCGGGCCGCCCGTCCCGCGCCACTCGCCCGCGCCGAGCGGATGATCCTCGAGCTCGACGAAGCGGCGCCCCATCTCGGACCATCCCCAGCCGTCGCAGCCGAGTTCCTCCCAATGGTCGTAGTCGCGCGGCGCGCCGCGGACATAGACCATGCCGTTGATCGAGCTCGAGCCGCCCACGGCGCGGCCCTTCAGCCATGTCTCCGCCGGCGCGTTGCCGCCAGGGGAAACCTGATAGTCCCATACGTGGGGATTGCCGGGCGCGAGCAGCTTGCCGATGCCGCGTGGCATATGGACGAGCGGGCTGGTGTCGTCAGGCCCGCTCTCGAGCAGCAGCACCGTGGTCGCCGGATCCTCGGACAGGCGGTTCGCCAGCACGCAGCCCGACGAACCGGCCCCCACGATGATATAGTCGTATGCGTCGCGCATGCCTTGTCCCGATACCGATTGCCGGTCTGCTAAAGCGGGCCGAGGCGCGCGAAACCGCCCTCGATCCAGCCGAGGGGATCGCCGCTGTCGCCGCCGGAGATCACCTCGAACACTTCGCCCACGAAAAGCTCGTGCGTGCCGAACAGAAGGGTCTTGCTGATCGTGCAGAAGAGATTTGAACAGGCGCCCGCGAGATACGGCAAGTCGCCCGATCGCAGCCATTCCGGGCCGGAAAAGCGCCTTTCGCGCATATCGCTGCTGGAAAACAGTCCGACAAGAGCCGTCTGCTCGGTGCCGAGCAGATTCACGCAGAACTTACCGGCCCGCTCGATCGCCGCATGCGCGCTCGCATTGCGATTGATCGATATGAGCATCGACGGCGGCTCCATCGACACGGGGATCACTGCGGATGCGGCCAGCCCGGCCGGCTGACCCGTCTCCGGATCGATCGTGCTGATGAGCGCTACGGCGCCTGGCATGCGGCGCATCGCCGATTTGAGACCCGCCGCAATCTCCGCCACCCCCATCGCTACGCCGTCCGCCTCACCCATCGATAGTCACCCGTAAGACCTTCCCTCGTCCCGTCGCGATAGCGTGCCGCCATTGTTGAAGGGCCTATCATCGGGTGGGCGCTGCGGCGTCGATCACGTCGCCCGGCCGGCAGACCAGCGCGCGATCACCTGCTCGACGCCCGTTTCGTAAGGCTCGGAGATGGCGGGAGGCGTCCCGGTCATGCGCGGTGCCGCGGCGGGTTGTGCGATCGCGCCGCGACAGATGAACGAGCCCCGTGCCCGGTTATGGGGATGATCGGGCGCCTCCGCCATCGAAAGGACGGGCGATACACAGGCGTCCGTCCCGGCGAACAGCGCCGCCCAGTGATCGCGCGGCTGCTTCGCGAAGGCACTCGCAAAGTCGACCTCCATCGCCGCCCAGCCGGCCCGGTCGTTCTGATCGTAGCTGCGATCCTCGAGGCCGAGTCCTTTGATCATCTGAGCAAAGAATTGCGGTTCCAGGCAGCCAACCGCGACGTCCTTGCCATCCGCGCAGCGATAGCAGCGATAGAAGGGCGCCGCGCCATCGAGCAGATTGGACGCCGGAGCATCGCGCCAGAGCCCCTTCGGCTCCCAGGCGTAGAACAGGCTCATGAGCGACGGCACGCCGTCGGTTATGCAGGCATCGACGACCTGGCCCCTGCCCGTCACCTTCGCAGAGAGCAGGGCCGCGAGCAGGCCCGCGATCAGGAACATGGCGCCGCCGCCATAGTCACCGACCAGATTGAGCGGGACGGGCGGCGGGCTCTTGCCGTCCCCCATGGCATGCAGCGCGCCGGTGATCGACAGATAGTTGATATCGTGCCCCGCGCGCAGCGCCATCGGCCCGTCCTGGCCCCACCCGGTCATCCGCCCGAAGACGAGACGGGGGTTGCGCGCAAGGCAGGCGTCTGGCCCAATACCGAGGCGCTCCATCACGCCCGGGCGATAGCCCTCGATCAGCGCGTCCGCCGCACCGACCAGCGCCAACAGCTGGTCCCGATCGCCGGGATCCTTGAGATTGAGATAGGCGACGCCCCGGCTGCGGTGGAGCACGTCGCCACCGACATCGTCCCACGCGCCGACGCCTGCACTCGGCGGGCGGGCGATGCGAATGATGTCGGCGCCCATGTCGGCGAGCAGCATGGCGGCCAGCGGAACCGGACCGATCGCGTCGATCTCGACCATACGGACGCCCGCGAGCGGCCCGCCGCGCTCCGTCATCGGATATTGGTCCGGTCAGCGCCCTTCAGGTCGAGGATCGCTCGCGCTTCCTCGGGCGTCGCGATCTCCAGTCCCATGCCTTCGAGAATCTGCCGTGCCAGCGTCACCTGCTGCGCGTTGGTTTCGGCAAGCTTGCCCCGGCCGGCCCACAGGGAGTCTTCCAGCCCGACGCGGACATTGCCGCCCATCGAAGCGGCCATCGCGACCACGCTCAGCTGGCGCGCGCCCGCGCCCAGCACAGACCATTCATATTGATCGCCGAACAAGCGGTCCGCCGTCCGCTTCATGTGCATGATGTCATCCGGATGGCTGCCGATGCCACCGAGGATGCCGAAGCACGTCTGGATGAACAACGGCGCCTTCACCAGGCCTCGATCCAGAAAGTACTTTAGGTTGTAGAGATGGCTGGTGTCGTAGCACTCGAACTCGAAGCGCGTGCCGAGCGGCGAGAGGATGCCGAGCAGCTTCTCGATATCGGCATAGGTGTTCTTGAACACCAGATCGCGCGAGGCCTCGAGCGCGGCCGGCTCCCAGGCATGCTTGAACTCCTTGAAGCGGTCGAGCATCGGGAACAGGCCGAAGCCCATCGTGCCCATGTTGAGCGAGGCAACCTCTGGCGCAAAGGTTTGCGCGGGCCGAATCCGCTCCTCGACCGGCATCGAGGGATGGCCGCCGGTGGTGAGGTTGATCACCGCGTCGCTGCGTTGCTTGATGACCTTTAGGAAGGGCTCGAACAGATCCGGATTCTGATCCGGCCGGCCATCGATCGGGTTGCGCGCGTGGAGATGGATGATCGCGGCGCCCGCCTCCGCCGCGCCGATCGCGGATTCGGCGATTTCTTCGGCCGTGACCGGCAGGTAGGGCGACATGGATGGGGTGTGGATCGCGCCGGTGACGGCGCAACTTATGATGACCTTGCCTTTTGCCATGAAATCCCTGCCTTATCTCCGGAGCGGAACGCCGCGCGAAGCTGGACGTGGCAAGCTCCGGCGCTGCGTGGACCTGACCTGCGGTAGGTTCACACGGATCGGCCGAACGGGACTGGAAGGCCAGCCTCAGGCCAACAGCCCGAACTGCCTCGCGCGCAACACAGCCTGGGGCCGTCGCCGAACCCCAAGCTTGTCGTAGATCTGCTGCATGTACCATTTGACGGTGCCTTCGGTGAGACCGAGGCGTTCGCCGATTTCCCGATTGCGCAAGCCACCGCCGACCATGGTGAGAATGTCGATCTCACGGTTGGCGAGGCGGCTGGAGAGGCCGAAGCTCTCGTCATCCTCCTCTTCCTCCGCGCCAACCGCAGGGCCACCGTTGACAAGGGAGACGAGACGAGCGGCGAATTTGTCGGCCGGCGTGTCAAGCAATGGCCCATGAGCGTAGGCCTCCGACAATAGGGAGGAGATCACTTCGCCCTCGTCCAGGAACAGTCGGACCCAGCCCGCCGATTCGGCCATTTCGACCGCCGAGCGAACGGCTCTGCGAGCTTTGGAACGATTGCCCTGCAACACGGAAATCTCTGCGAGCAGCAATTCGAAGGTGACTGCTGACCGGATCGCGCCCGTCCGCTTCAGCAAATCGAGCCAGCGCGACGCGACCTTCCGTGCGCGCACCAGGCGATGTCGCTGCATCTCGATGCGGATCCACGCGATCGCGACACTCTCGTTCTGCCTGGTGGGATTGAGCGTCGGCACGGGCTCGCAGTCCGTGCCGACATCGCCTGCCACCATCGCGGCCTCTGCTTCCGAAAGCTGGCCGCTCTTGATGAAAATGCGAACCTGCTCGGCGACGACAAAAGCACGCAGCCGGTCCAATCCGCATTCGATCGCGATGAGATGCGCCTCGTCAAGCCCCACGAGCGCCGCGTTCGTATCCCCGCGGGCGAATGCCAGCTTTGCGCGCACCAGGAATCCGGATGCCAGCTGATCGACGAAGCCCCATTGCCGCACCGCCGGCAGATAGCGCTCCACCAACTCACTCGCCTGATCCAGCTCGCCGGCTTCGTAGAGCAGCTCCGCCAGCGGCAGGGCAGGCAGAGCGGCAAGGCCAAAGCCGAGATCGTCGCGCTGCTGCGCCGCTGCAAATGCCTCATCGAGACAGCGGCGCGCGACGGCGGTGTTACCGCGCGCCATCAGCGTCGGCGCGATCGACGATTTCAGCGCGATCGCGGCGAAGCGCGTGTTCGCACGATCCAACGCGCGGCGTGTCTCCGCTTCCAGCTTCAGGATGTCCTGGAAGTGATAAAGCTCACGTCGGGCCGCCATAAGCTGCGCCAGCAGCGTGCAGCTGAGATAGGGGTGCTCGTCGCCCAGATCGTAGAGCAACTGCTCGGCGTCCTGTTCGATCGCGGCCATATTGTCCCGCGCCGCCTCAAGCATGAGCCGGCGATGGCGCAACAGCAGATCGAACGTCTCGGCCGCATGCGCGTCCAACAAGCCTTCGACGAGCCTTTCGTCACGCACGGCGACCGCAGCATCCAGCAGGCGCGAGGCAGAGGCAAAGGAGAGCCGCCGGATACGCCGCCACGCGAGCGCGAGCAGGAGCGTCGGGCGACTGCGCATCACGGACCAGGGGATATCGGCGCTCAGTTCCTCGATGCGGTACAGGTAACCCGTATAGATAAGATCGTTGGCGACGGCATCGAGCTGATCGGCCAGAAAATCCTTGTCGGCGCTCGCCTGCGCATGGTGGAGCGCCGTCAGATTATCACCTTGGCCGGCGAAATAACGGCTCGCCCTGCGATGCAACTCGGCCGCGCGCGCGGGTGCCCTTTCGGCGAGCCGGCCCAGCACCATCTCCTTGAACAGCGGATGATAGGCATAGCGGCTGCGCTCTTCGTCGATCGCGTTGAGGAACAGCCCGGCGCGGTACACATCGTCCAGCATGGCGCGGGCATCGTCGTCGTCGGTCACGGCAGCGCAGGCAGGCGCGGTAAGTTCGGCCAAGATGCTCGTGTTGACGAGGAAATCGCGGATCGCCGGAGTCTGGAGGCTGAGCACCTCCTCGTGAAAATAGCTGGTGAATTCGGAGCATAGGTTACCGAGCAGCGGCTTCCATGCGGAACCTCGCATGGCGTCGCGTCGATACAGTTCTCCCGCGATCACCAGCCCGGATGCCCAGCCGTGTGCATCCTCGATGATCTGCTGCATCTCTTGGGCATCGAGCGGCGCACCGACCGTGCGGGACACCAGCTCGATCGCTTCCTGACGATCGAAGCGCAAGTCGGCGGCGCCAACCTCGACGAGAAAGCCCAACGCCCGGGTGCGAGCGACCGGGATCGCCAAAGCCCCCCGCGAGACGATGATCATCGTCACGGCATCACGTGCGCTGGCGACGGCCTGGGCAAGGAACTCAATCGCCACGGGCGGCAACAGCTGCGCATCATCGATCACGAGGACGGGACGCGCATCCCCGGCCCGGGCTTCCGCCAGCGCCGCGAGCCAGGCATCGTCAGGGCCGTGCGGATCGAGGTCCTGCCAGGGAAGGCCAGCCTCGACGCCCGCCGACCGGAACGCGAGCAGAAAGGAGGGCAGATCACGAATGCCAGCACGCACCGCGAGCCACATTCCCGGGCGGCCCGCCCCCTTCAGCCGATGGAACCACGAAAGTGCGGCGGTGGTCTTGCCACTGCCGGCAGGCGCAGTGACCATGGTCAGCCGCGACCGGTCGATGGCCTCGAAAAAAGCATCGAGCGTCGGGCGCGCGACGATGATGTGACTGGAACGCGGCGGCACGATCGTCGTGGGAACAAGGCCCATGGTCGTCAACCTCTCCTGGTCGCCCCTTTTTTGGAGCGATTCTGTTGAATGCAGAGATAGTTTCACGGAATTGGGCAAGAACGCAATATGTTTTCCTATCGCACGATAGGCTGTCATGCCAACTTGCATCTTCCCCCCCTGCCCGTTGACAGGTTGCGCGCGCTCCGTAAGCAGCCATTCACGACGAAAATCAGGGTTTCCGGCCGTCTAACGGCCTACCAAGGAAGGCTTTCATGAAGGCTTTGTATCTCGAACAGGCCAACGGCTTCGACAGCGTCTCGGTCAAGGATGTTCCCACGCCGACCGCGGGCCCTGGCGAAGTGCGCGTGGCCATCAAGGCCGGCTCGCTCAACCATCGCGAACTGTTCATCGTGCACGGCCAATATCCGGGAATGACTGTGCCGACCATCATGGGCTGTGATGGTGCGGGTATCGTCGATCAGGTCGGCGAAGGTGTCACGGGGGCGAAGGTCGGCGACGAGGTCGTCCTCTATCCCGCGCGCAATTGGGGTGCCGATCGGCACGCGCCCGCCGCGGATTTCGGCCTGCTGGGCATGCCCTTCCCCGGCACCATTGCGGAGCACGTCTGCGTGCCGGTCGAAAACCTCGCTCCGAAACCTGCCTTCATGTCCTTCGAGGAAGCGGGCGCGATGCCGCTGACCGCGCTGACATCCTGGCGGGCGCTGATGTTCAAAGGTCAGCTGAAGGCCGGCGAGACCGTACTGATCAGCGGCGTCGGCGGTGGCGTGGCGACCTTCGGCCTCGCCTTCGCCGTCGCCAAGGGCGCCAACGTCTATGTGACGGGTGAGAGCGATGAGGTCCTCAAGCGCGCCTACGATATGGGGGCCAAGGGCGGCCTGCTGTTCACCGATCCGGAATGGCGTCGACAGATCGGCAAGCTGACCGGCGGCATCGACGTCGTGCTGGACGGTGCGCCGAGCCCGAGCCTTCCCAACTATATCCGCGCGATCAATCCCGGCGCGCGGATCGTGATCTACGGATCGACGGCAGGCAACGAGATCAAGTTCAACGCCACCGACCTCTTCCTGAAGAGCGCGAGCATCGTCGGCAGTCAGGTGGGCGATCCGCAGGATTTCAGGGACATGCTGGCGTTCGCCGGGGAGCACAGGATCAAGCCGGTGATCGAGCGGACGTTTCCGCTCGCGGACGCCAAGGAGGCCCTGCTGCACCTGCGCGACGCGCACAGCTTCGGCAAGACAGTGGTGGTCATGTGAGCGGGGACCTGTTCGACCTGACCGGGAAGTCGGCGCTAGTCACAGGCGGCGCCCAGGGGCTCGGGCGGATGATCGCGGAAGGATTGTTGCGCGCGGGAGCAACCGTCGCGATCACATCCCGCAAGACCGACGTCTGTGAGGGTGCAGCCGCCGAAATGGCACCGCTCGGCCGCTGTGTCGCGCTGCCTGCCGACCTCTCTACACCGGAAGCCGCGGTCGATCTCGTCGCGCGCTATCGCGAAGCCGTCGGCCCCTGCCACATCCTGGTGAACAACGCCGGCAAGACCTGGGGCGGCGCGATCGACAGCTTCCCCGACAAGGCCTGGCCGGGTGTCATGGCCGTCAACGTGCAGACGCCCTTCACGATGGTGCGCGAGTTGCTGCCCGAGCTGGCGGGGGCGGGCACGGAGGACGATCCGGCGCGCGTGATCAACATAGGCTCGGTGGCCGGCGTCAAGACCGAGCGCCTGAATGCCTACAGCTATGCCGCGTCCAAGGCGGCGGTCCACATGATGACCCGCGATCTGGCGGGCGATCTGGCTGAGCGCAACATCACGGTCAACGCCGTCATTCCCGGGTTTTTCCCGACCAAGATGACGGCGCATTTCCTCGACGAGGAGAAGGTCGATCCAGCCCTGCTCGCGCACATCCCGTTGAAACGTCTCGGGAAGCCGGACGATATCGCGGGCCTCGTCGTCTTCCTGTGCTCCCGCGCCGGTGCCTATATCACAGGCGCGCAGATACCGGTCGATGGCGGCATTGTCGGCTGCGGCTGATCGGCCGCAGCTCGATTTCACCAGGCGAGTTGGAGCTCGTCGATATGGATGACGTTCCCCAGGAAGAAGGGGACCGAAAAACCGGGCGCGATGCCGAAGGTCGGGACAGACGCAAGAAACTCCTGCAGGGCGATCTGCAGCTCCCGACGCGCGAGATGCTGGCCCAAGCACCGATGGATGCCGTAGCCGAGCGTGACATGGGCAGGCTTCCGGTCCAGCCGCACCTCCTGGGGCGCATCGTAATATTCGGGATCGCGGCCGGCGAGCGGGGTCGACATGGCGATATAATCCCCCGGCATGAAGGTGGCGTCGCCCAGCGTGTAGGGATTTCGGCAAAGCCGCGCGGTGGTGACCGCAGGGTAAGCGCGAAGAAACTCCTCGATCGCGATCACCATCTGCTTCGGGTTTTCCCTCAGATAGGTCTGATGATCGGGCCTGGTCGCAAGATGATGCATATGGAGCCCGATATTGGCGGTCACCGTGTCGAGGCCGCCGAGATAGAGGTTGAAGCAGTGGCCGAACACTTCCTCGTCGGTCCACTTGCGGCCGTCCACCTCCAGAGTCAGCGCCACGCTGATCAGATCGGTCCCGGGGTTCTTCTTGCGATCGGCGATGGCGCGCAGCAGATAGTCTTTGACCGCGTGCACGCTCGTGATCCGGTCGCCGTTGGTGGGCGATCGTAACAATGTCGTCTCCCACTCCAGGAACTGATTCATCTCCTCCTGCGGGAATCCGAGCAGATCCAGGAAGATCGTGACCGGAAACGGGATCGCGAATTCACCGATGAATTCGCACGAACCGCGATCCTTGAAACGATCGATGAAGACACGCGCCCGCTCGCGCACCCGGCTGTCGAGCTTGGCCATGTTGCTCGGCGAGTAGACCGGGTTCAGCGCGGCCCGGAAACCGGCGTGACGCGGCGGGTCGAGCTCGGTCGGGATGATGTCCCAATCTTCGCCGATCATCGCGGCGAACTGGGTGTTTCCCTGCTTGTAAAAATTTTCGGTGTCGTTGTAGATCGCCCGCAAATCCTCGGCCCGGCGAACCACCCAGCCCGGCACCGGCCCCGGAGTGACGTTGGCCGCATAGAAGACCCGCGGGCCTTGATGGATGGCAGGCAAGATAGTCTCGTACGGGTTTTCGGTGACTGTCATGCGATCGAAGATGCGGCACGGCAGCACCAGATCCGGCGGGACGTGGCTCGGAATAACGGGCTGCGTCTGCACGTGTCTCTCCTTATCTGTCTTGCTCGGCGATATGGGCGTTCCGGCACGGTAGGTCCCTCGCGGCATCCGGCATCTATCGCCCGGCAGGTGGGTGAAAGCCTCAATCCGGGTCCCGCACGATGTACGTCCAAATGGTCGTCTCGTTGGATGCGCTCGCGCCGTTGACGTGCCGGTTCCAGCAGATCCGCCGAGCCGTCCCTATGCTGCCGGCAGGCCGGATCGGGAAGCTGGGAAAACAGCGATCATGCAGGGCACAACTCAAAAACGATTGCCGCCGAACTCGGCCTACCACGGGATAGGCCGCGCCTCGCATCGGGCCAACTAGTGTCCGCTTGCCACACAGAAGGCGGCATTTCACGAGTTGCCTTGCTAAGCAGAAGGACATCACGATGGCTTGGAAAGAAGCGATCCGCGAGCAGATCGACCCTCAGACCCTCTCCGACCTGACGGATCGCCAGAAGTTTCTCGCACAGATCTGGGTCGACAATCAGGAAACGCTGAACCGCGGCGAGTTCGACAAGATGGACCGCTATTTCCACAAGGACTTCCGGTACGGCAATCCCAACCGGCCCGATCTCGGCACGTACGACGAGTGGAAGACGTCCCCCGTCGCTTTGTACAAGACGTTTTTTCCCGCCGCGTACAAGACGATCGACATCGTCGGCAAAGGCGACGACGAAATCTGGATCTACGCGACGCATTACTGCAAGCATGTCGGCGGCCCCTATATGGGCATCCAGCCGACGGGCAACGAATTCCAGGTGAACTGGTTCTCGATCGTCAAGTTCAAGGACGACAAGATCGTCCATATCTTCAGCATTTCGGACGTGCTGTCGATGCTGATCGACATCGGCGTGCTGCCCGAGCGCCAGCCCGTCGACCCCTACAAGTGAAAGCCTCGCAGCATGATCGCCTTGGAGGCGGACATGCTGCGAAATCGCCGAACCGGCGATCGCAAGCATGAGGGCGGCTGCCCCAAACCTGCCATTTGCAAATCCTGGTGGATCGCATCGCCAAGTGTGAAGGACTCAACCTCCATGCCCGTTATATCGATCGGGGCGCGTGCATGAGTGGCCGATGCTGCCGCCGACCAAGCAAAGCACGCCTCACAGGGACCAGCCACCTCCGGCGACGATGACCTGGCCCGTGATATAGTCGGCTTCGGGCAGACACATCAGGTAAACGGCACCCGCCGCCTCCTCGGGGGTGCCGGCACGACCGAGCGGAATGCCCCTTTCCATTGCGTCGAGGATTTCCTGGCTGACCCCGGCCTTGATTTCCTTGCCCTTCATCGTAATCGTCGACTTGCCCGCCTCGCCGGCCGTCATCCGGGTCATGATCGCACCGAACGCGATTGCATTGACGGTGACGTTGTAGCGGCCCCACTCCTTCATCAGCGTCTTGGTGAGGCCAACGATGCCCGCTTTGCCGGCAGCATAGCCGGCTTGCCCGGCATTGCCGCCCAGACCGGCGACCGAGGATATATTGACGATGGTGCGGCGGGTGGCCCGCCCGCCGTGCGCAATCTCATCCTTTGCGGCAGCGGCGATGACGGGCTGCGCGGCGCGAAGAATGCGGAACGGTGCGCTGAGATGCACCTCGATCATCGCCGCCCACTGCTCGTCCGTCGTTTTCTGGACCACCGAATCCCAGGCGTAGCCGGCATTGTTGATGATGATATCGATGGTCCCGAAGGCATTGACGGCGGCCTCGACGAACGTCTCACCGAAGCTCGGTGCGGTGACGTCGCCGACGCATACCACCGCGCGGACGCCCAGTGCGCCGATCTCGTCGGCCGTTGCCTGCGCGACTTCCGCATCCAGATCGTTGACGACGATGTTGGCCCCCGCCCCAGCGAGCTTCAACGCGATAGCCTTGCCGATCCCCCGCCCAGAACCCGAAACAAGCGCGACCTTGCCTTCCAGAACCTTCAACGATCATTCCCTTCGTAAGCGTCACCATCCGCCCGACACGCGAAAAGCGCCCTTGCCGGTATTGGGTTCGGGCCGTGCCTTTCCTAAGATAGGCATTGGGCGGCGGGGCGAAGTGCCTCCCGTCAGCCCTCCCCAGTCGTCGTCGCCGACCAACCCGCAAGGCGAGCTTTGCCGACGATGATGCCAAAGCGACGGAGCAGCCTGCAGAAGGATAGGCCTCGGCACATCGGCTGGCTCTATCCTCTGGCGCCCGTACGGCCCGACGCCGTTCGAAAACCATGGAGTCGAAGCTCACCATGACACATTCCCGAAGGCGTCGATTCCATGGCGATGGCGTCATGCTTTGCGCCGACGAGCACGGCCCGCCCAATGGATTGCCGGTCCTCTTCTTCCATGGTGGCGGGCAAAGCCGTCGATCGTGGAACAGCGCGGCGCGCATGGTCGGCGCGGCAGGATATCGCGGGCTCAGCTTCGATCTGCGCGGGCATGGCGAAAGCGGCTGGGCGGAAGACGGCGACTATATGCTGGACGCATTCGCCCGCGATGTCGCAGCCCTGATCGACGGGTTCGACGAACCGGTCGTGCTGGTCGGCGCATCGCGCGGCGGACAAGCCGCTCTGGTCGGCGCATCGCGGCGCCCGGGGCGGGTGGCGATGGTGATGCTCGCGGATGTCGCCCCGCTGCTTCGCGATTCGGGTGTCGATGAGTTTCGTGGTTTCTTCCGGGCCAGCATGGGCGGCTTCTCAACCCTTGACGAAGCTGCCGATGCCCTCGCCACCCATCTCGATCGCCCCCGGACGGCCGACGCATCGCGCCTGGCCAAGACGATGCGCACCGGAGAGGATGGCCGGCTGTACTGGCAGTGGGACCCGAAAACAGTTTCGCCCGAATTTCTCAATCCGCCTTCGGAGACGATCGCACTCGAAGAGGCAGCAGCGCGGATCAAAGACCCGGTAATCCTCGTGCGCGCGGAATTCAGCAATATCGTCAGCGACGCGAGCGTGGACCTTTTCCGCAGGCTTACGCCGCAGCTGGAAGTGATCGAAGCGAAGGGCGTCGGGCATATGATCACCGGAGACCGCAACGATGCGTTTGCCGAAACGCTTTTGGATCGCCTCGGCCGCCACGCGCAAATCGGAGGCCGACCCGATCCGCGCTGACTGTTCGACGTTGCCATGCACCACGCGCCGCTTTATGCATTTTGTATCGGCTGAACGCATCGTCGAACAGCGAACCATCGGCCTCGAGAGCCGAGTACCAATGAGAGGACACCCATAGCGATGAGCACGTCGAGCGAGACCGCGACCCCGGCAGAGAGCGCAGACCAGTATGCGCGCATCACGAAATGGGCGGAGACGAATTTGGGTGGCAGGGTGACGAAGATCGAGCGGCAACGCCGCTGGCGGCCGGTGTGGCGCGTCACCATGGACGATGCCGGCGCGACCAAGGATTATGTCTTCAAGGCCGATCGGGCCTGGGCTGCGCACCCCTACCCTCATATCCACGAAATGCACCTTCTCAACGTGCTGGCCGCGAACGATATTCCCGTTCCGCCCCAGCGCGGATTCTGCAGCGATCCCGAAACCATCGTAATGGATTGGGTGAAGGGCGGTCGCGATCCGGGCCTGGTGATGGAGGCGGTGGAGAGCGCCTCAACCATGACACCGGACCGCTGGTCCGCCTCCCTGCAATATATGGAAGTGCTGGCGGCGATGCATCGCATCCCGGCCGACCAGATCGAGGCGATCGGCTGTTACCGCCCCCGGAATGCGAACGAGATCGCGTTGCAGCATTATGAACGCTTCTACGACATGCAGAAGGCGCATGGCATCGTCGATCCGCTGATGGACTTCGTGACGCTGTGGCTTCGCCGCAATGTGCCCCAGCATCGCGACCGGATATCGCTCGTCACCGGCGATTGCGGCCAATTCCTGTCGGACGGCCCTGACCTGACCTGCGTGCTCGATGTCGAGATCGGCCATCTGGGCGACCATCTCCACGATCTCGCCTGCTTCCGCGGTCGCCATCCGGTCGAGAATATGGGCGATCTGCCGGCGCTGTTCGCGCATTACGAGCGCGCGCTCGGCGAACCGCTCGATCTGCGCGTGATTTCCTATCACACCGTCGCATTTCTGGGCGTCGGCTATTTCGGCCCCTTGTTCGCGCTCGCACGCACCGATCCCGGTGGCGACTGGGTGGAAGCCGCCGTGCAATGCGCGTTCATCGGCCGGCGTTGCATCGAGGCGCTGGCGGAGTTCATCGGTGTCGAACTCGAGGATTTCGACCTGCCGGCGCCTCGCCCTTCGCCGATGGAGGAGATGGCGCTCGAGAAGCTCGGCGCCGATCTTCAGCGCCTGCCGCTCACCGACACCTTCGCAGGGTGGCAGCGTGGCGTGCTCGCCTCGGTGCCAGACTATCTTCTGGCCCAGACCCGCCACCGTCGCTGGGCGGAAGACGCCGACCTCGACGATCAGGAAAGGCTGCTGGGCAACCGCCCCCGGGACATGGCGGACGCGGATCGGCAACTTGCGGCTTTCGTCGCCAACGCCGGGCCGGAACATGACGAGGCACTGACCCGCTTGCTCTATCGCCGCTTCCTCCGGCAGTGCCTGATCATCTCCAACGGCGACGTCGATCATCTGGCCATGGCCAAGGTCGAGCCGATACTCGATGGCCGCATGGACAGAGCACGCGAGAGCATGGCGGTCGCGGTGCAATAGCGCCGCGATCCGTGGCGCAATTCCTATCGGCTTTCCAAAGGGCATCTCATGGATCTTGGCATAAAGGGAAAAGTCGCGCTGGTGACGGGCGGAACGCATGGCATGGGGCGGGTCGTCGCCGAAAAGCTCGGTGAAAACGGTGCGAGGGTCGTCGTCGTGGCCCGAGGCCGTGCCGGGCTTGACGACACGGTCAGGGCAATACGCGCCGGTGGCGGCGAAGCCATCGGCGTGTCTGCCGATCTCACGGATTTGGGCGCCTACCCCTTCATGGTCGAGGAAGCGCGCAAGGCGTTCGACGCGCCGGACATTGCGATCTTTACGCCGGTCGCGCCCCCATCCGGCAGCTTCGACGAGTTCGACGACGAGGCCTTCGATCGGGCCTATGCATATATCGTCAAGGCCTTCGCGCACTTCGCCCGCGCGGTGAAGCCCGCCATGAAGGAACGCGGCTGGGGCCGGATCGTGACGATCGGTTCCGGAGCAGCCAAATCGCCCGCGCGCGCCTCGATCCTCAATTTCGACTACGTGCTTGCCAACACCGTTCGCCCCGCCGGCCTCGGCCTTAGCCGCAGCCTTGCCGACGAACTGGGTCCTTTCGGGATAACCGTCAATACGGTGCCGCCCGGCTTCATCGACACCGGCGAGGCCTACAAGGCATTCTTCGAGAAGTGCGCGCGGGATGCCAGCATGGACTACGACGCATTCATGACCGCTTTCATGCGGCGCATTCCGGCCAATCGCTTCGGCCGCCCGGAAGAGGTCGGTTCACTGGTCGCTTTTCTGTGCTCGCAGGATGCCGGCTACATTACCGGCCAATATATAGTGGTCGATGGCGGCTACATGCAGATATACCACTGACGGCCCTTCGCGCGACGGCCTGTCATCGAAAAAGAGGGGGACGGCGGCCATGGCGACCGCCGTCCCCCAATCGTTTCTGGAGATGGCTATCAGAAGTGGATCGCGGCCGTACCACCGTAGGTGCGCGGGGCGCCCTGGAACTGGGTGGTGGCGCCTAGACCCGTATAGCTGTTGAACACGTTGGTGTACCAAGGCTTGTTGGTCAGGTTCTTGCCCCAGATGCTGAACTCGAGGCCACCGCGGAAGGCGAACGTGATCGTCCCGTTGACCAAGCCGTATGCCTTGATCTTGGACGCCTCGTTCTCGATCGCAACGACGGGCTCCTGCGCAGCGTCGGCCGCCGTCGCGGAATCGAAGTAGCGAGACGAAATGTATGAGTAATCGGCATGCAGGGACAGCTTGCCGGACTCGAACTCGAACGTCTGCGTCGCTCCAATACTGGCCGTCCACTTCGGCGCCTGGGTGATCGGCTCGCCCGAACGATCGACCTCGACCAACGCTCCGGCGGAGTTCAGCTCGCTTTCGATCCGGCTGCCCTTGACGTAGCGTGCATGCAGGTAGGCGAAGCTGCCATCGATGGCCATGCCCTTCCAGGGAATGACCGTGCCCTCGAACTCCACACCGTAGGTATGCACCTTGCCGTCGTTGCTGACATATTGCGACAGCGTCGGCGGCGTCCCGAACACGGTGTTGACGATACGCTGAACATCCTTCTGCCACGCATAGAAAACGGCGACGTTGGTGCGCAGGTGGCGATTGAAGAACTCGCCCTTGAAACCGCCTTCCACGTCACGCACCGCTTCCGGCTTGAAGGAAATCGACGCGAACGATGGTACCGGCCGAGCGTTGAAACCACCCGATAGCGAGGCGCCGCTGGTCTTCACGTAAGCGAACACGTCCGAGCTCAGCTTGTAGTCTGCGCCGGCAGTCCATGCGGGATAATGGAACTTCGCCTTGGACGGCGCCGTGCATTCGGCGACGCTCGCGGGTTTCCCCGAATTTGCGCCGACGGCGCAGATCGGATCCGGGACTGTGAAGTCCACGACGCCATGTCGATCGATGAAGCGGCTATCCCAGGTGTAGCGGATACCTCCAGTCAATCGCAAAGCATCGGTGACGTGATAATTGACCTGCGCATAGGCGCCCTTCGAGGACGATACGAAGTCCGCGAAGTTGCGGTTCCTAGTGCCGAACGGCGTATTATAGAAGATGTACGAGTCCGAACGCTCGTTACCCGCCTCCCGGAAATAATATAGACCGCCAATATAGTCCAACCTTCCGATTTTCCCGGATACTTGCAGCTCTTCAGAAAACTGATGCTGTTTGTACTCGCTGGCGAATGCACCGCCACTCGTAGGCGTGCCGGTCAAATCGAGACTGTCCCCGGTATCCGACAGGCGATAGCCGGTGATCGACTTGACCGTCACCGAACCGAGATCGACGACGAGGTTGGCCGTTGCCGAGCCGGCGCTGTTGAAGTTGGCGAGATTATCGATTTCCGGGTCACCTGTCGTCGGGTGACCGTAGGTGTCGCGCCAGCTGTTCGACGCGATGGGATCGGTGTGCGGGAATTGCGTGCCGATGAACTGCGTGATCGGAGCAGCACCGGGTTGGTTGACGCCCGTGAAGCCCGGAACGCCGGCGGCGCTAAGCCCGGAGAAGGTCGCCAGTGGGCCGGTCGGATTGATGGCGGCGACCGAATTGGCGTTTCCGTGGTCCCGATAATGGGTGTAGTCGCCACTGACCGTCAGCGTCACCGGCAGCGAATTGGGCGCCCACTTGATCGTCCCGCGGCCGTAATATTCACCGGCTACGTCACCCTGCGCGTGACCCAGATAGGGGTTCGGAAAGTAGCCGCCATGCTTGTCGTACCGGCCGGCGAAACGCGCTGAAAGGTCGCTGGTCATCGGCACGTTGACCACGGCCTCCGCGACGCGCTGGTCGAAATTGCCGACACCGGCCTTCACATACCCTTCAAACTTGTCGGTCGGCTGCGCGGTGGTGAGATTGAGCGCGCCGGCCGTCGTGTTGCGGCCGAACAGCGTGCCCTGGGGGCCACGCAGGATTTCGGCGCTCGCCATGTCAAGGAAACCGAGGTTGCCCACCAGGGGACGCCCCACATAGACACCGTCGATATAAATGCCAACCGCGTTATCCGAGAAGGAGTTCGGGCTGTTCTGGGCTTCGCCGCGAATGGCGAGATATACGATCGAGGCCGGTCCGGTACCACCGGTGCCGAT
Organism: Sphingomonas chungangi; assembly: GCF_013778325.1. Taxonomy (GTDB): domain Bacteria; phylum Pseudomonadota; class Alphaproteobacteria; order Sphingomonadales; family Sphingomonadaceae; genus Solisphingomonas; species Solisphingomonas chungangi. The sequence continues at coordinate 370,142 of NZ_JACEIB010000003.1, read as the reverse complement.
GCTGAGCGCGGGTGTCGAACGAGCGAGGTCGGTCACTGCCGCGATCTGCTTGGTCAGCAGCATCTGATTGTTCAGCGCGGTCACCGCGACCGGCGTCGTCTGAAGCTTTTCGTTGGTCCGGCGTGCCGTGACGATGATATCCTGAAGACCGCCCGCCCCCTTCCCCGCAGGTTGCTGGGCAGTAGTCGTATCGGCTGGAGCAACGGCTGTCGGCGGCTCCATCGTCGTTCCCGAAGCGGGGCCACCCGTCTGAGCAAGCGCCGGCGAAATAAAGCCAACCGCAAGAAACGGAGCAACGCTAGACAAAAGGCGGATTTTACGGACTGAGGCCGTCATAGATGTTCCCCTCCCTATGAGCCGCAGGTTCTTTGCCCCTTGGTCTCTCGGTGAAGCCGTGACTTCGAGTGGTAACAACCTCTCTCGATGCCCATCAGCTTCGACTATCATGGCGAGGGAAGACTCCCGTGCTACCTATCGAAGTGCAGGGTATCGCGCCGAACAAAGCAATCTCGGGAGTGCGACAAATTTACATCGGCATGCGTGCGCTTGGGCGTCGTCAATCAAGCGATGCAAGAACGTCGGCGGTATAGGGAGTGTGATGAACGATCCCTCCATCGACCGAAATGATCTGGCCGGTGATGAAACTCGCAGCATCCGAGGCGAGGAACACGACGGCGCCTGCAATATCATCCGGGCGACTGAAACGCGGCAGCAATACATGCCGCTGAATCATGTCGATCTGATCGGCCGTCATCATTTCACGAGCCAATGGCGAAAGGACGAGGCCGGGGGTTATCGCGTTGCAGCGGATGTTGAAGCGGCCAAACTGCACCGCCGCGTTGCGGGTAAGCGCATTAACCGCTGCCTTCGACGACGAATAGGACGGGTTGAAAATGTCGCCAGTCAACGAAACGCCGGTCGATGTATTGATGATGCTGCCTCCGCCGGCGGCGATCATGTGGGGCGCCGCATGCTTGATCATCAGCATCGTGCCTCGTGCATTGATCCGGAACGCTCTGTCCCAGACCGCGGCATCGAGCGCCGCGATCGATCCGTCGGCGTGCATCTGCGCCAGGCTGGTGTCGGCCGCATTGTTGTGGAGGATATCGAGCCGCCCGAAACGTGCGATGGCGACATCGATCAATTCTTCGATGCTGGCTTCCTCGGCAAGGTCGAGCGCCTGCGCCATCGCCATGCCGCCGTCGGCGACGATCTCCCCGGCCACCCGCTCCGCGCCGACAATATTGATGTCGCCCAGAACGACGGAGGCGCCCGCCGCTGCCAATGCGCGGGCACAGGCCTCGCCGATATTGGCGCCCGAGCCGGTGATGATGGCCACGCGCCCCGTCAGATTCTTGTCCAAGTGGATGTCCTTCCACACTTTCGCGATTGCGCACCCCTCTGCGGTGCCACGATCGGGCGTGATGCCTCCATGCGCGCCTGTCGGCAGGCAGGCGGGAGCCGGGGCATGAGGCGCCTGCACTTGGATAGGTGTAGAAACGGCCGGTGCCGCAAAAGGCTTGCCGAGATAGCATCCCGGGGAGTGGCATGGATTTTTCGTTGAGTGAGGAGCAGGCGTCTTTCCAGGAAATCGTGCGCCGCTGGGTGAATGCGGAAGCGCCGAAGGACTGGATGCGCCAGCTGGAGGCCGACGAGGAGAATTACCCCTACGCCCTGTGGGACAAAATCGCCGAACAGGGTTTTTTCGGGATCGGGATTCCCGAAGAATATGACGGCCTCGGCGGCGACGTGACGATGCAGATGATCTTCGCGCGCGAGTTCGCGAGGACGGCTGGTGGATTGCTGTGGGTATGGGGGCTGACGTCATTCGGCGGCGCCAAGACGATCGCGTCGGTCGGCAGCCCCGAGCAGAAGGAGCGCTGGCTGCGGCCGATGGCCCAGGGCAAGCTGCGCGTCTCGCTCAGCATGACTGAGCCGGATGGCGGCACCGATGTACTCGGCGCTATGAAGACGCATGCCGAGAAGGTCGATGGCGGGTGGATTCTCAACGGCGCGAAGATGTGGACAACGGCCGCCAAGGCCGCCGACCGTCTGTTGGTGCTGGCGCGTACCGACAAGGATGTCGAGAAGAAGCATCAGGGTCTGACGATGTTCTTCGTCGATGCCAAGGCGAAGGGTATCACCGCCTCCTTGCTGCCCAAACTCGGAATGCGCGCGATGGGATCGTGCGAGGTCCATTACGAGGATGTGTTCGTCCCCGACGAGGACGTGCTCGGTGAGCCCGGCAAGGCCTGGTACGCGATGCTGCCGACGCTCAACAACGAGCGGATCATGGTGGGTGCACAATGTCTCGGCGCGATCGACGGCGTGCTGGAGGATGCGGTCGCCTACATGCTCCAACGCAAGGCGTTCGGCGGTATCATCGGTCGATTCCAGGCCCTACAGCATTACGTTGCCGACATCGCGACCTGGCAGAAGACCACCGAATTGCTGCTCTATAACGTGGCGTGGATGCAATCGAACGGGATGCCATGCGGCGTCGAGGCCAATATGCTGAAAATGGTCGCCACGGAAAATGCCGTGAAGGCTGCCGATCTGGGGATCCAGATCCTCGGTGGCATGGGTTATTCGGCAGAGACGGACATGCAGCGCTACTGGCGCGATCACCGCATCCTGCGCATGACACCGATCTCCAACGAAATGGTCCGCAACTCGATCGCCGAAAGCCTCGGCCTGCCAAGGTCCTACTGATGAGCGACGAAGCCACCCTGCCCCCCGCCCCGGACGTCGCTGGCGTTTCGCTGGACGGCACCAAGGTGTTCACCATCACCGCGGAGGAGAACGCCCGGCTCTGCGCCTCGACCGGGACGACACCCGCGACGGACGGAACTGCGCACCCCATATATTATTATATCGCCACCCAGGTCGCGATGGGGAAAACCGTGGCCGGAGTATGCGAGGCGTGCGAGTTCGACGTCGAGGACGGCCCGATGATGGGAAGCTCGGGCGTCCGCTTCGCCCACCCGCTCATGATCGGCGAGAGCTACAGGGTCACCGGCGAAATCCTCTCGCTCGTCCGCAAGCGCAGCCGCAAGCTCGGCGTGATGGACGTGCTGACCTATCGGCTGAGGCTCCTCACGCTCGACGGCACGCAGGTGCTGGAAACCGACAATGTCTGGGTATTGCCGCGCAAGGAGTTGGCATGAGCTACGCCGTTGGAGATGCGCTGCCATCGTTCGCGATCCCGAGCGTCAGCCCGGAGGCGATGAAGGACTGGGCCGTGTTCCTCGCCGATCCCAACCCGATCCACCTCGATGTTGAAGTGGTGAAGGCGAAGGGGCTCGGCGACAAGGTGATCAATCAGGGGCCGATCAACGTGGCCTACATGATGAACATGCTAATGGCCGCATTTCCGGGTGCGACGATCGAGGCGATGGATTCTCGCTTCTTGGATAACGTCTACGCAGGCGATAAGGTGATTGCCAGCGGCAGCATCGTCGCGATCGATGGCGCACGGATCGACTGCGAGTTCAGCCTCGATGCCGAAGGGCGCGGTACGGTCAATTCCGGCACCGCCACCATCCGGCTCGCTTACTAAGGAGATTTGATATGCCGAGCGGTCCTTTTTCCCACGTTTGCATGGTGGTTCGCGATCTCGACAAGGCTATCGAGGACTGGACCAAGATCCTGCGAGTGCTCGATCCCAAGAGCCTCGAGAAGCGCATCGTGAAATATGACGAATTCTCGTCCGGCGCCGATGCCGGGATGAAGTGGGCGACCTTCGTCAACGAGGAGTCGACCGAAATCCAGTTCATCCAGCCCGCCCCGGGCACGCCTCTGGGCGACCGGCTCGACAAGGTCGGCGAGCACGTCCATCATCTGTGCTACACGACGGACGACGTGCCCGGCGCGATGGAGAAGCTGAAGGCCGAAGGGCTGCATCTGCCCGGGGGCGGACAGACCTTCAACGACCCCGACATGACCTGGCAGAAATGGAGCTGGGTCGGCCCGAAGAGCACGCATGGTTGCCTGATCGAGGTCGCTTCGCCCTATGAAAGCCGCAACGATGGCCGCTGGCATCATGCGCCGGGCAAGTTCGCCTATGCGGGGCCGGGGGAGCATCCCGTCTTCGCCGAGATCGTGCCGCCGACCGCCGTCGCCGCCGAATAATATCGTCATGAGCGAGGCGGAGCGCGCAAGACGGTGAGCGCCGCCTTCGTCATCGGCGGAAGCGGAGGGCTCGGCAGCGCGATCTGCCGGGCGCTCGCCGCCGAATGGGACCATGTCGTCGTCGGCTATCGCAACGGGCAGGACGCGGCCAAGGAGACGGCCGCTGCGATCGACGGTGGTGTCGCGATGCGCTGCGACGTGACCGACGCCGACAGCGTCTCGTCCTCCATCGCGGACGCGGCGGCGCGCTTCGGCGGTATCGGCACCGTGATTTTCGCCGGCGGCGTTGCCATCGGCCAGCCCTTCGTGAGCCGGATCGACGAGGCCAGCTGGCGCGAAGTCATCGAGACCGAACTGATCGGCTTTACCAGGGTGGTCGCCGCCGCCCTGCCTGTCTTCCGCAGACAGCAGGGGGGCAACTTCGTCTCGGTCGTCTCGGTAGCCAATTACAGCTATCCGCCCGGCGATTCTCTCTCCTCGGTGCCCAAGGCGGGGATCGAGGCTTTGGGTCGCGCAATCGCCAAGGAAGAGGGGCGCTACGGCATCCGGGCGAATATGGTCGCGCCAGGCATCATCGATGCGGGACTGGGCGCCGCCTTCCTGCAGACGCTCTATTCACCCGAGATATGGGAAGCGCAGAAGCAGCGCATTGCGCTGCGCCGGTTCGGCAGCGGCGATGAGATCGCCGAGGCGGTTTCCTTCCTGGCCTCCGATCGCGCACTCTACATAACCGGGCAGACGCTGATCGTGGACGGCGGCTTCAGCCTCTGATCATGGCCGTCGTCCCCCTCGCCCGGCAGGTGAGGTGGCTGGCGAACCCGCGTCCCCTTGAGCTCGCGACCGCACGGCGTCGCGGACGAGGAGGCGAATGTGCTGATCGATCTCGATAAATTGTTCCGTCTCGACGGGCGCTCCGCTATCGTCACCGGCGCCGCGCAGGGCATGGGCGAGGCGATCGCCCGCTATCTGGCGGGCATGGGTGCCCGCGTCGCCGTGGCGGACATCAACGGCGAAGGTGCGCGTGCCGTCGCGGGCGCGATCGTGGCCGAGGGTGGCCAGGCGCGAAGCTGGACGATCGACATGGCGAGCGAAGCAGCGATCCTCGCGCTGGTCGAGGAGGTGCATGATGCGTTCGGCCGCATCGATATCCTGGTCAACAATGCGGGCGTGCAGAACCGTAACTATCTGGAGGATACGACCGGCGATTTCTGGGACAGCGTGCTCGACGTCAACCTGCGCGGCCCAGCTATCGCGATTCGCGAGGTCGTCAAAAGGATGCGTGCCGATAGGATCGACGGTCGGATCGTCAATATCGCATCGAACAGCGCCTTCCACGCGACCACGCCCAGCCTCTACGCCTACTCGACGTCCAAGGCCGGTGTCGCGGGCCTTACGCGCGCTGCGGCGATGGAGGTGGTGAAGGACGGCATCCGCGTCAACGCCATATGCCCCGGAAACACCGCGACGCCCGGCCAGATGACCTCGACCGGCCCGGGCTTCAGCCCGGAGACCATCGCCAGGTTCGCGCCGCCGATCGGTCGCCAGGGTCGTCCAGACGACATCGCCGCCGCCGTGCTGTTCGCCACTTCGGATGCTTCTGCCTACATGACGGGCCAGACGATCGTCGTCGATGGCGGATGGCTGACTTGTTGAGCGTTGCCGCGCTTCAGCCTCGTTCGACCAATGTTTCGCGAAGGGTTGCGCGTCTAGCCGCGTCGATTCCGGCAGCCTCGAAATATCCCTCGATCGAGCCCCAGCGCCCCGTCACGGCATCGAATGCGGCATCGAGGAAGTCCCTATCCACGCCGGTCATTGCCTCAATCGTGTCCTCGCTGGGCGTGAAACCAAATGTCTCTTCGAAAGCATGCGCGATGGCACCGCCGAGCCGGAGGTTTCGGGCAAAGACGTCCGAGCGAAGATAATCCTCGACGACCTGATCCTTCGGAACTCCCAGCAAGAGCAGAAGCAGCGCCACCAGAACGCCGGTCCGGTCCTTACCGGCCGTGCAGTGAATGAGCACCGGCGTCTCGCCGGCAAGAATCGCATCGGCGAATGGTCGCAGATGGGGCAACAACGCGCCGGGAATAGCGGCGTAGTTCGTCCGCATGGCCTTGCGTGCACCGGCAGGGCTTGGATCATCCTTGAGCGCAGCCCACCCCTCGTTGGTCTCGGCGCGAAGATCGTTGGTGATGTCCAGATTGAACAAACGGGCGGTGGTCCAGTCGTTCGGCGCCTTGTCCCGTTCGACTTCGGAACGCAGATCGCAGACCAGCCTGATGTCTAGCGCGACCAGTTCCCGCCGATGGTCATCGGACAGGCTGGCGGGCCCTTCGTTGCGGTAGAGCAGCAAGCGCCGTACGACGCCGCCGTCTCCTGCCGGAAGGCCCCCGAGATCGCGAAAATTGAGCTTCGACAAAGCCTGAGTCATTCCTGTCTCCGTGGGTTGGCAGGGCATGGATCGTCATGCCTTTGCGCCCCGGCAAGGCCTCAACCAAGAGCCAACAGCCTTGCCCTGTCTTCGGTCGGGTGGTCCATCGAGCTACCTCTCGAACGGCGATTCCGAGGACCTGGCAGGCGATCCAGTCTTTTGGCGCATCTGCGACATCGCCCGCAATTGCCACGATCGGCATTCTGCCGTTTGCTCCATGCGAACATAAGGCAGAAGAGACATGAGCATGACCGCGCGACGGCAACAGAAGATCGACATCACCGATCTGCACGATCCGGTGCTGACCGAGCTCCAGGCCGGTGCGCGCGCCGCCGCCGCGGCTCACCCGGTTTCCTTCGAGATCGAGACGATCTTCGCGGACGCCCGGGCGCAGACCGGCCTTTCGGATTTCGGCGAAATGGACTTCGTCGAGCGGCTCAAGGTCTGGCTGCAGGCGATTGACGAGGATACCAACGCGTCCGCCGTCACCCGCCACAACCTCTACACGATGACGGTTCGCTTCGCGGCGACGCGGCTGCGGCTGGAGGACCTGATCCGGCGGCATCCGGAGATCCTCGATATCGAGATCGATCGCCCGATCATCGTGGCCGGCCTACCGCGCTCGGGCACCACGCATCTGCTCGGTCTGCTCAGCGCCGACACGCGGCTGCGTTCTCTGCCCTGGTGGGAGGCGATCGCGCCGGTGCCCGCTCCCGGCGACGAACCGACGCCGAACGACGCCAATCCCCGCCGCACCCGCGCCGAGGAAGGCTGGAAAGGCATGGCGGCGGTGCTGCCGTACATGGCGATCATGCACGAATTCTCGGCGGACCACATCAGCGAGGACATCGAGCTCCAGGCGCTCGATTTCTCGTCCTACCTGATCGAATGGCTGGCCCATGTGCCGCGCTGGCGGGACTATTATCTGGCGGAGGATCAGACCGGCCCCTATGCCTATCTCAAGAAGGCTCTGCAGGCGCTGACCTTCCTGAACGGCCCGAACCGCTGGGTCATCAAGTGCCCACAGCATATGGAACAGTTGCCCGTCCTCTATAAAACATTCCCGGATGCGACCTTCGTCATCACCCATCGTGATCCCGTCGGCTCCGTTCAATCACAGCTTACCATGTACCATTATGCGGCGCGTATGCTGCGCGAGAAGATCGATCCCAAAGAGGCGCTGAACTACTGGCCCGACCGCTACCGCCGCCTGCTGGAGCGTTGCGTCCGTGACCATGACATTCTGCCCAAGGCGCAGACGCTCGACGTCTACTTCCACGAATGGATCCGCGACCCCGATCCGATCCTGCGGAAGATCTATGCGCTCGCCGATATTCCGCTGACCGACGCGGCGCTCGCTCAGCTTCACGCCTATCTGGCGGCGCACGAAGAGAAGCGGGACGCCAAGATCGCCTATAATCTGGAGCGCGATTTCGGCGTCACGGCGGAAGAGCTGCGAATCCCCTTCCAGTTCTATTTCGATCGCTTCCCGGTTCAGATCGAGGTCAAATAGCCCGCGTCAATGGCCGAACAGCGACGCGGTGATCGCCTGCACCGCCAGGATGCGATCGCGCCTGATGTCACTCTGACGCAAGGCCTCCTCGGGCGTGGGATCGAGCGGGTAAACATGGCAGGGCGCGCCCGCCCGCATACGTTCGAGCGCGGTGCGCGCCACTTCGTCGGCAGAGAGCATGCCGGGTATCTGCATATCGCCGAGCAACTCGCGGAGGGTGGGCGTGTCCATGATCGGCGCGGCGATCCCGATCACATCGACACCGCTCGCCCGCCACTCGCCCCACAACGACTCCGCAAGGTTGAGCACGAACGCCTTCACGCCCGAGTAGGTCGCGACACCCGGTTGCCCGCCGAGGCCGGCGCCCGATCCCATCAGAACCATCCCGCCCCGGCCTCTCGCCACCATCGGCGCGCCGAACAGCTGGCAGGCATCGACGACGGTCACGACATTGCGCGCGATCAGGTTGTGGATCGTCTCGGTCGATTGATCGAGGAAGTAACTCCCGCCCTTCTCCGCCCCGGCGTTCGAGATGTAGAGGCCGACTTCCTTGCCCTCGGCGGCCTGCGCCATGCGTTGAGCTGCGTCAGGCGCGTTGAGGTCGAGTGACAGCGTCTGCACCTCGACACCGTGGGCCTGTCGCAATTCCTGGGCGAGTCCCTCCAGCGGGCCCGGCCGACGGGCGACGAGGAGAAGGTTGATACCCGAAGCGGCGATGTCGCGGGCGAACGCCGCGCCGGTGCCGTCCGATCCTCCCGCGATGACCGCCCAAGGCCCATATTTGTCGCGATCCAGCACGGGGCTCGCCGCCATCATCCTTATCCTTTCGCCATTTTGCCTCTCATCGCGCGGGTGCCCGGCATCCGGCCCTACCGTCGGCTAGGAACGCGCCTCACCAGGGAGCGCGCGTGCGGCCAGAAGATAGTGGGCGATCGCCCAGAGCAGCACGATCCCGGCCAACAGCATCGCATGCTGGAGCCCGGCGGCCGAAGCCTGCAGGCATCCGGCCGAGATCGGCTGGGCGCCTTTGCCGATACAGGTCGCGCGATAATCGCCGTGATACGCGAGCCGCGCGAAGCGATCGCTGAGCGAACCGAGCAGCACGGAGCCGATGCCGAGGCCCGCCACGGTCTGCCCGAAGGCGTGAATCGCGGCGGCCGAAGCGCGCATCCGCGGCTCGACGAGCCGCTGCGTCACGGTCATGATTGCCGGGAGGAATGCGTAGAGCGCCGCGCTCGCCAGAAACATCAGCGCCATGAAGGCGCGCCAGTCCGACTGCAGCAGAGCGACCCAATAGAGCGGCAGCGCGATCGCCATCAGCAGGGCCGGCGTCCAGCCGAACCAGCGAATGTCCCGCCGCCCGAGCGCATCCGCGACGAGGCCGCCGAGCAGCGAGCCGATCGCAATGGCAAGGCTGGACGAGAAGGCGAATATCCCGCCCGCCTGTGGAAGGTCGAGCCCGTAGCGCCGCACGAGCAGCGGAATCATGAACAGATTGAGCCCGTAGCCGACCATTCCCACCAGGCCGCTGCCGACGGTGAGATGAACGAAGGCGCTGGATCGCGACACCCGCCGCAGCACGGCGCCGAAAGGCGGAGCTGCGGAATCTCCGGCATCGTGGCGCGGTGGTTCCGGAATCGTCGCAATGACGAGCAGAGCGAGCAGCAGCCCGGGCACACCCAGCGCCAGGAACGCCATCCGCCAGCCGTAGAGCTTGGCGATCAGGCCGCCCGCCGTCGCCGCGATCGCCGCGCCGGTCGGCACACCCAGGGCGATGATCGAGAACGCCGCCGCTCGACGCTCGGGAGGGAAACGATCCGACAGCATCGACACCAGCGCGGGCGTGAAACCGGCCTCTCCAATTCCCACACCCATGCGGCACACCAGCAACTGCACGAAGCTTCCGGCCATTCCCGAAAGGGCCGTCATTACCGACCAGATCGCTGTCACGGCGGAGATGATGCCGATGCGGCTCCGGCGCTCCGCCAGCCGCGCCAGCGGGATACCAAGCGCGGCGTAGAAGAGCGAGAAGCTGAGGCCGCCGAGCATGCCGAGCTGAAGGTCGCTCAGGTGCAGCTCGCGACGGATCGCTTCGCCGACCACGGAGATGGCGGTGCGATCGACGAAGTTGAACATGTAAACCAAGCCGAGGACCAGCAGGAACCACCAGCCACGCCCCGTCCGTGTCGCCCCCGGCCCCACCGCGTTACTCAACAGGATCCTCGACGGGTACGAGGTTGCGCATGAAGGCTCGGAAATCGTCGCCCAGTTCGGGCAAAGGCAGGCCGAGCCGTTCGGCAAGATAGAGGGTCATCAGATTGTTATCGAGCGACGTGTTGGTGGCCGGGATGTTGCCCAGCGCAACCTGCCGCTCGAACGCGCCGGCGGCCACCAGCGCCATGCGCAGGGCCGCTACGACATCGTAATAGTCCATGTGGCGGACCGTGCGACCCGATGCCTTTTCGTAAATCGCGATGCTCTCTTCGCGGGTCGGCAGGCCCTTCAGGCGCGTCACGCCGAAGCGGCGGCTGAACAGGTCGTCGAAATAAAGCCACCACGCGAGATCCAGCTCGGGCGGCCCCATCGCCGCGAGCTCCCAATCGATCAGCGCGGCAACGCTGCCGTCGGGCGTCCACATCGTGTTGGACGGCGTCGGATCGCCCCACAGCACGCAGACTTCGGCATCGGACGGGCGATTGGCCAGCACATAGGCCATGCCCGCATCGAGGATCGGCTTGTCGCGGCCGACTGCCGTCTTGCTGTGCCATTCGACGAGGTAGCCGAGATACTGGTCCAGCCCCGGCGCCCCCCATTGCGGCCGATCGAGAAACTGGAACCCCTCCCGCCAGTCGATCGCGTGCAGCTTGGCCAGCGCCTCGAACGCGGTCGTGAAGGCATGGCAGCGCTGATCGGGCGCATAGTCGAACAACCAGCCTTCGAGATTGTAGTTCGGTCGCTGGGTTGCGGCCTGGCCGTCGACCTTGCCCATCACCAGGAACGGCGCACCCAGCACCGACGGGTCCATCTCGATACCGACCCAGGCCGGCACCGGCACGTCGCCTCGCGCATCGAGCGCGGCCATCATGTTCGCCTGCAGCGTCAGGTCGCTGCCGAACACCACTTCGAACGTCTGCGGCTGGCGGCGGACGACCAGCGTGCGCTGTTGGTGACCGTCGGCATCTACATAGCTCACGTCGACGAAAAAGATCTCGGCGGAGAATCCCGATCCGAGCTGCACGTTCAACGGCGCCAGCCGCAGATCGCGCCAGTCGGGCCTGGCACTCTCGAGCCAGGTCGTCAGCCGATCGTGAATGTCGAGCGATCCGAGCATTTCCGCCATTCCGGGTTCCATTATATCCGATGACGGCGACCCAAGCCGCACATAACGGCTGAGCCACCTATCCAAGTGGAGGCCGTCAGGCGCGACGTACGAGACTGACGCTGCGATAGGCAAGCACGGGTTCGCCGCCGTCGCGCATCAAAAGATAGTCGTGGCCGACGATTCCGCGTCCGGCGTCCTTTTCGGACGGACGGAGCATCACGATCTCCGAGGAGAGCGACAGGCGATCGCCGGGAAGACCCGGCCGCAGGAACCGCACGTCCTCGAACGCGACACCGCAGATGTAGGCGATCTCTCCGTTCATCGCATGATCGAGCGCGCGGGCGATGGCGAGCAGGTGCATGCCGCTTGCGATCAGCATACCGAATGGCGAGGCTCGGGCCGCGATGGGATCGACGTGGAAATATTGCGGATCGAACTGCCTGCCGAAAGCGATGATCTGAGATTCATCGAGCTGCCATTCATCGGAGTGGCGACGCTCGCCCAGCTCCAGCATGTCGTAGGTCCGCATGGCGACGTCCATGCCGAAATCCGGTTGTCGGCGGAAGGACAAAGCGCCGCGCCGCCGACATAAGGCGCCTGCCTTCCGGCAGGCGGCGCGACGTGTGTATCCGACGATAAGCGGCGCGATCAAAGGGGAGGACTATGAGCGACGAGTTCGATGTCGTGATCGTGGGCGCCGGCCACAACGGCATGGCGGCCGCAGGCTATCTCAGCCGCGCGGGCAAGCGCGTCGTGGTGGTCGAGCGGCTTGGCAAGGTCGGCGGCATGACCAGTTCCGGCTATCTCATCCCCGAAGCACCGGAGCATCTCGTCACGCCCTGCGCGGTGGAGCTGCTGTTCGTGCGGGGCACAGGCCTGATCGAGGATCTGGAGCTTCCCAAATATGGCCTGCGCACCATCGATCCCGATCCCAGCTATGCCTATCTTCACCCCGACGGCAGCTCGATCGCCATATTCCGCGACGCCAGACGGACCGCCGAGGACATGGCGCGGCTCAACCGAAACGACGGCAAGGCCTATCTGAAGTTCGTGGAGTTGCTCGACGCGCTGATGGACATCGGCTTCCCGATGATGAAGGCCGAGCCCGGTCGCCCCGACCGAGCCAACCTTGGCAAGATGATCGGCGCGCTCGTCCGCAACCGCAAGCTGCGCGAGGAGCTCACCATCCTGGCGAACGGCACGTCCGATCAGATCGCCTGCGAATGGTTCGAGCATCCGGCGTCGATCGCGTTGCTGACGGGCATCGCCGCCGGCGCCGGGCCGATCGACGAGGACGGCAACTCGGCCGCCTACATGATCCTCTCCGTGCTCCATCGTCTCGGCACCGGCAAGCCGGTCGGCAGCCTCCAGACCTTCGCCGATGCCATGAAGAACAGCATCGAAGCGTCCGGCGCGACGATCATGCTCAATACGCCGGTAGCCGAAATCATCATCGATGACGGTGCGGCGCGCGGCATCAGGCTGGAAGACGGCCGGGTTTTGCGCGCGCCCGCCGTGATCGCCACCTGCGACCCGCAGACGATGATCGAGCTCACGACTCCGGGCCAGGTCGAGCGGCGACTGGTACAGCGGATCGAGCATGCTCCCGTCAGTCGCTGGGGCGGCGCGCCGCTGCTCGCCAACATCGCCATGTCGGGCCAGCTGACACTGAAGAAGCATCAGGACCTGCGCCACGACGACGCCGATCTCAACAAGGCGGTCGGCTTGATCGGGACGCCCGAGGAGGTGCGCGAGGCCTTCGCTGCAACGCGGCGCGGCGACATTCCCGTTCGTCATGCCGTTTCGGTCACGCCGATGTCCAACATCGATCCGAGCCAGGCACCGTCCGGCGGATCGGTCGCCTACGTCTATCTGCCCTCGATGGTGGTCGATGCGCGCGAGGGCTGGTCGCCCGCGCTGAAGGACGAGACGATGGCCAGCATCATCGACCACATGTCCGAATTCTACGACGGCTTACAGACCGAGATCGGCCGATGGGTGGAGACGCCGCGCGAGCGGGAGATTCGGCTGAACGCGACCAACGGCTGCGTGACGCACATCGATTTCGGCTCGATGCGATCGGGGACCAAGCGCCCGGCAGTTGGCTTCGGCGGTCCCAAGCCCGCCATCCCCGGGCTGTTCATCGGCGGTGCCGGAGCCCATCCTGGCGGCGGCATCTCGGGCATTCCCGGCAAGGTTGCAGCCACGCGCGCCCAGCGCCTCCTCAAGAAAATCAAGCGCTAGTCGCACGAAACGGGCGGCATCGGAGATTCTCTCCCATGTCTCCTGCTCTCGCCGACCCAAGCCCCGATCGGGCGAAGCGAAGCCTCGCCGATCAGGACTCGCACACGTCCAGCACCGTCCGCTTGACCAGCGAGCGGACGTAGCTGGTGATCGGTGCGGCAACGCCGGCATCGCTGGCCAGGCGCTCGGCAAGCGTGAGATCCTTCTCGCCGATACCCGCCTGCACCGCCATGAGCCCGCGACTCTTCTCGTCCCCGGGGTTGCGCGCGAACGCCATGAAGCCGGCCATCGGCGGGCTCATCACGCCGTTGCGGTTCATCACCGTCAGCAGTTTCTCGATCGGCACGCCGGCGGCAGTCGCCAGTTTCTGGCATTCGAGGCCGAGCATGATCTCGCACCACGAAACAAGATTGTTGGAGATCTTCAGGGCCATCGCCGACCCGAGCGGACCGACATACATGGTGTTGGTCGAATAGGCATCGAGCACCGGCTGGACCCGCGCCATCTCCGCTTCGTCGCCGCCGATCATGCAGAAGACGAAGGGGCCATCCTGGGTCATCTCGGTCCGGGTGACCGACGCTTCGAGCAACTTGATGCCACTCGCTTCGGCCTTCGCGGCTACCGATTTTGACGTGGCCGGGCTGATCGTGCTGTGGACTAGGATCGTCGATCCCGGCTTCATGGTCGGCAAGAGCTGATCGACGCAGTCGTTCACCTGTGCGTCGTCCTGGACGCAGATGCCGACAACGTCGCTCACTCGGCCGAGATTGCCGATCGAGCCCGCCAGCTCGGCCCGCCCCTCGAACGTGCGCATCGCGGCGTCCGACACGTCATAGACGGTGAGCGGCGTCGCAAGCTTCGCCAGCTCGCGGGCCTGCGCCCCGCCCATGCTGCCCAGGCCGATGAAGCCGATCCTGTTAATCTCGTTCGACATGCGTGTACTCCGTCAACGGGGGTCTGCCGGCCGGGGGCCGGCATGGACCGGGGCTACCGATCCTGATTACGAGCGGCGATCCGCTTTTTTCACCACTGCAGCTCGAGCTCGGGAACATGCTGGATGTTGCCGACGAAATAGGAGACATCGAACCCGTCCTTGATGCGGAATTCGGGCAGCGACTTCATGAACTCCTCGACCGCGATCTGCAGTTCCAGGCGCGCAAGATGCATGCCGAGGCATTTGTGGATGCCACCGCCCAGCGAGATGTGTGGCGCCTTGCGATCGAAACGGATTTCCTGAGGATTTTCGTAATAGGTCGGATCGTAGCCCGTTACGGGCGTGGCGACCGAAATATACTCTCCCGGCATGACCTTCTGCCCGCAGATCTCTATCTCCTTCGCAGCGATCCGGAAGGCGGTGACCGGTGCGAACGCGCGCAGGAACTCCTCGACCGCGAGGACGATCTTGCCAGGATTCTCGCGCAGTTCCGCCTGGCGCTCGGGATAGCGGGCAAGGAAACAGAAGATGTTGCCGAGCAGCGACGTGACCGTGTCCAGCCCGCCGAGATACAGATTGAAGCAGTGGCCGAAGACCTCGTCCTCGTTCCATTTGCGGCCGTCCACCTCGAAATCGAAGATGCGGGTGATGTAATCGTCACGAGGATTCTTGCGGCGATCCTCGATCTCTTCGAGAAGATAGTTCTTCACCTGCCGAACGGCGTTGCCGCGCACCTCCCAATCGTTGGTGTGCAGCATCTCCTTTTCCCAGACGAGGAATTGCTCCATCCGCTCCTGCGGCAGGCCGAGCAGATCGAGCACGATGTTGATCGGATACTTCTCCGAAAACTCGTCCACGAAGTCGCACGACCCGCGATCCTTGAACTTGGCTATCAGCGTCTGCGCGCGCTCGCGAACCTGATCGCGCAGGGCGGACATCTTCTGGGGCGCGAAGCTCGGGTTCAGCGCCTTGCGATAATCGGTGTGGATGGGCGGATCGGCTTCGGTCGGAATGACGAGCCAGTTCTCGTTGATGTTCTGGGCCCATTTGCCCATCCCGTTCTTGGTGAAGTTGTCGGGATCGCGCAGCATCTCCATCGTATCTTCATAGCTCTTGACGAGCCAGCCCGGCTGATCGCCCGGAAAGATATTGGTGACGTAGCAGATCGGCGGCAGCGTCGCGTGCATTTCGGGGATCAGCGTCTCCTGCGGGCACTCCGAAACGCGCTTGCGGGCATAGAGCGGCAAAGCGACGGCGAGTTCCGGCGGGACGTGCGACGGCAAAGTCGAAGCGGGTGCGGTAGCCATGATACAACTCCTCGGTTTGCCCGCACATCGCATGCGCGGACTGGCTCGCCCCCTAACCAACGACAGGGCCGGCAGCACTTCAGCCAACCGTCGCCACAGGGAGCTGGTTGAAATCGCGCCGCATCCGGGCGGCATTGCCCGTATCCCGAGATTCGCGGCAGGCGACGAGAGGCCATCGTCGTTCGTCAGGCGGCGCCGAGCTTGTCGGCACCGCCGGTCTTCACACGGTCGCCCATATGCGCCCGCGCGCGCTCTTCCTCGGCAAGCGCGGCAGCGGTGGGATGCTGGACAGCATCCTTGGTGATCCTGTCGGTGACGCGATCCCAGTGGGTGAGGACGGCCCCGCCCTCCGTCAGCAGGCCGGAGTTGAACAGCGTGGCAGGCGCGCCGCGCCACGCATCGACCGCATCGGGGCCGCTGACCCGGTAGATGCCGATGTAGCGATGATCGGGCCGCGAAGGGATCATCTGCCCTTCCGGTCGGTACATCAGGAAGGCGCCCGACTTCACGCCCGGCCGACGCATCGCCTGCGACAGATATTCTGCGCCATACCATTCGCGGAACTCGGCCTCGCGGCCGTCGACGGGGCGGAGCTGCTCAAGGATCACGCCTTCCGCATGTGCCACCGCCGGATCGCGATCGACGAAATTCAGCGGGTAGTAATGATAGTCATACAGCACGCTGTCATCTATCGCCTCGGTGACCTTCATGCGGCTGGTCAGCGCATTTTCCCAGTGCTCGCTGCTGAAGCGCTGGGGATCGAAGACGTCGTAAAGGGCCAGATATTGCCAATCGAAATCGGGCGGCGGCGCGGGCTGGCTGGCGCTCCATCGAAAACGCTGCGCGGTGACCGACCCGCGAAACCGCAAGGCGTCGCGGATATGGATATTAGTGTACCAGTCGTCCATGTCGCTCTCGAGGCCGGGAACGGCCTTGGTCAGCACGACCAACACGGCTTCGATCATATGCCCTCTCCGATCATTATTGTCTGATTGGCCGTCCGATCATCCCGCAGGAGGCCCGACGAATTCCAAGGGCGAGCCCATCGTCGCTCGATAGGAGACCGGCTGCTTCCCGTCCCTGTCCCGGATGCCGTAGCGTTCGCCGAGTTCGGCACCGATCACCGCCTTTCCCGACATCGCGGCAAGATCGGGATCGCGCGCCAGGGCGTCGATGACGAGCGCCGAAAATTCGGGCGTTTCCCAGAGCGGCAGCATCGCGCGGAGCTGTTCGGGGATCATCTCGGTCGGCATCGCCTTGATCGCATCGGTGAGGATGAATCCCGGCCAGAAGGACACTGCCGAAACTCCATGCGGCGCGAGATCGACGGCCATGTCGGCGGTCATCTTGTCGGTGCCGGCCTTGGCGGCGCCATAGGCCGGCCCGTGGAAATAGGAAACGGCGCCATAGAAGGAGATGCTTGCGATCAGCCCGCGCCTCGCCCCGACCATCAGCGGGGCCGCATGATAGGCCGCAACATAGTTGGAGCGAAGCCCGACATCGAGCATATCGACCAGCTTGAGCGGTTTCTCCCAGAAAGGGCCTGGCGCAACGAGGTCCTGACCGTAAACGGCAGCAGCGTTGTTGACGAGGATATCGAGCCGCCCGCCGGTCTCGGCGGCCAGTCGATCGAAAGCGGCCTTCGCCTGCGCATCGTCGCGATGATCGCATGCCAACGCCATGCCACGGCCGCCGCATTCGGCGATTTCGGTGACGACACTCGCCAGCGCACCCTCGTCGCGCCCGGTGACGAAGATGGTTGCTCCGGTCGACGCGAAGCCCCGTGCGATACCACGCCCGAGGCCGCGCGTCGCACCGGTGACCATCACCACCCTGTCCGCCATCCGATCGACTCCTTTCGCGCTCTCTTTGATCCCGATCTTGCGGGGTCCGTGCTGCGACAACCCTATCCGAAGGTAAGCAAAAGGCCTTCGAGGGGATGCGCGGGGAGATTCGCCATCGCATGCCGCGGCTGATAGGTTCTCGGATAGAACCGCACAGCGGGCACGGAGAGGAACTGGAGCGACGATGACGTCGGGATTTACCGCCAAACCGACCTTGGGGCACGCCGCCGCTGATAGTGAATTGACCATGTGTCGCCCGAGGACGGTGTCGCATTTCGAGATCGAACATGCGCTGCTGGCCAATGGCATTCATGCCGATATCCGCAGGTTCGGCTGGGATCGCAGCTGCAAGGGGCGTTTCAACGCCGAATCCTACTATATCGACTACTCGCTGACACCCCGCGCGCAAGGTTCGCGACTGCTCCACGATGGGCACCGGGCGATGCCGCCGCCGGGCGAGATCGTCTTCCTTCCGCGCGGCAGCGCATTCGAAGCGGAGTGCAATCCGTGCGAGCAGCACCTTCTTTGCCTCACCTTCGACAATGACCGGGCGAACGACCTGTTCGAGAGCGATGCGGCCGTCAGCGATCTTGCACCCTGTTTCGACGTGCGCGCGCCGCGCGTGCGCCAGATACTCGCCAGACTGGTCGAAGAAGTACGGGCGCCGGGCTTCGGGGCCGACGTGTTGATCGAGTCCGCCTCGTTGATGCTCGTCGTCGAACTCTGTCGCCACCTGCAGGAGCGGCAATCGGCCGATCACGCCTGGCGCGGGCGGATCGCCGACTGGCGCCTGCACCGCTTGAAGGACCGGATCGAGGCCGGGCTGGGCGAGCCGATGTCGGTGGCGGACCTGGCCGCCGAATGCGGGATGAGCGCGCGCCACCTGATCCGCACGTTCAAGAACACCGTGGGCATGACGCTGACGGAATATATCGCCGCCGCCCGCATCCGCCGCGCCCAGGAGGAACTGGCGAAAGAGGATGCGCTGATCAAGATCGTCGCGTTCAATTGCGGCTATCAGAGCGCTGCCGCCTTCTCGGCATCCTTCCGCAAGGCGACCGGCTTGTCGCCGAAGCAATATCGCCAGGAGCGGTTCCGCTACGCCACCTGATCGCTTTGTGGCGATCTGGCGACAGAAGGGCGGGGCCTCGGGCACCACCACGATGTACCTCCCCCTCCCCGCCGCTCTAGGAATCGGGCCGGACGGCAGGGAATGGGGTGTTAATGAGCGACTATTACCAACGGCTGCTGGCCGATCCGACCTCGTTTCACGATGCCTGCTACGATGATGGCTTCCGGCTCAGCATCGAGCAGATCGAGCGCCTGCATCTGGAAGGCGCGCGCAAGCGGTTCGCCGAACTCCGGCCGGGCCTTTCGGTTCTCGACAAGCTGGCGCGCGAACAGGGCATCGACGCGATCGGCACGATCGACGATATCGCACCCCTTCTGTTTCCGCACACGGTCTACAAATCCTATCCGATCAGCTATCTGGAGCGCGCACGCTTCGACAAGCTGACCAAGTGGCTGGCCGGCCTCACCACCACCGACATCTCGAATGTCGATGCCAGCGGGATCGTCTCGATCGACGATTGGCTCGACCTGCTCGATGCCGAGACTCCGCTGACCGTCGCGCACACCTCAGGCACCACCGGCAAGCTGTCCTTCGTGCCGCGCACCAAGGTCCAGTGGCGCCAGACCATCGTCCACAGCGCGATCATCCTGCGCGACTGGTGGGGCCCCGGCACCGGGCCGGACATCCTGGCGGACAAGATGCCGATCATCATTCCCGGCTATCGCTACGGCGCGGCGGCACAGCAGCGCGGTAACGGTATCCAGATCGAACTGTATGCGGGCGGGCCGGACAATGCGCTGTTCATGTACCCGGACAGCCGCTTCAGCGCCGACGTCGCCTCATTGGCCGGGCGCCTGCGCGCGGCCGAGGCGCGGGGCGAAGCCGGTATCGGCGACATCCCGCCCGTTCTGCTCGAACGGCGCGACGCGCTGCTGGCGCTGGAGCAACGTCGGCCGGAGGATGTCCGTCACTTCTTCGCGGAAGCGCAGCGGCGCTTCGGCGGCAGGGATGTCTATGTCACCGCGATGTGGGCGATCCTGTTCGACTGGGCGGAGGAAGGCCTGAAGCGGGGGATCAAGGGCATTTTCGGGCCCGGCAGCGTGCTCCTCACCGGCGGCGGCAAGAAGGGCAAGGAGATGCCCGACGACTGGCGCGATCAGGTGCTCGAATTCCTCGGCTTCGACAATTTCTACGAAATGTACGCGACCAGCGAGATGATGGGCCTCTGCATGATGTGCAAGAATGGCAATTATCACGTCCCGCCAATCATCGTGCCCTTCCTGCTCGATCCCGAGACCGGCCGCCCCCTCCCGCGCAAGGACGGCACGACCGGACGCTTCGCCGGGCTGGACCTGATGCCGCAGACCTATTGGGCGGGGCTCATCACCGGCGACGAGGTGACGCTCTCGGGCTGGCAGACGCCCTGCGCCTGCGGGCGGACCGGGCCGCATGTCGTGCCGCCCGTTCGCCGCTACAGCGAGAAGGAAGGTGGCGATGATCGCATCGTCTGTGCAGGCGCACCGGAAGCGCACGACCGCGCGCTGGAATTCCTTGCCGAACTGTCGATGTGAGGCCTGCAGATGAGCACAGAATTCGACGTGCCGCTGATCATCCGCGGCGAGATCATCGAGAGCGACGGGATCGAATATGGCGGTCGTCGCGGCGGCGTCGCCTTCCGCACGCCAGACGTCGCGGCGCATATCGCCAAGCTGCCGTTGCGCACGCCTTCGATGATGGCCGATCTCTATGCGCTCCGCTTCGAGGATATCCTCGATTTCCTGGTGGCGCTCGGCGATCGTCTCGATGTCGCGCAGAACCGGCACATCCAGCAGGCGTTCGCGCTCTCCTGCCGGACATCCGGATTGTCGGAAAGCATTCTGCGCCACCATTATGCCCATATCGGCGCCATGTTCGATCGCACCGAGATGCGCGCGATGATGGAGCGATCCTGCGGCGTCGATTATCTCGAAGGCTGGGTCGATCAGGGGCCGAGCCGGTTTCCGGGCCTGCAGGCGCGAACCCGCGCGTTCGGATCGCGCTGCGTCCACGTCATCGCGGGTAATGCGCCGATCGTCAGCATCCTGACGGTGATCCGCAACGCACTCACCCGATCCGATGCGATCATCAAGACGCCGTCCAACGATCCGCTCACCGCCGCGGCTATCGTGCGGACGATGGCCGAGATGGCACCGGACCATCCGGTTACCAAGCACATCACCGTCGCCTATTGGAAGGGCGGCGACGAGCGGATCGAGCAGGCGCTCTACGATCCTCGCGGCGTCGAGAAGATCGTCGCCTGGGGCGGCTTCGATTCGGTGAAGCACATCACCCGCTACCTCCAGCCCGGCATCGATCTGATCACGCAGGACCCCAAACTGAGCGGCACGATCATCGGCAAGGAAGCGTTCGCCGACGACGCGACCTTGGCGTCCGTCGCCCGCCGGCTGGCGCTCGATATCGGCGCGCAGAACCAGGAAGGCTGCGTTTCGGCGCGGGTCATCTATGTGGAATCGGGGACGGACGAAGAGGGACTGGAGCGTGCCAATCGCCTCGGCCAGCTCACCTTCACGGCGTTGCAGGCATTGCCCGAGCACCTGAGCACGCCGCACAAGGCCTTCGATCAGGCGCTCAAGTCCGAGATCGACGCGATCCGCCTGCAGGACGAAGATTTCCGCGTGTTCGGCGGCCGCGGCAACGAAGGGGCGGTGATCGTCAGCCAGGAGGATTATCCGGTCGATTTCTCGCGGACGCTCGCCTGCCGGGTCGGCAACATCGTGCCCATCGATTCGGTGGAAACGGCGGTCCGCTCGGTCAACGCCTACACGCAGACGGTCGGCATCTATCCCGAAGCCTTGAAGACCGCGCTGCGCGACAGGCTCGCTTTCCAGGGTGCGCAGCGCATCGTCTCGCTCGGCGGAGCGGCGACGATGCAGCACAATATGGAGCGACAGGATGCGATCGAGCCGGTGCGCCGCATGTGCAAGTGGGTCACCGAGGAAGAGGCCGATGGGCGCCAGCTCGAGACGCTGGCCGGCTGAAGGTCAGCCGCGCGGCACAACCGTCGTTCCGGCGGTCAGCGCGTCCCGGATGAACGGGAATTTCAGGAAATCGTGGGGAAAGCCGAGATCGATGCGGCTGGCCTCGTCGAGAGCCGCGAGATGCTCTCCGTCGAGCCGGAGATCCAGCGCACCGATATTGTCCACGAACTGGCGCAGCGTGCGGGCGCCGACCAGCGGTGCCACCACTGCCGGATTTGCCAGCGTCCATGCCAGCGCCACCTGGGCCGAGCTTGCCCCGATCGCATCCGCAACGTCCTTCACCGCGTCGGCGATCGCCACGGTGGCCGGGTTGACCCTGCCGATCGCGGTCATCATCTGGGCACGCCCGCCCTCGGGATCGTCTGGCTGCAAGGCGCCGGTCGCATATTTGCCGGAGAGCAGCCCGTTGCCGAGCGGCGACCACGGCATGACGCCGATACCGAGAGCCCGGGCGGCCGGAATCAGATCGCGTTCGCCCGTTCGCTGGAGCAGACTATATTCGACCTGGAGCGCGGCGAACTGGGTCCAGCCACGCAACTCCGCCATCACCTGCAGCCACGCGATCCGCCACGCGGGCGTGTCCGAGATGCCTATGTAGAGGATCTTGCCCTGCCGCACGAGATCGTCGAACCCGCGCAGGATCTCGTCGGCCGGCACCATATCGTCCCAGACATGGAGGAAGAGCAAATCGATCCGATCCGTCCGCAGACGCCGCAGGCTGTCCTCCACGGCGCGGACCATACTCCTTCGGCTGTTGCCGCCCGCATTGGGATCGCCGGGTTCGACCGCGAGCGAATATTTGGTCGAGAGCACGACCCCATCGCGTTTCCCGGCAGCGAACTTGCCGGTCAGCTCTTCCGATCGGCCCTTGGCGTAATATCCGGCGGTATCGACGAAGTTTCCGCCCCGATCGACATAGGCGTCGAAGATGCGACGGGATTCCACCTCTTCCGCGCCCCAGGTCTCTCCGAAGGTCATCGTGCCGAGCGCGAGCGGCGACACACGCAGGCCCGAACGGCCGAGCAGGCGATA
Source organism: Sphingomonas chungangi (assembly GCF_013778325.1). GTDB lineage: Bacteria > Pseudomonadota > Alphaproteobacteria > Sphingomonadales > Sphingomonadaceae > Solisphingomonas > Solisphingomonas chungangi. Next base: position 347,277 of record NZ_JACEIB010000003.1, on the reverse strand, counting down.
ATGATCGAGTGGCATGGTTACCCTTCAGCTCCAGCTTCCGCGACGACCCAATGCATCATGCGATGGACCGGCCATCCGCCATCGTGCGGCAGACCGCCAAAACGCCCGGCATGGATCCCGCCGAGCGCGGTGATCCGCTGAACCCCGGCGCTGGCAAGACCGTCCCTCAGCTCCGCAATCCGTGCCGGTGGATAGATCCCGACCGACTGGGTCGCGACCGTGACATGCGCGATCGCATCGGCCAGCACTGGGACTTCCACGACGTTGACCAGCTTGCCGCCGGGATTGAAAGCGACGGGCTCGCTCGAACGGACGACCATGCCGCTGCCATCGGGCGATCCGAACACGCGATAGATGGGCTCCAGCATTCCCAGCATGTCAAGCTCTTCGAGCACGGGCGCGGGCGGTGTCGGCCCGTCCGGGCCGGCGCCGTAGCGGCTTTCGCGGCCCATCGCATCGACCAGCTTCCGGCAATAGGCATCGACGTCCTCGGTGCTGCCCTCGACGAACTGGAAGCGCGCGCAACTGCACGCATCCTGGTTGAACGCCACCACGTCGGCCGCGCCGGCTGCGGCAACCCTGCCCAGCGCTTCGTCGGATGCGAACGCCTCGCGTCCGATCAGCGAGATCGAGACCTTGGGATCGAACGAGATCACCTCGAACCCTGGCGCCACATATTTCATCGCGTGACGGACCGCCGCGTCGCCGCCCCACACCACCAGCTTGTCGTAATATTGCGAGCGGAAGATATTGCCCTCGATCCGATCGTCGCCGCCGCGCCAATAGGCTGCAGAGAAAGAGCGCGTCACCGGATGGTTGGGGCCGACATCGGCCAGCGTGCGCAACAGTGCCGTCGCGGTGAACAGGTCGTTGGACGGCATCTTGAGCAAATGCACGCCCTTGCTGATCGCGCCCCGCACGATCGAGATCGGCGGCACGATCGGCGCGTTGCCTGCAAGGATGTGAACGATGCGCGGCGGGAACGCGCGGACATGAACGGTGCGCCCGCGCACGGCGCGCGCGCGCCAGCCGTCAACCGCGTCCAGCGAGCCGAGCGCCTCGGTGGCTTCCGCCTCGATCGCGTCGCGATCGAAGAAGCGGGCGATATCGCGGTAGCAATTCTCCAGAATGCGGGCGCCCAGCGTTCCGAAGCGCGCGTTGTGGGCGGCCGCCTCCTGAAGATGCGGGTTGCGATCGAAATCGAGCGCCTTGCCGACCTCGACCAGGAAATCCACGATCTCGGCGATGGGTGTGTCGAACGCCGGGCCGGGCGCGTTGCGCGGCCAGATCAGCGTGTCGAGATCGATTTGCGGCGTCATCACCACATCGCCAGTGGCGCGGCTGCGATGTTCCACCTGGGCTTCGATGATCGTCTCGCCCTTGATCACGTGGGGCACGAGGACGTTGCGGCTGTCGTCGAGAATGTCGTGAAGCATCTCGGGTCCTCGTGGTCAGGCGGCGATCGCGCCGCGGACGTAGGAGTCGATCGATCCGGCGCAGGTCAGCTTGTCCTCGCCCTCGGCGAGGTCCTGGTAGCGCGCGACCGAACGGACGATCGGCGTCTTCACGCCATCGAGGCCCGAGCCGAACTCGACCTGCACCTTGTCGCCTGAGATGATACCGCCCCACCGCGCATCGGCCAGGATATCGAAAAAGGCCATCCGTCCTTCGGCGATGCCTCTGCCGTCGGCCGGATTGAGCAGCTTCTCACCGGTTTTGTCGAGCACCAGCGGCACGATCCACGGCGGGATCGCATACACGCCGTGCGGCTGGATGAGCGCGCAGAAGCCGCTCATCTCCACCATCGCATAGCTGTTGGGCAGCCGATCCTCGGTGAGGCCGAAGAAGCGCATGATCTGATCGCGATAATCGTCGGGCAGCACCGCACCCTTGGTGCCGCCGCCGACGGACATGATCATCTCGGGATGGAAATCTCCATCCCTGATACCCCGCGCACGGAGCTTCTCCACCACCTGCCAGGCGACGCCCCACATCATGCCGACATAGAGCGGCCCGTGCCGGCGACTGATCAGCTTGTCGAGCCAGACCTCCATCGCCTCGGCACGGCGATGCCGCTTCGCCACCATCTGCTCTTCGTATGCGGCGATCTCTCCGGGGCCGACCTTGCCGGCCGCGAGCATCCGGCGCAGCTGCGCCGGGCGCATCGAGTCCATCGCGAGGATCGGCTCGTCACTCAGCCGGTGCAGTTCTCCCGGCGCCGCCCAGCGGCTGAAATGCGCCGTGCTCACCTCGGTCATCTTGTGCGTGCCGCGCGACGGCATCATCGTGAAAACAGAGCGATCGTGGTTCGGCCTATAGTTGGGCGTCGAAAGATCGAACGCGTTGAGGCAGGCCGGGATCGCGGCATCGCGGTCCTTCTGCGACTGATCGAGAAAGGACGATTTGCCCGAGGTGCCGCTCGAGGCGAACAGGTAATGGCCGGCCGCTCTGGCGCGGTCGAGCCAATCGTCCACGTCGCGCACGCCGTTCACGTCGATGTCGTCGGTCGGATAGGTGCACAACGTCCTGAGCCAGGCGTTCATGTGCTTCCATCGGCCGGTATCGATGAACGCCTCGGGATAGCTCTTGTAGTTGGTGTGGGCGAACAGCAGCGGCACGACATCGGCCAACGTGCGGATCTCGGTGACACCCGTCTCCTCGGCCCGCTTGTCGAGCGTGCGGATCTGCTGGCGTCGCTCCGCGAAACGCTCCCGAATGGCGGCCATCTGTAGCTCGGCCAGATCGTCCGGCGCGGTGCGGAACGGATCTGGCTTGGTGGCGTAGGCGATGAGTTGGTCTGCAGCGGTCACCGGGCGTTCCTGTCGTCGGTCGCGGCGACTGTAGGTCGGCGACCGAACGGCGGGGGCGTCGTTTGTTCATTTCCCCGGCCAAACTGTCTGTGTCGCGCCGCGATCGGTCCCGCACGCTTCTCAACTTGCGCGTGCCGGCCGCCTCGGCACCTCACCGCCGTCTCCGGAAATCTGCCGGATGAACCGTCCCACGGTATCCTCGAGCGAGCGAATGGTGCCCGATAGGGCTCCGAAAGCCGATTCCGCCTCGATCATCTTTTCGGCGGCGATGGCGCTGACGGCGCCCATGCTCTTCGTTGTCGAGGCCGTCCGGGTCGCGGAACGAGCGGTATTGTCGATCAGATGGCTGATTTGAGACGCCGTCTCCACCTGCTTGTTCATCGCCAGATGGATGAACTCGCTCGATTGCTGGACGGTCGCCACGGCACCGCTGATCGATGCCATCGCGTCGATGGACGCGCTTGCGGCCACCTGGATGGAATGGATCTGCGCGGCGATCTCACCGGTCGCGCTCGCCGTCTGGGCGGCCAACGACTTCACTTCGGAGGCGACGATGGCAAAGCCGCGGCCTGCTTCGCCGGCGCGGGCCGCCTCAATGGTCGCGTTGAGCGCCAGCAGATTGGTCTGCGCGGCGATCCGGCCGATCAGGCCCAAAATCGAATCGATGGCAATCGCGTGGGTCGACAGGCTCGATGTGCTTTCGGCGGCGGTCTCGACCTGTCGGGCAGCCCTGTCGGCGACCGCGGCAGCTTTCTCCGCGCTGTCGCGTGCGTCGACGATGTTGGCCAGCAATTCCGCGGTGGTCTCCGCAGCGCTGCTCATGAGGTCGGTGGTTTCGCTTGCGGCAAGCGCGATGTCACGGTTGCCGTCGAGGATGGTCTTCGTGCAATCGGTGATGACCTGCACCCGATCACGGACGTCCTCGCTTTTAGCGCCCGCAGAATAGACGGTCTCCGCGACATCCGTGCGCAGGGTCTTGATCTGCGCGCTCAGCTGGTCGGCGGCCAGGCGTTTCACATAGCTCAGATGGGCGTGCGAGATCATGAGATCCTGCACCGCTGCGAGTTTCATCAGCACTGCCATCAGGCGCCCATATTCCGATGGATCGCCGCACCGTTGATGCAGGATCTCGGCAAGGAACAGGTTTCCCTTGGTCTTCATCGCGCTGAGCGGCAACGTCGGCGCCCCGATGCCGACGTGACGTACGATCAGACCGTGGCAGCGATCGATCCAGGCCTGCCCTATGCCGTCGCACAGCCAGATGCGAAACGAGCGCGCCATTTCGCTTTCGCCGGGCGCCTGAGGCTCGTCAGCATCGGTCGGCCCGGCCGCGCGTATCTTCGCGACACCATCCGTCATGAACTGGTGTATTTCGGACAGGTCGTCGCACACCAAAGCATAGATTTCATTGCGACCGCGATCGAAGACATCGTCAAGATCGAAGGCGTCTTTGACCGCGATGAAATCGAGCCCGGCATCCGGATTCAGTGCATCGGTCTGCACGTGCGTGCCTTTCCTCAATCCATATTGTTTTTTCGATTATATCGTGCCGGTGGTTAACGCTCGGCCACACAAATTCCCCGCCCCCTTGATGTGAACGGCGCTTCAGTACGTCTGCGGTAGAACGACATGCTCGGCCGCCTCGCCGATCGATGTCGGCCCGTGGACCTGCATGCGGCGGCCCTCGATCCGGCCGAACAGGGTGATGAGATCGGAATCCCGTTCGGGGGGGGCGCGCCGCACGAAATCTTCGAGCGCAGCCTCTGCGGAGGCCCAGTCCGGGAACGGACGACCGAGCAATGCTGCGACATCAGCGATATCCTGTGCGACTATGCCCGCGCCGAAGTCATCGGCGCGCGACACCCATTCGATCAGCTCGATCGCCTGTGCTTTCTGCGCCTCCGCGCCGGGATCGGCGGCGGCAATGCCGGATACGGTATCGCGCAGCTTTGCGATCAACGCCGCGTTGTCGCCAACCCGCGCAGGCAGGGGCGAAAGCTCCGGCAACGGCACGCCGGAGAGTCTCGACAGAGCGAGCAGGACCGATCGCCGCAGCGATAGGTCGAACTGGAGGTAGACGGAATGCGGATCGCCGGGACGCGGCTCGGCCACGGTGCCGGCGAACTGCATGGTCCCGAGCGTGGAGAATTGCAGGACGTGAAACAGGATCGCGTCGTGATCCACCGGCTTGCCCGTCGCCTCTTCGTAATAACGCACGAGCTCGGGGAGCGGCGCGCCGAGCGGCTCGTAGCTGTTGCGCATCCCCATCGTCGCCAGATCGAACAGCGGATCGCCGATCATGCTGAACTCGAAATCGTAGAGCTGTGTCATGCGGCCGTCCTCGACGAGGAACTGGCCGGAATCGAACTGGATGAAGGAGGCTTCGGTGCGATGCCGGGGCACGTTGCGCTGGATCCAGCCAATCACGAAATCGAGCATCGGCTCGGCCTTGCGGCGGGTGCGCAGGTAATGGGGCAGATAGGCCCGCAGGCCGACCAGCGCGATATCCTCCGCCCCCTCCGGTCGCTCCACACCCTTCTCGACGAACGGCGCGAGCGGGACGGCATGCATCGCCGCGACCGCTCTCATATATTCGCGCCCTACCAAGCCCAACGTCTCGGGATCGAGCCCGGACAGGTCGCGCGTTCCCCTGATCGATTCCATCACGATGCAGGGAGGGTCCGCGAGATAGCCGTAGATCCGCGGCACCGGCAGACCCTGCCGATGCAAGATGGCGATGATGTCGGCCTCGCGCCTCAGCTCGGGGAAGATCGCGACATCCCCCGCCCTGTCCCCTCGCAGGTGCAGCGGAATGATCGCACCATCCTTCTCGACATCGGCGAACCATGCCGGGCGCCAGCGCACCTGCCGCTCCATGCGGACGATCCGGCCGCCCGTAACCTCTTCTACGAAAGCGCGTATGCGCGCGACGGCCGCATCGTCGTAATCGGGAACCCCGAAGCCCGTATCCGTCATCGTGGCTCTCCTATCGGCCGGTTATCCGAAGGTCGCCGCGGCCAGGCGGGTGTCCATATATTCCCGCCCCTCGACGATCTGGCCGTCACGGATGACGAGCAGGTTGTGATATTCGTTGCGATATGTTCGATCGGGAAAGGTCATCTCGCTGACCGCCTCGACCGCGACGCGATCGCCTTCGGCCGTCAGGGTGATGATCTCGACATGGCGGCGCTCGGCCGTCAGCAAGCCGCTCTTCACCGAGGCGATGAAATCCGCGCGCGACATGTCGCCGTAGCCGAGGATCCACCACGTCACGTCGGGATGCTGGAGGCTCTCGATCGTCTCGGCATCGCCATCGACCACCGCCTGCATGTATCGGCGCGCGACGGCCTTGTTGGCCTCGATATCTGCCATGTCACTTGCCTCCCGAATAGAAGAGATCGGCGATGCCGGCCGAGTAGAAATCGATCTTGTCCTGCGCGAGACCATAATGGGGGATCACGGGCGTGCAGGCATCGGCATACTCAGTGCGCGCTCGGAAACGGCGCAAAACCTCGTCCTTGCTCCCGACCAGCGCGATGCTCTCCACCATCTCGTCAGTGCAGGCGGCGATCATGCCGGGAATATCTCCGACAGCAAAGCGCTCCTGTAGCGCGCGGGCCGGCGCGCCCATCCCGATCGCGTCGAAATAGCGCAGATATTGCGGGGACTGGCTGTAGAAGGCGATGTTCGCACGCGCGTCCTCGATCGCCTCGCGTCGATCGTCGTTGACGGCGACGAACATCTGAAGGTTGAGCGTCACCGCGCCGCGGGGCCGGCCCGCCTTGTCGAGCCCCCTCTTCATTGCGGGCAGGGCCTCGTTTGCGATCCACTGCTCGTTCCATAGCGGATGACCTAGCAGGCCGTCGGTGATCTCGCCGGCCATCGCGCAGGCATTCTGGAACACTGCCGGCAGAAAGATCGGGATCGCGGTGCGCACCGGCGGCGACAGTGTTCGGAAATTTCGCAGGTCGAGTGTGTGATACTCGCCCTCCAGCAGCCCGAGCTCACCGGTATGACCCTTCGCGACGATCGCGCGGACGAGGCCGATCACCTCGCGCATGTGGGCGAGCGGCTTGCCGTACGTCGCGCCGAACGCCCCCTCGGTCAGGCTCGCCGCGCTCGATCCCAGGCCCAGCACCGCACGGCCGTCGCTGATCAGGTCGAGGTCCATGATGTTGCACGCCGTCTCCAGCGGACTGCGCACGAAGGCGAGCGCGATGCCCGTGCCGAGCTTCAGCCTCTCGCTGACCGCGGCCGCGGCCGACAGAGGGAGAAACGGCGCGCCGAAGGTCTGCGAAGACCATATCCCCTCGAGCCCGGCCGATTCATACGCCGCCACCGCGGCGACCAGCCGCTCGCGCGGCATCGGGGGCAGTTGCGCCCAGACCTGCGTTTCGGCACCCATCGGTCGCCTCCCCTGCTGCATTCCGGCTTTACGGCATTGATGCGTCCGTATCTGCCGCCACCCAGCCGGAACCTGTCGGGCGATATGGCTGGCGCCTGTTTGGCGACGTGGTGCGGATGCTCAAGCCGTGCCCGGATGCGTCGTCTGCGCACGCGCAGTCATCGCATCGACATGGTCCTGCATGTCCATCACATGCGCGTGATGCGCGGACATGCCACCGTCGATGGTGATCACCTGGCCGTTGACGTAGCCGGATTCGTCTGCCGCCAAATAGGCGGCCAGCGCCGCGACATCCTCGGGCTTGCCCGGCTCGCCCATGGGGTTGTGGCGCGCGATGATCGCGAACTCCTTGGCGAAAGCCTTCGAGTTCGGAGTGACGATCGGCCCGGGGGCGATGGCGTTGCAGCGTATCCGCTGGCGCCCATGCTGGGTCGCGATATATTTGGTCAGTGCGATCACCGCCGCTTTCGACGTTCCATAGGCGATGCGCGCGTGATCCCCCGCCACGCCGGCCCCGGACGCCATGTTGACGATCGCGCCGCCGCCCGCCGCCGCCATATGGGGGATGGCGTGCCGGCAGCCGTAGAGGAAACCGTTGACGTTGACCTGCATGGTCCGCTCCCAGACGCGATTGGGGATATCGACCACGTTGGAATCGTATTGAAGGGACTCGGCGTCGACGAGCGCAGCATTGTTGAACAGGATGTCGAGCTTGCCGAAATGCGCGACGGTCGCGTCGATCGCGGCCTTGAACGCCGGCTCGTCGCCGATATCCAGCGTGAACGCGATCGTCGCCGGGCCTATCTCTTCGGCCAGCGCCCGGGCGCGGGCGCCGTCGATGTCGGCGATCGCCACGCGCGCGCCTTCCGAGACGAACCTGCGCACCGTCGCCGACCCGATGCCGCCTGCGGCGCCGGTCATGAATGCGACCTTGTCTTCCAGCCTTCTCATCGACATCCATCCTCTATCTGTCCGACTCTCGGCGTACGCCGGTTCAGATCTTCGGCATGATCTCCTCAGCCACCCATTGCAGGCGATCGAGATATTCCTGCTTGCCGCCGATGCCCGGCGGCAGGGGAACGATCGTCTCCGTCACGCCGAGTTCCTTCAGCCAGCCGATCTGGTCGAAGATCGTCTGCAGGCTGCGCGTGCCCGGCGCGCGCGGATCGTCGAGCACCTCGTGGTGAGCGCCGACGTTGAGCATCTCGAGCGCGAAGAACACCTCGATCTTCCGCCCGTCATATTCGGGCCGGCTCTTGATGAAATCGATGCATTCCGGAAACTTCTCGGGCGCCGTCCTGAACGGAGACCAGCCGTCGCCGAACTTCGCCACGCGCTCCAGGACGGGCGCGGCATCGCCACCGAACCAGATGGGAAGGCCCGGCTTCTGCACCGGCTTCGGCGCGAACCCGATGTTGCTGAACTTGACGAACTCGCCGTCGAATTCCGGCGTGTCGGACGTCCAGAGCTCCTTCATCGCCGCGACATATTCGTCCGCCATGCGCCCGCGCTTGTGGAAGTCCACGCCGAGCAGATCGAACTCCTCCTTAAGCCAGCCGACGCCGAACAGCGCCTCGGCGCGGCCTCCGGTCAGCCAGTCCATCGTCGACCACGCCTTCGCCTGGACGATCGGGTTCTGCAGCGGCAGGATCGAGACCGACGAGGACAGACGCAGCCGCTTGGTCCGCCCGCCCAGATAGCCGAGCGCGACGACGACGTGGAAATAGTGATCGCCGGAAAGCTGGATATGCTCGTTGGGGATCACGAAATGCTCGCCCAGCATGCACTTGTTGAAGCCGAGCGCGTCGGCGGCGGCGGCAAGATCGCCAACATCGCCGCCGGAGAGATCATGTTCCCACGGCTGAGTCATCGCCGCGACATGCATGCTGTTCGGCACGCCCACGTTCAGCTTCATCGTCCCTCCTCCATCCGGCGCACCCGAATGTGTTTGTTCGCGGAGCCGACAATGCGGGATCTCGGATGGGTTCCACCTTCCCTAGGGAAGGCGATGCACGACGGCCGCGAAAAGCAGCGTCAGCCCTGAGGCGCGACGAGCTCCCCCGTGATCCGGATGCCGGCGCCATCGACCTGATAGGTCTTGTTCATGAAGATCAGGATCGAGGTGAGCGCTTCCGCCGCCGCCGAATTCACCAGCGCCCCGGCATGAAGCCCGCGAAGGCCCATCGCGTCGGCCAGGGCGACGACCTTGCCGCGCGCCGCCTTGTCGTCACCGAAGACGAGCACGTCGCAGCCCACGTCGATATCCTTCGCCAGCTTGTGCGCGGCGACATTGTGGAAGGCCGACACCATCGTCACGCCTTCCCCCAACAGCGCCTCGGCCCGCACGGCAGCGCTGCCCTCCCCAGGCAATTGCACGCGCATAACCTTCGGCGGCACCAGCGGCACGGTCGTGTCGACGACGATCTTGCCGGCGACATGCGGCCTGATGTCGGCGAGCGTGGCCTCTTGCGCGGCAAACGGCACGGTGACGATGATCAGCCCCGCCGCCGCCGCCGCATCCGCATTGGCCATGCCCTTCAGGCCATGGCCGAGTTCCGTCGCCTTCTCACGGGCAGCTTCCGCCTTGCGCGAACCAATGACGACGTCGTAGCCGGCGCGCGCCAGCCGCCAGGCGATCGCGGCGCCGAGGTTGCCGGTGCCGCCGACGACGGCGATCGTATCCCCACTCATACTCTGACTCCGTCAATCGCCGGACTGTCCGGCACCCGATCGTAAAGCGTCGTCCTCTGCCGCACGGGACGGCCGATCGAGGCGCCTAGCACCTGCATCTCCGCAGGTCCGAACTCCTGGCCGTTTACGCCGCCCGCCGCGCGCGTGATCGATTCATCCATCAGCGTACCGCCAAGGTCGTTGGCGCCAGCGCGCAGGATCGCACGTGCCCCCTCGGTGCCCATCTTCACCCAGGACACCTGAATGTTGCGCACGACGGGATGCAACACGATGCGCGCGACGGCATGCATCAGCACCGCTTCGCGGTAGCTCGGTCCGGAACGGGCGCGTCCCTTGCGCCAGATCGGCGCTTCCATATGGACGAAGGGAAGCGGCACGAATTCGGTGAACCCGCCGGTCTCCTCCTGCAGCGCGCGCACGCGCTCGAGGTGGCGCGCCCAGTGCCGATAGCCCTCGACATGGCCGAACATGATCGTCGCGGTCGAGCGAAGGCCGATGCCATGAGCGGTCCGCATCACCTCCAGCCATTCGTCGGCGCTGACCTTGTCCGGGCAGATGATCGCCCGGATTTCGGGATCGAGGATCTCGGCCGCCGTACCGGGCAACGTCGAAAGCCCCGCCGCCTTCAGGCGCCCGAGAAAATCCTCCAGCGACAGCCCGAGCGTGCGGGCGCCGTGCGTCACTTCGAGCGGCGAGAAGGCGTGGATATGGATGCCGGGCGCGGCAGCCTTCACCGCAGCCAGAACCCCCAGATAGGTGTTCCCGTCATATTCGGGATGAATGCCCCCCTGCAGGCAGACCTCGGTGGCGCCGCGCTCGACCGCTTCGGCCGCGCGCCGCCCGATCTCGTCGAAATCGATCCGGTAGGCGGGCCCGCGCATCGCCTTGGTGCTGCCCTTCGAGAAGGCGCAGAAACCGCATTTGTAGAGGCAGATGTTGGTGTAATTGATGTTGCGGTTGACCGCAAAGGTCACGGTCTCGCCCACCGCTGCCTGCCGTAATCGATCGGCGAGCGCGACGATGCCGTCGAAATCCTGACCTTCGGCCTCGAACAGCCGCGCAATATCGGCCTCGGGCAGCCGGTCGCCCTTCGCTGCCCGCGCAAGGATCGCTCCGATCTCAGCCGTGGATGCGGCGGCCCGGAGAACCGGAAGATCGTCACCATGTCCCGCCGACCAGCCGTCCTCGTCCTTCGGCAGGCCGACCCCGTCGATCGCGCGCAGCACGAGTGGTGTGATGGCAGCGTCCGTCCACTCGACCGCAGCGAGCGCATGGCGCGGCCCGATCGCCAGCCGCTGCTTCAGCACGCGGCCCGCAGCGGCCGTCTGCTGGTCGAGCATGTCGAGATGCGGCCACGGCGCCTCGGGATTCACATGATCGGGCGTGACCGGTGACACACCACCCCAATCGTTGACGCCGGCGCGGATCAGCGCATCGAGTTCCTCGGGCGCATGCAGGTTGGGCGGCGCCTGGATCGTCATTTCCGGCCCAAGGATCAGGCGCGAGACCGCGATCGTCCAGAGATGCTCGTCGAGCGAAGGTTCGGCCAGATTGGCCATCCGCGTGCCGGGCTTGGCCCGGAAATTCTGGACGATGACTTCCTGGATATGGCCGTAGCGTGCGTGCAGATCGCGGATCGCGAGGAGCGCTTCGATCCGTTCCAATCGGGTCTCGCCGATGCCGATCAGCAGCCCGGTCGTGAACGGCACCCGGGCGCGGCCGGCAGCCTCGATCGAGGCAAGACGCGCGGCCGGCACCTTGTCCGGCGAGCCGTAATGCGGCCCGCCCTTTGCGCACAGGCGTTCCGAGCTACTTTCCAGCATGATGCCCATCGAAGCGGAGTGCGGGCGCAGCATCGAATAGTCGGCGTCGCCCACCAAACCCGGATTGAGATGCGGCAGAAGCCCGGTCTCGCCGAGCACGACCTGCGCCATCTCGGCGAGGTAGGACAGCGTGGTGTCGTGGCCGAGTGCAGCCAGCGCGTCCCTCGCCGCAGCGTAACGCCTCTCCGGCTGATCGCCGAGCGTGAACAGCGCCTCCCGGCACCCGGCGGCCGCCCCGGCACGCGCGATCGCCAGAACCTCGTCACGCGACAGATAGGCGGTGGCGACATTCGCCGGCGTCGTCGCGAAGGTGCAATAGTGACAGACATCGCGACAGAGTTGCGTCAGCGGGATGAACACCTTGCGCGAGTAGGTGACCCGCACGCCGTGGCCAGCGAAGGTGAGGGCTTCGGCCTGCGCCATCAGGTCGGCGAGATCGATCCTCTCGTATCGCGCGAGCAGATCGAGCGACTCGGCCGTGTCGGGAACCATGGCTTTCCTCACATCGCGTTCCGTGCGTCCGCCAAGCCGCGAATCGTCTCCAGTGGCGCCGCATGACCCGGTAGCGCGGCGATGAAGGTGGAGACACCCATTTCATCGAGCGCACGCAGCATGGCGGTGGCATTCTCCACCGGGCCGGCCAGCGTGTCGAACTCGGATAGAAACTCGGTCAGCCCCAGCTCCTGCATCAAGGCGACATTGCGCCCGCCTACGACGACATGTTCGGTCGGGTCGTAGCGCGCCTGAAACTCGCGGACCTTCGCCTGAAACTGCGTCGGTATGGTCGCGAACGTCTCGGGCGTGCGGAACGCCATCGCATTGACCGCGATAAAAGCGCCGAGATCGTCGATCGCCTGCTGCCGGGTCGAGCGAACCGAAGCGTAGGAGACGACCCAGATGTCGACCTCCTCGGGATCGCGCCCCGCATCGGACGCCGCCTTGCGGAGCGCTGCGATCCGCTCCGCCAGACCATCGAGATGTTGCTCGCCCGCAAACAGGATCGCGCCGTCCGCCTGCTCTCCGGCAAGCTGGATCGCCTTCGGCCCGAAAGCGGAATAATAGATCGGGATCGGCCGGGGAAAGCGCAGGGGCTTCACCGGCGCGCCGTTGAACTCGGTCGGCTGGCCGGCGAACAGATCCTTGAGCGCCTTCAGCTCCGCGCGCATCTCCACTTGCGTGGCGGGCATCCGCCCGATCGCCATGATCGTGCTGCCGCCGGTCGCCGCGCCCAGCGCCACCCGGCCGCCGGACAGCTCATCGAGCGTGCACAGCGCGTTCGCCGTGACGATGGGGTGACGCATGAACGGCGACGTCACCAGCGGCGCAAGCACGGCGTCGGGCGCCTCATGGCTGGCAATTGTCAGCGAAATATAGAGTTCGTGCCATCCCGCAGGCGAATCCCCGACCGTCACCAGCTCGTACCCGAGATCGGATGCGAGCCTGACCTGCTCGCGGAACGCCTCCAGGCTTGGCCCCCAAAGGCTGCAGATGCCAAGCTTCACAGGGCCCGTCCCGTCATCCCACCCTCATCGAGTTTACCGTCGCTGCGGCTTGCGTGTCTTGTGGGACAGCAGAACCCATCCCAAGATAGGTGGCCCGGACGCACTGGCGCACGAGCCTCCCGGATGATCCGACAGCCCGATGATTGCGCAGCCTCTTGCCTGGCGAACCAGTATCCGTAGCGGAGGCAGACCGCATAATGGTACGAAAACCACCCGATCTCCATTCGATCCTGCGCGTTCTTGCCGAGCCTCGACCACCTCTGCCGGTGGGAGAGAGCTGGTTTGTGGGGTGCCAGAATCAGGGAAATGCGTATGGCACTTTGTTCGGCGGCCAGCTGTTGGGCCAAGCCGTCCTGGCGGCGTCGGAAACGGTGCCGGATCGGCTGATCCATTCCGTGCATGCCTATTTCCTGGCGCCAGGCGTCATCGATCGCCCTGTCCGATATCAGGTCGAGAACGGTAGAGAGGGTCGCTCGTTCGCGCATCGCCGCGTAACGGCCTCGCAAGACACGGCCATATTTTCGATGAATTGCTCTTTCCGATCCGCCGAGATCGGGTGGCAGCATCAAACTCCGATGCCCGATGTCCCTCCCCCCGAAGATCTGGAAGAAATTACCGCGATCGTGGCGAGACGGGACCCTGGACTGCTCGACCAGTGGATTTCCCATTTCGCGGGAAACAATCCGATCGATCTCCGTCCAGTGCGAAGCGATCTCGCGTTGGAGCGTCAATCCACGACCCGGCGACAGACCTGGGTGCGAATCCCCCTGCTCTCCGGCACCGACGATCAGGCGATCCACCGTGCGGGGCTGGCATGGCTGTCGGATTATTGGGTCAGCAGCGCCGGGCTGGTCCTCCATCGACACCCTTTGCCCGGCCCGGACGTCCTGCTCGCGAGCATCGATCACGCTCTATGGATCCACCGCCCGGTGCGCGTCGACGACTGGCTGCTCTTCGATGCGGACAGCCCGGTCGCTCAGGACGGCACGGCTCTGGTACGAGGACAGATCTACGACAGGAGCGGTGCACTGATCGCCAACGTCGCCCAGGAATTGCTTCAGCGGCTTCGGTAGCGTCGGGGCGCGCCGAGCTTCAGACTTCGATGCAGGCCTGCTCGAAGCCGAGACGCGGATTGCGTGGAAACAGGCCTCCGTCGGTGCCGTATCCAATATTGCACAGGAAATTGGCTTTCCAGCGCCCGTTCGGAAAGAAATCCGCGTCGAGCGTCGCCGCATTGAACCCCGACATCGGCCCGGTATCGAGTCCAAGGGCGCGGGCGGCCATGATCAGATAGGCACCCTCCAGCGTCGAGCTGCGCCGGGCGACCTCGTCGATCAGCGCCGGCTTGCCGGCGAAGGTGCCGCTCATGTCCCGGGACGGGAAAAGCTGCGGCATGAATTCGTAGAAGCGGGTGTCGTAGGCTATGATCACGCAGCAGGGCGCGCTCATCGTCTTGTCGAGATTGCCCGGGCTGAGGTGCACAGCGAGTCGCTCGCGCCCGGCGTCGCTTCGCACGAAGACGAAGCGTGCCGGGCTGGAATTGGCTGTTGTCGGCCCCAGCGACGCAAGCTCGTACAGGCGCCGAACGGTGGCATCATCGAGCCGCTGGTCCGACCAGCTATTGTAGCTGCGCGCGTCGAGAAACAATTGCGCGATCGCATGCTCGTCCAATGGTTCGCGTTGCATCGTCATCCTCTTTCAGATTCCGCCGAACCGCTTCGTGATCTCGATGCCGAACGTCCTCGGCTCGCCGGGCACGACATAATTGTAACCCAAGGCACTCTCCAGACTGATCGCCGACGCGAGATAATGCTTATCGGTGACGTTCTTACCGAACAGGGCGATCTGTGCGTTCCAGCGGTCGAGATCGAGCGTGGCCCGGAGATCGAGCAATCCATATTCGTCCTGCGTAACCTGCGACAAGGTGGGCGCACTGGGCACCAGATAGACCTTGCTCTGCCAATGCAGGTCCGCCTGCAGAGCCGCTTCGCCCCATCCTGTCGGCTGGGTCAACCGGGCGCCCGCGCTGGCGGTCCATTTCGGAACGTCGAAATGCTCGCCCGAGCGGTCGCCGGTGAGATCGACGAACTTCTTGTACTTGGCGTCGGTCAGCCCGGCGCTGCCGTTGAGCGTAAATTGGTGCGAAACGCGCAGCGTCGCTTCGGTCTCGAACCCGTTGATGCGGGCCTTGGCCGCGTTGGTGACGATGGTCGCCGGCGCGCCGCCCGATGTCGGCACGGTGATCGATCGCTGGATGTCACGGTAATCGTCGTGATAGGCGGCGACATTGAAGCGCAGATGCCGATCGAACAGCTCCGTCTTCGCGCCGACCTCATATTCGGTGACGATTTCCGGCTGGAACGACGCGAAGGTCTCCGCCTCGTTGGCACCGCGATAGTTGAATCCGCCGGTGCGGTATCCGCGCGAAACCTTGGCGTAGCCCAATATGTCGCGCGTGAACTGGTGATCGATCGACGCCAGCCACGACGGTTTCGAGAAGGTCTTCTTGAACGTGCGCGGGCATTGCGAATCGCCGGGTGGCGTGGATTCGACGCCGGGCGCCGGCACGACGCAAACGCCGGCATTGGTGTTGAGCGAGATGATCTCCCGTCGATCGGAGGAATAGCGGGCACCGCCGGTCAGGCGCCATCCATCGATGAACTCCCAATTGGCCTGGGCGAAGACGGCGCCGCTGCGATTGCGGACGAAGGCGTCGAAATCATTGGGGTTTCCGGGATTGATGTCGGCCAGGATGGTGTTGACCGAATATTCCTTGCCGCGCTCATCGCCGCCGTAGAGGCCGACGACCCAGTTGAACCGCTTGTTGCCGCCGAGAAGCTGGACCTCCTCGCTCAGATAGCGATCGTAGGTGCCGAGCAGCGAGGTCAGGATATTGACAGGCGTGCCATCGAGATCGCCACCCGCCGTTCTACGGAAGTGTTGGTAGCCGGTAATCGATCGCAGCGTGATGCCGCCACCCAGATCGGCCTTCACGTCCAGTCCGGCCTTCTCGCCTTCGTAGCGGGATGCGCCGCGCGCGGTGCCGTTGGTGTCGTAGAAACCGTTCGTACGGGTATAGCTTTG
Source organism: Sphingomonas chungangi (assembly GCF_013778325.1). Classification (GTDB taxonomy): domain Bacteria; phylum Pseudomonadota; class Alphaproteobacteria; order Sphingomonadales; family Sphingomonadaceae; genus Solisphingomonas; species Solisphingomonas chungangi. The sequence goes on along the minus strand of NZ_JACEIB010000003.1, from coordinate 330,962 downwards.
CAGCTGGCCAATAGCGGCCCCGATACCGGCGTTGGACAAATCGCCATTTTCGGCTGCCGCCTCGATCGTCGCCGCGCCGCCCGGCGGCGAGCCTTGTGAAATGCCGGCAAACTTGGCGATCAGGCCGCCGGTCTTGTTCTTCGAATAATCCCCCCACAAGGTCGCCGTGACGCGCGATCCGATCCGGCTCTTCAGCGTGGCGCGCAGATACGTGCTGGCCTCGTCATCGAGATCGCGGCCGAGCGCGTCATGGCCGTAACCGTCATGTTCGCCGCGCTGGCCAACGATCCGCAGTCCGATGCCGTCGCCCAACGGCGCGTTGAGAATGCCCACGACGTTCCAGGCGCCGTAATTGCCGCCCGTCACATCCACGGAGGCGCCCAGCTTGTCGGTGGGATCCTTGCCGAAGAAGCTGATGGCGCCGCCGGTCGTGTTGCGTCCGTAGAGCGTGCCCTGCGGCCCGCGCAGGACCTCGACCCGGTCGAGATCGACCAGCGCACTGGCCAGCCCGTAGGTGCGTGGCACGTACATGCCGTTCACATAGATGCCCACGGACGGATCGAGCGTGAGCGGAAGATCGTCCTGCTTCTGCCCCCGGATCGCGACGTAGAAAGCCTGCGGATCGTTCGAACTCTTCTGGATGTAGAGGTTCGGCACCTGGCTCTGCAGATCGTTGGTCGTGCGGATCGATGCATTGGCCAGCGCCGCACCGTTCAATGCGGTGACGGCGACGGGCACCGACTGCAGATTCTCGCTGACCTTGCGCGCCGTCACCACGATGTCCTCGACAGTGTCCGACGCGGCAGGTCGGGCCGACGGAGGCATATTCGCCTGCGCGAAGGCGGCATCCGTGCCGAACACCAAGGTCGATGCGGTAACGAGAAAAGCGAGCCTGTTCATCATTCCCTCCCGAGCGGCTTCTATCGAGCCAGAGCATATCTATCGCGTATCAAGCATACTCTCGATAATCCTTATTCCTATCGCCAGATAGGGCATCCGGCGATATGGTCACGCAACCTGGGCGTTCCGATCATTGGGAGCAGTAAATTGATGACGAACGTAGAGGCTCAGCTGGACGACCGCCCAGGGCCGCCGACGGCGGAGGCGAACGTGACCAACATGGCCTATGAAGCGATCCGCCAGGATCTGCTCGTTTGTCGTCTGGCGCCAGGCGCGCGTGTCAGCGTGCTGGGCCTCAGCAAGGTCCTGGGGGCGAGCCAAAGCGCCATCCGCGAAGCCTTGTCGCGCTTGACGGCCGAAGGCCTCGTGGTGATCGAGCCCAACCGCGGCTTCATCGTCACACCTATGTCCGTCGGTCGCTTCGCCAGTCTTTCCAAGGCGCGCACTGCGATCGACGCCCTGTGCCTGCGCGACTCGATCGCAGCCTACGACGTCGAATTTGAGGTTGAATTGGTCGCAGCCTCGCATCGCGTGCTGCGGCGATTGGAACAGATGGACGACAGCGAGGCCGCGATCGCTCATTACGTGAGCGCGCATGCGCGATTCCATGAGGCGATGGTCAGCCGCTGCAGCAATCCCTGGCTACTCTGGATGCGCGGACTGCTGTTCGCCCAATCCGTTCGCTATCGAAATTTCTGCCTGCCCTTCGCACGCGACAAAAGCGACTTCTACTCCGCCGAAGGGCCGTTCCTTCGAGCGATTTTTTGCAAGGACAGCGACACCGCCGAACGATTGCTCATCGAGCAATATGAGCGCGTCTGCGCCCTGATCTGTAAGCGATTGGCAAAATTGCTGCCCGACTGAGACCGCTCCAGCCGGTCGGCGTGAAAGCCGCGATTACCCTGTCGCACGATAGGGGTGAGGGGCGCACAAAACATGCTGCACCTTGGCGGCATTCGTGAACGACACGCTGTCGAGAGCGAGACCATCATGTACAGGATATCGCCGGACGTCTGGAAATCTGGGTTTCGGCATGTCTGCTTGCTCAACGGCTGCGCGTTGTTGATCACGGGCGCCATCGTGGTCTTGATCTGGTAGCAAACTTGTTCTGCAAGCGACGATCCGCCATTTCTCATATTCATCAGGCGACGAAGCCCTATCGGCGGGTAGGGTGAATTTTCATGCCACACCTTATCGATGCTCAGAAAATGAAGAGGTCGGATGAGGATGAGCTCGAGAACAAGTACGTTTCGCTGGTCATGGCTCGTGGCAGGCTCCTTGCTATGGATCTTTGCTGCCTATCCCCTATGCCTGCTGGCATTTGGGCGCAATCTCCGACACGGCTGGGAGATCGCCGCCTCGCAATGCGGTCTGCTGCAAAGTTATAACGGCTATGCTTACGCCCAGTGCATGCACGACGCTGCAGACGCCAACGCCGCTCAAGGCGGCAGTATTTCGGCAATGGCCGCGCTCATTGCCATCGGCCCGGTGCTACTCCTCTGGCTCGCCATCATTCTGGGTCTTTTCGTGCGGAGTTGCAGGACGGTTGACGAAACGTGCGCGACGCCCGCCAGCTTCTACAGAAATGCGCAACGTCGCCGCTGGAAAGGTTCTTGAAAATTCGCGTGCGGCGCAAATGGCTTGAGATACCCGAGTAGTCGTCTGATCCGAAGTAACAGGTCGGCTCACACGGCAGATCGACGCGACCTGCTGAGGTCAGGTCAGGTCTCTCGCTCGAACGGCACAACCGGTCGGTATCTGCGTGGTCACCATGCTCGAAGGGTACGAAGGCCAATGGGTCGGCCACTGACCCGATCTTGCTTGGCACGGCCGCAAGCTCATTATGGCGTAAATGGAGCATTTCGAGCCGAACCTTGCACATCCGGCATGACATTGCGTTCCCGCCCCGATGGCAGGGGCGGCGTTGGAGGAATTTGACGTGGATCAACCCGACGTGTTTCGGCAACGCTACGGCAGGTGGGCGCTGATCATCGGCGGGTCAGATGGTCTGGGTGCGGATTTTGCACGAGACATTGCCAGACGGGGAGTCAATTGCGTGCTGGTTGCACGTCGGCTTCCCGTGCTCGAAGCGATGGCCGCGGAACTGAGGGCAGAGACGGGAGTAGATGTTCGCACCGCTGCCATCGACATCGCGCAGAGCGATGTCGTGAACCAATTGGCGGCATTGGTCGAAGACATCGACCTCGGCCTGGTAGTGTTCAATGCCGGTGCAGATTCCTCCGGAAGCACCTTCCTCGGCTCGCCGCTCTCGATGTGGCAAGATATCGTGCGTCGGAACGTCAACGTGCTGACCGAAGGACTCTACCATTTTGCCGGTCGCTTCGTCCGCCAGCGTCGCGGCGGCCTTCTGATCGTGGGCTCGGCCGCCGCTTTCGGAGGCGGCGCCCGTGCGGGCATCTACACCGCCACCAAAGGCTTCGGTCTCAATCTGGGCGAATCGCTGTGGGCGGAACTGAAGCCACATGGTGTCGACGTGCTGACACTCTGCTTTCTGGTCGGCGACACCCCAGTGCTCCGGTCAGCACTCGCGCGAAATGCGATCCCGGTCGAGGCGGTGGGCGCAGCGTCGACCAGAGATCTCGCGAAGGCGGCGCTCGACGCCCTGCCCGATGGCCCGATGCTGAATTTCGACGAGGATCTGGCTGCGCCCAATCCCCTCACGTCGGCTGCGGCACGGCGCGAGCACGTCCTCCAGGTCAGTGCCGGCTTGGAGCAATTTTATGGCGCGCCGGAGCCCATATGAGTCAATACTGGGTCAGCTTCGGCGCATAAAGCGAAGGCGAGGGTGCCGCAATCTGCTCGCTTGGTTGTGTTCGCTGGCGCTTTCATCGCATCTTGGCGTTTACGCCGTGAACGACCGCGATGCGCGGCGGCCGGCATGACCCAAGTCCCAGCGGAGAACCCCCGATGAGCGTTACCGACACCGCCCCGCCCGGCATGCACGATTGGCAGGAACGACATCTGCGTCGCTATCTCCAGTCCGGCGGCACGGAAGGCCATATTTTCGATTTCGGTCCGATCAACGGCGAGGGCTATCAACCGATCTGTCTGATCAAACATGTCGGCCGCAAGACCGGCCGCACCCTGATCCTGCCGCTCATCTATGGAATGGTCGAAGGCGAGATCGTGATCGTCGCCTCGAAAGGTGGCGCGCCGTCGCATCCAGCCTGGTATCTCAACATAACAGCTTCGAATGACATCGAGGTCCAGGTCGCCACACAAGCCTTCCGTGCCACCTGGCGCGAGCCCGCCGCCGCCGAGCGGCAGCGGATTTGGGATCAGATGGTCGCAATCTATCCGCCTTACGCCGAATATCAAGAGAGTACGCAGCGGCTGATCCCGCTCGTGCTGATGAAGCCGGTGGCCGCCACACCGGTCTTCAAGGACACCGAACTCGATCGCTGAAAACTGCCACGGCCGCCGAGACGCGACGGGCGCCTCGCCTTCCGACCGCCGACGATCCCGGTTTTCAGGCCCGCCTAGGATCAGCCGAGGCACAGGATCGCCGGAAGGACCGGTTGCCATTGCGAGAGTTTGCGTGCGATGACTGCGCGACAGACATGGTTCCCTCGCTCGAAAGCTACGCCCCTGGAGCGCGCAAGATCATCCTCGCCGCCGAGGAGTTGATCGCGGCACGTGGCTATGAGGGAACGTCTCAACGCGAAATTCTCAGGACCGCGGGGCAGGCCAATAAATCGGCTATTCGCCATCACTTTGGAACGAAACATGATCTCGTGCGGGAGATCTTCTATATCCGGCAGGGGGAAATAGACGAACACCGGCGACGACGGACGGCAAAGATCGAACTTGCCCTTGCAGAGCGCAATACACTCATGGGCTTTATGCTGTTCCCCATACTCGATGCCTTCCAAGGGCGTGCACGCGAGGTTTTTGCGAATTTCGTTCTACAATTGATGCTTTCCGCGCGGCAGACGTCGATGTTTGCGATGGAATACGAAGCACCGGTTACCCGCGAAATCCGCTTGGCACTTCGCCTAAAGTACGATCATCTTCCGGACGATATTTTTACCATGCGGCTTTCGCTGGCTGTCGTGCTGTTCTTGCAGGGGATCGTACAGCACGAGCGATTATCGCACGACCCCCACGGCAGCTACGTTTCGAATCCCTACTTCTGGGATGAACTCTTTAGCGCAGCACTAGCCGTGCTTGATCGAGACTTTCCCCCGCAACATCTTGACTGACGGCGGGACCACGCAGAAATCTTGCATCGTCTGATCGATATCGGGTAGCGATTCTATCGACTTGCTCACGCCGCCTTTTGCATCACTCTTGTTGCCGTGACCGAACCATTGGACATTGGTCTTACCACCGCAAATTTTATAAGCCGTTCATCCAAGTCGGATAGCGGGAGCCGTTACCAAAATACGGCAGAAAAGATATGTTTAGTATCGGGTTTGATGCCTCACGCGCGCTCGTTCGTGCCAAAATGTGGGGATTCATGGACATCGGCGAGGTCGCTGAATTCTCCCGGCTGGAGCAGCAGACGGTCGTGGAAGCGGGTCTCGGGTCCGGCGAATTTCTTCTCCTGATCGATACCGAGGGTGCCGTCATTCAATCCCAGGAGGTGGTCTCCGCGTTCATGGGCATCGTCGCCAATTCCGCCTTGAAAGCGCGCAGGATCGCCGTGGTCAGGGGCGGTTCGCTCACCCGGATGCAGACCCAGCGCATTCTCATGATCCGCGAGGGCACCGCCATGTTCCAGACGCTCGCGGCGGCGGAGCAGTGGCTCTTCGCGCCCGAATTACCGTCTCACGATCAACTCTGATCGCCGACGACGGTCATCCAGGCCTGCCGACCGGCGTCAGGGTGGCACCGCGCCGGGCGGTGATGACGAAACCGATCGCGAGCGCGAAACCTGCGGCTGCAAATAAGCGGAACACTGCGGCCGGCCCCGCGAAATGCATGATGAGCTGCGCGACGAAGGGGAAAACGGCCTGCGCCCCGTACATCGCGGCGCTCGCCACTCCAAGCGCACGCCCCTTGGCCTTGCCCGAGATCTGGGCCACCGCCGCGCTCAGGTTGGGCGAGAATAGCGAGGCCCCGATCGCGGAGCCCGCCATCGCCACGCACATCATCGCAACCGAATCCACGCTCCCGGCCAGCATGTTTCCCGCCGCGCCGATGGCAATGGCGAGGGCAAAGGTCCACCGGATGCCTACCCATCGATTGATGGTGCTGAACAGGGCGCTCGCGACGAGCGCCGTGGCGCCCATGGTCGTGAGCGGCAGCGATTGCTCCGCTGGATTTGTGATGCCGATACTGCCGAGGAAAAAGGGCGAGAAGATAGGCCCTACGATGCCCGCCATGCCCATGAACGCCGCGACGAGGAGCAGCGACACCGGCAGCCGCGAAGCGGGCAGGATGGTGTCTTCCTTGTGGTCCACGGTCCGCTTGGGATGCTTGGGGAGGACGGCGAACAGCGGCACGAGCACCAGGCCGACGATATGCAGGGCAAAGGGCCATCGCCAGCCAAGCGAGGCCAGCGCACCAACCGCAGGATAGACGGCCATCGCAAGCGCGCCGCCGACAAAAGTCTGCATGCCGTACAGCCGCACCCGCTGAGCATGATTGAGCAAGCCGATGCCGGTCAGCCCCGACACGAGCGTGCCCGCGACGGTGAAGCCCAGCAGCACACGCGTCGCGAGGATCAGATACAGGTTGTCGACCAGCCCCCCGGCCCCGCCAATCACCGCAAAGGCGACCGATGACAGCATCAACACCCGCCGATAGCCCAATCGATCGATCATCCGTCCGACGATCGGCGATCCCAACGCGAACGCGAGTCCCACGATGGCGCCGATCAGCTGGCTGACGAGCACTGCTCCGGGCTCTGCGGCAAAGGCCTTGGCGATGACCGGCAACGCGACCCCGAAACCGTATAGCGCCAGAACCGGGAAGATTGCCGTCGACAGCAACGCGACGCTCGCGATCCAGGTGATCGGCGCTGCGGTCTCCGCCTCGGACGGAGGGGCGCCATCCATGTCGATGCCCAAGGCGGCCATTCTACTCTCCTCGACGGCCTTGCCTTGTATCCGGCGAGCCATTTGCCCTGATGCCAGTGCGGGCAGCGATGCAGACCTGCCTAGCGGCAGGTTGATCGAGTGAATGCGATCATATGTCTCACGAGACGGCCTGGGCCTCCCAAAAGCGGGCTCGGTTGCCAGATCAGCCGCCGGCCGAAATAGCCGGGCCGGCTTCAGGGAGAAGAATATGCGCCTGACAGCTATGCTCGCCCCGGCAACCGTCATCGCCACCTGCATGATTCTCGCGGCGAGCGGAAAGGCCTCCGGCGCCGGTCCGTCCTTCAATGCGCCGAAAGACGTGGCTGCGATCAAAGCGCTCGAAAACTATATCCAGACCGAAACCGACATGGACAAGCTCGCGCCCTACTACGCGCCGGATGCCCTCGTGCTCGATATCTACGCGCCCGGCATCTATAAGGGACGCGAGCAGATCAAGGCCGGGTTCGCGCCGCAGCTCGCGACGATCCGCAGCATGAAGCACGACATGGCGGAAATGAACGTGGCGACGAACGGGCGCTTCGCCTGTGCCGCCATGCAGATCCATTTCGACACGGTCCTGAAAAGCGGCCAAGCGCTCAAGATGAGCGTCCGCGAGATCGACGCCTTCAAGAAGATCGGCGGCAAATGGCAGATCGTCCAGCAGCATGTCTCGCTACCCGTCGATGCGAAGACCGGAATGGCGGTGGTGGACGGGCCGATCAAGGCGCAAGGCCCGATCACGTGGTCCGCCCACCCCCTCCCCACGCCTTCCACCACGCCGGAGCAGGCCAAGCGCGAGATCCGCCGGTTCATGGACGTGGGCGGCGTTTCGACCAGCCTTGCCCAGCTCATGCAGTATTACGGGCCGGGCGACGACACGCTGGTTTACGACACATTCTATCCGGGCGAGCTACGCGGGCTGAAGCAGATCAGCGGCTATTACGCTGGGATGATGGGCGGAATCGCCCACAGCACGCTTACCATGCCGGAATTCGTCGCAGATTCCGACGGCGGCTTCGGTATCCAGGCCGACACGCAGGATCTCAAGCTGACGCTGAAGGATGGCAGTACCAAGCGGATCTCGATCCGGCAGAGTGACTGCATGCGTCGCGTCGGCGGCAAGTGGTACAGCTTCTTCGAGATGATCTCGTTCCCGATCGATATGGCATCGGGGAAGGGCATCATGAGCAACCCGGCCCTGGCGCGCTGAGCAAGGACGCGGAGGCAACAGTGGCGACATTGACCGGCAAAGTGGCGGTGATCACGGGCGCGTCGGCAGGCATCGGCGCAGCGACGGCGCGGGAGCTGGCATCCGCCGGTGCGCGTCTGGTGCTGACTGCGCGAAGGACGGAGCGCCTGGAGGCGCTCGCCGCGGAACTGGAGACCGAAGTCGCCGTCCTGGCGGCCGATATCGCCGACCCGGCGACTCCCGAAGCCCTGCTTGCGCTGGCGCACGAACGGTTCGGGAGCGCGGATATTCTCGTCAACAACGCCGGCATCCTGCGGGTCGGGGACCTCGACGCCTTCGATCTCGACGGGCTCGAAGGCATGGTTGCTGTGAACTTCAATGCCCCGGTGCGCGCCAGCTACGTTTTCGCGCGCGCGATGAAGGCGGCCGGATCGGGTGCCATCGTCAACGTCTCGAGCATCGGTGCACATGTGAATGCCGCCGGCATGGGGGTCTATGGCGGGCTCAAGCGCGCGCTGGAGGGGTTCACCGACTCGCTGCGCGTGGAACTCGCCGGATCTGGTGTGCGCGTCGGCCTGGTCGCACCGGGCACGACCAGCACAGAGATTTTCGACGACATGAAGGCGCACGGCCGCCAGGGCTGGGACGAATATCTCGTTCCCCTTCAGCCGGAAGACCTCGCCCGCGCCGTGCGCTTCATGCTGGAACAGCCCCCTCGCGCCAACGTCCCGCGCATCCACGTTTATTCCAGCGCGGATGCCTTCTAGGAGAGACCATGCTCGATATCGCCGATCAACTCGCCATACAGGATCTGTTCGCGAACTACTGCCACCGCGTCGATCATGGCGATGCGGCGGGATGGGTCGCGCTGTTCGCGCCGGACGGAAGCTTCGAAGTGGCGGGAGCACTGAAGCTCGAAGGCGCGGACCGGTTGACGGCGATGCCGGGTATTGTTGCGCAGCAAGGCAACGGAAAATGGCGTCACCAGATTACCAATATTGTCGCACGGCCAGGCGACGACGAGAGAACGGCCCATGTCGTCGCGTACGGCTTGGTGACCGATTGGCAGGATGGCGGAAAGCCCGCCAGCTTCACCGACTACGATATCATGCTGCGCCGCATGGACGGCGAATGGAGGATCGCACGACTCGTAGCCACGTTGGTCTGACGCGCGCTTTTCGCGGTTCGGTACCGCAAGCGACAGCTCAGATTTCCTCGACCGCCAGAGCGGATTGCGGACACGCTTCGGCGCCTTCGCGTGCCGAGTCTTCCAGGCCTTCGGGCACGATCGGATCGTCCACATAGACGATCCCGTTGGCGTCCAGCTTGTAGACGTCGGGACAGATTTCGGCGCAGAGGCCGTAGCCGCAGCATGCGGGCTTGTCGATGACGACGCGAAGACGGGTCATGGCTCTCCTCGGGGTTTTGCCTCAAATACATCTTGAACAGATTATGGTCAATCTGTATTGCTCGTTTCACGCCGACTACGACTCGGGAGAGGAATATCATGCTCCAGAAATCGCGCCTCGTGCTGCGGGATGGCACGACCCTAGACGAGCTTATCGACGTCGACATGAACGAGGTGTCGATGCGGGTGATGAGCGACGAAGAGCTCTACGCCCACGAGATGGAGCGGATCTTCGCGAAGACCTGGCTGCTGCTCGCCCACGAGACGGAGATACCCAATCCCGGCGACTTCGTAATGCGCGACATGGCGGAGGACAATGTGATCGTCAGCCGCGATCGCGCCGGCGAGATCCACGTGATGCTCAACGTCTGCCCACATCGCGGCATGAAGGTCTGCCTCGCCGAGGCCGGCAACGCGGCATCGCATCGCTGCATCTATCATGGCTGGGCGTTCAAGTCGGACGGCAGCTTCCTCGGCGCTCCGGTCGAGCGCGAGCGGATGCACGGCGACAAGCGCGGCAAGGAAGAGCTCGGCCTGAAGAAGGCGCGCGTCCATGTCTATGGCGGCCTGATCTTCGCCACCTGGAATTACGAGGGACCCACCTTCGAAGAATTCCTCGGCGACACCAAATTCTACTTCGATCAGCTCTTCTGCCGCACCGACGGCGGGCTGGAGATGCTCGGGCCGCCGCAGCGTTTTGTCCTTCCGTGCAACTGGAAGATTCCCGGCGAGCAATCGGGCTCGGATGGTTTCCACACGCTCACGCTTCATCGCTCGCTGATGGAAGGCGGAATCATGGGCGGTACTGCGGAATCGATCTACGATAACGCGCCCGGCATGTACGGTGTCGATATCAGCTGCAAGCAGGGCCACTCCCTGCGCTGCCTCGAGGCCGCCCTCACCTTCAAGATGTTCTCGAACATGAGTTTCGAGGGCAAGACCGTCGACGAGCGGCTTCACATGCTGCCCCCGCCCGGCATCACGCCCGAGCTGATCCCGCAGCTCTACAAGCATCTGTCGCCGACGCAGATCGAGCAACTGGCGACCTGCCCGCCGCAGGTCGGCGGCATGTTCCCGAACATCCTGTTCGCTTTCATCTTCGCTCCCCGCACCGATGGTGGCGCGTCGGGTGCGCTGGCCCTGCACACCTACGTGCCGAAGGGACCGAACCACGTGGAGTTCGTGAACTTCATCTTCGCCGAGAAGGATGCGCCGGAGCAGGTCAAGCGCGACATGCTGCAGAATTCGATTCAGCAGACCGGCACCTCGGGCACGATCGAGCAGGACGACGCGGATACCTGGCCGCAGATCATGCGCAACGCGCGTGGCGTGATGGGCAAGGGCATGACGCTGAAATATCAGGCGCTGACGGGACATCAGAAGCCCGAGGGTTGGTATGGCGACGGTCTGATCTATCCGGGCTTCACCAAGGACGACACTCAGTGGAACTGGTGGCTGGCCTATCGCGACCTGATGTCGGACGCTTGAGCCCTGCCCTTCGACCGAGAGGATAGACGATGACGAATTATGCGACGGCGGCGGTCGACAAGAGCGCCGTGATGAGGGGTCTCACGTCCAAGACCAGGGTCCCGCTGGGCTCGGAAATCTACAATCGCATCCTGGAGACGCTGTACGACGAGGCGGCCGCGCTCGACGAGCGTCGCTTCGACGACTGGGTCGCCATGTTGCACCCCGAGCTGATCTACACCGCGCCGATCCGGCTCACCCGGACGGGGCCGAACCGAGATCGCGATGTCGTCCGCACGATGAAGCATTTCGACGACGACTATAATTCGATCCTGATGCGCACCGGGCGCCTCGGCAAGAGCGCCTGGGCGGAGGACCCGCCCTCGCGCTGCCGCCGTTTCGTCACCAACGTCCGCGTCGCCGAGACCGAGACGCCGGACGATTACGAGGTGGTGAGCTATCTCTTCGTGGAGCGCAGCCGCGGCGACAACTGGGTCAACGAGCGCCTGACCGCCGAGCGTCGCGATCTGTGGCGATTTGCCGACGGCGGATACAAATTGGTCCGCCGGGAAATCATCGTCGATCAATCGACGCTCTCGATGTCAAACTTCGCGATCTTCTTCTGATCCGATGAGCGGACCTGCCCCGATCCACGTCGTGGTCGTCGGCAGCGGACTGGCGGGGTATGGCGTGCTCAGGGAGCTGCGAAAGCTGGCTCCGGATGCCACGCTGACCCTCGTCACCGCCGACGATGGCCATTTCTATTCGAAGCCCGCTTTGTCGACGGCGCTCGCGAAGGGCAAGCATGCCGACACGCTGGTGACCACGCCGGCCGCGAAAATGGCGGCGCAGCTTCGCCTCGATCTTCGCGCCGGTCGAGGCGTCGAGGCGCTCGATGCCGGGGAGCGCGTGCTCCTCACCACGGGCGGGCCGATCCCCTACGACAAGCTGGTGCTCGCAATGGGCGCCGATCCCGTCAAGGTGACGATCGAGGGCGAAGGCGCGACCCGTGCCCGCCCGGTCAACAATCTCGACGACTATCGGGCTTTTCGCGAGAACCTGCCGAACGGCGCGCGCGTGCTGGTCATGGGGGGCGGTCTCGTCGGCAGCGAGTTTGCCAACGACCTGTCCGGTGCGGGCTACAAGGCCGTCGTCGTCGACATGCTCTCCCATCCGCTCGCCCAGCTGGTGCCCCAGCAGGTCGGCGATGCGATCCGCGACGCGCTCGCCGCCCAGGGGGTGGAATGGCATCTTGGCCGCAAGGTCGTCTCGCTCGATCGCGCCGACGCGGCGACGATCGCGACGCTCGACGATGGGACGCGGATCGAGGCCGACGCGGTTCTTTCGGCTGTCGGCCTGCGCCCGCATATCTGGCTGGCGCGCGATGCCGGCTTGGAAACGGCACGGGGTATCAAGGTGGATGCCACGGGCCGAACGAGCGATCCACACATCTATGCGATCGGCGATTGCGCCGAATATCCGCGCGGACTCGCCGCTTACGTCACGCCGATCATGGCGGCGGCGCGGGCGATAGCACCGAGCGCGCTCGGCACACCCACGGAGATCCGCTTCCCGCCGCTGTCGGTGCAGGTGAAGACCACGGCCTATCCGGTCGTGCTGCTGCCGGCGCCGATAGGGGTAAAGGGTGGCTGGCGAAAAGTCTCGGACGGCTCCGACGGACTGAAATATCTGTTCGAGGACGAAACCGGCCGGACGCGCGGCTACGTACTGACCGGATCGCTGTGCGAAGAGCGAATGGACATGGACCGCTCGCTCAGCGCGGCCGAAGCCGAGCGGGAGGCTGCATGATGGGTTTGTTGGACGGCAAGGTTGCGATCGTTACCGGCGGTGCCAAGGGGCTCGGCGCCGGCATCTCGCGGCGCATGGCGCGCGAAGGTGCGAAGGTCGTGATCACCGGTCGGGATGGTGTTGCTGCCGAGGCTGCCGCCGAAGCCATCACCCGCGATCACGGAGTCGAGGCGCTCGGTTTTTCCTGCGACATGGGCGTGAAGGACGAAGTGGAGGCGATGGTTGCCCGCGCCGTCGAACGGTTCGGCCGGCTCGATTCACTCGTCACGAACGCGTCGTTGCTCTCGCCCAACGTCCTGCTCGAGCACAAGACCGACGAGATGCTCAAGCAGACTTTGGAGATCGGCACCTGGGGCACCTGGTGGGCGATGCGGGCCGCGTTTCCGCACCTGAAGGAGCGTGGCGGCACGATCGTCAACTTCTATTCGATCGACGCGCAGACCGGCGCCTGGCTGCACAGCGACTACAATATGAACAAGGGCGCGATCCTCGCCCTGACGCGCAGCGCCGCGGTCGAATGGGGCCGCTTCAACATTCGGGTGAACGCCATCGCGCCGACCGGTATGGGCCAGGTCTTTGCCCAGCTCGCCAAGGATGTGCCGGGTTTTCTCGATATGGCCACCGCCAACAACCCGCTGCTGCGCGCCGGTGATCCGGACGACGATATCGGGCCGGTGGTCGTGTTCCTCGCTTCCGAAATGTCGCGCTTCGTCACGGGCGAGCTGATCAATGTCGATGGCGGGCAGAACCTGCCCGGCTATGTCAGCAAGCCGCACAACCTCGCCGAGCTCGAGGGGTCTGCATGAACATCTTCACGCCGCTGTCGACGACCACCGATAGCCCGCCGTCGCGGGATGGCGGGCGGTTGCCGACCAGCGTCGTGAAAATCCTCGAAGGAGCCTTGCGCGGTATCGCCAGCCGTGGGGCCAGGCGGCTCTCGATGAGCGACATCAGCGACGCGAGCGGCGTCTCCCGTGGCACCCTGTATCGCTATTTCTCCACCAAGGAGGAAGTCATGGCGGCTGTCGCGGAGTTCGTCTGCACGAATTTCGAGACGGGCGTGCTGGAAGCCGCCGAGCAACATGACGACCCGATAGAGCGCTTCCGAGCGGTGATGAAATTTTTCTCGCGGTTCACCGTCGAGCGGTCGCCCGAGCGCATGCTCGAGATCGAGCCGAGCTTCTATCTCGAGTTTTTCAACAGTCATTTCGCCCGTCACAAGGCCGCCGTCGAGGCCGCACTCGGGCGGACCTTCGATTATTTTGACGAGCAGTGGGGCCACCCGATCAATCGGCAGGCGACGGCGGAAGCGCTCGTGCGCATGCAGCTCAGTTCGCTGATCGTGCAGACCGACGCTCGCTGGGCCGAGCTATGGGAAAACGCGCCCGATCACGTGCATCACTGGATCAGCCAATTCGCGGGCAAGATTGCCCCATGCAAGGAGAAGTAGCCATGGCGACCGCAGCCAAGATCAGTTCGGAGCCCGCGAACTTCGGCGATGCCGAACAGTTCATCGCGGCCGCCCGCGATCTGCGTCCGCTCCTGAAGGCCGAGGCCGCGGAGGGCGAGCGACTTCGGGCGCCGACCGCAAAGGTCGACAAGGCGCTGAAGGATGCCAATCTCCTCACCGTGCTCCTCCCGAAGCGCTGGGGAGGCGGCGGTATCTCGTTCAGCGATTTCGCCCGCATGGAGATCGAGCTCGCCAAGGGCGATCCGGCGATCGCGTGGGTCTCGCAGATCGTCAACGGCACCACCTGGGTGGCCAGCCTCACGTCGGACGCCACGCAGGAAGCGTTGTTCGGCCAGGGGCCCAAGCTCGTCTGCGGCGCCTATAACCCGCCCGGCAAGGCGAAGCGCGTCGATGGCGGCTGGATCGTCAACGGCGCGTGGCCCTACACATCGGGCTCACGTCAGGCGGACTGGGCGCAGGCGGGTTGCATCCTGGAAGGCTATGAAGGCCCCGTCGTGCCCGGCATCAACATGGTCTACATCCCGTTCAGCGCGATCGAGATGCAGGACACCTGGTACATGACAGGGATGCAGGGCACCGGCTCGGACACCAGCGTGGCGAAGGACGTGTTCGTCCCCGATCACCTGATGGTGATGATGGACAAGCCGTTCGGGCATGTCGAGCCCAACAAGCGGCACTGGGGCGCTCCCTCCGACAATCTGCCGGTGGTGCCGGTGGTGCGCGCCACGGGCCTCGCCCAGCTGGTTGGCGCGGCGGAGGCGATGCTGGAGATCGTGGAAGCGGACTCGCAGAAGAAGCCGATCATCACCACCTTCTTCAAGACGCGGACCGAATCCGGCGCCGCCATGCAAGAGCTCGGCCGGATCGCGGCGACGCTCGACACCGCGCGCGTGCTGCTGTTCCAGGCGACCGGCCTGATCGACGAGATCGCGCTGACGGGACGCGAGTTCCCCTTCTCCGAGCGTGCGAAGCACAAGGCGCAGTGCGCTCAGATCGTGAATCTCATTCACGATGTGATCGAATCGCTGATGTTCGTGGCCGGATCGTCCGCGTTCGCGCTGTCGAACCCGCTCAGCCGCTACTGGAAGGACGTCCACGTCGGTCTGCGCCACGTCACCAACATCCCGATGCTCGGGTACGAGATCTACGGACGCGATCGCATGGACGTGAACCCCAACATCTCGCCCCCGGGCGCCTACTGATCCGACGCACGACGGCTCGGCGATCGGACCCTTGATCGCCGGACGTCGTGTCGGGTGTCAGCCGGCCCGGGTCGCGGCTTGCATCCGAAGCATATCGGCATAGACCGGGGAATGGCTGGTAAAGCCACCGTCCACCGGAATCGTCGCGCCGGTGATGAAGCTTGCCTCCTCGGACAGCAGAAACGCGACGACGCGCGCGACGTCCTCGGCACGTCCGAGCGTCGGAGTCAGGTGATGCTCCAGCATCAGGGCCTGCGCCTCGGCCGGCATGTTGGCATCGAGCGCTTCGGTCATCACCAGGCCGATCCCGGCGACGTTGGCGCGAATGCCCTGTTTTCCATATTGCGCGGCGATATAGCGGGCGAGGCTGGCAAGCCCCGCCTTGGACGCGCCATAGGCCGGAAAATCGACATCGCCCTGTGCGCCCTTGCCCGAACCGCTGAACACGATCGCCCCGCCACCGGCCTTGAGCATTTCGGGAATGGCGTGCTTGGCGAGTAGCGCGTTGCCACGCAGGTTCACCGCCATCGCCTTGTCCCAGGTCGCGGGATCGAGATCGGCGATCAGCATGTCGCCCCCAAGCGCCGACGGATCGGTCGCGCCGGCATTGCCATGGACGAGATGGAGACCGCCGAACGCCGCGACGGTCTCCGCCACCAGATCCGCGATCGCGGCTTCATCCAATACATCCGTTTCAACGGCGATCGCCTTACCCCCAGCATCGCCGATCGCGGCCGCGACCTGGCCAAGCATATCCGCCCCGAGTCCGGCGACCACGACCTTCGCGCCTCGCGCAGCGAGCAGGCGAGCGCTCTGCGCACCGATACCGGAACCACCTCCCGTGACGATCGCAACCTTGCCGTCGAGCCGAAACAGATCCTTCACGTCATTCTCCGTCGAAACCATCTCGCGTGCCGGAGCCGCCATCGATCACCGTCACGCCCCGCGCAGGCACGCTTGCCCGGAAACGCAGCGCCGTACCCTCTGACCACATTTCGGTCAGGATGACATCACCGGGAAATGCCGGGGCGGTGAAGCGCAGCCTCATGGCGGACAATCGGCCCGGATCTCCATCGCAGGCAAGATGCACAAGTGCGCGCGCCGCCACCCCCATCGTCGCCAGGCCGTGCAGGATCGGCCTTTCAAAGCCGCCGGCCGCGGCCGTTCCGGAATCGACATGGAGCGGGTTGCGATCTCCGGTCAGGCGGTAAAGCATGGCCTGATTGCGATGGGTCGGGAGAGCAAGCGCCGCATCCGCCGCGCGATCGGGCATAGGCGGCAGGGCCGGCGCGAGGGCGATATCGTCGCCGCCAAATCCCCCTGCGCCGCGCAAGACCCAGATCTCCTCGAGCAAAGCGATCTTCGCGCCCGTCACACCATCTGAAAGCTCTCTCGTACAACGAAGCATGGCCGGTCTGCCCCGGCCCTTGTCGGAGAGCTCGCCAATCGTCGTACGCCCGATGATGTCGCCTTCCGGCGGCAGGGGACGGAACAGCCTGAACGACTGCTCGCCATGCAGGATACGCGGCCAATCCAGGCCCGTCGCGCGGTCCATCAGCCAGAAGCCTGGCGTTCCCAGCACCAGTGCCATCGTCGGCAGCGCCAGCAGGTCGCGCTCGAAAACCAGATGGGTCTCGTCGACATCGGACAGGCCGGCCCCGACGCCCAAAGCATAGAGGATCGTGTCGCGTCGATCATAGCGATCTCGGGTCTCAGGAACGCGGTAGGCCCGCAGCCTCGCCTCGTCGAGCGGCCCGCTGGCATTCGATAGCGCCGTGTTCACGATATGCGCCTTCACGCCGAAGGGGATGGAACCGCCACCGCAAGGCAGCCTAGCTGAGCTTGCGCTCGTCGAGGCCGAGGCTCCGCCCGATGATCTCCTTCATGATCTCCGAGGTGCCGGCGAAGATGCGGCTGACACGTGCATCGGTGTACATCCGGCTGATGCGATATTCCTCCATGTAACCCGCACCTCCGTGAAACTGGACGCATTCGTCCATCACGCGCCCTTCCAGCTCGCTGGTCAAGAGCTTGGCGGCAGATGCATCCTCGGCGGCCAGCTCGCCGGCGTTGAGCAGCAGCACGCACTGATCGACATAGGTCTGCGCCATATCGAGCTGGGCACGCATCTCGGCCATCTTGAAGCGCGTGTTCTGGAACGCGCCGATCGGCTTGCCGAACGCGCGACGCTCCTTCACATAATCGAGAGTCAAGTCGAACGCGGTCTGCGCCGTCGCCAGGAAGCCGATCGCGGCCACCAGCCTCTCCTGCGCGAGGAACTGGGCAAGATAGCGGAAACCCGATGCCGGATCTCCCAGCACGTTCGCCTTGGGCACCTTCACGTCGTTGAAGAACAGTTCTGCGGTGTCCTGCGCCTTCAGCCCCATCTTGGCGAGCTTGCGCCCGCGCTCGAAGCCTTCCATACCGCGCTCGACGAGGAACAGCCCCAGCCCATGCCGCGCATTGGGATCGGTGCGCGCCGCCACCACCACGACATCGGCAAGCAGGCCATTGGAGATATAGGTCTTGGCGCCGTTGAGCACCCAGTGATCGCCCTTGTCGATCGCCGCGGTCCGCATCCCCGCCAGGTCCGAGCCGGTCGAGGGTTCGGTCATCGCCACGGCGAGGATTTTCTCGCCCGAAACGATGCCCGGCATCAGCCGGTCCTTCTGCTCGTCCGTGCCCAGCTTGGCGATGTAGGGCGCAACCAGATCGTTGTGCAGGTTGATGTAGAAGCCCACGTCGCCGTGGCGCATATTCTCTTCGATGATGATCTGCTCGAAGCGGAAATCATCGATGCCGGCGCCGCCATATTTCTCGTCCGCCCAGGTGCAGAGCAGGCCCTGCGCCCCGGCCTTCAGATACAGTTCGCGCGGCACCACGCCCTCGGCACGCCACCGCTCCGCGTGCGCGCCGACCTCGGTCTGCATGAACCTGACAACAGTGTCGCGGAACTGCTCGTGCTCCGGCTCGAAGATCAGCCGTTTCATGCAGTGACTAGCTCTTCGACCGGCGCGGGCTCGGAACCCGGATAGAAGCTCTCGCCCTTCGCGGCCTTGTCGCGCAGCCAGGCCGAAGGCAGAAAGCGCGGGCCATATTTCTGGGCGAGACTGTCGGCATGCGCAACGAACGTCTCTATCCCGACCGTGTCGATGTAGCTGATCGTGCCGCCGGTCCAGCTCGGGAACCCCCAGCCGTAGATCGAACCCAGATCGGCATCCTCGGCCGTCTCCAGCACGCCCTCTTCCAGGCACCGCGCCGTTTCCATCGCCTGCGCGTAGAGGAAGCGCTGCTTCAGTTCCTCGACGTCCCAGCCCGCCTTGACCGGAAACTGTTCGGCGAGCCCCTTCCAGAGGTGCTTCTTGCCACCTTCCGGATAGTCGTAGAAGCCGCCTCCTTCCTTGCGGCTCGGCCGCTTGATCTCGTCCTTCATACGGCGCATCACCGCGGTGCCCGCCGGCGGCGTGTAGCGATCGCCCTCCTCCGCGATCGCCTGATCGACGATCTTGAGCGGCAGATCGACGGTCAGCTCGTCGAGCAGCGCCAGCGGGCCGACCGGCATGCCGACTGCCTTCGCGGCATTCTCGATGACGGCGGCGGGCACCCCTTCCGCCAGCATCGCCGCGCCTTCGTGGATCAGCATCTGGAACACGCGGCTGGTGTAGAAACCCCGGCTATCGTTGACGACGATCGGCGTCTTGCGAAGCTGGGCGATATAGTCGAGCGCGCGCGCCAGCGCCTCCCTGCCGGTCTGCTTGCCCATGATGACCTCGACGAGGCCCATGCGATCGACCGGCGAGAAGAAGTGGATGCCGATGAACTGGTCCGGTCGCTGACTTGCCTCGGCGAGTTGGCTGATCGGCAGAGTCGAGGTGTTCGACGCGAACACCGCGCTCGCGGGGATCACCGCTTCGGCCTTTCTCGTCGTCTCGGCCTTGATGCCCGTGTCCTCGAACACGGCCTCGACGATCAGATCCACGCCTTCGAGGAGGGCGAAATCATCCGTGGGCGTGATCCGTGCGAGCAGGGCATCGGCCTTGTCCTGGGCGATCTTGCCCTTTTCGATCAACTTGCCGAGTACCTTGTCGGAATAGGCCTTGCCCTTCTCCGCCGTCGGCACGTCGCGATCGAGCAACACCACTTCGATGCCGGCATTGGCCGACACATAGGCGATCCCCGCACCCATCATGCCGGCACCCAGCACGCCGACTTTCTTGACTTCCGATTTCGGCACGCCGGCCGGGCGGCGCGCGCCCTTCTCGGCCGCCTGCTTCGAGATGAAAGTGGTGCGGATGATGTTGCGCGCGATCGGATCGGTCAGCAGCTTGGCGAAATATTTGCCTTCGACCGCGAGCGCCTTGTCGAACGGAAGCTGAAGACCCTCGAACACCGATGACAGGATCGCTTGGGGTGCCGGCGAATTGTAGCCCTTCAGTGCGAGGCTGCCGGTTGCCATCATGTAACCCATGGAGTCCTCGGGCACGGTCATGCCCTTCTTCTGCGGCGGCACCCAGCCCTTTACGTCCCAGCGCTTGACGGGATCGGGACTGGTCGAGAGCCACGCCCGCGCGCGATCGATCAACGCGTCGGCAGGCGCCACCTCGTCGACGATCTTGAGCTTCAACGCTTCGGCGGGGCCGACCGAACGGCCGCTCAGCAGCAGGTCGAGCGCGGTCTTGGCGCCCGCGATCAGGCCCAGGCGCACCGTGCCGCCTGAACCCGGCAGCAGCCCCACATTGACCTCTGGCAGCCCGACCACCGCCTTCGGGTCATCGACCAGGATGCGATAATGACAGGCCAGCGCCAGCTCGAAACCGCCGCCCAGTGCCAGCCCGTTGATCGCCGCGACCCACGGCTTGCCCGATTGCTCGATCGCCCGGTGCATCGCGGTCGCGCGCTGGGAAAAAGCGAACGCCTCCTTCTTGCTGAGCTTTCCGTAGCCCTGGACCAGCTGCTTGAGGTCCGCGCCCGCCATGAACGCTTTCTTGGCGGAGGTCAGGATAACCCCCTTGATGCCCTCGTCGGCGGCGATCGTCTTCGTCGCTTCTTCCATGTCGGCGATGAAGGCGTCCGACACGACGTTCATCGACTCGTCGGCATTGTCGAGAATGAGGGTGGCAAAGCCGTCGGCCGCCGCTTCCAGTTTCAGATGGCGCATGGTGTTCCCGCTGTTCGGTGTGTGCTTAGACGCGTTCGATGATGGCGGCGGTGCCGAGGCCGTTTGCGGCGCACAAGGTGATGAGCCCGGTCTCCAGATCGCGGCGCTCTAGTTCATCGAGCACGGTGCCGAGGATCATCGCACCCGTCGCGCCCAGCGGATGGCCCATCGCGATCGCGCCACCGTTCACGTTGATCTTGTCGTCCGGGATGTTCATTTCCCGCTGATAGCGCAGCACGACGCTGGCGAACGCCTCGTTGAGTTCCCAGAGATCGATATCCTTGTCGGTCATGCCGCCGGCCTTGATCGCCTTGCGGGACACCGCGGCCGGCGCCGTCAGCATGATCGTCGGTTCGGAGCCGATGTTCGCGTAGGAGCGGATCCTGCCCCGCGCCTTGAGGCCGGCTTTCTGGCCGAACTCCTTGGATCCCACCAGCACGATGCCCGAGCCGTCGACGATGCCCGAGCTGTTGCCGCCGTGGTGAACGTAGCTCAAATCCTCGATCTCGGGGTATTTCGCTTTGGCGACCGCTTCGAAACCGGCCTTGCCGAAGCCCTCGAAGGCGGGCTTCAGCTTGGCCAGGCTCTCGACCGTGGTGCCCGGCCGCATATGCTCGTCATGGTCGAGCACGACCTCACCGAGCGCGTCGACGACCGGCACGATCGATCGCCTGAAATACCCATTTTCCCAGGCGTTGGCAGCCTTGCGCTGGCTCTCGACCGCAAACTGGTCGACATCGTCACGGGTGATGCCATCGAGCGTGGCGATGATGTCCGCGCCGATACCCTGGGGGGCGTAGTAGTTGCCGAACGCGACCTTGGGATCGGATGTCCACGCTCCGGAATCATAGCCCATCACGGTGCGGCTCATCGATTCCACGCCTCCGCCGATACCCGCCTGGATCATGCCGGAATGGACCTGCGCTGCGATCAGGCTGACGGCATCGAGGCCGGTTGCGCAGAACCGGTGGATCTGCTGGCCGGCGACGGTCTGCGCATAGCCGGCCTGGAGCACGGCCGCGCGCGCCAGCACACCGCCCTGCTCGCCGACTGGCTGAGCCATGCCGATGATCACGTCGTCGAGCAGCGAGGTGTCGAGATCGTTGCGATCGCGCAGCGCCGTCAGCAGCTGCGTGACCATTTCAACGGACGTGATCTCGTGCAACGCGCCATCCGGGCGGCCCTTGCCGCGGGGGGTGCGGACATGATCGTAGATATAGGCTTCCATCGAGCGTGTCCCGTCAGGAGAGATTGACCAACAAAATATGGGTCGGCTTTTCGACCGCACGCCCCTCTCTGCACCTATCCGACGAAAGGCGCCGCAGCGGCGACGGACTGCGATCAGCTGCATCACAGTGACTAAGAACAGGGAGCGGGACCAAGGTGTGTAAACAGGGCGAGGATTATGCGTCCCTACGCATCACGGCTACGACGCTCGGCGATCTGCTGCTCAATGCATGGGACAAGGTCCCGGACAAGGAAGCGCTGGTCTTTCCCGAAGGGCGCAAGACCTACGATGAGATCGTCCAGGCGGTTTTTCATAAGGCGCGAGGCTTGATCGCACTTGGCGTCAAGCCTGGCGAGCATATCGGCATCCTGCTGCCATCCGGTATCGCATTCGTGGAAACGCTGTTCGCCTCTGCGATGATCGGTGCAGTCTCGGTGCTGATGAACGCGCGCTACAAAGCGCCCGAAATGACCTATGTGGCGGAGAATGCCGATCTCGTCGCGATCGTGACCGACGACACGGTTTCCGAGCATGTCAATTTCATGGTCCGTCTCGGTGAGGCCCTGCCCGGACTGGCGGAATCTCCCGATCCCAAGACGCTCGCGCTCGACGTCGCTCCGCTGCTCCGGCGGATCGTCCTGCTCGGCGGCGGGGAGGTGCCTGGTTTTGTTTCGCAGGCCGCATTCGACGAGGTCGCGGCATCGATCAGTGATGAAGAGCTGCATCGCCGCCGCCTCGGGGTCCGTATTCGCAGCACGGCGATGATCCTCTACACTTCGGGCACTTCGGCCAACCCCAAGGGCTGCCTGCTGAGCCATGAGGCGGTCGTGCGCGAATCGATCAACCTCACGCAGCAGCGGTGGCGCTTCACAGAAGACGAGCGCGCTTGGTCGCCGATGCCCTTGTTTCACGTCGCGGCGATGCTCGCGATGCTCGGCGCCGTCAGCGTCGGCGGCACCTTCATCGGCCAACCCCATTTCGATCCGGGCGAGAGCCTTCGCCAGATCGAAGCGGAGAAGGTGACGATGATGTTCCTGCCGTTCGTCACCTTCCATCAGGCGATGATCGCGCATCCCGATTGGGACAAGACCGATATGAGCTCGGTCCGCCTTCAGAACAGCTGCTTCGCCTTCATGCCCGATCGCGTCGGTCAGGCCTATGCCGAGAAGGCGCCGAACATGTTGCAGGTCGGCACGATGGGCATGACCGAAGCCACCGGCATCGTCACCACCGGCGGCTACGAAATGGATCGTCAGCTCGGCCTCACCAAACTCGGCTACCCGCTGGCGGGCATCGAACTGCGCATCGTCGATACCGAAACGGGCCGAGATCTCGGTGCGGATGAGCGTGGCGAGATTCTGTTCCGCGGCTACAACCTGTTCGACGGCTATTACAAAGATCCCGAAAAGACGGCTTCCGCGATCGACGCAGATGGCTGGTATCATTCCGGCGACATCGGCTCGCTGGACGCAAATGGGCACGTCATGTTCCACGGCCGCTTCAAGGACATGCTCAAAGTGGGTGGCGAGAACGTCGCGGCTGCGGAGGTGGAGGCGGTGCTCGCCAGCCATCCCGCCGTCCGCCTCGCTCAGGTCGTGGGACTGCCCGACGAGCGGCTCGCGGAGATACCCGCCGCGTTCATCGAGCCGAGCGGTGACGGCGAGGTCGATTTCGAGGAGCTGATCGCTTACACCAAGGCGCGGCTCGCCTCGTTCAAGGTGCCCCGCCATGTCCGCTTGATCGAAGAGTGGCCGATGTCGGCGTCCAAGATCCAGAAATTCAAACTCCGCGTCCAGCTGATGGACGAGCTCGGCCTTAAAGACTGACGGGAGCCTTTCGATGCGTGTCGTCATTACCGGCGCAGCGAGCGGCATAGGCCGCGCCTGTGCAGAGCTGCTCGTCAAGGGCGAGATCATTCCCGGCGAGCACAAGATGCTTCTCGTCGATCGCGATGCCGCCAATCTCGGTCAGGTCGCAGAGGCCGTCGGGCCGTCGGCAGGGCGCGCGGTGGTCGATTTGTCCGATCGGGATTGCGGGGATCGCATCGCCGAGGCGGCGATCGCGCATATGGGCGGGATCGATGCGGTGATCAGCAATGCCGGCATCATCATGGGCGGTGCACTGGTCGATCTCGGCCCGGACGATTTCGACAGGATCTATGCGATCAACACGCGCGCGTCTTGGGCCGTCGCCAAGGCATGCTATCCTCACTTGAAAGAAAGCCGTGGCGCGTTCGTGGCGACGGCCTCGATGTCCGCGACGCAGCCGACCCCTGCGCTCGGTTTCTATTCGTCGAGCAAGGCGGCGCTGCTGATGCTGGTCCGTCAATTGTGTATCGAGTGGGGTCCCGACGGGATACGCTGCAACACCGTGTCTCCCGGCCCCACATACACGCCAATGACGGCCGCCGGTTATTCGGATCCCGCACGTCGCGACCAGCGCGAGGCCAACATCGCGCTGCGCAAGCTCGGCCTGGCGGAAGATGTCGCCGGCGCCATCCTCTTCCTGATCGGCCCGCATGCCGGTCACATCAGCGGCATAGACGTCCTCGTCGATGGCGGCATGTCGAACATGCTGATGCCGGCATCGGGGGGCGGCACCGGCCAGACGAAACAGAAGTGATGATGTCAGGCCAGCAACGGTCAGGCCGATGACTGAACGAACGGGCGACCGTTGGGATATGGGCTTATTTGCCGGTTATTGAGGAGATTTGAGATGCGTGTTGCGAAAGTTTCCAGGGGTGACCGGATCGGCGTGGCGGTGCGGACGGGTGCCGGCATCAAGGCCGTTTTCGGCGAAGCAACCCTGTCCGATCTCGATGCCCTGATATCCTCGGGCACGGGTCTGGCGAAGGCTGCCGAGGCGGCGTCCGGTGGCGAAATCGTTTCCGAAGACGATCTCACCTTCCTTCCGCCCCTGGTGAAGGCGCCGAAGATCATCTGCCTGGGCCTCAACTACAAGGATCATGCTGCCGAGGGCGGCTTCCAGGTTCCCGAATTCCCGACCATCTTCGCGCGGTTCAGTTCCAGCCTGATCGGTCACGGCGCGCCGATCATCAAGCCGCCTTTCTCGGAGCAGCTCGATTATGAAGGCGAACTCGTGGCGGTGATCGGCAAGGGCGGCAAGAACATCGCCAAGGATGCAGCGCTCGACCATGTCGCCGCCTATTCCGTGTTCAACGACGGATCGGTGCGCGATTATCAGATGAAGACGCCACAGTGGACGGCGGGCAAGAATTTCGACGACACCGGCGCCTTCGGCCCCTGGCTCGTCACCCCGGACGAGCTTCCCGCCGGCGCGACCGGGCTCAAGATCGAGACCCGGCTGAATGGCCAGACCGTCCAGAGCGCATCGACGTCGGACATGGTCTTCGACGTCGCCGACACCATCTCGCTGCTCTCGACCTTCCTGACGCTGGAGGCCGGTGATGTACTGGTGATGGGAACGCCCTCGGGCATCGGCCTCGCCCGCAAGCCACCGCTGTTCATGAAGGACGGCGACATCTGCGAGGTCGAGATCGAGAAGGTCGGCCTGCTGGTGAACCCGATCAAGGCGGCCTGAGAGCGGCAACGGAAGAGGAGACGAGAAAATGGACGCGAACGGCAAGGGAGGACGGCGACCGAACGTGCTGGGCGTCCATTCCATCGACCACTTCGCCCTCGAAGTTCCCGATCTCGAGGAAGCGAGGCGCTTCTACGCGCTGTTCGGCCTCGACGTGCGGGACAAGGATGGCACGGTCGAGCTCTACACCAAGGGAAACCCGCACCGCTGGGCGATCCTGTCCCAGGGCAATGGCCCCAAGCGCCTGCGCTACCTGAGCTTCGGCGTTTTCGACGATGAGATGGACGCCTTTCGCGCCCGCCTCGATGCGCAGGGCGTCCGCTACATCGATGCGCCGGCCGGCGCGGAATCGAACGGCTTGTGGTTCGAGGGCTTCGACGGCCTGCCCGTGAACGTCCGCGTCGCGGACAAGAGCACGCCGGACGAGAAGAGCCAGTTCGGCTTCACCAGCGCGGCGCCCGGCACCTCCGGTGCGGTTCCCAACTCGAAGGCGCCGAAGGTCTATCCGCGCCGGCTGTCGCATTTCGCGCTGTTCGCATCCGACGTACCCGCCGCGATCAGCTATTACGAGAAGACGCTGGGCCTGCGCCTGTCCGACAAGAGCGGTCCCGCGGTGGCGTTCCTCCACGGCGTTCATGGCAGCGATCATCATCTGCTTGCGCTGGTGATGTCCGATCGGCGCGGCATGCACCACAACAGCTGGGATGTCGGCTCCGTGGTCGAGGTCGGCCTAGGCGGCGCGACGATGGAGCGTGCGGGCTACGGCCCCGGCTGGGGCCTCGGCCAGCACGTGCTCGGTGCGAACTATTTCTATTACGTGCGCGATCCCTGGGGCAGCTACAGCGAATATTCCGCCGACATGGATTTCATTCCGCACGACGTCGATTGGCCGGCGGGCGATCACCCCCCGGAAGACAGCATGTTCCTGTGGGGCCCCAACCCGCAGCCCGAATTTATCCAGAATTTCGAACCCGCCCCCGGCACGGAGACCGCAGCATGACCACCTTCGTTCTTCTCCACGGCGGCGGCATGGGCGGCTGGACCTGGAAATATGTCCGCGAGCTGCTCGAGGCCAAGGGCCACAAGGTCTATACGCCGACCTTCACCGGCTTCGGCGAGCGGGAGCATCTTATGAGCCGCGATGTCGATAACGCGACCAATGTCGCCGACATTGTCAATGTCCTCAAATATGAGGACCTGCACGATGTCGTGCTGGTGGCGCACAGCTATGCCGGCACGGTGGCACCTGGGATCGTCGCTGCTGCGGGCGACCGCATCCGCAGGATCATCTACCTCGACGCCATCGTACCCAAATCGGGCGAGCGCATCGCCGCGCTGATGGGATATGCCAAGGAGGAGGAGATGGCCGGGCTCGACGCGATGCTCGCCGCCGGCGAGGGGCCGATCGGTTCCGGCGTCCACGAGATGCAGCGGGCCGCCGCCAAGGAGCATCCGCACATCATGGCGCCCGAGCGCCAGGATTGGCTGCTCGCCAACCTCTCCGACCAGCCGATGCGGGTCACGGCCTGCGCGATCCCGGTCGGCGCCGAGACGATCGACAAGCCGGTCGACTATATCGCCGCCCAGCACACGGTGATGACCGCGATGCACGATCGCGCGCGCGCGCTCGGCTGGCCCGTGCACGATCATCCCGGCGACCACGCATTGCTCGTCGGCGACCCCGAAGGCACGGTCGATCTCATCCTCGCCATCGCGGGCGACAAATGATGGACGTCTCCGATCTCTTCTCGATCAAGGATCGCGTCGCGGTGGTCACCGGCGGCAGCGCCGGCATCGGCCGGCACATCGCGCTCGGCCTCGCCGCCGCGGGCGCCAAGGTCTATATCTGCGCGCGAACCGAGGCGAAAGTGAAGGCCACCGCCGAGCAGCTTGCCGCCGAGACGGGCGGCACCGTTATCGGCCTGCCCGCCGATCTCTCCTCGACCGCCGGCATCGCGGCGTTGGTCGCTGCGGTCACCCAACGCGAGGGCGCGCTGCACATCCTCGTCAACAATGCGGGCACGATCTCGGAAGCACCGATCGACGACTATACCGAGGAAGGCTGGGATCAGGTGATGGACCTGAACCTGAAGGCGCCCTTCTTCACAACGCAGAGGTTTCTCCCGCTGCTGCGCGCCGGCGGCACCGCGGATCATCCCGCCGCGGTGATCCACATCGGATCGGTCGGCGCGCTCAAGATCGGGCCGAAGGAGGTCTACGCCTATCAGGCCTCGAAAGCGGCGATCCACTGGCTCGCCAAGTCGATGGCCAAGCGGCTCGGGCGCGACGCCATCACGGTCAACGCCATCGCGCCCGGCTTCTTCGAATCCGACATGACGGTGATCTCCTCGGACGAGATGCGCAAGATGGTGGTGGGTATGGTCCCCCGCGGCCGGACGGGCGCCGCCGAAGATGTAGCCGGCGCGGCAATCTACCTGGCCTCGAAGGCGGGCTCCTACGTCACGGGTTCGGTCATCCCGGTCGAGGGCGGCCTCTCGATCTGACGTTTTTCAGGTTGCCGGACACGAGGCCGCCTCCGGCATCCATTCCCAGAAAGACCGTCTCCAGGGAGTGTGACGCATGAATTCGACAAGAGCACAGCCAATTACCGATCGCGCCGGCACGGATCTCGCCCCTCTTTTCCGACCGCTCAAGCTCGGCGCGCTGTCCCTCCCCAACCGCTTCGTGATGTCGCCCATGACGCGGCAACACTCGCCGGACGGCGTGCCCGGCGAAAATGTCGCCGGATATTATCGCAGGCGCGCCGAAGCCGGGGTTGGCCTGATCGTCACGGAGGGCATCGGCGTGGATCAGCCCGCGGCGATCGGCGCGGGCAGCATGGGCGAAGACAATATTCCGTTGCTGCATGGCGATGCAGCGCTCGCAGGCTGGCGCCGCGTGACCGATGATGTCCATGCCGCGGGCGGGCTCATCGTGCCGCAACTCTGGCACATGGGCGTGATCCGCATTCCGGGGACCGGCCCGGTTCCGGACGCGCCGAGCCTCCGCCCGTCCGGAATCTGGGGGCCACGCGACAAGGCGATGATGCCGCCGCCCTATCTCGAGGCGATGGCCGAGCCCACGGCGCCGATGAGCGAAGAGGACATAGCCGACGTCATCGCCGGCTTCGCCCGGAGCGCGGCCAATGCGAAGGCGGTGGGTTTCGACGGCATCGCGATCCACGGCGCCCACGGCTATCTGCTCGACAGCTTCCTGTGGGCTGCCACCAACCACCGCGCGGATCGCTGGGGTGGGGATATCGCCGGCCGCACGCGCCTTGCAGCAGAGGTGATCCGTGCGATCCGGCAGGCCCTGGGGCCAGAGTTGCCGATCTTCTACCGCTGGTCGCAATGGAAGCTCCACGACTACGATGCCGCGAACGCGACCAGCCCGGAGGAGATGGAGGCGCATCTCGCGCCGCTGGCCGAGGCGGGCGTCGATTGCTTCGACATCAGCACGCGCGTCTTCTCGAAGCCGGGTTTCCCGGGTTCGAACCTGACGCTGGCCGGCTGGGCAAAGAAGCTGACCGGCAAGACGGTGATGGCGGTCGGCGGCGTCGGGCTCAGCAAGGATCTGCAGACCTCGTTCGGCGGCGGCACTGTCGCGATCGACAATCTCGGCGAGGTGGCTTCGCGTGTCGAAGCCGGCGAATTCGATCTCATCGCGGTCGGCCGCTCGCTGCTCGTCGATCCGCGCTGGGTCGAGAAGGCACGCGCCGGCGAGCCGTTCGAACCCTTCTCGCTCGCGGCGTACGGCGGCCTTTCGTAGCTGGGCGAGTCCGCCGCCCTTCGGGGCGGCTGGTCAAAAAGACGGTAGGGACGATACGCCGGGCTCCGGCGCATCGTCCCCGATATGATGTTAGCTGCCGAAGTGGTAGCGGAGCTGGACACCATATTGCCGGGGCGCGCCATAGATGTCGCCGACGAAGCCGATGCCACGGCCAGATGCGCCACCGATCGCCAGGTATTTCTTGTCGAACAGGTTGGTCGCGAACACGCTCAGGTCGACCGGTTTACCCATGACATTGTTCCAGGACACCCTGGCGTTGAATAGATCATAGGAAGGTTCCGCAAAATCCGCCTCGGAAACCTTGCTCGAATAATAATAATCGAGATTGAAGTCGAGGCTGCCACGATCCGCGAGATCGTGATGGTAGGCGGCACCCGCGGTGACGGTTTGCTTGGCAACCTTGTAGAACGGAATGCCGCCGGTCGGGATGTAGTTCAGAACCGCTGGATTGACGTCGAGCTTGCGTTGCTTGGGATCGATGATCGTCGCACCGAACGTCACCGAGAAGTCGTGGTAGGCGATGCGGCCATCGAGATCGACGCCGGGCACCTTGGTCTTGCCGGCATTGACGAGCAACGTGCCGCTGGCGGGATCGTTCTGCGGATTGCAGTCGCCATCGGGCGTGTATGGCGAGCCTGGTGCACCGAAGACCGGATCGCCCGCGATGCAGCCGGGCGCCGTGACCTGCACGCCGGTCAGGACGACCTGGACCTTGTTGTACCAGCCGATGAACCCGGACGCGTTGAGACGAACCTTGACGTCGCCGACATTCCAGTCCGAGCGGATGCCGGCCTCCACGTCCGTGACCGTTTCCGGATCGAACACCTGGACGGAGGCCAGGGTGCCGCCGAGCGTCGGCGAGTTGACACCACCCGAGCGATAGCCGCGCCGTGTGGTGACGTACGCGAAGAGATCGCGGGTCGCCTGCCATTCGAGCCCAAATTGCCACGTCGGCGCGGAAGACTTGGCGCGCGTTGTCGCGGGGTTGATGAGATTGGGATTGCCGGCGACGCAGTCATCCGGGTTCTGCGTGCCCAGCTGATGAATGTCGGCGGCAGTGCAGGATTTCACATTGTCCCAGGTATAGCGGAAGCCGGCATTGGCCCGCAGGCCCGTTACCAGCCAGCCGAGATCGTAGTTGAGGTTAGCGAAAAGCGCCTTGCTGCGCTCCGAATAGAAGGAATAGTTGAAGTTGCCCTCGGTGAAGCCGGGGACCGTCCCGATCCCGGCGAAGGTGCCGGTCGGGCCGATCGGGTCGCTCTTCAGCCAGAATCCGCCGATCAGCCAGCGCAGCTTGTCGCCGCCGATCCTGCCCTTCAACTGCACCTCGTCGGTGAACTGCTCGACATTCTGCGTGGCACCGGCGTCGAGCAGGTTGAGCGGCGTGCCCGCTGGAATGCCCGGCACGCTGCCATCACTCGGCAACGGCCCGACCGCGTCGACATTGGCATCATACGATACGCGCGTGCGCCGATAGCCGAAGATGTTGACCAATTGAACCGGATCGCTGATGTCGATGTCGGTCTTGTTGGTGACACCCATCCGCTTGACCCGTTCGGGTCGCGTCATGTCGTCATCGACAACGCGCGGTCCGTTCTTCTTCTGCTCAGCCAGCGCCGCCTCGAGGGCCGGGCGCAATCCGAGCGCATCGACCAGGCTCGGATTGTCGTAAACCTGGATGAGCGCGAAGGCATCGCCGTTATAATAATTGCGATAATAATCGTAGGTCGTGACGTTGTGCAGCCAGTCGGTCGGCTCGACCTTCAGGCCGATGCGGAAGGCGCGCGAATTGGCGTCGTCCAGCGTCGAGAAACCGGTGCCGATATTCTTGGTCCAGCCATCCCGCTTTTCGTACTGGCCCGACACCCGA
This sequence comes from Sphingomonas chungangi, assembly GCF_013778325.1. Classification (GTDB taxonomy): domain Bacteria; phylum Pseudomonadota; class Alphaproteobacteria; order Sphingomonadales; family Sphingomonadaceae; genus Solisphingomonas; species Solisphingomonas chungangi. Next base: position 299,866 of record NZ_JACEIB010000003.1, on the reverse strand, counting down.
AGCGCGACATGCTGATCGATGATCGGAACGTTGACGGCGCCCTCGAGAACCCGGTCGTCATAATTGCCGTAGGTCCCCTGAAGATATCCGTTGAGCTTGTAGGTCGGTGCGGTCGAGTAATAGAGCACCGCGCCGCCGGTCGTGTTGCGACCGAACAGCGTGCCCTGCGGACCCTTCAGAACCTGGACCGACGACAGGTCGAACGTCGCGACGCCGCTGCCGAACGTGGGCATGGGCACGTCGTTGAAATAACTGACGACGGCTGCGGCGCCCGGGCCGCTCAATGCCTTCGACTGGCCGCGGATCGAGAAGATCGAGTTCTCGCGACCACCGGAACCGCTCAGGAAGACGCCGGGAGTCTTCATCATCAAATCCGCCGTCTTGGTAATGCTGGCAGCGCGCAGCGTGGTCGGGCTGAACGCCGTCACCGAAACCGGAACCGACTGGATGTTCTCGCCGCTGCGGCGGGCGGTGACGATGATGGCATCGGATGGCGCGGTGCTGGGTGCTGCCGGTGTCGCGGCGGCAGGCGAAGGCGCGGTCTGAGCCATCGCAGCCGAAGCCAAGCCGACAGCGAGTGGCGCAAACGCGATCGACAAACGGAGACTTACTTTCATCATTCCGCCCCTTTGCAATTCGCTTTCGGGATCGCCCGTCGCGATTTTTCTGGTGTTCTCGTAGGAGCGACATAAGGCATTAGCCTTATGTCGCTCCTATCGATGGGTGGGTGGGTGATCATTTCCGTGATCCGACGGATCGGAAGAGCCGCGTTGCAATCCTGCCGCGGGCCTGTCGGGTTGACGGGACAGGATCGGCGTCACAGGAGGCCGCTCGAACAATGGGCACGAGGGTCGCGCACCGGTCATGATCGAAATCCTGCCGCTTACCGACATCGGCGAGGTCTTGCCGGGGAGTGATCTCGCTGCTGTCCTGATTGCGGCGCTCAACGAGGCCCGCATCGAACCGACGGCCGGCGACGTGCTCGTGGTCACTCAGAAAATCGTGTCCAAGGCGGAAAACCGCTTCGCCGACCTGTCAGCCGTGGTGCCAGGCGAACGGGCGGTCGCGCTTGCGAAGCAGACAGGGAAGGATCCCAGACTCGTCGAGCTCGTGCTGAGCGAATCGAGCGAAGTGCTGCGCTCGGTGCCCAACGTGCTGATCACGCGGCAACGCGCTGGCCATGTCATGGCCAATGCCGGCATCGACCGTTCGAACATTGGCAGCGCGACAGGCGAACAGGCGCTCTTGCTGCCGGAGGACAGCGACGCTTCGGCCGAGAGACTGTGGGTATCACTCGGAAAGCGCTGTGCTGTGGTCATCTCGGACAGTTTTGGACGACCTTGGCGCCACGGCGTGGTCAATGTCGCCATCGGTGTGGCGGGCATGCCATCGCTGATCGATCGCCGCGGCGACCTCGACCGCGACGGGCGGCGGCTCGAGGTGACGCAGATCGCGCTTGGCGACATGATCGCAACCGCTGCCGGGCTCGCCATGGGCGAAGGCGCGGAGGGAGTGCCCGCCGCGCTCATCCGCGGCGTCCGATGGAGCGGCCCCAACTCGCCGGCAAGCGCGCTCGTTCGCCCGCTCGAAGAGGATCTGTTCCGATGAGCCGTGTCGTCGTCCTGACCGGCGGTGTGGGCGGAGCCAAGCTGGTTCTCGGACTGTCGCGCATGATGCCGCCGGAAGACATCGTCGCGGTGGTCAATACGGGCGATGATTTCGTCCATCTCGGCCTGTCGATCTCGCCGGATATCGACACCTTGCTGTACACGCTCTCCGGAAAGGCCAACACCGCCCAGGGGTGGGGCCGTGAGAACGAGAGCTGGGGCTTTCTGGCCGCGCTTCGCGAATTGGGCGGCGAAGACTGGTTCGCGCTCGGCGACGGCGATCTGGCCTTGCATGTGCTGCGTAGCCATGCGCTGCGGCACGGTGAGCCGCTGTCCGCGATCGTCGGCCGATTGGCGCGCGCGTGGGATATCGGCACGACTATCCTGCCGATGAGCGACCATCCTGTCGCAACGATGGTGGATACGGACGAAGGCACCCTCCCCTTCCAGCGCTATTTCGTAGCTCGGCGATGCGAGCCGATTGTGAAAGCCGTGCGTTTCGAAGGAGCGCAAGCAGCCGTGCCGGCGCCGGGTGTTCTGGAAGCGATCACCGATCCGACAAACAAGGCCGTGCTGATCGCTCCGTCAAACCCGTTTCTGAGCGTCGATCCGGTGTTGGCGGTGCCCGGTATCCGCGAGGCGCTGGTACAGACGACCGTTCCTGTCGTCGCTGTGTCGCCGATCATCGGCGGAGAGGCCGTAAAGGGGCCGACGGCCAAGCTAATGCGCGAGCTCGGCATCGCAGTGAACCATCGATCGATCGCCGACCACTATCGAGACGTGATCGATGGGCTCCTCGTCGACGAGCGCGATACGCCGATCGATCTGCCGGTGGCGCACGCTTTTGCGGACACACTGATGCAGAGCCTCAACGATCGGATCAGGGTCGCCCGTGCGGCCATTGCGCTGGCGGACGCGCTACGCGCTTGACCTGGGCCGCGCTCGTCCCGCTCAAGGCGGAAGTTGCCCGCAAGAGCCGCCTGGCGGCGCGGCTTGCGCTAAACGACCGGATCGCGTTGAGCCATGCGCTGCTCGGGAGGTTGACAACAGCGTTGCACGCGGTGCCGCGGATCGGTTCGATCGCCCTGCTGACGGACGCGCCGCCCGTGGGCTGGAACGAACGCTGGATCCCGGATCGCAATCGCGGTCTCAATGCCGAGCTTGAGGCGGCGCGCTCCCTTTTGGAAACGCCGCTCGTGGTCATCCACCCCGATCTGCCGCTCGTGGAGCCGGGCGATTTGGAATTCCTGCTCGATATGGCCGAGGAAACCGGTTGCTCCATCGCGCCCGATCGCCATGGCGAAGGCACGAACGCTCTGGCGATGGCTCGGCCGGCTCCCCTGACTTTTCAGTTCGGCGCCCACAGCTTCGCCCGCCACTGTGCAACGCCGGGCATCAAGCTCACGAGCGTCGGGCGGCTCGGACTGTCGCTGGACTGCGATACGCCGGACGATCTCGATCGTGCGATCGCCGGAGGGTTCGTCCTCCCGTAGATCGGCGTTGAACGCAGGGCCTGATTTTCCGGCCTGCAGGTGCTGCAGCTCCTGCCGACGTCAACGCTTGGGCTCTCTTTGTCGAACGGCCGGTTTCAGCCTGCGGCCCCGGCCTGCTCGAGCTCCAGCTTCGCGGCATCGAATTCCGATCGGAATGACGGCTGCTCCATCAATCGCTCCGCAACCATGAGCCCGTAAGCCTCGCCTGCAGTCACATCGCCCGGAAAGTGGACCTCGCACACCAGGCGATTGTGCGCATAGTCCGCAGCGCGGGCCATGATCGCCGGGGCTTTGGCCGGCACGAGGCGAGCCAGGATCGCAGCCATCGAGAAGCCCATAGTGACGTGCCCGCTCGGATAGCTGCTCTGTGGCTCGTCGTCGGTGGCGCACGGATGCAGCGACGGATCGGTGACCCACGGGCGATTGCGCTTGAAGTGGTCCTTGGCCCGGTCGGCTGCGGCCTTTTCTTCTTCCCTGACGGTGTGGAAAAGAGCCTTCGTCGCCGGCAATTTCTCGAGATCGAAGCGCGCCCCCATGACCGCCGTGAAGATCGAGACGCTCTTTACGGCGTCGTCCGCCTTGGCGCGTGCCAACTCGTCGGGCGTGCGCATCCTGTCGATGACATGAAGCTGGGCGAGTTCCGCCTTGCCAAGCGCGGTATCGTCCTTTGGCGGCTCAGGAAGCAGCAGCGCCGGATCGAAATTGCCGGGATTGAGCAGCAGCGGGCCTTGCGGCGCGTGCTTGGCCGCCACGAGCATCGTGGCGGCGGCGAGAAGCATGAGACGGCGCATCAGAAGCGCACCGTCAGGTCGCCGGTGATCTGCCGGCCGGGCTGGAAGTAGAATTGGTCGCCCGTCTGGTTGTAGGCGCTGCCCGGATCGGCGGCGCCCGACAGGCCGAGATTGGTGATCTTAGTCGTGTTGAACAGATCGGTCACTTCCACACCTACTCTCAGGTTACGCCACTCGTAGCTCGCCGCGACGATCGTCGTGTTGTAGGATGCGATGCGCACGACACGGCCGCCGTCTTTCGCCGCAACCGAATTGAGGCCGGTGACGGGATCGAAAGTTTCGTTGATCGCATATTGGGGGCCGGTCCACTTGTCGATCAGCGAGAGGCGGATGGGGCCAGACTTGTAGAGGATGCCGCCCGCCGCCGTAGCCTTGGGTGCGTTGGCGACCTGGATATGCGTGGTTTTCTCCTTGGCATAGTTCAGGGAGCCGTTGGCGAAGACCGCGAGGCCGTGACCGACCACATAGGTCGCCTGCCCCTCCACGCCCTTGTAGATCACGCCACCCTGATTGTACCAGGCGGTGTCCGTGCTCCCGTCATCGAGCGTCACTGTCCTGCTCTGGAACTTGTTGTTGAAGTCGATGTAATAGGCGTCCGCATCGAGGCTGAGACGCGAGCCGTGGTAGACGGCGCCGGCCTGATAGTTGGTCGATGTCTGCGGCTTCACGGTCGAGTTGTTCGGGCTGGCAACATAGAGAACAGTCAATGACGGCGCGAGAAAGCCCTTGGCATATTGGCCATAGACCGAAACCTGCGGCGTGATCGCGTAGTTGATCGTCGCGAACGGCAGGTTCTTCTGATAGTCATGGCTGAACGCCTCGGCGTAGCGTGTCGTCTGGTTATAGAGCGCATTCACCTTTCGCTCGAAATCGACATGCTTGAAACCCGGCGTGATCGTGAGCCCAGCGATCGGGCGCAGCTCCAGTTCGACGAACTCCTCGGTATGGTTGCCCTCGGAATTCTGGTTGAACTTCACATATTGCGGTGTCTTGGCGCCCGTCACCGGATTGGTCTTCGCCTTCTCGGAATAGTTGAAGCCACCGGTCAGCAGGTTGACGTCGGTCTGCTGGCGGAAGGTGTCGCTATGCTCCAGCCAGAGGCCGGCGGTCAGCGCACCAAGGCCGAAGTCGACCCTGATCTTCGGGATGTCGCCCCAGACGCGATATTTGTTGGTCTTCGTATAGCCCGGGACGCCCGGCGCCGACGTGCCGTCGGCGAGCTTCACGCCCTTGGGATTTACTACGCCCGTCGGCATCGTCGTCGCGTTGGCGCCGCTCAGCGTCTCGTTGTCGTAATAATATGTATAGGCGGTGTTGGTGAATACCGAATTGGGTGCGATCTCCGCATCGAGCTTGGCGATCTCGAAGTCGGTCGTCTTCGTCGTGACATTGTACTTGTAATAGCTCAGGCTGGTCGGATCGTTGTTCAAGCTGTAATCCTTGCCGAACGCATTGACCTCCTGCAGCGTCGAGCCGTCCTTGTCGGGCTGGTTGAAGTGGTTCTTGTTGTAGGTCGACAGCAGGGTCAGCTTCACGCTCGATCCGATCGGGATCATCACCTTGCCGAAGAGATTCTTCTGGTTGTAGCCCGAATAGGTTAGGCGCCCGTCGGTCTTGATATACTGGCCGGACAGGGCGAACTCCGTGCCACCGAGCTTGTCGATCGCGCCCGACTGGGCGACGCCCCGGAACATGTAGGTATTGAAGCTGCCGTAGGTGCCCTTGAGCTCGACCGAGGGATCGGCGCGGGTCTCGCGCGAGAACATGTTGATATTGCCGCCGAACGTTGCCTGGCCGAGCTGGCTGGCATTGCCGGGGCCTCGATCCACCACCAGCGTCTCGATCGTGTTCGAGGGGAAGAAGGTGTTGGAATGGTGGGTGGGGTCGTTGGTGTCGCCGAACGGGACGCCATCATAGGTGATGTTGTACTCCCCGTCCTGGAAACCCCGGATCTGGGTCTTGGATTCGTTCAGGCCGACGCCATTGGTGGCACCCGAATTGCTCACCGATGGCGAGATCAGCGCGATCTGGTTGAAATCAGCACTTGCCGGCAGCGAATCTTCGATAAACGAGCGGGATACGATCGAGGCCGGCTGGGTTTCCTTGAGCGACGCCGTCACCGGCGCGATCTCGTTCGCCTTGGTAGCGGTCACCAGAATGTCCGAGCCCTCGGCGATGCCGTTGTCGGGAGTGCCCGGCGGCGCGTCGGCGGCGCGCGCGCCCTGGCTCGCGAGAGCGATCGTCAATGCGAAGACCGACGCAAATCGGGAGGTATGCGGTCGCCAGCGGAAAGCGGTCATGTCGTGTTGTCCCCGAGCAGTTGGTGCAGTGTTGGGCTGCGGGGTAGGAACGGTCCGTGACAGTTCGGCACGAATTCGGCCTCGAACCTTGCACATCTGCAACCTTGTAAATTTGCAATCCTATACGAGGAAGTGACGATATCCGCCGAATGCGCGGGCGCGTTCAGGAAGCGCGTGGCATTCCGCCCCGAACCGAGGCGTTCTGATCGTCGTTCGCCGGGATCCTTACCCTCACCTCAAGACCAGGCGATGCGTCGACAAGTTCGAGACTGCCGCGATGGAAGCGGGCGATGGCGCTCGCGATCGCCAGGCCGAGGCCGCTGCCCGTCCGCGCCGACGCGGCGCTGCCCCGCTCGAACGGCTTGGTGATCCGCACGAAGTCTCCCGTCGCGAGACCGGGTCCGTCATCGCACACGGTGATCATCGCACCGGATTCACCGCTCTCGAGCGCCAGGGTGACGTTTGTTCCTCGAGGCGTATGGGTCGCGACGTTTTCGATGAGGTTGATCATGAGCTGGTTGATCAGGTCCGGGTCGCCCGTGATCGTGACATCGTCGAGCTGACGGACCGCGAGGGTGCCGCCGCAATCGTTGATCACGGGCTCCATCGTGTCCGCGATGTCCTCCAGCAAAGGCCGCAACGAGACCTGAGCCATCGCGGTCGGATGCTGTCCGGTCTCGATTTCGGCGAGCCGAAGAAGCGCATCGAAGATGTTGATGATCGAAGTGCATTCGCGCTCGGCGCGCTCCAGGAGCGAGGGAAAGGTCACCTGATCATCCCGAGACGCGGTTTCGAGCAGGCTGCGCAGGCGCATCAGCGGCGTTCGCAGGTCGTGTGCCAGATTGCTGGAGAAGAGCTGCTGCGCCCGAACCAGCTCCTCCATGTGATCGAGCATCTGGTTGAGGCTCTCGCCCTGCTCGGCGAACATCCCGTCGAGCCGATCCATCGGAATCCGGCGGCTCAGGTCGCCGGCTGCGATGGCGGCTGCGATATGCTGTGTTTCGGACAGACGTTCGGCGGTCAGCTTGGCGAAGAGAAACGTCGCCGACACGCCGAGCACCAAGGCTACCAGACAGATCGCCAGCACCGCCCAGGGGAGGATCGCGTGCAACCCTTCGGCCGCTTCGCTGTGCTGGACGACGACGAACAGTCCGCCTCTTGGCAGCCGCTTCGCGAGCGCGCGTCCCTCCTCGACGTGCCGTCCGCCGCCCGTGAAATGAACGTAGGAGAAGCCGGCGGGCGGCGGCCTGATATCGAGACGGCCGGCGATCCGCCTGTCGTTCCGGTCGAACAGGATGTAGGTCCGCTCGCTGAGTACCTTGCGGTGCTGCCATTCCAGGATCGCTGCCTGGAGATGCATTTCGGCGGAAGGGTCACCCTCCACCTTCGCGACATATTTGTCCGCATGGTAGGTGAGGGACTGGTCGATGCGACTCGACACCCAGTGGTCCGCAAGCCCGAATCCGATTACCCCGATCGCGATCATGGCGATGGCGAAGGCCAGGCCAAACTGTATTGCGAGCCGGCCGAGGCGTGCGGGTCGCGCCAACGCGTCGCTGATCAAGCGCACCGTTCGGACCGCAAGATATAGCCGGCGCCGCGCTGCGTCTCGATCGGGTCGCACCCGATCTCCTGCAACCCGGTCCGCAGCCGACTCATGTTGCTCTCGATGATGTTGGTCGCGGTCGAAAAGGAATAGGACCAGACGGCTTCGAGCAGCATCGCCTTCGTGACGATGCGGTCTGCATTGCTCATGAGGTGCGCGAGCAGGGAATATTGCTTGCGGTTGAGCGCTGCGGTCTTGCCGCGAAAGGATGCGCGATGGCTGCTCGCATCGAGCTGGAGGCTTCCCACTTCGAGGCCGATCTTTCCAGGCCTCGACGTGCCCCGCCGGACCAGCGCATCGAGCCTGGCGGCAAGCTCGTCGAGGCTGAAAGGCTTGGCGAGGTAGTCGTCCGCGCCCCTCTGCAATCCCTCGATCCGGTTCTTCACCGATCCGAGCGCGCTCAGCATCAGGACCGGCGTGGTACTGCCGCTGCTGCGCATGTGGTCGATGACCGACATGCCGTCGATGTCCGGCAGCATCCGGTCAAGCACCACGGCGTGATGCGATCGCTCGGTCCATGCCTTGATCGCCTCCGCGCCCGTCCGGGCGAGCGTGGCGCTATGCCCGATATGGCCGAGTCCGGACACGATGTGATCCGCGATGACATGATCGTCTTCGACAATGAGAAGATGCATGGCGTACCCCTACGCGCGCATCTCATCGACAGCTTGTATGACGGATTGATGTCACGCCAGGCGTGCGGCCTCCGTGCACATTGGTGCGACCTCGTTCAACGCCCCTCCCCCCGAGATCGCTGGGCGAAGCGCTTGGGGGTCGCGCCGATCGAGCGCCGCGCCTGCTGAACGTATTTGGTGCGGTTGACGACGGCGATCGTCGCACGTGTCAGCAGTCGGCCGCGCCAGCGCATCGGCCGCATGACTTGGATGAAAAGCACTGCACGCGGCCTGTCGCTGTCGTTCCAGACTTCATGGTGGAAGCTTTCATCGAACATCAGCAGGTCGCCTTCCCCCCATCCGTGATTTTGATCGGCGACCTGGATACGGCAATCGCCGGCCTTGCCGGGAATGCGCAACCCGAGATGGATGTTGAGCAGTCCCTTGCTGAAGCCCCGATGACGGGGAACATGGGTCCCGGCGTCCATCACCGAATAGAAGGCGGTGACCAGATCCGGGATCGTGTCGAGCAGCGCCGCCGTGGCGGGGCAACGCGCCCGGTTCGAGACGACCTCGTAACCGTGCGCCTCGAAGAAGAAGCTGCGCCATTTGTCGTCGGGCGCGATGCGGCGGTGGTAGGACGCGATCCGGCCCAGCGAGGGAATCGCGTCGCGCTCGCCGAGCAGCAGGTCGCACTCGGCCTGGATCGTCCGCCACTCCGACGCCAATCGCTCGGTCCATGCGAGCAGCGATGGATCGAGGATGGGCGTCGTCGGGATCAACGACGCTGCTTCGATCCAGCTGTTCAACGTCGGGCGTAATTTCTTGCCAAACCGGAGGAATGCGGAGCCAGATCGCTTGACGGAAACGTCGGTCATAAGGTTCTGCCATGTCCCCGGAATGTTTCGGCGCCATCGTGCCATATCGAGCCATACCGGGCATCGAGCGGAATCAGTGTATCTGGCGGAGGTGACCGCCATTTGCCAGCCCCTGCAATCGCTTTGATCAGGAAATCAGATCGAACACCAGCAACTTGAGCGTACCGGGCCGCACTTTCGGCCTGCCGCGGCCTGATCCTATCTGGTCAGACGGCTCACTCGGCGTCGTGGACAGCCGAGCGTGTCTTCCAGGGATCGTCGGCTCTCAGGACGCAATTCCGGAAGACATGGTCCCACGGCACGACGAAGGGGAATATAGCGGCCATCAGGATGGCGCTTGCCATGGCGGCGCTGGCAGCAAGCGTGAGAAAGCCAAAGCGGTAGCGCAACGCGGATCAGCCAGATCGCTTTCCAGGTCATTCCGAAGAAAAGCAGCGGCAGCGTTTGCAGTGGGTAGCGCAGCCCAAGCAGTACCACGATGCCGACCGCTCCGAGCATACTGATGATCACACCCCGCATCAGCGCCAGCATATAGCTGAGATCGAGAATCTCCGGCCAGATTGTCAGCCGAGCCCGATGGTCAGCAGGAGGTAGCCCGCGCGTAACAGGTTGATTCCTCCTATATCGTCCAGGCGCTGTTCGGCATTCCGGGGCCGCTTGCGACCTCACCCTTCACGCCGACGACTTTGCCCAAGATCAAGGGGAGCCGCCCGTCCTTCGAGGCGAGCGTCTCGTTCAAGCCGAGCAATCAGATAACGACCTACGCCACGATATCGACCGGATATCGCGCGCCCTACCAGAACGCTAATGTCGGGTATGTCAGCCAGGTCAATCCGAACGACATCGCCATTCCGGCCGGCGCGACGTCCGACAAGCTGACCAACTACGAGGTTGGCGCCAAGGGTCGCTTCTTCAACGGACCGCTCAACGCCGCCGTTTCACTCTACTACATCACCTGGAACAATATCGAGGTCAACGCGAACCGGGTGTCGGACCAGATCCAGTTTGCGACTAATATCGGCGGCGCCAGGAGCCGCGGCATCGAATTCGACCTGGCATCGAACCCGAACAAGCTGTTCTCGTTCGGCGCCAACGGCTCCTATGGCGGCACGGAGATCACCAAGCTTACTGCCGAGCAGGCTTCGATCTCCGGCGCGGTGAAGGGCGATCGCCTTTCGGCGTCGAAATTCTAGGGGGCTGCCTACGCCCCGGTGAATTTCGACCTGCACGACATCCACGGAGATTTCCGCGCGACGATCGAGCATGTCAGCGCCTTTCCGAACGCTCTGCGAAATATCCTCGGGCAACCCGGCGTACAGAATCCGGCCTACGGCTTCACCGATACGTACAACAACGTGAACCTCGCGGTCGAGCTCAAGAAGGGCCTATACTCGGCAACTCGATCATCTATTTGCACCCTGTAGAGTTCATCAATGCGCGGGCGACAACGCTCAGGCCGCGGACGATTGGTGTTCGGCTGGGGTACAATTTTAAAAAATAGGCGATACCCATTATCGGAGATCACGAGCTACCCTCCGACCATTGCGCTTGGAGGGTAGTTCGCGTCTTAAACCGCCTTTCCCTCTTCGATCCATCCGCTCAACCGAATTGATCGAAGATGAGCACGGCCTTGTTCGGTTCGACAGGCTGCGTACCCCCGGCTAGAGGCGTCCAGTAGTAGTAGGCCTGATTTGAGATCAATCGTTTCGATTTCCGACACCACCAACCTGCCTACTTAAAACGAACGGATTAAGAGGACGGCCGGCCGTAGCTGCCTTTCCCGAAAAGGTTGGTTGACGGGATACGATGGCCGGATCGAACTTCGCCAACCGGCTCGCCTGGTTGGGCCTATGGACAATTAGGACGTTGATCGTGCGGTTCTCCCCGAGTTATCCGCTGAACACCTCGCGCGCTGTTAAGGCGTAATGGCGGGGTGTTCGGCCGGTTGTTCGCTTGAACGCGGCCCTGAACGCGCTCGGAGATTTGTAACCCAGCGAATAGGCCACGTTGTCCAGAGGCTCGCCGCGTGTCAGCCTCCGCCCGGCCAGGATCATCCGCCAGCGTGTCAGGTATTCGATCGGACCATCACCGACGAGTTGCACGAAGCGCGCCGCGAAGCTGGATCGTGACATACCCGCCTCGAGCGCCAGACTCGCCACCGTCCACCGCCGCGCAGGCTCGCGATGGATCGCCGCGATGGCGGCGCCCGTGCACGGGTCTGAAAGAGCAGAAAACCATCCGACCCCGTTCGACCTGTCCAGGTGCAGGCGGAGCGCCTGGATGAGGATCATGGCGGCGAGTTGTTGCGCCATCAGAAAGCCCCCCGGCTTACGATCCTTCAGTTCCTGGCGCAGGCGGTCGAACACCCAGCGCAGGGCTTCGCGCTCTCCGGGTCGGTGCAGATGAACGATGGGCGGCAGGATACCGTAGAGCATCTCCACCTGTGGCCCGACGAGGTTGAAATGCCCTCCAAGGACGGTCACTTCGCTGCCGCCGTTCAAAGTGACGAGGGACCCGTCCTCCGCGGTGCAGAAGTGACGTTTCCAATCGTCGGATGGATCATCCAGATCGCTGCCGATCCGAAACGGCTGCCCACGAGGAAGCAGGAAGCAATCCCCCTCCTCCAGCCGAACCGCTCTCTCTGCGCCATCGACCATGATCCAGCATCCGCCCGAGGCGACGGCGTAGCATTTGACACCCTCGTGAGCCTCGAAGCTGACCGACCATCGACCGCCGGCGGCGAACCCTCCGACAAGGTGGTTCCGAAGCTCCAAGGCTGAAATGACGTCCGATAGAGGATCCATGCTGGACGACCTCATACAAAAGACGGACGTTGACGCATAGATCGTCTGTCGAACCTCGGCTAGCCTCAGTCCATAATCGGCAGCGATCGAAGGGCGTGACCTCGTTTCGCGAGCGGGTGGAGTTGAGCGATGGCGGATGAAGCGGTGTTCGTGGTGGTCGAGGTTCTTTCTGTTGAAGATCCGGCCGGATTTCAACGCTACGTCCGGGAGGCCAGTGCGCTGATCGGGGCGCGAGGCGGCGAGCTCGTCGGCCGAGGGAGCAAGCCGGTCGATGACGAGCCGGGCTTCGGCCCGCTCGTCATCCAACGTTGGCGCTCGGAAATTGCCCTTCGCGCATGGTTCGAAAGCGACGCGTATCAACCGCTCAACGCATTGCGGCAGGCGAGCGCAAAGATGCGGGTCACGATCGTACCGAGCCTTGCTGTTTCGGGAAGCTGATCCGGGAGGAATAGCTGTCTTAGATAGGGCGTTCAGTCTCTTTTGTCGAAGGCCGTTCGGGCCCGCTCGACCTCCAAAAGATTCTCGCTTGCCCATATCCACACGCCGCAGAAGGCCGCCCCCAGTGTCACCCCGAGATCGGTGAGCGCATATTCGACCTTCGGCGGTACGACGGGGTAGACGGTCCGGTTGACGAGGCCATCCCGCTCCATGGCGCGCAATGTCTGCGTCAGCATCTTCTGGCTGATATTGCCGACAGCTTCACGGAGGCGGCTGAAGCGAAGCGTTCCTTGATCCGCAAGGGCCTCCAGGATCAACATGGTCCATTTGTCGGCCACCCGGCCGATCAGGTCGGTCACCAGCGCTTCTATGCGCGGATCGATTTCCACCGGCGGGGTCATCGCCGCGTATCGTTTTGCCGCCTCAATCTGCTTCACCGTGAACTTGGCGTTGCCCACCATCTCACTGTCTCCCTCAGGTAAGTATGGCACAAATTTGTGCCTTCTTTCCAAAGGAGAGTATGCCGATCACATGTGTGCCGACAGTCTCTCTTGAAAGACAGGCATCATGAAACTCTCTGGCAGAACGATCCTGATCACGGGCGGCAGCAGCGGTATCGGATTTGAATTGGCGGTTCAGCTGCTCGCCCGCTCCAATGTGATCATCATAACCGGGCGGGACGAGCAGGCTTTGAACGACGCCAAGCGCCGCTTTCCGGAAATCGAGACGATCCAGAGCGACGTCAGCGATCCCGACGCCATACGCGCACTGTTCAAAACCGTGATCGAGCGCTTTCCCCGCCTCGACACGCTGGTGAACAACGCGGGCATCATGCGTAATCTGAAACTCGGCGAAGAGCGCTCGATAGAGAACGTCACGCTTGAGATCGACGTCGATCTGAACGGCCCGATCCGCATGGTGCAGCAATTCCTGCCGCATCTCTTGAACCAGCGCGATGCGCTGATCCTCAACGTGTCCTCGGGATTGGCGTTCGTGCCCATGCCAATCTCGCCCGTTTACTCGGCCGCCAAAGCCGCGATCCACGCCTACACGCGCTGCCTGCGGGTCCAATTGGAGAAGAGCACCGTCTCGGTGGTCGAACTAGCGCCGCCCGCGACCGAGACGCCACTCTTCCGGGATGAGTTCGCCGAAGAGATGAAGGGACAGAAGGGTATGCCCGTGGATGTTCTCGTTCGCCGCGCAATCGACAGCGTGGAGGCTGGCAAGGTGGAAATCCGGCCGGGGCTGAGCAATATCCTCAAGATCGCCAGCAGGATCGCCCCAGGCGTCATCTTCAGGCAACTCGGCAAGGTTGGACGGCCGTAACTCGGCAGCTCCGCCCAGCATCCGAATGAGCGCCAGCCAAGCATCACGTTACGTCGCGGACAAGGTTGACGGCCGCAGGTGGCGCAACGTCGCCAGGCCGTGAAATCATAAGCGGCGGGCGAATACGCGTCGTGTGCCTCGAGGCACGACGCTAAGCGAGCATACCACCGTCGATCAGAATCTGAGCGCCCGTGATGTACGCTGCAGCCGCCGAAGCGAGGAAGGCGACGAGTTCGGCGACTTCCGCCGGCTGTCCGTAGCGCCCTAGCGGGACCGCAGCCTTGATCGCTGCAGCGCGCGCGCCTTCGTCAGGGTTCGCGTCCGTTTCGATAGGGCCCGGTTCCACGCAATTCACCGTGATCTGTCTCGACGCCAGGTCCCGCGCCCATCCCCTGGTCATCCCAGCGACGGCATGCTTGGTCATCCCGTATGCGCTGGCGCCGGGATACGGCACCCGCTCGCTGAAGAAGCTGCCGATATTGATGATCCGTCCGCCGTCGCGGAAATGATCGAGCGCCGCCGCGGTCGTGTGCCATACGCCACGCAGATTGACGTCGATCTGCCGATCGAGCGACTGGTCGGACAAGACTCCGATGGCCCCGTGTTCGGCGAGCCCGGCATTGTTGACGAGGATGTCGAGCGCACCGCCGAGCTGATCGACCGCGTTGCGCACCCCGGCCTTTACGGTTTTCGCATCCCCGGCATCCACGTTCAGGGCAAATGCGGTTCCCCCGGCGTTTAGGATCGCGTTCACGAGCGAGTCAGCCGGCTCGGCGCTTTTGGAATAGGTCAAAGCAACGGCCGCGCCGCGTTCCGCAAGCAGCCTCGCACAAGCCGCGCCGATGCCGCGGCTGCCGCCGGTCACGAGCGCCGTTTTACCCGCCAGGTCGAGCTTCTGCATGGTCACGTCGCAATCCTTCGTTTTCTGTCCGAACTCCGCTGCGTTGCTGCTCGCGCCCCAGGCACGCGCAGTCGAAGCGGTATGCCTGCCAATATACGGATCATTGTTCCGTTTTCAACATCGAAAGTGGATCGACGTTGTTCAGGCGCTCATTTGTCCAGGATTCGGGCGGATGCGCTCTCAGCATCGATCATCTGCTGGAGCTTGCGCCTGACCCTGACGGAGCCTTCGTCGATCCGCAGCATCAGCGGCTGCAGATCCGCGAGATCGCGCTCTCCGATCCGATCCTGCTGCGCGGCGATCATCGGTTCGTCCTCGGTCGTGAAGATCCGATAGCGCGTCTCGGCGAAGCGGGCGTTGAATTCCGCATCGTCGACCGCGAAGTCACGGGTACTGGCGAAGAAATAATGGGTGGAGCGGGCAGTCTCGGGCGTGAAGATGTGCACGTTCATCGTGGCCATGGCGTCGAGCGTCCCATCGCGCGGAGCGCCAGCCGGCAGGTTGCCCCCGCGGAGGGTAAGGATCGCGGGCGCGAACCACTCGACCGTGTTCCAATAGTCGACACGATCCTCCTCGGTAATGCCCCGGAACACGCGCATCAGGGGCGTGGGCACCTCGTTCCGGCAATCGCGCAGGACGGTGATCCGATCCGCCGCCTCGGTGATCCTGGCCCGCGTGCGCGTGAAGGCGCCCGAGCCAAGCGTGTCGGCGTGGAGATAATCCGCATGGGTGAGATCGAGAATGTTGTCGACGAACAGCTGATAATGTCCCTCGCCGTGCAGATAGCCCTTGCTGAACGCCGTGTCAGGGGCTTCATCTAGGAAGCCCAGATCGCATAGACGATCCACCCGCGCGTCGTCCGCATCGCCCATCCAGATCCAGATCGCGCGATAGGCCTCGACCAGCGCATAGCGCCTGACCGCCATCGATCCGACGACGGGTCCGTGCGGGTTGCGCACGCATCGACCCGAGCCGTCAAAGGCGAGCCCGTGATAGCCGCAGGACAGAACGCCATCCCCAAGCCTGCCCCGGCTGAGCGGCGCGAAGCGGTGCGGGCAGCGATCGTTCAGCGCCTGAACCCGGCCCTCGCCGTCGCGGAAAATTACGATGGGTTCGTCGAGAAAGCGTCGCGCGAGCAAGGCGCCCGCCGCGACTTCATCGGACCAGGCCGCGAGATACCAGCAATTGCGAAGATAGGACATCAGGGGCGTCCAGACGCGAATGCTTCGGGACGGATCGAACCCGTGGCATCGCCATCCGCCGCAGCATGGCGCGATCGCTCGCCGATCGCCCGGCCAAGGCCCAGCAGGACAATGCCCGTCACCAACCCCGGCACGGCCGCCGCCATGAATACCTCACCCGGGTTCCAGCCCCTGGCGAGCGCGAGCCCCGCGAGCACCGGCGCACCGCTCGCGCCGATCCGGCCGACACCGAATGCCCAGCCATAGCCCGTGCTTTTGATCGTCTCGGGATAGGTCTCGAGCACGAGGAACATCATGCCCGCATTGTAGGCGCAGATCGCCGCCGCCACGACGAAGATCAGGATCGGCGCAACGCCCGCCGCGAGCAATGCGGGCAGGAGCAGCATCGCCGCTATATATAGGGCGATCTCGGCGGTCATCACTTTGTAGATGTTGAACCGCGTGGCGAGCCAGCCTTGGCCCAGCGTGCCGAGCGCGCCGCCGATGCCGAACATCGCGGCGGCGTTGAGGCCGGCACTCGACGAAAGGCCCGATTTCAGCAGTAGCGACGGCGTCCAGTTCATCACGAAATAGAGGATCGCCTGGTTCATGATGAAGCCGAGCCAGAACAGCAGCGTGAGCCGCCACAAGGGTGCGCCGAACAGGCTGGCGACTGGTTGCTTGCTGTTGCGCTGCGCGCCGACATCATCCGCATCGACGATGACGCTCGTCACGCTGCGATCGGCGAACAATCGCGCTACGGCAGCCACCGCGCGCCGCTGATCGCAGCCCGTTCGGACCAGGAAATAGATAGACTCCGGCACCATGATCGCGGCAAGCAGCGTGAGAGCTAGCGTTCCGCCTCCGGCCAGCGCCAGCACGACGCGCCAGCCGGCGCTTGCTTCCGCCGCTCTCGCCAGCACACTACCAAGCAACGAACCGAGCGGCACGAAGGCCACCATCAGCGAGACGACGCGACGGGATACGCGTCGGGGCGAGAATTCGGAGGCCAGCGAGATCAGGTTGGGGAGCGCCGCCCCCAGACCCGCCCCCGTGACGAGCCGGATGGCGACCAGCCCGTCCAGCGTCTCGGCGCGCGCCGTCAGCATCGTGCAGAGACCGGCAAGCCCCATGCCGATCAGGACGACCCGCTTGCGGCCGAGCCACCGGTCGGCAAGCGCGCTCATCGTGAGCGAGCCGATGATCGCCCCGACGAGCGCGGCGGAGAAGACCAGGCCGAATCGCTCGATCGAGATGCCGAGATCGTGGCTCATGTCGTGGGCGATCAGTCCGAGCAGTTGGTTGTCCATTCCGTCGAACAGGACCAGCACGCCCAGCATCAGGATGACGAGCAGCTGTCGGCGGTTGAGGCCGCCGTCGCGCAACTGCCGCGAATAATCGAACACCGTACTCATCGGCCGCCTCTTCCCAACGCCCCGCGTCGCACCCTCGTGACATCCCCGTCGGATCTGCGTGGCGCGCCACAGACCGTCAAAACTTGGTCGATACCTGGACCGCGATCGAACGCGGCCGATCGACGATCGCCGTCACGGCGTTCGATGCCGTCGAACTCGCACGATAGGATGCCGTCACCTTGTCCGTCACGTTCTTCGCGATCACCGCGATCTCCCAACGATCGCGCTCGTCGCTGATCGCCGCCCGCAGATCGAGTTTACCGTAGCCGGACTGGTAATAGAGCGGATCGTGAATCGGCTGCTGGTAATAGCCGCTGGTAAAATAGACCCAGGCAGCGAGATCGGCCTTGAGATTGCCCGTCAGCGCGAAGCTATAATCGACGTTGACGCTGCCGCTCCAGTCGGGCGCATAATCCTTGCGCTTGCCCGCGAGATTCTGGGTGCAGCTTTTCCCGAGCGCAACGACCTGGAGCTGTGTGCAGGGCGCGTTCGGATAAGCGAGATAGCGCGCATCGAGATAACCGAGGCTCGCGGTGATCGACAGGCCCCGCAGCGGCACGGCTCGGACGTCGAGATCGACACCGCGCGACCGCGCCTTGCCGACATTGGCGATCGTCGAGACGGGCACGCCGGCGGCACTGTAAACCGTCGTCGATTCCTGCAGATCCTTGTAACGCGCATCGTAGAGCGCAATATCTGTGGTGAGCAGCTTGTCGAACCAGGAGGCCTTGAGGCCGAGCTCGTAGGACTTGACCGATTCCGGCCCGAACGAGTCGACGCCGTTGCCGATCGCCCAGCCGCCGGCCTTGAAGCCCGTCGTGTAGGAGGCATAGGCCATCACGTTGCGGGTGAGGTCATATTGCGCGTTGATCGACGGCATGAACTTGTCGTCGGTGCGATGTTTGACGAGGTAGTCGCCCGCCGGGAAGCCGATCGCGGTGAAGGCCGTGGTTGCGGCCGGCGACAGTTCGGTGCCGGGGATGACGCGGCCGTAGTCATCGCCCTCGCCGACGATCGTGGTGCGGTCGTTGGTCTTGTGGATCGAGCTGTAGCGCGCGCCGAGGTTGAGCCGCAGCTTGTGCGTCAGATGCAGCGTCGCTGCAGCGAACACCGAGCGGTTCTGCTGGTGCTGGTTGGCCGTCACCAGTTGAGCGATCGGCTCGGTCGGGCTGACGCCCGGCAGGCGCGCACCGAACGGCGCGAAATAGAAGCCGTAGGATTCCGATCCGACCAGATGCGAATTGTCGTAATAGGCGCCCAGCGTATATTCGAGGAACTTGCCGCGCTCGGACTCGAAGCGGAACTCCTGGCTGAACGAGTGGAACCGCTCGGGCTGGGTGATCGGGAGGCCGCTGGTGCTGTGGACGGCGACCACTGCGGACTGGGGCACCGCCTGGCCGACGAAGCGGTTGATTTCGTGCCAGTAATAGCCCGTCGTCGAGGTCAGTGTGCCGGCGCCCGTCGTCCAGGCCGCACTCAGCACGTTGTTGACGGACTTCAGGTAGAAAAAGGAATCGCCGGCAGCCGTGTGATAGTCGAGCTTGTTGTCGGCATGTCCTTCGGCAATCAAGCTCGCGCAGCCTGCCTGGGGTGCGCCATAGCCGGGCGCGGGCGGACAGTTGAGCACCTCCTGCATCTCGTCATGCTTGTCGTGCAGACGGGTGAAGTCGGACCGCAGATTGATGTCGAGCGTGCCCGGCACCTGATAGCGGAGCGCAAGCCGGCCCTGGAAATCCTGGTTGTCCGGTCCCTTCTTGTCGATGCGATAATTGTAGAGATAGCCGTCCATGCCGGAGACGCGCGCCGCCGCCCGCGCCGAAAAGCCGTCGCCGATCGGCCCGCCGACCGCGGCCTGCACGTCATATTCGCCGTCCGACGGCGAATAGAGGCCAGAGGCATAACCTTCGAAGGTCGAGGTCGGCTTGCGCGTGGTGACGTTGAGCGCGCCGGCGATCGCATTGCTGCCGAAGAAGGTCGATTGCGGGCCCTTCAGCACCTCGATCCGGTCGAGATCGAGGAAACCGGCGCGGGTCGACTGGGAGCGGCTGATGTACACGCCGTCGATGAAGGTCGCGACCGACTGTTCGAAGCCCATGTTGAACCCCGAGCCGATGCCGCGGATGTTGAGCGCGTCCGACGGGCCGCCCTTGTTGACCTTGATTCCGCTCAGGCGATTGCCGAGATCGTTGAAATCGGTGATCTGGGCCTTGCGCATCGTGTCGCCGGTGGCGACGGCGACCGCAACCGGCACATCCTGCAGCCGCTGTTCGCGGCGCTGCGCAGTGACGACGATTTCCGCGCTCGCCGCCGACGCAGACGCGCCTGCAGCCTGCTGCGCGAAAGCCCCAGCAGGCGCCAGAATTCCGGCAGCCACGATGGCACCGAGCGCGACCCCGCTCCGATAAAGCCTCGCTTGCGTCATGATCTTTCCCCTCTCCGCGCGGCCTTTGCCAGGCTCGATCCGAATCCTCGGAGACGAGCTATAGTCGCCGATATTTTGTCATGCAAGCATAAGCTATGGCATCATAACATATCAAGTCCGATAACCGGCTACACCTTTGGCGTGTTCGTCCCAGAGCACCCAGCCGCAGCCTGCAGTTGCGATATGCGCCGGGAAATAATCGACGATCTCGCAACGATGACGCGCCTGTACGGCCGCCATCGCGCCCGCCGTCACCAGCCAGGTGCGAAGCTCGCCCGTGCCCGAATCGGTCGCCGCCGAGCGGAACAAGAAAAGCGATTGCAGCGCGTCGAGGTCTCCCTCCTCCAGGCATCGCAGCACCCAGCGATCGAGCGGCTCGTCGACCCAGCCCGACAGCGGGCCCGAAGGATCGTGCGACATTCCGCCGCTGCCGTAGATCGCGATCGGCTCCGGCCACGCTGCGCAGATCTCGCCAATCGCACGGCCGAGCGCGAGGCAGCGCTCGCCGCTCAGCACGGCCTTGGATCGCTCGATCGTCTTGACGATGATCGGCACCACCGGGATGTCGAGCTTTGGCATGATCAGCGGCAGCGGCCTCGTCAGCGCATGCGGGGCACGACGTTCGGGGCGCCCTTGCGGATTTATCGCGCGGCTGATCGCGACATCGAAATCCTGCGCCACGAGCGTGCGCTGGAGGTGGGCGGCCAGTTCGGTCGCCGTCTCGATATGAACGCCGAAGCGGCCCGCATCTTCCCAGAAGCGTAGTGGCGGGTCGGCATCGAAATCGCCGTAATTGTGGAAGCCGTCGATTCCCGCTTCGCCCGAATAGATCATCACGTTGGGCAGGTTCGCGGGCGAGAACCATTCGTCCTGATCGCCGGCGACGACGATCATCGCGGCCGGCGCCGCCTGGGCGGTGGCCGCCTGTAGCCGGGCGAAGGCCCGATCGCGACGCATGATCCAGTCAGCGACGCACGCTTCGTCCTGCCGGAACGTCTCGATCGGTTGTGGGATGCCGCCACTGATCACCTCGAAATAACGTTGCCAGCCCGCGAAGCTGTCTTGGAACAGGCTTGGAAAGTGGGACGATGCCATCCCCAAGGTAATCGGCATGGCTCAGCTCTCCCAACGGACGAAGGCGATGCCGGCAGCGGCGTGGTGGACCGGCAGATAGTCGATGACACGTGCCCGGCAGCCTGCCTCCTCGAACGCGGCCGCGGCGAGCGTCCACAGACGCAGCTCACCGGAACCTCCCTCAAGCGTCCGCGAGCGTGCCGCCCAGATCGTTGCGATCTCCCGGGACTGGCCCCGGACGAGGCGGGTCAGCATCCACTGATCAAGGACGTCGTCGATCCACCCGGCCATCGGACCGCCCGGATCGCCGGACATGCCGCCCGTGACCAGCAGACCGATGCGCCGGTCGGCAAGCGCCGCCGCCGCCGCGAGCGCCCGGCCGAACGTCGCGAGCCGGCGACCGGTCGGCATGGGATCGACATGACAGTTGATGTGCAGCGGGATGATCGGCACGCCCCCGCTCAACCGTGACACCGCCTCGCTGAGTGCCGCGGCGGCTCCCTGGCGCGGATCGCCAATCGGCCTGAACGCCCCACGCGCTTCTGCGACATCGAAGCCCGCCGCAACGAGTTCCTCGATCAGAAGCTCCGCGATCGCCTCGTCGCAGAGGTGGCTGTGCCGACGGGAAGGCTCGTCGAGGGCGGCGATCGCCGGGTCGCCCCAGATCTCCCCACCGACCTGGATGTGCATCTGGGGGATGTTGGACGCATCGAATACGGTGCCGCGATCGGCGTGGAGAACGATCAACGCGTCGAGCGATGCTTCCGCTATCGCCCCTGCGAGCGCGGCCAATCCGGCATCGATTCGCCGCGCATAGTCGTCGAGCAGCGCCTCGCCCTCGAGCGCGCGGCGCGCCGGCTGCACGACGGTCCCGACCAGATAGCTTGCCACGGCAGGCCATTGGTCGCGCGGCCTGTACATCAGGGGCGAATAGCTCACTCCCGCTCCGAGCACGATCGGCATCCCGCCTCCTCATCTTCGCGGCGCTCGCCGCCTGTTTCTCCACGCCGTCCCTCTTCGGGTTGACAGCATAATACTTTGCTAACATAACTTATGTGGCAACAGCAACAGGCGGCGGCATATGGCGCGTCGGACGAGAGAACGCTGAAAGGGCAAGGCATGAAACGCGATTCGATTGATCCGCGGCTGGTCGCTGCCGGGTCGGGACTGATCGACAGGTCGATCTTCGCCGATCAGGAGATTTTCGAGCAGGAGATGCGGGACGTCTACGGCAAGTCCTGGTTGTTCGTCGGCCACACCAGCCAGATCCCCGATAAGGGCGACTATTTCGTCTCGCAGGCGGGACGCGACGCGGTGGTTGTGACCCGCGACGCGGACGACCGGATCAACGTCCTGCTGAACGTCTGCACGCATCGCGGCATGCCGGTCTGCCGGTACGACAAGGGCAATGCCAAGCGCTTCACCTGTCCCTATCACGGCTGGACCTTCGCCAATACCGGCGACCTCACAGGCCTGCCACTCTCCAGCGAAGGCTATGGCGGGAAACTCGATCGCAAGCAGTGGGGTCTCATCAAGGCGCGCGTGGCGATCTTCCACGGATCGATCTGGGCGACCTTCAGCGACGAGGCGCCCTCGTTCGACGACTCGCTCGGCGACATGGCGCTGATGCTGCGCGAATTCATGCAAGGGCCGGACGGCGAGGATGACGGCCTCGAGACGATCGAGGGCATCCTCAAATACGAGATCCACAGCAACTGGAAGTTCGGCGCCGAGAACAATGCCGGCGACCTGTACCACGATGTCAGCCACAATTCGGTCCAGCGCGTCGGCCTCGCGCTGTCGGGCCTGCGCGGGCGCCACGTCTGGGATGCCGACAAGCAGACCTTCAAGATCCTGAACGTCGCCTACCCGGCCGGTGGCCATGCCGCGCGCGTGAGCCTCTACGACAAGGCGGGCCGCGACTATCAGTCGCAATGGGCGATGCTGCCCGAGGTCGACGAATATTTCCGCGACGCGCATTACAAGCGTCAGGAAAGGCTTGGCGAGCAGGGGCGCATCCTCAACCGCGGCGGGATCGTCTTCCCCAATATCGCCTATAATTCCGCCGGTCGCTGGCAGATCACCATGTGGGTGCCCCGCGCGCCCAACCGCACCGAAGTCTGGAAATGGTATTTCGTGCCCAAGTCCGCGCCGCAGGCGGTCAAGGACGCGCTGCGCCATTACCTGCTGCGCTATGGCGGGCCGACCGGCATGGTCGAGCAGGACGATATCGAGAACTGGGCCTCGGCCCAGATCGGCGCCGAAAGCGAGGCCGCGCGCCGCCTGCCGATGAACTACACGCTGCACATGGGACATGCGCAATGGGCATGGCCGGAGCCTTGGCTGGGCGAAGGCGCCTATGTCGACGAGGGCGTGTCGGAACACGCGCAGCGCGTCTTCTACCAGCGCTGGGCGGAGATGATGGGCGGCGTCGTCCACGCCCGCGAACTGGAGGCGAGCCTGTGATCGGGGATATCGAACGCGAAGCGCCCGTGACGACACTCGATCATCGCGCGCCCAGCCTCAAGGAGCGGATCGAGGATTTTTTCGCACTCGAAGGCGAACTGCTCGACGAGCGGAATTTCGACGCCTGGCTCGAACTGCTGGCGGACGACGTCCGCTATTGGATGCCGGTTGCGCGCAACATCAAGCATGATGCGCTGGAGACCGAATATACCCGCGAGCGGCAGGACGTCGCCTGGTTCGACGAGGACAAGCACACGCTTCTCCAACGTGTGATGCAACTCCAGGGCGGCGACCATTGGGCGGAGGAGCCCTTTTCACGCACAACGCACATCACCACCAACCTGCGGATCGAGAGCGTCGCCAACACCGAGATCACCACGCGCTGCCGCTTCATCGTCTATGTGAATCGGCGCGAGCAGGAGATCCGGCTTTTCGTCGGCAAGCGCACCGACGTGCTGCGTGTCGACGGCGATGGCTTCCGGATCGCGAAGCGTTCGATCTTCCTCGATCAGAGCAAGCTGCTCTTCAAGAACCTCACGACTTTTTTCTAGGGGCGAGCGCCGGAGCATGGCGGCTCAAGGCCTCACGCTCCGTCGCCGCCGGATTGGGCGGCCGCTCCGGTCTCGATCTCGACGAACCGGTCGATGTTCGAATAGCAACGCTTCAGAAAGTCGGTGAATTGCTTCACCTCGGCCTTGGAAAATCCGTCGACAAGCGCACCGAGGAACTGCTGGCGCCGCTCCGCGACCTTCTCGGCGAGATCCTTCCCCCTCGGCGTCAGGAAAACCAGCGTCTTGCGACGGTCGGTCTTGTCGGTCTTGCGCCGGAGCAGGCTGGCCGTCTCCATCGCGTCGATCGCCTTGCCGATCGCGGCATCCTTGAGATCCAGCCGGATGCCGAGCTCGCGCTGCGACATGCCGTCGGCCGCGCGCAGCACCGCCAGCGGATACCAGGCGCTCAGATTGAGCCCGAATGGGCTCAGCATGATCTCGATCGCGCGCACCTCGCGGATGCGGATGGTGCGGACGAGATAGTCGATTTCGCCATCGAACAGCGGATCGAGCGCGGCATGCGTCGCCTGATATTTGTGCGGCCCCGCCACCCCGGTCGCGGATTTCGACGGTTTTTTGGAACGGACGGCCAAGGATATCTCTCCGCTGGTGAGAATGGACGAAAAATGCTCTGCTACCATAATTTATCCATCCGGCAACGCCCTTCCCGTCTAGTGGCATCTGGGTATTTGCAGCATGATCGGAGAATGGCC
Organism: Sphingomonas chungangi; assembly: GCF_013778325.1. Taxonomy (GTDB): domain Bacteria; phylum Pseudomonadota; class Alphaproteobacteria; order Sphingomonadales; family Sphingomonadaceae; genus Solisphingomonas; species Solisphingomonas chungangi. Next base: position 275,286 of record NZ_JACEIB010000003.1, on the reverse strand, counting down.
ATGGCCGGAAGCGCAAGGGGCGTGGCAACGACCTCTGGAGGTGGCTCGTGAACGCGCCGGCCGGTCAGGCCTATGACTATATCGTGATCGGCGCGGGATCGGCGGGCAGCGTCATCGCCAATCGGCTGAGCGAGGATCCGGTCGCGCGCGTGCTTCTGCTCGAGGCCGGCGGCGAGGCGCGCAGCCTCTACATCGCCATGCCGCTCGCCTTCCGGCTGCTGCGGACCAAGAATCTGTTCGACTGGGGCTATCAGTCGGCGCCCGAACCCATGGCCGATCACCGCGTCCTGCCGGTCGCGCGCGGCCGCGTGCTCGGCGGGTCGTCGTCGGTCAACGGCATGATGTATTCGCGTGGCCATCCCAGCGACTACGACCTGTGGGCGCAGAGCGGAGCTCGTGGTTGGAGCTTCGAGGACGTGCTCCCCTATTTCAGGAAGTCCGAGCGCAACTGGCGCGGGGAGACGCCCCGACATGGCGGTTCCGGCCCGCTGGCCGTGTCCGCGCCCGACGGATCCGACCCGCTCACCCATGCCATGCACGACGCCGCGCGCAATCGCGGCTATCGGGTGGTCGAGGATTTCGAGGCCGACGATCCTGACGGCTTTTCGCTGCCCGACCTGACGATCGACCGAGGCCGCCGGGCGAGTACCGCCGAAGCCTTCCTGAGGCCCGTGCGCAGGCGGGCAAACCTCACGATCGAGACCCACGCGCATGCGACGCGCGTCCTCATTGAAAATGGCCGCGCGACGGGCGTGGAATATCGGCAGGGCGGAAAACTTCGAACCGCACAGGTCGACTGCGAGGTCGTCCTGAGCGGCGGCGCCTTCGCCTCGCCGCATCTGCTCATGCTCTCGGGCATCGGCCCGGCGGCGCACCTGCGCACGCACGGCATCACGGTCGTGGACGATCTCGACGGTGTGGGTCGCAACCTGCAGGACCATGTCGTCGCGCCGATGATGTTTCGCGGCAAGCGGCGTTTTGCCTTCGGCGAGGGGCTGCGTGCCGATCGCCTCGCTCTGGCGGCTTTGCGTTGGCAGTTCACGGGGAAAGGCCACGCGGCGAGTGTCCCGCTCACCTCGATCGCCTATTGGCGCTCCCGCCCCGATCTCGCGCAGCCCGACATGGAGAATATCTTCGTGCCGACGAGCATGGCCGCCCAGATCTGGTTTCCCGGATGGCGTTCGCCGATGCCCGACATGCTGACCTCGCTGAACGTCGTGCTGCGTCCGGCGAGCCGCGGGTTCGTCGAGCTGGCCTCCGCCGATCCGGTGGCCGGACCGCGCATCCAGTACAATCTCCTCGCCGAACGCGAAGACGTCGAGCGGCTGCGGATGAGCATCGAGTGGACGCGCTCGCTGATGCGCGAGAGCGCGCTGTCGGACTTCATCGGCGAGGAGAGTTTTCCAGGCGCCGCCGCCGAAGGCGACGCCGTCGACGCCTATGTCCGCAAGGTGGTCGGCACCGCGCACCATCCGGGCGGGACGTGCGCGATCGGATCGGTCGTCGATCCGGAGCTTAGGGTCGTCGGCATCGATGGCCTGCGCGTCGCCGACGCCTCGGTGATGCCGGAGCTTGTCGGCGGCCACACGAACGCGGTCGCCATCATGATCGGCGAGAAGGCGGCGGACATGATCAAGGCGCGGCGGGGCTGAGGCCCTCCGGCTTAAGCCAGCCGCGCGATCACCGACTTGGTCTCCAGGAAGGCGCCGATACCCTCCGCTCCGCCCTCACGACCCCAGCCGGATTCCTTGTAGCCGCCGAACGGCGTCCAGAATTCGGTCGGCCGGTGGGTGTTGATCCAGATCGTTCCGGCCCGGATCGCACGCGCAACCGTATGTGCCTTCGACAGCGACGTGGTATAGACAGCGCCCGCCAGTCCATAGCGCGACCTGTTGGCCTCGGCGATCGCCCAGTCGAGATCGTCGAAGGGCATGGCCGAAAGCACCGGGCCGAATATCTCCTCGCGCACCACGGTGGCGTCCGCCGGGGCGTGAGAGAGAATGGTCGGCTCGATGAAATAGCCCGTCGTGCCGCGGCGCTTGCCGCCGATGGCGATCTCCGCGCCGTCCGCGACACCACTGTCGATATAGGACATCACCGTATCGAACTGGCGCTGCGAGATGACCGGCCCCATCTGGGTGCGCTCGTCCATGCCGTCGCCGACGACCAATTTCTGCGCGAGATCCGATACCGCGCGGATCAGCCGATCGTAGATGCCGCGCTGCGCATAGAGGCGCGATCCAGAATGGCAGGCCTGGCCCGAATTGCTCATGATCCCGCCCAGGATCGCGGGCGCCGCCGTCTCGATGTCGGCATCGTCGAGCACGATGACCGGCGACTTGCCACCCAGCTCGAGCGAAAGGCGCTTGAGGTTGCCGACCGACGCTGCGATCAGCCTGCGGCCGGTGGCGGTCGATCCGGTGAAGCTGATCTTGTCGACATCCGGATGGTCGGCGAGCGCCTGCCCCACCACCGGTCCGAAACCGGTGACCATGTTCACGACGCCTGCCGGCACGCCCGCGTCCATCGCGATCCGCACGAGGTTGACCGTGTTGAGCGACGTATCCTCGGCGGGCTTCACGACGACGCTGCAGCCGGCGGCAAGCGCGGGCGCCAGCTTGTGGCACGCCAGCATGAACGGCCCGTTCCACGGCACGATCAACGCCGCGACGCCGACCGGTTCCTTCAGCGTGTAGCCGAAGAAGGCATCGCCGACGCCGATCTCGCCGGTCTGGCCATGGATCTTGCCGATCCACCCGCCGAAATAGCGGAACGCCTGCGCGCCGTTGGCGATCGTCATGCGGGCCATGGCGATCGGCATGCCGTTTTCGCGGGTCTCGTTGATCGCGAGCTGCTCGGCTTCGGCCTCGATCCGGCTGGCGATGTCGAACAGGATCTTCGCGCGCATCGGATAGGGCAGCCCGATCCAGCGCCGATCCTCGAAGGCGATCCGCGCCGCGCGGACGGCCGCATCGACGTCGGTGGGATCGCCTTCCGATACGTTACCCATGCTCTCACCGGTGGCGGGGTTGATGCTCGCGAAGGACGCGCCGGCGCCCGTACCCCGCCACTGGCCGTCGATCAGGAGCGTCGACGCGGCTTCTGCCGTCGCCACCACGCGTTCCCGCAGGTCGCTCGATTGCATCACACTCTCCTAGATCCGCTCATGACGCCGGTTCGGTTTCGAACACATCGGCGCAGAAATCCATCGCATCCGCTCGCCAGCGCCCGCCGGCCCTGACCGGAAGATCTAGTGACAGATGCTGTTCCGCGCCAAGCTCGAAACGCGGCCATTTCGTCAGTCCGGGCGCATTGGGCCGGCCGCTTTCGGCAAAGGCCAGAAGATAGCTCTGTACTGTCTCCGCCATCTCGCCGTCGTCGGGGCCAACGTGAGGTCGGGTGTCGAGAAACGTCTCGGCCTCCTCCGAATGGGTCGGCGGCTGGGTCGTCTCGCCGTGGCGATAGGAATAGACGAAGCGATATGTATTCGGTTGCCGCCGCGCGAAGGCGCGAGCCACCTTCTCGGTCGGATGGTTGATCGACACATCGCCATAGGCCGCCGCCACGGCTTCGCCGACCTCCGCGTCAGAACCGGCCGGGTAGCGCTTCATGGCCTCGGCCGCATAGTCGCCAAACGTGCTCTTCAGGTAGGCAGCATAAGCTTGCTGCGAACCGATCCCCATCCGGCGTGTAAAAAAGCGTCCCTCATCCTCGTTGGTGCCGATGATCGCCGGGATCGCATCGAAACCGTCCCGTTCATAGGCGCGATCGGTATCGATCAGCCAGCCATCGACGATCGGCCGCACCGGCCGCGCCACCGACAGGTTGGAAGGCGCGGCGGAGAGTGCCTTAGTCGCAGCCAGCAAGGCATCCGCCGGCATCGACCGCAGGTCTTCGACGGAGCCTTCGAGCCCTGCGGCGGACCGCTCGGCCTCCTCTAGGGTCAGCAGCGGCGCGATCGATCCGGGCGAGAGGAAGATTGCGTGGTCGAACAGACGGCGCTCGATCGGCGTGGTAAGCAGCAGCAGGCCGGCCGCCGCGCCCGACGATTCCGCCATATAGGTGATGCGGCCGCTGTCGCCGCCGAACGCCGCGATATTATCGCGCACCCATTTCAGCGCCGCGACGTGATCCATCAGCCCGTAATTGCCCGAGCTGCCCGTCGGGGATTCGGCGGTGAGCGCAGGATGCGCGAGGAAGCCGAACAGACCGAGCCGGTAGTTGAACGACACGACAACCGCACCGCGTGCGGCCAGGCGCGCCAGATCTTCGACCACGAACGATCCGCCCCCGGTCGAGAAAGCGCCGCCGCCCGACCAGACGATGACCGGCCAGCCGCCTCCCCGCCGCTCCTCGGGCGCCCAGACGTTGAGATAGAGGCAGTCTTCGGATTGCCCCGGCGCCCGCGTCTCGCGGAGGCCCGCCACCTGGATGGCATCGTGTCCGAACGCCGTCGCGTCGCGCACGCCCCCCCAGCCCGCCGCCGGCTGCGGCGGCTTCCAGCGCAGCGCGCCGACCGGTGCCGCTGCGTAGGGAATACCCCGGAAGCCGGCAACGCCCCCGCCGAGCGGGATACCCCGCACCGATCCGGAGCCTGTTTCGATGATGGGATCCGACATGATCAGCCCTCAACCGCCCCGAACATGGAATTCGACCTGCCCGAGCCTCTGCATCTCCAGCCGCACATGCTGGCCGGGCGCGAGCGGCTCGGCGGCGGTGGCACCGCCCGCCATCACCACGTCACCCGCCTGCAGCGGTTCGCCGGCCCGCGCCGCGAGCCGCGCCGCTGCGACGAGCGAGCGGATGGGATTACCTAGGATCGACGCGGTCGATCCGATCTGCCGCGCCTGTCCGTCGATCTGGAGGATCAGGCCAAGGTTCGAGAGATCCGTCGACGGATCGGCCCAGGCCCCGGTGACGAACGCCGAAGACGAACTGTTGTCGGCGATCACGTCGGTGAGCGAGAATTTGAAATTCTCATAGCGGCTGTCGATGATCTCGAGTGCCGGCGCTACACCGGCCAGCGCAGCCCGCGCCGCCATCGGGGTGATCGTCTCGCCGAGCGGCGCGGCGAGCAGGAAGGCCACCTCCGGCTCGACGCGCGGGTGGACGAAGGCGGGGAAATCGATCGACCCGCCGTCCTCGACGAGCATCGCGTCGGTCAGCCGACCCCACAGCAGATCCTGGATGCCCATCTGCGCCATTTTCGCGCGGCTGGTCATGCCCATCTTGATGCCGATCCGCCGCTCGCCGCGCGTATAGCGCAGCGCCATCGACTGGGCCTGCACCGCATAGGCATCTTCGACGTTCAGTCGCTCGACGAGCTGGGGCGTGGCGGTCGCGTTGCGCGCAGCACCGTCAAGGCGCGCGGCGAGGTCCGCGATCAGCGTCATCACGCCTCCTCCCTCTGCTTGAGCATGTCGAGCGCGACATCGACGATCATGTCCTCCTGACCACCGACCATTTTTCGGCGGCCGAGTTCGACAAGGATCGCGCGTGTATCGATGCCATAATCCGCCGATGCCTTCTCGGCATGGCGTAGGAAGGACGAGTAGACGCCTGCATAGCCCAGCGCGAGCGTCTCGCGGTCGACGCGCACCGGGCGGTCCTGCAGCGGCCGGACGAGGTCTTCGGCCGCGTCCATCAGCGCCATGACATCGCAGCCGTGGTTCCAGCCCTTGCGATCGGCGGCGGCGACGAACACCTCGAGCGGCGCATTGCCCGCCCCCGCGCCCATGCCCGCGAGGCTGGCATCGATGCGCACCGCTCCCTCCTGCGCCGCGACGATCGAGTTGGCGACGCCGAGCGAGAGGTTGTGGTGCGCGTGGATGCCGCGCTGTGTCTCGGGCTTCAGGACGCGATCGTAAGCGCGCAGCCGCTCCCGCACCCCGTCCATGTCGAGCGCGCCGCCGCTGTCCGTTACGTAGATGCACCGGGCCCCGTAGCTCTCCATCAGAAGCGCCTGGGCGGCGAGCGCGTCCGCCTCGATCATGTGGCTCATCATCAGGAACCCCGAGACATCCATCCCGAGATCGCGTGCGATGCCGATGTGCTGCTTCGAAACGTCCGCCTCGGTGCAATGGGTGGCGACACGGACCGAACGGACGCCGACATCGTAGGCGCGCCGCAACTCCTCGACCGTGCCGACGCCCGGCAGGATCAGCGTCGTCAGAACCGACCGGGTCAGCACGTCGGCGACGGCCTCCAGCCACTCCCAGTCGGTATGGGCGCCGAACCCGTAGTTGAAGCTGGCGCCGTTGAGGCCGTCGCCATGCGCGACCTCGATCGCGTCGACACCCGCCTGATCCAGTACTTGCGCAATCGCCCGGACGTGATCGATGCCATACATGTGGCGGATGGCATGCATGCCGTCGCGCAGCGTCACGTCCTGGATGTACAGACGGTCCTTTGTAACATCGAACGTCATGCCGCGACCTTTCTCGACAGGATCTTCCCGGCCAACCGCTCGCCCGTGGCCTTCGCGGCGGCGGTCATGATGTCCAGATTGCCGGAATAGCTGGGCAGATAGTCGCCCGCCCCTTCGACCTCGAGGAAGATCGAGGTCTTGAGGCCGGTGAACTCGCCATGCCCCGGTATCTTCAATCGGTCGTTGTCGCCGTAGCGCTCGAACTGGACCTGTTGCTTGAGGCGGTAGCCCGGCACGTAGGACTGCACCTTCTGCACCATCTCCTCGACGGATGCCCGGATCCGATCCTCGTCGGCGCCTTCGGAGAGAGTGAACACCGTGTCGCGCATGATCATCGGCGGTTCCGCGGGGTTGAGGATGATGATCGCCTTACCCTTGGCCGCGCCGCCGACCTTCTCGATCGCCGCTGCAGTCGTGCGTGTGAATTCGTCGATATTGGCGCGCGTCCCCGGCCCCGCCGAGCGCGAGGACACCGAGGCGACGATCTCGGCATAATGGACGGTCGCGACCCGGGAGACCGCCGCCACCATCGGGATGGTCGCCTGCCCGCCGCAGGTGACCATGTTGACGTTGGGCTGGTCGAGATTGGCATCGCCGTTGACCGGTGGGATGATGAACGGGCCGATCGCGGCGGGAGTCAGGTCGACGACCTGCTTGCCGTCCGCGCGCAACACCGCGTCGTGCACCTTGTGCGCATAGGCCGAGGTCGCGTCGAAGACGATGTCTATCTGCGGATAGGCGGCAAGGCCCTTCAGCCCGTCGATACCGAGATGCGTGGTCTCAATGCCGTACTCGCGCGCCATCGCGAGGCCCTCGGAAGCCTCGTCGATGCCGACGACCGCGACCAGCTCCATATTCTGGGGATATTTGACCATCTTGATCATCAGGTCGGTGCCGATATTGCCCGAACCGATGATGGCTGCCTTGATCCTTGCCGTCATGCTGCCCTGCCCGATCCTGCTTGCTGTCCGAAAGTCACGCGAACCCTGCCGATGCCGTCGATCCGCGTCTCGAAGGTATCGCCCGGATGCGCCTCGACCATCGGGCCGAGTGCGCCCGACAGGACGACATCGCCCGCCCGGAGAGGCCGGCCGACACGCGCGAGCGTCCGCGCCAGCCATCCCAGCGCGTGCAGCGGGTGCCCAAGGCATGCGGCCCCCGCGCCGAAGCTGACGGGATCGCCGTTCTTTTCGAGCACCATCCCGCAGAGCCTGAGATCGACCGCGTCGAGCGCCACGGGTCGCGTGCCCAAAGCGAACAGCCCGCACGAGGCGTTGTCGGCGACCGTGTCGACGATTCCGATGTCCCAGCCGCGGATGCGGCTGTCGACGATCTCCAGAGCCGGCAGTGCATAATCGATCGACGAGAGGATTTCGGCGGTAGTCAGCCGCTCCACGTCGGGCGTGCGCGCCATGACGAAGGCGATCTCCGCCTCCACCTTGGGCTGTAGCAATATTCCGGCCTCGATCGTCGCCCCATCCTCGATCGCCATGTCGGCGAACAGCACGCCGAAATCGGGCTGATCGACGCCGAGTTGTTTCTGGACAGCTTTCGATGTCAGGCCGGTCTTGGCACCGACGATGATGCGGCCCTCCGCCAGCCAGCGGTCGGTATTGACCGATTGGATCGCATAGGCGTCATCGATCGTGGCGGCGCCCGCTTGATCACGGATCGGTGCAACAGCGCCCGCGCGATAAGCCGCCGCAAGGCGGTCCGCATGCGCCTGCATCCCGGAGGCGCTTCCGGCGGGAATCACGCCGCATCCTTCCATTCGACATCTCCAAAACAGAGGAATTGCCACATGCGCTCGTAGATGCTGCCGGATCCGGTGGCCCGTCCCCGCACCTCCGACTCATCGAATTCGATCGGCTCGATCCCGGCAGCCCGGGCGGTCATTAATGCGAGTTCGATCCGCGCTGCATCCTCAAGGAAGAAGGCGTGAGCACAAGCCATCTCGATGTTGAGGCCCGTCGTCACCGCCCCGTTGCCGCGCAGCACGATGGCGTTTGCGCCGTCCAATGTCTCGGCGACTCGCGCCGCGGACACGTCGTCGCGGATCAGTGCGGTTCCCCACCAGATCGGCGGGGACGGCGCGAAATAGACCCCTAGGCCGTGCACGGCGCGAGGAGTTCGCCCCACGGCCGAGAGCGCCATCAGCGCCGGGGGCTGCACACGACAGATCCCGCCGACATCGGCCCTGCGCCGATAGATCTCGCGGTGAATTCGAACCTCTCCGAGCACCCCGGCCGGCAGCGGCGCTTCGATTGAGACCACGGTACCGCGCGCGTCGACGGGCACCGTCGACAGCGGCCGAGGCGGCCCGACCAGAAACGTCTGGTCATCGATCCGGCTGCTGACATGTCCGTAAGCGTGAGCGAGACCATGGCGGCCCATTGCGCGCGCCGCCAGTCTCAGCCCGAGGTGCGCTTCAGCCGACATTGGCAAACTGCGGCTGAGGCGCCTCGCACGCGGACGGCGCCTTGAATTCGGCGATATCGGGTTTCGATCCCCACATGCAGTAGCTGCGTGGCTCGCGCGGGAACTGCCGCGGCACGTGATCGCGATCCTCCTCAGGCGTAAAGATTCGAACACCGCACGAATATTCGTAGATCATGCCGTCCGGGCCGTAAAAATAGAGGAAGCGAGCGCCCGACGTCGCGTGCCGCCCCGGCCCGAAGGCGATCCGCACGCCTTGCTCGCGCAGGAAATACCAGGATGACATGATGTCATCGACTTCGGCGACCTGAAAGTTGATGTGCTGGACGCCGGGGACAGGCGAAGGGAACAGGGCGATCTTGTGGTGCACCCCGTCGATCCGCAGCAGTGCGGCATCGCCGATCCAGTCGCTGACCCGCGCGCCAAGCCGCTGCGTCCAAAAGGCCTCATCAGTCGCTGCGTCGGTCGTCCGCATACCGACATGGCTGAAGGATGTGATGCCGGCGTCGCGCGACGGGAAATAGCGGGTTCCGCTGGCGTCCGGCCGCGCCACCAGCTCGATCCGATTGCCGCTGGGATCGGTGAAGCGGATCATGTCGCGGACGCGGCGCTGCTCGCATTCCTCCGCGCGCCCATGATGGACGGCGATGCCCGCGTTCTGGAGTTCGGTCGCGACGCGATCCAGCAGCGACGACGACTTCATCTCGAAGCCAACGGCGTGCCCGGACCCCTCGCCCTTCACATAGCAGACGTTGTGATCGCGATCGTCGCCCCGCAGATAGGCGGCATGTGAATCGCGCGCGACGAGCTCCAGTCCGAGGATCCGCGTGGCGAACTCGACGCTCTCGTCGAGCCGCTCGGTGCCGACCCGGACGTAGCGGATATCGTGAAGATCGGTCATGGCTCAGCCCTTGTCAGCGGCGCGGGCGCGGGCACCGACGGACTCGCCGGCGATGAACCAGCGTTCGGTCGGGATCTCCGTCACCACGATGCGGATCTTGTCCCGCGGCGTCGCGAGCGCGACCGAGATTGCCTGGGTGACGTCCTCGGCCATCCGCGAGATCATTGCCTCGCTGCGACCTTCCAGGATGCTGATCTGAGCAAGTGGCATCTCACACCTTCACGCAGATGTTGGTGATCTCGGAATAGAAGGCGATGGAATGCGCGCCGCCTTCCCGCCCGAAGCCGGATTGCCTGGCACCGCCGAACGCCGTTCTCAGGTCGCGCAGGAACCAGCAATTCACCCAGCTGATGCCGACCGCCATCGCCCGGCCGACGCGGTGCGCGCGGGACAGTTCGCGGGTCCACACGGAAGAGGCCAGACCGTAATCGGTATCGTTGGCGAGGCAGATCGCCTCCTCCTCGCTGTCGAAGGGCGCGATATGGCAGCAGGGACCGAATATTTCCTCACGCGTGACGCGCGCAGTCTGCGGGAGCCCCGTCCAGATGGTCGGCTCGACGAAATAGCCACCTGCGGCCGCGCCGGTGAGATCGGGAACGCCGCCTCCCGTGACCAGCTTGGCTCCCTCTTCGATCGCCAGACTATAATAGCCCAGCACCTTCTCGCGATGCTCGTGCGATATCAGAGGGCCGAGATCGGTGCTCTCGTCGTGAGGCAGACCTGGCCGCAGTGCCTCGGCCCGTTCCTTCATCGCGGCGACGAAACGCTCGAAGATCGGGCGCTCCACGTATATCCGCTCCGGCGCCAGGCAGACCTGTCCCGTATTGAGGAAGGCCGCCCGCGCCAGGCCCGCCACCGCCGCGTCGAAATCGCAATCCGCAAAGACGATCGCCGGATTTTTGCCGCCGAGCTCGAAGGACAATGCCTTGGTGGTTGACGCGGCGGAACGCATGATCGCGGCACCCGTCCGCGTCTCGCCCGTGAAAGTGATGGCGCGCAGCCCGGGGTGTGAGGTCAACCGCTCGCCGGTCGAATTGGGGCCGAAGCCGTGAAGGACGTTGAAGGCGCCGGCCGGGACGCCGACCTCGTTCATCACCTCGGCAAGCAATGTCGTGGTCGAGGGCGTCTCCTCGGACGGCTTGACGATCACCGCGTTGCCGCACGCCATCGCCGGGGCGACCTTCCACGTCATGAGCAGCAGCGGCAGGTTCCACGGCGCGATCACGCCGACGACGCCCAGAGGCTTGCGGACCGAATAATTGATGGCCCGCCCGCCGTCGGGCGTGTCCATCTCGAATGCCTCGTCGGGAAGGCTGGCGATGAAGTCCGCGAACACACGGAAATTCGCGGCGCCACGCGGAATATCGAGGTGGGCCGCCATCGCGCGGGGCTTGCCCGTATCGGCGATCTCGGCCTCGAGGAACTCGTCGAAGCGCCGCTCGATGCCGTCCGCGACCTTCATGAGCAGGGCGCGCCGCCGGGCGAGCGGCATATGCCCCCACTCCCCCTCGACGCACTCGCGTGCCGCGGCAACCGCCGCATCGACCATCGCCGCATCCGCCTCGTAAGCCACGGCATGCACATCGCCCGTCGCCGGATTGCGGACGTCGAATGGCGCCCCGCCATCGACGAAGCGACCACCGATGAAATTTGGCAACCGGGTCTGCGCCTGCACGCGGTGCGCACCGTCGGCCGACAATGTCGCTGCGTCCATCTGCCTCTCCTCGCGGCCATCGCATGGCCGTCGGAGGGAGACATACACATCAATCGGAAAGCGTCAATATGTTATGCTATGATAATTTATTTAGACATAGCTTATGGAGGAGGTGCACTGGCCTGCACACGCAGCCCGTCGATCAGGAGATTCAGCATCGTCTGGAGGTGAGCGCCGGCATCCGCGCCGGTTGCCGCCGACAGATTCCCGACGGCCCGCAGAATGTCGTAGGCCGCAATATCCCGACGGACGTCCCCAGCCGCAGCGGCTGCGTGCAACAGAGTCGTCAGGGCGGGTTCGAATCGCGATCTGAAATAATCGGGAAGCGCATCATAGGCCGGATCCCCGGAGTGGAGAGCCGCCGACAACCCCTTCTTCGTCGACATGAACTCGACATAGCGGCGGAGCCACAGGACGAGCGCTTCCATCGGGCCATGATCCCGCGCGAAGCTCTCCGCCGCGTCGCCACACGCGTCGATCTCGCGGCGGAACACCGATGCGATCAGATCGGAACGCTTTGGGAAGCGTCGGTACAGCGTCCCCAGTCCCACGCCGGCCGTGCTGGCGATGGTGCGGATCGGAGCATCGACGCCGTACTCCACGAAAACGCGAGTGGCGGCTTCGAGGACCGCTTCTTCACTGCGCTGGGCGTCGGCGCGCAGGGCGCGCGTCGCCTTAACCGTCCCAAGTTCCTCGCCCGCGCTGCTCGTGGCGCTATCCAAACCCACCTCCACTATTGATAAACGGATCAATGTTCCGTATCTCTGATTCGGATCAGCGATCCGATTCCATTCTAGGCGCGCGGGCGCCGGGCGCCAATGCGTAGCAAGGATGATCCATGAACCACCTTATCGACACAGCCCAACATCTGCCGGTCCGCGAGTGCTTGCAGACGATATCGATCAGCCCGATACGGCTTGAAGCGGCGTGGCGTCCCTATCCTCTCGAACTCAGGATCACCGCGCCCGTCTCCGGCTCCGATCTGCCTATCCTCCTGCTGTCGCATGGCGATGGCCCGTCCCTCTATCTGCCCTCCAAGGACGGCTATGGGCCGCTCGCCAACTTCTATGCGGAACAGGGCTTCGTGGTCGTGCAGCCGTCTCATGCCAATTCGAAGATCGCGGGCCTCCCGCGCGATCGCCCAGGCGCCCCGCTGTTCTGGCGAGAGCGCGTGCAGGAGATGACGCTCATCCTCGACCGCCTGGAGGATATCGAAGCCGGCACCCCTGCTTTTACGGGGCGGTTCGATCATGACCGGATCGCGGCGGTTGGTCACTCAATGGGCGGACAGACGGTCGGGATGCTGCTCGGCGCCCACCTGACCGATCCGAAGGACGCGACCGCGACCGACGTCGATATGTTCGAGTCGCGCATCAAGGCCGGCGTGCTCCTGACGCCTCCGGGTCGAGGCGGCGATGATCTGAGCGATTTCGTGCGCGAGAATTTCTCGTTTCTGAACCCCGATTACACCCATTTGAGGACGCGCGCGCTGGTCGTCGTCGGAGACGCCGACACCAACCCCTTCATGACCGTGCGTGGGCCGGAATGGTATGATGCGGCATATAACGATGGTCCGGCTTGTGATGCCAAGCTGACGATACATGGAGGGCGGCATGGGATTGGCGGGATTGCCGGATACGATGCCAAGGAGACCGACGACGAAGATCCCGACAGGCTGGCCACTGTACAACGGATGACGAGCGCTTATCTGCGGTCGGCGCTTTATGTTGACGACCTATCTTGGCCGGAAGCGTGCACCGCCCTCACGGATAAAGCGGGAAACTTAGGCCACGTCGATACGAAGTTCGTGGGATGAATAGTGCTTTGAAGATGACCGGGACATCGAGCCTATATCGATCGTGCCGTTCCTGCTCAAGATTCGCCATGAAATCTGCCATCGCACCGAATGGCAGCGCGGAGTGATGCCTGACCGTCGTCCGGTCGCGCCTAACGAGGATGAACTCGATATGCCCTCTCTATCGAGCTGAATTCTCTCCGCTTCGATGACCGGGGGCTCTAGCTGTATATGGCGTGCGTCCGATATGACCCCTCGTCCTGGAGGTCGTCTCGGGTATCTTCAACCAGATTGGCTGCAACCCCCCGAGGATGCCTCAGATTTCGTTGATAGCCATAAACGCCCGAAGGGTCCTGAAATCAGCGCAGCGAGGCATCGAACGCGCAATGCGAAGCGATCCGCCACTGGATATCGCTCCCAAACCGCCAAAGGCAAATCGTCCAGCAGTGACCATTGCTGCGCCGGTATCCTCGATGCAGACACGCCAAAATCGGCGGCACTGAGCAGGGAGCGACAGCGAAAGCTATCGCGCGAACGCTTTTGCGCCGCCCCGGCCGATAGCCCATGGTACAACTGGCCCTTCAGACTCTGATATCAGGACGGCTTGGCGGTAGATCAAAATCCTTCGAGAACGATCTTGCCTTTCATTGCGCCGCTTTCGACCAGCGCATGCGCTCGTTCGAGATTGGCGGCGTTGATCGGCGAAAGACGCGCGGTCAGCGTCGTACGGATGCTACCTTCGTCCACGAGGGCTGCGATGTCGTTCAATATCCTCCCTTGTTCGGCAATATCAGGCGTTTCGTAGAGGGATCGCGTGAACATCAGTTCGGGATGGATGGACACCGCCTTGGACTTGAACAGCATGATATCGAGACCCTGATCGTCGATGAAGCCGAGCCGTCCCTGCGGCGCAATCAGCTCGGCGATCTCGGCGGCATGCTGGTCGGTGTGCGTGGTCGAAAAAACGAAAGCCGGTGCGGTGATGCCGAGATCGGCCAGTTGGGCCGTCAGCGGCTTCGTGTGATCGACGACGTGATGTGCGCCGAGCGAGAGCACCCAGGCTTTGGTTTCGGCCCGCGAAGCAGTGGCGATGACGGTCAGATCGGTTCTCTGACGTGCGATCTGGATCGCCATCGAGCCGACGCCGCCTGCGCCGCCGATGATCAGGACCGCAAGCATAGCGCCCGGCACCGGCTTCGTCACATCGATACGATCGAAGAGGGCCTCCCAAGCCGTCAGCGCAGTGAGCGGAAGCGCCGCTGCTTCCGCCCAGTCGAGGGTGTTGGGTTTTCGGCCGACAATACGCTCGTCGACGAGATGAAATTCGGCGTTTGTGCCCGGTCTGGTGATCGTGCCCGCATAGAAGACCTCGTCGCCCGGCCGGAACGAGGTCGCATCGGGCCCCGCCGCGTGGACGACGCCGGCAGCATCCCAGCCCAAAACTTTCCAGCCATCTGCTTCGGGCGAAGTGCTGAGGCGAACCTTATAGTCGACCGGGTTCACGGAGACGGCCTTCACCTCGACCAGGATGTCGCGCCCGGCCGGTACGGGCTTCGGCAATTCGATGTCGACGAGCGAAGCGTCGCCCGTGATCGGGCCCGGTGTTTTGTATCCAACAGCTTTCATGGCTTTTCTCTAGCTAGAGGAGCGCGCATCCAGAGCGCCGCATCGTGATCCGTGAAATTCGATGCTCCGGCACGAATGAAGGGCGATCGATCGAGATCAGCGGGCTTCAGCATGGTCCAAATAGCCCTTGGCATCGTCTTCGGCGTCATAGCCGTAGAGCCATTGTTGCTTGTCCCGACCAACGCCTGACAGGCCAGCCGATCCAAACGCGGCGTCCCGCGCGCGCTGTTCGTCTCCGTCGGGAAGGTGGAACCTCGTGTTATTCGCAAGCGAGGTCGCCTGGATCTCGCTCGATCGAGCACGCCTGATCGCGTCGTAAGCGATCAACGCGTTCTCGCGGGCGCCCAGACGCTGTAGGCACGTCGCGAGCACGACCGCGTCCTCCACGGCCTGGTTGGCGCCCTGCGCCAAAAACGGAAGCATCGGATGAGCGGCATCACCTAGGAGCGCCAACCGCCCGGAATAGAAACTTTCGAGCGGGGCTCGGTCGTAGAGGGCCCAGACCGAGACCGCGTCGGCCGCCTCGAACACATGCAGCAGATCCGATGTCCATCCCGAATAGGCATCGAGCAGGTCACCGATCTCGCCAGGCTCGTTCCACGATTCCCGGCCCGACCGCTCCAGCGGAAGCGTTGCGGCAAAGCTGATCGTCCTGCCTGCGGAAATCGGATAGCAGCCGCAATGCTGGTCAGGCCCGAGCCACAGATTGACGTTTCCCAGGAAACGTGGGTTCGAGATACGGTCGGCCGGAACAAGGCCCCGGAACACGCTCTGACCCGAATAGCGCGGAAGATCTGCTGCGATCGCGCCGCGCACCACCGAATGGATGCCGTCGGCCCCCACTACGATTTGCGCTTTCACCTGACGGCCGTCGGCGAAGGTCAGCCGCGGCTCGCCGTCCTGCCCATCGAGCTTCACGATCTCCGCGCCGGTCTCGACGACCCCCTGCGGGATGGCATCGAGCAGCGTCTGATGCAGGTCGGCGCGGTGGATCGTTACGTGGGGCGCACCGAACGTCGACGCAACCTCGCGCAACGATGTCGTCGCCAGGGAGCTGTCGTCGTTCCAGCGCGAAAAGATCTGCGCCTTGGGCAGGACACCAGCCTTTTCCAGTCGCTCGCGCAATCCGAGCCGGTACAAAAGCTTCGAGGCGTTGGGCGCAATCTGAATGCCTGCGCCGACCGGGCCAAACCGGGAGACCCGCTCGTAGACACGCGCCTCGACGCCTGTTCCCTGCAATGCGAGGGCCAGGGTGAGGCCACCGATCCCGCCTCCGATGATCGCGACGTCCACGCTTTCCATGGTGCTACTCCTTCAAGCGACCTGATGGCGGCTGTCCATAAGGA
The DNA here is from genome assembly GCF_013778325.1 of Sphingomonas chungangi. Taxonomy (GTDB): domain Bacteria; phylum Pseudomonadota; class Alphaproteobacteria; order Sphingomonadales; family Sphingomonadaceae; genus Solisphingomonas; species Solisphingomonas chungangi. The sequence continues at coordinate 259,041 of NZ_JACEIB010000003.1, read as the reverse complement.
CTCGCCGTCGCATGGTTGGTAGCAGTTCAAGTTCACTTGAGGTCAAGCCGCGTTCGACACGCCCCCGCCTGTGGTCGGATGCCGGCCGCGAAAGGCGGATCGCGTCGCTAACGGTATTATCCGCCGACCGAGAGCCCTATTCAATGGGGTTCGCCGGCGAAATCCAACCAACATGGGCGTACCTGCCTTGCCGGCGTGGACAGCTCCTTCAGCCGCGCTTTGCTCGACTATATATCGGCACTCGAAGGGATCAGCCAAGTCGCTCTGACGAAAGCCATGCGCCGGCTGGAGCGATATCGCCATTCAATCAAGTCGATTGGCGTCGCGCAGTTTTCAGGAAACGGCATCCCAGATAGCCGACGACGACGACGATCCATCGTAGGATCATGGTTGGCAGCGACCGCACTACGAGCGCGGCGACGAGCACGGCTGGCACCCCGCCTGCAGCCAGTCCGATCGCCACCGACCGATCGAAGGCGCTCGATCTGATGATGCGAGCCGCAGAAACCGGCATCAGCACGGCGCACGAACCCATCATAATTGGAAATGCCGCTGCCGTATTCATGCCCAACAGGCTCACCAGAATCATGCAGGGCCCATAAAGCCCGACGCCGAACACCATCAGCATACCGAGCAGGACATTGCCGCCAACGGCGGCCGCCAGTCGCACTCCGGTCAGGCCGGTCGCATCGCCACCCAATGGTAACCAGCCCAGATTTGTCAGAACCATCATCGCGGAAGCGACGAGCAGCGCCAGCCCTATGCAGAGCCGGATCACCCGAACCGATGTCTTCGGAAGGAGCATGGCCCCCAGCCATGCGCCCACCACCGCCGCAACGATCATGAGAGTTAGCGTGACCCGATCGACTTTCACCGCGGCGATGAAAACCGCTGCCTGCGCGAACACCGGCAATGCGTGCCCCACGATCAGGGTGCCGGGGATATTCCTATCGTCGGTCAGGCGGAAGGATTTCAAAGCGACGGTCGTCGTAGCGAACGAGCCTATGCCGAATGTGTCGAAGAAGTTCGTGATGGCACCCAACGTCACGTAGCCGGCCATCCGGGCGCGAGGTGGCGCTCTCGTATGGTCTGCGGGAGGGCCGCTCATCGTGGCGTCTGCTTCGCTCCGGCGGGTCCTGATACGGTTCCGGCCGCCGGCTTCACATACCGGTCGAGCCAGTCGGTCATCTGCCAGAGCGTTTCCTGGGTGGATTCCTCCGCCTCGTACCAATGCGCCTCGTGCGGCAGCACGACGTAGCGCACCGTTGCCCCCTGCCCCTTCAACGCAGCGTACATGCGCTCGGATTGGATCGGGAACGTCCCCGGATTGTCGTCGGCCTCGCCGTGCATCAGGAGGATCGGCGCCTTGATCCGATCGGCGAAGTTGAACGGCGACATCGCGCGATAGACGTCCGGCGCCTGCCAGTAGGTACGCTGCTCGGCCTGGAAACCGAATGGTGTCAGGGTGCGGTTATAGGCACCGGACAAGGCCAGTCCCGCCCGGAAATAATCGGTGTGAGCCAGCAAATTGGCTGTCATGAACGCGCCGTAGCTATGCCCCCCGACCGCGATGCGGCCGCGATCGGCGATGCCCAGCGCGACCACCGCATCGATGGCCGCTTTCGCGTCGGCGGACAGTTGCTGCACGTAGGTGTCGTTCGGCTCGGCACCTTGCTCACCGACGATCGGCATCGCCGGATCGTCGAGCACCGCATAGCCCCGTGTCGCCAGATAAAGGTCGCTGAACCAGCGTGGACGGATAAAGCGATTGCCATCGTCGACCGTCTGGCCGGCGACCGAAGCATCGGTGAACTCGGCCGGGTAGGCCCAGAGCAGGGTCGGCAGCGGTCCGTCACGCGTGGAGTCGTAGCCCACCGGCAGGTAGAGCGTGCCGGACAGCGGCAATCCGTCCGACCGTCGATAGGTCACCGACTGCCGGCGCACCCCGGCGAAGTCCGGCATGGGATCCGCGAAATCGGTTACGCGCCGGGGGGAGGCGTCGGTACCGGAATGAACCATATAATTCGGTGGCTCGGTCGCACTCTCGCGCCGCGTCAGGATCTCGGTGCTGGCCGGATCGAGAAGCGCCATGACCTCTTCGTAATAAGGCGGCTGCGCCGTCCAGAGCCGCCGTTCGCTGCCACCGGCCAGGGGCGCTTCGGCAAGGAATGGAAAGGCGCCCGCCTTGCCCGCGCCGACGCCGGTCATGAACAATCCCGCATGATCCGGCGTGAACTGCATCACCGGCATGCCCGCTGCGTTGGCGCGCAGGAGCGGCATGCCAGGATCACCATATTGATCCTGGTAATTCCATGTCAGGAACAACCGGGCCGCGGCAGGCCGGCCCGGTGCGATCATATAGCGTGTTTCGGTCCGCGACTTCCATTCGCGGTCGATCGCCATCGCGACGCCGTCATCGCCCCAGAGCAAGGCATAATAACGGCTCCTTAGATCGACGAGCTTGACTGGCGCCGCTGAAAATGGTGCCGCCTGCTCCAGAAGGCGATCATGATACGGAACGGCCGCCTTCGGATCGCCGCCATCCTGCGCTTCAACCCATGCCAATGTCGCGGGCGCGTCAGAGCGCCACTGTTCCTCGCGCGGACCACGGGCGCGGGCGTCGAAATCGACGGGCAGATCGTCGGCCAGCGGCCGGTCTGCGATCAGCCGAACACGCTGACCCTGCATGGTCGACACGGCGATCTCGGTCGGGAAGAGATTGGCCGGCAGGACGTAGCTGTAAGGCCGCTTCAGCCGCTCCGTGAGCAGGTAACGACCATCCGGCGAGATCGAGAAATTCTGCCAGAGGCCGGTCGCGGTAATCGACGTCTTCGGCCCGCCATCGACGGGAACACGCTCCAGACGGCCGGAGAAGTAGAAATCGAACAGCGCCTCGTCCTGCTTGTTCTGGAGGAGGTCCTCGAACGTCCATGCGGCGACGGCGCGGCCGTCATTCTCCTGGACGACCGGGGCGTTCGCCTCGGCTTGCGCGGGCGGCGACGCCGCCCGGTCGGGATTCTGCACGCGGACGACGAGCGCCTTGCTGTCCGGCGACCAAACGTAGGGCCAGCCTTCGAACACTGCGTTCACGCGCCCGATCAGCTTTCGGGCGACGCCATTGCGATCGGCGATCCAGAGCGCAAGCCCGTCTTTCTCCTGCACGACGAACGCGAGATGGCGACCGTCCGGCGACCAGCCTGGTGCCATGAAGCGGGTATCGGGCGGCAATGCGACCTTCACCTCGCGACCGTCCGCGATCGAGCGGAAGGCAAGGCTGTCGAGCCAGTCGACCCGCTCCTCCGCCGGCCCGTCGGTCGCGGGATCGATACGCGTGCCGGCGAGGCGCAGGATGGGCTTGGCCAGTGTCGCGATGTGGGGCAGCCCCTCCCGTCCGATGATCGCCAGGCTGGTCTGGTCGGGCGAAACCAGCACCCTGGGCATCGGCTTGGCGTCGATCATCGCCGCGATCGGCGACGGCGCCCGATGATAACCGTCCGCGATGGGCGGAGCCGCCCGCGCTGCGGTCGCGAGAAGGATTGCCGGGGCGATCTTGCTGAACCTCACTGCTGGCTCCTAGATTCAGGCATCGGCGCTCAAAATTCTCGCGGTCCCGGCTTGAAATTCGTGGGCACGGGCTGCCCGGCGAGGTTGGAGACGAAATAGTCCCACGCCCGCTTCATCACGTAGCTCGGCATCTGGTGGCCGGCGTCGGTCGCCATCAGGAAGTCGAAATCCTTGCCCTGCTTCTCGAGCGCATCGACGAGGCGCAGTGTCTCGGATGGCGGGTTGTTGCAGTCCATATCGCCGTGGACGAGGAGCAGCTTGCCCTTCAACTGATCGGCATATTTGTAGTTGGCCTGCGCCTCGTAGCGGGCATTGTCGGCCGCCGTTTCGAGCGGGCCCTGATACTGCTCGCCCCAATACCAGCCGTAGATGCGGAAATCGTGATTGCCGGCCTCCGACACGCCGACTTTGAAGAAGTCGGGATAGTGGAGCAGGCCCGCCGCCGCCGCATAGCCGCCGCCTGAATGGCCGAAGATGCCGGCGCGGCTCGCATCGATCCAGGGATAGCGGGTGGCCAGCTGGCGGATCGCGGCGATCTGGTCCGGCAGGCCGTTGTCGGCGGCGCGGCCATAGAAGAAATCCTGCATCGCCTTGGATCGCTGGGCCGATCCCAGCGCGTTCAGCTTGATGACGATGAAGCCGAGATTGGCGAGCGACTGCCCCATGCCCTCGCCGTGGGTCGCCATGCCGGTCATGTCCTCGGCATGGCGCTCGAAATTGTCCGCCCCCTGGAATTGCCAGACCTTGCCGACGCTGCCCATGAACGGCCCGGGATAGACGTTGGTGACGATCGGATACGTCTTCTTCGGATCGAAATCGACGGGCCTGTACATCACGCCCCAGAGATCGGTCTTGCCGTCGCGGGCCTTGACCGTGAAGGTTTCGGCCGGGCGCCAGCCCAGCCCACGCAATGGCGTCTCGTCGCCGCGTGAGACGGTCATCATGGGCGTGCCGTCGAGGTGAAGGATGCTGGTGACGGGCGGCTTGTCGATCGCGGACAGCGTGTCGATGAAATAGCTGCCGTCCGGCGCCGCATGGATGTCGTGGTCGCCGGGCGCGTCGGTCAGCGCGGTCAGGCCGGTGCCGTCAAAGTGGATGCGATAGAGGTGACGGTAATAGGGATTGCCCGCCGTCTTGCCCCAGGCGGTGAAATAGATCCACTGCGCCTGCGAATCGATCCGGACGATCTTGTCGACCGAATAGTCGCCCTTCTCTACCTGGTTCTTGAGCGTTCCGTCCGGCCCATAGCGGTAGAGATGCCCCCAGCCGTCGCGTTCGGAGAACCAGAAGATGTCCTGCCCGTCGGGCGTGACCGCCACGACATTGTCCTCGCCGCCATTGCTCATCTCGGCGAACGTTTCGGAGCGCTCCTTGATCAGCGCGTGCGCCACGCCGCTGGCCGGATCGACCTTCCAGAAATCGATCTCCTTCGGGCCGCGGTCGGCCGTCTGGATCAGCAGCGCGCGGCTGTCGGGCGACCATTGCGCGGCATTGGGCATGAGGATCAGCCCCGTCGGCGGGACATCGACCTTCACCGAACGGCGGCTCGCCACGTCGAGCAGGTAATAGGTCGCCTGGGGGATCGCCTTGTCGCCGGGCACCGCATAATAATAGCTGTGATCCACCGGCGTCGTGCTGGTCGAAGAATAGAGCGGATAGACGCGGACGCCACGGATATCGCTGCGACGGACGAGCAGGCGCCTGGAATCGGGCGACCAGGCGAACTCTCCCTTGGTCGGCCGGTACCGATCGGCGTCGAGAGTGGCGACCTCGGTGCCCATCTTGAAGCGCGGCCCGTAGCTCCAGAGGGTTTCCCCATCGGTCGTCAGCGCGATCGATCCGGCAGGCGGCGGAGCGAATTGCGGGTTTGCGGGCAGGTTAGGCCCGACGGGCGCTCCGAGATCGCAGCCCTCGCGCTGGCCGGTCGGCAGGAAGGCCGCATCCGCGACGTCCCCGAAGCTGCTATTGCCGTCCGTCGACGAAAGCGGCCGGAGCGGCGGCAACGCGCCCGCCTGTTCGTCCCTCACCGCCACGACATAGGCATTGTGATTCCATACGAAGGCGTCCCATCGCCCGTCGGGCGAGCGGACGGCCCAGTCCGGTACGTCATGGGCACGCTCGGCGGCGATCTCGGCGGCGGTGGCAGGGGCGCAGGTGCTGTCGGTCAGCGCACAGCGATATTCGCGCTCGCGGATCCGCACGGCGAGCCGCGTGTCGCCATCGACCAGCGTCCAGTCCGGCAGCGCCATGGCGTCCACGCGCGTGCCGCCCTCGCGAGACAAAGTCTTTGCGATCGCGACCGCATCGAACAGTGGCGCTTTTGTGCCGGCCTGCGGATCGACCAGGAAGACCGTGCCGGGCTGTTCGTTCAGCCCGAAGGAGCGGAAATAGAAGCGTCGCCCGTCGCTTAGCCAGTGCGGGAAGATGAGTCCGCCGACCTTCCGCTCGTCGAATGCCCGCAGCCGATCGGCTTTGGCATAATCCGCCGCGCTGGCGGCGAGCGCGGCGCCGTTCGCGCCGACGATAGTCAGCGCGGCCAGGGAGATGGCAATTCGGAACGTCGTGGCTCGCATGGACTAACCCTTGATCGGAGACAGCACTTTTCCGGCATCGGCGCCGATGGATGCCGACTGGCTCCGTTCCCACGCCGCGACGGCCGCGGCCAGATCCGCAAGCGCGGTCCCGACCGATTTGAAGATGGTGATCTCGTTAGCCGAGCCGCGCCCTGCCCGGCCCGAGATCAATGCGGCCAGATCCCCGGCGATGGCCTCCCGGGCCAGCACGCCCCGTTCGATCGGATCGATGAGATCGCCCGCTTCGGCGAGCGCGCCTTCGATGCTGTCGACGAAGATCGGCCCACGGGTGATGCCGTGATCGTCGATCTCGCGCATGTCGGGCCGATAGCCGCCGACCAGATCGACGTGCACGCCGGGCGCGAGCCATTCGCCGCGAATGAGCGGCGCGGTTGCACGGGTGGCGGCGCTCACCAAATCGGCGGAGCGAACGGCGCGCTCGATATCGGTGCAGACCTCCACCGGAACGCCGCCGAGATCCTCGCGAACGCTGGAGGCGACACGCTCGGCCTGGTCCGGCCGTCTCGCCCAGATCGCGATATGCTCGATCGGGCGGATGCGGGCATGGGCTGCGGCAAGGTAAGGCGCGAGGTGCCCCGAGCCCAGGACGGTCAGCCGGGTCGCATCCGGCTTCGCCAGCGCATCCGCCGCGATCGCCGAGACGGCGGCGGTCCGCCATGCGGTCAGTTCGCCCGCATCCATGGTCGCGAGCGGCGCGCCACTTTCGAAGTCGAACAGCAGGAACAGGCCCGAGATCACCGGCTCGTCGATCGTTACATTCTCTGGAACCACGGTGAGTATCTTGACGCCCGCGAACCGGCCGGAATACGCCGGCATCACCAGCAGTTCCCGCCTGCGCGAAGCGTCGAGCCGCTGGCGAACCGGGACCGCCGCCGGCTGCACGAAAGCCCGGGCGACCCGACGGTTCAGATCGCCCTGCGCGAGCAACCCGACAAGCGCCTCCCGATCAAGATGCACGGGCACTCAGCATCCCCCTGCTATACCGGTGTTCCGGAGCAAGGCCGGGGACGACGCCCCCGGCCCGGCCTCACATGCTCCAGTCAAGGCTCAGTCCTATCATCCGGGGCTGAATGTAGAACCGGATCGGCGCATCGCCGAAGAAGTCGGCGGTGGCGACGCCGCGCTTGTCGGTCAGGTTCGTCACGAACGCCTGGGCATCGATGCGGCCGAAGCGGGCGCCGACGCGCAACGCCAGAGTGTTGTAGCCGCCCACCGAATCCAGCGGCGTGAAGTTGTTGGTCGCATGCGAGATATATTGATGCTGCAGGGTGACGTAGGGCTCTTTCGGCAGATCGAAATGGTAGGTCGCGCTTTCCGACGTCGACCAGTGCGACGCACCGGGAAGGTTCTCGCCCTTGGCGAGTTCCGATCCGTCGCCCAGCTCCAGCGTCTTGGAAATCTCTGCGTTGAGGTAGGTCACGTTGGCGTGGAAATCGAGATTGTGGTTCGGCCGCCAGGTGATCGCATTTTCCAGGCCGTAGCTCCGCGCCGATCCGGCATTGGCGACGTAGGATCGGCCGTCGGGGCGCGCCAGTCGCAGCTGGATGTTGCTCCAGTCGACGTAGAAGGCGGTGGTGTCGATCAGCAGCGTGCGATCGAACAGCGAGAAGCGAGTCCCGATCTCGTAGTTGAGCACGCTGTCCGATCCGTAGGTGGCCGGCGTCGGGAAGCTCGGGATCGGCGCGACCAGATTGACGCCGCCCATGCGGAAGCCCTTTGAAATCAGGCCGTAGATCATGAAGTTCTTGGACGGTTCGTAGGTGATCGATCCCTTGGGGCTGAAGCCGTGGCCCTTCTGCTTGCCGACCGTCGTCGATTCGTCGCCCGGCTCGCCCTGCGTCGTGCGGGTGCTGAGATCGATATCGTAATAGCGGCCGCCGAACGTCGCGCGCAGCGTGTCGGTCAGATGGTAGGTCGCTTCGCCGAACACCGACTTCTCGTGCGATTTGTAGCCGACGGTGAAATCGTAGATATCGACGCCGTTCTGGAAGGTCGGGGTCGGATAGCCTTCGTTGGTACGATCGTAATAGGCGCCCAGCAGCCATTCGAATCGCTGTCCGCTCGGGCTGGTCAGCCGCGCCTCGGCCGTCTGCGAGTGATTGCGCGCATTGGCCGGCCCGATCGTGGGGTCGCCATAATAGGGCGTGAGATCGCCCCAACTGTTCTGCTTCTTGCGCGAATCCGCCGCCGACACGGTGAGCGAGGCGAAGCCCAGATCGCCGTCGAGTTTCATGTTGTGGACCCGCGTAATGAAGGTTGCCGTCTCGTTGATGATCGTATCGCGCTTAAGATCGCCGATATCCGGAAACGAATAGAATCCATCACCGTTGTGCGCGTGATCGTAGAAGAAGAAGTAGCTCAACTTCAGCGCGTCGCTGATCTTCAGCAGGGCGTTCACGTGCACGTCGTTGACGCGATGCGTGTTGCTGTCCTTGTCGCCCGTGCCGACATTGTCGAGATAGCCCGGATCGGAACGGTGCGAGGCAGTTACGCGGATGCCGAACACGTCCTTGACGATCGGCACGTTCAGCGCGGCCTTGGTGGTGAAGCCGACATCCGAGCCGCCATGGATGCCGTAGAGGCTGACCTGCGCCTTCGCCTGGATGTCGGTCAGCGACACCGGGTTGTAGATATAGTTAATCGCACCGCCCAGCGTCGCCGCGCCGAACAGCGTGCCCTGCGGGCCGCGCAGCACCTCGACGCGCTGCAGATCGAACGGATCGAGATCGGGCACCGACAAGGCGAAGCCCGGATCGGTCAACGGAATGTCGTTGATGTAGATGCCGGTCGTCGCCTGCCCCTGATCGGGGTAGATGGTCGCGGTGCCGATGCCGCGCAGCGTCACGTTGGAGACGCCGGGCGTCGACTGCTGGAACTGGACGCCGGGAAGGCCCGACAGATAGTCCTTGAAGCTCTGCGCACCCAGCGCGGTGAGTTGGTCGCCGGTGAGCGCCGTCACGGAATTGGCCACGGACCGCAGCGCCTGCGCGCGCTTGTTCGCGGTGACGATGATCTCGCCGCTGGTCGCGGCATCCGCATCCCCGCCGGACGAGACCGCAGCCGGGGCAGCGGCGTCACTGGACTGGGCGACTGCCGGCGATACTAGCCCGGCCATGGCCGCCGCACCCGCCAACAGAACGTACGCGGCACGCCGCGCGACCCGCCCGCCCCCATCGCTCACGTTCGCTCGTCCCTGCTCAGCCCGGACCATATGCCACCCCCTTATTATTTGGAATGGACGTAACAAAACATAAATTTTCCATATTGTCTATATGTGGACTAAAAGGAAATTAGATGGGCATTCGACCGCACGGCCCGGTGCCGCTTGGGTTATGCGCATCGGATGCTTCCGGTCATCCCGGGTCGTTGAGAGACGGGCAATTTATGCCTATAAGTGGGCAACATAGACGATGAGGAAAGCGGCGTTGACAGCCATCGAGGATACGGAACGGTCACGGGCCACGCTGGGCGAGGCGCTGCGATCGATACGCAAGGAGCGCGGCTGGAGCCTCGCCGACGCTGCGGCGGCGACGGGCTTTTCGATCTCGATGCTGTCCAAGATCGAGAACGGCCAGCGATCGCTCACCTACGACAAGCTGGTGCAGCTGGCCGAATCGCTCTCGATCGACATTTCGAGGCTTTTCACGTCGGGCGGGGCCAAGCAGAATCGCGATCACTTCGCCGGCCGGCGAAGCGTTCATCGCAATTCGGACGGCTTCGAGATCGAGGCAGGCGTCTACACCTATCACTATCTCGCCCACGATCTGATCAAGAAGCGCTTCACCCCGGTGATCATGGATATCCACGCGCGCAGCGCCGCCGAGTTCGACGGGCTGATCCGTCACGAAGGCGACGAATTCGCCTATGTCATCGAGGGGGAGATCGAGGTCCACACCGAAACCTACGCTCCTCTGCGCCTGAAGATCGGTGAGAGCGTCTTCTTCGACAGCCAGATGGGCCACGCCTACGTCAATGCCGGCGAAGGCGCGGCGCGCATCCTGTGCATCGGCACCGACGCCGAGCGCAAGGACACCGACGACATCATCCCCTTCGTCAAGCGGGCGCTGGACGCCCGGCAGGAGCAACCTTCGACGGTGGCCGTCGGGAAGCGCCAGCGCGCATCGTGAGGGCGGCGGCCGCGATGTCAGCATACAGCAGGACGATTGACAATTTGCGCGGAATTATTGACTGTATGGCGAAATAATTATCCATATCGTCAAGGCGACAAATGCTGACATTATCCATCGCCGAGCAGGCGATGCTCGACGGCCGCGAAGGCCCCGCAGCGGCGCTGGCGCTGCGGGTGATCGCCGACGCCGGCCGCATGATGGGCGCCTCCGAACTGGTGACGATCGAATCGGCGCATATCGACGGATGCCTGTATCATGGCGAAGCGGGCGTTCTGTTCGCCGAGCGGCTGGTGCATGACGGCGGCCGGGTGGCGGTGCCGAGCACGCTCAACGTCGGCGCGCTCGACCTGCTGCATCGGGATCGCGAGCGCCTGTCGCCCGAAACGCGGATGATGGCCCACCGCTTGGCGCAGGCCTATGTCGATCTCGGCTGTCGCCAGACCTGGACCTGCTCGCCCTATCAGGCCGGGCACCGGCCGACGTTCGGAAGCCATGTCGCCTGGGGCGAGAGCAACGCCGTGGCGTTCTGCAATTCGGTGCTGGGCGCACGGACCAACCGCTACGGGGACTTCCTCGACATCTGCGCCGCCATCTCCGGCCGCGCCCCGCTCATGGGCCTCCATCGCGACGCCGCGAGGCGCGCCACGATCCTGATCGACGCAATGGGGCTCGAACCCGATTTCCTTGCCGCCGATATCGCCTACCCCATCCTCGGCGCGTGGCTCGGCCGGGAGGTAGGCGAGGCGGTCGCTGCCTTCGTCGGGCTGGGCACGCCGGGCGAGGACCGATTGAAGGCGCTCGGCGCGGCGGCGGCCTCCACCGGTGCGGTCGGCCTGTTCCATGTCGTCGGCTCCACACCCGAAGCGCCGACGATCGCGGCCGCGACGCAGGGTGCCCCGCCCGAGCGGATCATCCGCCTTGATCACGCCATGCTGCAGGAAGCCTGGAGGGGCCTGTCGACGGCGGAGGGACGGCCCGGCGCACCGATCTCAGGGGTCGCGATCGGCAGCCCCCATCTGTCCGCCGCCGAGCTCTGCCTGCTCGACCGGTTGCTCGGCGAGCGACGTTGCACCGTCCCCCTCTACGCGTGTACCGGTCGGCATTCGCTGCGCGAGGTGGGCAAGGCACTGTCGGAGCGGCTGGCGACGCGCGGCGTCGAGATCGTCGCCGACACTTGCGTGGTCGTGACGCCGATTCTGCGCGACACCAGTGGCCTGATCGTCACCAATTCCGGCAAGTTCGCGCATTACGTGCCGAGCAACACCGGCCACGAAGTGATCTTCGCCGGGCTGGAGACCTGCGTCGATTCCGCCGTCGCCGGCCGCTTCTTGCCGGGAGACCAGGCGTGGAGGTGAAAGCCGAGCTGCTGCTGGCCGCCTTCCCGGCCGGGCCCCGCACCGCACCGATCCTGCAGCTGCGCGAACCGCTCAGCTTCTGGGGCGGAGTCGACCCCGCGACCGGCCGGCTGATCGATCCCCGCTCGATCGACCACGACAAGGATCTAGTCGGCCGGATCGCCCTGATCCACGAGCTTCGCGGGTCATCCTCGGCCAGTTCGGTGCTGCTGGAACTGATCCATGCCGGGCGGACCCCGACAGCGATCATCGTTGCCAAGCCCGATGCGATTCTCGCTGTCGCGGCGATCGTCGGGCGGGAAATGGGCTGGACCGTTCCGCCCATTCTCAGGCTCGACGTCGACGATCTGGAGCGCCTGCCCGACGGCGCGCCGGCGACGGTGTTCGAGGATGGGATGGTCCGGCTCGGCTGATCGGAGGGCAGTTGGCAATCCTCGCCACACATTGGACAATTAGGATATAGATTGACTTATAGTACAATTTTGATGCACTAATGGCGCATGATCAATCGATAGGCGGGGACATGCCTTCCATGATGCCGAACCGCTTACCCATCCGCGCGGCGCGGGGTTCCGAGTTGCGCTGCAAGGGCTGGCGGCAGGAGACGATACTGCGCCTGCTCGAGAACAATCTCGAAAATGCCGAGAATCCTGCCGACCTCGTGATCTACATGGCGTGGGCCAAGGCCGCCCGCGACTGGGCGAGCTTCGACCAGGCGGTCGCCGCGCTGCGCCGCCTGGAGGAAGACCAGACGCTCGTCATGCAATCCGGGCGGCCGGCCGGGCTCTTCCCGTCGCAGGGAACGACCCCGCTCGTGCTGATGGCCAACGGCAATGTCGTCGGCGGATGGGCGGGCGACGACGATTACCGCGCGCTGGAGCGCAAGGGCTTGACGATCATGCCCGGCATGACCGCCGCTGCCTGGCAGTATATCGGCAGCCAGGGCATCCTGCAGGGCACCTACGAAACCTTCACCAGCGCCGCCCGCGGCCATTTCGGCGGCACGCTGGCCGGCCGGCTGATCGTCACAGGCGGATGCGGCGGGATGAGCGGCGCGCAGCCGCTCGCCGGCCAGCTCGCCGGCGCGGCGACCCTGGTGGTCGACGTCGACGAGGCGCGCATCCGCCGCCGCGTCGCGTCCGGCTATTGCCAGCGTTTGACCGAGAGCTTGGATGAGGCGCTGGGCTGGTGCGCGGAGGCGCTGGCGCTGCGCGAGGGGCGGTCGGTGGGGCTGGTCGGCAACATCGCGGACGTGCTCGCCGAACTCATCCACCGCGAGGTGACGCCGGATATCGTCACCGATCAGACGATCGCCGATCCGGTCAACGGCTATATCCCGAGCGGCCTCTCGCCCGCGCAGGCGGCGGACCTCCGCCGGAGCGACCGCGAGGCGCTGAAGCAGCGATCCTACGAGACGCTGCTGCGTCATGTCGGCGCGATGCTGACGCTGCAGGATCGTGGTGCGCTGGTCTTCGAATATGGCAACAACCTGCGCAAATACGCGGCCGAAGCGGGCCTTGCCGATGCCTTCCGCTTCCGCTCCTTCGTCGATCTGTTCATCCGCCCCCTGTTCTGCGAAGGCGTCGGCCCGTTCCGCTGGATCGCGGCATCGGGCGAGCCGGGCGACATCCACGTGATCGACGATCTCATCCTCGATCTCTTCCCGCCCGATCACCGCATCGCCAGCTGGATCCGCACGGCACGCGAGCATGTCCGGTTCACCGGCCTGCCGGCGCGGATCGGATGGCTGGGCTTCGGCGAGCGGCGGCGGCTGGCACTGGCGGTCAACGCGATGGTCGCCGACGGTACGTTGAAGGGGCCGATCGCCTTCACGCGCGATCATCTCGATTCGGGATCGGCCACCCTGCCTCATCGCGAGACCGAGAATATGGCCGACGGGTCCGACGCGATTTCCGACTGGCCGATCCTGAACGCGCTGCTCAACTGCGCCTCGGGCGCCGACCTTGTCGCGGTGCACGGCATGGGCAATTGGGCTCAGTCGGCCGGCGTGACGACGATCGCGACCGGCACCGAGGACGCCGCGCACCGCCTCGCCCGGGTGATGGACAACGACACCGGCATCGGCGTGCTGCGCCACGCCAGCGCCGGCTACGACACCGCGATCCGCAAGGCGCAGGCGAACGGCCTCGGCATACCCGAGCAGTTCGACCGGCGGGGGGACGCGGCATGACGATGATCCTGCTCCCCGGCGCCGTCTCGCTCGGCCAGCTCGAGCAGCTTTACTGGAGCGGCGGCGCCGCGCGTCTGGCGGGCTCGGCGGACGCCGGCATGGAGCGATCGGCCCGGCGGATCGCGGCGATCGCCGGCGGAGACACCGCAGTTTACGGCATCAACACCGGCTTTGGAAAACTGGCCTCGATCCGCATTGCTAAAAGCGACATTGTCGAGCTCCAACGCAACCTCATCCTGTCGCATTGCTCCGGCGTGGGCGCGCCACTGGGCACGGACATCGTGCGGCTGATGATGGCGCTCAAGCTGATTTCGCTGGGGCGCGGCGCATCGGGCGTGCGACTGGAGATCGTGCGCCTGATCGAGGCGATGCTGGAGCGCGGCGTGACGCCGGTGGTGCCCGAACAGGGATCGGTCGGCGCGTCGGGGGATCTCGCCCCGCTCGCCCATGTCGTCGCGACGATGATCGGCGAAGGCGAGGCCTGGCTCGACGGCCAGCGGATGCCGAGCGCCGCCGCATTGGAGCGCGCCGGTCTCGCGCCCGTGATCCTCGCCGCCAAGGAAGGCCTGGCGCTGATCAACGGCACCCAGACCTCCACCGCGCTGGCGCTCGCCGGCCTGTTCCGTGCGTTTCGCGGCCTGCAGGCCTCACTCGTCACCGGCGCTCTCTCGTCGGACGCGGCGATGGCCTCCACCGTGCCCTTCCATGCAGAGATCCACGCCCTGCGCGGGCATCGCGGACAGATCGATGTAGCGAGCGCGCTACGCGCACTGCTGGAAGGATCGGCGATCCGCGACAGCCATATCGAAGACGATCCCCGCGTGCAGGACCCGTATTGCCTGCGCTGCCAGCCCCAGGTCGCCGGCGCCTGCCTGGACCTGCTGCGGACGGCGGGGCGCACGCTGGAGGTGGAGGCGAACGCCGTCACCGACAACCCGCTGGTGCTCTCCGACGAGACGGTGGTGTCGGGCGGCAATTTCCACGCCGAGCCGGTCGCCTTCGCCGCCGATCAGATCGCGATCGCGGTGTGCGAGATCGGCGCGATCGCGCAACGGCGCGTGTCGCTGTTGGTCGATCCTAGCCTCTCCTACGGCCTGCCAGCCTTCCTCGCCGGCCAGCCCGGCCTCCATTCGGGCCTTGTCGTTGCAGAGGTCGCGTCGGCGGCGCTGATGGCCGAGAACAAGCAGATGGCTCACCCCGCCTCGGTCGATTCCACGCCGACCTGCGCCAATCAGGAAGACCATGTCTCGATGGCCTGCCACGGCGCGCGGCGACTGCTCGGGATGACCGGAAACCTGTTCAGCCTGATCGGCATCGAGGCAGTGGCGGCCGCGCAGGGGATCGATTTCCGCACCCCGCTGGCGACGTCTCCGGAACTGGCACGCGCGATGTCGGCGGTGCGCGGCAAGGTCGCGTGGCTCGACCGCGATCGCTATCTGGCCCACGATCTCGACGCCGCCCGCGCGCTCGTCGCAGACGGCGCGCTTGCCGGGGCGGTGTCCGCCGGCATCCTGCCCGGGCTCGCAGCATGAGGCGGCAGCTGACAGGCGAGGACGTACCCGCCGCGATGATCGGCGGCCTGCTGCTGTCGGCCGGCGGCAGCAGCCGGACACGCTCGCTCGAACGGCACGATCTCGCCGCCGACGTCGCGCTCGGCTATGGCGAGGTGACGCTCGCCTCGCTCGATACCTTGCCGGAGGACGGTTACCTGCTGGTCTCGACGTCGGTCGGCGCGCCCGGCTTCGCCGAGCCCGAGCTGCATCTACGCGATCATGTCGAGGCGGCTCGGACGCTCGTCGCGCGGATCGGCAGGCGGCCCGCCGGCGTGATCTGCGGCCATGTACCGGGCTTCAACGCATGGCTGGTCGCCGCCGCGCTCGACATTCCCTATGTCGATGCCGCGGCGAACGGGCGCGGGCACCCGACCGTCAAGATGGGCGGCATGGGCCTCGCCTCGCGATCCGACATATCGATCATCCAGGTGGCGCAGGCGGGCTATGCCGAAAGCGGCTCCCGGCTATCGGTGGTCGCCGAGGGCAATCTCGTGAAGACGTCGCAGACGATGCGCCACGCCGCGATGATCAGCGGCGGCCTCGTCGCGTCGGCACGCGGGCCATACGAGGTCGGCTTCGTGGCGCACAACGGCGCGTCGGGCGCGATCGGCTTCCAGCTGGCGCTGGGCGAGGCCATGCTAGGCGCGGCGCCGGGCATCGGGCGCATCGAAGCCGCCACCCGTTTCCTGAGCGGCGAAAACCTGCTGACCGGCACGGTGACCGCCAACGACGTGGCGTATCGCGACGGTTTCGATGTCGGCTACGTTACCGTATCGCACGGCACGCGATCCGTGCGCCTCGGCGTCTTCAACGAATTCATGACCGCCGACGACGGCGACGAGCGGCGCGCCACCTTCCCCGATCTGATCTGCGCGCTGGAACCCGATACCGGCGAGCCGCTGGCCATCGCCCAGATGCCGATCGGGACGGCAGCGGCGATCGTGATCGCCGACCGCCGGGGTTTTCCGCTGGGACAGGGCGTGTTCGACCCGCTGGTCTTCCGCGAAGTCGAGGGCGGTCTGGAAACCGAACTCTACGCGCACCTAGATCTCAACGGCGAGAAGACGCGGCCATGCTGAAGCTCCACGACAGCCGGCTGTCGGGCAACGCCTGGAAGATCCGCCTGCTCTTCGCGCATCTCGGCATCGCCTACGAGCGGGTGACGCTCAACCTCGCGGAAGGTCCGCACAAGGCGCCCGGGTTCGTCGCCGTCAACCGCTTCCACCGCATTCCGGTAGTTGAGACGGAGGACGGTGAGTTCCTCGTCGAATCGTGCGCCATCCTCCTCCATTTCGCGGACGGCACGCCGTTGCTTCCCGCAAGCGGACCGGATCGCGCCGCCGCGATCGAATGGCTGTTCTACGAACAGAGTGATCTGGCGCGCTTCCTCACTTATCCGCGCTTCTTCGCGATGACCGGACAGGCCGAGCGTCAAGCGACGGTGATCGCGCACTATCGCAATATCCTCGCCGATGCGCTGCGCCCCGTCGAACGGGCGCTGGAACGTGGCGCGTGGCTGTTGGGCGACGATGTCGTCGTCGCCGACTTCGCGCTCTACCCCTATCTCAAGCTCTCCCCGGAAGGCGGCCTCGATCTCGCGCCGTGGCCCGCGATCCGCGCCTGGTTCGACAGGTTCGAGTCGCTTCCCCGCTACGAGCCGCTCCTCCCGACCCTATGAGGTGAACACCATGTCGAACAAGGTCTTCGTCGGCACCGTCGTCCTGCCGGACAGGATCATCGAGCATGGCTGGGTGCTCGCGTCCGGCGGGCTTATCCGCCACGTCGGCGAAGGCCCGCCGCCGGCCGGCGAGCGGCACGGCGGCGCGGGCATGCTCGTCCTGCCCGGCGTGATCGACGCGCAGGTGCACAGCCGCAGCCAGAAGGATCAGGAGGATTTCATCTGGTCGACGCGCAGCGCGGCCGCCGGCGGCGTGACGACCATCGTCGACATGCCCTATGACGACGGCGACCTCATCTGCACCGCCGAGCAGCTGACCCGCAAGGCCGAGGAAGCCGCCGCGCAGGCGCGGGTGGACTTTGCGCTCTACGCCACGATCGATCCGGTTGAAGGCAGCACGCGGATCGACGAGCTGGTCGAGGCGGGCGCGGCGGCGTTCAAATTCTCGACCTTCGGCACACACCCTCAGCGCTTCCCGCGCATCGCGCCACACCTCATGCACGATTGCTTCGCCGCGATCGCCCGGCACGGGCTGATGGCCGGCGTCCACAATGAAGACGACGAAACGGTGCGTGCCATGACCGAGCGCGTCCGCGCGTCGGGGGAGACGGGCTATGCCGCGCACGGCAAGGCCAGGCCCCCCATCTCCGAAGCGCTGGCCACCGCGCAGGTCTACGAGATCGGAGCGTCGACCGGGTGCGCTGCGCATATCGTGCATTGCTCGATCGGGCGGGGCTACGAACTTGCCGCCGCCTATCGCGCGCAGGGTCATACCGCCACGATCGAGGCCTGCATCCACTATCTCATGCTCGACGAGGACGACGTCGCGCGTCTCGTCGGCCTCGCCAAGGTCAACCCGCCGCTTCGCACCGTGCGGGAGCGCGAGGCGCTGTGGCGGCATCTCGCGGTCGGCAACATCACCGTGGTCTCGACCGACCATGTCAGCTGGTCGCTCGATCGCAAGAGCGATCCGGACATGCTGGCCAATGCATCAGGCATGCCGGGCCTCGAAGCCTTGCTGCCGTTGCTGATGAAGGGGCTGGACGAGCGCGGCCTCCCGTTCAGCCACGCCGCCCGCCTGCTCGCTCACAATCCGGCCGGCCTTTTCCGGTTGGGCGGAGCCAAGGGCGCGATTGCCGTCGGCACCGACGCCGACATCTTGCTGATGAGCCGGTCCCCCTATCGCTACGATCCCGCCGCCTCGGGCAACAATGTCGTCGGCTGGAGCCCCTATGCCGGCATGGAGATGCCCTGGCGCGTCGATGCAGCCTATTTGCGCGGCGAACTGATCTCCGCCGATGGCAAGGTCGTGGCGGAGCCGGGAACAGGCCGGTTCCAGCGGCCCGGCCGCAGGGCCGCCTGAGGCGATGCGGATCGATCCTGCCCGGCTCTGGGACGACCTGATGGCGATCGGCGCGATCACCGAGCCCGATCGGCCGTGGACGCGCCGCTCCTTCTCGCCGCTGTTCCTTGAGGGACGGGCCTTCCTGCGGGATCGGCTCGAAGCGGCCGGCCTGCAGGTGCGCATCGACACCGCCGGGAACCTGATCGGCAGGCTGGAGGGGCGTGAGCCGGGCCTGCCCGCCATCGCCCTGGGATCGCACAGCGATACGGTTCCGGCCGGCGGCCGGTTCGATGGGGTTGCCGGGGTGATCGCCGCGCTGGAGGTGGCGCGCGCGATCGCCGAAGGCGGCGGCCTCAGCCACCCGATCGAGGTAATCGACTGCCTGGCCGAGGAACCCAGCGACTTCGGCCTGTCCTGCATCGGTAGCCGCGGCATGACCGGGCAATTGACTGTCGAGATGCTCGCCATGGCGGACAAGTCAGGTCGCACGCTCGGCGATGCGCTCGGCGCGGTCGGCGGCGATCCCGGCGCGATCGCGTCTGCCGAACGATCCGATCTCGCCGCTTTCCTCGAACTCCATATCGAGCAGGGCCCGGTGCTGGAGGCCGAGCGGATCGATCTCGGCATCGTCACCGCGATCGTCGGCATTCGCCGTGTCGAGGTCGAGTTCGCCGGTGAGGCGGCACATGCCGGGACCGCGCCGATGCACCTGCGCCGCGATGCCGGCTATGCGGGCGCGCGCACCATCGTGCGCATCCGCGAGCTGGCCGAGATGCTGGCAGCGACGCCCGAAGCCTATTTCGTGGCCACGGTCGGCGTCGTCGAACTCCGGCCCGGCGGCTCCAACGTCGTGCCCGGCTTCTGCCGGCTGGTGGTCGACGTGCGCAGTTCCGACACGGCGTTGACCGATCTCTTCATGCGGACACTGGCGCACGACACGCTGGAGATCGCTGCCGCCGCGCGCGTCGAACGGTGGCGGCTGGAGGTGCTGTCGGACGGTGTCCCGGCCGCGTGCGACCCGCGCCTGCGCGCGGTGATGGAGGAAGCCGCCGACGCGCTGGGGCGAAGCACGATCGCCATCGCCAGTGGCGCGGGCCACGACGCGGCGTTCATGGCGCGCGTCTGCCCGGCGGCGATGATCTTCATTCCCTGTCTTAAGGGGATGAGTCATAATCCGGCCGAATATAGCAGCCCCGAACAGGTGGCGATCGGGACGGAGACGTTGCTGGAGACGGTGCGGCGGCTGGACCGGATCCTGTGACCCGCCTGCCCTGCGGTGACGAGGAGACGACATCGTGATCGGTGGATCTTCAGCGCAGGCGGAACTGGCCACGCTAGCCTCATGGGCGGACCAGGCGTCGCCTATCTCGTCTGACGAACGCGAGGCGCGGATCGAGCGCGCGCGTAGGCTGATGGCGCAGCATGGCATCGACGCTTTGCTCGTCGGTGCCGGTCCGAGCCTCGCTTATTTCACCGGCATCGGATGGGGGATGATCGAGCGCCTGGTGGCGATGCTGCTCGGCCCGGACGGCCGCCGCTGGATCGTCTGCCCGGCATTCGAGGCGGGATCGCTGCAGGCCGTGCTCGGCATCCCCGACATCCGCTTGCTGCTCTGGGAGGAGCATGAGGACCCGTCACAGCGCATCGTCGAAGCATTGCGCGAAATCGGCGGCGCGACGCTCGCCATCGATCCCACCCTCCCCTTCGGCATGGTCGAGCGCCTGCGCAAGGCAGCGCCTTCGGCAACGTTGGTCGATGCCGCGCCGGTCACCGACGGGTGCCGCGCGATCAAGTCGCCGGCCGAGCTCGCGCTGATGCGGCAGGCCAAGCAGATGACGCTGGAGGTCCATCGTCGCGTCGCGCGGATTCTCGCGCCGGGCATCCGGGCGAGCGAGGTCGCCGCCTTCATCGATGCCGCGCACAAGGCGGTCGGCAGTCGCGGCAGCACGTTCTGCGCCGTCCAGTTCGGCGCCTCCTCGGCCTATCCGCATGGCCTGCCCGGCGACGACGTGCTGCGCGAAGGCGACATGGTGCTGATCGACACCGGCTGCAGCGTGCAGGGCTATCAGTCCGACATCACGCGGAGCTACGTCTTCGGCACGCCCGACGACGAGCAGCGCCGGATCTGGGCCATCGAGCGGGAGGCGCAGCAGGCCGCGTTCGACGCGGTGAGACCGGGCCTCCCTGCGAGGAGATCGATGCGATCGCGCGGCGCGTGCTCGAACGCCACGGCCTCGGCCCCGGCTACGCGCTGCCGGGCCTGCCGCACCGCACCGGCCACGGAATCGGGCTCAGCATCCACGAGGCGCCCTATCTGGTTGGCGGGGACACTACGCCGCTTCGGCCCGGCATGTGCTTCTCCAACGAGCCGATGATCGTCGTGCCGGGCCGCTTCGGCGTCCGGCTGGAAGATCATTTCCACGTCACCGAGGACGGCGCCGCCTGGTTCACCGAGCCATCACCCGGTCTGGAACAGCCCTTCTAGCGCTCCATCGTCACCAGCTGCACACCTCGCCGGCATTCTGGCGCTGCAGCCAGGCCATCAGCGGCCGGTAATAATCCAGCATCGCGTCGCTGCTCACCTCGGCCTTGCCCGTCATTGCGCGCACCGCCTCCAGCCACGGGCGGGAACGGCCCATCTCCAGCATGCGGCGGAGATGATCGCCGACCACGCGGTTGCCGTAGAAGGAGCAGCGATGGAGCGGCCCTTTCCAGCCCGCCATGGCGCAGGCTGACTGGAAGAACTGGAACTGCAGCACTCGCGCCAGGAAGTAGGCCGAATAGGGCGTTACCTCCGCAACGTGATACTTCGCCCCCGGATCAAACGCGTCCTGCGACCGTGCGCTCGGCGGGACGACGCCCTGATAGGTGCGCCGCAGATCGTTCCAGGCGCTCTCGTAGCGGTCCGGCGTGATCGATCCGTCGAACACGCCCCAGCGCCATTTGTCCATGACGAGGCTGAACGGCAGCAGCGTGACCTTCTCGAGCGCACTGCGCAACAGCAAGGCTATGTCCTGATCGGCGCCCGGCATCTGGTCCGCGCGGAGGAGTCCGATCTTCGTCAGATAATCGGGCGTTATCGACAGTGAGACGAAATCCCCGATCGCCTCGTCCACCCCACCGTTGGCCGGCGCCTGGTACAGGAACGGCTGCTTGTCGAAGGATCGATAATAGAAATCGTGACCGAGCTCGTGATGGACCGTCGCGAAATCCACCGCATTGACCTTCAGACAGGTCTTCATCCGGATGTCGTCCGGATTGTCGATCCACCATGCGGAGGCATGGCACACGACCTCGCGGTCGAGCGGCTTGGTAAACTGGGAACGTTGCCAGAAACTGTCGGGCAGCGGTTCGAAGCCCAGAGACCGATAGAAATGCTCGCCGGTCCTGACCATCTTCAGCGGATCATAGCCATGCACGTCTAGCAGGCTCGTCAGATCGTAAGTCGCACCACCCGGCGCCGGAGGCGCGACGATGTCGAAGATATTCTCCCAGTCCTGTGCCCACATGTCGCCGAGGAGATCGGCACGGATCGGTCCTTCGGGCTTCTGGACTTCGGGACCGTATTTCTCGGACAGGCGGCGACCGACATAGCAATGCAGTTGCACATAGAGCGGCCGCACCTCGTTCCACACTTTATCGAGTAAGGCGGTGAATTCCGCAGGCGGCATGTCGTAGCTCGCCCGCCACATCGCGCCGGTATCGGCATAGCCCAGCTCGCGAGCGCCCTGATTGGAGATTTCGACGATGCGGCCGTAATCGGGCTTCATCGGCGTGCCGACCTGGTCGTGCCAACTCGTCCACATCTCGGCGAGCTTCGCGGGATCCCGCTCGGTCCCCATCGCCGCCTCGATGTCCGTTCCGCTGATCGGCCGGCCGCCGAGCGTGCCCTGCCCGCGTCCGTAGATCGCGGTGAGCTTCGCGGTCAGATCGCCGAGCGTATCGGCTGCGCCCGGCGTCGAAGGAGCGGGAAGCGCGATGTCCTCGCGGAGCAGGTCCAGCTTCCGTCTGGTGTTGAAAGAGAGGCCCGGGATTTTCGCGTAGCCTGCCGCCTTCTCCGCCCATCCGACCTGGGCCGTGGTGAGCGTCGCATTGGCGCGGGCCGCGATCGCGGCGGTATCGTCGGTGATGTCGGTCCAGCTGACCCAATTGGCCTGGTTCGCGGCCTGGGTGAGCGGAACGCTATCCGCCTCCACCTTTTGGACAAAGGCATCGACCACCGCAGGCGACGACGGGGGATCGCTCCGAGCGGCCGCAATGGCCGGTCGCCCGATCGATATTGCTGCGAGCAGGACGGCCGTCTTCGGAATGCCCATGGCGTCAACCCACGCGAATAGTAATTTCCAATTAGTCTATTTTTTTCCTATATGTCAAACATGCGTAGTGGAAGAAATTGCCTTGCGGCCAAATCAGACTGTTGCCGGCCCATTCGAGGCGCAAGAGCCAAGTTCGATGATCCACGCATGCGACGGATCGTTGGTGAACTTCCACGCCTTGATCGGCCCGGCCATGACGTTGAGATAATAGAGATCGTACCCGTGCGGGACGCCGACCGGATGGTAGCCGCGCGGCACCATCACGACATCGCCATCTTCGACCGTCATCGTCACGTCCAGCGAGCGATCGTCGGTATAGACGCGCTGAACAGCGAAGCCCCCTGGCGGCTTCAACCGATGATAATAGGTCTCTTCCAGCGCGGTTTCCTGTGGCCATGAATCGAGTTCGTGCTTGTGCGGCGGATAGCTCGACCAATGGCCGCCGGGGGTTATGACCTCGACGACGAGCAGCCGCTCCGAGATATCCGATGCGTCCGACAGGATGTTGCGCACGTATCGTGTGTTGCTGCCTCGCCCACGCGCTTCCAGCAAGCTGTCCTCGGGCGCGATCAGGCGAACCTCGCGCGTCGTTTCGGCCGGTGCGGTGCAGATGGCGAGTTCGATATCGGTGACGGCTTCGATTTCGCAGACCACGCCGGACGGCAGATAGACCGCGGTCGGCGCACCGTCGAAGGGTGTCGCCCTTCCGCCCAGTCCGTTGAAGCACGCCGCGCCTGCCGAGACGTGGCCCGTGCCGGTGACGAAGACCAAGCACGTCTCGCGATCAGCCTCATGAAACGTGCGTCGGGTGCCGGCGCCCAGCCTTTCCAGACGAAAGCCGACATAGTTCCAGCCCGCGCTTTCGGGCGTGACCTCGACGGAGACGCCGTCGTCGCCCGGCGTGCGCGAACGAACGAGCAGGGTCATACAGTCAACTCCGCCTGCCGGGCCAGCCTCTTGACCGTATCGAGCCCGACTTGCTGGTACTGCCGGGGATCGGCGATACCAGGATCCTGCTCCGCCTCGACCACGATCCATCCATTATACGCCGTCGCGGCAAGGGCCCCGAAAAAGGGCGCAAAATCGTAGTCGCCGTCCCCGGGCACCGTGAACATGCCCTCGATCACTCCGTCGAGGAAGCTGCGACCGGACGCATGAATCTGGCGCTGCACCACCCGCCTCACGTCCTTGCAATGAACATGCGCGACGCGCTCCGGATGTTCGCGCACCAGCGCTGCCGGATCGATCCCGCCGTACACCGCATGCCCGGTGTCGACCACGAGGCCGACCATGTCGTCGGTCACGTCGATCAGCCGGCGAAGCTCAGCCTCCGTCTCGACCACGGTGCCGAGATGGTAGTGGTAGGCGAGCCGCAGGCCGGCATCGCGGACGTGGGCCGCCACGCCGTTCAGCCTCTGCCCGAAGCCCGGCCAGTCGGCCGCGTCCAGCACCGGATGGCGGTCAAGCCGGCTGGCGCGATCTCCGTGCACCGCGTTCGAAGTCTCGGCGATGATGAAGACCTCCGACCCCATCGCGCGAAGCAGAGCCAGATGCGGCTGCAGCGCCTCGATCTCGGCATCGGCATCGCACCGGAGGAGCTGGCTGCCATACCATCCACCGATCAGCGCGAGATCGTGACGCGCCATGATCGGCCCGAGGGTCGCGGCATCGCGTGGAAACTTGTTGCCGAGCTCGACGCCGTCGAAGCCGATGTCGCGCACCTCAGTGAGCAGCGTCTCGAGCGTCGTGGCACCGCCCAACTCCGGCATGTCGTCGTTCGACCAGGCGATGGGGCTGACGCCCCAGCGGATCGTCATAGCCATGCTCCTTCGTTGATCCGTTCGTCATAGGCATCGCGGGCAGCGCGTACTTCCGGCCGATCCGATATTTCGGGGACGGCGACATCCCACCACCATCCCCCCTCATCCACGGTAGCGCGGGGATCGGTGTCGATCTGGATGAGGTAGCTGATCGGGTTCCCCGCAGCCCGACCCAGCGCGGCTTCGAGCTCGGCGATCGTCGTCACCTTCTCCGCCGCCGCGCCAAGGCTGCGGGCGTGCTGAACGAAATCGATCGCCGGCGGCTCAACGTGACGGGCATCGGCCAGCAGATTGTTGAAGGGCCGCCCGCCGGTCGCGCGCTGCAGCCGGTCGATGCAGCCGAACCCCCGATTGTCGAGCAGCACGATCACGAGCTTGAGGCCCAGCATGACCGAGGTCGCGAGCTCGGAGTTAAGCATGAGATAGCTGCCGTCACCGACCATCACGACCACCTCGCGACCGGGGCCCGCCATCTTGACGCCCAGGCCGCCGGCAATCTCGTAGCCCATGCAGGAATATCCGTATTCGACGTGATAGGTGCCTGCACTCCTCGGTCGCCAGAGCTGGTGCAGCGCGCCCGGCAGACCGCCCGCCGCACAGACGACCACCGCATCGGCATCGACCGAGCGCCACACCGCACCGACCACCTGCGCATCGCTGGGAAGGCGCCCGTCGGACGCCATCGCACGGTCCGCAACGCGGTTCCATTCGCCGACCGCGGCGCGGCACTGCTTCTGCCAGGCAGCCGGCATACGACTGCCCGCCAACGCCGCGCGCAAAGCCGCGAGCACTTCGCCGGCATCGCCCACGACGGGTTCAGCCCGCTGCTTGGCCGCATCGCCCGGCGCGACATTCACCTGGAACAGCCGCCCGGCCAGCAGCGTCCGCGATCCGGTCGTGAAATCCTGCAGTCTCGTGCCGACTCCCATGACCAGATCGGCCGCCGCGGCGGCGTGATTGGCCGCCGCGCTCCCGGTGACGCCGACCGCACCGAGCGCCATCGGATGCTCCCACGGCATCGCCCCCTTCCCGGCCTGCGTTTCCGCCACCGGAATCCCCATGTCCGCGGCAAACATGGCGAGCTCCTGCTCGGCCCGCGCATAGAGCACACCCCCGCCGGCAATGATCAGCGGGCGATCGGCCTCACGAAGAGCCGTGGCGAGGACATCGAGTTCCCGTGTGTCGGGCCGGATCCGTCGTGTCCGCCACGTGCGTCGCTCGAAGAACGACACCGGATAGTCGTAGGCCTCGGCCTGGACATCCTGACACAAGGCAAGCGTCACCGGGCCGCAGTCGGCGGGATCGGTCAATATCGCCATTGCACGAGGGCCAGCGTCCAGGATCTGCTCGGGGCGGGTGATGCGATCGAACAGGCGACTGACGGGACGGAAGCAATCGTTGGCGGTCACCGTCGCGTCGGCGAAATTCTCGATCTGCTGGAGCACGGGGTCCGGGCGCCGGCTGGCGAACACGTCGCCCGGCAGGAAGAGCACGGGGAGTCGGTTGACGTGCGCCAGGGCGGCCGCTGTCACCATGTTGGTCGCGCCCGGGCCGATCGAGCTGGTGCACGCCATCGCCCGCTGGCGACGGCAGGCCTTGGCATAGGCTATGGCGGCGTGGGCCATGCCCTGCTCGTTGTGCCCACGATAGGTCGGCAGCTGATCATCGACAGCGGCCAGCGCTTCGCCGAGCCCGGCGACATTGCCGTGCCCGAAGATCGCCCAGATTCCGGCGAAATAGGGCATCTCCACGCCATCGATCTCGACACGCTGGGCTATCATCCAGCGAACCAGCGCTTGCGCCATCGTCAGTCGGATGGTGCTCATCCAGCCGTCGCCTGCTGCCGGGCCTCGTGCCATCCGGCGATCAGCGCTTCGAAGTTCGTGGCCAGTCGATCGACCGCCTCCTCGTCGCCGATCGCCCCTGCGAACCAGTGGCGCGCGACGTCGTGCCAGATCGTCCGCCCGACCGCGAAGCCCTTGACCAGCGGACAGGCGGCGGCAACCGTAAAGCTCGCGAGCAGATCCGCCTCCGGCGCAGCGAGTCCCAGCAGGATGATCCCCCGGCATTCCGGATCACGCTCCTGGATCGCTGCCTCGATCGCCGACCAGGCCCGGATATCGGCGCTGGATTCCAGCTTCCACCAGTCCGGATACACACCGAGATCGTAGATATGCCGGATCACGGTCGAGACGGTATCGGGTCCGATCGCGCCGTGGCCCGAAGCGATGATTTCCAGCAGCAGTTCGTGACGGCTCGCGCGGCACGCGGCGGAGAGGCGCAGGATCTTCTCGTCCTGCTCCGCGCGGAGCACGGGAGGATCATCGGGATGGTAGAAGACCAGGCACTTGACCGCCTGACCAGCCGGCCATGCCTTCAGTGTCTCCTCAACGCTGGCCGCGCCTTCGAACCGCAGCGGGCGCGAGCCCGGCTCCTCAATGGGACGACCAATCCAATAGGGCAGCCTCCCAGCTCGCTCGAGCACGCGCACGCCATAGCGGTCGTCGATCAGCACGCCGACTCCGGGGCGGTCCCCCGTCGCCTGCTCGACCGCCCGCAACGCGAGCGCCTTGAAGCGTGATATCCGCTCGGCGTCCGCCTGCCCCGCCGCCAGTTCCTCGAACTGGCTGCGATGGTCGATGGCGAGCACGCAGAGGCTGTCATATGTGCCTGTACGGGTGGACGACCAGTGCTTCTGCTCCAGCATAGGGCTGTCGCGGAGACGTGCCGGCCAATCCTGGCGGGAGAGGAACAGCATCAGCTCGTCCCAACTGGGCGCGGCCGGAGCGCAGCCGTGGCGCGAGACGACGAGCGCCCCACAGGCATTGGCCCACGAGCAGCAGGTGGCGATATCCTCGCCGCGCAGCCAGCCACGCAGGAAGCCCGCCATGAAGGCGTCGCCCGCGCCGAGCACGTTGAACACCTCGATCGGGAATCCCTGCCCGACGCATCCCTCCTCCAGCGAGGCCGGTATCGCGCCGGGGAACGCGACGCAGCCGTGCGCACCCCGCTTCAGCACCAGCAGGGCGTGGGACCGCCGCCGTATCCGCCGCAGCGCCGCGAGGGTGTCGGTCGTTCCGCCGAGGATATGGATTTCTTCCTCGGTGCCGACGATCAGATCGCAGAGCGGCAGCATCTGGTCGAGTGCGGCCGTGACGCCCGCATCGGCCACGAACCGGTCTTCGCCCCGATCGCGCGGTGTCAGTCCCCACAATACGGGACGATAGTCGACGTCGAGGATGATACGGCCACCCTGCGCCTTGACCAGTTGCGCCGCCTTGACGCTCGCCGCCCGCACGCCGGGGCGCGACATGTGGGTGCCGTTGATCAGCAGGGCATCGGCGCGCGTCAACAGGGCCGGATCGATATCCTCGGTGCAAAGCGCCATGTCAGCGCAATTCTCGCGATAGAAGACCAGAGGGAAACTGTCGGGATCACGGATTCCCAGCAGGACGAGCGCCGTCAGCCGCTCGCGATCGGTGAGCACACCCGCCGTCTCCACGCCCTCCCGCGTCAGCTGTTCGCGAAGGAAGCGCCCCATATGGTCGTCGCCGACACGGGTCAGCAGGGCGGTGCGCAGACCGAGCCGCGCGCCGCCGACAGCCGTGTTTGCCGGGCTGCCGCCGAGATATTTGGCGAAGCTCGTCACGTCCTCGAGCCGTCCGCCGACCTGCTCGCCGTAGAGATCGACACCGGCCCGCCCCATCGCGATCAGGTCCAGCCTGCCGGTTCCCGGTTCGGCTCTCATGCCCGATCCAGACGCACTGGCGCATTGGTGGCCATCGATCGCGCCGCCGCATCGGCCAGCGCCAGCGCCGCGATGCCGTCCGCGAACCTGGCCATCGGCTGGGCGCGCCCAGTCACGACGTCCGCGAAATGGGCCATCTCCGCCCGGAAGGCGGCCGCGTAGCGTTCGAGGAAGAAGTTCTGCAACGCAGGCCCGGTAGCGCCGTCCTGCCGCCACAGCCGCAGCGTGGTTTCCGTCACGTTGTCGGCGGAGATCATGCCGCCGGAGCAGAAGGCCTCGATCCGCTGATCGTAGCCGAAGCCGCTGCGGCGGCTGTTCGCGATCGTGCAGATCGCGCCGTTCGCCGTCTTGAGCATCACGCGTGCGGTATCGATGTCCCCCGCTCCCCCGATCGCAGGATCGACGAGGCAGCTTCCCCAGGCGAAAACCTCTACCGGCTCGTCGCCCAGCAGAAAGCGCGCCATGTCGAAGTCGTGGATCGTCATGTCCTTGAACAGGCCGCCGGACCGCGCAACGTAATCGATCGGCGGCGGCGCCGGATCGTTGCTGACGATCTGCAGCGTTTCGAGCTTGCCCAACTCACCGGCCCGCAGCCGCCGTTCGAGCGCGGCGAAGCTCGGATCGAAACGGCGGTTGAACCCGACGAACAGCCGTGCCTCGGCCAGATCGGAGG
This sequence comes from Sphingomonas chungangi, assembly GCF_013778325.1. GTDB lineage: Bacteria > Pseudomonadota > Alphaproteobacteria > Sphingomonadales > Sphingomonadaceae > Solisphingomonas > Solisphingomonas chungangi. The sequence goes on along the minus strand of NZ_JACEIB010000003.1, from coordinate 230,074 downwards.
CCGCTGCGACGGCGCGACCGAGATCGAGATCGACCGGCTTTTCGCAGAAGATCGCCTTGCCAGCAGCGTGTGCGCGGAGAGCGAGATCAAGATGCGTGTCGGTACTGGTGGCGATGATGACGCCCGCGACATCGGGATCGCCGAGCACCGCATCCACCGTCGCGACCTGCGCACCGCAGGAACGAGCCAGCGCCTCCGCGACCCCCGGCGAGGCGTCGGCGACATAGCGCAGGCAGAGTTCTGGCTGGGCCATCAGGTTCGCAGCATGGATCCGCCCGATGCGGCCGGCACCCAGCAGGGCTATGTCATGGGGCACGATATGCCTCCCGCACCGGCATCATTCCTCGCCCCTTGCGATGGTGCGCAGCATGATCGGGATATATTCGTCCCACAATTCGGGGACGGGGGCGTGGCCCATGCCTCGATAAATGTGGACCTCGGCATGCGGAATGAGGCGGCCCAGTTCCAGCGCCGCTTCCGGCTTGATCAACCGGTCGGTGCGGCCATGGATGATCGCCACCGGGCAGCGGATCCGCCCCAGCTCGTCGCGCCACCCCCCGGCCCTCGCCACCATGCTCGCCTGGCGGAGGGCGCCATCGGGGCGATAGCAGCGGTCATAGGCCAACTCCTTCGATCGCCGGTACCAGGCCTCGTCGAACGGGTAATCGCTCGCTGCCGAAACCCTCTCCGCCTCGATCATCACGGCGATGGCCTGATCGCGCGACAGATCGAACAGAGCGGGAGGCGAGCCCAATCTCTCGAGAAGCTCTTCCGTCAGGAACGCGGGGTCGAAGCCGGGCGAGGTATAGAAGAGAGTGGCCGAGCGGACACAATCCGGGCGCGTGATGGCCATGCGTTGGGCGATGCCACCACCCATCGACTCGCCTGCGACATGCGCCGACGGCAGTCCGAGCGTATCGAGCACGCGGCAGGCATCGTCGGCCAGCGCATCGATGCCGTAGTCGGCGACATGCACGTCGGCTCCTGCCATCTTGTCAGACAGACCGACGTCGCGATTGTCCAGCCGCACGACGAAGAGATGCCGATCGACCAGCTGCTGCACGAAGGCTTCGCGCCAGCCGACCATCTGCGCACCGAGGCCGGCGATGAGCAGCAGCGGCGGATCGTTCGGATCGCCAAGCGTCTCGAAATAGATGCGCGGCTCAGAGCTGGTATGCGGCACGATGCCCTCCTCGGTTCATTGGGGAGCGTTCACAGGCAAAGAAAGCCCCGATCTCTTCCCGGACACGGCGGGATTCGGGGATCCAGGTCAGCAGCGGATAAGCGTGCATGAGGCCGGGCACCTCGATATAACGGATCCGCTCCGGCACGATGGCGGCGAGCCGACGCGCATCCGCCACCAGGATGTCCCGCGTTCCACAGATCAGCAGCGCCCGCGGGAAATCGCTCAGATCGCCGAAGAGCGGGCTGACGAGCGGATCGTCGAGCGGCCGGCCATGTGCCCACCACTTTCCCCAAGTACGGATGGTCGAGCTGTCCATCAGCCAATCGTAGCGCTCAATCGCCGATTGCGACGGATCGCTGGCCCCCGCATCGAGCCAGGGCGCGATCAGCACCAGCCGCGCCGGTTTCGTCCCGACCGCCTGCCAGGTGGCGACCGCAAGCCCTCCCCCGGCCGAATCCCCTCCCATATACAGTTGGTCGGCACCATATTCGGCGAGCAGGTCACGGTAGATGCCGCTGGCGAAGGCGATGCCCTCCGCGCAGCTGTGCTCGGGCGCGAGCGGATAGAGCGGGACGGTGCAGGTAATTCCCAGCTCATCGACCAGGGCTGCGACAAAATACCAATGGAGGAAGGCCGGCGGGTGGCAATAAGCGCCGCCGCACCAATAGAGCAGGTGACCTGCGTTCGCCGCGGCGCCACGCTTGCTGAGCGTGTAGACGGGCCGCCCCCGCACCGTACGCTGCCGGACATCGACCTTACGGCGGACATGCGGCGGAGGATGTCCTGCGGTCGGGCGTCGCGTCGTCGCCTTGAGCAGCCCCTCCTCGTCATGCGCCTTCGTCGCGGACGTGATCATGCGCACCGCAGTCTGCGTGACCCGAGCGGACAGACTTACCATCTCGCCGGGCCTGCCAGCCGCGCGTTCCTGATCAATCGTGCCTGCACCAGCATTACCGTCAGAACTTGAAGGAGACACGTCCGCCGATCTCGCGCGGTCGTGTGTATTGATCGAGGATCAGGCCGAAGCCGAGCGCGTCGCTCGCCCGATTTTCGAGCGCGCGGTTGTTGGTCAGGTTGTCGACGAACAGCATCACCTCCAGCCCGTCGCGGAAACTCAGCCCGCTCAGAAGATTGACCTTGGCATAGCCTTTCTGAGAAAACGGCCCGATAGATGAGACGGTGCGGGCGTCGTCGAAGAAGATCTTGCTCTGATACCGTACGTCCCCATGTGTCTTCCATGACACGGCGGAATTCAGCGGAATATTCGTGTCCACTCCGAGGAAACCCGAGAAGGCGGGCGTAAACGTGAAACGCTGCCCAGCATAGTTGATGGTCGTGCTCGGATCAGCAAGGTTAGGGATGCCGGAGTCGAAATCGTGATAGCGCGCATCGTTATAGGCAGCGTTGGCGGTCAGTGTCAGCCACGACACAGGCTGCGCGGTCAACTCCACCTCAACGCCCTTTACGCGTGCCTTACCAGCATTGGTGATGACATAACCTAGACTGGTGCTGAGCAGTTGGCTGACCTGGAGGTCCGAATAATCCATGTAATAGGCGGTCAGATTCAGGCCGAGCTTCCCGCCTGCGAAGCTGGTGCGCAGGCCGGCCTCGAAATTATTGACCTTCTCGGGATCGAACTTGATGTTCGGTGTGGTGGTGATGTCCGGATTCCAGCCCCCCGATTTGAAGCCGCGGCTGAATTTTATGTAGGTCGTCACCGCGGGTGAGAATTTGTAGCTGAGCGATGCCGTTGGAGAGACATCGGTATCGGTGAAGTGATCCTTGATGTTGTAATCCGGGTAGAAGAAGCCCGGGATACCCGTTTGCACGAAGTCGAGCCTTTTATGCTCCGAAGTGAATCGCACGCCGGCGTTGAGCGTGAGTTTGTCGGTCAGGTGATAGTCGCCGTTCGCGAACGCCGCGAAGGAATCGGTCCAGACCATCACATTGTCGGCGACGACGCCTTGAGCCGGGAAATCGGTGGATAGGGTGATCGGTCGCACCGAACTTAGCCGCTGGTGAAAATAATAGCCGCCGACGATCCAACTGAACCGGCCAGTCGAGGGCGAGGCCAGCCGCACCTCCTGGGTGACCTGCCGCGACTTGTCGAGGAACCTGTGATATACGGCGTCGAGCGGGCTGGAATCGTCATCCCCGCCCGAAAAGTCGCGAATGGCGCGCCAAGCCGATATCGATGTGAGCGTATAGCCGCCACCGAGATCGACATCACCGGTCAGGGAAACGCCGCCGCTCTTCTCGTGGTTGAACGTGTCACGATCCTGCGCGATTTCGTCCCGCCCAGGCGCGAACGCCGCAGCGAATCCGGCCACCGGCTTGGCAAGCGGGGGCAGGCCGTCATCCCAGGTGTAGTCGCCGCGCAGCGAGACATCGAACGGCCCGGTGGTCAGGCGAATCTCGCCACGGCCGCCCGCCGAATCGTAATTTCCGAAGGGCACTCCGTCGAGCACATTGCGCCCATAGCCGTCCGACTTGCGCCGGAAGCCAGAAAGCTTGATCCCCAGCGTGTCGGCGACTACCGGGCCGGCGACATAACCGGCGACGCGCAGATCATTCTCCTCGCCATATTGGACCTCGCCGCGCCCGGTCCAGCTGTCGCCCGGCCGCACCGTGACGATGCTGATCGCGCCGGCGGTGGTGTTCTTGCCGTAGAGCGTCCCCTGCGGGCCGCGCAGCACCTCGACCCGTTCGATATCGGTGAGGTCCTGGTTGTTGCCGATCGGACGGCCCTGATAGACGCCGTCGATATATTCGGCCGCACCCGCCTCGAAACCTACATTGCGCGCTGTCGAACTGATCCCGCGGATGGTCAGCGTGCCGTCGTCGCCGACATGCAGGTTCGGCGCGGCGCCGTTCAGGTCCTCGAGTGTCTTGGCATTGAGGTTGGCGATCTGGGCCTTGTTGACCACCAGGATCGACGCCGGCACGTCCTTGAGATTCTCGCTGCGCTTGCGCGCCGTGACGATGATGTCGGCGGCACCGCCGGTGGATGAAACGGAGGCGGCCGACAGCTGCTCGACCGCCTCCGCGGCCGCCGGCATGATGGCGGCAATGGCCAGCATCGAAGCAGCCCCGTAACCCACTCGCCGGAACGAATTCCTTGTCATCAGCCTCTCCCCATCGTGAAGGCGTCTCGATGCGCCATTGTCGATCGGACTTCATGTTACTCACTAGTAACTCCATGTGCAATATCGAATCTCGGACCTCTTGCCGGGAGATCGATTTCGGCTAGATTTCAACCGAAGGAGAGCGTTGCACGTGGCTAGAATGAAGACGGTGAAATCCCCATGGGCTGGGCGGGACAGGAATGCGGAGCGCGAAGAGAAGCGGGAAGCGGTCCTCCATGCCGCAGCCGAGGCCTTCGCCGAGCGCGGTTATCATCGGACCTCACTCGACGACATCGCCGCGCGCCTCGGCATCACCAAGCCGACGCTCTATTATTATGCGCGAAACAAGGATGATCTAGTCAGCGCCGTCGCCACGCGCGCCCTCGACCGCATCCTGGAGGCGATCGAGGGCGACCGTGAATCGACCGCCCTGGCGCAGCTACAGCACCTGCTTCGCCACTATGCCGAGGTAATGGCTACCGATTTCGGGCGCTGCATCATCGTCGTTCTGGATGCGCATATTGGCGGCCCCGGTGGCGATCTGATGCAGCGTGGCATGCGCCAAATCGACGCGCGCATGCGCGAACTGCTGGCGCTCGGCACCGAAGACGGCTCGATCGCCCGCGGCGACCCCAAGCTCACCGCCTTCATGATCGCAGGTGCGCTCAACGGCATCGCGCGCTGGTTCGACGAAGGAGGCGCGCTCAGCGCTGCGATGGTGGCGGAGAAGTTCGTAAACCAGCTGACGGCAGGCCTCGCCCCACGTCGATAAATTTTTCATTGATACCCATTGGTAACACTGATACCCAGCTTTCCAGAAAATGAGTCGCTAGACGCCGAAAGCGTCGGCGGGCGTCACAAGGAGAGCCGATATTGACCGATAGGTCATCCTCGCGAGCCGGAAGCCCTTGGATGGACGACGAGCTCGCCATGCTGGGCGAGCAGGTCGCACGCTTCCTGGGCGGCGAGCTGGTCCCGATGGCCGCCTCCTGGGAGATTTCCGGCGCCGTGGACGCCGCATCGTGGCGCAAGGCGGCCGAGGCGGGCCTGCTCTGTGCCGGAATTCCAGAAGCTTACGGCGGCGGTGGCGGCACCCGGGCCCATGAGGCGGTCATTCATCAGGAGATGAGCCGCGCTGGTCTCGGCGGCAGTTTCGGCGTCGCCAACATGGTGAGCTCTTCGATTGTCGGCCACTACATCCTTGCTTACGGCACCGAGGAGCAGAAGAAGCGCTGGCTTCCCTCCATGGCGCGCGGTGAAAGAATCGCCGCCATCGCCATGACCGAGCCGGGCGCCGGATCGGACCTGCAGGCGGTGCGCACGACCGGCAGGCGCGTCGAGAGCGGCTTCCTGCTCAACGGGCAGAAGACCTTCATCAGCAACGGCCAGACGGCCAGCCTGATCGCCGTGGTGGCGCGCACCGAGGCCGGGACCGGCGCACGGGGGCTGTCGATCCTGATGGTCGAAACGGATGGCGCCGCCGGATTCTCGCGAGGTCGCAAGCTCGACAAGATCGGCATGCACGGCCAGGACACCTCCGAACTGGCGTTCGACGATGTGTTCGTGCCCGAAGCGAACCTGCTGGGAGAAGCCGGTGGCGGCTTCACCCAGCTGATGCACCAGCTGGCGTGGGAGCGGCTGACGATCGCGCTCGATGCGGTGGTCAACATCGAGCGCGCAATCGATCTCACCGTCGCCTACACGCGCGAGCGCCAAGCGTTCGGCAAGCCGCTGTTCGAGCAGCAGAACACGCAGTTCGTGCTCGCCGACTGCAAGGCGCAGGCGCTGGCTGGACGGACGCTGGTCGATGCGATGATGGTGCGGCTTCTGGCCGGCGATCTCGATCCTGCCACTGCCGCCGCCGCGAAGCTCTGGACCACCGAGACGCTTTCGAAGGTGGCGGACGCCTGCCTGCAGCTGTTCGGCGGCTACGGCTACATGACCGAATATCCGATCGCCCGCCTGTTCGCCGACGCCCGCGTGTCGCGGATCTACGGCGGTGCCAACGAAATCATGAAGCTGATCGTCGCCCGGTCCCTGTGACCCCGGGCGCGCAAGGAGTGAGGATATGACCAAGGCACGTATCGCCGGCGTCGGGATGATCCCCTTCGCCAAGCCCGGCCAGAGCGAGGACTGGGACGTGATGGCCGAGAAGGCGATCCGGCTGGCGCTCGCCGATGCCGGCATCCGCTACGATCTGATCCAGCAGGCCTATGCCGGCTACGTCTATGCGGATTCGACCGCGGGCCAATCAGCACTCTATCGGGTCGGCTGCACCGGCATCCCGATCGTCAACGTCAACAACAATTGCTCGACCGGATCGACCGCGCTGTATCTCGCGCGGCAGGCGATCGAGCATGGTGTGGCGGATTGCGTGCTGGCCGTGGGATTCGAGCAGATGCTGCCCGGCGCGCTCGGCATGGTGTTCGCCGATCGCAAGCGGACGCTCGATTATCACCTTTCGAAGCAGGTCGAAATCCAGGGCTGGGACGACACCGCGCCGATGGCCGCGCAACAATTTGGGGGCGCCGGTGTCGATTACCAGCAGCGCTACGGCATCGTCGACGAGGTGTTCGGCCTGATCTCGGTCAAGGCCCGGCGCCACGCCGCGAACAATCCGCTGGCTCTGCTGCGCGCACCGATCACGATCGAGGAGGTGATGGGATCGAAGCATCTCTATGGCCCGATCACGCGCTTCCAGGCGTGTCCGCCGACCTGCGGCGCAGCAGCTGCGCTGCTGGTCTCGCCGGCCTTCGCGGCGAAGCATGGGCTGGATGCGCCGGTGGAAATCGCCGCGCAGGCGATGACCACGGATTATGCCGATACATGGGAAGGCCGATCGATGATGTCGGTGGTCGGGTACGACATGTCGAAGGCGGCGGCGCGTCAGGTCTATGAAGCCGCCGGAGTGGGACCAGGCGACATCCAGGCGGTCGAACTGCACGATTGCTTCGCGCCCAACGAACTTATCACCTACGAGGCGCTGGGCCTGTGCCCGGAGGGCGGCGCCGAGGCCTATATCCGCGACGGCCGAAACAGCTATGGCGGCGATCACGTCACCAACCCCTCGGGCGGCCTGCTGTCCAAAGGCCACCCGCTCGGGGCCACCGGCTTGGCCCAATGCTACGAGCTCACCCAACAGCTGCGCGGCACCGCCGACAGACGACAGGTGGACGGCGTCCGCTTCGCGCTCCAGCACAATCTCGGGCTCGGCGGTGCCTGCGTCGTCACCCTCTACGGCAAGGCGGCCTGAGATGATCGATCGCGACCGCCACCTCGGCGTGGACTCCGAGCCTCGGACGATTGAGATCGAACGCGGCTTCCTCAAATTCTTCGCGAAGGCGACGGGCGAGACCGACCCGATCTATTTCGACGAGGCGGCAGCGCGCACGGCGGGCCATCCGGATCTTCCCGTGCCGCCGACCTACTTCTTCTCGATCAGCATCAACCCGCGGCCGCGTCGTGGCGACATCTTCGATGAGGACGAAGGACTGGGCATCCCGATGTCCCGGGTACTGCACGGCGAGCAGGGCTTCACCTATCACCGCACCGTGCACGCCGGCGATCGGCTCACGCTCCGCCAGACGACGCGCGACATCGTCGCCAAGAAGGGCGGCGCGCTCGAATTCGTGACGCACGAGACGCTCTTCGAGAACGCGGCGGGTCAACTCTGCGCGGAAATGCGCGTGGTCACGGTGGTGCGCAATGGCTGATCTGTTGACGGAGACCCGGGTCGCGGTGGGGGATCGCCTGCCCGATCATGTTCTGCCACCGATTTCGCGGACGACGCTGGCGCTGTTCGCCGGCGCCAGCCATGATCACGTGCCGCTCCATATCGACAGCGACTTCGCCAGGGCGGCCGGCATGGAAGACGTGTTCGCGCACGGCATGCTCTCCATGGCCTATCTCGCGCAAATGCTGACGCGCTGGGCGCCGCAGGAGAGGCTGCGGCGCTGGTCGGCGCGCTTCACGGCGATCACACCTTTACATGCCGCCGTCACCTGCCGGGGCGAGGTCGTCGAGATCTTCGAAGAAGCGGGCGAGTGGCGGGCGCGCGTGAAAATCGGCAGCTGGACGGACAAGGATGTCCAGACGCTCGACGGCGAAGCCGTCGTGGCACTGGCCTGACATTGGAGAGGGCAATCATGGGGAAGCTCAACGGCAAGGTTGCGATCATCTCGGGTTCGGGGCGGGGCATCGGCCGCGCGGTCGCGCTCAAGCTCGCGTCGGAGGGAGCGAAAGTCGTCGTCAACGATCTCGACGAGGCACCTGCTCTCGAAACGGTGGCGGCGATCGAGGCAGCGGGCGGTGAGGCCGTCGCCTGCGTGGGCAATGTCACCGCTGCCGATTTCGGCGAACGCTTCGTGGCGATGGCGCTCGATCGCTTCGGCGGCCTCGACATCATCGTCAACAATGCCGGCTACACGCGCGATGGCGTGATCCAAAAGCAGAGCGACGAACAGTTCCAGGCGATGCTCGACGTGCACGTGACGGCACCGTTCCGTATCCTGCGCGCCGCCGCCGAACCGTGGCGGACGATGGCCAAGCAGGAGGCGGCCGAGGGACGCGAGGTGATCCGCAAGGTGGTCAACATCTCGTCGATGGCCGGCACCCATGGCAATGCCGGACAAGTGAACTACAGCTCGGCCAAGGCGGCACTGGTGGGCATGACCAAGACGCTGTCCAAGGAATGGGGCCGCCTCAAGGTCTGCGTGAACTGCGTTGCATTCGGCTTCATCGAGACGCGGCTGACCAAGGCCAACGACGATCCGGAGACGAAGATCGAGATCGAGGGCCGGCAGATTCAGGCCGGCGTGCCGAGCCAGGTGCTCGGCGCACTCAAGACGCTGGTACCGCTCGGCCGCGCCGGCACGCCCGAAGAAGCGGCCGGCGGTGTCTATCTCTTCTGCTCGCCCGAGAGCGACTATGTCTCTGGCGAGATACTGGTCGTCGGTGGCGGCGTCAGCATCTGAGGCACATGCCATGAACGATCCGAGCTTCGGGACCGTCCTCAAGGCGCGGGGCAGCAGCGAACGGGCGGGTGCCATCGCCCTGCGCTATGCCGATGACGCGATCAGTTGGGGCGAGCTCGATCGCCGCTCCGATGCGCGCGCCGGTCAACTTCTCGCGCTGGGTGTGGCGCCGAACGAACTGGTCGCGATCTCGCTGCCCAACGGCGTTGCCCATCACATTTGGTCGTTCGCCGCGTGGAAGGCGGGCGCCACGCCCTGCGTCCTGCCGACGCGACTGCCCGGGCACGAGCTGCAGCAGATGGTGGATCTCGCCGCACCCCGCATCCTCGTGCGGGCCACCGGGGACGCGATCGACGGCGTGTCGGTGATCGGTGCCGACCAATCGGCCCCCACCGTCCCTCCCCCGCCGCGCGGCCTGACGGCCGACAACTGGAAGGCCATCGGCAGCGGCGGATCGACCGGTCGGCCCAAGCTCATCGTCGACCACGGGCCTCCGCGGCTGACCGCGCGGATCGAAGGGCTCATCCGGCTGGTGGAAATGCCGAGCGGTGGGGTGATGCTGAATGCCGGTCCGCTCCATCACAATGCCGGTTTCCTGTTCACGACGCTTGGGTTGCTCGCAGGCAGCGAGGTGGTCGGAATGGAGCGGTTCGATCCCGAGCAATGGCTGGCGCTGGTCGAGCGACATCGCGTCGAATGGGCCTTCCTCGTGCCGACCATGATGCACCGCATCTGGAGCCTGCCGGCCGAGGTCCGCGACCGCTACGACCTCTCGTCACTGCGCAAGATCGTGCATATGGCGGCCGCCTGCCCCATCTGGCTCAAGCAGGCCTGGATCGACTGGCTGGGGCCGGAACGGATCCTCGAAGGCTATGCCGGCACCGAAGGGCCCGGCACGATGATCACCGGCGAGGAATGGCTCGGCAAGCCGGGCTCGGTCGGACGTGTCCCGCCCGATACGATCAGCATCCGCAACGCGGCGGGCGCCCCCTGCCCGCCCGGCGAGATCGGCGAGATATTCTTCCCGCCCGGCGCGGCCGATCGCTTCCACTATATCGGCGCCGAGATGAAGCTCGATGCGGAGCGGCGCATGTCGCTCGGTGACCTGGGCCATATCGACGAAGACGGCTATCTGTTCCTTGCCGACCGGCGCAGCGACATGATCGTACGCGGCGGGGTCAACATCTATCCTGCGGAGATCGAGGCGGTGCTTAGCGAGCATCCGGCCGTCACCGGCGCGGTGGTGATCGGACTGCCGTGCGACGAACTCGGTCACCGCGTCCATGCCCTGATCGAGCCGCGCCCCGCGACCACGGTATCGCCGGAGGAGCTCGATGCCTTCTCCCGCGTCCGACTGTCCGCCTACAAATGCCCCGAAAGCTACGAGCAGGTCGCCGATGCACTGCGCGACGAAGCCGGGAAGGTGCGTCGTGGCGCTCTCCGCGACGAGCGATTGCACTGGCTTTCGATCGGGCGGCCGTTCGCGATCGCACCGAAACGGATGAATTCATGACTTTCAGGCCGGCAAACGACAGGGCGACACCGGACGACGTCGTTCGCGTGACGCTCGCCGACGGCGTCGTCGAAGGTGTCGAGCGAAACGGCGTCCGCTGCTTCTACAGCATCCCCTACGCTGCCCCGCTGACCGACGAACGGCGTTTTCGCGAACCGCAGCCGGTGGAGCCCTGGGAAGGTGTGCGTGATGCCACCAGGCCCGGCCCCTGTCCGCCGCAAATCCTGCCTCCCTCGCCGCCAAACATCGATCTCTCGGCCGTCAGCGTGCCACAGCTACCGGACGGCCCGGACTATCTGACGCTCAACGTCTTCTCCGCTGCGGATCGACAGGCGAAGCGCCCTGTCATGCTCTATATCTACGGCGGGGGCTTCGTGGGCGGCAGCAAGGACGTGCCGGCCTTCGACGGGGTACCGCTTGCGCGCGACGGGGTCGTCTGCGTCGTGATCAACTATCGCGTCGGGATCGAGGGCTTCCTGCCCCTCCCGGGCGTCCCAACGAACCTCGGCCTGCGCGACATGGTCGCGGCCCTCCAATGGACGCGCGACAACATCGCGCTGTTCGGCGGCGATCCCGGCAACGTCACGCTGTTCGGCCATTCGGGTGGCGCCTGCTGCATCGCCGTGCTCCTCCATTCGCCGCTGGCGAAGGGGCTTTTCCATCGGGCGATCTGCCACAGCGGCCACGGCGTGGTGACACGCGATCGCGCGACGATGCAGAAACTTGTGCGCAGGCTCGCACGGCGGCTGAAGGTGCCGGCGACCCGCGAAGGGTTCCTCGGCGTCCCACGCGATCGTCTGCTGGGGGCGCAGAGCTGGGTGCTCAAACCCAGCCTCCTCTTCGACATGCGCGATCGGAGCGGCCGCGATCCGTCGTTCGGCCTGACCCGCTTCATGCCGGTCCATGGCGACGACGTGCTTCCGCTCGAGACTATGGAGGCGTTGCGGCGCGGTGTCGGCGCCGAGATCGACCTGCTGATCGGTTCGACGGCGCAAGAGGTGAATGCCTTCTTCCTGCTCGGCAATTTCTTCGAAAAGGTCCGGCGCTGGCAGGCGGTGCTGCTGGTCCACAAGGCCATGCCGCGCGCCCGCGCGGCGTTGCGCGCCTACGGACTGGGCCGGCCCGGCACCAAGACCGGTGCGGTGCTGATGCCGGCGCTCAACGACCTCATGTTTCGCTGGATGGCAAGGCGAACCGCCGAACTGCACGCCGGGCAGGCCCATGTCTTCGAATTCGAGTGGCGCTCACCCGCGCTCGGCGGAAAGGTCGGCGCGGCGCACGGTGTCGATCTTCCCTTCGTATTCGGCACGGTCGAGATGGCAAGCGGGCCTGACGCCATGCTCGGCCCGAATCCGCCGGTCGAGCTTTCAGACCAGTTGAGAACAATGTGGACCGGATTCGCGCGGGACGGCATTCTGCCGTGGCCTGCCTACGACACCGAGACCAGGATGGTCTTCGCATGCGCCGCCATGTCGGCCGCGCACGAGCCGGTCATGCCCGCAGCCATGTTCCTTCCATGAACATGATCGTACCGGAACCGCTGGCCCGTCCGAACGCACGCTCAAGCGGGCATTCCAGGTGGCGGCTGGTAGCGACCATATTCGCATCGGCGACGGGGTTGACCTCAGCCTATCAGGGTGTCGCCAGTATCGCCCTGCCGCGCTCGCTTCAGCAGTTCGATCCGGTGCACAAGGTGAGCCTGCTGGCGACGACGACGACGCTCGCCGCGATCCTGGCGATCTTCGGCATGGTTCTGGGCGGGATGATATCCGACCGGACCCACAGCCGCTGGGGGCGTCGCACGCCGAGCATCGCGATCGGCTGTACCGTCGCCGCGATCCTGCTGGTAATGATGGGATCTGCCCGAAGCGCCGGGGCGCTGATGATCCTCATGCCGGCGCTCTGGCTCGCACTCAACTTCTACCAGGCCGCGATGACCGCGATGCTGACGGATCGTGTGGCGCCGGGCGATCTCGGGAAAGTCTCGGCGGCGATCGCGCTGGGTGCGCCAGTCGGTACCTTGATCGGTGTCAATATCACCAGCTTCGTCACATCGGCCCTGGGCAGTTACATGGCGATCGCGGCGGTGCTTCTGGCTGGTACGGGCATCCTGATCGGCTTCACGCCCGAGTCCCCCTATCTCGAAAGAAAGGTGCAGGCGCGGCCGAAGCAGGGCTGGGCGCTGAGCAGTTTCGGCGATCGCGATTTCTCGCTGGCGTTCGTGTCGCGCTTCCTCCTCTTCATCGCCTTCTATTCGGTGACCGGTTATCTCTTCTTCCTGGTGCAGGATTATATCGGCCTGCAGCGCCTTCCCGGGCGTGATGCGGGCAAGGCGGTCAGCGTCGTGTTCAGCATCATCACGGTGGGCTGGATCGTCGTCACGCCGATCACCGGGTTCATCGCGGACCGCATCGCGAAGATCCAATGGATCGTTGGCCTGTCGTCGATCGGGATCGGTCTTTCGATCATGGTGCCCGCGCTGTATCCGACATGGACGGCGATGATCGTGTTTTCGGCGGGGGTTGGCGTGTCCTTCGGAATCTACGTCGCGATCGATCTCAAGCTTATGGCGCTCGTGCTGCCCGATCCCGATGCCGCCGGGCGGGACATGGCCTTGCTGGGCGTCGCCGGAGGGGCACCGCAAATCCTGACGCCCTCGATCGCCGCCGCAATCATTGGCATGGGCGGATATTCCAGCCTGTTCCTGCCCGGCGCCGTCGTCGGCATCATCGGCGGGATCGCATCCTTCTTCATCCAGCTGAAAAGACATCGCGAGCGCGCGGATGGCATGGCGTCGAACGGCTAGAGCCATCCTGCTCGGCACGATCTGCGTGATCGCGGCTTTGATCGGCGCCGTCCTGATCGTCATCGTCGTGCAGGGAAAGCGGAAGCCCGACACGTCCGGCCAATATGTCGCGATGGGCAGTTCGTTCGCGGCCGGGATCGGACTGGGCCCGCATGCGCCTGGAAGTCCGCTGGTGTGCATGCGGACAACCGGCGGCTATCCACATCTGCTCGCCCGGGACCTTGCACTGTCGCTGGTCGATATGACCTGCTCCGGATCGACGACAGACCATATCCTCGACGGAGGGCAGATGTTCCTCGGCCCGCAACTCGACGCGATCGGTCCGGCGGCGCGTCTGGTCACGATAACGACGGGCGGTAACGATATCGGCTATATCGGCGGACTCATCCATGCGTCGGCGAAGGTCAGCGCCATAGATCACGCCCTGGTCGGCAAGCCGCCGCCGGTCGATCCCCGAGCCTTCGACAAGGTCACAGGCAACCTCGTCCGGATCGTGAAGGAAGCTCGGCGCCGAGCGCCCTTGGCGAGGATCGTCCTTGCCAGCTATCCGCCAGCCCTCCCACCGTCAGGTTCGTGCCCGGCCCTGGGGATTTCCGACGATGCCGCGGCGAAAGCCCGCGATGCGGCCGATCACCTCGCCGCAGCCACACGAAAGGCCGCGCGCCTATCGGACGCCTTGTTCGTCGACATGAACATCATCGGCGCTGAGCACGGGGTGTGCTCCGCGGATCCATGGATCAATGGTCCAGCCCCGAGAACGGGTGTGCCCTTCCATCCCAACGCCGAGGGTGCCCAGGCCGTCGCGGACGCGATCCGCGCGAGCCTCGATCGATCGCGCTGAGCCGCCGATGACCACGTCACATCGTCGATCGTTGCGAGGGAAAGGAAACGGGCGACGTCCTGAGGCCACAAAGACGGCCATTCGCGACAGCAAAACGATTTCAGGATGGTCGCATGCGGCCGTCGCCGCTCAATCCCGCGCGTCGAACACCGCCCGTGCGCATTCGACATGCTCGATATTGTCCGCCGCCCCGACCTAGACCCCACAAAGGGCAGCGCCGAGCGCCGCCGCGAGATGGTTCGGCCGGTAGTCGAAATGCGGAGCGACGGCGGCGTGCGCCGTGCGGATCTTGAGCCCGTCGTTCCATGGGCGCGGAGAGTCTGGGTCAGCATATCTGGCTGATCCCGCCGATCGCCCCGCCGAGCCGCGTGGAGCGCAAAGCATGCCTGCCGATGACGGCCACTTCGCTATCCGGTAAGCATTCGCTCGACCATAGAGCCGGGTGTAGCCGACACGATCAGACAAGATCTTTCGCGATGACGCCCTGCAGCATCTCGATCGGCCGAAGCGATGCCCGACGGCGCGATGCAGGCGCAGCATCGCACGTCTCGCTCCGCCATCGCCCGCCCGGGTTCGACGCCAAGTAGAACGCCGAGGTTGAAAACAGGAGAGCATGCCTTGTCGCCGAACACTGCGCCGGACCGACCTGCGGTCGTGATCGTCGGCGCTGGCCCGTCCGGGCTGGCGCTCGCGATCGAACTGGGTCACCGCAACGTTTCCTGCCTCGTCGTGGAGCGCAACGCGCGCGCCGGTCACGCGCCGCGCGCGAAGACGACACACGTCCGCACGCGCGAGCATCTGCGCCGCTGGGGGATCGCCTCCAAGCTTGCCGAAGCATCGCCGTTCGGGATCGACTATCCAAGCGACATCATTTTCGTCACCCGGCTGGCCGGTCAAAAACTCGCCCATTTCAGGAGCGGGCTCAACTGTAGCCCAGCACGACACGAGCATTATTCCGAGCACGGCCAATGGATCCCGCAATACAAGCTCGAAGCCGTGCTCCGCGATCATGCGGCCTCGCTCCAAAGCGTTCGAATACTTGCCGGAACGGAACTAGTCGACTTCGAGCAGGATCAGGACGGCGTTTCGGCTCTCTTTCGGGAGGTATCAAGCGGCGCCGAACGGAGGATCTCGACGCGCTATCTGGTCGGTGCGGACGGGGCGCGCAGCCGGGTGCGGGACCTGATCGGCGCAGAGATGCAAGGGCGCTATGGTCTCTCGCGGAACTACAACATCATCTTCGAGGCCCCGGGCCTCGCCGAGGCGCATCCTCATGGCCCGGGCATCATGTATTGGCAAATCAATCCGGAGACACCGAGCCTGATCGGCCCCATGGATCAGGGCGACCTGTGGTTCTTCATGCCGACCGGCCTGCCACCCGGCGAGCGCTTGTCCGACGACGATGCGCTGGCGCTGATCCGCAAGGCGACCGGCATCGATTTGCCCTATCGCATGCTCAGCTCCGACGAATGGGTCGCCAGCCGGCTCCTCGCGGATCGCTACGCGCGAGGGCGCGTCTTCCTGATCGGAGACGCGTGTCACCTGCATCCCCCGTTCGGTGGCTTCGGCATGAACATGGGTATCGCCGACGGGGTCGACCTTGGCTGGAAACTGGCTGCCATGCTCCAAGGCTGGGGCGGTCAAACCCTGCTCGACAGCTACGAGATCGAGCGACGGCCCGTGCACGAACTGGTGATGGACGAGGCGGAGAGCAATCACACGCTGACGCCGGATCGCCTGTTCCGGCCGGGCATCGAGGAGGAGTCCCCTGAGGGCGATGCCATCCGCGCGGAGGTTTCGCAGTTGATCGAGCAGCATAAGCGCGCCGAATTCTATGCGCTCGGCGTCGTGCTCGGCTATTGCTACCGGGGCTCCCCGGTCGTCATCGACGACGGATCGGGCGAACAGTGGACCCGATCCCGTGACTATCATCCCAGCGCGCTGCCCGGCTGCCTGGCACCACATCGCTGGTTGAGCGAAACGGAGTCGCTCTACGACCGCTTCGGCGACGGTTTCACGCTGCTCGCTTTCGACGCCAAACGCGATGTGGAGAGTATCGAAAATGCGCGAGCGGACGCGGTTCGGACGGCTACCCCGCTCAAGATCGAGGCGATCTCCGACATTGACCTTCAGCGACTGTACGGTGCCCGCCTGGCTTTGGTGAGGCCGGATCAGCATATCTGCTGGCGAGGCAATTCCTGGCCGGCCGATGCTGGAATTTTGGAGAGGGTGACGGGTCGCGCGAAGGCACCGGCAACTGTCTTGCGTGAAGTCGATCAAGCCGCCTCCGGTTGAGCGTCGGCACTTTACGACTGATCGACGAGGCCGTCAGCGCAGCGATACTTAGCTCGGTTCGCCGTGCCGCTCCCGATAATGGCCGCCAGCACGTCGGATCAGGTCGGAGAGATACTCGGCCATCGGGGTCAGAGGCATTGCGCGCCGCTTGGCCATGCAGATCGGCGGTGCCGGCATGGCAGGGCAGATGACCTGGATATTCGGGGGACCATTCGCCTCGATCCATTGCCTCGGCAGGATCGTCAACAAGTCCGACTGCGCGACAGCGGTCCACGTGGTCAGCGCCGAGCGCGCGTGGAGAACGACCTTGGGCGGAGGCAAGCCGGCCTCGACAAACAGATGGTGGAGGTCGCCTTCGGTGCTTTTCACCGACAAGGTGGGCCGAACCCATTCCGCGTCAAGAAGATCGGCGAGCGAAGACGAACCCGCCAGCGGATGCCCGGATCGCCCGAGGACGACCCGCTGGTTGCCGAAGAGCCGCTCGACCTCCAGTTGCGGTGATGCCGCCTCGATCTCCATCGGCCCCACGTACAAATCCATCTTTCCGTCCATGACGTCCGCCTCCACGGGCGGAAACAGGCTCTCGACGATCTTGAGGACGGCATCGGGGTAGCGCTTGCGAAACGGGCCGGTGATGACCGGCATCATGACCATCGTCGATGCGGTCGACAGTCCGATGGTGATTTCGCCGGTCTGCCCTCCCCTGATCTGGTCGATCTCATCGCGCGCGCGCTGCAGCTCCGCCTGGACCGCGGCTGCACGGCGGATGAAGGCCGCTCCGACCTCGGTCAGCGAGACCCCCTTGGGCTGACGTTCGAAGAGCGGCGCTCCGAGCTCCTGCTCGAGTTCACGCACGCTGCGCGTGATGGCTGGCTGGGTCACTCCGAGAAAACGGCCTGCCGCACGCAAGCTGCCGAGTTCGGCGATGGCAAGCACGTCCCGAAGCTGGTTGAGTTTCATCGC
Source organism: Sphingomonas chungangi (assembly GCF_013778325.1). Classification (GTDB taxonomy): domain Bacteria; phylum Pseudomonadota; class Alphaproteobacteria; order Sphingomonadales; family Sphingomonadaceae; genus Solisphingomonas; species Solisphingomonas chungangi. The sequence goes on along the minus strand of NZ_JACEIB010000003.1, from coordinate 212,372 downwards.
TGTGCAGACTCCGTCCGCGCATCGCAAAAGGGCAAGCGATGCCGCTGCGGCATCGGGCTAGGTCGTCTCGTTGCGCAAATCCGTCAAGCCCGCTTTGCCCGATTTGTCGCGATTGCTGCCCAACCCGCATCGCTCTGCAGAAGTTTGCATCTGCAGTGGAGGCGGGGCCGAGCCTAGGCTCGATCAAGATAATGCTGCGCAAAATGGAGAGATGTCGATGACGGGCGTTCCCGATCGTCCCGCCGCGAACCTCATGTTCAGCCATATGGGCCTGAGCGTGGTGGATATCGTGCGGATGGAGGAATTCTACACAGAAGTCCTGGGCTTCACGGTCACCGACCGCGGCCATGCCGATGGCATGGATCTCGTCTTCCTGTCGCGAGACCCCCATGATCATCACCAGATCGTGCTCGCCACCGGACGTCCCGAAACGCTGCCGGCGAATACCGCCAACCCGCAATTCGGACCGAGCATCAACCAGATCTCTTTCCGGATGGGGTCGCTCGACGACCTGCGCGACATCGAAATCCGGTTGAATGCGTTTGGCGCCGAGAGCATATTCCCCGCCAATCATGGCGTCGCATGGAGCATCTACGCCCACGACCCCGAGGGCAACAACCTCGAATTCTTCGTCGATACCGACTGGTATATCCTCCAGCCCTTGCTCCTTCCGCTCGATCTTTCCAAAGACAATGACGTGATCATCGCTCAGACGAAGGCGATGTGCGAACAGAGCGAGGGCTTCGAACCGATCGCCGACTGGCGCGCCCGCATCGCGCCGCGCATGAGCGCGTTCCGCCCGCCCCTCGGCCGCCCCAGCGAGGTCGTATCGTGAAGTGGGTGCGTTCGGCGTTTTGGGTCGGCCGCGCCAAGGACGGTGAGGAGGCGCATCTGCGTCGCGCGGTCGACACCGACCTCGTGCCGCGCCTGCGTACCTTCCCCGGCGTTCACACCGTGAAGGCGCTCTGGCCACGGTCTCGGGAAGATTCGCCCCCCGACATCTTCTGCCAGGTGATCGTCGAGTTCGACGACCGAAACGGGCTCGATCGCATGCTGGCGTCGAACGAGCGCAAGGCCACGCGGCCGCTCGTGCACGACCTGGCGAGTCGCTTCGACGGCACGATCAGTCACATCGATTTCGAGGTCGGCTAATACGCACCCGTTACCGGTGCGGGAGGAGATGAAGAACGATGAGATTTGTGCGTTTCGAAGCGGACGGCGGTGCCCGTATCGGGGTCGTGAAGGATGACGGCATCGTCGATCTGATCGACGCCGGAAGCCGCCACGAAACGATCCGCTCCATCATCGAAGGCGGTTCGGCAGCGCTTGCCGAGACCAGGGCGCTGGTCGATCGCGCCTCTGCCTCGGCGGCGCTGACCGAAGTCCGGCTTCTCGCTCCGATCGAGCGGCCCGGGAAATATCTCGCAATCGGGATGAACTATGGGAAGCATCTGGAGGAGGCGGACAGGCTCGGTGTCGCGCGATCGAGTCACCAGGTCTGGTTCAACAAGCAGACCACATGCATCACCGGCCCCTATGACGAGATCGATCCGGGCGTAACCGAGAAGCTCGATTACGAGGTCGAGCTCGGGCTCGTGGTCGGACGGACCGCCAAGCATGTCTCGGAAGCCGATGCTCCCGCCCACATATTCGGATATTTTGTCGCCAACGACGTTTCCGCGCGCGACTGGCAATTCCATTCATCGACCTTCACCATGGGCAAGTCGTTCGACAGCCATGGCCCGATCGGTCCCTGGATCGTCACCGCCGACGAGATCGCCGATCCGCACGCGCTGGACCTGCGAAGCTTCGTCAACGGCGAACGACGCCAATCGAACAATACCAGGAACATGATCGCGGACTGCTGGGCGCAGATCGCCTACCTTTCCACCGCCTTCACGCTCGAACCGGGCGACCTGATCGCGACCGGAACGCCCGAAGGGGTCGGCGTAGGCATGGATCCCCCCCTTTTCCTCAAGCCCGGCGACGTCGTGCGCTGCGAAATCGACGGCATCGGAGCGATCGAGAATCGCGTCAAATCCGGCTAATGGCTGCGCGGTGATGAACCGGCCGCCGATCCGAACGGCGAAATTCGAACGCGAGACATTCCGATGCTACGATCCCGGACAATGCGAAATGCCTTCGCCGATCTCCCGGAGCCCCCTAGAACGATGACGGCCATCGAGATGAAGGCCGGGATCTGTCGCTTCGTGTCTTCTCCGGTCTTTTGGGTGGGAACGGTCCTGATCGCGATCGTCTCCTTGTCCATCCACGTCGTGATGCTCCAGTTGCTCGGGATCGCCCATCCCGATTTCTCGTCGGTCGGCATCTGGGGACTCCTGGTCGTCGTCGGACAGACCTTCGCGCTCATCGTCGTTTACGATCTTGCTCGACCGATCCTCGACGACTGGCGCCTGCCCGCGAGGATCGCGTTCCTTGCCGCCATCGATATCGTTGCGACCGACCAGTTGCGCCTGGCGGTGATGGCGGGCGTCACGACCGCATCGTTCGCCTTCCCACTCATTACCTTCCTGGCCGGTGCGGCCGGAACGCTCGTCGTCGCGATCCTCATCGCGCTGACGGCGCCGTATCTGCGGGCGCCAGTCGCGAAAGCCGGGGTAGCGGTCGCCATCACCGCCATATCCGCGTTCGTGGTGCAGCCTGTCTCGAATGTTCTGGTCGCGCCCTTTGCGACACTCGCACGGCCCGAAATCTACACCGAGCCCTACGGTCCCGGTGTTCTCTCGATCAGCTACTCCTTCTTTGCCGCGACCGTGGCTGCGATAGTGTTGATCGTCGCCATAGCGGCGCCAAGGCTGTCGGTCCGCCCAGCGGCGAACCTGCTCCAAGTCGCGGCACTGCTCCTGTTGCTGCGTGGCACGCTGGTCGCACAGTTGCTCTTTCCCTGGCTGATTCATGGCGGCGTCGCCCACGCAGCGATCGGCATCAGCCAGTTCTTCTTGGAGGATCTCGCGATGGCGATGCTCGCCTGGGGGCTTTGGATGCGCGGCTGGGCGAAGACGGACCAGATCGAGAAACCCTGAAGCTGGCTCCAAATCGACAGGTCTTAGTGATACCGGAATAGCATCGCCAATAGCGAACGGGCGTCTCCAGCTCGGCTGCAGTGGTGCCCATTTCTCGGCAGCGGCCATCGACGGTCGCGCGAACCGAGGAGTTGAGGATGCCGACCAAACCGATGGGCGCAGTAAATCCAGCGTTGATGGCACACTGCCCCGAGCGCCCGCGCCCCGAAAACGCCGACAAACTGCCGGTCCATGTCACACCCTGGGGTGACAGCGGCCCGAGCGTCCTGCTGGTTCATGGTGGCGTCCAGGGCGGCATCGGCGGGGGGCCCGTCAACTACGAGGGACAGAAGCCGCTCGCCGAGCGCGATTGGCGGCTGCGCCTGATCGACCGCCCCGGTTTCGGCGAAAGTCCGTCGCGCGGCGCCGACGATATGGAGGCGGATTCGATTCTGATCGCCGAGCTGTTGGGCAATGGCAGTCATCTGATCGGCCATAGCTTCGGCGGCGCGGAGGCGCTGCTCGCAGCGGCGCGGCGACCGGACGCCGTGCGATCTCTCATCCTCATCGAACCCGCGCTCCAGCCGATGAGGCTGGCGATGGCCAATACCGACGCCTCTGCCCAGAAGGACGCGATCGTCGGGTTCGTCCTGTCGGCGACGTCTCCCGGCGAGTTCGCGATCAATTTCGCGCGAAGCATGGGACGAAGCGAGGACGGTGGCGACAATGTGTCGGTTGCCAACATCATCGACGATCCCGATAAGGCGGCCGCGCTGGGCTGCTCGCTGCTGCGCTCGCAAGCCGTATCGCCGCAGGAGATGCTGGCGGCGGCGCATGCGGTGCGCGACGCCGGCATTCGGACATTGGTGGTGTCGGGCGGCTACAGCGATCGCCAGGAAGCGAGCTGCGACCTCGTGGCAAGCGAGACCGGCGGAAAGCGCGTCGTCATCGATTGCGGAAGCCATTTCATCCAGCAGGCCAAACCTGCCGAGTTCAACGACATTGCCGACCGCTTCATGCGCGACGCGGAGCGCGCACGGAGCTGAGCAGATGGGGCGCCGTCGGAAAGGACGGCGCCCTCCCTTTAAAAAGTGATGGACGCCCTGCCGCCGAAGGTCCGCGGCGCGCTCGTATAGGCGCTGACCACACCGCTCAGATAGTTGACGTACGTTACCGTGCGGTGATCCTCGATGTTGTGGACGAAGGCTGCGATCGTCCATTTGCCGCCGGGCGGCGAATAGCTGATCTGGGCGTCCGAGAGCCAGCGCGCGGGCACGCGTTCGATCGGCAGGTATTCGAAGCCGACATAGTTCGAGCTGCGATACTGCGTGTCGGCACTGAGCACGATCTTGCCTTCGCCGATCCGGATGGTCTGCTCCGCGCCCAGATTGATCGTCCACTTCGGCGAGTTGTAGGCCGGCAAGCCCGAGCAGTTGACGGTATATTGTCCCGCGTTCGCCGGATTGATCGCATAGGGGCAACCCGTCGCGGGCGGCGCCGTCCCGGTCGGCACCTGGTAGGAGAAGGACGAATAGCGCGCGTGAAGATACTGGACGTCGGCGTTCAACGCCGTCGTCGGGGTGACCAGAGCGCGCGCGTCCATCTCGACGCCCTTGAGGTTCGACCGGCCGATATTCTGGGTGAAGTTGACCTGATTGCCCGCAAGATCGGTCCCGGGATGAAGGACCTGCTGGTTGCGGTAGCGCCAGATGAAGCCCTCAAGGTTCAGCTGCAGCCGATTGTCGAGCAGACGGTTCTTCAGGCCGATGGTGTAGGCGGTGATATATTCCGGTTGATAGTCGCTCTCGCCGACCGCGAGAGAGAAGCCGCCCGAGCGATACCCAGTCTCGTAGCTCGCATAGAAAAGAGACTGCGGCGCCAGGTCATATTCGACTGCGGCGCGCCAGGTCGCCCGGTTGTTGTTCAGGTGCGAGGCAATGTCGAAACCCTGGTGACGGATCACCGCGCCGGTCGCGCCCAGCGGCAGCGCGCCTCCACGCGGAGGGACCGGAAGAATCTGGGTGGCGAGCGAACTGGAGGTATCGAACAGGGGCGCGGTCGGGCAGCTCGGGCGCCCTGCTACGACATGCGTGCACGCGATGACGAGCGCATCCTGCGTCCCCGTGAAAGTCCGATGATCCGACGTGTATCGGATGCCGCCGACAATCCGGAGCTTGTTCGTGAGGTGCGCGGTCAGCCGGCCGAAGCCCGCATAGCTGTGCGTGATCGGCGCGAAATCCTGATAGATCTCCACCGAGGACTGGTTGACCGAATAATGCGCGCGATCGGATTCGTCGTATGCGAACCCCCCGATCTGCCAGTCGAAGATGCCGATCCGCTTGCCAGCGAGCCGTGCCTCGAGGCTATATTGATTGTCCTTCTCGCGCAGGTAGGGCGGGAAGCCCGGACCGCCGACGACCTGGCTGATCTGTGCCGCGCGCCATGCCGGGATCAGCGTGAACTTGCCGATCGCGCTGTCCCAGTCGATCTGCGCGTTGAAGCCGTAGAAATTGTCGGCCCGATACTGATTCGGAAAGTAGGGCGCGGCGATCGGCGAGAGCGTGCGCCCGGCAGAACCCGCGGGCAGCGTCGTCCGATAGGCGTTGGCGAGATCGCTCCTGATGCCATCGGACAGCGGCACCGTCGTCGGCGTGAAGACATATTGCTTGAGCGCAGGATTGTAGATCTCGCTCCCGAGATAGCTCTCGCCGTAGCCCGCCCCACCGAGGTGCGAATAGTCCGCGGCAAGACGCACCGTGAGCGTAGGCGTGAGCTCGGATTTCATCTGGACCCGGAGCGCCTTGGTATCCTCGTCCGACGTGCCGTCCTTCAGATACCCGTCGTGCTCGACGATGTTTCCCGAGATGCGCAGTGCACCCTTGTCGCCCATCGGCAGATTGATCGCGCCCTCGGCGGAGACCGCGTCATAATTGCCGTAGCTGACCGTCGCATAGCCCGAAAGCTCGCCGAGCCTGGGCTGCGCCGGCAGGACGTTGATCGCGCCACCGGTCGCATTGCGCCCATAGAGCGTGCCCTGCGGTCCTTTCAGCACCTCGACCCGATCGAGATCAAAGAAGGTGCCGTTGGTCGAAGTCGGCCGGCTGACATAGACGCCGTCATAGTTGAAGGCGATCGCGGGATCGCTATAGGCCGCGACCGAGAAGTTGCCGACGCCGCGGATGAAGAACAGGTTGCCGCCGCCGGTTGCCTGAACGCTGAGCGCGGGCACCTTCTGGCCGAGCTTGCCGGGCTCGGTGATCCCGTCCTTGATCAGATCCTTGCCGCCGACCACGTCGATCGCGATCGCGGCGCGCTGGACGTTTTCGGAGCGGTGCTGCGCGGTCACGACGATCTCGCCCAATCCGGCCGCGTTCGGTGCCGCTGCCGTCGCCGCGGAGGCGTCGGTCGACGCCTGCGCGCTGGCCTGCCCGGCAAGCAACCCCAGCGCTGCCGTGGATCCGAGCCATGTGATGATGCGCATATATCCCCTCCGCCGTTCCGATTTTTCGGACAGGTTTGCTTATGGGCGGCAGCTTTAGAGGGGTGGGTTGGCGGGGGCAGATACGATGTCGCCGTCACCGATCACGAATAGGCATCGGGCTTCGCAATCGACCCGGTACGCATCGGCCCGGCGCGCATTTGCCATGCCTGCCTGCCACTAGAACGATTACGACCGCTCGCAAATCGCGGGTTGGCCCGATGCCGAATACGCATCGCATGACATGACACGCGGTCTTCTTTTCCTCCCGCCTGGGACCAAAGTTGCCCGGTGATAAGATAGCGCAAGGAAGAGGCTCATGTCCGGCACGGACCTGCCCGACGCATGGACGACGACATCGCCAGCCATCTCACGGCCGGCGGCCACGGTGTCGATCGACGATCTGGTGGATGGCCAGGCCATCCATGCCCGCATGATCGTTCTGCTTGCAGTCGCAGCCCTGGCCATGATCAGCGACGGCTACGACCTGTCGGCGATCGGCTATGTCGGGCCCGAGCTCGTGAAGGCCTGGCATATCTCTCGCGAGGCGCTCGCGCCCATGTTCATGGTGGGCGTGGCCGGATTGCTGGTCGGCGCCCCCGCGCTCGGAACGCTGGGCGACAGGATCGGGCGCAAGAGGGCCTTGCTGATCAGCCTCATGCTGCTCGGCTGCGCGTCGCTGCTGTCTGCCGCCGCAGGTTCGCTGCGCGTCCTGACCGCGCTTCGGTTCGTCACCGGCGTCGGTCTCGGCGGCGTGATCCCCAACGCCATCGCGTTCGTCTCGGAGATGGTGCCGAAGCGCGTGCGCGGCCGTTTCCTCGTGGCGAGCAGCCTGGGCGTTGCAGCCGGTGTCGCTTGTCCTGGATTGGTGACCGCGGGGCTCGTCCCCCGCTTCGGCTGGCCCGTGCTGATGGTCATCGGCGGACTGATACCGCTGACCGTCGCGGCGCTCGCCGCCGGCGCCACGCCGGAGTCGGTCAAGTACCTGATCGGCCGGCCCGAGCGTGCGGACGAGCTGCTCGCGATCGCGGGCCGGATACGGCCGGATTTGGCTATCACCACCGTCGATGACCTCCGGACACCGTCCGTCGCCAGTGGGGAACGCACGGGACGCGGTTCACCTCGCCGCCTTCTTGCAGGCAAGCTGGCCGCCGCGACGCCGCTGATCTGGTGGCTCAACGCCGCCAACCAGTTCGCGAGCTTCTTTGCGCTGACCTGGCTTCCCACGTTGCTTCAGTCGCGCGGCGCAAGCACCGCGGCGGCTGGTCTCGGCGGGTCGCTCTACTCGCTCGGCGGCCTCGCCAGCGGGCTGCTATTGCTATTCGTCGTCGACGGCCTTGGCGTCATGCCCATGGCAGCCTTCTTCGTGGTCGGTGCACCGGCTGTGGCGGCGATCGGCCTGTCACTTCCGACCGCAAGCCATGGGCTGGTACTGATGCTCGCCGGGCTGTGCGTGACCGGCAACAATATCGTGATGAACGCCGTCCTCGGCATCGTCTATCCCACGTCGATCCGATCGGCCGGCGTCGGCTGGACGCAGGCCACAGGGCGTCTGGGCGCGATGGCCGCGCCACTGGCCGGAGGTCTGCTCCTGTCGTTGCGCTGCTCCGAGCAGCAACTGCTGCTCGCACCGGCCGTGGCGCTGGTGGCGGGCGGTTGTGCCAGCCTGGCGCTCGCCTTCATCTGTTATCGCACTTTCGGAGGCACGCGCCTCGGCGAGTTCGCGGCAAGTCCGGCGCCCGAAATCCCGGGCGGGACGAGGAGGCTGCCTCTGACCCCATGATCACCGGAACAGACCGAGGGGGCTCGCACCAATGCGCATCGGATTTTGCGCCGTCGCCCAGGCCCCCTCTCGCGACATCGGCTTGAAGCGGCGATCCTCGAAGGAGAAAAATCGTGTCTTCAGTCACAATCAATACCGGCACCGGAAATCGCCTGCGGAAAGTCGCGCTGGAGGAACATTGCATGTTCCCGGAGTTCGTCGACTATTTCAGCGTCAACAAGAAGACGGTGTCCGCATCGCTTTACGAGAAGGCCATTCCCGCCTTGAGCGACTTCGGCGAGAAGCGGCTCGCCTTGATGGATGACAATGGCATCGACTTCGTCGTGCTCTCGCTGTCGGGCCCGGGCGTGCAGATCGAGCCCGACACCGGCGTCGCCGTGAAGCTCGCCCGCCTTGCGAACGAGAAGCTTGCCAAGGAGGTCCAGCGCAAACCTGAACGCTACGGCGGCTTTGCGCACCTCGCGATGCAGGATCCCCAGGGCGCTGCCGACGAGCTCGAGCGCTGCATGCGCGATTACGGCTTCCAGGGCGCGATGATCAACGGCCAGACCGGGGGCGTCTATCTCGACGACCGGCGTTACGATGTGTTCTGGGAGCGCGTGTCGGCGCTGCGCGCGCCGATCTATCTTCATCCGGCCGATCCGTTCGACAAGCCGGCGATGTACGCCGATCACCCCGAGATGTGGGGACCGACATGGAGTTGGGCAGTGGAGACCGGCTCGCACGCGCTGCGGCTCGTCTTCAGCGGCGTTTTCGACCGCTATCCGGACGTCCCGCTGATCCTCGGCCACATGGGCGAGAACCTGCCGATCCAGCTCTGGCGCTTCGACAGCCGCTACGAGGTCAGCAACAAGCGGCATGCCATCGCCAAGGCCCCGTCCGATTATATCCGCAGCAACATCAAGATCACGACATCGGGGGTCTGTTCGGACGTGGCACTGCGTTGCACGCTCGACGCGATCGGCCCCGAGAACGTCATGTTCTCGATCGACTATCCGATGGAAAGCACCGAGATCGCCAGCAAATGGATTTCGGGTGCCGCCATCAGCGACGAGGAACGGCGCCTTGTGAGCCACGCCAATGCCGAGCGCATCCTGGCCCTCGGCGGGGCAGAACGCACCGCCGCCGCTGGAGGCGACCATGGCTGAGCCTCGTATCGACGTCCATTTCCACTATCTGCCGGATTTCTATCGTTCGGCACTGATCGCGGCTGGCTTCTCGCATGCCGACGGCATTGCGCGCCTGCCCGACTGGAGCGAGCGGGACATGATCGAGACGATGGATCGGCTCGGGATCGAGCGAGCCTATCTCTCGATCTCGTCGCCGGGCGTTCATTTCGGCGACGATGGCGCCGCGCGCGATCTGGCGCGGCGGGTGAACGAGGAAGCAGCGCGGCTCAAGTCCGTCCATTCCGGCCGGATCGAATTCTTCGCCTCGACACCATTGCCCGATATCGATGGCGCGGTGGCGGAGATCGCACATGCGATCGATACTCTGGGCGCGTCCGGCGTGGTGTTCGAAAGCCACTTCCATGGCATCTATCTGGGTGACGACAGGCTCGAGCCGGTTCTCGCGGAACTCGATCGGCGCCGTGCGGTGCTCTTCGTCCACCCGACGACTCCGGGCATCTCGTGCGGCTGCGGCGGGGGCACCCCCGATTTCGGCTACCCGGCGCCGATGATGGAGTTCGTTTTCGACACGACGCGGACCTTCACCAACATGGTCCTCTCGGGGACATTCGAGCGTCATCGCGAGCTTCGTATCATCCTGCCACACGCCGGCGCCGCGCTCCCCATCCTGGCGGGGCGGATCGATCTGATCGGGCCGATGCTCGCCCCGGAAGGCGCGGCCAAGCCGCCGTCGATGCGCGAAGCCCTGAAATGTGCCCACTTCGACCTCGCCGGCACACCCGTACCCGAACTGCTGGGGGCGCTGCTCTCGGTCGCCGATCCCAACCACATCCATTACGGGAGCGACTGGCCCTACACGCCGACGCCGGTGTGCGAAAAGCTGGCCGCCGAGCTTGACGGGACGGCGCTGCTCGATGGCCCGCTCCGGTCGCAGGCGATGAGACGCAACAGTGAGCGGCTGTTCGCCGAACGGTCCGACACCCACGCTCCCCAATCCTAGCGAGACGAACAATGGCGCATACCCACTCCCACATCCCCAATCTGCGGCACGGCGGCAAGATCGACATCTACAACCACGTCATGCCTCCGGCCTATCTCGAGGAGGTCAAGCGTCGCTTCGCCGACGCTGGGATGGTCAAGCGGTTGTCGAATATCCGCAACCTCTGGGATATCGAGGCCAGGGTCGAGATGCTCGCGCCCTTCCCCGAGGTCCAGCAGATCATCACGCTCGCGACACCCGGGCCGGAGACGCTCGGCGGACCCGACGAGTCGCCCGCACTCGCGCGGATCGCGAACGACGGCATGGCCGAGATCTGCGCCCGGTATCCCGACCGCTTCCCGACCTTCGTCGCCGCCATGCCGATGAACAACGTATCGGAAAGCCTGCGCGAGATGGATCGCGCTATTGGGACGCTCGGAGCGCGCGGGATCGAGATCAAGACCAACGTCAACGGCCGCCCGCTCGATGATCCCGAGTTCTTCCCGATCTTCGAGCATGCCAGCCGTACCCACGGCGTGCCGATATGGATGCACCCCGAGCGGTCACCGGCAATGACCGACTATGCCTGCGAGCCAAAGTCCCGCTACGAGATCTGGCAGGTGATGGGCTGGCCGTACGAGACAACGGCCGCAATGGCGCGGATCGTGTTTTCCGGCCTCTTCGACAAGCTGCCGGACCTGCGCATCATCACCCATCATTGCGGCGGCATGCTTCCCTATTTCTCCGGCCGCGCGGAGACGCTCTGGGCGCAACTCGGCTCGCGGACCGCGGACGAAGATTACAGCCACGTGCTGCGCGACATGAAGAAGCCGATGATGGACTATTTCAAGATGTTCTACGGCGACACGGTGCTGGGCGGATCGGCGTCGGCCCTGCGCTGCGGACTCGACTTTTTCGGCGACGACCACGTCGTCTTCGCGAGCGACTGCCCGTTCGATCCGGAAGGCGGTCCGATGTTCGTTCGCGACGGCATCGCCTCGATCGAAGCCCTGGATCTGCCCGAGGCGATCAAATCCAAGCTCTATTTCGACAATGCGAAAGGCTTGCTCAGCCCGCGCGGCACGGGGTGAGCGGGGCAAATCTCCGATCGAGAAACGCGATATTGAGAACACCCTGCACGAAGCTCTCGATCGCTTCGAGCCGTCGGCCAAACCCGCGAAGGGCGGTCTGGGACTGAACCGCATGCCCGGCTTCAACTGGCAGCGCCCCCGACGGGCGGCCGCCATGCTGCAGGCCCCATCACGACGAACCGATCCCGGCCGCTTCGAGGCGCTCCGTCAATTCGCCGGCCAATATGGGGCATTCATCGATCGGATTGTCGCGCGGGCAGGTCAGACGATGCTTGAGATAGCGCTCGGCCGACCTGGCGGCCTCGATCTGCTCCTCGAGGATCGCGATGCGGTCTTCGATGATCGTGCGGACATCCCGATCGTCCGGGGCATCCCGCACGATCTCGGTGATCTCGCTCAAGCTCATGCGAGCGGTGTCCTGCAAGAGCTGGATCAGGCTCAGCCGGCGCAGGTCGGTAAGACCGTAATAGCGCCGGCCGGAACGGCGAAGCATCGGGCGCAGGAGCCCGATCTCCTCATAATAGCGCAAGGCCGAAGCCTTGATGCGGAAGCGCTGCGCGACCTCGTTGATCGGAAGCACCGTCTGGCTCGTGAAAACAGGGTTCTCCGCCATGCTCTTGACCTCAAGTTCACTTGAACTGGTACCGAGTCGATTACACCAGAAAGAGGAGAACGGAAATGTCGCAGCCGATCGTCGATGGAACCGTGGCCAGCGGCTTCGAGCCCGTCCGGCAGGCGCTGAGGATGATCGCGAGCGCAGAAGAGGGCCTCGATGCCCAGCTCGCGATCTATCACCGTGGTCAGCAGGTGGTCGATCTATGGACCGGACCGTCGGTGACGCCCGATACGCTGCTGGGCGTTTACTCCGTGAGCAAGGGCGCGGCGCACCTCGTCGCCGCCCTGCTCGTTCAGGACGGTGTTCTCGACCTCGACGAGAGAGTAAGCCATTACTGGCCCGAATTCGGCGTCGAAGGAAAAGCCGACCTCACGCTGCGCGAATTGCTGGCGCATCGCTCCGGGCTCGTCGGCTCGTATCGCGGCTTCACTGTCGACGAACTGTCCGATGAGAGGTACGTGGCCGAACAGCTCGCAACGCAACGGCCATATTGGCGTCCCGGGGCAGCATTCGGCTATCATGCGCTGCTGATCGCCGCGCTTTCAGGCGAAGTGATCCGCCGTGTGACCGGGCGCACGGTCCAGGAACTTTTCGCCGAGCGGATCGCCCGTCCCTATGGGATCGACTTCCACCTCGGCCTCCCGGAGGCATTGGACGAACGCTTCCTCCCATCCCAGCCTCCCCGACCGACGCCTGAACAACTCGCGGCACTCGCGGCTGCCGCTACGGGTCCGGACAGCATCCCGGGGATCGCGTTCAACCGGCACGCGCCGGGCAATCCCGATGTCTGGGAATTGCCGAACCTGCCGGTCGTGCGGCGCAAAGGGCCGGCTTCGTTCGGCGGCGTCGCCTCTGCTCGTGCTCTGGCGAAGATGTACGCGGCGGCCATCGGGCCGATCGATGGCAATGGACCGCTCCTGTCACCCGAGACCGCGCGGACCTTCGCGCAGGTTCAGTCGATCGGTTACGACCTGGTTACGCGCGGGCATCTCGCCTTCGCCGTCGGCTTCCACGCGACCGCGGAATATTATCCGCTGCTGGGCGAAGGCACGTTCGGGCATAGCGGGGTCGGTGGCCAGCAGGCCTTCGCCGATCCCCGCCACGAACTGAGCTTCGGCTATGTCCGCCGACGGCTCGCCGTCCAGAGCGCTGCGGTCGAGGATGTCGGCCGGCTGATCGCCGCCGCTGTCGAAGCGATACGCGGCATGTAGTGGGGACTTCGGATGGGCGCCCTCCCATTGGTGACCCCGGACGGCGGTCGAGTTGTGCCGGCCCTCAGGAGCCGGCATGGCTTGCCGAGAAAAGCTATGCTGTTGAGACAAGAGCGATCCGGCTTCACCTCCTCAAGCGCGCGGCCAGGATGCTCACCGGCCACTGATTATTACTGCGCGGATTTTGGCGACGTGCCGGTGAACGGGGCTTTGGATCGGGATTTTGCGATTGGACGGCTCCCGGCGGACCGGACGGGCAGGCTACCGTTGGCACGGGTCAGGGATGCCAACGGCAGCTTGCTCGCGATCCAAGACGGCTAGTCGCTAGTGTGTGAACCGGTCCACCTGTCGGCCAATTCCCGGGCAAACTCCGCATAGCGACGCATCGGACGTCCGATCAGCGCCTCGAGGCGTTTCTGGTCTTCGGCCGATGCTGTCATGCCGCTTTCCTGGAAGCGCGCGTACATCGTCCGCATTTCGTAAGCCATCCAGTCGGGCATGAAATTGCCCAGCAGGCTCTCAGCGGCATCGAGATCGTCGCCGACGTAGCGGACGTCGTGCCCGAGCAGATCTGTCCAGATGTCGGCGAGCGCCGGGCCATTGAGCCGTTCGATCGACGTCACGTCGAGCGTTTCGTCAGCAAGCGGTTCCGGGCTGCGCTCCCGCTCGAGCAGGCATCGCCCCGCGACCTCGGCGAGATCCCGCGTGTCCACGAACACGACGCCAACCTGTCCGACCGGCATCGGATAGACGCCTTTCTCGTGAATATGCTCGCGGAACCAGGCATCGCTCTGCATATAATAGCCGCCTCGCACGACGGTCGCGGCAATCCCGAGTTCCGTGATCGCTCGCTCCATCGCCGCCTTCGACGCGAAATGCGGCACGTTGACGAGATCGTGCGCATTGACGGCGGAGAGATAAACGAAGTTCTGCACGCCTGCCTCGACCGCAAGGTTCAAGGTCGACATGGATTGTACGAATTCCGACTGGCTGACCGCAGCCAAGAGAAAGAGCGTGGACACACCCTCAAGCGCGGCGCGCACGCTAGCCGGATCTCCCAGATCGCCTTTGACCGGCGTCACTCCCGACGGGAACTCGGCCTTTTCGGGCGCGCGGCTCATCGCCCTGACATCACAATCCTGCGTCGCAAGATAGCGCACGACGTCGGTACCGACGGTGCCGGTGCTTCCGGTAACGAGAATGGTCATCACGGGTCTCCATACGATGAGGCGAGCACGCGCGTGCCGCGCGCCGTTGCTTCGGACATTTCGGACGAGCGCCTCCAAAGGATAGGCGCCGAGATGCCACGGCACGAAGGACCGGCCGCGAAGCGACCAGACGTTGCCGTTACCACGGCAGAGGGTCGCCCTCCTTGTCGAGGAAGTGGATACCACTCGCTCCCGCCTGACGATCGAGCGTGTCGACCACCATCGGAATGCTCTCTTCCACGGACAGTGGCGCCGCATCGCTGCCGAGCGCGGTTCGCACCCAGCCGGGGTTGATCGCGATATAGGTACGTTCATCGGCGCGACGGGCTGCGATGCCGCGCAGCCCCATGTTCACCGCGGCTTTGCTGATCCGGTAGAGTTCGTGGCCGCCCTCCTCATTCTGCGTGATGCTGCCTTGTTGGGAGGACATGATCGCGACGGTCGCCGTCGCGGTCAGCGCGTCGCGCCAGCGATCGATGATCCGCAGCGGCGCCAGCGCATTGACCAGCAAGGTTTGGCTGAAATCCTCCGGGGTGACGTCGCCGATCTTGGCGTCGAGCGGGCCGGTCATGCCGGCGACGATGAAGAGGCGGTCGATAGGTACGGAGACCATGCTGGCGAAGCGATCCACCGCCTCCCAGTCGGCCACATCGAGCTCGATGACCTCAAGCCGATCCGACGAGATGTCGGCCAGACCACCGGAGGTCCGCATCGTCGCCGTGACGCGCCACCCGCGCTTCAGATGCTCCTTGACCGCACCCAGGCCGAGACCCTGCGCGCCTCCGACGATGACGACGTGCGGGATCGAATTTGTTCCGTTCGTGCTCATCTCATCCTCCTGAAGCGAGGAGCTCGACAGTGATCCGGACAAGGCGGCGCGGCAGTCCGCGCGGTCCGGCCATCGTCGTTAGAAGGAAGGTGGTCGTCGCGCTTGGTAGACGGAAGAGCTATATTCGAGACGGACCTTTCCATTTCTGGAACGTAATATGGATCTTCGGGCGCTCGCCGACTTCCTCCTGGTCGCTACGCATCGCGGCTTCGCGCAAGCGGAGCGCATGGCAGGTCGACCCAAAGCCACCCTCTCGCGTCGCGTGCGCGAGCTGGAAAAGGACCTCGGCGTCAGGCTTTTCAACCGGGACACGCGGACGCTGCGGCTCACCGACGAGGGTCATATCCTGCTTGCCCGGACGCGAGGCCTGCTGACAGATGTCGCCGAAGCCGAGATCGCGCTGCGTGGCACGAGCGGCCAGCCTCAGGGGTTGCTGAGGATCAGCGCGCCGATTCTGTTCTCGGAGATCGGCCTTGGCTCGATCGGCGCTTCCTATTTGCGGCGATATCCGGCCGTGCGTCTGGAGATCGTCTCCGAGGATCGAATGACATCGCCGATCGAAGACAGCTTCGACGTCGTGATCCGGCTCAATCCGTCGACCGCCAGCGAACTGGTCGGCCGCTGTTTCCTGCGAGACCACCGTCAGGTCGTCGCTTCGCCGTCTCTCGCACAGCGGATCTCCGTCGGCGAAGTCTGGCCGTCCGTCGTGCTGACCAATGCGGAAGGTCGGGTGTGGCGCCTGAGGCAAGGCGAGCGTGTCCGTGAGATCGCTCATGATCCGGTCATGCGGGTGTCCGCAATGCTGACCGTTCGTGACGCCGTCTTGTCCGGCACGGGCGCCGGCATTCTTCCCGGGCTGATGGTCGCCGATCATCTCGCGTCCGGCCGGCTGGTGAAAGTCGGCGACGTGGAGGGTGGCGAGGTGGCGATGTGGGCGCTCCACCCGTCTCAGCGATTGGCAAGCCGCAAGGTGACGAGCTTTCTCGAGCATCTCGTGGGCTGTTTTCCCGGTGAAGTCTGGCCCGCGGGTGGTTTCGAGCCAACATCTGCGACCAGCGAAAACGATCCACGCACCGACTGACGACCAAGCCGCCGAAAGGCAAGTGTCGCGTCCTTCCCGACGCTTGCGTGCATCGTCTCGCACCCGGGACGGGCCATCCCGAAACAGGCACTTCCGCCTCCCCGACAGGCCGTCCGACGCGGCATCGGAATGAGCGCCCGCGGCGCGATGGTCGCGTGTGCCGCTATCGAGCGGAAGAGATCCGATATCCCCAATCTAGTCGATTGGCGTTGCGAGCCACACTGCCTGCACATGATCGCGCTCGCGAAGCGCCTGTGATCTGGCGAGCCGGTACGCTTCGGGAACGAGGCCATTGTCGAGCATCCTGCTTCCAAAACCGGTAAGAGCCAGGAATGCCAGATCGGGCGAAATGACCTCGACCATCGAACCATGATCGCGGAGCTGTTCGATCTCGTGCCGCAGCGCCTCGTTCAAGATGCGGATGGGCGCGGGCGCCTCGATGGGTGACGACAGATCGAAGCAGGAGATGACGATCACGCGCGCAAAGCCCTTCGCCGTGTCCGCGTTCAGCATGCTTCGGACCCCACCATCGACATATTGGCTGCCGCAGATCGAGATGGGCGGCCAGACGCCGGGCAAAGCCGCACTCGATGCGCAAGCGCGATCCAGCGGTACGCTATCAGATGGACCCCATATCCGAAACTCGCCGCTGCGCGCATCGATCGCCGTCGCGCGGAAGTTGGTGGGCCACGGTTGCCCGGCGATCGCTTCGACCGATGGCCGGGCGAGTGCCGTGTCTTCGCTGACGGTTTCCGCCGCCATCGCCAATGCGCCGATTTCGCGCCATTCCGCCTCGGGATGCGGCGATCCGACGGCCCGGGCGCACCCGACCATCAGCGCCTGCATCGCGGCTGCGGCACCGTCCGATCGCGGGGAGGTGGCGTAGCCGTCGATGATGGGTGGACCGTGCCGGGGGTCGATCTGGAGGGCCAGTTGCGCCCCGACGATGGCGCCGGCCGACGTCCCCACGATCAGATCAGCGGTCCTCAGATCGATGCCCGCATCAAGGAGCCCCGCACACAGCCCCCAATGGAAAGCGCGCCCCACCGGCCCGCCGCCACCCAGTACCAACGCTCGTGATGGGCTGGCGGGGGGGACTTCAGCTTCGTCAATCATCGCGTTGGGCTCCTACACGCTCGAACGGCGCGCTACTAATGGCTGGGGGCGCGGGAGAGAAATAGATCAGCCCGATGGCTTCGATCCGATCCGCCTATGCCGGAACCCACGACCGAGGGCGGAGCACATCATTTCCGCCGCTTATGAACGCCATGTCCAAGAACGATTAGACGATCCGTCGCGACGGGAACATTGATCGCCTCACGGCGAGCGAACCAAAAAGCAGACAGCTCGCGAAGTGGGAGGGAATGCATGAACGGCTTCGGTCGAACGGCGACTTGCGTCGCGAGCTTGGCAATGTCTTCTCTGGCTCACGCCCAGTCGCAACCTACGGCGATTTTTCCACAAGCGGGGAACGTCTCGTCGAATGCGCCGACCGGCGGTGTCGAGGAGATCGTCGTGACCGCGCAGCGCCGCAGCGAGCGCCTGCAGAATGTTCCGATCGCGGTCACCGCCGCATCGGCGGCCAGGCTCGCGGCCGTGGGCATCAGCAATACCCAGGAACTCGCGGTCGTCACGCCGGGGCTCAGCGCGCCACAGGCCGCCGGCTTCACCCAGCCACACATCCGCGGCGTCGGCTCGAGTACGAACGGCCCAGGCCTGGAGCAGCCCGTCGCGACCTACATCGACGGGGTCTATATCGCCTCCGCGCCGGCCTCGCTGCTCACTCTCAACAACGTCGATCGGATCGAGGTCCTGAAGGGGCCGCAGGGCACGCTTTTCGGCCGCAACGCGACGGGCGGTCTCATCCAGGTCGTGACCCTGGATCCAAAATCGACACCGTCGGCGGCGTTCAACCTCACTTATGCCAATTACGAGGACGTCGCGGCTGACGCCTACGTCACGGGTCCGCTCGCAGGCGGGGTCAAGGCCGATCTCGCGGTGCGCTACGAAACCCAGCAGAAAGGCTGGGGGCACAATCTCGCCGACGGAACGCCGGTGGGCGACCTACCCCACGATTTTGCCGGCCGGACGAAAATCCTTATCGAGCCGGGGCCGAGAACGCAGATCCGTCTCGCTCTCGATTACGAGGATCGCGACAGCCGCCGGGATTGGCAGAAGCTCGATCTGCGTCAGATACCGGGCACGTTCAACAATCCCTTCTTCGGTGGACCTTTCCCGCAGGGCGGCCGCTACGATGTCGACAACGACGTCGATCAGGAATTCCGGCTGAAATCGGGAGGCGCGTCGCTCCAGGTCAAGCAGGATGCCGGCGCCGTCACGGTACAGAGCATCACCGCGTTCCGTAAGTCGCGGTTCGTTTTCCCGCTAGATCTCGACCAGACGCCGGCGAATCTCATCAACCTATTCGGCGTCGCCCGCGACAAGCAGTTCAGCCAGGAGCTGCAGCTGTCTTCCAATACGTCCGGCAAGCTCAAATATACGGCGGGTCTCTATTATTTCTACGCGGACGATCGCTATCAGCCGCTCGACATCAATTTCGGGCCGAGCTTCGTGTCGCCCGTCCCCGGCGTGCCGGTGACGATCCGCACCAACGATCGCATGACCACCAACTCGCTCGCGGGCTACGCGCAGGCGAGCTACGAGGTCCTGCCCGGAACGAACCTGACGCTGGGCGGCCGCTACACCTACGAGCGCAAGCGGCTGAGCGGGACGTCGAGCTTCATCGTCGATGGCGTCGATGCTGGGGACTCGGCCGTTCCGGCGCCGGACTCGGGCATTCCCGACCGCGTATCCTTTAAGCGTTTCAATTATCGCATCGCGCTCGACCACAAGTTCGGGGCGAACATCCTCGGCTATCTCTCCTACAATACCGGCTTCAAGAGCGGCGGGTACAATCTCGCGGTCGCCAGCAACCCGCCCTACAAGCCCGAAGACATCAAGGCGTTCGAAGGCGGCCTGAAAAGCGAGCTCTTCGATCGCAAGCTTCGGATCAACGCTGCCGGCTATTACTATATTTATCGGAACATCCAGGTCGGCCGATATATCGACAACAGCGAATCGATCTACAACGGCGCCCGGGCGCGCATCTACGGCGCGGACGTCGATGCCGAGGCCGTCCTCGCGCGCGGCCTGACCCTGACGGGCGGCTTCTCCTACAATCACGCACGATTCACCTCCTTTCCGAATGCCGACTACATCATCCCGATCGACGGGCTGACGCCGGCCCCGGGGGGCGTCGTGTCCGCCTCGGCGACGGGGAACGACCTGCCGTTTTCGCCCAAATTCTCTTTCAACGTCGGCGGCGACTACAAGCTCGATCTGCCGATCGGCACGATCGAGTTGAACGCGACCTACTATCGGACCACCCGCTATTTCGCGAGCGCCGACAATGTCGCGACCCAGCCGGCCTACGATCTGGTCAATGCTTCGATCAGCTGGACGGACACGACCAAGCATCTGTCCGCCCGCATCTGGGGCAAGAACCTCGGCAATACTTATTATTCAACCTCGCTGATCGAGGCGAGCCAGGGCGTCATTCGCGGAAACGGTGCGCCACGCACCTACGGCGTCACGCTGGGCTACAAATTCTAGGACGAAACCGTGGCGAAAGCCTCATGGAGTGGACGATGCGATCTGGAATGAACGTGCTGATCGTCGGCGGCGGGATAGCCGGCATGGCATGCGCGATCGAGCTTGCGAAGCTGGACGTCGCGGTCACGCTGATCGATCTCGATCCGAACTGGCGCGTCTATGGCGCCGGCATCACCATCACCGGGCCGACGTTCCGCGCGTTCCGCGAGATCGGCATCATGGAAGAGGTGATCGCGCAGGGCTTCGCCTGCCGGGGCGCGAGGACCCGGCTGGCCGACGGCACCCTGCTCGGCGAGGTGGTGGAGATCGGGCTGGAGCCGGGCATTCCCTATGGCGGAGGAATATTGCGGCCTTTGCTTCATCGCATCCTCGCCGATCGGGTGCGGGCTGCGGGCGTGACCGTCCGGCTCGGCGTCACGATCGAGGACGTGCGGCCCGGCGAACATGACGTCGAGGTGGCGTTGGGCGACGGCGCGACGGCGCGCTTCGATCTCGTGGTGGGCGCCGACGGCATCAATTCGCGCACCAGAGCGCTGCTGTTTCCAGATATGGCGCCGCCGCGCTTCACCGGCCAGGGGGCGTGGCGCGTGCTCGCGCCTCGGCCGCCAGAGCTCGACATGATCGAGATGTATCTGGGCTACGGAATAAAGGCCGGCGTGACGCCGGTGTCGGAGCGCGAACTCTACATGTTCGTGCTGACCCCCGAAACGGACGGCGAGATCATCGCGCAGGACGAGCAGCCGGCCCGGTTATGCCGCGCGCTCGCAGGATTCGGTGGGGCGATCGGCACCATCCGGGACGGCCTCGGCGCCGACAGCCCGATCGTCTATCGGCCTTTGCAGGCGCTGCTCGTGCCCAAGCCCTGGCATCGGGGGCGCGTACTGCTGGTCGGTGATGCCGCGCATTCGACGACGCCCCATCTCGCGTCGGGCGCCGGCTGCGCGGCCGAGGACGGCGTCGTGCTGGCGCAGGAATTGAAGGCACGCTCCAGCGTGGAGGACGCGCTCGATGCGTTCGCGGCCCGGCGCTTCGAACGGTGCCGGGACGTCGTCGAAACGTCCGTGAAGCTGGGCGAGATGGAGCAAGCCGGGGCGCCCGGCGAAGAACAGGGCCGCGTCTACACCGAGGCCAACATGCGCCTTGCGGCGGCGATCTGAACCATGGCCAAGGTCATCATATCCTGCGCCGTCACGGGATCGGCGCACACACCCACCATGTCGGACGCGCTGCCCGTGACGCCGGAGGAGATTGCCGGGCAGTCGATCGCGGCGGCGGAAGCAGGCGCCGCCATCCTCCACCTCCACGCCCGTGTGCCGGAGGACGGGCGGCCAACGGGAGATCCGGACGTCTACGCCCGCTTCCTGCCCGTGATCCGCCAGCGCACCGATGCGGTGATCAACATCACCACCGGCGGGGCGGCGACGATGACCGTCGCGGACAGGCTCGCGGCGGCCGTCCGGTTCCGGCCGGAAATGTGCTCGCTCAATATGGGCAGCCTGAACTTCGCGTTCTTCCCCGCCGCCAAGCGCATCGCGACATGGAAGCACGATTGGGAGCGGGATTATGTCGTCAATTCAGACGATTATATCTTCCGCAACACCTTCCGGGACATCGCCACGATCCTCGAAACGCTCGCGGATGCCGGCACGCGTTTCGAGCATGAATGCTACGATGTCGGCCACCTCTACAATCTCGCGCACTTCGTGGATCGCGGGCTCGTGAAGCCGCCCTTCTTTGTCCAGATGATCTTCGGCATCCTGGGTGGGATCGGGCCCGACCTGCAGAACCTGGTCTTCATGAAGGAAACGGCGGATCGCCTGTTCGGGCGGGACAGCTTCCAATGGTCGGTGCTGGCGGCGGGCCGCCATCAGATGCCGTTCCTGACGCAGGCCGCCTTGCTCGGCGGCCATGTCCGCGTCGGGCTGGAAGACAGCCTGTTCATTGAGCGCGGCAAGCTCGCCGCGTCGAACGCCCAGCAGGTCGGGAAGATCGTCCGCATCCTCACCGAGATGGGCCACGAGCCGGCGACGCCCGCGGAGGCGCGGGAGATATTGCGCCTAAAAGGCGGCGATAGGGTGGAGTTCTGATCATGGACCGAAAGATCGTCGACCTCTCCATCTATTTGGAAAACGACGTGATCTCCGATCCTCCGCCCTTCCGGCCGAGGATCGACTATATCGATCACAAGATGTCGGTGCCCGAACTGGCCAGCTTCTTCCCCGGCCTTCGTAGGGAAGACCTGCCCGATGAAGAGGCATGGGCGATCGAGCGGATCGAGCTCATCACCCACAACGGCACGCATCTCGATGCGCCGTACCATTTCGCCTCGACCATGAACAAAGGCGAGCGCGCGATTACCATCGACGAAGTGCCGCTCGATTGGTGCTTCCGTCCCGGTATCAAGCTCGATTTCCGGCATTTCGACGATGGTTATGTCGCGACCGCGGCGGACGTCGAGGCCGAGCTGGCGCGCATCGATCATGTGCTCGCGCCGCTGGAGATCGTGGTGGTCAACACCTCGGCGGGACAGCGCTACGGCAATGACGACTATGTCACCGCAGGCTGCGGCATGGGCTACGAGGCGACGATGTACCTGCTCGAGCGCGGCGTCCGGCTGACCGGCACAGACGGGTGGAGCTGGGATGCGCCGTTCGTCCACACCCGGGAGAAATATCTCGAAACCGGAAACGCGGGCCTGATTTGGGAGGGGCACAAGGCGGGCCGCGATATCGGCTACTGCCATCTCGAGAAGCTCCACAATCTCGAGGCCCTGCCGGCGACCGGCTTCACGATCGCCTGCTTCCCCATGAAGATCCGCGCGGCATCGGCGGGGTGGACGCGTGCCGTCGCGATCTTCGACTAGCGAGCGTCTGACGTCATAAAGCGGGTGGATGCCGCCCATCCGGACAAGCGATTTCCGCGGCGAGTGCAAGCTGCCTACCGTGCCGCGAGGAGAGTGATACATGGCCATCATCGGCATCGAGACCGTTCGCTATTGTGTCGAAGACGTCGCGCTCTGCACGCGCTACTTCGACGATTTCGGCCTCCCGCTCGACGAGCGCGGGCCGGATCGCGCGACTTTCCTCCTCCCGGACAATTCGAAGGTGATTTTGCAATCGCTTGCGGACGTGCCGGTCGAGGGGTCGCGGCTGGCGGGGCCGGGCGTCCACGAGGTGATCTGGGGCGTCGACACGCGATCGTCCTTCGATCGCCTGGTGGCGGGCCTGTCGGCGGATCGGGATGTTCGTATCGATGACGCGGGAACCGCGCACTTCGTCTGCGACGACGGATTGGCGATGGGCCTGAAGGTCTGGGATGACCATCGCGAGGTCAGGACGGCGACCGATCCGGTCAATTCGCCCGGCAACATCCGGCGGATGAACACGCACCGCAAATGGATCGCACGGGCACGGCCCAAATATATCCAGCACGTCGTGTTCATGTCGCCCGACGTCGAGGCGTCGTTCGTCTTCATGCGCGATCGGCTCGGCTTCCGCATGTCGGATCATCAGCGCCTGCTCGGGATCTTCGCGCGCGCGGACGGCACGACCGACCACCACAATATCTATTTCCTCAACGCGAACGCCCCCTTCCCCGGCGCGGACGGACGCCTGCGCTTCCACCACGTCAATTATGCGGTGACCGACCTCGACGAGATCATGGTCGGCAAGAATTACATGGAGCGGAAGGGCTGGGACCGATCGATCTGGGGCGTCGGCCGCCACCGGATCGCCTCGTCGCTGTTCCTCTACCTCCCTGCTCCGACCGGCGGCGAGGCGGAATATGGCGCCGATTCCGATGCGATCGACGACAATTGGATCCCGCGCTCATGGGAGCCGCTGTTCGGCATCGCCCACTGGATGCACGAGATGCCCGCTTTCTGGAGCCAGGGAGCGGATTGGGACGTGGGATTCGTCGCGTCGCTGGCGCCGTCGCGCGGCAGCGTCGCCCCCGATGATCCCACGCTCAGCCTGCCGGTCGCGCAAGGTCGCCATCCCGACGACGCCGAGACCGGACAGGCGAGCACATTGCCCCGCGAATTGAGGAATGCAGCCCGATGATCCTGTTGACGGCGGCGGGCAGCCGCACCCAGCGCCACGTTCTCTCCCACCTTCGCGATGCGGGACAGCCCGTCCGGGCTTTCGGACGCTCGCTTGATCGCGGCTGGTTCGAGGCGCGGGGCGTCACCGATCTCGTCGAAGGGGACATGCTCGATCGCGATGCGCTCCGGCGAACGATGGCCGGGATCGACACGGTGGTGCACCTCGGCCCCGGGTTGAATGGAAACGAGGCGATCATGGGCCGCTTCGCGATCGATGCCGCGCGTGAGGCCGGCGTCCGGAGGTTCGTCTACATCTCCGTGATCTTCCCTCAGATCGACTATCTGATGAACCACCGGGCGAAGCGGCAGGTGGAGGATCATCTGATCAGCTCGCGCCTGACGTTCACGATCGTCCAGCCGCAGCATTATTTCCAGAACATCGATGTGAAAAGATGCCTGGAGACAGGCGTGGTGGCACTTCCCTACGCGATGGATCGCCGTCTCGGGTTCGTCGACATGGCGGACCTTGGGGAGGCTGTCGGCAAGGTCGTGACCGAGCCCGGACACGACTTCGCTTATTATCCGATCTCGAGCGACGAGAATCTGAGCGGCGAGGATATCGCGGCCGCCTTGTCCCGGATTGGCGGCAAGCCGGTCGGCGCGCACCGCATTCCGCTCGATGAGATCGTGGCGATGCTGGCGCCGCATTTCGGAAGCGCCGACGGCAATATCGACGCCAGCGCGGACATCATCACGCGGCTGTTCACATACTACGACCGCTACGGAATTCCCGGCAACGGCCGCGTTCTGGAATGGCTTCTCGGCCGGCCCGCCACGACCTTCGAGCAATATGCCGCGCGCAGCCTCGAAGGGGGCGCCGAATGACCTCGGGTGATGCCCTGCTGCACCGGTGTTCGAACGCGATGCCTCCCGACGCGGCCGGCAAGCCACGCAAGCGGCTCGGCCACCGGACCATCGACGTGCACTGCCATATCTTCGTCCCCGAGGTGCAGGGGATCGTGGCGGGGAGCGCGGGGCAGAGATCGGATGCCGCCGCACTGCTGCGCACGTTCGGCGAACGATCGCTGGCGGTGAACGCCGCGCAACTGGAGACGATCGGACCCAAGCTGACCACGGTCGAAGCCCGGCTCGCCGACATGGACGCGATGGGCGTCGACATGCAGGTGATCAGCGTATCGCCGACGCAATATTTCTATACCGTCGACGAGCCCGACATGGCCGAGGCCGTGGTCTCGTCCGTCAACGACCGTATCGCGGAGACGGTCGCCGGCCATCCCAACCGGCTGTCCGGCTTCGGAACGGTCTCACTGCAATATCCCGATCGCGCCGCGGCGCAGCTCGACCATGCCGTGCGCCGGCTTGGGCTGTGTGGCGTAGAGATATCTACCCATGTGGACGGCGTGGACATCTCCGATCGCCGGTTCGACCCCTTCTGGTCGAGGGCCGACGAACTGGGTGCCGTCGTTTTCCTCCATCCTTGGGGCACGACCGTCGGCGATCGGCTCAACCGGCATTATCTCGGCAACACCGTCGGCCAGCCCATGGAAACCGCGATCGCACTCTCGAACCTGATCTTCGACGGAACGCTCGATCGTCATCCGGGAGTGAAGATCGTCGCGGCGCATGGCGGCGGCTATCTGCCGCTCTACATCAATCGATCGGACCATGCCTTCGCGCACCGGCCGGAGGCCTGCGGATGCGCGCTGCCACCCAGCGCCTATCTCCGCCGGATCTGGTTCGATTCACTCGTTTACGAGTCCGATCATCTGCGTCGGCTGATCGATGTGGCCGGGGCGTCGCAGGTCGTTCTGGGAACCGACTATCCCTTCGACATGGGGCATTATGAGCCCGCCAGCCTGCTGTCCGCCTTCGACGACGAAACGGTCGCCGCGATCTCCGGCGGGAATGCCGCCGCCCTTCTCGGCCTCCACGCGGAGGCGCACCGGTGACCTTCTCCCTTGGAAGCTTCTCGATCGCAGGGTGCCGGCCATTCGGCGGCATGATGATGAAGGACCGCGTCGTCGCGCTGTCTGGCATGGGCGAGGAGCTGTTCGCAGATGACGTGCTCGGCCTGCTCGATCACTGGGACAACCACCTGCCGACGCTGCGGCGCGCGGCACGACGCTGGGCGGAAGGAGACCCATCGCTGGTCGCTCGCTCGGTCCATGTGGACAGCCTGGATATCCAATGTCCGTATCGCCCGAGACAGATATTCGCGGTCGGCGCGAACTACCGGAAGCACGTGATCGAGCTGATCATGGCGGACCCCGACATGCGATCGGATGAATCCGAGATAGCCGCCAGCGACGCTGAACGAAGGGCAGCCGCCGAACGCCTGATGGATGAGCGGGCGAACAATGCGACGCCCTACTGCTTCAGCAAACTGCCGTCTTCCCTTGGCGGTCCCATGGACCCCCTCGTCATCCCTCCGGATGCGAAGAAGATCGATTGGGAGTGCGAACTGGCGGTCATCATCGGCAAGCCGGCGCGCCATGTCAGTGCGGCGCAAGCCTCCCAATACATTGCCGGCTATGCCATCGCCAACGACGTCACGGCGCGCGATCTCGTCTTCCGCCGGGATGTCAAAGCGCTCGGGACCGACTGGGTATCGTCTAAATCCCAGCCGGGGTTCACGCCTTTCGGTCCCTATCTGGTGCCAGCCGAATTCGTCGATCCGCGGGACGTCATTATCCGACTTTCGGTGAACGACCGCGTCATGCAGAACGAGCATAGCGGCGATATGCTGATCCCGATCGAGCGGCAGATCGAATATCTCTCCTCACGGGTCCAGCTCATGCCGGGCGACGTCATCTGCACCGGATCGCCCGCCGGCAACGGCTCGCATCACGGCGTCTTCCTCAAGCCCGGCGATCATATGGTCGCGTCAATCAGCGGTCTGGGCGAGCAGCGCGTGGACTGCATATAGCGCGGCAGGTTCGGTAGATGTCTAGGCGAGCGCCGCCGAACCATGGCTGGCAAACCTTGGCCGATCGGCGGCGGGTCCCTCCGAAAAATTGAGCCCAGTGGCGACCCGCAGGAGATAGTCGCGAAACCAGCGATGGGCGGGATCGGCGTCGTTCCGCTTGTGCCAGATCAGCGTCTCGCGCAGGCGGGGAAGCGGAAACGGCGCTTCCATGGTCGTCAAACCGAAGGTTGGCCCAATCCGCCGTGCCAATTGCCGGGGAATGATCGTCGCCATGCCGGTACCGGAGATCAGCCCGGCTGCTTCGGTAAAGCCCGGCATCACAAGTTTCGGCCGCAATGCCAGCCGTTGCTGACGTATCGCCGTTTCCACGACGCTGAATACGGCATAGGAGAAGCGGACCTCGACATAGGGCCGCGCCAACAGGCCGTCGAGCGTGAGCGGTTCCTCCGCCGCAGCGCTTGCCGCGTCCACCACGACGACGAAATCGTCCTCGAACAAGGGGGCGCCGCTCAGCGTTTCCGCGATCAACGTTTCCTCGAGAAGCTCGCGCTGCTCGACCGTGATGCAGAATTCCGCGACGCCGTGGTCGATCCGGGTCAGGCTGTCGGGCGCGAGATGCTCGATCATGCACCGGACCCCGGGGGCATCGGTCAACAGGCTCCGCGTCAGCGCAGGCATGAAGACCGACGCCGAATAATCGGACATGAGGAGGCGGAACTCGCGTTCGCCGGTGGATGGATCGAAGGTCGGCTCGGTCCTGAGCGTCGAACGGATGCGGAATATCACGTCGCGCACTTCGCCCGACAATTCCTGCGCCCGCGGCGTGAGTTCGAGACCCGCCCCCACCTTCGTCAGAAGCTGGTCGTCGAAATAGGCGCGCAGGCGCGACAGCGCGGCGCTCATCGCGGGCTGCGACACGCAAAGCTTTTCCGCGGCGCGGGTGACGTGCTTCTCGGTGAGCAGCGCGTCGAGCGCCACCAGCAGGTTGAGATCGAACTTGTCGAGGTGCATTCGATACAGTCTCTTCGGCCGAACGTGGCTGCCCTCAGGCTATCCGGCAGCGGCGGCTCAGGCAATCGGAATGGCCCATCCGATCCGTTTATAACGGGGATCAATCCAACCGATTAGCGGGGATGTGTCCGGCAATGCTACCGCAGGCCAAACCGCATCCAGAAAGGGTGTGGTGAAGGAGGAGTGGCATGCCCTTTCTGCGCAATGCTTGGTATGTGACCGCCTGGTCCGAAGCCCTGATCAAGGATCCGATCCGGATCACGATTCTGGGGGAGCCGGTCGCCATCTTCCGAAACGACGAAGGCGAGGCCGTTGCACTCGGAGATGTATGCCCGCATCGATTCGCGTCGCTGAGCCAGGGCAAGATTCATGGCGACACCCTGGAGTGTCCGTATCACGGGCTGCGTTTCGATCGCTCCGGCGCGTGCGTCCACAATCCGCATGGCGATGGCGTGGTCCCGCCCGGTGCGAGGGTCCGGTCGTTCCCGCTGATCGAACGCCATCATGCCATCTGGATCTGGCCGGGCGATCCGGCGCTTGCGGAACCGGCGTCGATACCGGATTTTTCGGTGTACGATCGATCGGATATCGTCAGTTCGCGCGACTATCTGCACGTCGATGCCCATTACGAGCTGATCAACGACAATTTGCTCGATCTGAGCCACGCCGCATTCCTGCACCCGTTTCTCACGACGGAGGGATTTGCGGGCCGATCCCGCGCGAAGGTCGAACAGGATGGCCGGGCCGTCCATTCCTATCTGTGGAACGACGATGAGCCGCTGACTCCCTTGTTCCGGCTCGTATGGGACGGCGACGGCGACCGCGTCGACATGCGCTCGCACATGCACTGGACGGCTCCGTCCAACCTGTTTCTCGACGTCGGCATCACGGAGGTCGGAGGAGAGCCCGAGGACGGTCCCTGGCTCCCGAGCGCCCACCTTCTCACTCCCGAAACCGAGACGTCGACCCATTATTTCTGGATGGTGGGCCGCAACCGACAACCGGAGAATGATGAACTCGGCGGCATTCTCCACAACGGGATCAAGCAGGCCTTCGAGACGGAGGACGAGCCGATGATCGCGCGTGTCGCTGCCAACATGGCCGGCCGCGACTTCTGGTCGCTCCGGCCGGCGATCCTGGCGGGCGATGCCGCGGCCGTCCGGGCGCGCCGGATGCTCGCCAAGCTGATCCGAGAGGAGGATCAGCCGGTCGCCCAAGCGGCGGAGTGACCCCGGGAGCGATGGCGCCGATGGTACGGAAAGGCCTTACCCGGGCGATGCATTTGTCGCATCACCCGAGTAGGTATCGCATCTGTTGGCGGCCGCTTTTCGCGGCACCATGATGCGTCTTCAAAAGCACCGCCCGGCGTTGGGCGTGTGTCGACGACAAGGACGAGCGAATAGTGCCTCTGACAATGAGTGAACGGATGGACCTGATCGGCGCGATCGATGCGCTGGACACGCGGTTGCGCTGGCTGTCGGCATGGACCATCCACAATGCGAACCATCTGCGGGAAAGCCGCGATGGCCTGAAGGTCGGCGGCCATCAGGCGAGTTGCGCGTCGATCAGCACGATCATGGCAGCGCTCTATTTCCATGCGCTCGGGCCCAACGACAAGGTCGCGGTGAAGCCGCATGCCGGGCCGGTCCTGCATGCCATCCATTATCTGCTGGGTCAGCAGAACCGCGAGCAGCTCGAACGCTTTCGCGGCGTAGGCGGCGCGCAGAGCTATCCCAGCCGCACCAAGGACCACATTCCCGTCGACTTCTCGACGGGCTCGGTGGGTCTCGGCGTCGCGGTCACCGCCTTCGCCAGCTTGGTACAGGACTATCTGGTCGCGCACGGCGCGCTGGCGGAGGCGGAAACCGGCCGCATGATCGCGCTTATGGGCGACGCCGAACTCGACGAGGGCAATATCTACGAGTGCCTGATCGAAGCCTACAAGCACGACATCCGGAACTGCTGGTGGATCGTCGACTATAACCGCCAGTCGCTCGATGCGACGACGGCGGATCGCATGTTCCGCCGCTTCGACGACATCTTCGAGACCTGCGGCTGGCGCGTCGTCACGCTGAAGCACGGCAAGCTGCAAAAGGCGGTGTTCGCCAAGACGGGCGGCAAGGCGATCGAGGAGTGGATCGAGACCTGCCCCAATGCCGAGTTCGCGGCGTTGACCTATCAGGGCGGCGCGGCCTGGCGCACACGGTTGATGACCGATATCGGCGCGAAGCGCGGCGTGAAGGCGATCCTCGATGCGCATGACGACGATGCGCTCGGCCGCCTGATGACCAATCTCGGCGGTCATTGCGTGGAGTCCCTGATCGAGGCTTTCGACCAGGCACAGGACGAGCGGCCGACCCTTTTCATCGCCTACACGATCAAGGGCTACGGGCTGCCCTTCGCCGGGCACAAGGACAATCATTCGGGGCTGATGAACCCCGGCCAGATCGCTTCGCTGCGAGAAAGTCTCGGCATCGTGGAAGGCGACGAATGGGAGCCGTGGGCGGGCCTCGGCGATAATGCAGCGGCGAGCCTCAAGGCTTTTGCAGAGGCGTCGGCCTTCGCGACGCGACGCACCAACCTCGATGCGGCCCCCGTCCCCGTGCCGGCGATCCCGGCGCCCGAGGGCGACGAACAGTCCACGCAGGCGGCATTCGGGCGCATCCTGCTCGATCTGGCGAAGAGCGGCCATCCGCTGGCCGACCGGATCCTCACAACCTCGCCCGACGTCACGGTCTCGACGAACCTCGGCGCCTGGGTGAACCAGCGCGGGCTGTTCCGCCGGTCCGAGCTCAAGGATGTCTTCGCCGGGGCCAAAATCCCTTCGGCGCAGAAATGGGCGGGGCACGGGGCTGGCCAGCATGTCGAGCTCGGCATCGCGGAGCATAATCTGTTCCTCATGCTCGCCGCCGCCGGCCTTGCCTCGCCGCTCTTCGGTACGCGGCTGATGCCGATCGGGACGGTCTACGATCCGTTCATCGCGCGCGGCCTCGATGTCCTGAACTACGCCTGCTACCAGGATGCCCGTTTCCTGCTGGTGGCGACTCCGTCCGGCGTGACGCTGGGGCCGGAAGGCGGCGCCCACCAGTCGATCAACACCCCGCTGATCGGCATGGGCCAGCCGAACCTCACCGCCTTCGAGCCGGCATTCGCCGACGAACTGGCCGCGTGCATGGAATGGGCGTTCGATCATATGCAGCGTGGTGCGGATGGCGGATCGGTCTACCTTCGCCTCACTACGCGCGCGATCGCGCAGGTCGCCCGGGAAGGCGATGGCTGGAAGGCGGATGCGCTCAAGGGTGGTTACTGGCTGCGCCGGCCCGCCCCCGGAGCGGAAGCGGCCATCGTCTACAGCGGCGCCATAGCGCCGGAAGCGATCGAGGCTTGGGAAATGCTGGTCGAAGACCTGCCGGGCCTTGGACTGCTCGCGGTGACGTCCGCAGATCTGCTGCATCGCGACTGGTCGGAAAGCCGCGCGGCGCGCTGGCGGGGCGGCCGCCGGGACAAGAGCCATGTCGAGACCCTGCTCGACGCGCTTCCGGCACATGCTGGGTTGGTGACGGTGCTGGATGGTTCACCGGCGGCACTGTCCTGGCTGGGCGGCGTGAACGGCATGCGGGTCTCCCCGCTCGGGGTCGATCGCTTCGGGCAGACCGGAGACCTGCCGGACCAATACCACCTTCACCGTCTCGATGCCGAGGCCATCGCCGATGCGGCGGCCGACCTCTATGCACGGAATTGACCCATGCCGATCGAACTCAAGATGCCCGCGCTTTCCCCGACGATGGAGGAAGGGACGCTGGCGAAGTGGCTGGTGAAGGAGGGCGACGAGGTCAAGTCGGGCGACATCCTGGCGGAGATCGAGACGGACAAGGCGACGATGGAGTTCGAGGCGGTGGACGAGGGCACGATCGCCCGGATCCTCGTGGCGGAGGGTACGGACGGCGTGAAGGTCGGCGCGCCGATCGCGATCATCGCCGGCGAGGGCGAGGATGCCGCCTCCGCCAAGGCCGCCCCGGCCGCGAAGAAGGAAGAGGCGCCCAAGGAAACCGCCAAGGCCCCCGAGCCCGCTCCCATCACGAAGGCCGAGCCGGTGCCCGCGCCGAAGCCCGAGCCCGAGGTGAAGGCGGCGGCGGCCTCGTCGGGCGATCGCGTCAAGGCGAGCCCGCTCGCGCGACGCATCGCCGAGCAGACCGGCGTCGATCTCTCGTCCGTCGAGGGCTCCGGCCCGAACGGCCGCGTGGTGAAGGCCGATCTCGACGGCGCCAAGGCCGGTGGCGCGGCTTCCACCGCGAAGACCGAGGCGCCCGCCGCCGCGCCGTCGGCGCCGGCCGCAACACCCGCTCCGGCGCAGATCCCCGACATCCCGCACGAGGCGGTGAAGCTCTCGAACATGCGCAAGACGATCGCGCGCCGGCTCACCGAATCGAAGCAGACCGTCCCGCACATCTATCTCACCGTCGATATCCAGCTGGATGCGCTGCTCAAGCTGCGCGGCGAGCTCAACAAGGGTCTTGAGAGCCGCAGCGTGAAGCTGTCGGTCAACGACATGCTGATCAAGGCGCTGGCGGTCGCGCTGATCGAGGTGCCGAGCTGCAACGTGATGCTGGCGGGCGACCAGCTCGTCACCTTCGGCCGCGCCGACATCTCCGTGGCCGTCTCGATCCCGTCGGGCCTGATCACGCCGATCATCACCGGCGCCGACACCAAGAGCCTGTCCGCCATCGCCAACGAGATGAAGGACCTCGCGAGCCGCGCCAAGGACGGCAAGCTGAAGCCCGAAGAGTATCAGGGTGGCACCGCCTCGCTCTCCAACATGGGCATGTTCGGCATCAAGCAGTTCGAGGCGGTGATCAATCCGCCGCAGGGCATGATCATGGCGATCGGCGCGGGCGAGAAGCGGCCCTACGTGGTCAACGACGAGCTGACCGTCGCCACCGTCATGTCTGCGACCGGCAGCTTCGATCATCGCGCCATCGACGGCGCGGATGGCGCCAAGCTGATGGCGGCGTTCAAGCGTCTCGTCGAGAGCCCGCTGGGCATGCTCGCCTAATGAAGCCATCCTAGATGAACGGAAGAATTCCATGAAGACCCGCGCCGCCGTAGCGTTCGAAGCGAAGAAGCCGCTGGAAATCGTCGAGCTCGATCTCGAAGGCCCGAAGGCGGGCGAGGTGCTGGTCGAGATCATGGCGACGGGCATCTGCCACACCGATGCCTATACGCTCGACGGCCTCGACAGCGAGGGCCTGTTCCCGAGCGTGCTGGGCCACGAAGGCGCCGGCATCGTGCGCGAGGTGGGCGCGGGCGTCACCTCGGTGAAGCCCGGCGATCACGTCATCCCGCTCTACACGCCCGAATGCCGGCAGTGCAAAAGCTGCCTGAGCGGCAAGACCAACCTGTGCACCGCGATCCGCGCGACCCAGGGCAAGGGGTTGATGCCCGACGGCACCACGCGCTTCAGCTACAGGGGGCAGCCGATCTTCCATTACATGGGCTGTTCGACCTTTGCGAACTTCACCGTGCTGCCCGAGATCGCGGTCGCGAAGATCCGCGAGGACGCGCCGTTCAAGACCGCCTGCTATATCGGCTGCGGCGTGACGACCGGCGTCGGCGCGGTGGTGAACACCGCCAAGGTGCAGGTCGGCGACAATGTCGTGGTGTTCGGATTGGGCGGCATCGGCCTCAACGTGCTGCAGGGCGCGCGGCTGGCCGGCGCGAACAGGATCATCGGCGTGGACATCAACCCGGATCGCGAGGAATGGGGCCGCCGCTTCGGCATGACCGACTTCCTCAACTCGAAAGGCATGAGCCGCGAGGACGTGGTGGCGAGGATCGTCCAGCTGACCGACGGCGGCGCCGACTACACGTTCGATGCCACCGGCAACACCGAGGTGATGCGCACCGCGCTGGAGGCCTGCCATCGCGGCTGGGGCACCTCGATCATCATCGGGGTGGCCGAGGCCGGCAAGGAGATCGCGACGCGGCCGTTCCAGCTGGTCACCGGCCGCAACTGGCGCGGCACCGCGTTCGGCGGCGCCAAGGGCCGCACCGACGTGCCGAAGATCGTCGACATGTACATGACCGGCAAGATCGAGATCGACCCGATGATCACCCACGTCATGGGGCTGGAGGAGATCAACAAGGGCTTCGACCTGATGCACGCGGGGACAAGCATCCGCAGCGTCGTCGTCTACTGACGATACAGGCCTGACGGCACCTTTGCGGCATGATCCGGCCCCACGCCAGCCTCGGCTATCGTCCGCAGGACCGGTAACGGCGAGACCGGCTGGCCGGCAAGCTGTTCCGCTTCGCTCCACCACCGCCCGATCGCGACCGACGCGGCAATCCGGCGCCGGCAATCACCCCGGTCCGCGCGGTGGAGGCTGCTCAAGGACGAGGATTGCGGCCGCGTCGCCATGTGCCGATCGACTTGCCGCGGCGCTTCCAGCTGCACTCAGATACAAGCACATTGTTCTGCCGCGTGCGCCAGCCCAGCCTATGTTCCGGTCTAGGGATACCCGACGAGCGGTGATCGGACAGCGGTCGCCGGCCGTTTCTCGGAGGGCGTCAGTGACGAACATCGAAAGCGCATCCCCGCGTTCCGCACAGCTTCGAGCGGAAGAGCCGCGCTCGAACACCGCGAACAGGCAATCAGCCGAGGGATCGAAGCACCGGTCGCTCCAGGATCTGATCGACGACGTTCCCAGCATCGTCGAACATCTGTTCAACGACGCGGTGGCACCCCACGCCCGGCCCAATCCCGAGCGGACACCGGTCCCGCTGGAATTCTCCAACTGGCGCGACGAGCAGCGCTCCTGGCGTGAGACAGCGGTTCTCTTCGATCAGTCGCATCACATGCCGGAGCTGTTCATCCAGGGGCCCGATGCAAGAGCCCTGCTGTCACGGGTGGCGATCAATTCGCTCGACAACCTCGCGCCCGGCCGGGCCAAGCAGCTCGTCGGCTGCAACGCCCGGGGGCAGCTCATCGGCGATTGCGTGCTCCATGACCTCGGCAACGAGCGATTCGAGCTGATCAGCGGAATGCCCTTGCTCAACTGGGTTCACTTCCTCGCCGAAAGCGAAAGGCTGGACGTCGCCATCGAACGCGACAACAACACCGCCGACAATCCCACCGGCGGGCGGCTCCAGTTCCGGTTCGGGATGGACGGCCCCCATGCCGGCGATATCTTCGCCGAGGTCGTGAAGGGCGAAGCGCCCGACATTCCGTTCTTCTGCACGCGTCGGGTCGAGATAGCGGGTTGCCAGGTGCTGGCGCTGCGCCATGGCATGGCGGGTCACAAGGGAGTGGAGTTGTCGGGCCCTTACGAACAAAGGGACGTGGTGCGATCCGCCATCCTCCATGCCGGCGAGAAATACGGCATCCGCCGCGGCGGCTCGCGCACCTATTTCAGCGCTTCGATCGAGAGTGGCTGGATCGGCTATCCGCTGCCCGCATTGTATACGGGCGACGACCTGGCCGATTTCCGCCGCTGGCTGCCGGCCGATGGCTGGGAAGCCAATTTCCAGATGGGGGGAAGCTACTTCTCCCGGGATATCGAGGACTATTATCTGACCGCCTACGACATGGGCTATGGCGGCATCATCAAATATGATCACGATTTCATCGGCCGGGAGGCGCTGAGCGCGATCCGGGAGGAGCAGCCGCGCGCCAAGGTCACCCTCGTATGGGACGACGAGGACGTGTCGCGCATCCTGGATTCGCTCATGGGGACCGAGCTTCCCTACAAGTATCTCGACCGGCCGGTCGCCGACTATGTGCTGGCGCAGGTCGACGAGGTCCGCTCCGAAACGGGCGATCGGATCGGCTACTCGACCCATTGCTGCTACTCGATCAACGAGCGTCAGCAGCTGTCGTTGGCGATCGTCGACCGCGCATTCGCCGAGCCCGGCACGCGCGTGACCCTGATCTGGGGCGAAGCCGACGGCGGGAGCCGCAAGTCGCGGGTCGAGCGGCATCGCCAGATCGAGGTGCGCGCGACCGTCGCTCCGGTGCCCTACGCGAAAGCCGCGAGCGCCATGAAGAAGGCAGCGATCGGCAAAGATCGAGGCTGACCGCGGGAACGCGGGACGGGATCACCATAAGCCAGGCTTCACGGCGTCCGGTCGTGCGCTCGCAATCAAAGGACCGGGAATGGATTGGGGCAATCTGTCGCGGGATTTTTCCCTCGAGATAACACGCAAGGATCTTGGCGATCTCGTCGACAACGCCACGCTCCTACCCGCGGGTTCGGCGATCTCCATCACCTATCTCCCTGGCGACAGGATCGAGGATCTGGCGCAGGTCGCGGCCAGCGTCCGTCGCCTTGGGCTCGAGCCAGTTCCCCACATCTCGGCACGCCGCATCCGCTCGGACGAAGAGTTGGCACGCTTCCTCCGTACGCTGAGCGGTGAGGCGGGCATTCGGCGCGCTTTCCTCATCGCCGGCGATCTGGCCGAGCCGCTCGGTCCCTATGCGGACGCGCTCAGTCTTGTCGAGAGCGGCCTGCTGGAAGCGCATGGGATCACCCGGATCGGGGTCGCCGGCTATCCGGAGGGGCATCCGGCCATTCCGGAAGACGTGCTGCGAGCGGCGCTCGCCGACAAGATAGCCGCCGCGGCTTCCCGCGGGCTCGACCTCGAGATCGTCACCCAGTTCCTGTTCGATGCCGACCGGATCGCCGACTGGGTCTGCACGTTGCGGGCCCAAGGGATCCGTCATCGCGTACGGGTCGGTGTCGCAGGGCCTGCGAGCGTCCAGGCCCTTCTGCGCTATGCAGCGCGTTGCGGCGTCGGAGCCTCGGCCAAGGTGATGGCCAAATATGGCGTTTCGCTCACACGGCTGCTCGCGCAGGCGACACCCGACCGCCTCCTCACGCGGCTCGGCGAGCGTCTGGCCGACGCGGGCGAGCAGAACGTGAAGCTGCACCTCTACCCATTCGGCGGCCTGTCGAAGACCGTTCGATGGATGCATGCTTATGCGGCCGCAGCGCCGGCCATCGCCTGAACCATCGGAGAAGCAAGTGAACGGCTTCATTCTCACGCTGTCGTGCCTCGATCGGCCTGGGATCGTGGCGGAGGTCACCGGGCGGATCGCGCGCTTCGGCGGCAATATCCTCGAAGCGGCCCAGTTCGATGATGTCGACACCGGCAATTTCTTCATGCGCATCCGCTTCGAGATGAGAGAGCGGGCCGAGGCGTTTCGCGAGGACTTCGCCGTCCACGCCGCCGGGCAGGCACTGCGCTGGATGCTTCGGCCAGCAGAGGAGCTTCGCCGTGTCCTCATACTGGTCTCTAAATTCGATCATTGCCTGGGCGACATGCTCTATCGTCGTCGCATCGGCGATCTGCCCATGGATGTCGTCGGGGTGGTGTGCAACCACCCGCGCGAGGCGCTCAACGTCACGACGCTGGATGGCATCCCCTTTCATCATCTGCCGGTCAGCAAGGACAACAAGGTCGCGCAGGAAGCCCAGATCAAGCAGATCGTCGAGGACAGCCGCGCCGAGCTCGTCGTGCTCGCACGCTATATGCAGATCCTGTCGGATGATCTGGCCGGGTTTCTGTCAGGCCGCTGCATCAACATCCACCACAGCTTCCTGCCGGGCTTCAAGGGTGCGAAACCCTACCACCAGGCGCACGCGCGCGGCGTCAAGATGATCGGCGCGACGGCGCATTACGTGACGGCCGACCTCGACGAAGGTCCCATCATCCATCAGGATGTCGAGGCGATCAGCCATGCCGACACGCCTGAGGATCTCGTTCGCAAGGGACGCAATATCGAGTCCCGGGTGCTCATGCGTGCAGTATCGCTCCACCTGGAGGATCGCGCCTTCGTGAATGGCGCGAAGACCGTGATCTTCGCGAAATAGGCCAGTGACGGCGATCATCGACGGCAAGGCGTCGGCCGAGCGCCTGCTGGCGGGTATCGCGGCGGACGCACTGGCGTTTCGCCAAGAGCACGGCATGCCGCCGACGCTGGCGGTGATTCTCATCGGCGACGATCCGGCGAGCCAGGTCTATGTCGGCCGCAAGATCGCGGCCTGCCGCCGGGTCGGCATCGGTTCGATCGAACATCGGCTGGACGGGGATTTCGGCGAGGAGGCGTTGCTCGCCTTGATCGACCGGTTGAACGCGGATGCGAAGGTGCACGGAATCCTCGTGCAGTTGCCTCTCCCCCAAGGCATCCGGGCAAATCCCGTGCTTGATCGCATCACTCCGGAAAAGGATGTCGACGGCTTCCACCCCGTCAATGTCGGCCGGCTGTCGATCGGATCCGACGGGCTGATGCCCTGCACGCCGCTCGGTTGCATGATCCTGCTGGACAGCGTGATCCAGGATTTCCGGGGACTGAGCGCGGTCGTGGTCGGCAAGTCCAATATCGTGGGGAAGCCGGTGGCGCTGCTGATGCTCGAACGCGAGTGCACCGTGACCGTCACCCACATCCACACCCGCGGCCTGCCCGACATCGTCCGATCTGCGGACATCGTCGTCGTCGCGGCGGGCTCACCGGGGCTCGTGCGCGGGGACTGGATCAAGCCCGGCGCGGTCGTGATCGATGTCGGGATCAACCGGATTTCGGACGGTGCGGATGGGAGCCGCATCGTCGGCGACTGCGTGTTCGAGGAGATGAGTCATGCCCGCGCTGTCTCGCCTGTCCCCGGCGGGGTAGGCCCGATGACGATCGCCTGCCTCTTGTCCAACACAGTCCGCGCGGCGCGCCGGCAAGTCCGTTGAGGGCCGCCCGCGATTGCACCGGCTACTTGCGTAACAGCGCCATGCCCCAGCTGTTCAGCGTGCGCTCCGCATGTGGCCATACGCCGACCTTGCGGTCCGGTGTAAGGGTCTCCAGCTCGGCCGATATCTCGAGCCAATGGCCGTCGGGATCATGGATGAAGAGAAACAGGTTGTTGCCCGGCCCATGACGCCCCGGCCCCCATTGCAGCGGGATATGGAGGGCGGCGAAATGGTCGGCCCAATCCCGGATGAGCCCCCAGTCACCCGCTTCGAAGCAGTGATGATCGAGCCGGCACTCGCTGGCTCGAAAGACGGCGAGGCTGTGATGCTCGTGCGAGCAATGCACGAAGAAGGTGGTCAACTCGCCGTCGTCATTCTCGACGCAGTCGGACAGGCCGAAACCGACGACATCGCGGTAGAAGGCGAGCATGGCAGCGATGTCGCGCGAGGCGAAGACGACGTGCTGCAGCCGGGCAGTCAGAGCCGTCGTATCGGCTACAACGGTGTGCACCGATGGCACGCCGAAGATCAGCCGGTTGCCATCGGGATCGGCGAAACCGACCGCGTGGCCGCCGAAGCCAGGATGATCGATCTCATCGTGGACGACCGCTGCCCCGTCGAGCCGCGCCCGCAGCCGATCCATCTCGTCGGCGTCGGCGACCGCGAAGGCCGCGTGCGAGAAGCCTTTCTGGCCCGTGTCCGACACGCCGAGATATAGCCTGCGATCTCGGGCGACGCCGATGGCGCCGTGGCCATGCGGCTGGAAGCGGTAGCCCAGCGCCGCCTCGTAGAAGGCGCGGCTGCGGTCCATGTCGCTCACCAACAAACCGAGCTCGAACAAGCGCGCCTGCAGCCCATGTCCGCCCGGATCGCCACCCGCTTCGTACAACTGGGTCATGCCGCATCCTCGAAATCGTAGAATCCCATCCGCCCAAACCTTGAAAAAGGGGGCGCCCGGCCGCAACCCCTGCGGCTGTCATGGGACTGAACGAAGTCATTGTACGTCCGCCGATGCGGTTTCGAGCCCGTTGCCGACCGGCTAGGAGCAGCGCGGCGGCATTCGTCCGGATGCCAGAGATCTTGGAGCAGACGGGAGCGCGACATGCGATTTGCCAGTGTTCGAACCGCAGCGGGGGCCAGCTGGGGCGTCGTTGCCAATGGCGCCGTCCATCCGATCGATGCCGCGACGGCGGAGGCCTTTCCAACGCTCAAGCACGCCATCGCCGCCGCCGCGCTGAAAGCTGTGCACGATCGCCACGAGAGCTGGGACGCGATCCCGGTCGATGAGGTCGAATGGGCGCCGCTCATTCCAGAGCCAGGCAAGATCCTTTGCGTCGGGCTCAACTATGAGAAGCATCGCGAGGAGACTGCCCGCCCGGTCGTCGCGCATCCGACGATCTTCACACGCTTCGCGGACAGCCAGACCGGTCATCGGCAGCCGATCGTGCGGCCGATCGTGTCCGAGAAGCTCGATTATGAGGGCGAGCTGGCGCTCGTCATCGGCAAGCGTGGGCGGGCGATCGCGGCGCGCGACGCGCTCGATCACATCGCCGGGTTCAGCTGCTACAACGACGGATCGGTCCGGGACTGGCAGCACCACACGATGCAGTTCACGCCCGGCAAGAACTTCCCCGGCACAGGCGCTTTCGGGCCTTGGCTCGTCACGCCGGACGAGTTCGGGGACATACCGTCCAAGCGCATTCGTACGCGACTGAACGGCGAGGTGATGCAGGATGCCCACTTCTCCGAGCTGATCTTCGGGCTCGATCGCCTCATCGAATATGTCTCGGCCTTCACGCCGCTGGAGCCGGGCGACGTCATCGTGACCGGGACGCCCGGTGGAGTGGGCGCGAAGCGTAAGCCGCCGGTGTTCATGAAGCCCGGAGACCATGTCGAGGTCGAGATCGAGGGGATCGGGGTGCTCCGGAACGGGATTGCGGACGAGCTGGCGCCCTGACAGCCAAGGCCTCAGTGGAGGGCGGGCTGCTCGTGCTCGGCGTCGTCCTCCATCCGACAGCGGTCCCGAAATGCGCCGGGCGTGCAGTCGTAGCGGGCACGGAAATGCCGGGTCAGGTGGCTCGCATCGAAGAAGGCGCAACGCCACGCTATCTCTGCGATGCTGAGCGTGCGGAAGCGCTGATCGCTCAGCATCTGCCGCGCGCGGCCTAGTCGGATGTCGAGCAACTCGCGCGAGTAGGAGGTTCCCGCCGTCGCGAAGATCGCGTGCAGATAGCGCACCGAAATTCCGATCGACTGGGCGAGCCTGGCCGCGTCCAGCGTGTTGTCGTGGGCAAGGTCGCTCAGCGTCTGGCGAAGCCGGTTGAACAGCTTGAGCTGGTATTCGCGGATCGGCTGTGCCGCGCCCTCCGACGCGCACAAGGCGAGCGCGCCGGCGATCTGGTTTGCGCAGAGCGGAGCGAAATCGTCATCGATCGCGGTCCGCGCCACCGCGTCGAGCGTGGAGATCAGCGCCGCCTGCCAGGCACTATCGTCCGTCACCCTGCGCGCGACGAAAGCCTCGGGCTGGGGAAGCCATTGCTTGAGCCAACTGCCGGGCAGATGGAACGACATGTTGCGGCTGCCGGGCGTGGTGGTGAGCCGGTATTGCTCGCTGCTGTCCACCAGCACACACTGGCGAGGGGCGAGCTCGACCTCACGACCGCATTGCTGGAGATTGATCCTGCCATCGAGCAGATAGACGAGCTCGAACTGCTGCGCAGCGCTCCGATTGATCGACGACGGAGTCCGGCGGATGCGCTGGCCGAAGCCGATCGACATGCGGCTCATGCTGAGTGGACCGAAAGGTCTCTGCTCGATCGACGCCGCGAGGCTGTCTTCGGCGAAGGACTCGAGCTCCAGCTCGAAGACGGCTTCGCATGTGGCTTCCCGCCAATAAGCCAGTTCCCGTCCGGGCGCCGACGAGGTCGACCAGAGACGTGCTTCCGTCATGGTGTCCGCTCCTAAGTCTTATTTTTTGTCCCACCATCATGAAACGGCAGCGGGCTTGGTCGCGATACTACGCGCTGGCATCAGGATCGGCAATCATATATTGACCGATAGTCTAAATGTAGAAATTCCAAGCACTGACGAGGGATCAGGGTGCGATCCAGATGGTGGAGGGCTCGATGCACGGATCAGGGCAGCGCGTGGACTATCCGGCTACGGGCGACGCCACGGCAGGCTGGGACACCGCCTATGAGCGCCGGGCGATCACGCTGCTGTCGCTCGGCTTCGGCCTCGTCGCCTTCGATCGATTTCTGATCCTTCCGATGTTTCCCGTGATCATGAAGGACCTCCGGCTGGATTATGGCGATCTCGGCACCATCACGGGCGCGCTGGCGATCACCTGGGGCCTCTCGGCGCTCCTGATGGGCAATCTCGCCGATCGCTTCGGACGGCGGGCGGTGCTGGTCGGCGCGATGGCGGCCTTCTCCCTGCTGGTCGGCTTCAGCGGAATGGCGACGGGCGCCCTGTCGCTCGTGCTGATCCGGTCGGTGATGGGGGCCGCCGAGGGCGCCTACGTACCGCCCAGCATCGCCGCCACGCTGGAGGCATCGCGCCCCGATCGCCACGGGCTGAGCCTTGGCATCCAGCAGATGATGGCCCCCCTCCTCGGACTCGGCCTTGCCCCGGTGCTGGTGACGCAGCTCATGCCGTCGATCAACTGGCGGTGGATCTTCCTGATCGTCGCCGTGCCCGGACTGCTCGTCGCGCTGCTGACGGCACGTACCCTGCGCGATCCGGATCCGGCGCAGGCGGGCGCGCAGGCCAGGCCGATCTGGGCGTCGCTCCGCGACCTCATCGGGTATCGCAACGTCCTCATCGCCGCCGGCGGCATGCTCTGCTGGCTCAACTGTCTCATCGTGCTGAGCGCCTTTCTGCCCAGCTATCTGGTCGATCACCTCCATCTCGGCATGACGCAGATGGGTTTCACGATGTCGGCGATGGGCATTGGCGCGGTCGTGGGCTCCGTCGTCGGTCCCGCCATCTCGGACAGGGCCGGTCGCAAGCCGACCATGATCGTGATGGCCCTCTGCACGATCGCGGGCCTCGCCGCCCTCGCTGCGGCGCCGGCCGATCCCACAGCGCTGTTCACCGCCCTGCTGCTCGCCGCATTCTTCCTCTACGGTCTGCTGACGATCACCGTGGGGCCGGTCGCTGTGGAATCGGTGCCCGTCGCGCTGCGGGCAACAGCGTCCGGCGCGGTGATCGCGGTCGCAGAGCTGATCGGCGGCGGGCTGGCCCCCGTCCTTGCGGGGGCAGTTGCCCGCCGTGCAGGCATCGACAGCATCTTCTGGCTCGCGATCGGCGGCATCGTCATAGGCTGCCTGCTCTCGCTTGCCCTGGTCGAGACGGCGCCTGCCGTCGTCCGGCGCCGGGCCAGCCGGCATCTCGCGGAGTGAGGCGACAGCC
This sequence comes from Sphingomonas chungangi, assembly GCF_013778325.1. Classification (GTDB taxonomy): domain Bacteria; phylum Pseudomonadota; class Alphaproteobacteria; order Sphingomonadales; family Sphingomonadaceae; genus Solisphingomonas; species Solisphingomonas chungangi. The sequence continues at coordinate 169,184 of NZ_JACEIB010000003.1, read as the reverse complement.
GTCTTGCGTCAGAGTGGTATCACCACCGACTTCGTGTGGGTGTAGTCGCGCAGGATGTCCCAGCTGAGTTCGCGTCCAAAGCCACTCTGCTTGTAGCCGCCCACGGGCATGCCGCGCGGGAGGTTGTAATAGGTATTCACCCAGACCACACCCGTCTGCATCTCACGAGCGATGCGATGGGCCTGGCGGATGTCGTTCGACCAGACGGCTCCGGCAAGGCCGTAGCGACTGTCATTGACCTCGCCGAGCATCGCGGCCTCGTCATCCCAGGCGATGACGCTCGTGACCGGTCCGAAAATCTCCTCCTGGGCGACGCGCATGTCGTTGCGCACGCCGGCGAGGATCGTCGGCTTGAGGAACAGGCCATCGGGAAGATCGGGCACGTGGGCGACGCCGCCGCCGAGCGCGATCTCGGCGCCATCACTGAGCGCGACGTCGAAATAGCCTTGCACCTTCTCGTATTGCTGGCGCGAGGACATCGCGCCCAGCCGAGTCTCGGGATGGCTGGGATCGCCGATCCGGACCGCCTCGACCTCGCGGACGAAGCGCTCGAGAAAGGCGTCATGGACCGAGCGTTCGACAAACACCCGGGAGCCCGCCATGCAGACCTCGCCCTTGTTGAACACGGTCGATAGCGCCGCCATCCGGGCGGCCTCGTCGAGATCGGCCGAAGCGCACACGATGCTGGCCGATTTGCCGCCCAGCTCCATCGTCTGGGGAATGATGTTGCGGGCCGCATATTCGATGATCTTGCGGGCGGTGGCGGTGGAGCCCGTGAAAGCCACCTTGCGGACGTCGGGATGCGCGACGAGGGCTTCGCCGACGTCCTGCCCATAGCCCGTGACCACGTTGACGACGCCCGGTGGCAGCAGATCCGCGATCTCCCGGATCAGCTCCAGCACCGTCAGGCAGACCGTCTCGGCAGGCTTCAGCACGACCGTGTTCCCGGCGGCAAGCGCAGGGGCGAGCTTCATGGACGCCATCAGCAAAGGCACGTTCCAGGGAATGATCTGCGCGACGACACCCAGCGGCTCACGGTGCGTCAGCCCGATCAGATCGGGATAGTCGCGCGTCTCCCCGTGAAGCGCATAGACCGAACCGGAGAAATATTCGAACTGCCCGATCGCCTCGGGCAGATCGTGGATGGTCGCCTCCACGATCGTCTTGCCGTTGTTGGCGGACTCCATGCGCGCGAAATCCGCTGTCCGCGCCTTCAGACGTCGGGCGATTTCGAGCAGGATCTCCTGCCGCTCCTCCAGCCGGCTTCTCGCCCAGCGGGGAAAGGCGGCCTTGGCCGCGGCGACGGCAGCGGAGACGTCCGCCGCATTGCCCGCCTGTATCTTCGCGAGATGGGCGCCCGTCGCAGGGTTCGTAAGCGGGATCGTCCTGCCACTCGCCGATCCGACCCACGCCCCGTCGATGAAGAGTCCATATTCATCCTGGAAAAGCCCGCTCGGGGCGTCGGTCACGATCGTGCTCACGGAATGATCCTTCCTCTCGGCCGCTACGCGACGCGGCGGCAGGGCTGGCATTGTCCCGCGCCTGCCTCGCTCGCGATCGTAGCGGCGGCGGCGGGCCGCTCGCGAGGACGCCTCCGAACGAAGTGATTGTATCTGCGTGCAGCCCCTCGACCTCGATCGGCGAGGCTGCTCCCCTCCTGCGCACGAGACACGGGAGACTGGAATGGAGTTCGAGGGGCACACAGTGTTGGTGACGGGCGCGAGCCGGGGCATCGGCCGAGCCGTGGCACACGGTTTCGCACGCGGCGGCGCGGATGTCGTCGTGGCGGCGCGGGGCCGCGATGGTGCGGAGGCGGTGGCCCGCGAGATACGGTCTCTTGGCCGGCGTGCAGCCGCGGTGGCCGGCGACGCCGCCGACGCCGCCGATGCACGGCATTTCGTCGACGCCGCGCTCGAACTGGGTGGCCGGCTCGACTGCGCTTGCAACTGCGCGGGCACCATCGGTGCGATCGCGCCGACCGGGATGCAGGAGGTCGCGGACTTCGCGGCGGTCATGCGCACCAATGTGCTCGGCACCTTCCTGTGCATGCGCGCCCAGATCGCCGCGATGATCGAGCGCGGGAGGGGTGCGATCGTCAACATATCGTCGGTGACGGGACTGGTCGGCGTCGCCGGCGTCTCGCCCTATGTGGCGAGCAAGCATGCGGTCAACGGACTGACCAAGTCGGCCGCGCTCGAATATGCGAGGCTCGGCATCCGTGTGAACGCGGTCGCGCCAGGATGCACGAAGACGGACCTGCTCGACGCCTTTTGCGGCGAATTGGGAGTGCAGCACGGCCTGGAGGATCCGGCAGCCGTGATCGCGGAGGATCATCCGATCGGGCGCCTTGCGGATCCGGACGAGATCGCGTCTGCAGTGCTATGGCTGTGCTCCAAAGGCGCGAGCTTCACGACCGGCCAGATTCTAGCCGTCGATGGCGGCCAGACAGTCGCCTGAGCCTCAGCTGGCCCGGATGTGGCGATCGACGACGGCCGCTCCAACGGCGACCAGGAGCAGGCCACCGCCGCAGATCGTGAAGAACGGCGCGGTCGATCCCTGGCTCAGCGCCAGCCCGCCTCCAAAGCCGCTGACGATCCCGCCCAATCTGCCGAGCGCCGAACTCGCTCCGACGCCGCGAGCCCGGCATTGCGTGGGGTAGGCATGAGCCGCCAGCGCGAAGAGCAGCGCCTGGATCCCGCCCATCGCCCCGCCGACGACGATGTAGCCGATCAGGAGCCAGCCGGGAGCCACCGTGTGGGACACCACGCCCTGCGACAGCAACGCCGCCTCCATGCAGGCGGCCGCCCCTGCGACGCCGAGACCGATGAGCAGCACGCGTGACCCGACCCGCACGGACAGCAGCGCGGCGAGCAAGGTCATGCCCATCGATGCGATGTTGTACGGAACCGCGACGCCGAGCGCGACGGTCAGGTCGAGCCTCAGCTGGGACAGCGCGGTGGTGCCCCAGGCGAGGATCGCGTTGGCGACCATCATGTTCATGAAGAAGGCGAGCCAAAGTCCGACATTCACCCGCAGATTGTTCCGACCCAGCAATCGGTAGCGGATGGCAGTCGCCGCGATGCCTCCGGCCTGGTCGACGGACGAAGCGCCAACCTCGGCAACGCTCCAGGCACGCGCGGCCAGGCGTTCCAGCGAAGCATGCCGGCTCGCGCCACGGGTCGACAGCCAGGCTGGAGACTCAGGAAGGAAGGCCAGCGCCAGCAGCCCGATCCCACCGGCGAGAATACCGCCGGCGACGAAGCAGCCGCGCCAGCCGCCATGGGGTAGCACGGCAAGCGTGACCAGCGCTCCGGCCATCCCACCGAGCGGCACGCCGACGCTGGTGAGGCCAACAGCGAGGCCCACCCGCCGCTTGGGCACCCATTCCGCCACGAGCGCGGTGGCATTCGGGAAGCAGGCGCCGAAGCCGAGACCGCTGAGCAACCGCAGAGCAGCGAGCTGCGCGACCGAGCCGGCGGTTGCGCAGCCCAGCGTCATCGCCGTGAACAGCGAAATGGTGACGATCAGGGCTGGGCGGCGGCCAATGCGGTCTCCCAAGGCACCGCCAAGGAGCGCTCCGGCCATCATGCCGACCATGGTCATGCCGACGGCGGGCGCGAGCGCGATCTTCGAGATGCGCCAGTCGGCGAGGATGGAGGGCACCGAAAAGGCGAGAAGCTGCAGGTTGAGTCCGTCGAGAATGAGGATCGCCGACACGAGCGCGACGACGATACCCTGCAGCCTGGAGAAAGCGCGCGTCTCGATAAGCTCGTCGAACCCCGGCGGCGTCGTTCGCGACTCGCTGGCCATGGCTGCCTCCATCAAGTGCCTGCTCCTCCGGCATTCGCCCGAATCTTGACGCCGCGTCCTAAAAGTGCGCCGGAACCGTTGCTTTCGTCGACCGGTCGTCATAGGCCGGGCGCATGGACGACGCGGCATCGCCAGCGCCTGCCCGGCCCGGGGGCCGGCGCTCGAGGACCCGGGAGGCGCTGGTCCGGGCCGGATTTTCGCTGTTCGGTCAAGGGCCGTCGGATGCGGTGAGCATCGACGACATCGTCAAGGCCGCGGGAACCTCCAAGCAGACATTCTACAATCACTTCACCGACAAGGCGGCCTTGCTCGAGGCGATCCTTCACCAAGTCCGCGAACGCTACGAGGCGCTTTGCTTCGCCGTGAACGAGGGCGAGAGCGACGCGGCACGCCGATCCGCCCGTGCCCTGTGCGTCTATGCGCGCCAGACGATCAACGACCCGGACGGCGGCCATTTCATCGCCCGCCTCATCCTCGACGATCTCGGCATCAGCGAGATCAACCGCGGCGTGGTCGGCGACCTCGAGCTCGGTCTTCGGCAAGGCCGTTATGCCATTCCGGTGCTCGAGACCGCGGTAGCCTTCATCTTCGGGATCACCCAGGCGCTGGTCGCGCGGGTCATTCTCTGCAGCGACCTGTCCCAGGCTACGGTGATCTCGCAGCAGTTCGCCATGCTGATGCTGCGGGCGCTCGGGATCGACACCCGGGAAGCGGAACTGATCGCTTCCCAAGCTGCCGATGCGATCGTCCGGCAGGGCATGCTTCACGTTCCGGCGAGCCAGTCCGCGCCCTCGGCATAGAGGCGGTCGAGAGCGGGGCTGCCGGGCGCGGGAAGATCCATGTTGATCTCCATCCCGCGCTGCGAAAGCATGTACCCGCAGCATCGATAGGCTTCGGGATAAATCTCGAGACGGGCCTGATCCAGCTCGAGGCGGTCCGACGGATTGGCCGGGGCAATGAAGTCCTTGTCGAAAATCGCCACCCGTCGCCTGATCTTCCAGCCCGCCGTCGTTCTCAACAGCAGGTCATAGAAGCGCGCGACCGCTGTGACGTCGCTCCAGATGCCATCGACCTTGAGACGGACGAGGATGAGGATGCGGGTCTCGGCGACCGCGCGATCGCCGGCGACGTCGATCGATCCGCCGGTGATGACGTGTTGCGACGCGATTTGATTGTCCCGGTCGACTGCCATCGGCTTGCATCCCGCGACGAACTCGTCGGCGGTGCCATCGAACCAGCTGACCGCGATCCGCCCATCGTCGGTCCAGCAGTCGCGCAGCTTTTCCCACGCATAGGTGTCCCGCAGGATACCCCACGCGGCGATCAGCTGGCCGATCGCCGCCTTGTCGAGAATGGCCTGCGTGTCATCGGTCGGCATCATCTGCTCCTTGGTCAATAGCGGAGGGCCTCGAAGGGCCGCACCGGCGCGCTCCCGTCCCACGTCTTCGCCGCTTCGTAGATGGCTGTGAAGAAGGCGTCGTTCGCGGGGGTCGTCTCGATCAGTTCGACGAATCCCGGCATCGTCGATCGGGTGTCGAGGTAGGCGACGCGGCTGCCTGTTCCCACGACCGCGCTGAACGCAAGCGCGAACCCCCTCTCGCGGTAGGACGCGACCTCGACGTCGAATTCCGCAGCGCCGCGCGCGATGTGATGAAAACCCGCGCCGCGCTCCTCCAGGACCTCCCGGTACACCGAGGGGTGATCGTCGAGCGGCTGCAGGAGCTCGATCTGGGTGTGGCCGGAGAATGCCAACGCCGCGGCGATCTCCGCGCGGTTCACCTCGCCCCGATAGAGCCCATCCTCGGGAAGCCAGCGATCGAGCACGTACCAGGGGCCGACACCCTCGGCGAGCCACGCCTCGATCGCTGCGTGGAGATCGTCGACCACATAGGCGATCTGGAGAATGCCCGCTTCCGGTTGGCCGAACCCCGTGGCGCGCCCGGCCACGCTCATATCGTGACGTCGACGACGCAGAGCGGCGTCCCGACCTCGACGTCCTCGCCGGCCGCGACGAGCAGCTCGACAAGTACGCCCGGGGCCGTCGCCTCGACGTCCTGCGTCACCTTGTCGGTCTCGATGGCATAGAGCGGATCGCCGACGACAAAGCTCTCGCCGGGCTGTTTGTACCATTGCGCGATCGTGGCTTCCTGCATGCTCATGCCCACCCGGGCGAGCTTGAGAGTGATCTTCATGCCTGAACTGACTCCGGCTGACATATGGACGACGCCGCACGCACGATGTCGTCGGCGTTCGGAAAGACCGCCGCCTCGGCGTTGGGCGCGTAGGGCATCGACATGTTGTCCACGGTGACGCGCTTGACGGGCGCGCGCAGCGCGGAAAATCCCTTGTCGGCGATCACGGCGGCGATCTGGCTTGCCGCGCTGCAGCTGTCGCGCGCCTCGTCGACCACGACCGCCCGTCCGGTCCTGACGACCGACGCGACGATGGCATCCTCATCCAACGGGATCAGGCTGCGGACGTCGAGGATCTCGGCATCGATCCCATTCTTCTCCAACTGCTTCGCGGCATTCTGGGTCGCCCTTATCATCGAGCCGACACTGATCAGGCTAACGTGGCGCCCTTCGCGCACGACCGCCGCCCGGCCGAGCGGCTGGAGATGCTCGCCGTCCGGGACATCCCCGTTGATCGCGCCAAGACCCGATGCCTGCAGGAAGAAGGAGGGCCGATTGTTCCGGATCGCGGTCTTGAGCATGCCCTTGGCATCCGCCGGCGTCGCCGGAACCAGAACATCGACGCCGCCGAGATTCATGAGTACGGGATGATTGCTGTCCGAGTGCTGCGCGGCCTGCGACGCCCCGCCGCCATAGACGGCCAGCACCGTGATCGGCAGGTCGATCTGGCCGCCGGTCATCAGCCGGAGCTTGGCCATCTGGTTGGCGATCGCGTCGAATCCCGTGTAGATGAAGTTGGAGAAGAGCATGTGGACGATGACGCGATAACCGGCCGCGGCGGCGCCTACCGCCATCCCCGCGATCGTCGCCTCGCAGATCGGTGTGTTGCGGACCCGCTCAGGCCCGAACGCGGCGAGCAGTCCGCGCGTGTCGCCGAACACCGCCAGCGCGACATCCTCGCCAAACAGGATCGTCTTGGGATCGCGCGCCATCTCCTCGTGGAGCGCCTCGTTGATCGCCTGGGTGTAGCGCTTCCGGGTCATGTCACCCCTCCCCGCCGACGAACATCAGCTGCCGGGCCAGATCGGGATCAGCCGCCTCGCTGCCTTCCGCGAAAGCGACGGCCGCCTCCACCTGCTCCAAGGCGGCATCGTCCATGGCTGCGAATGTCTCCGGGTCGCAGAGCCCCTCCGCTGCGAGCAGGTCACGGAAGCGGCTGATCGGGTCCCGGTCCGCCTTCCGCCAGATGTCGATCTCCTCGGGGGTCCGGTAGCTTCCGCCCGCAAGGATCAGGTCCTCCGCCTCCAAATGCCCGTGGATGCGGTAGGTGACGGCCTCGATATAGGACGGCCCCTCCCCCCGCCTGCAGCGTTCCACCGCGGCGCGCGCCACGCTGGCGACAGCACGCACGTCGTTGCCGTCGACGACCTCTACCGGCATGCCGAAGGCCCGCGCCCGGTCGGCGAGCTTGCCGGCGGTCACCGTCGACGAGACGGTGAACTCGGACAGCCCGTTGTTCTCGCACACGAAGATCGTCGGCAGCTTCCAGATGCTGCTGACATTCATGCTCTCCATGAAGACGCCCTGGTTTGCGGCCCCGTCGCCGAAGAAGCAGACTGCCGCGCGCCCCCTGCGGTCCAGCTGGGCGGCGAGCGCCGCTCCCGTCGCGATGGCAAGGCCGCCGCCGACGATACCGTTGGCGCCGATGATACCCTTCGAGAAATCGGCAACGTGCATCGACCCGCCCATGCCCCTGCAGATGCCGGTCCGCTTTCCCCAAATCTCCGCGAACATCGTGTCGACGTCACCGCCCTTGGCGAGGAAGTGTCCGTGTCCGCGATGCGTGCTCGTCATCCAGTCGTCCGTCTCCAGCTGCGAGCAGATGCCGACCGCCGATGCCTCCTGTCCGATGGAGAGATGCACGCCGCCGGGGAGACCGGTTTCTTTCGCCGTGCGGGCAAGACGGGTTTCCGCATGGCGGATGAGGAGCATGCGCTCGAGCATCGCGAGCTGGCTCGCGGCCCAGGGTTCCGCCTGCTGATCGTGTGTGGTCCGACTGGCCAAGACTGTCTCTCCCGGATCGGCGCGCCTTCGAAGCGGCGCGTGTCCTGTCCCGCGATGTTAGGGCTGGCACGCCCGGATCGCGTTGCAGGTGAATGCACAAAAGCGCGGTATCGAGACCACCGCCGTCAGAGCGAGCCGTCGCGGGCGAAGCGCGCGATCGTCTCCGCAAGGCGCTGCGGCTGCTCCTGCGGGATGATGTGCGCCGTGTCCGGAATTGCCGCTGTCGAAAGATCATCGCAGATCGGACCGAGCTGGCCCGCCAGGGCATCTCCGACGACGCCTCCGGATATGGCCAGCGTCGGTTGGGTGACGCGCGCCGCCGCCAGTGCCGCCGCGATGCGCGCCGCATTGTCGGGCATGGCGCGATAATATTCGAGGCTGCATCGCAGCGCGTCGGGCTCGGAATAAGCGGCGACGATGGCGTCTCGCACGGTCGGCTCTATGCCCCGCTGCCCGACTGTGCCGATCGCCAGGAAATGGTCGAGGTAACTGCTCTCGTTTCCCGCCAGGACACGCTCGGCCAGGCCCGGCACCATATGGAAGCCGAACCACCAGGGCGCCCCCTTGCTCAGGAAGGCTTCCGCACCCGGAAGGGCGCCGAGCAGCCCTTCCATGAGCACGATCCGCTGCACGCGCGCTACGTGGCGCATTGCCAGCATCCAGGCCACAGGGACACCCGCGTCGAGTCCGACGCCGGCTGCAACCTGCTCCACGCCGAGCGCGTCGAGCAGCTGCGCAAGGTCGTCCGACAGAGTGTGCAGATCATAGCCCGCCGAGGCTTTCGTGCTCCGCCGATCCCGCGCAGATCGGGCGCGATGACCCGATGATGCTCGGCCAGCCGCGTCATCACCGGTTCCCAGATGCGCCAGATGTGGGGCCAGCCGTGGAGCAGCAATATCGCCGGACCCTCACCTGCTGTGGCGACGTGGATGTCGATGCCGTTGGCGCGGACGAAGCGGGTCGAGATGTCGGCGGTCATATGACGATCTCCTCGATCGGAGCGCTACCCATGGCACGAAGCGAGCGAGCGGCGAGCGGTCTCCACCCCCTCGCCGCTTCCGATGAAGGCACCGAACGCCGCCTAGAATTTCGCGCCAAGGGTCACCGTGAACTCACGCGGCGGGGATCCGTAGGAAACGAGGTGCCCAAAGGCGAGGGTCGCGTTGCGGATGATGATCGCCTCGTTCAGCCCATTGGTGACACCGAAGCGAAGGCTCAGCCGATCCTGGGCATCGGACAGCTTCACGCCGGCGTTCAGCATCGTGTAGGCAGGCTGCCTCACGATATTGTCGGGCTCGAAATAATAGTCGCCGCTGCGCGTCGCCGTGACGTTGAAGGCGAGGTTGCCCCCGAAGGCGTGCGTCACATAGTCCGCCGCCAGCGTGCCCACGAACTTGCGGGCGAACGGCAGGCGCTGGCCGTCCGCATCGAAGCTACTGGTCGCGACGCCGCCGCTCGCAAGATCGAGGTTGAGCGGCGCATTCGGATATTGCGTGAAATTGGGATGGAGCAGCTCTACGCCGCCGGACAGCGTCAGCCCCCTCGTCAACCGGGCACTGAAATCGACGTCCACGCCGTAGATTTCCGCCTTGGCACCGTTGGTGACGATCTGCGTCGGTGGGTTTCCGGTGAACTGCGTCACCTGGATGTTGCGGTATTTATAATAGAAGCCGTTGGCGTTGAACGTGATCCTGCGATCCCAGAACTGGCTCTTGAGGCCAACCTCCCAGTCGTCGAGCTGCTCGGGACGATAGGCCGGAGAGGCGGGGGCGGCGATGTTGAAACCGCCGCTCTTGAAGCCGCGATTGTAGGACGCGAAGATCATCACGTCGCGCGCGAGCTTCTGCTCGACGGCAAAGCGCCAGGTCAGCTTGTTCGCGGTCAGGGACTCCGCCGGGATATGCACGGCGGGCAGCACGACACCGGCGAGATTGGTGACCTGCGTGATGCCGTCGTCCATGCTGCGCTTCTCGTATGTGTAGCGCAGGCCGGCCGTCAGGGTGGTGCCGGAAGCCACCTTCAGGTCGGCCTGGGCGAAGGGCGCCACCGATTCCGATTTCTCGAAACCCGAATTGGCGCTCCGGTCGATGGGTGCGAAGCGGTAGGGAGCGCCGCTCTGGCTGACCCCCGTCGCAAAGTCGCGATTGAAGAAGTCGTAGCCCTGCCGGTAGTTGAAATAATAGACGCCCGTCAACCACTTGAACGGGCCGCTCGAGTTCGAGACCAGCTGGACCTCCTGCGAGTACATGCGGCTCCTGCCCCCCGCGGTCGAGATCAGCAACGGCGCGGCGACGTTGGTGAGGTCGAACTTGAAGCCGAAATGCGAGTCGCGATAGGCGCTGATCGAGACCAGTTTCGCGAAGCCGAGGTCGCTCTTGATCGTCGCCGAGACGCCACCACCCTTGAAATAGGTGTAGCCCCCCGTCCCGTTATAGCTGTCGTAACGATTGTCGACCGGACCGAAGCCCTGATAGGCGAGCTTGGTGCCCGGATATGGCTGGTAGACGACGCCGCTGTCCTTTCGGTTGAGATAATCGCCCTCGATGAGGATCGAGGTGGTGTCGCTGGCCTTGAACAGCAGTTTTCCACGCATCGAATAGGAGTGATAGAGCTGGTTCTCGTCGCGCCCGGTGGTCAGGCTCTTGCCCCATCCCTCATTCTGGGTCTGGTAGGCGGCCGAGAAGCTGGCGGCGATATTGTCGGTCAAGCCGCCGGTCACGAACCCGTTGGCGCGCACCGTCTGGTAGCTGCCATAGCTGATGTTGAACTGGCCATGGGGGTCGAAGTCGGGGCCGAGCGTGGTGATCTGGATCACGCCCGCCGTCGCATTGCGCCCGAACAGCGTGCCCTGCGGCCCCTTGAGCGTGGTGATCTGCTCGGCGTCGCCCAAGTCGCGCAAGCCCTCCTGCTGCTGGGGCAGATAGACGCCGTCAATGTAAAGGGACACCGGGTTCTCGACGACATTGCTCGCCGTCGTGACGCCGCGGATCGACGGCTGGAAGGAGCCGAGCGCTGCTGCGACATTGAGCCCGGGAACGATGGCCTGGAGCTGCGGCAGGTCCTTCACGCCGGAATTCTCCAGCTGCTTCGTCGAGGCGACGTTCACCGCGATCGGGACGTCCTGCAGGCGCTCGGACCGCTTCTGGGCGGTCACCACGATGTCGGCGACCGCGGAATCGCTTGCGGCACCGTTCTGGGCCTGCGCCTGCGCCAAGGTCGCCGCCATGCTCGCAATCGAAATCCCGAGAAGAAGACTGCTTGCTTTCATCATCCGTCTCCCCAATTTTTATCGCTTTGACGGGGACGTATCGACGTTGTCCCTCTGCCGTGAATTTAGACTCATCGCCAACAATCACAATCTAGCAACGACGGGCTGGCCGGCGGGCGCTTCGCGGCGAGCGCTTGTACCGTCAGATCTGAAATTCGCCACTCGCCGATTATACATCTGAAATATCATGTATTTTTCTCAACGCTCGGATGTGTACCGGCGCCATTCGTGCTCGCGGCAGCACGACTGCTGCCGCCCGGTACAACAAATCCCTACCTTGTCTTCCAAGCCAGAACGGTGGGTTGATCGGCGAAGCGCGAAGGCCCTTCAGCGCGCGTCCCTGTTGACCCCGAAGTCAACTGGCGGCGGCGGTCCCCACTGATAGAAGGCGTCCTCCGCCGGATGGTCCTTGGCGTCCCAGGCCAGGCCCGCCGGGATGAAGTCCATGTCCGCCGAATATTCGGCGTAGCTTCCCCACGGGTCGCGGACGTAGTGAAAATAATTGGAGCCAAGCACGTGGCGGCCCAGCCCCCATCCCGCTGTGAAGCCGGCCTCGGCCATCTGCGCCGCGCCGAGCCCGACGGCCTGCACCGACGGCACGTCCCAACTGCTGTGATGGAGGCCGGCGGCATCCGATCGTGCAAGCGCGATCATGTGGTGGTCGCTGCCATGCACGCCGTGCAGGAAGGCGACCTCGTCTCCGGATATGTCCGAGAGGCGCAAGCCGAGGACCTCGCTGAAGAATGCGACCGCGCCGATCAGGTCAGGCACGAAGAGCCCTATATGGGCGAGACGCCTGGGCATGACCGTCGGCTGAAGACGGCGCGGCCCCGTCCCGCGCCCGCCGACCACCTCGCAGGCCTCGCCCATAGCCTTGCAATCGGGAGAGCTCTTGGCAGCGATCACCAGCTCGATCCTGATGCCACCCGGGCCGTCCAGTCGCAGCGTTCCGTCGATCGTCTGCGAGAAAGCAATGCCGAGCGACGTCAGCCGGGCGATGAAGCGGAGCTCATCACCGGCGAATATACCGAAGCGCAGGTGATCGAGCCTCTTGGCATCGTGAAGCCCGGCGTCGGCCCGGACGCGCATCCAGACATGGCTGCCCGGGAACGTGCGAAGCAGGAGAAGCCCCTGCTCTTCGCGTACGTCCAGTCCGAACGCCTCGTGGAAGTGGCGCGCCTCGGCAAGGGCCGGCACGGAGAGCGCGATGCTGTCGAGCGAATGGACGGCAGGACCGCGCCCTTCCGATTCTTGCGTACCGGCGTCGGGACCGCCGGCCGGGGACGTATCCATATCGACGTCACCCCGCATCGTGGCTGTCGGGCGCCGCCCTGGCCGCATCGGTTGCGATCGGATTGCGCAGCGTGCCGAGCTGCTCGATGCTGACCTCACAGATATCGCCCGCCGTCATGTACACGGGGGGCTTTCGCGCATGGCCGATGCCCGCCGGCGTCCCCGTCACGATGATGTCGCCGGGCTCCAGGAGCATCGCTTCGCTGCAGATCGAGACCAGCGTGGCGACATCGAAGATCATGTCGCCGGTCGATGCCTGCTGCATGACGGCGCCATTGAGCCGGGTCTCAAGCCGCAACCCCTTCGCGCCATCCGGCAACTCGTCCCAAGAGACGAAATCGGGCCCGAACCCGCCTGTCCGGTCGAAGGTCTTGCCCAGCACCCATTGCGCCGTGCGGAGCTGATAATCGCGTACCGATCCGTCGTTGAAGATGGAATAGCCGGCGACATGATCGAGCGCCCGGGCCGGTTCGATATAGCGGCCGGGCCTGCCGACCACGGCGACGAGTTCGCCTTCGAAATCCAGCTTGTCGGACACGCGCGGGAGCAGGATCGGCTGATCGTGGGCGACCAGACTGTTCGCGAACCGTGCGAAGATGTTGGGGAATTCCGGCGCCGCCCGGATTCCGGCTTCCTGAGAGTGATCGAGGTAATTGAGCCCCACGCAGATGATCTTGCCCGGCCGCGGGATGGGCGGCAGCAGTTGCACCGCGCTCTCGTCCTCGATGATCGGTGCTTCGCGAAGCGTGCGGGAAGCATGCGAAAGCGCATCCTGGCCGGCGGCGAGGCAGTCGGCCAGTGTGCCAGGAAAGTTGTCGTCCCCATCGAACAGGGCGCGCATGGCGCCGCCCTGATCGACGATCGCGATGCCGAGACGGGTGTTTTTGGATAGGGTCCTGAAGCGCATGCCTGATCATTCCCTTGGTGAACGCGCGGCAGCCGGCTGCTGCATATCGGGGCTCGAAAGGGCTTGCGCCGCCGGTCGCAACATCTTGTGAAGCATGAGTCGGGCCTTGAGACCGGGCTGGTCGGCCTTGACGCTGACCTCGACAGCCTGGTCGCGCCGGACGTCGGTGCTGATCGTCTCCTGGATCACCTCGAGAAGGCGCTTGTCCTCTTCGAAGGTCGCGTCGACGATGGCCCGCACGTCGCGCGCCACCTGCGCGTCGTCGAGCGCATAATCCTGCGCGAAGAACCACCAATAATGGGATCGCGTCGGCGAGATCGGCGTGGTCGCATGGACGATGCGGCTGGAGAAGGCCGCACGCCTGCCGGCGCCGGGCGACGGGTCGACGATGTCGATGCCGGCGACATGGATCGCTGGAGACATGAACCACCCCCAGTCGGTGCGCTCGACATCCTTGTCGGGCCCGATCCCTGTCGGACCGGCTTGAAAGGGCGCTAGCCGGATGCCGGTGAAGTGCTGCCGATATCCCACTCTCCCCGCATCGGTCCGGACCTCGGAAGGGGGCGCCGTCCAGCCAGGCTGCTGGAAGGTCGTTGCATGAAGATAACCGAAATGCGTGAGGTCCAGGACGTTCTCCTGGATCAGCATGTAGTTGCAATCCACCGGAAGCGCCGCGCCCATCGTCAGCCACCGGGGATCCTCGGCCCAGTCGATCGTCGCGGGCAGCGCCTCGGCCGGCTCCCCTCTTCCCATCCAGATCCACACGAAGGGCGCGCTCTCCCGGACCTCGAAGGCCCGCACCTTGGCCTTGCCGGGAATGTCGCGCTGGGTGGGCACATGGACGCACTGCCCGTCGGGCCCGAAACGGAAACCATGATAGGGGCACACGATATCGTCGCCCGCCGGGCGCCCCATGGAAAGCGGCGCCCAGCGGTGGACGCAGCGGTCCTCCAATGCGACGACGCGCCCGGACGCTCCCCGGTACAGGACGACGGCGTGATCGAGCAGCATGCGGCGGATCGGCGTGCCGGAAATCTCTTCCGAGAAGCCCGCGACCCACCACGCCTCCTCGGGGTAATTGCGCGTGGCTCGCGCAGCGCAATTCGGCTCGTGCTGAGCAGTCACCGGCAGTCCTCCACATCCGTCCCTTATCGACTTATATTGACTATTAGTCCACAAATGAGCAATCGACAACTGTTACGAATTGCCGTTCCGGTGGATCGGTATTGCCATCACGTCCAAATGGAGCAGAGCGCCGTGGCCAAGGTTATCATATCGTGCGCCGTCACCGGATCCGCGCATGTGCCGTCGATGTCCGACGCCCTTCCCTACCGGCCCGAAGATATCGCCCAACAGGCTATCGCGGCGGCGAAAGCCGGCGCTGCGATCCTGCATCTGCATGCGCGCGACCCCGAGGATGGCAGGCCCACCGGCGATCCTTCTATCTACCAGCGGTTCATTCCGATCATCCAGGAAGCGACGGACGCGGTGATCAACATCACCACGGGCGGTGCCGTGACGATGAGCGTTCAGGAGCGGCTGGCGGCAGCGACCGTCTTTCGTCCCGAGATGTGCTCCCTCAACATGGGCTCGATCAACTTCGCCTTCTTCCCGGCCGCTTCGCGCATCGCCAGCTGGAAATTCCCGTGGGAACGCGCGTACGTCGAAGGCTCGGAAGACTTCGTGTTCAAGAACAGCTTCCGGGACATCGGCCATATCTTGCAGACGCTGCGTCCGCTCGGCACGAGGTTCGAGCTCGAATGCTACGATGTCGGGCATCTTTACAACATCGCGCACTTCCTCGATCGCGGCCTCCTCGACCCGGGTTTCTTCGTGCAGATGATCTTCGGCATCCTGGGCGGGATCGGCGCGGATCTGGACAACCTCATGTTCATGAAGCAGGCGGCCGACCGCCTCTTCGGCAAGGATCAGTTCTCGTGGTCCGTGCTCGCCGCCGGACGGCATCAGATGCCGTTCATCACGCAGGCCGCGCTGATGGGCGCGCACGTCCGCGTGGGGCTCGAGGACAGCCTCTTCATCGCCAAAGGCGCGCTCGCGACGTCGAATGCGCAGCAGGTGGAGAAGACGGTGCGCATCCTCTCAGAGATGGGCCATGAGCCAGCCACGGCGGATGAAGCGCGAGCCCTGCTGGGTCTGCGGGGCCCAGCCTCACCTACCTGCGACGATCCTGCCATTGATCGCAGGACCCGCATGCGGAGGCCTTGAGAGTCGTGCGCGGACCCAGGCTCGTCGGCTTAGCGGCCACGCGGCATTTTCTGCACGCGTCCGCAAACGAAACGGTCGGCTGCGGCGCAAAAGCGCAATGGATCGGGAGCGCCGCCCGATAGCCGGCGGCGCATCGATCTGGCTTCGATCGATGCGCCAGCGATGATGCTTTTCGCGGATCGCGATGTCGTAGGACTTGTTGTCGGCGGTTCTCCAGAACCGCGCCATGCCCGTGAAGTTGCCGCGCCGAACGTCATCGCCCACCGGGCTCGGGCCGTCGAACAAGCCGGAAATGAGCAGTTCGAAACCATCACGGTCACTCAGACGCTTCGCGAGCCGACGAAATACTTCCTCGCCGAGGACGACCTCGGGCAGGACGAGGGCGTGGATCGGCCCACTTGGCGCTGCGGACCTTCGCATCGGTGAGCATTTCACGGTCTCCTGAGATACCTCGTTTTTCGACCGCTCGCACCTCGTTTTGAACCCTCCGATTCACCGGATTGGCACGGACGAGCATGGACGCACGAGGCCGAACCGATCTGCTAAGCGTCAGTTTTCAGAAGGAAAAAGTCGATCCCGGTGGTCCCTTGCGGACCCCTATGGAACAGGCTCTGGCGGAGAGGGTGGGATTCGAACCCACGTTACGGTTGCCCGTAAACCGCATTTCGAGTGCGGCGCATTCGACCACTCTGCCACCTCTCCGCGAGACATGCTTGCGGGCCATGTCAGGGCGCCGCAGGGTCGTGAGGCGCGGCCATTAGCGGCACTCCTCGCGCTTGCCAAGTAGGCTTGCGCTTGTGTCATACGATTGAGGCCCTAGATATGAACCATGGACAACAGCCCCGACGTCGCAGGCCCTGCCCGCATCGTGCCGGATGCGCTGCTCGCGGCGCCCAGGGTCGTGCACGCGCGTTTCTCGGTTGGGGACGTGGTGAAGCACCGGCTGCTCGATTTTCGCGGCGTGATCTTCGATGTCGATCCCGTCTTCGCGAACTCCGACGAATGGTATGAGGCGATTCCGGAAGGCATTCGCCCGCGCAAGGATCAGCCTTTCTATCATCTGCTCGCCGAAAATGCGGAATCCAGCTACGTCGCCTATGTCAGCCAGCAGAATCTGGTGGCGGACCGCAGCGAGGAGCCCGTCGAGCATCCCGCTCTCGACGGCCTGTTCGACGGCTTCGCCGACGGCCGCTACACGTTGCGGCGGGAGCATCGGCACTAGGCGGGAAAACCTGCCGGTCGCGCTTCCATGCATGATTGACAGACTCACCCGAATCCCTTAGGCGGCCGGTCTTTCCGCGCGGGGCCGTGGGGCTTCCGCTCCATTCCCGCGCGTCAGGTCCAGATTGAAGAGAGAGCCATGTTCGCTATCGTGCGCACGGGCGGCAAGCAGTATCGCGTCGCCGCCGGAGACAAGATTGTCGTCGAGAAGCTGGCCGGTGAGGCCGGCGACACCATCTCGCTGGGCGACATCCTGTTCGCCGGCGCGGACGGCGAAGCCCAGTCCACCGACGGCCTCTCGGTCTCGGCCAAGATCATCGCGCAGGCACGCGGCGAGAAGGTGATCGTCTTCAAGAAACGTCGCCGCCATAACTATCGCCGCCGCAACGGCCACCGCCAGTACCACACGATCCTCGAGATCCTGTCGGTCGGCGGCGCCGAGAAGAAGGCGACCAAGAAGGCCGCCGCCAAGAAGGACGAGGCTCCGGCCGCGTCCGCGGAAGCCTGAGCGCCAGGTAAGGAGTAAGAGCAATGGCACATAAGAAAGCAGGCGGCTCCTCGCGCAACGGTCGCGATTCGGCCGGCCGCCGTCTCGGCGTGAAGAAGTTCGGCGGTCAGGAAGTGATCGGCGGCAACATCATCATCCGCCAGCGCGGCACCAAGGTGTATCCGGGCGTGAACGTCGGCATCGGCAAAGATCATACGCTGTTCGCGACCGCAGACGGCCGCGTGCGCTTCCATGACGGCAAGCTCGGCCGCAAGTACGTATCGGTCGACGCCATGGCGGAAGCCGCCGAGTAACATCGGACGATTCTCATGGGATCGTCCTAAGGGGCGATCCCGGGTTCCGCGCTCAGCGGAGCCGTCAGGGAGACGGGTCGCCCCGGCTCCCTTTTTTGTTTCTCCCTGAAAATATTCTGTCGTTCGCCGGTAACTTATCGCCGCTATCGGCGTTTCGGCGGGCGTGGGAGAGGCATAGAGAATACCACCATGTTTGCACGGACCGAACGGCTGCTGCTGCGGCCGGGTTGGGGCGAGGACGCCCCAGCCCTTTTCAATGCGATCGCCGACGAGGCGATCATCGACAAGCTGCCCGGCACGTCGTGGCCCTATCGCGAGTCGGACGCGGAAGCGTTCCTGCTGCGTGATCGCGGCCAGGAGGATCTGCCCGAGTTGCTGATCTACGCCCGCACGCGCGGCGCGCCCAAGCTGGTCGGCGGCATCGCGCTGCGCGAAACCGGCGACGACGAGACCGCCGAGCTCGATTACTGGATCGCGCGCCCCTGCTGGGGCCTGGGCTTCGCCACCGAGGCGGGCCAGGCGGTGGTCGGCATGGCGAAGGACGGGCTGCGGATGAAGCTGCGTTCCGGTCACTTCCCGGACAACCCCGCCTCGGGCCGGGTGCTGGAGAAGCTCGGCTTCCGCCCGACCGGCGAGACCGAGAAGCGCTGGAGCGCGGTGCGCGGCCAGGAGGTCGATTGCGTCATGTACGAGCATCGGCCGAGCTGAGACACGCGACGGGGTGGCGCCCTTGGCCGAATCCGGCTAAGGGCGCGCCTTTCGTGACGAGTCTGCTTTGCCCTCCCGGCGTTCCGGGGCGCGCGCCCTCGTCCAGACGGACCGGCTAGCCCCATGCATTTTCTCGACCAGGCCAAGATCTTCATCCGTTCCGGTGCCGGCGGCCCCGGCGCGGTCAGCTTCCGCCGCGAGAAGTTCATCGAATATGGCGGGCCGGACGGCGGCAACGGCGGCAAGGGCGGCGACATCATCTTCGAGGCGGTGCAGGGCCTGAACACGCTGATCGACTTCCGCTACACCCAGCATTTCCGCGCGCCGCGCGGCAAGGGCGGATCGGGCTCGAACCGCACCGGGCCGGGCGGCGACGATCTCGTCATTCGCGTGCCGGTCGGCACCCAGCTGATCTCGGACGAGGATCGCGAGACGGTGCTCGCCGATTTCGTCGAGCCCGGCCAGCAACAGGTGTTCCTGCGCGGCGGCGACGGCGGGCGAGGCAATGCCAGCTACAAGACCTCGACCAACCGTGCCCCACGCCAGCACGGCCCGGGCTGGCCGGGCGACGAGATGTGGGTGTGGCTGCGCCTGAAGCTGCTGGCCGATGCAGGTCTCGTCGGCCTGCCCAACGCCGGCAAGTCCACCTTCATCAACGGCGTGAGCAACGCCAAGGCGAAGGTCGGCGACTACCCCTTCACCACCACGCGCCCGCAACTCGGCGTCGTCAGTCATCGCGACCGCGAGTTCGTGGTGGCGGACATCCCCGGCCTGATCGAGGGCGCGGCGGACGGCGCCGGCATCGGCGACCGCTTCCTCGGCCACATCGAGCGCTGCCGGGTGCTGCTGCATCTGGTGGACGCGACCGGTGACGATCCGATCGAGGCCTACCGCATCGTCCGCGAGGAACTGATCGCCTACGGCAATGGGCTGGAGGACAAGCCCGAGGTGCTGGCGCTCAACAAGATCGACGCGATCGACGCCAAGACGAAGACCAAGCTGCTCAAGGCCTTGAAGAAGGAAAGCGGCGTCGAACCCTTCCTGCTCTCCGGCGCGACCGGCGAGGGCCTGCCGGCGGTGCTCGATGCGCTGGTCGAGGCGATCGGCCCGGCCGGCCCGTCGCCCGAGAGCGTCCAGACGAGCGAAGCGGACGAAGAGACACCCTGGTCCCCATTGTGACATCGGCGGCAAGCGCTTAAGCGGGCGCTTCCTTTTCTCCTGTTTCGCCGGTTCCTGCCCCGCCCGATGACTCGCGCCGATCGTTTCGCCCCCGCCGCCTGCCCGACGCTGGTCGTGAAGATCGGTTCGGCGCTGCTCGTCACGCCCGACGGGCATGTCCGGCGCGACTGGCTGGCGGGCGTGGTCGCGAACCTCGCCGAGCGGCACGCCGCAGGCCAGAAGATCATCGTCGTCTCCTCCGGCGCGATCGCGCTGGGTGCACGGCGGCTCGGCCTGCCGGGCGGCGGGCGCGCCAGCCTGGAGGATGCGCAGGCGGCCGCCGCGACCGGCCAGATCGCGCTCTCGCATTGCTGGGCGGAACTGCTCGGCAGCCACGATCTCACCGCCGCGCAGATGCTGCTGACCCTCGACGATCTCGAGGATCGCCGCCGCTACCTCAACGCGTCGGCCACCTTCGGGCGACTGCTGGCGCTGGGCGTGGTGCCGGTGGTCAACGAGAACGACACGGTGGCGACCGAAGAGATCCGCTTCGGCGACAACGACCGCCTCGCCGCGCGGGTGGCGCAGGCGGCGGGCGCGCATGGCGTGATCCTGCTGTCGGACGTCGACGGCCTCTACACCGCCAATCCGCAGCGCGACCCGTCCGCGACGCTGATCGAGGAGGTGCCGAGCCTCGACGCCTCGGTGATGGCGATGGCCGATACCGGTTCCGCCTCGGGCATGGGATCGGGGGGCATGGTCGCGAAGTTGCTCGCCGCGAAGATCGCGCACGCCGGCGGCGCGCACCTCGCGATCGTCGGCGGCAAGCAGGACGATCCGCTGGGTGCCTTCGCCCGCACCCATCGCGGCACCGTCTTCCCCGCCCCCGCCCGCTCCGGCGCGCGCAAGGGCTGGCTCAAGGGCCGCCTGACCGCCAAGGGCCGCATTGTCGTCGATGCCGGCGCAGCGAAGGCGCTGACGGGCGGCGCGAGCCTGCTTCCGGCCGGCGCAACCGGCGTCGAGGGCGGCTTCCGGCGCGGCGACGTGATCGATATCGTCGCAGATGGCCACGCCATCGCCCGAGGCCTTTCCGAATACGATGCCGAAGAAGCCGCGCTGATCGCCGGCAAGCGATCGGGCGATCTCGCCGCCGTGCTCGGCCACGCGCCGCGCGCCGTGCTCGTGCACCGCGATCACATGGTGCTGCTGTGAGGAACCGCCACCGCACCCTCGCCATCACCGGCGGCACCGGCTTCGTCGGCCGCCACCTGATCGACACGGCACTGGCGCAGGGCCATCTCGTCCGCGCGCTCACCCGCAAGCCCTGCCCGCCGCGCGACGGCGTACAGTGGATCTATGGATCGATGGAGAAGCCGCTCGCGCTTTCTCAGCTCGTCGCGGGCGCAGATGCGGTGATCCACGTCGCCGGCGTCGTCAGTGCGCCCGACAGGGAAGGTTTCGCGATCGGCAATGTCGACGGCACGCTGGCGGTGGTGAACGCCGCCCGCGCCGCCGGCGTCCGCCGCTTCATCCACGTCTCCTCGCTCGCCGCGCGCGAGCCGAAGCTCAGCAACTACGGCTGGTCCAAGGCGCGGGCCGAGATCATCGTCGCGGCCTCCGCGCTCGACTGGACGATCGTGCGCCCGCCCGCCGTCTTCGGCCCCGGCGACCGGGAGATGCTGGAGCTGTTCCGCGCTGCCGCCAAGGGCCTCGTCCCCCATCCGCCGGGCGGCCGCATGTCGGTAATCGCAGCGCAGGATCTCGTCCGCTTGCTGCTGGCCGTACTGCCCGACGACGACGGGAGCCAAGCCGCCATCTACGAGCCCGACGACGGCCGGCCCGGCGGCTGGACCCATGGCGAGTTCGCGCAGGCGATCGGCATGGCGGTCGGCCGCCGCGTGCGGGCGCAGCCCGTCCCCGGCTGGGCGATGCGCGCGGGCGTGAAGGTCGACGCGATGCTGCGCGGGCCGAATGCCAAGCTCACCGAAGACCGAGTGCGCTACTTCCTCCACGAAGACTGGGTGGCGAACCCCGAATATCGCCCCCCCGCCCACCTCTGGCGCGCCCAGCTCGCCACGCTCGACGGCCTCGCCATCGCAGCGGAAAGCTATCGGGAAGAGGGATTGCTCAAGTAAGCCCGGGCGTCACACCATCGCCCCATCCACGCCGCAATCGCTTGGCAGGCCGCGCCCACGCCATTAAGGACATCGCCCCATGACAACGCGCGACGAGACCTTCGCCAAGGTCAAGGAACTGATCGATCCCTTCAACAAGAAGGGCGTCGCTCTCACCGAGGCCACCCGCTTCGCCCAGGATCTCGAATGGGACAGCCTGACCGTGATGGATTTCGTCGCGGCGATCGAGGACGAGTTCGACATCATCATCACGATGAACATGCAGGCCGAGATCGAGACGGTCGGCCAGCTGATCGACGCGGTCGAAAAGCTTCGGGACAAGGCATGACCGACGCCGGCACCATCCCCGAGGACAAGCCGGTCGACGCGCTGACCGGCGCCCACACGGCAGATCTCCTTTCCAAGTTCGATCCGCTGATCGCCGAGCGCGAAGCGCTGCTCGCCACCGGCGTGCGAGACCCGTTCGCGATCGTGATGGAAAAGGTGCTCTCGCCCACCGAGGCGATCATCAACGGCAAGCCGACCATCCTGCTCGGCACCTACAATTACATGGGCATGACCTTCGATCCCGACGTGGTCGAGGCCGGGCGCCAGGCGCTGACCGATTTCGGATCGGGCACCACGGGCAGCCGTGTGCTCAACGGCACCTACTCGCCCCACAAGGATGTCGAGGAGGCGCTGAAGGAGTTTTACGGCACCTCGTCGGCGATGGTGTTCTCGACCGGTTACCAGGCCAATCTCGGCATCATCTCCACGCTCGCCGGCAAGGGCGACTACATCATCCTCGATGCCGACAGCCACGCATCGATCTACGACGGCTGCTGGCTGGGCAATGCCGAGATCGTCCGCTTCCGCCACAACAGCGTCGAGGATCTCGACAAGCGCCTCGGCCGCCTGCCCAAGGAGGCCGGCAAGCTGGTGGTGCTGGAAGGCGTCTATTCGATGTTCGGCGACATCGCCCCGCTGCCCGAAATGGTCGCAGTGGCGAAGAAGCACGGCGCCATGATCCTGTGCGACGAGGCCCACGGCATGGGCTTCTTCGGCGAGCATGGCCGCGGCGTGTACGAGCAGCTCGGCTGCGAGGACGATATCGACTTCGTGGTCGGCACCTTCTCGAAGTCGGTCGGCACGGTGGGCGGCTTCTGCGTGTCCAACCACCCGAAGTTCGAGGTGCTGCGGCTGGTCTGTCGCCCCTACGTCTTCACCGCATCGCTGCCGCCGAGCGTCGTGGCGACGGCCGCTACCTCGATCCGCAAGCTGATGCACGCGGGGAACAAGCGCGGCAAGCTGTGGGACAACAGCCGTCGGCTCCACAAGGGCCTGAAGGATCTCGGCTTCAAGCTGGGCACCGAGGATGCTCAGTCGGCGATCATCGCCGTCATCCTGCCCGATCAGGAGCAGGCGGTCGGCATGTGGCAGTCGCTACTGGATCTCGGCCTCTACGTGAACATGGCGCGGCCGCCGGCGACGCCCGCCGGCACCTTCCTGCTGCGCTGCTCGCTCTGCGCCGAGCATCGCGACGAGCAGGTGGCGGAGATCATCGAGATGTTTGCGAAGGCGGGCCGACACGTGGGCTGCATTCCGAGCTGATCGTTACGCTTTCTCATCCTTTGTTACTGTTTCGGTAACCAGTTTCGGCATAGAATCGGCAACCATGAGCATGGGGGCCGACCCGACCGAACAGGAGCGCGCCGCGCGCCGCTGGCTGTCGCCGCTGAACCTCGGCGTGTTGATCGGCGCGCTGGTCGCGGCCTCCGTCGTCGTGCTGCTGATCGTGCAGGCGTCGGCCGCCAACCGTCAGCGCGATCGCGCGCTGGAGCTGGAGCGGCACAGCTATGACGTGATGCTGGTGACGCGCACCGTCGGCACCTCGATGGCCAAGGCGGAAGCCTCGCTGGGGAGGTTCGCCACCAGCGCCGATCGCGGCATGGGCACCAGCTACTACAACGCCTGGACGGACGCCGGCGCACAGATCACCCAGCTCGAAAGCCTCGTCGGCAAGGACCCGACAGAGGTGCAGCTCGTCCACCAGCTGCGCGACCTCTATAATGCGCGCGGAGAGGAACTCGGGCTGACCGCGCAGCGCGCCTACTACAAACAAGGCTGGCCGGCGCTGCTGCTGTTCAACAATGCCGGACATTCCAAGCTGATCGGCCAGATCGACAAGACGCTGACCGCCATCCAGGATCATGAGAGCGACAAGCTCCAGAACCGCTTCGATCAGTCGGACGCGGCGGCCAGCGAATCCAACCATGTCGTGAAACTGCTGTCGCTGACCGGCCTGTTGTTGGTTGCGGGCGGGATCGTGCTGGCCTGGCTGGCCTGGCTGGCGCTGATCACCCGGCGCAGCGCCCAGCGCGAGACCGAGGAAGCCGAATATCGCAACGTCTGGCTTGAGCAGGCGGTGGCCGAGCGGACCCGCGAGCTTTCCGAATCCAACGCCATGCTCAACCGCGAGATGGCCGAGCGCGAGGCGGCGGAGGCGCGGCTCAGGCAGATGCAGAAGATGGAGGCGGTCGGCCAGCTCACCGGCGGCATCGCGCACGATTTCAACAACATGCTGGCTGTCGTCGTCGGCGGCCTCGATCTCGCGCGCCGCCGCCTGCAGGTCGAGGCGGACGAGGTCGGCCGCCATATCGACAACGCCATGGAAGGCGCCAACCGCGCCGCGGCGCTGACCCGCCGCCTGCTCGGCTTCGCACGCGCCGAGCCGCTGCTGCCCGAGGCGATAGATCCCGCCAAGCTGATCGACGGCATGTCCGACCTGATCGACCGTACCCTCGGCGAGCGGGTGATGGTGGCGACCCGGCTCTCGCCCGGTGCGTGGCCGATCTGGGTCGACCCGCTGCAGCTGGAAAACGCCATCCTCAACCTTGCCGTCAATGCGCGCGATGCGATGAACGGCGCGGGACGTCTGGAGATCGCGGTCGACAACGTCACCCTGGCGGAGGGCGAGGTCGGCGAGGCCAAGGCCGGCGACCATGTCCGCGTTGCCGTCACCGATACCGGCTGCGGGATGTCGCCCGAAGTGCTGGAGCGTGTGTTCGAGCCGTTTTTCACCACCAAGGAGGTCGGCAAGGGCACCGGCCTCGGCATGAGCCAGATATTCGGTTTCGTCCGCCAGTCGGGGGGCGACATCGCGATCCGCTCGGCGCCGGGCGAAGGCACCACCGTGTCGCTCTACCTGCCGCGCGGAACGAAGAGCGCACCGTCCGATACCATCAATATCGCGCCTCCGCAGCTGCGCCAGGTGCCGTCCGATCCGGTTCCGGCGGCGCTCACCGGCGAGCCGGTGCTGATCGTCGAGGACGATCCACGCGTCCGGATCGCCACGACCTCGGCGATCACCGAGCTGGGCTACCGTCCCCTCGCTTGCGCGAGCGGCGAAGAGGCGCTGGCGCTGCTCGAGGGCCATGACGACATCCATCTGATGATCACCGACGTGGTGATGCCGGGCATGACCGGCCCTGAGCTCGGCGCTCAGGTCCGCCAGCGCTTCCCGCACGTCGGCATCCTTTACGTGACTGGCTATGCCGGCGAGGCGGGCGAAGGCGGCGAACTGGAGGGCGAGGCGGTGCTGCGCAAGCCGTTTACCGTCTCCGCGCTGGAACGCGCCGTGACCGATGCGCTGCACCGTGCGAGGCCGGCGCACGCAGCGTAATTCCCCCTCCCTCCAAGGGTGGGGAGAAGCTCACCGCACCGCGCCCTTCGCCAGCAGCCTCGGCAGCAGCGTGATCGCGCCGAGGATCGGCCAGCGGCGTTGCCAGGGTCTGATCGTTATCTGCGTGCCGGCATGGCGATTGATCTTCCAGGCGAGATAATCGATCCCGCCCGCGAAGGTCGCGCTTGCCTTGAGCAGGCGGAGCACCACCGTCCGCTTGCCGCGCCGCTGCATCCGCCGCCAAGCCGTCCGCGAACCGGCGCGAGTCCCCTCGGTATTTGGCACAACCGAAAGACCGACTATCGCGCGGGCCGCTCCGCCGAAGCGGCGATAGCGTTCGGGGTCCGCATCGACGATCGCGCCCGGCCGGGCCGCCCGCTCGGCGCGCAGCTCGGCGCCGTATGTCAGCACGAAACCGGCGCGCCAGACGTCCAGCGGGTCGCGATGCGCATTCGGGTCCATGGTCGGCTCGGTCAGCGCGATCAGGGCCGGTGCGGCGCGCGCGATGGATGCTATCGCCCTCTCTCGCGCCATTTCGTCCGCAGCCCATACGAGCCGGGACGGCTGCGCGAAACGCGCCCAGACCGACGGATCGGGAGCCGACCTCGAACACAGCCGCGCGAAATCCGCCTCGCTCAGCACCGCATATTTGCAGGTCAGTCCGTCCGCCTCGAACGGGAAGACGTTGGGCGGGACCAGCCGATTGGCGGTCGCCAGCCAGCTTTCGCCGTAGGCCGCCCGATAGTCCGAGACGATCAGGTAGAAATCGAGCATCAGCCCATCGAGCTGCTTCTCGCGCAGGCAGGAGCCATAGAACAGCACCGCTCGCGCCGCACCGGGATAGCGCGCCGCCACCGCCGTCGCGAGGTTGATCGCGCGCTGGTCCACCGGCTCGGCCAGCTCGGCCGCGACGAGATCGTGCAGGCTCTCGGACATCGTCCCCGCCCTCAGGCGGCAAGGCTCAGGAAGGGCACGGGCGCGGTCGGCGTCAGCACGATCGGGAAGCCCGCCTTCGCCTCGAACAGCTCGCCGTCGAGGATCACGCTGGAGCGCTCACCCTCGATGCGGATCTCGTCGCCGCGCTCGATATGCACGCCCGCCATGCTCTGCCGGCCAAGCCGTCCGAAGATGCTGGCGATGGTGGCACCCACCAACGAGCCCGGCTTCTGCTCCACCATCATCAGCTGGAGCGCGCCGGACTTGTCGGTCTGCGCCTGTCGCCAGCCGAGCACCAGCTTGTGCAGCGTGGTGACGATCATCACCGCGAAGGTGCCGGTCAGCACGCCCTGCCTGAGCACCGACACCGACACCGGCCTGGGGCTCGGCGGCAGGAAGCGCGCACGGACGCCGAAGATCATCGTCACCAGCAGCGCCAGCGCGGTCAGCGCATGGCTGATCGAGTTGGGCAGGCCGAGCGGATAGATCTTGTTGCGGCAATAGAGCATCGAATCGGCCAGTCCCGCCCCGCCGAGGAACATGCCCAGCACCGGCCGGTCGTTCGCCTCGCCATGGCTGAGCGCGATCAGCTCGCGCGCCACGATGTGCGGCGCCATGTCGTCGCGCGCGATGTCGATGATGCGCTGGAGTGCGGCGAGCGGATCGCCCACCGCCCCCAAATCGAGTGCGATCAGGTTGGTCTTGCCGTTGGGCAGCACCGCCACCGGCGGCGGCGTCACGCCGAAATGCTCGCCATGATAGAGCTCGGTCAGCGTCGCCTGCACGGTGCCGTCGCCGCCGTTGAGGACGAGTATCTTCGGCCGCACCCGAGCGATGGTGCGCAGCGCGTCGCCGATCTGGTCGACGCTCTCCACCTCGTAATGGAAGACGTCGCGATGCTCGGCGCAGAAGGCGCGGATGCGGGGCAGCAGCGAGCGGTTGCCCGTCGAACGCGGATTCGACAGGAGCGCGACGCGGGCCATCAGCCCGCCGTCACGGGGGCGAAGGAACCGCCCTGCAGATAGTTGAGCACCACCGGCACGACGCGCACGCCATGCGGCACCTCCACCGCCACCTGCTCGGGCGACGGCTTCCGCTTGAACATCAGGTCGATGAGCGAGAGGTGCGGGTTGCCCGACATGCCGCCGCCGTCCGACCGGTCTGTCTTGCCCGAACCGTTGACGTCGTGGCGCACCGAGATCGCGTAACGCCCCGGCCCCGGCACCGGCACGCACACGTCGGCGGCCCCGGCCGAGGGCACCTGCACCTCGATGCGCTTCAGATAAGTGCCCTTGTCGAAATAGTGGCCGGGATCGCCACCGTAGGACTGCACGCGCAGCACGCCGGTGCGCTGCTTGAAGCCGGTGACGTGCACCAGCATCGCAGCACTTCCCGCCTGGCAGGCGTTGGCGAACGGGCCGATCGGCGCGGCATGCCCCACGGCCGGCAGCGCCGCCAACGCGCCAAGCGCGAGGGTCGCTGACAGGAACCGCTTTTTGGGCATGACCTTCCAACCTCCGGAAGCTATAGGCTCGTGCTTCAGGGTGTGCGGAATCATCGATCCCGCCATCCATCCACAGGTGCTAGATCGGGCGCAATTGCGGCCGAAAAAGGGTCGTGAGGCGTCCAAACCTTGCCATTTCTGACGCGGATCGATCGATACATAGCCAGATTGATGGCAACGCCGCTCGCCTCGACGCTGATCTTGGCGGCGATGCTGCTGCTGCTCGACAAGATGCGGCGCCTGTTCGACTTCGTGATCCGGGAGGGCGGACCGGTCGGCGTGGTGTGGCGGATGCTGGCCAACACCATCCCCGAATATATGTCGCTGGGCGTGCCGATCGGGCTGATGCTGGGGACACTGTTCGCGTTTCGCCGCCTCGCCCTGTCGTCAGAGCTGGACGTGCTGCGTGCGCTGGGCTGGAGCTACGGGCGGCTGCTACGCGTGCCGTATATGTACGCGGTGGGTCTGGCTCTCGTGAACCTGCTGATCGTCGGCTTCGTCCAGCCCTATTCCCATTATGCCTATGAAGGCCTGCGCTACGAGCTGCGGTCCGGCGCGCTCGGCGCCTCGATCAAGGTCGGCGAGTTCACCAAGCTCGGCAAGAAGGACACGCTGAGGATCGAGCGGAGCGCAAACGGCGGCCGCGATCTCTCGGGCGTGTTCGTCCATGCCGAGGGCAGCGACGGCAAGACCTACGCCGTCACCGCCGAGAGCGGCAGTTTCTTCGCCACCGACGATCCCGACACGATCATCTTCCGTCTGCACAATGGCGTGCTCGTCAACAACGCGCCCAGCTTCAAGACCCCGCGCGTGCTCAGCTTCACCAGCCACGATCTGCCGATCGCACTGCCCAAGGTCGAGGATTTCCGCCGGCGCGGCGGCACCGCCAACGAGGAGCTGACCGTGCCCGAGCTGGTCCGGGTCGGCCACTCCGCGAATACACCGCTCAAGGAGCGGCTGCAGAGCCGCGCCGAGTTCCACTTCCGACTGGTGGAGGTGGCGATCATGTTCCTGATGCCGCTGCTCTCGGTAGCGCTCGCGGTGCCACCCAAGCGATCGTCCTCCGCGCTCGGCGTGTTCCTGTCGATCGTGATGATCGTGACCTATCACAAGATCAACGAATATGCGTCCGCCGTGGCAGCACTGGGCAAGATCAACCCGATCATCGCGCTGTGGGTGCCGTTCCTGTTCTTCTC
This sequence comes from Sphingomonas chungangi, assembly GCF_013778325.1. Classification (GTDB taxonomy): domain Bacteria; phylum Pseudomonadota; class Alphaproteobacteria; order Sphingomonadales; family Sphingomonadaceae; genus Solisphingomonas; species Solisphingomonas chungangi. Next base: position 140,164 of record NZ_JACEIB010000003.1, on the reverse strand, counting down.
GGCGCTGATCTGGTGGATGTACCACACGCTCGCCCACAAGCCGGGCGGCCAGCCGATCGGCGCGCTGGAACGCGGATTCGAAAAGCTCGCCGCCAATATCGGCCGCTGGTTCCGGCCCGCCCGCCGGCAGGGAGCACGGGCATGAGGCTGGCGCCCGAATTTCAGTTCTTCCCGTCGCGCACGCTGTTCATGTACATGGCGCGCACCTTCCTGACGCGCACCGCCGCCGTGCTGGTGGCGCTGGTGGTGATCATGCAGACGCTCGATCTGCTCGGCGAATCCGGCGACATCCTCGCCGTCACCGGTAATGGCGAGGCGCAGCTGTGGCATTATGTCGCGCTGCGCCTGCCGCAGATCGTCGCCTTCTTCCTGCCCTTCTCGGTGCTGCTCGGCACCCTGATCACGCTCGCCTCGATGAACCAGAATTCGGAGGTCATCGCGATGAAGGCGGGCGGCGTCTCCGCCCATCAGATTCTCGCTCCGCTGGTGCTGGCGAGCATCGGCATCGCGGCATTGGCCTTCACCTTCAACGAGCGGATCGTGACGCGCGCCAGCGCGACGCTCGATGCCTGGCAGGACGTGAATTACGGCCCCATCCCGAAGAGCAGCAACAGCAGCGGCAACGTCTGGGTGCGCGATGGCGACGACATCGTTCACGCCGCGCAGGTGACGGGTAAGGGCGCGGCCGTGCGCCTGACCGGTGTGACGGTTTACGATCGTGACGGCGGGGAGCTCCATCACATCTTCAATGCCCCTTCCGCCCGGCCCAAGCCCGGCCCGATGGGCACGATCAACGGCTGGACCGCGCCTGATGTCACGATGTTCGACGTCGTGTCGGGCACCGAGCTGAAGATGGCGCGCTACGATTTCGGCCAGCACATCACGCCAGACCAGTTCACGCTGGCGGACGTCAGTGCCGACGAGCGATCGCTGATGGACCTCGCCTCGGTGGTCGACGATCTCAAGGTCGCCGGGCGGCCGACCGGGCCGCTGGAGACGGGCTGGTGGCACAAGATCTCCGGCCCGCTCTCCTCGATCCTGATGCCGATCCTGGCGGGCGTCTCCGCCTTCGGCCTCGCGCGGTCGGGGGCGTTGTTCCTGCGTATCGTGATCGGCATGGGGCTGGGCTTCGCCTATTTCGTCTCGGACAATTTCGCGGTCGCGATGGGCAATCTCGGTGCCTATCCGCCCTTCCTCGCCGCCTGGGCGCCGTTCCTGCTGTTCCTGCTGATCGGGGAGACGGTGCTGATCCGCACCGAGGAATAACCTGCTTCCCTAATAGGATTTCGTCTGTCAGCACCGCCTGCATGCGATCGACCGCTTCCCGGTGGTGTAGGAATGTCTTCTTTTGCGCGTGACAGCGGTCAACTTTGTCAACTTCGCGCCCCATTCGCGCCGCATTGCGACGGCAAGGGACGGATGGGAGTTGGGGTCGTTTGACGCCGCACGAGGACGATTAGCTCAGTGAATACCACCGCCATCCGCCGCAAGGGCTTCTGGACGCAGTCGCACCATCTCGACCGGATGACCTTCCGCGAGCTGGTCGTCGCCTACCTGCAATATCCGGCGATCATCCTGTATCTCGGCCTCGCCGCGGCGGGGATCGGGACGTGGTTCTACCAGCCGGCGCCGATCGGCCGCTCGCTGCTGGCGATCGCGGTGGCGGTGCTGCTCTTCCCGATCGTGTGGTACGGCCTGCATCGCTGGGTGCTGCACTCGCGCTGGATGTGGAAGGTGAGCTGGCTCGCCGCCACCTGGAAGCGCATCCATTTCGATCACCATCAGGACCCGAACCACCTTGAGGTGCTGTTCGGCTCGCCGGGCAATGTCGTGCCGACCGTAGCGATCGCGACCATCCCGGTCGGCTACATGATCGGCGGCGTCGGTGGCGCGGCTGCGGCATTCGCCACGGGCATGATCCAGACCTGCGTCAACGAGTTCTTCCACTGCATCCAGCACCTCTCCTACCAGCCGAAGAACCGCTGGCTGGCGACGATCAAGCGCCGCCACATGGAGCATCATTTCCACGACGAGACCGGCAATTTCGGCATCACCAACTTCTGGTGGGATCATCTGGGCGGCACCCATTATGCCGGCGCCTCGGCTCGCCCGAAGAGCGCGACCGTGTTCAACCTCGGCTATGACGACGCGGCGGCGGACGTGCACCCCAAGGTCCGCGATCTCTCCGGCGGCGTGATCGCCACCGCCGAATTCCGCGCCCGCAACAAGGCCAAATGACGAATAAATAACTACATCGCGCCGGCCCTTTCGCCTAAGGCGGCCCCGTCACGGACAAGGACAGGGCAATGGCGGGCGCGATCGAGATTTTCCACGTCAAGACGGTTGCGGACAAGAAGCGCTTCGTCGAGGTCCAGTTCGCGCTGAACAAGGCCGATCCGGCCTGGGTCCCGCCGCTCAAGATGGACGCGCTGGAGCTGCTCACCCCGGGCAAGAATCCGTGGTTCGAGCATGGCCATGGCGACCTGTTCATCGCGGTGCGCGATGGCAGGGACGTCGGCCGCATCTCCGCCCATATCGACCATCTCTGGCTCGACATGCCCGCCGAACAGGGCGGCGGCCGCGACATCGGCAATTGGGGCCTGTTCGAGGCGGTCGACCAGGAGGTCGCCAACGTCCTGATCGGCCACGCCGAGGACTGGCTGCGCAAGGAAGGCATGACCAAGGCGGTCGGCCCGATCTCGATCTCGATCTGGGACGAGCCCGGCCTGCTGATCAAGGGCCACGACCATTCGCCCACGGTGATGATGGGCCATCACAGTCCGAAGTACGAGGCGTGGATAGAGGCGGCCGGCTATGCGGGCATCAAGGATCTCAACACCTACGAGCTCGATATCACCAAGCCGTTCCCGCCGCTGATCCAGCGGATCGTGTCGTCGGGCGAGCGCAACCCGCGCATCACCATCCGCAAGGTCGACAAGTCCAAGTTCAAGCAGGAGGCGGAGCTGATCCTCTCCATCCTGAACGATGCCTGGTCGGATAACTGGGGTTTCCTCCCGATCACCGACGCCGAGATCAATTATGTCGGCAAGAAGCTGAAGCCCATCGTCTTCAACGAGCTGATCCGCATCGCCGAGGTTGAGGGCGAGCCGGTCGCCTTCATGATGACCTGGCCGGACCTCAACGAGATGCAGAAGGACCTGAACGGCAATCTCTTCCCGTTCGGCGTGGTGAAGCTGCTCTGGCGCCTCAACGGCGGCTTCTCGGGCAAGCCCAAGGTCCGCACGATGCGCGTGCCGCTGATGGGCGTGAAGAAGAAGCTGCAGGCGACCCGCCTGGCCTCCCAGCTTGCCTTCATGATGATCGAGTATATCCGCAAGGATTCGGTCGAGCTGTTCGGCGCCTCGCGCGGCGAGATAGGTTGGATTCTGGAGGACAATCAGGGGATGGTTTCGATCGCCGACGCGATCGAAAGCCACATCAACAAGGTCTATCGAATCTACGGCAAGGCGCTGTGATCGGCCATTATTTGTCGAGGCTATAGGCGGGAATCGTCTCGGCGATGGGATCGGTGCGCACCTGCACCGCGATCGCCAGCGCGGCGACCAGCAGCGCGCCCGCCGCCAGCAACACGCGCCGATCCGGTCTCTCGATCCGGCCGAGCGGCCAGACGGCGGCGGCGAGGAGCAGCAGGAAGGCCAGCATCGCCTCCGGCAACGGCCCGCCGATGCCGAGGAAGGCGAGATGCGCCAGCGGCACCAGCGGCGCAACGGTGACGACCATGGCGAGGCCCGCGACCGCCCAGCTCCACGGCCTGGCGAATGCCGCATCGGACCAGGCGACGATGGCGGCCGCGATGGCGAGCACCATGACAGGCCAGGCGAAGATCCACGCCGCCATCGGCGCCGTCGCCTGCACGATCACGGCTACCGACAGCAGCAGGCCGATGGCCGCGATCCAGCCATTCCAGCTGGTCACACCGTCCGCCGGCGCGAACCAGCCCGAGACCATGGCAATCAGTGCGGCGAAGAGAATCAGCACGAACGGCCCGCCCAGGACGAGGCCCAGCAAGCCCAGCACGGCGCCCGGCATCAGACCGAGAACACGCCGGGGAAGCCTTCGCCACCCCAGCCAGCCAGCCAACACCGCGAGACTCGCCAGCAGCGCCAGCGCTTCGAGGCGCGGTAGGGCGGCCAAGCGGTCATAGTAGTTCGGATGCGCGCTGCCCGAAACGAGGTTCAGCACGACGATCAGCAGCAACCCGTGCGCCGCCAGCCACAGCATTCCGAGCAGGCCCGTCCCCACGCCGGCCGGCCGAACCAGCTTCGATCGCGCGGCGCCGACCCAGGCCGCCCCAAGCCCGGCCGCCGCGATCAGCAGCACAAGCCATCCCGTTCCGGCCGGATAGACGATCAGCCCGTGGCCGGCGACATCGAAGAAGACCGCATCCTCGGCATCCTGCGGCAGCGCCTTGGCGTTGGCGAGCGCGGAAACCAGATCGAGCACCTGACCGCCCATGTCCTGCAGCGATCGCGGGTCGAGCCGATCGGCAGTGGCGCGCGGCGAATGGTAATATTCCGCCCGCCCCATGATCGCGAAGTTGAAACCAGGCAGCCCCTTGTCACGCGTGACCGTGAAATCGGTGCTGTTGGGCATCAGTCGATAGGCCATCACCGACATCGAGTTGGCCACCGGATGCCGCACGCTCGACGCCATCAGGCGGATCATGTCGCCGTTGAGATCGCCCGTCTCGAACATGGTCGCGCGACCGCCGGCGCCCCGCGCCTCCAGATTCACCACCGCGCCGATATGATCGGCCAGCCCGTCGGTCGGCCAGAAGGCCTTGGCACCTGACAGGCCGATCTCCTCGCCATCGGTGAACAGCACGACGATGTCGCGCTCCGGCATGCCGCGCGCCCTGATCGCACGGAGTACTTCCAGCGTGGAAGCGAGGCCGATGGTGTCGTCCCCGCCGCCCGGCGAGCCCCACACGGTGTCCATGTGCGCCATCAGCGTCACGGCAGGCAGCAACCGGTCGCGTCCCGGCAGGATGCCGATCAGGTCGACGATCTCGCTCGCCGGATTCGCCTTCGGGTCCCAGCGCTTGAGCGTGGCGGCACCGACCGGATCGACCATGTAGCGCCGTTCCTCGGTCTGCAGGCCCAGAGCATGAAGGCGATCGGTCAGATAGGTCCGCACGCGCAGGATGTCGGCGCTCGATGTCGGATGCGGCCGGAGCGCGATCGTGCGGACGTCGACCATGGCTCGCTCCGCAGAGAAGGCCATATCGGGCGCAGTGGTGGGCACCACCGCCGGCGGGTTGGCCGCGCGAATACCGATCCACAGCACGAGGATGATCGCGACGGCGAGCGCTACGATCCGCGCGACGCCGTTCCAGTCGCGCGCGGCAGTTCCCTCCATGGGGCGATCGGCGGCGGCGGTCAGCGCAGGTCCACCCAGGTCGGAGCGTGGTCGGAGGCCTTTTCCCGGCCCCGCACGGACTTGTCGACATTGGCGTCGACGAGCCGGTCCGCAGCCTGTGGGCTGAGCAGCAGGTGATCGATCCGGAAGCCCGCGTCGCGCTGCCAGGCGCCGGCCTGATAGTCCCAGAAGGTGTATAGCTTCTCGGGCTCCGGGTGGCGCGCGCGGATCGCGTCGGTCCAGCCCTGGAAGAGCAGATTGCGAAAAGCCGCGCGGCTTTCCGGCTGCATCAGCGCATCGTCTTGCATGGCGCGGACGGAGAAGGTGTCGATGTCGGCGGGAATGACGTTGTAGTCGCCCGCCAGCACCACCGGCACCTCCTCGGCGAGAAGGGATCGCGCATGCGCGGCGAGGCGCGTCATCCAGGCGAGCTTGTAGTCGAACTTGGGGCCGGGCTGCGGGTTGCCGTTGGGCAGGTAGATGGACGCGATCACCACGCCGTCCACCTCTGCCTCGACATAACGGCTCTGCACGTCCTCGGGATCGCCGGGAAGGCCCACCGTGCGCTCGACCGGCTGCCTCCCCCGCGCGAGGACGGCAACGCCGTTGAATCCTTTCTGCCCGTGCCAGATGGCACCGTAGCCGGCGGCCTCGATATCCCTGGCGGGGATGCGATCCCCTTCGCCCTTCAATTCCTGCAGGCAGACGACATCCGGCCGCGCCTCATCGAGATATTCCAGCAGCCGGGGGAGCCGCGCGTTGATGCCGTTGACGTTGTAGGTGGCGATCCTCATGCCCCGTCTTAACGGGACCGGACCGGCTCCGAAAGAGTCAGATCGAAAAGCTGGACCCGCAACCGCAACCGGAGGCCGCCCGCGGATTCTCGACCTTGAAGGCCGCACCGCCGAGCGACTCCACATAATCGACCATCGCGCCGCGCACGAGATCGAGGCTGACCGAATCAACCACCAGAGTCACGCCATCGCGCACGGCGGTGATATCGTCCTCGCCGACCGCGTCGGCCAGCCCGAAGACATATTGGAAGCCCGCGCAGCCGCCGCCATCCACCGACAGGCGCAGCATGGCAGCTTTGCCTTGCTTGGCCGCGATGGTCGCGACACGCTTGGCGGCCGACGGGGAAAGCTCGATATCGGGGGCGTCGCTCATGACCCGAAGATAGGGTCGCGGATGCCGCATATCAATCGGCGGCGTCGGGATCCTCGGGGCCGCCCATCGCGACCGGGGTCGCCCCGTGGATCGGAACCGCGCGGTTCTGCAGCGCGGTCATGTAGTCGGCGGTCTGGAGGAAGGGCATCGGATTGACGGCCCGGCCGTCGATGCGGACTTCGTAGTGAAGGTGGCTGCCCGTCGAGCGACCGGTGGAACCCACCAGCGCGATCAGGTCGCCGCGGTGCACGCGCTGGCCGTCGTGCACGAGGATCTGCGAAAGGTGGCCGTAGCGGGTTTCGAGGCCCTTGCCATGTTCGAGTTGGACGAGATTGCCGTAACCCCCATAGGTGCGCTCGGCGCGGCTGACGATGCCGTCTGCAGTAGCGTAGACCGGCGTGCCGGTCGGCGCGGCCATGTCCATGCCCGGATGCATTTCGCCACCACGCCCACCGAACGGATTGCCGCGCACGCCGAAGCCGGACGTGTAACGGAATTCCTTGACCGGCTTCTGCGAGGGGACGGCGAGAATGCCGCCGGTGGGAACCGCATCCATCTTCTTCCAGCCGTCGAACAGCGAGCGGAACATCGGGTCCGCCTTGGCGCCGAGGGTAGAAGTGGATACGGCGTCGAAGGCACCGGAGGTCGCCACGGTAGCCGCGGCGGTCGCCGCATCGGCGGCGGCGACCGGACCGGCTGCCAGCGCGCTTAGGCCCAGCAGCGCGACGACGGAAATCTTCAGGGCAGGAAACCGAACGATCTCGGCAGCGTTGACTCGACGACGGGTAATGAAGCTCACGATATCGTCCACCTTGCACGCGCCCACGGGCCGAAAGCTCATGCTTCGGTCGTGGATCGTTGGGTCAGCCGCTCGTGGAAACTTGCCCCTCCCGCTCACGGCGAGGTGATGTCTGACCCGAAGGTGTTAACGCCGCAAGAGTCCCGTAATAGTCCAGCGTCAGACCGGCCTGAGCGCGCGCCGAATCGTTGAATGGTGGCTTAACGACTCCACCGAAGTCGCGGGAAATCAGGCTCCGCCAACGTTCGGCCGGCGGTTTCCGCTCGCTCGTGCAGCAGGATTCGAACCATTTCGTCCCTGTCGAAACGTGCCTTATCTCGTCTGTGTAGATGCGGGCGAGGATATGCGCCGAGCGCTCGTCGCCGGCTGCTCGAAAACGTTCGACGATGGCGGGCGTGACGTCGAGACCGCGGGCTTCGAGCGCCATCGGAACGACGGCAAGGCGGGCGACAAGGTCGTCGCGGGTCTTCTCCGCAGCTTCCCACAGGCCGGAATGCGCCGGTAGCGCGCCGTAATGGGAGCCGAGTCTCCTCAGCCGCCGGTCGAGCAGGACGAAATGCATCGCCTCATCCGCGCCGACGCCCAGCCAGTCGTCGACGAAGGCGGGCGGCATGGCATCGCCGAACCGCCCGGCGCAATCGAAGGCAAGATCGATCGCGACATATTCGATGTGCGCCAGCGCATGCAGCATGGCGACGCGCGCCCGCTCCGACCCGCCGCGCCCGCGCTTGGGCATGCGGTTGGGGGGCAGCAGCTCCGGCCGATCGGGGCGCGGCGGATTGTCCGGCATCGTGACGTCGAAGCCGTGCGCCAGCCGGCCGTTCCGCCAATCCCGCGCCGTCGCTCGCGCGGCAAAGGCCTTCTCGTAAGGCTCGGTCGTGAGCAGGACGGCGCGACATGCTTCGGCGATCGAGCGCGCCGCTGCGACCCCCGCCCTGCCCGTCAACGTCACGCGCGCACCAGTTCCTCGGCCGCCGCCAGCACCGCCTCGGCATGGCCCGGAACCTTCACCTTGCGCCACACCTTCGCGACGCGCCCGTCCGCATCGATCAGGAAGGTGGCGCGGTCGATGCCCATATATTTGCGGCCGTAGAGGCTCTTCTCGATCCAGGTGCCGAACGCAACGCAAACCGATCCGTCCTCGTCCGACGCCAGGCTGATGGTGAGATCGTATTTGGCGGTAAACTTCACGTGCTTGGCGGGTGGATCCTTGGAAACGCCAAGGATGGCGACACCGGCAATGTCGAACGCCCCCTTGAAGCGCGAAAAATCCTGTGCCTCGCGCGTGCAGCCGGAGGTGTCGTCCTTCGGATAGAAATAGAGGACCAGCGGCTTGCCCCGCAGCTGCGACAGCTTCAGCGTGCCGCCCTCGGGCGTGGTCAGCGTGGCATCGGGTGCCATATCGCCGGGATTGATCTCTGCCATCATGCCTCTCCTGCCGCGTGTCCTGCCTGCGTGACGATCGCGCCCCAAACCTGCTGCACGCTCTGCCGCGCCTCGTCGAGCGCCGCAAGCAGAGACGGCCAGTCGGGAAGGCCGCAGGCGCGGACCAGCGCATCGCGCGCGGCGGGGCCGGGCTCCTGCGCATCGGGGCTGATCAACCGAAGCGTCACGAGGATGCGAGCGAGCAGTTCGTAGGCTGGCCGAAGCGCCTCGGGAAGCAGCCCCGCGTCGATCAGCGCCGATAGCGCCACGCGAAGGCGCGGATCGAAGCCGGTCCGGTTGCCCAGTTGCGTGACGTGGATGGCAAATTCCAGATCGACCAGCCCGCCGTCGATCAGCTTCACGTCGAGCGGCCCGGCGGGCGGCTTGTGGCGGGCCATGTCGCCGCGCATCTTGACCGCATCGGTGATGAGTGTCGCGATTTCGCGCTCGCGCCCCAGCGTCTCTTCGATAGTCGCCTGCAGCGCCGTGCGCCCTTCCGCCGATCCGTAAACCGGCCGGGCGCGTGCCAGCGCCATATGCTCCCAGGCCCACGCCCCCTCGCGCTGATAGCGCGCGAAGCTGTCGAGGCTGACGGCGAGCAGCCCCTGCGCGCCCGACGGGCGCAGCCGCGTGTCCACCTCATAAAGTGGCCCGGCGGCTGTCGGCACCGAGAGGGCGGCGGTGACGCGCTGGGCGAGGCGGTTGAAATAATGGGTGGCGCCGAGCGGCTTCGGCCCGTCCGATTCCGCGAGGTGATCGCCGGTAAAGAGATAGACAAGATCGAGATCGGATGCGTGGGTAAGCGCCGCCCCGCCGAAACGCCCGAGCGCCAGGATCAGCAATTCGCCACCGGCCACGCGGCCATGCGCCCTCTCGAATTCCACCACGGTCGCATCGGCGAGCGCGAGCAACGCGCCCTCGGCGATACGCGAATAGCCGGCGGCGACCTCCAATGGATCGGCGAAGGCCGAAACGATCTGCACGCCTTCGGCGAAGCGCAACTCGTTGACCTCGCGCCGCACGCGATCGAGCATCGCCTGATAATCCTCGTCGTCGCGACGGGCGAAGCGACATGCGAGCGCGGCGACCCCGGCCGGCGGCTCCAGTGCACTGGCGTCGATCAGGCCATCGATCAGCTCGGCCCGGCGGCTCAGCATCTCGGCCAACGCCGGGGCCAGGCTCAGCACGTCGCCGACGAGCCGGGCGAGCGGCGGCCGGGCCTCCAGCAGCCGGAAGAGGTTGATCGCACTCGGCAGGCGCGAGAGCATCGCATCGAAGCGGTTGAGCGCCGTCGCGGGATCGGGCGCGCGGCCCAGCGCCGCCACCAGTGCGGGCAGCACCGCTTCCAGAGCCTGTTGCGCGGCGGGCGAGCGAAGCGCGCGGACGCCGCCGCCCCGCCACTGTGCGACGCGCTGCGCGGCCACCTTCGCGTCGACGAAGCCGGCTGACACCAGCATGGCCTCCAACGGCGCCTCGTCACGCGGCAAGCCCTGATCCTCTGGCGGATCGAGGCTGTCATATCGCGCGCCGACGCGCTCGACGTGCGGGCGCAGGGCATCGAGCAGGGCGGCACCATCGGTCCGGCCATCCAGCTTAGCGACATTGTCGAGCGCCGCCGCGTCGCGCGGCAAACTGTGCGTCTGCTGGTCCTCCACCATCTGCAGCCGGTGCTCGACGCTGCGATAGAGACGATAAGCCTCGGAGAGAGCGGTCACCTCCTCCGCCCCGACCAGCCCGGCTCGACCCAACGCCTTCAGCGCATCGAGCGTCGCCGGTGCGCGCAGCGACGGATCGCGACCGCCGTGGATCAGCTGATGGATCTGCGCGAAGAACTCCACCTCGCGGATGCCGCCCCGCCCGCGCTTGAGATCGTAGCCCGGGCCGAAGCGCTGGCCACCCTCATAATGGCTGCGGATGCGGCGAGTCAGAGCACGAATCTCGCCCAACGCGCCGAAATCGAGCGAGCGGCGCCAGACGAATGGCCGGATCGCCGACAGGAACTCCTGCCCGAGCGCGATATCGCCCGCCGCCGCGCGGGCGCGGATGAAGGCGGCACGTTCCCACGGCAGCGCGCTCGATTCATAATAGGTCAGCGCTGCCGAGATCGGCAGCGCCGGCGGCGTGGCCTCGGGCGAAGGGCGAAGCCGCAGATCGACGCGGAAGACATAGCCGTCGCCGTCCACCGCCTGCAGCAGTTCGACCACGCGCCGCGCGATGCGGGCGGCCGCCTCGACCGGCTCGTCCCTTGCGCGGCGGGGCAGCGTCTCGGGATCGAACAGCAGGATCGGATCGATGTCCGACGAATAATTGAGCTCGCTGCTGCCGTGCTTGCCCAGCGCGAGCGCCACGAAGCCGCGCGGTTCGACATCGGGCGTGCGCTCCCGGATCGCCGCTTCGATGGCAAGACCCAGCGCGTGATCGGCGAAACGGCTGAGGTGGCCGGTGACCTCCTCGATGGTCAGCACGCCGGACAGATCCCCCACCGCCAAGGCGAGCGCCAAGCGCCTCTTTTTCTTCCGCAACTGCGACGCGAGCGAATCGCCGTCGCTTCCCGGATTTTCATATGAATCAAGCGCAGCGGGGAGATTCCCCTGTTCCAGCGCGATCCGCACGTCGGTCTCGCGGCCCGCAAGACGCCTCAGATACGGCGCGTGCGCCAATGCCCTCGCCAGCGCCTCCTGCACCCGTGTGGCATTTTCGCCGCTCATGCTCGCGGGTTGCAGCCGAACCTGATCCAACGCAACCCCCGCAAAGGTCCCGCGTTGTCTGTTCATGATCACGCAGGGCCGGAAATCGATGACCGAGGCAGAGCCTCGCTCGAACGGGCGGATCCGCACGGTGTCCGCCCCTGTCGAGCATCAGGGCGTGCGTGATGCGCTGCGCGTGAGCTTCGATTGCAGCAAAGACATGCCGGCCGAGTTCGCGAAGTTGCTCAACCGGATACCGTAGGCATCTGCTTTCTCGTCATCGCGAAGAGCAAAGGGACAAGACAATCCGCCGGCGTACCGGCGGAGGATTGCTTCGTTACCCCCGCAGGGACGCAGCGCCGAACGCCGCCTTATTTATGATCCAGCGCATCTCGGCTCAAATCGTCGACCTGATCCATGATCGTCTGCAGCGCGGTGGTGTTCGGATCGGTTTCGTGCGTGCGGCGCGACGGCAGCTTGCCCTCGCTGAGCAGAGCCTCCAGCGCCACGCGGCCCCGCGCGACGCGGCTCTTGATCGTGCCGACCGCACAGCCGCAGATCTCGGCCGCCTCTTCATAGGCGAACCCGCCCGCGCCGACGAGGATCAGCGCCTCGCGCTGCGGCTGCGGCAGATGCAGCAACGCGCGCTGCATATCGCCAAGCTCGACATGGCGATCCTGGCTCGCCGGCGCCGCGAGCAGCTTGTTCGCCGTGATCTCGTCCCACTCGCCCTTGAAGCGCGCGCGGCGCATCTGGCTGAGGAAAAGGTTGCGCAGGATGATGAAGGTCCACGCGCGCATGTTGGTGCCCGCCTGGAAGCGCTGCCGCGCCGCCCACGCCTTGAGCAGGGTTTCCTGCACCAAATCGTCGGCAAGGTCGCGATTGCCCGAAAGCGAGCGACCGAAGGCGCGCAGGTGCGGGATCACCTGCGCCAGCTGCACCTTGAATTCGTTGTCGGGAAGCGGCGTATGGACGGGAGTTTCCACCGTCTCGACACCGTCATCCTCATCCTCCGCGCGGGGCGGACCGTCATTCGTCATCGCTGCCCCAAGCTCCGTACCACTGCCAACAGTGTCGTCCTCTTCCGAGACATAGGGGGCCTGGTCTCCAGGCGCCACCCTTGCATTGTAAACTTCCATATTATCGATTGATAATCAGGAGGATGGCGAAGATAACCACGATCGCAACGAGCGAAATGGCAAGGACGTAGCGCATCGCGCCGGTCTTCTTGCCGGCGCTGGCTTCCATTTCCGAAAGACGCGGTTCGTGCTCAGCCATCGGCCCTCTCCCGATCGTTACGCTGTGCCAACGTCGGGAGAGGGGCGCAGGTTCCTTAGGCGGGGACCGTCGAGCTGTCGAAGAACAGCGCCTGCGCGATCGCCGCCTTCACCGTGGAGCGCTGGAAGGGCTTGGTGATCAGGAAGGTCGGCTCGGGCCGCTCGCCGGTCAGCAGGCGCTCGGGGAAGGCGGTGATGAAGATCACCGGCACCTCGAACTGGGCGAGGATGTCCTTCACCGCATCGATGCCCGAACTGTCGTCGGCGAGCTGGATGTCAGCCAGCACCAGGCCGGGGCGTCGCGCCATCGCCTGCGCCACCGCCTCGTCGCGGGTCACCGCCACGCCGGTCACGCCATGGCCGAGATCGCGCACGATCGTCTCGAGGTCCATCGCGATGATCGGCTCGTCCTCGATGATGAGGACCTCGGCATGGGTCTGACGCTCGATCTCCGAGAGTGCGTCGGCCACCAGTGTCTCCACCTCGGGCGCATCGACGCCGATCAGATAGGCCGCATCCTCATTGGTGAAGCCCTCCATCGCGGTCAGCAGCAAGGCCTGGCGCGAGCGCGGCGTGATGCGGGCCAGGCGGGCCTGCGCGATCGCCTCGGGCTGGGCGGCGTCCTGCCCGCCATCAACGCCGGTCTCGACATTGGCCGAACCCCAGATCGCCTGAAAGGTCTTGTAGAGGCCGAGGCGCGGATCGACATCGCGCGGAAAATCCTCGGGCGCGGCGACGATTGCCTCCAGCGTGGCGCGCACATAGGCGTCGCCATGCTTCTGCGTACCGGTGAGGGCACGCGCGTAACGCCGTACGAACGGCAGATGGGGGGCCAGTTCCTGTCCAAGCGACATGATCGTTCCAAACTCCTGTGTGCAGCCCATATTGGCCCAGGGCAGGAACGACTGTCGAGTGCGCCCTCCCCCGGACGATCGCCCCCTTGAACGAAACGATCATCAATGCGGGAACCATCCTGCGACTTTTTTGTTTCCACGGCCACGCGAGGATTTTATCGCATGTCGTGCGAATGCCGAAACGATCGGCCTAGCAGGCGGTTTTGATGACGTGGGTTTCGATGACTAGGGTTTCGCGTTCGGTGATCGCAGGGCGATATCGACAGGGGACGGGGCAGATTGGCGTTGAGCGACGGTAACAAGAGCAAGCGCGGCGCCAAGGGTTCAGCGGGATCCGGCGGAGACGGCAAGGCGTCCGATCGGGACGTCGGCCATGCCCTGCGTTCCGTATATTCCAAGACGGTGAGCGAGGAGATCCCGACCGAGCTTCTCGATCTGCTGGGCAAGCTCCGCTAGGGGCGTGCCGCCAGAGCACCCCTTGCACCCTCTTCCGTCGCCTTCACCGGCCGTCCGGCTTTTCGCGCGTCTCTCGACCAGCCTGAAGATCCTGATCGTGCTCAGCCTGGCGCTGCTGCCGCTGGGCATGATCGCGTCGCTGGCCTCGCTGGAGACGGCGCAGGCGAACCGCGCCAATCGGGAAGCAGCGGCGCGCCTGCTCGCGACCGACAGCGCCGAGCGCTTCAACCTGATGATCGATCGCACCGCCGGCATCCTGCGCGGCACCCAGCGAGAAGGTGTGGGCGGCTGCGTACGGGCCGCGGCGACGATCGGGCCGGATGCCATGGTGGCGGTATTCGATCCGGCCGGTCACCTCATCTGCGCCAGTCGTCCGATCAGGGCCGCATGGCCAACGCGCGTGCCGTCGCCGACCCCCATCGTCACCTTCGATCGGGACGGGCAGTCGCTGCGGATCGTCGCCAGCGCCTCCGACCTGCCTGGCTGGACCGTCGCCATTCTGCCGCGAACGCTGCTGGCGACCGCCGCCCATCCGCATGCCCAGGACGGAACCTACGCCCTCAAGATCAGCGACGATAGCGGGCATGAGCTGGCCCTCGCCTCGCTCGAATCGATGCCGGTCGGGCGCGAGACGCTGGCCGATCAGCCGGTCGCAGCCGGGCAGCTGCGACTCTCCATGTCGGTGGCGAGCCCTCCGCTCAGCGCCAACGAGGTGCTGCTGACGCTGCTGCCCATCCTGATGTGGGTGGCAGGCGCAGCGATCGGCTGGCTGGTGGTCGATCGCCTGATCCTGCGACCGCTCGAGACGATGCAGGAGGCGATCGAAACCTATCGCCTGACCGGCCGCTTCGTGTCGCCGGCACTCACCACGCCGGCCTTCGAGATCCGCGCGCTGGGCGAGGCGTTCGAGCGCGCCGCCCAGACCATCACCCGCCACGAGGCAGACCTGGAGGATGGCCTCGCCCGCCAGACCCGGCTGACGCGCGAGGTGCACCATCGCGTGAAGAACAACCTTCAGGTGGTCGCCAGCCTGCTCAACATCCACGCGCGCGGCGCACCGACCACCGAGGCCGGTGACGCCTACGCCACCATCCAGCGCCGCGTGGACGCGCTCGCGCTGGTCCATCGCAGCCACTATGCGGAGCTCGAGGTCAATCACGGCATCGCGCTGCGGCCACTGATCGGGGAGATCGCCGCCAACCTGCGCGGGTCTTTGCCGTCCGGCATCAAGCCGCCGGTCATCACGCTGCAGGTCGGCCTCTTCCACGCCAATCAGGATGTCGCGGTGTCGGTCGCCTTCCTGCTCGTCGAGGTAATCGAGACGGCGATGATGCGGCTGCCCGGCACGACGATCGGGATCACGCTGGAGGCCGTGCCGGACAGGCCCGATCGCGCGCGTCTGGCAATACGCTCACCCGCTCTGAACCGCGATGCGGCTCCGATCGACCAGCATTTCGAATTGTTCGAGCGCGTGATCGGCGGCCTCTCGCGCCAACTTCGCTCACCGATGGAGCGCGACGATGCCGAGGGGCTTCTGGCGATCGAGATCGGGGTGATGACGGACGTCGCCGACGTTTGACAGGAAGTTCGGCGACTTGGCCGAATTTTTTTCATGCGCACCGGGAACCAGCCTCATTTTAGCCCGTTTTAATCCCCGGATAGCGACCTTTTGCCCCCCCGCTCTCGCTATCCAGAACAAAACTGGGTCCGGCCGCTCCATCATCCCCCCCGATGGCGCGACCGGACCCAAAATTTTATCGGGGCCACATTGTCCTGAAAAGCACAGCCCCAATCGCGAAGCGACGGTTTGCGGAACCATTGTTTCGGGGGCGCATTGTCTCGGAGCGGCGGCTGTTACGCCGTCTGGAAAGGGAGATTCCCATGGTTCGCAAGATCGTCACCGCCGGGCTGCTCGCCGGCATGTTCACGCTGGCCGCCTGCAACACCGTCGCGGGTGCCGGCAAGGACGTGTCGTCGGTCGGCCACGCCACCACCAAGGCGGCCGACCAGTCGAAATAAGCCTCGGGCTTATCGCAGAACGGAAGGGCGTCGCCGGGAAACCGGCGGCGCCTTTTTCATTGACTTCATGCGTATTGCAGGCAGTTTGCCAGGATGATCCCGAGCCTGTGGCTGGCCCTGCTCATCAGCGAGACCCACTCATCCGCAAGCGCGTTCAACGGCACATGGATCATGGATCTCGATTCCGTCGACGGTCCACGCGCTCCGCACAGTTTCGCACTTCGGGCCGGGGTATTTTCGCGGGGCGATCCGGCAGATTTTGTTGTGAAAGCGGATGGCGTCTTTCATCGCCAACCGAGTGACGGATATGTCGATTCAGTCGCGATTTCCGTCCGAAATAGCCGGCATGTCCGCGAGCTCGACCGCTTCAGAGGCCGGATCGTTTATTCGGTCGACTATACGGTTTCGGCAGACCGGCGTGCGCTGAACGAGGTCGTAACCGATTTCGGCAAGCCTGACCGTGGTCCCGTCCCTACCCGAATATTCTACCACCGGATCGATGGGCCGAGAGCAGGCGCGCACGCGCTGGACGGCAGGTGGCAGGAGATAACCACCAAGACAACGCAGGCTCGTCTGACAGAGAGAATCACGCTTCATGGCTCACGTCTGGGCGTCTTGGGCTTCGGCGGCTCAGGATTCGACGCGATCGTCGGCGGGCCGCCTGTTCCGATCAGGGGTGACAGGGCGTCGGCAAGGATAACCGTGACGATGCCTGACGACCATATGATCGTCGAGCAGATGTCGGCGGAGGGCACGACGACCCTGACGAAGACGATGACAGTGCTTCCTGACGGCAAAACGATCCGCGTGGCGGTGCGACGCTTGACCGACGGCACCAATTCCAGCTGGCTTCTGCACAGACGTTAGGGGCTCTACCCTTCAGCCTCGGCAGCCGCCTCCCGCGCCCGTCTCCGCTCGGTGAACCAGATCATCACCAGCGCGAATTCGTAGAGGATGCACAAGGGGAGCGCGAGCAACACCATCGACAGCAGGTCCGGCGGCGCCAGCACGGCGGCCACCGCGAACACCGCGACGATCGCGTAGCGGCGCCCCTTGATCAGCTGCCTGCGCGTCACGATGCCCGCGCGTTCCAGCAGCATCAGCAGCACCGGCAGCAGGAAGGCCACGCCGAAGCCGAACAGGAATTTCGTGACGAAGCTCAGGTAATTGCCGATCGCCGGCAGCGCTTCCTGCTGCACGCCGCCGATATTGCGCTGGAATGACGTGCCGAGCAGGAAGTGCAGCGCCAGCGGCATCGCCATGTAATAGGCCATCGCCGCGCCCGACAGGAACAGCACCGGCGTCAGCACCAGGAAGGGCCTCAGCGCGCGCTTCTCCTTGGCGTAGAGGCCGGGCGCCACGAAGCGCCAGATCTGGTTCGCCACGATCGGGAAGCTCAGCATGATCGAGGAGAAGAAGGCGACCTTCACATTGGCGAAGAAGGCCTCGAAGATGTCGGTATAGATGAGCTTGCCCTGCCCCGCCCTAAGCAGCGGCTGGACGAGGAAGGCGAAGATGTCCTCCGCGAAATAGAGGCAGACGCAAAAGCACAGCCCCAGCGCCAGGAAGCTCCAGATCAGCCGGCGGCGCAGCTCGATCAGGTGATCGAGCAGCGGCGCGCGCGAATCGTCGAGTTCGTTCTCCCCCTCGGCCATGGCCTCAGGCCTCGGGCGGCTGACGGACGGGCGCGGCCGGTTCGAGCGGGAGCATCGGCTCCTCTGCGGCGGCAGGCTTCGGCATCTCGGCTTCGGCGGTCCCGGCGGCGACGGGCGGTGCCGGCAGAGCCTCGTGCGGCGCCGTCACGCTCGCCATCAGGTCGGCATGCTCGCGCATGATCCGCTCATTCTCCGCCTTCCACTTGGCTTCCATCTCGGCCATCTCGGCCTCGCGGACCATCTCGTCCATCGCCGAACGGAAATGGCGCGCCATCGTCCGCCCCTTGCCGACCCACTGGCCGACGAAGCGCATCGCCTTCGGCAGATCCTTGGGCCCGATGAACACGATCGCGACGAGCGCGACCAGCATCAGCTCGGACGGGGCGATATCGAACATGTCTCAGCGGCGACCCGGCAAGCGGCCAGCGATCACGGAAGCGGCCGGTCCTCACGAACCGGGGCCGGATTGTGCTCGACGATCGGCTCGGCGGGCTGCTGCGCCTGCAGGCGCGGCGACGGGCGCGGCGGCTCGGGGCGATCGGTGGAATCGTCCTCGGCCATGCCCTTCTTGAACTGCTTCACGCCCTTGGCGACATCGCCCATCAGCGCCGAGAAACGCCCGCCGCCGAGCACCAGCACCGCGACCAGCGCGAGCAGGATGATGTGAATCGGGGACAGACCCATGACCATTCTCCAAACAGGAGCGCCCTATCTAGTCGTCCTCGCCGCCGGTTTCCACCTCCGCGTGCATCAGCATGTCCTCGACGGGATCGAGCAGGCCGGCGGCGCGCAGATCCTCGATGCCGGGCAGGTCGCGACGGCTCTCCAGCCCGAAATGGGTAAGGAAGCCCGCCGTGGTGGCGTAGGTGAGGGGCCGGCCGGGCACCTCGCGACGGCCGGCGGGGCGCACCCAGCCCGCCTCCATCAGCACGTCGAGCGTGCCCTTGCTGATCTGGACGCCGCGGATCGCCTCGATCTCGGCGCGGCTGACCGGCTCGTGATAGGCGATGATGGCGAGCGTCTCGATCGCCGCGCGGCTCAATTTGCGCGGTTCCTCGCGCTCGCGGCGCAGGATGTGGGCGAGGTCCGGCGCGGTCTGGAAATGCCAGCGCCCGCCGCGCTCGACCGGATGGATACCGCGATCCGCATAGCTTTCCGCAAGCGCGGCGAGACCGGCGGCAACGTCAACACCTTCGCCTGCGGCCGCTTCGATCTCGGATTTGGTGAGCGGGTTTTCGGCGGCGAACAGCACCGCCTCGACCGCGCGCTCGTCATGGCCGATCATGCGGCGCGCACCCAGAGCGTGTCGAATGCCTCTTCCTGCCGCAGTTCCAGCCGGCCCTGCTTGGCGAGTTCCAGCATCGCGAGGAAGCTGGACGCGCGGGAGGATTTGGCCAGCTGCGGATCGAGCGTGGCGGGCAGGAAGCGTTCCAGCGCCGTCCAGTCGACCGCATGGCCCAGCATCGCCTCGACGCGCTGCAGCGCCGCCTCCAGCGTCATGACCGGGCGACGCGCGACGACGTGCATCACCGGCTTGTTGCGCGCGGTGATGGCGCCGTAGGCCGCGATCAGGTCGAACAGCTCGGCCTGCCATGCGGCCTTGCGGATCACCTTGAGACCTTCCGGTGCGCCGCGCACGAACACGTCGCGGCCGATCCGGTCGCGCCCCATGAGTCGGCTGCCGGCTTCACGCATCGCGTCGAGCCGCTGGAGACGCAGTTGCAGACGGAACGCCAGTTCCTCGGGTGAAGGCTCGACCTCGGGATCGCGCGGCAGCAGCAAGCCGGATTTGAGATAGGCCAGCCACGCCGCCATCACGAGATAATCGGCCGCCAGCTCCAGCCTGAGCTGTTTGGCGCTCTCGATGAAGCCGAGATATTGCTCGACCAGCGCGAGAATCGACAGCTCGCGCAGATCCACCTTCTGCTGCCGGGCGAGCGCCAGCAGCAGGTCGAGCGGCCCTTCCCAGCCGTCTATGTCGATGGTGAGGGTGTCTTCGGCCTGGTCCACAGCCAGAGGCTAACGCTTCTCTACGCGGTCAACCATCCCCGTTCGCCCTGAGGTTGTCGAAGGGCTGTCCTTTTCTGTGGACGGTTCAAGAAAGGGCAGGGCTTCGACAGGCTCAGCCCGAACGGAGGGGGGGTCAGGCCAGGGCGAGCAGCGAATCGCGCTTGGCGACCAGGTCCTCGAAGCTTTCGTCCGATGCCTGCGTCGCGATCGTCGCCATCGCGCGCTGGAGGCGATCGTAGCTCACCTCCGGAATCGATCCGAGCGCGCCGGCCACCGTCTCCATCTCGGTCATCTCGCCGGAGCAATGAAGCGCGATGTCGGTCCCAGCCGCCAGTGCGCCGACCGCGCGCGCGCCGAAATCGCCGG
Organism: Sphingomonas chungangi; assembly: GCF_013778325.1. GTDB lineage: Bacteria > Pseudomonadota > Alphaproteobacteria > Sphingomonadales > Sphingomonadaceae > Solisphingomonas > Solisphingomonas chungangi. The sequence goes on along the minus strand of NZ_JACEIB010000003.1, from coordinate 120,070 downwards.
AGAGCGCGTGCATGCCAAGATCGTCCGACATCAACAGCCCATCGAAGCCGATCCGGCCACGGATGATCTCCTGCACGACGATGGTCGACTGGCTCGCCGGTCGCTCGGCATCCCACGCCGCATAGACGAGGTGTGCGGTCATCCCCATCGGCGCGTCGTTGAGCTGGCGGAAGGGCTGGATATCCTCGGCCAGCTCCGCGTCGGTCGCCTCGATGATCGGCAGCGCCTTGTGGGTGTCGAGATGGGTGCGGCCATGGCCGGGCATGTGCTTGACCACCCCAACCACCCCGCCCTCGCGCAAGCCGTCGATCACGAGGCGGCCGAGCGACGCGACCTGCTTCGGCTCGGTGCCGAGCGCCCGGTCGCCGATCACCGCATCGGCATCGGGCCGGCGGACGTCGAGCAGCGGCAGGCAGTCGACATTGACGCCGACCTCGCGCAGCATCACCGCGATCGCCTTGGCGTTGACCCGCGCCGCCTCCATCGCGGAGACGGGCGCCCTGTCCCACAGCCGCGCGAACGCCTCGCCCGCCGGCAGCTTCGGCCATTCTGGTGGCCCCATGCGCTGCACCCGGCCGCCTTCCTGATCGATCAGGATCGGCACGTCGTCGCGACCGACGAGGCTGCGCAGGTCGTCCGTCAGCGCCTTCATCTGCTGGCGATCGCCGCAGTTGCGCTTGAACAGGATGAAGCCGGCGGGGTCGGCCGAGCGGAAGAAGCTCCGCTCGGCATCGGTCAGCGCGAGGCCGGAAAGGCCGAAGAAAGCGGGGATCATGCAGTCAGGCGCTAGGCCTCACTTCACGACCGTGCAAGCCTCGCCCGCCACCTTGAGCTTCGAGCAGACCGACGAGGCATCTCCGCCCGCCGCCGCGCGCAGGCGGTAATAGGTCTTGCCGTTGACGTCCGCCTTCACCACCGAATGCTGGAGCGCCGCCAGATAGCCATAGCGGCCGGACAGCGACTTCCACGCCGCGTTCGCCGCCGCTTCGCTCGGCAGCGCGCCGAGCTGGATGGTGCCGCCGGCGGCCGGGGCCTCGGCGGTCTGGACGGGCGCGGGCGCCGGAGCGGCCGGCTTCGGCGTGGGCGCGGGCCTCACCGGGGCCGGAGCCGGCGCCTTGGCGGTCTCGACCGGCTTGGCGGGCGCGGGGGTCGGCTTCGGCGCCTCGGGCTGCGGCGCGGGCGTGCCCTTGGCGATCGGCGCCTCGGGCACCTTGGAGAGATCGATCTTGGCGTTCGGATCGGCGCCCTCGCTCGCGGCATAGGCGCTGTCGCCCTGGCCCTTGACCTGCATGCCGCCCTCTTCGGCGGGCTTGGTCTTGTAGGGTCCGGCCGGCGCGGCGATCGTCGCGGGGCCGCCATCGGCGGTCTGGACCGGGCCGGAGACGCGCTGCTTCAGCCAATAGACGCCGCCGACGACGCAGCCCAGGATCACCAGCGCCGCGACCAGCCCGGCGATCAGGCGGCCGGCGGAGACGCCTTCCTCAGCGGTCTCGTCCTCGACCGGTTCCAGCCAGGGCAGGCGGTCCTCGTCCGCATTGCCGCCCATGCTCCGCCCCGAATCCGACATCGCCCTACATCTCCTCGGCCGCCGCGACCCCCATGATCGACAGGCCATTTCTTAATATCTGCCCGATCCCCTCGGCGAGGGAAAGCCTTGCTTGTGTCGTTTCGGGATCGTCCTGCACCAAAAAGCGACGGTCGGGACGATCGTTGCCGCGATTCCACAAGGCATGGAAAGCCGCCGCCAGATCATAGAGATAGAAAGCGACACGGTGCGGCTCGCGCGTGCCCGCCGCCTGCTCGACGACACGCGGGAATTGCGCGGCGAGCTTCACCAGCCCCCATTCCTCGTCGTCGAGGCGGGAGAGATCGGCGCCCGCCGCCTCCAGCCCCATCTCGCCCTTCGCCTTGCGTTGCACCGAGCAGACGCGGGCATGGGCATATTGAACGTAGAAGACCGGATTGTCCTTCGACGCCTCCACCACCTTGGCGAAGTCGAAATCCATCTGCGCGTCGGCCTTGCGGGTGAGCATGGTGAAGCGCACCACGTCGCGGCCCACCTCGTTCACCACGTCGGCCAGCGTCACGAACTGGCCCGAGCGCTTGGACATCTTCACCGGCTCGCCGTTGCGCAGCAGCTTGACCATCTGGACGAGCTTGACGTCGAAGCGCTTGCCCCCGGTGAGCGCCTGCACCGCCGCCTGGATGCGCTTGACGGTGCCGGCGTGGTCGGCGCCCCAGATGTCGATCAGCTCGTCCGCCTCGGCCGCCTTCTGCGCGTGGTAAGCGAGATCGGTGCCGAAATAGGTGAGCCCGCCGTCGGACTTGCGCACCGGGCGATCCTGATCGTCACCGAATTCGGTGGCGCGGAACAGGGTCATCTCGGTCGGCTCCCAATCGTCGGGAAGCTCGCCCTTGGGAGGCTCCAGCACGCCCTGGTAGAGCAAGCCCTTGGCGGTCAGGTCTGCGAAGGCGGCATCCACCTTGCCGGCCTTCTGCACGCCGGCCTCGGACGCGAAGATGTCGTGATGGATGCCGAGCAGGGCGAGGTCGGCGCGGATCATGTCCATCATCGCGGCGACCGCCTTCTCGCGGAACAGGTCGAGCCACTCGCTCTCCGGCGCGGACTGGTAGCGCGTGCCATATTCGGCGGCGAGCGCAGAGCCGACCGGCTTCAGATAATCGCCCGGATAGAAGCCTTCGGGGATCTCGCCGATATCCTCGCCCAGCGCCTCGCGGTAGCGCAGGTGCGCCGAGCGGCCGAGCGTCTGCACCTGCGCGCCGGCGTCGTTGACGTAATATTCGCGCGTCACCGGGTGGCCGACGAAGGCGAGCAGGCTGGCGAGCGCATCGCCCACCACCGCGCCCCGGCAATGGCCCATGTGCATCGGCCCGGTCGGGTTGGCCGAGACATATTCGACGTTGACGCGGTGGCCGTTGCCGGCGGTCGAGCGGCCGTAATCGCCGCCCGCCGCGAGGATCTCGGCCAGTTCGCCGCGCCATACGTCGGGCGCCAGGCGCATGTTGATGAAGCCGGGGCCGGCGATCTCGACGGCGGTGACGCCCTCCACCTGCTCCAGCTTCGGCGCGATCGCGGCCGCCAGCGCGCGCGGGTTCGTGTTCGCAGGCTTGGCCAGCACCATCGCGGCGTTGGTGGAGAGATCGCCATGGCTCGCATCGCGCGGCGGCTCGATCGAGACGGCGCGTCGCGACAGCCCGGCGGGGATGGTCCCCTCGGTCTCAAGCTGGTCGAGAATGCGGCCGATCTCCTCGGCGAAGCGGATGTAGAGCGTCACGGGCGGTCTTTTCGTTGGATCGATGAAGGCCGCGCCCTTAGCGCGGGGGGGCGGACGGAGCAAATGCGGGACGCGCGAGGGCGAAGTTGACGAAGTTGACAGGGTGCGCGCCTGAAAAAAGACATTCCTACAGGTGGCCCGCGACGGTGGGAAGGAGCCGGCCGACTCCGGTCGGCGCCACCCTCTCACGCGAAATCCTACATTGGAAGAGCGGCCACGCTCGCTCCACGATCCGTCGCCCCAATAGCGGTCGTGGCGAGGTCTGATCTTCAATCCCATTTGCTGCCGTTCACCAGCCTGCTAGCATTCCTCCGATCTGCGGATGGGGGCGCGCATGAAGGCCGAATGCCAGTGTGGTCAGTTGTCGGTAGGCTTGCCCGGCCCGACACCCGCAGTTGTTGCCTGCCATTGCATCGATTGCCAGCGCCGGACTGGGGCACCTTTCGGGGTCATGGCATATTATCCGGCTGACCAGATAACCGTTACTGGCACAGCAAAGCGCTATGAACGCCCGACTGCTGAAGGAAACTCGTTCGAGACATTCTTTTGTTCAGAGTGCGGTTCTACTGTTTATGCGAAGGCCGGAAAGCATCCCACCCTCGTCGGAATAGCTGTTGGTTCGATAGCAGACCCCTCTTTTCAAGCCCCTGTGAGGTCGGTGTGGGAGCAGTCCATGCATGCGTGGGTGCGGCTTTCGCCCGATATTCAACACTTCCCCAAGGGGCGTGGCTAACAGCCGAAGTTGCCGCGTGGTGCTCCAAAAGCAGCCCGAGCACTTCCCACCAAAAGCCGTCCCGCCTGCCTGCCACAAATCGGGACGTTAACCGTGACGCGCCGCTGAGCGCTCCGCCCCGTATCTGGTAAGACGACTCGTCCCCCGAGGAGTCCCACGCCGATGGCGCCGCGCAAGGTTCTGATGCTGGAGTTCAACGAGCTGTGCCCGGCGCTGCTCGATCGCTGGATCGCGAGCGGCGACCTGCCGCACTTCGCCCGGCTGCGCGCCACCTCGGACAGCTTCGTCACCACGCCCGACGTCGAGGACAGCGCGCTGCTCGAGCCGTGGATCCAGTGGTATTCCACCCACACCGGCCTCGCCTACGACCAGCATCGCGTCTTCCACCTGACCGACGGCGCGCGCGCGCCGCACACCGACATCTATCGCGCGCTGATCGCGGCGGGGCGCACGGTCGGCAGCTTCTCCAGCATGAACGTCGCGCCCTTCGCCAGCCCCGGCAGCTTCTTCGCCGCCGATCCGTGGACCGAGCAGGGCGACGCCTTCCCGCCCGCGCTCAACACCTACAACCGCTTCGTCTCCGGGCAGGTGCGCGAATACAGCAATGCCAGCGCGTCCACCGGCCTCGCCGACCAGGCCAACTTCCTAGCCTTCCTGCTGCGCCACGGCCTGTCCGCCGGCACGGTGAGCGCGATCGCGAGGCAACTCGCATCGGAGAAGCTCTCCGATCCCCGCCTCTCCTACCGCCGCGTCGCCATCCTCGACCGGTTGCAGGCGGACGTGTTCTGCGCGCTCTACCGCCGCCAGCGGCCGGATTATGCCAGCTTCTTCATCAACAGCACCGCGCACCTCCAGCACAGCTACTGGCGGCATCTCGATCCCGAGGCGTTCACGGTGCGGCCCGATGCGGACGAGATCGGCGTCTATGGCGACGCGATCCGCTTCGGCTATCGCGCGATGGACGCTTTGCTCGGCCGCTTCATGACGCTGGCGGAGCGGCAGGGTGCGCTGCTGATCTTCATGACCGCGCTCAGCCAGCAGCCCTTCCTCCGCCACGAGGAGATGGGCGGGCAGCATTTCCACCGGCTGCACGATATCGAGGGCTTCCTCGACCGGATGGACATCGCGCGGCTGTCGGTCGATCCGACGATGACGCATCAATATATGGCGCGCTTCGAAACCACCGCGCAGCGTGATGCCGCGCGCGAACGGATCGCCGCTCTGCGCATGGAGAGCGGACGGCGCCTGTTCGACTTCGCCGACAAGGCCGAGGAGGAAGCCCAGCTCTATTTCGGTTGCCAGATCGCGACCCGCACCGAAGCTGACGCGACCGTGATCGACGATGCCACCGGCGCGACGCTCCGCTTCGGCGAGCTGCTGTATCGCATCGACGCCATCAAGAGCGGCCGCCACCACCCGGACGGCGCGCTGTGGATCCGCACCGGATCGGGCGTGCGCCATGCCGGGCAGGCGTCGATCCTCGACGTCTTCCCGACGCTGCTCGATCATTTCGGCCTGGGCATGCCGGAGGGGCCGGAGCGGCGTGGATCAAGCCTTCTGCCGCGGCTGGGGATGCAGCGCGCGGCGGCCTAGAAGCCCTCGGGCATCGCCACCGGCCCGACCACATCGATATGCCGTGCGATAGCGTAGCGATCGGTCATGCCGGCGATGAAATCGGCGATGTGGCGGGTGCGGGCCGGATCTTCGGCCGGCAGCGTGTCCTGCCAATGGGGTGACAGCAGCGACGGATCGGCGGCATAGGCCGCGAACAGACGCGTCAGCAGGCCGCGCGCGGCCTCCGCCACCTCCAGCTGCGACTCGCTGTGGTAGAGCGTGGCGTACATGAAGCGCTTGAGAGCACGTTCGTCCGTCTCCATCGCCGGCGAGAAGCCGACCAGCTGGCGCCCGGCCCCACGCACCTCGTCCACCGATGCGACGCCGCTTTCCGCGATCCGCTTCCGGCTTTCCTCGATCACGTCGTTGACCATCGCGCCGATCTGGTCGCGGACCAGTTCGCGGCGCAAGCGATCGGGCTTGGCGCAATCGGGGTGACGCGCGGTCACCGCCCGCCAGCGCGCGCCCACGAAATCCACCGTGCACAGAGCATCGAGATCGAGCAGCCCGGCGCGCAGGCCATCGTCGATATCGTGATTGTCGTAGGCGATATCGTCGGCGATCGCGGCGATCTGCGCCTCCAGGCTCGGCCAGCTTTCGAGATCGAGCGGGAACTCCGCATCGGCCTCGCGCAGCGCCCAGGTGGGATGACGGACGGGGCCGTTATGCTTGGCCAGCCCCTCCAGCATGTCCCACGTCAGGTTGAGCCCGTCCCAGCCCGGATAGGGGCTTTCGAGCTTCGTCAGGATGCGCAGCGTGTGGGCGTTGTGATCGAAGCCGCCGGCATGCATCGTCGCGGCCTTCAGCGCGTCCTCGCCGGCATGGCCGAACGGCGGGTGGCCGATATCGTGGGCGAGACACAAAGCCTCGGTGAGGTCTTCGTTCAGACCCAATGCCCGCGCGATGGTGCGGCCGATCTGCGCCACCTCCAGGCTGTGGGTGAGGCGCACGCGGAAGTGATCGCCGTCGGGCGCCACGAACACCTGCGTCTTGTGGCGCAGCCGCCGGAAGGCGATGGCGTGGACGATCCGGTCGCGGTCGCGCTGGAAGGCGTCGCGCGGCCCGCGCGTTTCGCCGCCCGGCTCGCGATGAAGCCTGCCCCGGCTGCGCGCCGGATCGGCGGCGTAAGGCACCGTCATTTGCCGGTGTCGATCTTCTCGACCTTCTGGCCCTTTGCGCTCTTGAAGGTGAAGCCGGAAAGCCCCTTCGCCGCCATCTTGTTGACGAAAGCCTGCGCCTCGTCCTCATCCTTGAACGGGCCGACGAGCAGGCGGTTGGTGGCGCGCAGCGGCGTGGTGGAGGGGTTGTGCCCCTTCATCAGATCGGGCGCCTTCTTCTTCACGCCGGCCCAGGCCTTGTCCATGTCGTCCCTGTTGGCGCCGCCGGCGACCTGGACGTAGACGCGCTCGGGATTGCCCTTCTCGGCCTTGGCGGATTTCGACGACTTCGTCTTGCTGTCGTCGGCATCGTCCGACGTCGAGGATTTCGACTTCGCACCCTTCTTCGTCTTGACCGCCGTGTCGCCGCCGCCATCCGCCGAAGCGAGCTTCGTGGTGCAGGCGGTGGATGCCGTCTTCCTGGCGCTGGACTTGCCGTGGCTCTTGCCCTTCGACTTCGGAGCGGGCGCGCAATCCTCGTCGTCCGCATCGGCAAGCCTGGCCTTGGCGCTGGCCGACTTCGCCTTGGTGGCGGTGGTGCTGTCGTCGTCGGCCGAAGCCAGCTTCGTGCAGGCGGTCGAGGCCTTCTTCTTCCCCGCAGTCCGGCCGTGCGCCTTGCTCTTCGACCTGGCGACCGGCGCGCAATCGTCATCGTCCGCATCGGCGAGCTTCGTGGCGTCGGATGCCTTCGCCTTGCTGCCCTTCACCAGTGCGAGATCGGTGTCGTCATCCTTCGAAACCTTGGCGGCCCGCGTCTTCGTGGACTTGGCGTCGCTGTCGTCGGTGCTTGCCAGCTCGGTCTTGGCAGACTTCTTGGACGTGGTGGCCGGCGTCGTATCATCGACCGAGGCCGTGGCGGTCTTGCCGTGGACGACCGGCGTGCCGACGGTCTTCGCGACTACCGGCGCCGGGGTCGCGCGGACAGGCCGGCTCGGCGCCCTGGACGCCGCATCGTGCGGCAGATCGTAATGGCCCTGCGCCGCCGGGGTCGGCAGCGCGTCCGGCGGCGGAGCCGGCGGGCCGGCGATCTCGGCGCGATGCGGCTCGGCCTGCGCCAGCTGCACGGCGGGGCTCGGTGCGGGCGAAGCTGGGGTGGGCTGCGGTGCAGCAGGCGTCAGTGCGATCTGCGCGAGCGGCGCTGCCGTATAGTTGGTCGATGCGGCAGCCGGTGCCGGAGTTTCGGCCGGGCGCTTCGTTTCGACCGGCTTCGGCGTGGTGGCCGACACTTGCAGCGGGGCGGGCGCGGGCTGCGGGATCGTCTTCGCCGGGATCGGCGCAAGATCGCTGCGCGGCGCCGGCGCGGTCTCGCGCGGCGGGGCCGAGGCGTAGGTGGCCGGCGCGCTGACGCTCGCCACCTGGGCCGGCGTGTAGGTGGCGCCGGTCGCCGGCATCTCGCCGAAATGCACCGCGCGCGCCTTGTCGGCCGGCGACAGCGTGGCGAGCCGCACCAGGAACGGCTGCAGCATCGTCGCCTGCTGCGGCAGCATGATGCGGGTGATGTCGTTGGCGCCCTTGGCGTCGCCGTCCATCGCCAGCACGAAGGTCTGCGCGCGCCAGGCGGCGATGTCGCGCTTGCGGATCAGCGGATCGAGCGTCGCGATCGCCGCCGTCTTCTGCCCCGAAATGCCCTGCGAGAGCGCAAGCCGCCGCCGCGCGGTGTCGTCATCGGGGTGCGAGGCGAGCACGGTGCGGTAATCGGCCTGCGCGCGCGCCTGATCGCCGGTAAGATCGTAGGCGAGGCCCCGATCCTCGGCGAAATCCGCATCCGGCACGCCGAGCCGGCTCGCCTCCGAGAACAGGCGCAGCGCATCCTGCGGCTTTTCCAGCTGGACCAGCGCGGAGCCGAGGCCCGCCTTCACGCCCCCGTCATTGGGCGCGATCTCCTGCGCCTTGCCGAAGAAGCCGACGGCGGCATTGGGATCGCCGAGGATCAGCGCATTGTGCCCGGCGGCGGTGAGGGCCTGCAGGTTGTTGGGTTCGGTCGCCAGCGTGCGCAGCGCCTGGGCAAGCAGCTCGGCCGGATCGGTGCTCTGCGGCAGCGGCTGGACGACGGCGCCCGCCGGCGCCTGTGCCATCGCGGGCATGGCGGCGGAAAGCAGCAGAGCGGGAATCAGCAGCCGGCGAAGCGCGCCGGGGATGGGCAGGTTCGGCATGGCGCATGGCTTTGGGCGAGGATGCGTGCCCGCGCAAGGGGCGATGCCCCGGCCCACGCCGGAAGGCGGGGCGACCGCGCCGATCGGATGCTTAACCCCCTGTTTACCATATTGCGCAACGATGGTTACCGGACAGACCAACGAGGCAAAGAATGAAGGGCAACGGTTTCACAGGGCGCAGGACGGCGCTGATGGCAGCATTGCTGCTTTCCTCCTGTACGCATCGCAAGCCGGTGGCGGTGGAGACGCCGCCCGCGGTAGTGCCGGTGCCCAGGCCGGTGCTGGCGACCAACCTCGCCGCCGTGGCACCGCCGCCCGTGGACGCCGCCGGGCGTTACCGCACGATCAACTACGGCATCGATCCGGTCCAGACCGAATGGCACGTCCGCGCTGCGCTCAACGTCGCGGCGATCGGCTGCCGGGGCGCCGCCGACGGCGCGCTGGTCAACGCCTACAATGCGATGCTGAGCGGCCAGAAGGCCGAGCTGGCCAAGGCCAATAATGCCGTCCAGGCCAAGTTCCGCGTGGCCGGGGGCGACTGGCAGTCCGCCCATGACGCCTATATGACCCGGCTCTACAATTTCTTCTCGCAGCCCGCCGCCAAGGCCAATTTCTGCGCGGTGGCCGATCGGCTCGCCCCGCAGGCGGCCGCTCCAGCGGGAGGCTTCCAGAGCTTCGCGGCGCAAGCGCTGCCGCAGCTGGAGGCGCCGTTCCTCGAGACCTACCGGCAGGTGGATGCCTACAAGGTCGCGCTCGCCCGCTGGCAGGCCGGCGAAACGACGCAGCTCGCCGCCGCCGCTTCCGCTGCCGTGGCGGGGCCGGCACCCCAACTCGGCTATGCCGACATGAGCGTGCTGCTCGCCTGGCAACCGGCGGACGGCATGAGAGTGGCCGTGCGCTAGATCACAGCGGCAGCCCGAGCACATCCATTACGACCCCATGTCAGGGTCAATGGCGGGATCTTCAGGCGGACCGGCGCCGGCTCCCCGTACGCCGTTCGAGGGCTACCAAGGGCGCAGCCGAGCGCGCCGCCGTCTCCGGCTCGACCGTATCGAGCAGGCGCAGCGCGACGCGATTGCGGCCGCCATGCTTGGCCTCGTAGAGCGCGGCATCGGCGCGGCCGATCGCGTCGTGCACCGAGAAATCCGACGCGACCACGCCGGAAATGCCGAAGCTGGCGGTGATCGGGCCATCCATCCCCACCGTCTCTGCGGCCTCCGCCTCGATCGCCGTGCGCACGCCTTCCGCGATGCGCAGGGCGTCCGCCGGCGTGCGGCCGGGCAGGAACAGCAGGAACTCCTCGCCGCCGAAGCGCGCGGCGATGCCGTCTTCGGGCAGGCGCGTCCGCAGGATCGCGGCCAGCGCCTCGATCACCGCATCGCCCGTCGCATGGCCGAACCGGTCGTTGACCGTCTTGAAGCGATCGATGTCGCAGGTGACGATGCTCGCCGGCCGGCCGCGCCAGTCCGGCCGCGTCGCCAGCGCCTCCTCGAACCCGCGCCGGTTGAGCAGGCCGGAGAGCGGATCGTCCATCGCCATCTTGTGATAGCGATCGAGCACCGACAATGCGACGGCGGACAGGCCCGCCATGGCGAACACCACGCCCAGCACCGATCCCAGCGCCTGCATGAAATAGGCATATTGCGAGGTGCCGAAATCCTCGACGCTGCTCGGCGCCGTGAAGAAGGACGAGGTGCCGCGGATGACGCTCTCGATCGTCACGAACCAGGCGGCGACGAACAGTACCCAATCGAACGAGCGCAGCCCCTGCCAGCGGATGCCGACCATCGCGAGACCGAGCAGCAGCACGCAACCCGCGTCCGACGCCAGCAATTCCATGTGCAGATCGTCGAGCCCGACGACCGCATAGATACAGAGCGCGATCGAGATCGCGCAGGTCGCCAGCCGCGCCCACAGCAGGCGCCTCGGCGCGCCGAAATGCTGGGTCGCGGCCTGCCCGAAGAAGAAGAAGGAGACGGCGAACAGGATGTCGGTGACCCACGCCACCGTCAGGTCGGACAGGCCCATCGGCATCACCGGCAGGCCGAAGCCGGCGGCGTTGCAGAGGAAGGCGATGCCGAAATAGAGCGCCGACCGCTCGCCCCAGCGCGCCGCGACCAGGAAGGTGATGCCGAAGGTGATGTGCATCAACGGCAGTTCGAATGCGAAAGTGCCGTTCATACGCGCCGCAACCGCTCCATCCGCGCCCATCGCGGGTCCCGGCGGAAAATTACGAGGCGTGGGTAAAGATTTGGCGAATGCTGCCGTACTCGTTCGTCTCCGGGCGCCGCGTGCATCGGCTCGCGCGGCGCCCGGAGGATGGCATCCTCGTAACCGACCTTAGGCAGCGGGCGGCGGCGGAGCGCCCGGGCCATCGGGCCGGTGCCAGCCACCCATGCGGCCGTGCCCGCCATGCATGCGATCGCGGCGCAGATCGTCCAGCGCATCGAAGCGGCGCTGCTGCTCGGGCGACAGGCTCGCATAGAATTGCCGCGTCGCCGCGATCTTCTGCTTGAGCATCGTGTCGCGCGCGTCGGCCCGCGCCGCCATGGCATCGAGGCGCGCCGGCGTCGTCATGTCGGCGGGCGACGGCCGGCCCGGATCCGCGCGGTGCATCCCGCCGGCCTCGTCATGCGGCGGGCGCAGCGACTGGAGGTAGCTGGTCAGCGCCGGCTTCTGGTCCGGCCGCAGCCCGAGCAGAACGGCCATGTCGTCGATCCGCCGCGCCTCGCGCTGCGCATGCCTCTGCTCCATGTCGGCGCGGTTCCAGCGCGGGTGATCGGCCGGCGCGTCCGCCGCGATCGCGATGCCGGAAAGCAGGAATGCGGCCAGGGCCGCTATCGGTGTCTTGTTCATCAGGGCCTCCCCATTGGATGATGGCGGCCTCCGACTGCCCCGCATCCGTGTCGCGCGGATGTCCGTGGTTCGAGCGGAGCTGAAATCTTCGGATGCACTGCGATGGGCTTTGGTGCTCTGAGCGGGTCTTGGAGCGGTCGGGCAGCTATCGCCCCAGTTGTTGCCGTTCGCGGCTGATGTTACCGTACCCGGAAGCGGTCATAGCGACGTCGCAAAAGGGGTCCCTTTCGCGACAAATTGTCCGGGTTCGATCTGGTTGAAAGCCGCTTGTCGGCTACCGGAGAGAGGAATAACGTAAAAGCGACACACCAAGGAGGGCGGAATGAAGCCGGCACTGGTTTACCCGATCGCTGTCGGTGTGCTGACGGGCCTCTCCTTGACGCTCTTGGATGCATTCCATGTTGTTGGAGAGCATTCGGCATGGCGCGCTGCCCTAGTAGGCGGCCTCTGCGGAGGTTTGGTTTACTGGCTAGGGCCGAAGCTGGCTGGCAAATCAATCAAACGGACCGGCAGCCTCTGAGCGTTCACATAAGGCGATCGAGTGAATGCGTAGGAGGCGCTTTCTGCGTTCTCGGCGGTTGCGAAAGGGTTCCCTTTCGCACTTGTGGCCACCCAACCGCGAGATCAAAGGCTTGGCTGATGCAAAAGGCCGTAGCGGAATGGCGGCTTCCCGAGGGGACTTTCCCGAAAGCGGCCCGACTGCTCGCCACCAATAATTGCCATTCCCAGACACCGCGAGCCTAGAAAGAAAAGAGCGCCGGACCCTCGCGGATCCGGCGCCCCCATAACTCTAACGGGATCGCGTGCTTACTGATTGTTCTGGCGGTTCAGGAAGCCCGGCAGGTCCAGCGTGCTGTCGCGGCGCTGGGTGGTGGGCTGCTCCTCCTCCACCTGCGCCTTCTGCGCGCCGCGCGCGATCGAGCTCATCCGCTCGAACAGCGTGCCGCCGCTCTCGCGCGGAGCAGCCGCCGCGCGGCTGGTGCGCGGCGCGGGGGCCGGCTCCTCGGCGGCGGCGCCGGTGTTCAGGAAGCGGCGGCCCTGCTCGGGCGCCGGATCGATCGACGCGGCTTCCGGCAGCGGGTTGGGCGCGACCGGCGGGGTGAAGATCGTGTCGGCGCCGAGGACCAGCTCGTCACTGTCGTCCTCCGAAGCGGGCGCGTCCGCGCTCTCTTCGGCGGCAGGCGCCGGGCGGGCCGCCTCGGGCGTCACCGGGGCGGTGGCGACGGGGGCCGGGGCCGGAGCGGCCGGCGCCTCGACGCGCGGCTTGCTCGCCGCCGGGAAGCTGAACACCTTGGCCGGCTCCGCCTGCGAACCGACCTCGTTCTCGATGCCGGTGGCGACCACCGACACGCGGATCTTGCCTTCCAGATCGTTGTTGAAGGCCGAGCCCCAGATGATGTTCGCGTCCGGATCGACCAGCTCGCGAATGTGGTTGGCGGCCTCGTCGACCTCCATCAGGCGCATGTCCTCGCCGCCGGTGATCGAAACGATCACGCCCTTGGCGCCCTTCATGCTGACGCCGTCGAGCAGCGGGTTGGCGATCGCCTTCTCCGCCGCCTCGATCGCGCGGTTGTCGCCGGACGCCTCGCCGGTGCCCATCATCGCCTTGCCCATCTCGCCCATCACCGAGCGAACGTCGGCGAAGTCGAGGTTGATGAGGCCGGGCATGACCATCAGGTCGGTGATGCCGCGCACGCCCTGCTGCAGCACCTCGTCCGCCATCTTGAACGCTTCCTTGAAGGTCGTGTTCGGGTTGGCGATCAGGAACAGGTTCTGGTTGGGGATGACGATCAGCGTGTCGACGTGCTTCTGCAGCTCCTCGATGCCGCTGTCGGCCGAGCGCATGCGGCGCGCGCCCTCGAAGCTGAACGGCTTGGTGACGACGCCGACGGTCAGGATGCCGCGATCGCGCGCCGCCTTGGCGATGACCGGCGCCGCGCCGGTGCCGGTGCCGCCGCCCATGCCGGCGGCGATGAAGCACATGTGCGCGCCGTCGAGCGCCTTCTCGACCATCTCGAGCGTCTCTTCGGCGGCGGCGCGGCCGATCTCCGGACGCGAACCGGCACCGAGGCCCTGCGTGATGCGCAGGCCGAGCTGGATGCGGCGCTCCGCCGGCGAATGGTTCAGCGCCTGCGCGTCGGTGTTGGCGACGAGGAAGTCGACGCCCTGCACTTCGGCCGCGATCATGTTCGCGATGGCGTTGCCGCCGGCGCCGCCGACGCCGATCACGCTGATGCGGGGGCGAAGCTCGTCCACCTCAGGCCGCACGAATTCGATGCTCATCCCTCAACTCCTTGTGGCCCCCGGCAAGACGTACAACTGCCCGTGGGTTGATTCTGCCAAATACGGGACTCGGACGCACGCGTTAAAACCTCTTTTCCACAGGTTTTTGCGCCCAACCGGTCAATATCCGCTCCTGAACGCGGCGATCAGGCGGTGGACGAAGCCCTGGGGGGACGATCGGGGCGTCTCGCCCCGGTTCGGATCGGCGCCGCGCAGGTCGATCGGGTTCGACGCGGCGTAGAGCGCGAGGCCGGTCAGCGTCGCGAAAGCAGGGCCGCCATGCGCCTCCGGCAAGGCCAGCAGCCCGCGCGGACGGCCGATGCGGACGGCGCGGCCGAGCACGCCCTGGATATAGTCGGCGATGCCCTTGAGTTCCGCGCCGCCGCCGGTCAGCACCACCTGCCGCCCGACCGGGCCGGCAAAGCCCAGCTCCTTCAATGCGGCGGCGATGTCGCCCGAGAGGATGTCGAGGCGTTGCCTGATTACGGAGATCAATTGAGCGCGCGTTATGCGCTGCGGCTCGGTGCCCTCCTCCACGCCCGCCATCGGCGCGACGTCGATCATGTCGTGATTGTCGCGCGGGGAGGTGGTGGCGGAGCCGTAGAAGCACTTGATCCGCTCGGCCTGAGAGCGGCGCGTGCCGAAGGCGGACGCGATGTCGTCGGTGATGTCCTGCCCGCCATAGGGGATGGCGGCGAGGCCCACGAGCATCCCGCCCGCGAACAGCGAGACGTTGGTGACGCCCGCGCCCAATTCCACCAGCGCGACGCCGAGTTCACGCTCTTCGTCGGAGAGGCAGGCGAGGCCCGTCGCGATCGGCGCGGCGACGATCGCCTTGACCGCGAGGTGGGCCGATCGGATCGACAGATCGAGATTGCGCACCGGCGACGAATCCGCCGCGACGACGTGGATGTCGACGCCGAGCTTGTCGGCATGGAGGCCGAGCGGCTTCTTCACCCCCTGCACGCCGTCCAGCGTATAGAGCGTCGGCTGTGCGTGGAGGACCATGCGCCCTTCCGGGTCGATCGAGTTGCGCCCGGCATCGAGAAGGTCGTCGATGTCGCTCTGTTCGATGCGGTGGCCGCCCAGCTCCACCTCGACGGAGGCGACGCGACTGACGAGGCCACCCGCCGAGAAGCCGGCCCACACCTCCTCGATGTTGACGCCGGCGATACGCTCGGCCTGCTCCACCGCCTCGCGGATCGCGACCTCGGTGCGCTCCATGTCGGCGATGTAGCCGCGCCGCACGCCCCGGCTCTCGCGCTGGCCGGTGCCGAGCACGTTCAATTCGCCGCTCTCGGTCTTCTCCGCGATCAGCGCGCAGACCTTGGACGAGCCGATGTCCAGCGCGGTGATCAGCTTGTCGGAGCGCCCCTGCGCCATCGCGTCAGACGGCGTCCTGCCCGGCCGGGGTCGGCGGGGTGGCGGTGGTGTCGGCGGGGTCCTTGATCTCGTGGCCCGGCTCGGACGAGACGCGCACGACGAACTTGCCGGGGATCCGCATGTCGAAATGGACGAAGCCCTTGCCGAGCAGGGCGGCCGCCTGATCCATGCGATCGAACTTGGCGTAGGCGGCCTTGGCGGCGTCATCGCCCTCGGGCAGCGCCAGCGTCTCGCCGGTGTTGAAGCGAACGTCCCAGCGGCGATCGCCGACCCAGGTGGCGCCGACGAACATCGCCTTCAGGCGCGGCGCGGCGTTGAGCAGGTCGGTCAGCTCGGTCGCCTGCGTGTTGGCATCGGGGCCGACGACGATCGGCAGGTCCGGCATCGCCTGCGGATCGACCGGCTGGAGGATCACGCCGGTCTTGTCGATCAGGTTGAGCTTGCCCTGATACTGCCAGATCGCGGCGGGCTCGCGCTCGACGATATCGACCAGCAGCGTGTCGGGCAGGCGGCGCGAGACGCGGGCATCCTGCACCCAGCCGAACTGCATCAGCTTGCCCCGGATCTCGCCGAGATCGACCAGCGGCATCGCAGTCGACTTCTGGTCGAGCGCCACCGAATAGACCGGCAGGCGATCCATATGATGGATGCCCTGGATCTCGACGCGCTTCACCGAAAAGCCCATCACGCCGACCAGCTCACCGATCTGCGTGCCGACCATCTGCGGCACGCGCAGCACGAACAGGCCGACGACCAGCAGCAGCGCCATCGTAACCATGAACGCCTTCTGGCCGAGCCGCTTGAGCGTATCGGGCTGGATCGGCAGCGTGGCGAGCGCCCGCCCCGTCGCCTTGCGCGCGCGCGCATTCGCCGCCTGCGCGCCGCGTCGCGCGACGGTCGGCCCGCGCTGGTAGCGCGGCTGGGTGCCACGACGGATGCGCGCGCGCTCGGTCATTCGTCTTCGTCCCCCCGGCGCAAGGCCGCTTCCTTGAGCGCTTCCTCGACGAGACGCTGCACCAGCGCCTCGTAGCTCATGCCGACATATCTCGCCTGCTCGGGCACGAGGCTCAAGGGGGTCATGCCCGGCTGGGTATTGACCTCCAGCAGATACAGCCCCTCGACACCCTTCTCGTCATCCCAGCGGAAATCCGATCGCGAGCAGCCCTTGCAGCCGAGCAGCCGGTGCGCCTCCTCCGCCATCGCCAAGCACGCGGCGGCGACATCCTCGGGGATTTCGGCCGGGCAGACGTGGGTGGTGATGCCGTCGGTATATTTGTGCTCGTAATCGTAGAAGCCGCTGTCGATCTTCAGCTCGGTGACGGCGAGCGCCTTGCCGTCCGCCCCGCCGATCACGGCGGTGGTGAGCTCGCGGCCGCGGATGAAGGGTTCGGCGAGCAGCTTGTCGAAATGCTTCCACGGCCCCTCGGCGTCGCGCGAGATCGGGTTGCCGTAATTGCTTTCGTCGGAAACGATCGCGACGCCGACCGAGCTGCCCTCGTTGACCGGCTTCAGCACATAGGGGCGCGGCAGCGGATCGCCGGCATACAGCGTCTCGCTCTCCACCACCTTGCCCTGCGGCATGCGGATGCCGTGGGGGACGAGCTGCTGCTTGGTCAGTTCCTTGTCGATCGCGATCACCGAGGTGGTGAGGCCGGAGTGCGTGTACGGCAGGCCCATGATGTCGAGCAGGCCCTGGATCGATCCGTCCTCGCCCGGCGTGCCGTGCAGCGCGTTGAACACCACGTCGGGCGCGGCGAGGCTGAGCTTGGTGGCGACATCGCGCTCCATGTCGATCGCGACGACCCGGTGGCCGAGCTTGTCGAGCGCGGCGGCGACGCCCCGGCCCGAGGTCAGCGACACCTCGCGCTCGGCCGACCAGCCGCCCATCAGGACGGCGACGTGGAGGGGCTTCACCGCAGTCACTTCGCAATTCCCACGCGCTGGATTTCCCATTCGAGTTCGATGCCGCTCTGCGCCTTCACGCGGCGGCGGACTTCCTCGCCCAGCGCCTCGATGTCCGCCGAGGTGGCAGAGCCGAGGTTGAGCAGGAAGTTGGTATGCTTCTCGGAGACCTGCGCGTCGCCGATCTTCAGGCCCCGACACCCGGCCGCGTCGACCAACGCCCAGGCCTTGTGGCCGTCCGGGTTCTTGAAGGTCGAGCCGCCGGTCTTGGAGCGGAGCGGCTGCGAGGCCTCGCGCTCGGCGGCGATGCGGTCCATCTCGGCGCCGATTGCGGCGGGCTCGCCGGCATGGCCCCGGAAGGTCGCCGAGACGACGATCGCGCCTTCGGGCAGTTCGGAGTGGCGGTAGGTGTAGCCGAGATCGGCATTGGCCAGCATCCGCCGCTCGCCGGAGCGCAGCACGACCTCGCACTCGACGAGGATGTCCTTCACCTCGCGGCCATAGGCGCCGCCGTTCATCCGCACGAAGCCGCCGACCGCGCCCGGGATCGAGCGCAGGAACTCGATGCCCGCGATCCCCGCGTCGCGCGCCGCCGAGGAAACGAGGATGCCGCTCGCCCCGCCGCCGCAGCGGATCGTGGTCTCGTCCAGCCGCTCGACCCTGGCGAAGGCCTTGCCGAGCCGCACCACCACGCCCGGCACGCCGCCGTCGCGCACGATCAGGTTGGAGCCGAGGCCGAGCCCCATCACCGGCGTCGCCGGATCGAGGCGGCTGAGAAAATCGCACAGATCGTCGATGTCGGCCGGCTCGAACAGCCACTCGGCCGCCCCGCCCGCCTTGAACCACACGAGCGGCGCCAGCGGCGCCCGTTCGGTCAGGCGCCCGCGCACGACAGGAAGGGCGAGCGCCGCCGCGCTCACGCCTTGGGGCTCCACAGCGCGATCCAGCTTTCCCACGCCTTCACGCCGGACATGGCGGCATCGTGCGCCGCCTTTTGGAAGGCGATGCCGTCCTGCCCGGCCTTCATCGCGGTCTGCATCAGGTCGAGCTGGCGCTGCTGGAAGCGCAGCACCTCTTCCTGAAAGGCGATGAAACCCATGAAGGGGTGGCGTTCACTCATGCCACCGTCCCCACAAATACACCGTTCGCACTGAGCGAAGTCGAAGTGCGGGCTGCAAGCGCGGCGCCTGCGGCCCGTCCTTCGACTTCGCTCAGGACGAACGGAGTGTGGACGGTGAGCGTGGTCACTCGGCCGGCTCCGCCACTTTCGCGCGCTCCGCCTCGATGGCGGTCGCAAGCCCGGCGGCCCATTTGGTGATGTCGCCGGCGCCGAGGCAGATCACCATGTCCTTGGGCTTGAGCACGCCCGCCAGTTCCTTCGCCAGCGCATCGGCCCCGGCGATCTCGTTGGCCGAGCGATGGCCGCGCATGCGCAGGCCCGCGACCAGCGCCGCCGCATCGACACCCTCGATCGGCTGCTCGCCCGCCGCATAGACGGGCGCGACATAGACCATGTCGGCATCGTTGAACGCGCCCTGGAACTCCTCCATCAGATCGTGGAGCCGCGTGAAGCGGTGCGGCTGGGCGACCGCGATCACGCGACCCTCCGCGCCCTCGCGCGCCGCCGACAGCACCGCGCGGATCTCGACCGGATGGTGGCCATAATCGTCGATGATCGTCGCGCCGCCCGTCTCGCCCACCTTGGTGAAGCGCCGCTTGACGCCGCCGAACTTGGCGAAGCCGGTGCGGATCACCTCGTCCTTGACGCCCAATTCCAGCGCCACGCCGATCGCGGCGAGCGCGTTGGAGACGTTGTGGCGGCCGGGCATCGGCAGCTCGATCCCCTCGATCGACCGGCTGGTGCCGTCGCGGTGGCGGATGATCGTCTCGAAGCGGTTGCCGCCGGGGATCGGGGTGACGTTGACGCCGCGCACGTCGGCCTGCGCGCTGAACCCGTAGGTGACGACGCGGCGATCGCGCACGCGCGGGATGATCTTCTGCACTTCCGGGTGATCGAGGCAGAGCAGGGCCGCGCCGTAGAAGGGCACGTTCTCGACGAACTCGACGAAGGCGTCCTTCACCGCATCGAACGAGCCGTAATGGTCGAGATGCTCGGGATCGATGTTGGTGACGATCGCATAGGTGCCGTCGAGGCGCAGGAAGCTGCCGTCGCTCTCGTCGGCCTCCACCACCATCCAGTCGGACGCGCCCAGCCGTGCGTTGGAGCCGTAGCTGTTGATGATGCCGCCGTTGATCACGGTCGGGTCCACCCCGCCCGCGTCGAGCAGGGCCGCGACCATCGAGGTGGTGGTGGTCTTGCCGTGGGTGCCGGCCACCGCGACGGTGGATTTCAGCCGCATCAGCTCGGCCAGCATCTCGGCGCGGCGGACGACGGGGATGCGCTCTTCCAGCGCGCGCTCGACCTCGGGATTGCCGCGCTTGATCGCGGTGGAGGTGACGACCACCGCCGCATCGCCGAGATTGGCCGCGTCGTGGCCGATCATCACCTTGATGCCGCGCTTGCGCAGGCCTTCGACGACATAGCCCTCGGCCACGTCGGATCCCTGCACGGTATAGCCGAGATTGTGCATCACCTCGGCGATGCCCGACATGCCGATGCCGCCGATGCCGATGAAATGGATGGTGCCGATGTCGGTGGCGACGCCCTTCACGCGAGTGCTTCCTTGAACGTTGGTGCCGGCCCGACGGGGGCCGGGGTGGGGCCGGCGAGGCTCTCGACCAGATCGGCGAGCGCCTGCGTGGCTTGGGGGTATCCCGCATCGCGGGCGCGGGCGGCAGCGGTGGCGAGAGCGCCGGGCTCCAGCGCCATCTTCTGCATCTGCTTGGCGAGCTGCTGCGGAGTGAACTTCGATTGCGGGATCGAGGTGGCGCCGCCGGTCGCCGCCATTTCGCGGGCATTGGCGGTCTGGTGGTCGTCCATCGCCGACGGCAGCGGCACGAGGATGGCGGGGCGGCCGGCGGCGGTCAGCTCGGCGATGGTCGACGCGCCGGAGCGGCCGACGAACAGGTGGCTCCAGCCCAGCCGCTCGGGCAAGTCGCCGAGATAGGTGGCGAGGTCGGCGGGGATGTCGAGCTCGGCATAGCGGGCGCGGACCTTGTCGATGTCCTCGGGGCGGCACTGCTGCGTGACCTGTAGCCGCTGGCGCAGCGCGATGGGGAGCAGGCCGAGCGCGTCCGGCACGACGGTGGAGAGGACGGAGGCGCCCTGCGATCCGCCGGTGACGAGCAGGCGGAACACGCCCTCCCCGGTGAGCGGCGGATAAGGCTGGTCGCGCAGCGCGAGGATTTCGGCGCGGACGGGGTTGCCGACGATCACCGGCTCGATGCCCTTGGGCACGCGATCGACCTGATGGTAGGCGGTCGCCAGCACCTTCACGAAGCGCGCGAGCAGGCGGTTGACGCGGCCGAGCACGGCATTCTGCTCGTGGAGCGCGGTCGGCACCTTCTCGCCGAGCGACGCCAGCAGGGTCGGCAACGCCGGATAACCGCCGAACCCGATCGCGGCGGACGGCTCGTACTGGCGGATCAGCGCCTTCGCGGCCTTGCGGCCCTGCAGGATCATGGCGCCGGCGCTGATCCAGGTCCGGATGCCGCCGCCGATCCGGCCGGCAGGCAGCACATGAACCTCGACACCCTTGAACAGCCCGGGGATGCGCGCACCGCGATCGTCCGTCACCAGCACGACCTTGTGGCCACGCTGCATCAGTTCCTCGGCGAGCGCGTGGGCCGGGATCATGTGGCCGCCGGTGCCGCCGGCGGCGAGAAGGAAGGTGCGCTTCACCGGGCCTTGTTCCAGGTCACGACATAGGGGGACCGGGTGAGATACGGGTTCCGGCGCGTGAATGCCAGCAGCAAGCCGAAGCCCATCGACAGCGCGATCATCGACGATCCGCCGTAGGAGATGAACGGCAGGGTCATGCCCTTGGACGGCGCCAGCTGCACGTTCACCGCCATGTTGATGATCGCCTGCGCGCCGAATTGCGTGGCGAGGCCGGCGGCGGCGAGCAGGATGAACTGGTCCTCCTCGTCGAGCAATTTCACGAACACGCGCACCATGATCGCGGCATAGAGCGCGGCGATGGCGATGCAGGCGATCAGGCCGAATTCCTCGCCGATCACCGAGAAGATATAGTCGGTATGCGGCTCGGGCAGCTTGAACTTCATCGTCCCGGCCCCCGGCCCGACGCCGAACAGGCCGCCGTGCAGTAGCGTGCGCCGCGCGCTGTCCACCTGATAGGTGTCGCCGGTCTGGAACAGGAAGTTGTCGATGCGCAGATGCGCCACCGGATAGAAGAGATAGGCCAGCACGACCACCGCGATGCCGGATCCGGCGAGGATGGCGAGGCCCTTCATCGGCGCGCCCGACAGGGTGAGGATCGCCGTCCACATCAGCAGGAACATCACGGTCTGGCCGAAATCGGGCTGCTTCATCAGGAAGCCGGCGATCACCGCCGTCACCACGAAGCTGATCGGCACCACCGGCAGCGAGCGGTCATGCTGCTTCAAGGAGAACAGCCACGCCATCGCCACGACATAGAGCGGCTTGAGGAATTCGGACGGCTGGAGCTGCGCCCCGCCCGTCCCGATCCAGCGCCGCGCGCCGTTGACCTGGTGGCCGAGGAACGGGGTCAGCGCCAGCGCGAGGATGAACACCGCCGCGCCGATCAGGCACAGCCGCCGCGCCATCGACTTGGGCAGCATCGAGGTGACGAACATCACCGGGATGCCGACGCCCAGCCACATCACCTGCTTGTAGAAATAATACAACGGCGGGAACTGCACCGCGCCGTCCGAATAGCGCACGCCCGCCGCAGGCGACGCGGCGGCGACGGCGATCAGGCCGATGCCGATCAGCACCGTCACCAAAGCGAGCAGGACGAGATCGATCTCCCAGAACCAGCGGCCGAGCGCCGAGCGGTCGGCGCGGCCGAGCCTCGGCGGCTTGCCCCGGCGGAACCGGCCCCGGCGCGGAACGGCGTCCATCTTCATGCCTCGCTCCCCAGCATAGACACCGCCGCGCGGAAAGCGTCGCCGCGCGCCTCGTAATCCCGGAACTGGTCGTAGGAGGCGCAGGCGGGCGAGAGCAGCACCACCTCGCCCGGCCGCGCGATCTGGGCGGCCTGCTTCACCGCAGCGTTCAGCGTGCCGACATTGCGCGCATGGATGCCGGATTCGAGCAGGATGCGCTCGAACAGCTCCGCCGCCTCGCCGATCGTCCAGGCGGAGATCACATGGCCGTAAAAGGGCTTGCAGGCATCGAGATCGTCGGTCTTGCGCCGGCCGCCGAGGATCCAGTGGATGCGCGGATAGGCGCCGAGCGCGGGCGCGGTGGAGGTGGCGTTGGTCGCCTTGCTGTCGTTGACGTAGAGCACGCCGTCGATCTCGGCCACGCGCTGCATGCGGTGGGGGAGGCCCGCGAACGACATCATCGCCCGTATGATAAGCTCTTCGTCATCGACGAGTTGCTTCGCCGCGACGAACGCCATTGCCGCATTGCTCGCATTGTGCGGCCCCTGAAGAGACGGCAGAAACTTCTGCAGTGAACCTCTTTCACCATCAGTCGGCCAACGGCCGCTCGTGATGATATCGCTCCTATAACGAAGATCAGAGCCTCGGTAGGTTAGCTCTCCAAGATCGACCCGATCGAGCAAAGCCCATACCTCGGGGTCTTCGTCGTTGAAGACGCCGACATGCCCCTCCGATTGCATCTCGAAGAGCCGCCATTTCGATCGGATGTAGGCTTGGAAATCCTCATAGCGATCGAGATGATCCGGGGTGATGTTGGTCAGCACCGCGACGTCGGCGTCGAGGGTGAAGGTCAGGTCGATCTGGAAGCTCGACAGCTCCAGCACGTAGACGCCACCGGCCGGCAGCGGCTCCTGCCCGAGGATCGGCAGGCCGATATTGCCGCCGAGCGTCGTCGGCACGCCCGCCGTCTCGAGGGTATGGTGGATCAGCGCGGTGGTGGTCGACTTGCCGTTGGTGCCGGTGATCGCGACGACCTTGTGCTCCGGTAGCGAGGCACGGGCCTGCGCGAACAGCTCGATATCGCCGATGACCGGCACGCCCGCCGCCTTGGCGCGGGCCGCGATCGGATGCGTGTTGAGCGGCACGCCCGGCGACACGACGATGCCGTCGAAGCCGGCGAGATCGATCTCCATCGGATCGCCCAGCGTCACGCCGGCCGGCGCGATGGCGCACTTGGCCTCGTCCGAATCCCACGCCGTCACCTCCGCCCCGCTCGCGACGAGCGACAATGCGGTCGCCAGCCCCGACCGCGCGAGGCCCAGCACCGCATAGCGTTTGCCGGCAAAGGCGGGGGAGACGATCACCGCAGCTTCAGCGTGGCGAGGCCCGCCAGCGCGAGGATGAAGGCGACGATCCAGAAGCGGATCACCACGGTCGGCTCGGACCAGCCGATCTGCTCGAAATGGTGGTGGATCGGCGCCATCTTGAACACGCGCTTGCCGGTGCGCTTGTAGAAGAACACCTGGATGATGACGCTCATCGCCTCCACCACGAACAGCCCGCCGACGATGCCCAGCACGATCTCGTGATGGCAGGCGACCGCGATGGTGCCGATCGCGCCGCCCAGCGCGAGGCTGCCGGTGTCGCCCATGAAGACGGCGGCGGGCGGCGCGTTGAACCACAGGAAGGCGAGTCCCGCGCCGATGATCGCCGCGCAGATGATCGGCAGGTCTGCAGCCCCCGGCACGTGCGGGATGCCGAGATAGGCCGCGAACTTGGCGTTGCCGACGAGGTAGGAGATCACGAAGAAGGCCAGGCAGGCGATGATCACCGGCATGGTGGCGAGGCCGTCCAGCCCGTCGGTCAGGTTCACCGCATTGCCGAACGCGACGATCGTGAAGGCGGCGAACAGGATGTAGCCGTAGGAGAGATCGATCACCGGCCCGTTGTAGAAGGGCACGTAGAGGTGGGTGTTGCCGCCCATCGTCACCAGGATCCAGCTGGCGATGCCGGCGATCATGAACTCGAACAGCAACCGTACCTTGCCGGAAACACCCTTGTGGCTGCGCTTCTTCACCTTGTCGTAATCGTCGAGGAAGCCGATCGCGCCGAAGCCCAATGTCACGAACAGCACCGCCCAGGTGTAGCGGTTGGTGAGGTCCATCCACAGCAGCATCGACACGACCAGCGCGGTCAGGATCATCAGCCCGCCCATGGTCGGCGTCCCGCGCTTGGCGAGGTGGGTCTGCGGGCCGTCGAGCCGGATCGGCTGGCCCTTGCCCTGGCGCACGCGCAGATAGTTGATGAAGCGCGGGCCGATGAACAGGCCGAGGAACAGCGCAGTCAGCGCGGCGGCGCCGGCGCGGAAGGTGATGTAGCGGATCAGGTTCAGCGCATGGGGGAAACCCAGATGGCTGGCCAGCAGATACAGCATTACGCAAATTCTCCCGCCAGCGCCGAGACGACGCGGGCAAGCCCGATGGCGTTGGAACCCTTGACGAGCACCGCGTCACCGGGGCGGAGCATCTGCTCCAGCCGTTCGCGCGCGGTCGCGGCGTCGGGCACATGCTCGACATGGGCGCGGCCCGCAAGCGATTCGGCGAGTGGCGTCATGCCTTCGCCGACGAGGATGACCGGATCGGCGCCCGCCGCGATCAGCGGATCGGCGAGCGCGGCGTGATAGGCGGCCGATCCCTCGCCCAGCTCGCGCATCTCGCCGAGCAGAGCGATGCGGCGGCTGGCCTTCTCCTGCCCCAGCTCGCGGATCGTCGCTGCCATCGAGGCGGGGTTGGCGTTGTAGCTCTCATCGATGATCAGCGCCTCGCCATTGTGGAGGCGGACGGCACGCCGCGCGCCGCGCCCCGGCAGGCCCGCCATCTCGGCGAGCGCGAGGCCCGCCGCCGCGAGATCGCCGCCCGCCGCCTCGACCGCCGCCAGCACGGCGAGCGCGTTGGACACCCAATGCTCGCCGGGCAGGCCGATGGTGAAGGTCAGCTGGCCGGTCGGCAGCGTGGCGTTGACCAAAGTGCCGGCGATACCGCGCACCGCCTCGTTGGCGCGCACGTCCGCGCCTTTGCCGCGCCCGAAGCTGAGGACCGTCGTCGCATAGGGCTCGGCGGCGGCGCGCAGGCGCTCGTAATGCGGGCTGTCGAAGGGCACGATCGCGGTGCCGCCCGGCTCGAGACCGCGGAAGATCTCGCCCTTGGCGTCGGCGATCGCCTCCTCGCCCGAAAAGAAGGCGGAATGGGCCGGGGCGATGGCGGTGACGAGGGCGACGTGGGGCCGCACCAGCCTGGTCAGCGCGTCCAGCTCGCCCGCATGATTCATGCCCATCTCGAACACGCCGAACTTCGTGTCGGCGGGCATGCGCGACAGGCTCAGCGGCACGCCGACATGGTTGTTGTAGCTCTTCACCGAGCGGTGCGCCCTGCCCGGAACCGCGCGATCGAGCGCGGCCCAGAGCGCCTCCTTGGTGCCCGTCTTGCCGACCGATCCGGTGACACCGATGATCCTCGCGTCGGTACGGGCGCGCGACGCAGCGCCGAGCGCGTTCAGCGCGGCGGTGGTGTCGGCGACGCGGACGTGCGGCCCCTCGACGGGATCGGAGACGAGCACGCCGGCCGCGCCCTGCTTGTAGGCTTGGCCGACGAACTTGTGGCCGTCGGTGCTCTCGCCCTTGAGCGCGACGAACAGGTCGCCCGGCCCGACCTCGCGCGAATCATAGGCGACGCCCGAGACCGGGAAGTCGGCGGAGGCTTCGCCGCCGGTGGCGGAGGCGATGGCGGCCGATGTCCACAGCGCCTTCATGCGACACCGCCCGTGGCCCGTCCTTCGACAGGCCCAGGACGAACGGAGTGCGTGGGGCATACGCAATCTCCCCGGTTCGTCCTGAGCGAAGTCGAAGGACGGGCTGCAGGCGAGGCGGCCAACACACTCACGCCGCCACCTCACGCGCTACGCTGACATCATCGAACGGCAGCACCATGTCGCCGACGATCTGGCCGGTCTCGTGGCCCTTGCCCGCCACCAGCACGACATCGCCCTCGCCCGCTTCCGCCACGGCGGCGGCGATGGCGGTGCGGCGGTCGCCCACCTCTCTCGCGCCCGGTGCGGCGGCCATGATAGCGGAGCGGATCGTCGCGGGGTCCTCGGTGCGGGGATTGTCGTCGGTGACGATGGCGACGTCCGCCATCCGCGCGGCGATCGCGCCCATCTCCGGGCGCTTGCCGGTGTCGCGGTCGCCGCCGGCGCCGAACACGACGATCAGCCGCTCCTTCGCGTGCGGCTTCAGCGCCTCGATCGCCGCCTGCAGCCCGTCCGGCGTGTGCGCGTAATCGACATAGACCGGCGCGCCCTTCGCCGTGATCACCGCCCGCTCCAGCCGCCCGCGCACCGGCTGGAGGCGCGAGAGGCCGCCCAGCACGTCGGAGAGCGCTCCGCCCGTCGCCAGCGCGAAACCGGCCGCAACCAGCGCGTTGGCCGCCTGATAGGCGCCGATCAGCGGCAGGTTGACCTTGTGGACCTTGCTTTCCGCCTCGATCATCAGCGTCTGGCCGAGCTGGGTGGGCGTGCGCTCGACGAGCCTGAGCGTCTCGCCCTTCGTGCCGACGGTGAACAGCTTCAGCCCGCGCTCCCGCGCGATGTCCATCACCCGCGCCGAGACCGGATCGTCGGCCCAGATCACCGCGCTGCCGTCGCGATCCACCACCTCGGAGAAGAGGCGCAGCTTGGCCTCGAGATAGGCCTCCATCGTGCCGTGATAATCGAGATGGTCGCGGCTCAGGTTGGTGAAGCCCACCACCTTCACCGGCAACCCCTCGGTGCGGAACTGGGCGAGGCCGTGGCTGGAGGCCTCGAAGGCGGCGTTGGTCACCCCTTCCCGGCGCAGCCCCGCCATGTTGGAGAGGAAGGTCACGATGTCGGGTGTTGTGAGGCCGGTGGAGACCGCCTGCGCCCTGCCCTCGCTGTCGGTGGTGGTGACGCCGAGCGTGCCGATCGACGCGGCATGATGCCCCTGCATCCGCCACAACTGCCGGACCATCTCCACCGTCGAGGTCTTGCCGTTGGTGCCGGTGACGGCGACGGTCGTGCCGGGGAACGGCGCGAAGAACTTCGCCGCGATCCGGGCGAAGGCACGGCGCGGCTCGGCATCGGCGATGTGGACGACGCCCGCCGGCACGCTCGCTTCGGGCCGTGCGACCACCGCGACCGCGCCCGCCTCGACAGCACCCGCGATATAATCCTCGCCATTGCGCGCGAGCCCCCGGAAGGCACCGAACACCGTGCCGGGCGCGACCTTGCGATGATCGATCGCGCAGCCGGTGACAGTCGCCTCCGCCTGCTCGCCTGCCGCATCCACGCCGATCAACGCACCGAGTTTCATGAGCCTGCCATCAATCCTTGTCATGCTTGGCGGCCGCGGCGCCGGTCAGTTTCTTGGAGACACCGGGATGCCAGATCAGCGGCAGCAGCTCGCTCTCGTCGACATCGTGGCGCTCGTCCGGGATCACGCCCAGCAGCGGGCCGATACGCGAGATCATGCGGCCCATCGCCGGGCCGACCACCCAGGCCGCCGTCGTCCAGCCATAGGTGTCGGCGGTGGCGTGCGGGCCGTCGAGCGTCATCATCACCATGTATTTCGGGTCGTCCATCGGGAAGACGCCGGCGAATGTCGAGACGTTGAGCTTCTTGTTGTAACCGCCGTCGGCCGCCTTCTCGGCGGTGCCGGTCTTGCCGCCGAGACGGAAGCCGGGGACGTCGGCCTTCTTGCCGGTGCCGTCGGCGACCGGCAGCACGACGAGGCGCAGCAGCTGGCGCATCCGCGCGCTGGTCGATTCGGAGATCACCCGGCGCCCCGGGTTCAGGGGATGCTCCGGCCCGATCTTGTAGAGCGTCGCCGGCCGATAGATGCCGCCGTTGGTCAGCGCACAATAAGCGATGGCGAGGTTGAGCGGCGTCACCGCGATGCCGTGGCCGAAGCCCACCGTCATCGTCGTGGTGCGGCCCCAGTAGCGCGGCCACAGCGGCTTCACCTTGCCGGTCAGCTCGATCTCGGGCGGATGGCTGAAGCCGAGCTTGTCGAACATCGCGGTCTCGCGCTGCTGGCCGAGTTCGTCGGCGATGCGCGCGGTGACGATGTTCGATGACTTGGTGAACATCTCGGGGATGTCCAGCCAGCGGCCCGCCGGCTCCTCGTCGTGGATCTTGAAGCGGCCGACCTGGAGCGGCGCGGTGGCATCGTACTTCTGCGCCATCGACTTGATCACGCCGCTCTCGATGCCGTTGGCGAGCGTGATCGCCTTGAAGGTCGAGCCCAGCTCGTAGACCGACTGGGTCATGTTGTTCTTGAGGTTGCCGACGTCGGTCGCGCCCGGATCGTTCGGGTTGAAATCGGGCAGCGAGACCATCGCCAGCACCTCGCCGGTGCGCACGTCCATGACGATGCCCGATCCGGCGGCGGCGGTGAACTTGTCGCGGGCGGCGCCCAATTCCTGCTCCAGAGCGGCCTGCACGCGCGCGTCGATCGAGAGCTGCACCGGCTGGCCGCGCAGGTTCGGATCGAGCAGGCGGTTGTTCAGCACCTTCTCCATGCCGAACACGCCGCGCCCGTCGATATCGGTCCAGCCGAGCACGTGGCTGGCGAGCGTGGTCTGCGGGTAGAGACGCTCGGGCTCCTGCGCGAGCGCGATGGCCGGCTCGCCGATCGCGTTGGCCTGCGCAACCAGCTCGGGCGTCGCGCGGCGGCGCAGATAGATGAAATTCTTCTTCGATCGCAGCATGTTGAAATAATCGGCGACGCTGTGCTCGGGCATCAGCTGGTTGAGCTTCTGCGCGACCTCCATCGGGTCGTTGACCAGCTTGTTCGGGTGCAGGCCGATCGACCAGGCCATGATCGTGCGCGCCAGCGGCACGCCGTTGCGATCGACGATGTCGCCGCGCGCGGGCAGCAGACCGTCACCCGCCGGGGTCGGCGCCGAACCGCTCAGGAAGATGGACGAGAAGATCAGCTTGATCGCGATCACCGCGGCCACGCCGAGGAACACCAGCATCACCACCATGAGCCGGAAATGCACAAGCGCCAGCGATTGCTGGCGCTTGTCGGCGAGCCGAACCCGGTCGGGGCGTGCGATCGTGGCCGTCGTCACGGCCGGGGCGACTTCCCGCCCCGGTCGAGATAGGCGACCACCTGGTCGCCCGGGATCGTCAGGCTGGCACGCTGCAGCGTCGCCCGCTGGGCCGGGGCATCGAGATCGAGCGACACCGAGTGGACCAGCTTGGTGGCCGGCGCGTCGACCAGCTTATGATAGGCGACCGCAGCCACCGCCGGCGCCGCCTGGAGGCCGGTTGCGTCGGGCGTCGCGTCCGCATTCGCGGCGGGCGCGGTGGTGGTCAGGCTGGCGAGCTGCATCTCTCCCGCCAGATACTGGCCCGCCTTGGGCGCGGTCAACGACAGGACGTCCGCGTTCCACCGCTCCAGCTGCACCAGTCGGCTCCGCGTGCCGAGCTCGGTGTTGAGCGACCGGATATCCTGCTGCGCGGTGATCAGCGCATGCTCGGTATCCACCACCTTGGCACGCTCCGATGCCACCTGCAGCGAGACGAGGTAGCAGCCCAGCGCCGCCGCACCGGCGACGGCCGACCAGCTGACGGTCTTGAAACGGGTGGCGATCGTCATCGACGGGATCCTTGGGCAACAGGGGCGGCCTCGCGGGGCCAGGCGGACGCGGCGGTACGGGTGGCGGCGCGGAGCGTCGCCGAACGCGAACGGGGATTGCGACGGGTCTCGGCCTCGCCGGCGCGGATACCGCGCGAGACATGGTCGAAGCTCTGCGGGCGGGCCGCACCGGCCTGCGGGCGATGGCGCGATCCGGCGGGCGCGGGCTTGCCACGCGCGGTGAGGAAGCGCTTCACCATGCGGTCCTCGAGCGAATGGAAGCTCACCACGGCAAGGCGACCGCCGGTCTTCAGCAGCGCCTCGGCGGCCGCCAGCCCCTCGTCCAGTTCGTCGAGCTCGCGGTTGAGGTGGATGCGGATCGCCTGAAAGGTACGGGTCGCGGGGTCCTTCGGCATGCCCGGATGATGGCCGACCGCCCGGCGAACGACCTCGGCAAGTTCCCCAGTACGGCTGAGCGGGCGCGCGGCGACGATGGCGCGGGCGATGCGGCGGGCGCGCGGCTCCTCGCCATAATGATGGAGCACGTCGGCGATCGCCGATTCGTCGGCGGTGTTGACGAAGTCGGCGGCGCTCTCGCCCTCCTGACTCATCCGCATGTCGAGCGGGCCGTCGCCCTGGAAGGAGAAGCCGCGCTCCGCCTGATCGAGCTGCATCGACGAGACGCCGATATCGAGCGTCACGCCGTCCACGGCCTCCACACCCCGTTCGGCGAGCGCCTCGCCCATGCGCGAGAAGCGCTCCGCTACCAGCACGAGGCGCCCGTCGCTTGCCGCTTCCAGCGCACGACCGGCGGCGATGGCATCGGGATCGCGATCGAAGGCGTAAACCCTCGCAGCACCCGCCGCGAGGATGGCGCGCGTGTAGCCGCCCGCGCCGAATGTGCCGTCGACGTGCGTTTCACCCGGCTTGACCGCGAGCGCAGCCAGAACCTCTTCGAGCAGCACCGGGATGTGTGGCGCATCGCTCACAGCGTCACCCCGCGTT
Source organism: Sphingomonas chungangi (assembly GCF_013778325.1). Taxonomy (GTDB): domain Bacteria; phylum Pseudomonadota; class Alphaproteobacteria; order Sphingomonadales; family Sphingomonadaceae; genus Solisphingomonas; species Solisphingomonas chungangi. The sequence continues at coordinate 89,045 of NZ_JACEIB010000003.1, read as the reverse complement.
CCTCGAGCTGCTCGATCAGGCGGTCGCGGATGCGCGAGCCGGCGGGGAGATGCTCCAGCGCCCGTTCCGGGCTCCAGATCTGGAAGGTCGAGCCGACACCCCGGAAGAAGGCGAGGTCGGTGATCTTGGCGGCCTTGCGCAGCGCGGTGGAGAGCACCATGCGCCCGGCCCCGTCGAACTTCACGGCCTCCAGGCTGTCGAACGCGTCGGCGCGCGCCTCTTCGAGCGCCAGTCGCTGCTCGGCGGCGGGAAGATCCGCGACGCTGGCGGCAAGCTGCTCGTTGAGTTCGGTGGAAGCGACGGAATCGAACGCGGCGAGGCAGCGGCGCTGCTCATGCTCGCCGATCCAGAGCGTGTTGTCGGGGCTGCGCTGCGCTTCGAGGGCGCGGGCTTCGATGAGCGCGCGGAAGGACGCAGGGACCGACACCCGGCCCTTCGCGTCCACCGCGTTCAGCGCATGGCCTTGAAAGATATGGCCAACTGCCAAGCCTAGCCCCGTTTGGCGACGCGCGTCCCTCCGCCGCCTTTCCGCAATCCCGAGACCCTCGCTCCCCGCTGGCCCCCGTGCGGACGGTCATGGACCTATCATGGGTCAGGCTGGGGTTTCAATACCACTCTATGGGGTAAATATGGGTTGGCTGTGTATTTCTTGGGTAGAGTTTGGTCGTAGATGGAAGTCGATGCCGCGCCAATTGGGCGCAATTCCCGATTTGTTCTTGGGAAGCGCCTGTGGATAACTATGTGTGCGAAGTCGACCGCATTCGCCCGGTAGGGGCGGCAGTGGGATCGATGGAGGGACATGAGCGGGCCGACTCGACGCGACTCATCGTGCTTCGGAAAGCCGGAGCGTCGCAAAGGAAGCGATGCGCGTGCTGCCAAAACTCCGGCCTTCGCCGGAGTACGATGCGGCTCTAACGCTGCGCCGGCGCGGCGGTGTTGGACTGGTTGGAGAGCACCGGCGCCGGCGGGCTGAGCGTCAGCATCGGCGGATTGCCCGTCATCTGCGGGGCCGGCGTGGCCGTGGCCTTGGGCGTGTTGGCCCCGGGTGCGACGCCGAGCTCGGCGAGCGGCTCCTTGGGCGGATCGGACGGCATCTGCGCGTTGCCGACGATCGCCCCGTTGGCCAGTTTGGTGGTGTGATCGTCCTGCCCGAGGAAGCTAAAGACGGATGCCGCCAGCAGCGTCAACAGGAAGACGGCGGCCAGCCCGGTGATGCCCACGCGGACGCGCTGCATCATCAGGTCACGATGTTCGCGCGGCTGGTCCTGCGTGTCGGCCATGTCGCCTTGTAGCGGAGCCGTCACCCGCGCTCCAGCCATGGCGGCACGGCGAGGCCCTTGGCGCGCAGCCACTGCGGATTGGACAGCGTCGAGAGATAGCGCATGCCCGAATCGCACAGCATCGTGACGATCGTTTTGCCCGGCCCGAGCTGCTTCGCCAGCGCCACCGCGCCGGCGACGTTGATGCCGGACGACAGGCCGACATGCAGCCCCTGCGTGGCCAGCAGCTGGTGCACCCAGTGCAGCCCCTCCTCGTCCGAGATGCGGAACTGCGCGTCGATCGGAGCGCCGTCGAGATTGGCGGTGATGCGGCTCTGGCCGATGCCCTCGGCCACCGAATTGCCCTCCGCCGCCAGTTCGCCGCACTGATAGTAAGAGTAAAGCGAGGCGCCTTCTGGATCGGTGAGCGCGATCGTCACCGCCTCGTCATGCTCTTTGAGGCCGAGCCCGGTGCCCGCGAGCGTGCCGCCGGTGCCGCACGCGCAGGTGAAGCCGTCGATCCGCCCATCTGTCTGCGCCCAGATCTCCTGCGCGGTGGTGCGGATATGCGCCATGCGGTTGGCAGTGTTGTCGAACTGGTTGGACCAGAAGCCGCCATCGGTTTCTTCAGCGATCCGGCGCGACGTGTGCACATAGTGCGCGGGGTTGGAATAGGCCGTCGGCGGCACCTCGACCAGCTCGGCGCCCAAGGCGCGCAGCGTGTCCTTCTTCTCCTGGCTCTGCGTTTCCGGGATGACGATGATCGTCTTGTAGCCCTTGGCATTTGCGACCAGCGCGAGGCCGATCCCGGTATTGCCCGCCGTGCCTTCGACGATCGTGCCGCCGGGCTTCAGCAGTCCCCGTTCCTCGGCATCCTCGACGATATACAGCGCGGCCCGGTCCTTCACCGATCCGCCGGGGTTCATGAATTCGCACTTGGCAAGGATCTCGCAGCCCGTCGCCTCCGATGGAGCGGACAGCCGCACGAGCGGGGTGTTGCCGATGAGCGCGAGCGCGCCGGGCGCGATGCTGGATGTCATGGAGCCGGACATAGGCGGCGGCCGGACAGCCCGCAACGCAGCTTTGCTTTGTTTCCGAGAAGCCGGACGCGCTGCAATGTTGTAACATAAAAAATGCCGCAATGCCGCATATCCGGTCTTGACGTTAACCTTTCCGCTGCGCAATCAGCGAAGCCGCTATGCGAACCCCCTCCCGCACCCGCGCCTTCGTGGCGCTCGCCTTCGTTCCGCTGCTCACGCTCGCGGCCTGCAACTCCAAGCCGACGGTCATCCAGGCCCAGGACGATTCGGACGACATGAAGACCGCCGTGGCCAATGCCGCGCCGGTCGAGCTGCCGCCGTCGATCGTTGCGACCAAGACCTTTCGCTGCAAGGACAACAGCGTGATCACGCTGGACTTCTATTCGGACGGCAAGAGCGTCGGCGTCCATCCGAAGCCGAACACCCGCGCCACCGTTGCCAAGGCCGATGCGGCCGGCCAGCCGATGACCACTGCGGACGGCGCCTACACCGTGTCGGGCACCGCCACCGCGGCCTCGGTCGACGTCACCATGCCGGGCAAGGACAAGCAGGCCTGCGACGGCGAGTAATGCTTGCGCAATGACGTATCCATCCGGCCGGCGGGGCAACTCGCCGGCCTTTTTCTTTGTTCTTCCCCCTCCCTGGAAGGGAGGGGCTATTCGCTTCCCTTCCCTCCCCTCTCGCGCTATCGGCGCGCGCATGAGCCAGATCACCGCCGAGATCGTCGCCCAGCACGGGCTCTCCGAGGATGAGTATCAGCGGGTGCTGCATGCGCTCGGCCGGGAGCCGAACCTCACCGAGCTCGGCATCTTCTCGGTCATGTGGTCCGAGCATTGCTCCTACAAATCTTCCCGCATCCACCTGAAGAAGCTGCCCACCACCGGCCCGCAAGTGATCTGCGGCCCCGGCGAGAATGCCGGCGTGGTCGATATCGGCGACGGGCAGGCCGCCATCTTCAAGATGGAGAGCCACAACCACCCCTCCTACATCGAGCCCTATCAGGGCGCCGCGACCGGCGTGGGCGGCATCCTGCGCGACGTGTTCACGATGGGCGCGCGGCCGATCGCCAACATGAACGCGCTGCGCTTCGGCCGGCCGGACCATCCCAAGATGCGCCATCTCATCGCGGGCGTCGTCCACGGCATCGGCGGCTACGGCAATTGCGTCGGCGTGCCGACCGTCGGCGGCGAGGTCAACTTCCACAAGGCGTATGACGGCAACATCCTCGTCAACGCGATGACGGTGGGCATCGCCGATACCGACAAGATCTTCTATTCGGCCGCCTCCGGCATCGGCAATCCGATCGTCTATGTCGGCTCCAAGACCGGCCGCGACGGCATCCACGGCGCGACGATGGCGTCCGCCGACTTCGACGAGAAGAGCGAGGAGAAGCGCCCGACCGTGCAGGTGGGCGATCCCTTCACCGAGAAGCTGCTGATCGAGGCCTGCCTGGAGCTGATGGCGTCCGACGCGATCGTCGCCATCCAGGACATGGGCGCGGCCGGCCTCACCTCCTCCTCGGTCGAGATGGCGAGCAAGGGCGGCGTCGGCATCGAGCTCGACATGAACGCCGTGCCCCAGCGCGAAGAGGGCATGACGCCCTATGAGATGATGCTGAGCGAGAGCCAGGAGCGGATGCTCATGGTGCTCAAGCCCGGCCGCGAGGATTTCGCCGAAGCCATCTTCCGCAAGTGGGAGCTGGATTTCGCCGTCATCGGCCACGTCACCGATACCGGCCACATGATCCTCAAGTGGAACGGCGAGACGGTGTGCGACATCCCGCTCGCCCCGCTCGCCGACGAGGCGCCGCTCTACGACCGCCCCTCGGTCTCCAAGGAGGAATACAAGGCGTGGGCGGGCGTGAAGCCGCTCGGCGACATTCCCGAGAGCACCGACATCGCCGCCGACCTGCTCAAGCTGATGGCTTCGCCCGACCTCGCCTCGCGCCGCTGGATCTGGGAGCAGTATGACCACATGGTCGGCGCCGACACGGTGCAGCGCCCCGGCGGCGACGCGGCGGTGGTGCGCGTCCACGGGACGGACAAGGGCATCGCGATCAGCACCGACTGCACGCCGCGCTATTGCTATGCGGACCCCTATGAGGGCGGCAAGCAGGCGATCGCCGAATGCTACCGCAACCTCTCGGCGGTGGGCGCGACGCCGCTCGCCGTGACCAACTGCCTCAACTTCGCCAACCCGCAGCGCCCCGAGATCATGGCGCAGCTGACCGGCTGCCTCGAAGGCATGGGCGACGCCTGCCGCGCGCTCGACTTCCCGATCGTGAGCGGCAACGTCAGCCTCTACAACGAGAGCAAGGCGACGGGCGGCGGCTCGGCGATCCTGCCGACCCCGGCGATCGGCGGGATCGGGCTGCTGAGCGACTGGTCGAAGAGCGCGACGGTGGCGTTCAAGAACGAGGGCGACGAAATCTGGCTGTTTGGCGGAAATGGCTCCCACCTTGGTCAGTCAATCTGGCTGCGTGAGATCCATGGCCGCGAGGATGGTGAAGCCCCCAAGGTCGATCTTGTCGGCGAGAAATTGCGTGGCGACAGCGTTCGGTGGTTCATCGAAGTAGGCAAGGCAAACGCTGTACATGATATCAGCGACGGCGGTTTGATCATTGCGCTCGCCGAAATGGCACTCGCCTCAGGCCTTGGCTGTGAACTGACGATCTCGCTCGACGCTGCCAAGGCATTTGGAGAGGATCAGGGTCGCTACATCCTGACCGCTCCCGCTGGCGAGCATCTCGAAAATGCTGTGCCGATCGGTAGGGTCAGCGGCTCGACTGTTGCTGGCATTCCCCTCGCCGACCTCCGCCGCGCGCACGAGGGCTTCTTCCCGACGCTGATGGGCGCCGACGCCGCGCTGGCGTGATCTGCGTAAGCCCCTCCCTGAAAGGGAGGGGTTGGGGTGGGTCGCTTTCCGTATCTCGGATGCGCCTGCCCCAAGCGAACCCACCCCCTGCCCCCTCCCTTTCAGGGAGGGGAGAGTAGCGCCGGACACAGCTCGACTCCGAAATCAGGACAAAGGGAGAATACGGCCGGCGCGTCCGCGCCAACGGCACCCGGTGCTGGACGGCTTGGGCAAGCGAGTGCGGGTGGTAAAAGCCGCGTCCAGGCTTCGATGGATCGACTGGGCCTTCCGTCGCTGGCACGATGGCATGACCGTCAGAACGCCGATCCCTTGGTTACTCGAGTGCGAAGCATCGACTTTCAACCGGATGACTCCGCGCCGGCCGCCGGGCCGATGCGCGAACGCCCACCCGGTTCCGCCCTTCGATCCCGGTGCGCCACGGGTTCAAAGGACGCGGCGACTTATATCCTAATTGGTTCACTCTGTCAAGCACAAATTCTTCCTCCCTGCGCGAAGCGTGGGGAGGATGATCACGCCAGCTTGAAGCCCTCGCGGTTGGCCGCCGCGGTCAGCGCCTTGTTCTTCGCCTCGTCCAGACCGGCGTGGATCTTGGGGAAGATCTTGTCCTCCTCCTCGCGGATATGGGCGTTCAGGTCGGCGCGGAAATCGGCGACCTTCTGCGCGAATTCCGGCGCCGCCTTGTCCATATTGTCGAGCTCGTAGAGATACTGTTTCTGATAGCCCTGCTCGTGGTTGAGCGCATCGGCATCGGCTTTGTCGCCCCACTCGCGCAGCGCCGGGTAGATCACATTCTCCTCGGTGAAGGCATGCTTGCCGAGCGCGTGCTTGAGCTGGGTGAGCAGCAGGGTGCGCTTGGCCGGCTGCTCGGGCGTGGATTTCGCCAGCTTGTCGAGCAGCGCCAGCGCCGCCTTGTGCTCGCCCTTGAGCGCCTCCAGCCAGTCCCCGGCCATCACGCTCGGCGCCTGCACCGCCGCCTTGCGGCCGAGATTGGCGGCGATGCCCACCGCCAGCCCGGCTGCCGCGACGCCCAGCACCGTGCCGGTGCCGACCTTCGACTTCGCGGCGGCCTTGCGCGCGGTCGTGGCCTTGCGCGCCGCCGGCTTCTTCGCGGGCGTCATCGCCTTGCGCAGCCGGGACTGCGTAGCGCGGACCGTCGCGGCAACGCTCGTCGCCGCTTCGGGCAGGTGCACCGCCTCCAGCGCATGCCCGGCCGCCGCTTTGATCGAGTGGGCGGCATCGCTCGCCATGCTCACCGCGCCCTTCTCGGCCGCGACGACGCGCGCCGCGACCTTGTCGACCGTGCTTTGCGGCACCGGCGTCTTCGCCGCGGCGGGCTTGCGGGCGGCACGCTTGGCCGCGGGTTTCGCCGTCGTGGTCTTGGCGGCGGATTTCACCGACGCCTTGCGGGCACGGGCCGGCGCTTTGCTGCCGTTGACCTTGGCTGCGGCTGTCTTGGTCGGCGTGTCGGTGGCGGTCGCCATGGAAAACTCCTTGGGAACGGGGATGTTTCGCTCGGCGACTCAACCGATTGCTGCCCGCCATGTTCCCCGGGCGGCTTGACGCACGCCCCGGCAGCCGACAGGCGATGCTGCGTGAACGCGCGCCACGGCAGCATAGACGGGCTCAGGGGCCTCGCCGTGATGGGCATCCTGCTGATGAACATCGCGGGCTTCGCCCTGCCCTCCGGCGCCTATTTCAACCCGCTGGCGGGCGGCGGCACCGCGCCCGCCGATCTGGCGATCTGGGCCGTCAACTTCGTGGCTGTGGACGGGAAGATGCGCGCGCTCTTCTCGATCCTGTTCGGCGCCTCGACCATGATCGTAGTCCAGCGTGCCGAGGCGGCCGGGCGCAACGGCGCGCAGGTGCATCTTGCGCGGATGGCGACGCTGGCGCTGTTCGGCGTCGCCCATGCCGTGCTGATCTGGCAGGGCGACATCCTGCTCCACTACGCGCTGATCGGCACGCTGGCCCTGCCCTTCGTGCTGCTGGAGCCGCGCGAGTTGATCCGCGTCGCGATCCTGCTGCTGCTCGCGCAGCTGGTGGCGGAGGGGATGTTCGTGGCGGATTTCCTGTCGATGCGCCACGATGCGCTGGCTCCCGGCGCGACGCCGGCGGCGATCGATGCGTGGCGCGGCTTCTCGGAAGCGATCGGCGTCGGCCGCCCGCAGGATGTCGCCGCCGAGATCGCGCGGATACGCGGGCCGTGGATCGGCATCGTCCGGGAGAATCTCGCCGCCCTTCCCTCCGGCATCCCCTTCTTCATCGGCTTCGACGGGCCGGAGACGCTCGCCTTCATGCTGATCGGCATGGCCGGGCTGCGCTCCGGCTTCCTGACGGGCGCGTGGGAGAGGCGACGCTATCTCCGCTGGGCGGCGACCGGCTTCGCGATCGGTCTGCCGCCGACCATCGCGCTCTGCTGGCTCAACTTCCACAGCGGCTTCGACACGCTCGCCACGTTCGCTGCGGCGACGCTGGGCGGCGTGCCGTTCCGCCCGATCCTCGGCCTGGCCGAAGCCGCATTCGCGCTGGTTTGGCTGATGGCACGGGACCGTCCCCGCCTGTGCTCCGCAGGGCGCATGGCGTTCAGCAACTATCTCGGCACCAGCCTGCTGATGACTGGCATCTTCTACGGCTGGGGCCTCGGCCTGTTCGGCCGGCTCGACCGCATCGCGCTCTATCCGGTCGTCTTCGCCGTCTGGGCGCTGATGCTGCTGTGGAGCCCTTGGTGGCTCGCGCGCTTCCGCTACGGGCCGCTCGAATGGGCGTGGCGATCGCTGGCACGGTGGGAAATCCAGCCGATGCGCCGGATCGGTCCGCGCGCTTAATCTGATATTGAGATTGTCTTGCAATAGCCCTATATCGTGACCGACTCCACGGAGAGGGGCACGAATGGTCGTCTGCGTCTGCAATGCTCTGCGCGAACGCGAAGTGCGCGAGGCCGCCCGCTCGGGCTGTCGCGATCCGCTTTCGGCCTATGCCTCGCTCGGTTGCCGCCCGCGCTGCGGCCAGTGCGTTCCCTATGCGCGCCAACTGATCGCCTCCGAACAAGCAGACGCCGCATGAGAATGACTTGCGCGAGTCGTTCGCGCTGGGTTTCAAGCATCGATCAGCGTATCGGGGCCTTCTGATTGCAGAAGGAGACCGCCATGAAGGGCGACGCGAAAGTCATCGAACTCTTGAACCTCGCGCTCAAGAACGAACTGACGGCGATCAACCAATATTGGCTGCACTATCGCCTGCTCGACAATTGGGGCGTGCAGAAGCTCGCCGACTATGAGCGGCATGAATCCATCGACGAGATGAAGCATGCCGACTGGCTGGCGGAGCGCATCCTGTTCCTCGGCGGCCTCCCCAACTTCCAGCTGCTCGGCCGCTTGCGCATCGGCGAGACGGTGGAGGAGATCCTGAAAGGCGACATGGCGCTCGAGGAGGAGGCGATCCCGACGCTGCGCGAGGGCATGGCCCATTCCGAGAGCGTGCAGGACTATGTCAGCCGCGATCTGTTCGGACGTATCCTCCATTCCGAGGAGGAGCATGTCGATTTCCTGGAGAAGCAGTTCGATCTCATCAAGCTGATGGGCCTGCAGAACTATATCCAGCTGAACTCCAAGGCGGCTGGCGAGGGCGAAAGCACGGCTGGGGCTTGAGCATCTGGCCCATTCCCTGGAAGGCAGGGGCTTAGAAACCAAAAAGGCCGGCTCCCTTTCGGGGCCGGCCTTTTTCGTTGCCCTCTGATCAGGCGATCAGCGCTGCGCAATTCCGAACGTCCCCGCCGCCTTGCGGCCGAAACCACCCGGCCCCGGACGGCGCTCGACGATCGGGTTCACCTCGCGATCGAACAGACGGAGCGTCGCATCGAACAGCGGGCGCAGCTCGACGACCTTCTCGATCAGCTCGTCGGGGGTCTCGCGGGCTTCCACGCAGCGGCGCGCGGTCGTCTCGATCAACTCGGCGAGGTCGGCGAGCGGCACGGCGCCGAACTGGCGCGATTCGCCCTTCAGCGTGTGCGCCGGCAGCACCAAAGCGGCCGCCGAACGATCGCGGATCGCCTGCTCGATCTGGTTGACGGACTTGATGCCATCTTCGCGGAAATAGCCGAGAATCCGCACGAAGCCGGAACCCAGCTCGCTGCGGACACGGGCGAACACGCCCCAATCGACCAGTTCTGCGGCTCCCATAGCCACGATGGCGACCCCTTTCACCCGTAACCCTAACGATCGGGCTATGCACCCTATCGGGTAAAGGGAGTGTTACCGCACGTTAGCGGATAGTCGCAGTCCGGGGCCGATTTGCGTGATTTTCGGGGTGGCGGCCCACCCCCGTTCGGTTGCGACGGCGGTGATCTCGCGCGGTGCGATCGGATCGTCGGCGACGGCAAGGATGGCGGTGGCGTCCGGCCCGGCCTCGCGAATCGCGCGGGCGACGCGCAGCGCGGGCCACGGGCAGCGCATTCCTCGAAGATCGAGGAGCGTTTCGCTCATTCGGATGTTTTCCTGCCCTCGAAGGGGTTCTTGGGCGCCCGGAGCGTCAGCCGCACCGGCACCGCGCCGAAGCCCAGTTCCTTGCGGATACCGTTGATCAGGTAGCGTTGGTAGCTCATCGGCAGCTCGTCCACCCGCGTGCCGAACAGCACGAAACCGGGCGGGCGGGTCTTGGCCTGGGTGATGAAGCGCAGCTTGATGCGCTTGCCGCCGGGCGCGGGCGGCGGGTTCTTCTCCACCGCCTTCTCGAACCAGCGGTTGAGCACGCCGGTGGAGACGCGGCGGCTCCACGCGTCGCGCGTCTCGAAGGCGGCGCCGAGCAGCTGATCGAGCCCCTTGCCGGTCGCGGCGGAGACGGCGATCAGCGGCACGCCCTTCACCTGAGAGAGGCCCTCCTCCAGCGCGCCCTTCACGCCGTTGAACAGCGCCGACTGGCCTTCCGCCACATCCCATTTGTTGAGCGCGATGACGAGGGCTCGGCCCTCCTGAAGCACATGATCGGCAATGCGCAGATCCTGCGCCTCAAGGCCCCGCGTCGCGTCGAGCAGCAGCACGACCACTTCGGCGAAATCCACCGCGCGCATCGTGTCGGAGGCGGAGAGCTTCTCCAGCTTGTCCTCCACCTTGGCCTTCTTGCGCAAGCCCGCAGTATCGATCAGGCGGACGGGGCGGAAGCGGCCTTCCGGGCTCGGCCACATCCAGTCGACCGCGATCGAATCGCGGGTGATGCCGGCCTCCGGCCCGGTGATCATCCGCTCCTCCTGAAGGAACTGGTTGACCAGGGTGGACTTGCCCGCATTCGGACGGCCGACGATGGCGAGCTTCAGGATACGATCGGGATCGTCCTCGTCCTCCGGCTCCTCCTCGAAATCCTCGCGGTCGATATAGGGGAGAAGCGCGGTGAACAGGTCGCCCATGCCCTCGCCATGCTCGGCGGACAGCGCGATCGGATCGCCGAGGCCGAGCGCGAAGCTCTCCATGATGCCGGGCTCGGCAGCCCTCCCCTCCGCCTTGTTGCAGACGAGCACGATCGGCGTGTCGGAGCCGCGCAGCCATTGCGCCACCGTCTCGTCGAGCGGGGTCACGCCGGCACGCGCGTCGATCATGAAGATCGCGGCGTCGGCCTGCGCGACGGCGGCCTCGGTCTGCGCGCGCATGCGTCCCGGCAGCGTCTGCGGGTCGTCGCTCTCGAAGCCGGCGGTGTCGACGATGCGGAAGGGCACGCCGAGCAGATCGGCATCGCCCTCGCGCCGGTCGCGGGTCACGCCCGGGCGATCGTCGACCAGCGCGAGCCGCTTGCCGACGAGGCGGTTGAACAGGGTCGACTTGCCGACATTGGGTCGGCCGACGATGGCGACGACGGGGGCTTGGGCCATACGGCTCCTTTAGGGCCGATCAGGGCCGGAAAATAGCCCTCTCCCGCCCTGGCGGGAGAGGGGCTGGATCACCGCCAGGCCGTCAGGCGGCCGTCGCTCGAGAGCAGGTACATCATGTTGTTGGCCACCACCGGCGGCAGCGTGAATGGCGCCTTGGCGACGCGATCGCTGTCCTGAACCTTGCCGTCCGCCACCGTCACATAGGCGATCTCGCCCAGCGAGTTGGTCAGCACCAGCCGGCCGCCGGCGATCACCGGGCCGTTCCAGAAGATCAGGCCGTTCTTCTTCTTGGCGTTCCTCCAATGATCGAGCTGGGTGGTCCAGCGGATCTTTCCGGTGGTCCGCTCGATGCAGTAGAGCTTGGCATCGTCGGCCACCACGAACAGCCAGTCGCCGCCGAGAGCGGGCGTCGAGATACCGCCGAGATTGACCTCCCAAAGCCGCTGGCCGGTGGTCAGGTCGAGCGCGATCATGCGCCCGCCCGCGCCCACCGCATAGACGCGGCTCTCGTCGACAACCGGGCTGGCATCGACATCGGTCACGTCGCCGACCGAGGTGGACATGCTGGTGCGGGTCAGCGCGTCCTGCCACACGATGCGGCCATTCTCGTAGCGATAGGCGTCGAGATCGCCCGAGGAGAAGCCGGCGATCACAGTGGCGCGCGCGATCGCGGGCGCACCGGTACCGAACACGCCGGCGGTCTCCAGCGGGCCGGAGGCGGTCCACTGGGTGCTGCCGTCGGTTTCGGAGAGCGCATAGATCTGGTTGTCGGCGCTCATCACGTAGATCGCGCCGTTGGCGATCGAGGGCGCGCCGCGCAGCGGGCCGCCCGGCGTCACCTGCCAGCCAAGCTTGCCGCTCGCCGCATCGAGCTGCGCCACGTCGCCGAGTCCGCTGGTCGCGTAGAGCTTGCCGCCCTCGTAGCTGACGCCGCCACCGAACAGCGAACGGCTGTAATGCTTGGTCTCCTTCATGCCGACCAAGCCCATCACGCCGGCCTGCTTGAGCCGGGGGCCGACCTTGGCCTTGAGCTGCGTCTCCCACAGCTCGCGGCCCGACTGGGCGTCATAGGCATGGACGCGCGCCTGCGTGTCCATCACGAAGAGATGGCCGTCGGCGATCACCGGCGCGGCGGCGAGCCGCTCGTTCTTGCCGGCCTTGCCGATGTTGGCGTCCCACACGCGCACGGGCTGGGCGCCGAGCGCGACGTTGCCCATCGCCTTCTGCGCGTTGCCGGCCGGCTGGGTCCAATCGGTGTTGGTGTCGGCCGGCGGCACGATCACCGGGTTGGCCGCGATCGAGGCATCGGTGCCCGCGCTGCTCTCCACGGTCAGCACCGGAATGCGCTCGCCGAGCACCGCCGTCTTGGGTCCCTTCTCGCCGCCGCCCTTGAAGATGCCGCAGCCCGTCAGCAGCGTCGCCGCGATCAGCGCGCCCGCGAGCGGCGCCCGGCGCCGAATGTTCATGCTGTCCCGCCCCATCATCTGATTCATCAATCCCGTCCGATCGCCCGCTCCATCAGGAGGCGGGCATGTCCTGAGGCTGAACGGCCTCGTAGCCGAGGTCCGCCGCCAGCTGCGCGACGCGCGAGCGCAGCGATGCCGGCACGCTCTTGTCCTTGGTCATCGCCACGAACATCTCGCCCGCCTTCTTGGGCTGGCCGAGCTTCATCCAGGCGAGGCCGGTCATCTCGCCGGCGCTGCCGAACCAGGGATTGCCGGTCTGCGCGAGCGGCTTCATCCGGTCGATGACCTGCTGCGGCGGCAACGTGTCGAACTGCAGCGTGGTGGCGCGCATCAGCGCGACGTCGCGCAGCGGCTGCGGCACCGATCCATCCTGCGACAGCTTGAGGAAGGCGGCGGCGCCGTCGGCATCCTTGCGCTCGCGCACCAGCAGATCGGCCTGGAGCATGCGCGCCAGCGGGGCATAGCCCTTGGCATCCGAGCCGACCATCGTCGCCAGCTGCTTCTTCGCCTCGGCTTCCTTGCCGTTGGAAATGTTCGCCATCGCGTCGGTGAACGCGTCCCCACGCTGGCCCGCCACGGCGGCCTGGTGCGAACGCCACCACAAGGTGCCGCCGAACGCGGCCAGCGCCAGCACCACGATCACCGCGACGATCACGCCATAGCGGCGGGCCAGCTTCTGCGCCTGCTCGCGACGGACTTCCTCGTCCACCTCGCGGATGAAAGCTTCGTTATTCTGCGGCATGCGTGCCAATCACGATCTCCAGCGGGCACCCTGCGCCCTCAAAATTCGGCGGACCTTAGCGGCGAGTCTTGCCGAGCGAAACAGCTACTTGGGGGCGTAGGTCTGCTCCGCGGTGGGAAAGGCGCGCGAACGGACCTCGGCGGCGTAGGTTTCGGCCGCAGACGAGATGCGCGCCGCCAGATCGTCGTAGCGCTTCACGAAGCGCGCGGTGCGCTCGAACATGCCCAGCATGTCGTCGATCACCAGCACCTGACCGTCGCACTCCGCCGACGCGCCGATGCCGATCGTCGGGCAGGCGACCTCCTTTGTGATCCGCGCCGCGATCGGTTCGACCACGCCCTCGATCACCAGCAGGAAGGCGCCGGCATCGGAGATCGCCTTGGCGTCGCGCAGGATCTTCGCCTCCTCGGCCTCGCTGCGCCCCCGCGCGCCGTAGCCGCCGAGCGCGTTCACCGCCTGCGGGGTCAGCCCGACATGGCCGACCACCGGGATGCCGCGCTGGGAGAGGAACGCCACGGTCGGCGCCATCGCCTCGCCACCTTCGAGCTTGACGCCAGCCGCGCCCGTCTCCGCCATGATCCGCGAAGCGGAGGCGAAGGCCTGCTCGGGGCTCCGCTCGTAGCTGCCGAACGGCATGTCGATGATCACCACCGAATGATAGGAGCCGCGCACCACGGCGGCACCGTGCGCGCACATCATGTCGAGCGTCACCTGCAGCGTGGTCGGCAGGCCGTAGATCACCTGCCCCAGGCTGTCGCCAACCAGCAGCACGTCGCAATGCGGATCGAGCAGCTGCGCCATGCGCGCGGTGTAGGCGGTGAGCATGACGATCGGCTCGCCGCCCTTGCGCTTCATCACGGCGGGGACGGTCAGCCGCTTCATCGGCGCGGGCGTCGGGTGCGCGCGGCTCGTCGAGGTGTCGAGCGTGAAGGTGGTGGACATGGGCGTGGCCTAGCCTTTGGGCGGTGGGAAGTCGAGAATATCGGAGGTGTAGTTCTCCACCACGAGGCTGAACGGCGTGCCGTCCGGCGTCGTCAGCACGGCACGATGTTCCAGCACATGGCGAGGAATGGCGAGCGGTACGCCGCTGCCCTTCGGCAGTCCCTCATGCTCCCAGCCCGGCGCGAGCGGCGACCACAGCAGGGTCGCGGCCAGCGTATGGCGGCTGTAGTTCAGCGCCTGCACCGCGCGGCCGAAGGCGATGTCGCTGGTTTCGAGCGCATGGTTCATGTCGGCCGTCAGACGCGACGGCACGTACCAGTTGTCCGCCTCCGACAGCACATGTGCCCCGCATTTGAGACGCACCGCGCGATAGTTGACGGCGGTACCCGGCGACACCTTGAGCGCTTCATAGACGCCGGGCGGGATCGGCTTGCCGGCACCCTGCACCCGTTCGGCCACCACCGTGGCGGGGTTCGCCAGCTTGTGATCGGCGCACCAGCGATCGAGCGTCAGCGTCGCGCTCGGATGGCTCAGCAAGTCCGCGTTGAGCGTCTGGATCAGCGCCAGCACCTCCAGCCGCGAAACCGGCGTATCGGGCCAGCGCACGGCGGGCATGTCCACGGATGCGGCCGGCGGGTCGGCGATCATCAGGCGAAGGCTTTCCCGTACTGCTCCGGCCTGAATCCCACCAGCGTATGCCCGCCGAGATCGAGAACCGGACGCTTGATCATCGAGGGTTGGGCGATCATCAGCTCGATCGCCTTCTCGGCATCGATCCCCTCGCGATCAGCATCGGGCAGCTTGCGGAAGGTCGTGCCGGCGCGGTTCAGGATCGTCTCCCAGCCATGCTCCGCCACCCAGGCGTCGAGATGCGATCGATCGATGCCGGACGCCTTGTAGTCGTGGAAATCATAGGTGACGCCGTGATCGTCGAGCCAGCTGCGCGCCTTCTTCATCGTGTCGCAATTCTTGATGCCGTAGATCGTCACACCCACGCGAGGCTCTCCCTGCCGAGTTGCCCCGCCCTACCCCCGATGTCCCGCGAGTTGCACGGATTTTTCTCCGTGGCGGCCCTGACAACGTAAGACAACCGGCCTACACCCATGCTATCGTTGCGCCTCCGAACCAAGGGAGAGTCGCCATGGGCACGATCACGACGCAGGACGGCACCAGCATCTTCTACAAGGATTGGGGGCCCAAGGATGCCCAGCCGATCGTCTTCCATCACGGCTGGCCGCTGAGCGCGGACGACTGGGACAACCAGATGATGTTCTTCCTTGGCCACGGCTACCGCGTGATCGCGCACGACCGGCGCGGCCACGGCCGATCGGACCAGACGGACGGCGGCAACGAGATGGACACCTATGCGGCAGACGTGATCGCGCTGGCGAAGCAGCTGGACCTGAAGAACGCCGTCCATGTCGGCCATTCCACCGGCGGCGGCGAGGTCGCGCACTATGTCGCCCGCGCCGAGCCTGGCCGGGTCGCCAAGGCGGTGCTGATCGGCGCCGTCCCGCCGGTCATGCTCAAGAGCGAGGCCAATCCAGGCGGACTTCCGATGGAGGTGTTCGACGGCTTCCGCCAGGGCACCGCTTCCAACCGTGCCCAGTTCTTCCTCGATATCCCGACCGGCCCTTTCTATGGCTTCAACCGCGAAGGCGTCGCGGTGAGCGAGGGGGTGATCCGCAACTGGTGGCGACAGGGCATGATGGGCAGCATCAAGGCCCATTACGAGTGCGTGAAGGCCTTCTCCGAAACCGACTTCACCGAGGACCTGAAGGCGATCGACGTGCCCGTCCTGCTGATGCACGGCGACGACGACCAGGTGGTGCCGATCGCCGATTCCGCCCTGATCGGGATCACCCTGCTCAAGCACGGCACGCTCAAGGTCTATAAGGGTTATCCGCACGGCATGGCGACGACCCATGCCGATGTGATCAACGCGGATCTGCTGGAGTTCATCCAAGCCTGATCGGACGAGCGAGGGAGCGGTCCGCCGCTCCCTCGCTCATTTCGCTTTCGACTGGCGTTGGAGCTCCGCCTCGAAATCGACGCGGGACTGGGCCACGATCTGCCCGAGCAGCGCCGGATCGATCAGCTCGCCGCGCTGCGCACGCCCGATCACGTCGGCGATCTCGGGATGCGCCGGCAGCACGACGTCGGCCTTGAGCGCGCCCAGCGTATCGAAGCTCTTGCGGAAATCGGCGACGATGCCGGGATAGGTCGTGTTGCCGACCAGCCGGTTGCCCGCGACGGTGACGCTGCAGGGGAAGACGACCCGGACATTGCGCGTCTCGTAAGGCACGAACATCGCCCAGCTGGTGCAACCGGGGGTGTGGCCGGGCGTCGAATGGGCGACGAGCGCGCGATCGCCCGAGACGAGCCAGTCATGATCGTGGATCGGCTTGTCGACATGCACTGGCGGATAGGGCGTCGGCGTATAGAGCACCTCGCCCGGCGATCCGCCCCGTTCCAGCGCCTCGACATCGCCCGCGCCGGCCACCACCTGCGCGCCGCTCATCTTCGCGAGCGCGGCGACCGCGCCGGCATGATCGAAATGCGCGTGGGTGACGACGATCCATTTCACCTCGCGGATCGGCACGCCCATCGTCTCGATGTTGCGGCGGACCATGTCGGCATTCGCCTCCATCGTCCCGTCGATCAGGATCGCACCCATGGACGTGTGGATCAGGTAAGCGGCGATGCCCTTGCTGCCGACATAGTCGATCGGCCCGATCAGATGGAACGGCGCGATCGGCTGGGTCCATTCGGGCGGATCGGGGGCGCCTGCCGCCGCCGGCATCACCATCAGCGAACCGAGAAGCAGCGCGATGCGCAGCCTCATGGCATGTCGGCCAATTGATGCAGCGGGCGGATCTCGATCTCGCTCGGCCCCGGCATGGGGTTCGGGCAACGCTTCACCCAGGCGACCGCCTCGTCCATATCCTTCACGTCCCACAGCCAGAAGCCTGCGACCAGCTCGCGGGGATGCGCGAACGGCCCGTCGATCACCGTGCGGTCCGCACCGTCGAAGGCGACCCGCTTGCCCTGCGCGGACTCGGTGAGGCCATCGGCCATGACGAGGATGCCGGCATCGCGCAGTTCGTCGTTGAAGCGGCCCATCGCCGCCATCATCGCCATCGTCTCGGACGTGCGGACGAAGCCCTTCTCGCTGTCCTCGGTCGATTTCACCAACACCATGACGCGCATCGGCTTTCTCCCTCGGGGCTTATGGCTGCCTGCGGCGGCTTGCGCCACCAAGTGAACCGGGCGATCGTCCCCCGGACGCTCGCTTTTGCCGGTTCACTCCCACTCGATCGTGCCGGGCGGTTTCGAGGTATAATCGTACACCACCCGGTTGATGCCCTGCACCTCGTTGACGATCCGCGTCGCCACGCGGCTGAGGAAGGCGGCGTCGAAGGGATAGACGTCCGCCGTCATGCCATCGACCGAGGTCACCGCGCGCAGGCCGCATACGCTGTCATAGGTGCGGTGGTCGCCCATCACGCCGACCGTGCGGACCGGCAGCAGCACCGCGAAGGCCTGCCAGATCGCGTCGTAGAGGCCGGCGTTGCGGATTTCCTCGAGATAGATCGCGTCGGCCTTGCGCAGGATGTCGCAGCGCTCCTTGGTGACCTCGCCGGGGATGCGGATGGCGAGGCCCGGCCCCGGAAAGGGGTGGCGGCCGACGAAGGCGTCGGTCAGGCCCAGTTCCTTGCCCAGCAGCCGCACCTCGTCCTTGAACAGCTCGCGGAGCGGCTCGACCAGCTTGAGGTCCATCCGCTCGGGCAGGCCGCCGACATTGTGGTGGCTCTTGATCGTCACCGACGGGCCGCCCGAGAAGCTGACGCTCTCGATCACGTCCGGATAGAGCGTGCCCTGCGCGAGGAACTGGGCGCCGCCGATCTTCTTCGCTTCCTCCTCGAACACTTCGATGAAGGTCTTGCCGATGAACTTGCGCTTGGCCTCCGGGTCGGTGACGCCGGCAAGGCCGTTCAGGAACAGGGTCTCCGCGTTCACGTGGACGAGCGGAATATTGTAGTGGTTGCGGAACAGCGAGACGACCTGCTCGCTCTCCCCGGCGCGCATCAGGCCATGATCGACATAGACGCAGGTGAGCTGATCGCCGATCGCCTCGTGGATCAGCACGGCGGCCACCGAGGAATCGACGCCGCCCGACAGGCCGCAGATCACCTTGGCCGAGCCGACCTGCTGGCGGATCTCCTCGATCTTGGCGGCACGGAAACCCGCCATCGTCCACTCGCCGCCCAGCCCGCAGACGTGGCGGACGAAATTGGCGATCAGCTTGCCGCCGTCGGGCGTGTGAACCACTTCGGGGTGGAACTGGACGCCGTAGAAGCGGCGGCTTTCGTCGGCGGTGATCGCGAAGGGCGCGCCCTCCGAGACGGCGATGGGGTGAAAACCTTGCGGGAGGCGCGTCACCTTGTCGCCGTGGCTCATCCACACCTGGTGGCGCTCGCCCTCCTTCCAGAGGCCGTCGAACAGCGCCGAGCGATCCTTCACCTCGATAAAGGCGCGGCCGAACTCGCCGCCCTCGCCCGAGACGACCACTTCACCGCCGAGCTGCTTGCACATCGTCTGCTGGCCGTAGCAGATGCCGAGGATCGGAATGCCCGCCTCGAAGAAACGCTGCGGGGCTGACGGTGCGTTCTCCTCCGTCACCGACGCCGGGCCGCCCGAGAAGATCAGTCCCTGCGGCTTGAGCCGATCGAAGGCCGCATCCGCCGACTGGAAGGGCGCGATCTCGCAATAGACCCCCGATTCCCGCACGCGGCGGGCGATCAGCTGGGTCACCTGGCTGCCGAAATCGACGATGAGGATGGTATCTGCGGGGGCGACGGTCATGGCGAGCCGATAGGCATGTCGCGCGCCCGAGTCCAGCGGGCCGAAACGATGGTCAACGGCTTGTTTACCCTTATTGCCTAAGCCCGTGCGGGGACTGCTTTTTGTTGGGGATTGTTCGATGCCTCGTCGTATCCGCTCGCTGCTATCGACGCTGCGGGAAGAGGTTCAGCATTATGCTGCCGAAACGGAGGCGATCGCCGGCCGGACCAACCTGCTCGCGCTCAACGCCACCATCGAGGCGGCGCGCTCCGGCGAAGCCGGCCGCGGCTTCTCCGTCGTCGCGCAGGAGGTGAAGGCGCTGGCCGGACAGGCGCGCATGTCCGCCGGCAAGTTCCGCGCCGAGGTGCTCGATCGCCTGGCGCAGGGAGCCGGCATCGCCGACGAGCTGGTCGCCGAGGTGGAAGGCGCCCGCCTCGCCGAGCTCGCCCAGTCGATCATCCAGACGATCACACGCGCGCTCTACGATCGCTCGATCGATGTGCGGATGCTGGCGACCGATCCCTTCGTCATCGACGGCGCCGCCCACGCCCGCACCGATTCCGCCGCCGAATCGCGCGCGATGGAGCGGCTGCGTTCGATGCTCCATTTCTCGCCCTACTTCCTCAACGCCTTCATCGCCGACGATCAGGGGCATGTCGTCGTCAGCGCGCACGCCAATGCCGAGGTGCGCGGCATCAACCTGCGCAACGAGCCGCAGTATCAGAATGCGCTGAGCGCGGCCGATCACGAGGAATGGTTCACCGACGAGGTGTGGGAAAACCCCTTTTCGGGCAATCGCAAGGTGCTGATCTACGTCTCGCCGATCCGCAAGGACGGACGGGTGATCGGCGTTGGCTATCTGGAATATGACTGGGAAGCACAGGCGGCCGCGATGCTCCACTCGGTCGAGCAGGCGAGCTCGGGCGCGGTCGTCACCATCGTCGACGACCAGAACCGGATGATCTCGTCGACCGGCCGCTACGCCTTCAACGAGATCCTGCCTATCGCCAGCGTCGCCGCCGCCGCCGGCCGCCATGTCGAGACGCGCGATGAGTCGATCGTGGCGCAGGCGATCGCGCTGCCGGTCCATGGTTTCGACGGCCTGAAGCTGCGCTGCGTGATCGAGCAGCGCGTGCCCAACGAGCGCGAGATCGAGCTTGCGCTGAGCGGCGCCGCGCGGGCGCGGGCGGCCTAGGCCGCCAGCCCGCTCCACTTTGCCGCGAATGCCCAGAGGTCGGCGATTTCGTCGATCTGCTTGGCGGTCGGCTTGCCGGCGCCGTGGCCGGCACGCGTCTCGATGCGGATCAGATGCGGCTTCGGTCCGATGTTCGCGGCCTGCAGCGCGGCGGCATATTTGAAGCTGTGCGCGGGCACCACGCGATCGTCGGTGTCGGCGGTGGCGATCAGGATCGCGGGATAGTCGGCGCCGTCGCGAATATTGTGGATCGGCGAATAGGCCATCAGCACCGCCAAATCCTCCTCCTTCCCCGGGTCGCCATAATCGTCGATCCAGTAGCGGCCGGCCGTGAAACGATGGAAGCGCGTCATGTCGTGGACGCCGACCGCCGGCAGCGCGGCGGTGAACAGGTCCGGCCGCTGGTTGGTCACGGCCGCCACCAGCAGCCCGCCATTGCTGTGGCCATGGACCACGACGCCTGAAGCGACGCCCTCCGTCTTCAGATGCTCGGCCGCCGCGATGAAATCGTCGAAGACGTTCTGCTTGCTGGCGCGCCGGCCGGCATCGTGCCACGCCTTGCCATATTCGCCGCCGCCCCGGATGTTGGCGACCGCATAGACACCGCCCATCGCCGCCCAGCAGAGTGCTGCCGAGGAGAAACCGGGGGTCAGCGAGATTTCGAACCCGCCATAGCCGTAGAGCAGGGTCGGCGCGGCGTGCGTCACATCCTTCCGGCGCAGCAGGAAGAGCGGGATGACGGTGCCGTCCTTCGAGGTGCAGCTGGTCTGCTCCACCACATATTCGTCACGGTCGAATTGCAGCTGCGGCTGCGCATAGGGTAGCGCGACCGCGCTCCCTGCATCGAGCCGGTGGATTTCGGTCGGGCGATCGTAGCTGGTGAAGGCGAAGAAGGCCTCGCTGCTGTCGCCACGCCCCTCCATACCGGTCACCGCGCCGATGCCGGGCAGAACCACCGTATCCATCAGCCTGCCGTCGAGATTGTAGATGCGCAGTTCGCTCGCGACGTTGCGCAGCACCGAGACCAGCAGCCGATCGCCGACCAGAAGCGCATCCGCCACCAGGTCCTCGCCGTGCGGCACGATCTCCCGTCTGCGGCGCATCTCGGAGGCGACGTCGATCGAGACGATGCGGCGGCGCGGCGCCTCCAGATCGGTGACGAAGTAGAAGATGTCGCCCTTCGATCCGGCCAGCCGCCAGTCGTTCTCCAGCCCGCGCACGAGGATCTTCGGCGCGAGCTTCGGCGCGGTGAGATCAATCACCGTCAATTCGGTGCGCGCCTCCGTCCCCTCGGCGGACGAGATCAGCAGCCAATGCCCGTCCTCGCTCACCTCGGCGGTATGGATCAGGCGCGGGCGATCCGGTGTCGCATAGACCTGGAAATCCGCAGCCTGATCGGTACCGAGCCGATGGAAATAGACGGCGTGGTCGAGGTTCTGCGCCTGATGCTCCATCCCGGCGCGCGGTTCCGGAAAGCGCGAATAGAAGAAGCCCGAGCCGTTACTTGCCCAGGCGAGGCCCGAAAACTTCACCCAGCGTACCTCGTCGGAAAGCGTATCGCCGCCGATCGCGTCCAGCACTCGCACGACCCGCCAGTCGCTGCCGCCGTCCTGCACGGTGAAGGCGAGGCGACGACCGTCGTCGGACGGCTCCCATTCGCCGAGCGCGGTCGCGCCGTCCTCGGACCAGTCGTTGGGATCGATCAGCACGCGCGCCGGCGCATCGTGCGCCTCGCGCGCGCAAAGCACCGCCTGCGCCTCCAGCCCGCTGTTGCGCAGAAAGAAATAGCGCCCGCCCCGTCGACGCGGCAGCGAGACGCGCTCGTAGTTCCAGAGCTTCGTCAGCCGCTCGCGGATCGCGATGCGACCCGGCAGCGTATCGAGATAGGAATCGGTGAGCGCCACTTCGGCCGCGACCCATGCCTGCACGCGCTCGTCTGTGCGGACATCGCCCTCCAGCCAGCGCCACGGATCGGCGAACCGGCGGCCGCCCAGCTCCTCGATCGCATCGTCGCGCGCGGTTTCGGGATAGGCGATCGGTCCGTCCGGGCTGATATCGTGCATGTCCCCTCCCTGAGGCTGCCATCCGTAACGGTGCGTGAACCGGATGCAAAGCTTGGGCGCGCGCAAAGCAAAAGGGCCGCCCCGATGCGGGACGGCCCTTCCGTTGCTCTTTCGGGATGGATCGAAGCGATCAGGCCGCCTCGTCCAGCTCCTCGTCGCTCAGGACGGGGCCCGAATCCTGGCCCTTGGCCGAGACGTCGCGGTCGACGAACTCGATGATCGCCATCGGCGCCGCGTCCGACGCGCGGATGCCGGCCTTGATGATGCGGGTGTAGCCGCCGGCGCGCGCCTTGTAGCGATCGGCCAGCACGTCGAACAGCTTCACCAGCTGCGTGTCGTCGAGCAGGCGCGAATGCGCGAGGCGGCGGTTGGAGAGGCCGCCCTTCTTGGCCAGCGTCACCAGCTTCTCGACATAGGGGCGAAGCTCCTTCGCCTTGGCGAGCGTGGTGAGGATCTGCTCGTGCTTGATCAGCGCGGCCGACTGGTTGCGGAACAGGGCGGTACGGTGGGACGCGGTCCGCTGCAGCTTACGACCGCCAACGCGATGGCGCATGATATTTCCTTTCGTTCGTCAGGGGGCCGTGCGAGGTACCCCGGGCCAGGCGACAATTCGGGAGGTCGCCCCTTCTCCCTGCTTGGCCCCTCCCCCGCTTGCGCGGGAGAGGGGAAACCCGATCAGTATTCCTGCTCGAGCTTCTTGGCCATTTCCTCGATATTCTCGGGCGGCCAGCCCGGGATGTCCATGCCGAGACGCAGGCCCATGGACGAGAGGACTTCCTTGATCTCGTTCAGCGACTTGCGGCCGAAGTTCGGCGTGCGGAGCATCTCGGCCTCGGTCTTCTGGACCAGGTCGCCGATGTAGATGATGTTGTCGTTCTTCAGGCAGTTCGCCGAACGGACCGACAGCTCCAGCTCGTCCACCTTCTTGAGGAGGTAGCGGTTGAGCTGGTTGGCGTCCTGCTCCGGCTCGGCGCTCGCGGACGAAACCGCGACACCCGCCATCTGCGGGACGGAGGTCTGCAGCGTCAGGCCGTCGTCGAAGTGGACGAAGAGCTGCAGCTGGTCCTGCAGGATGCGCGCGGCATAGGCGAGCGCGTCCTCCGGGGTGACGGTGCCGTCGGTCTCGATCGTCAGCGTGAGCTTGTCGTAATCGAGCTCCTGGCCGACGCGGGTGTTCTCCACCTTGTAGGCGACCTGACGGACCGGCGAGTAGAGCGCATCGACCGGGATGAGGCCGATCGGCGCATCGGCCGGGCGGTTCAGCGCAGCGGCGACATAGCCCTTACCGGACGAAGCAGTGAGCTCCATGTTGAGCGTTGCGCCGTCGTCGAGGTGGCAGATCACCAGCTCGGGGTTCATCACCTCGATGTCGCCGGTGGTGGCGATCATGCCCGCGGTGACTTCCGCAGGGCCGGTGGCCGAGAGCTGGAGGCGCTTGGCGCCCTCGCCCTGCATGCGCAGCGCGATCTGCTTGACGTTCAGCACCATGTCTGTGACGTCCTCGCGGACGCCGGCGAGGCTCGAGAACTCATGAAGGACGTTCTCGATCTTGATCGACGTGACAGCGGCGCCCTGGAGCGACGAGAGCAGCACGCGACGCAGCGCGTTGCCCAGCGTCAGGCCGAAGCCGCGCTCCAGCGGCTCGGCGACGAAGGTGGCACGGCGCTTGCCGTCGCCGCCCTTCTTCTCCAGGCCGTTCGGCTTCTTGAGTTCCTGCCAGTTCTTGGCGTTGACGGCCATGTGTTTTCCCTCAAGGGTTGGGCCAAAGCGGATGCGTCCACCCGCGGCCGGGAAACGGGAACGCGGGCATCAGGCGCCCGCGTTCCGATACGAAATCAGACGCGGCGGCGCTTGGACGGGCGGACGCCGTTGTGCGGGATCGAGGTTACGTCGCGGATCGACGTGATCTGGAAGCCCACCGCCTGCAGCGCGCGGAGCGCCGACTCACGGCCCGAACCGGGGCCCTTCACCTCGACCTCGAGGGTGCGGACGCCATGCTCGGCGGCCTTCTTGCCGGCATCCTCGGCGGCGACCTGGGCGGCATACGGGGTCGACTTGCGCGAGCCCTTGAAGCCCATCATGCCCGCCGACGACCACGCGATGGCATTGCCCTGCGCGTCGGTGATGGTGATCATGGTGTTGTTGAAGCTGGCGTTCACATGGGCGACGCCGGCGGTGATGTTCTTGCGTTCGCGACGGCGAATACGCTGCGGTTCACGTGCCATTTTCTGCTGTCCTACCTGATTGGAGGAGCGAGCCGCTTCTCAGCGGCTCAAGCTCACTTCTTCTTGCCGGCGATCGGCTTCGCCTTGCCCTTGCGGGTGCGGGCGTTGGTGTGCGTGCGCTGGCCGCGGACCGGCAGGCCCTTGCGGTGACGCAGGCCGCGGTAGCAGGCCAGGTCCATCAGGCGCTTGATGTTCATCGCGGTCTGGCGGCGGAGGTCACCCTCTACCATGTAGCCCGCGTCGATCGCCTCACGGATCTGCAGCACTTCCTGATCGGACAGGTCCTGCACGCGGCGCTGCTGCTCGATGCCGAGCTTGCCGGTGATTTCCTTGGCCTTGGCCGGGCCGATGCCGTGAATGTAGGTCAGCGCGATTTCGACGCGCTTGTTGGTCGGGATGTTCACACCCGCAATACGTGCCATGGTAAACTTTTCTCCTGCTCCACGGGGGCCCTGGCGAGGCCGCCCATCTCAGCGCTTCGCCCCTCAACGACGGACAGCCGACGCGCGCACGGGTGGCGGCGCCGGACGACCGGGTTTTGGGATCGGGGGTCCCTATAGGGCGACTCACCCCCTGTCAAGCGCGGCAGCCGCCCGCCGATCTTCCAGAAAGATTATGTACCGACCGGTTGCAGGTCAGCGTTGTCAGCGATAGATTGCAAGTCCCTTCATTCCCCCGAAGAGGAATTCCAGAACCATGGCTACCAAAGCCTATGCGGCGCAGAGCGCCGATACCCCCTTCGCGCCGTTCGAGATCGATCGCCGTACGGTCGGTCCGCACGACGTACAGATCGACATCCTCTATTGCGGCGTCTGCCATTCGGATCTGCACCAAGCGCGCGGCGAATGGGGCAACACGCTGTGGCCGTGCGTTCCCGGCCACGAGATCGTCGGCAGGGTCACCGCCGTCGGCGATCACGTCACCAAGTTCAAGGTGGGCGACGTCGCGGCGGTGGGCTGCATGGTCGACAGCTGCGATCATTGCGCGTCGTGCGACGAAGGCCTCGAGCAATATTGCGAGAACGGCTTCACCGGCACCTACAACGGCAACAACGTCGATCAGAACACTTTTGGCGGCTATTCCGAGAAGATCGTCGTCAAGGATCATTTCGTCCTCAAGGTAAGCCATCCGGAGGATCAGCTCGCCGCCGTCGCGCCATTGCTGTGCGCAGGCGTCACTACCTGGTCGCCGCTCAAGCATTGGGGCGCGGGCCCGGGCAAGAAGGTCGGCATCGTCGGGATCGGCGGGCTCGGCCATATGGGCATCAAGCTCGCCCATGCACTCGGCGCCCACACCGTTGCCTTCACGACTTCGGAATCAAAGGTGGAGGCGGCCAAGGCGCTCGGCGCCGACGAGGTGATCATCTCGAAGAACGAGGACGATATGGCGGCGCACGCGCGCAGCTTCGATCTGATCATCAATACGGTGGCCGCCAGCCACGATCTCGATCCGCTGCTGAACTGCCTGAAGCGGGACGGAACGATGGTGCTGAACGGCGCGCCGGAGCATCCCCACCCCTCGCCCACCGTCTTCAGCCTGATCTTCGCACGCCGGTCGATCGCCGGATCGCTGATCGGCGGCATCGCCGAGACGCAGGAGATGCTCGATTTCTGCGCCGAGAAGGGCGTCGTCTCGGACATCGAGATGATCGCCATCCAGGATATCGAGACGGCCTATGACCGCCTGCTCAAGGGCGACGTGCGCTACCGCTTCGTGATCGACAACAAGACGCTCGCGAACGGGTAAGGCGCCTCTCCTTCGTCATTGCGAGGAGCGCAGCGACGCGGCAATCCAGAGCTCCAGGCGCAGCGCCCGTGGCTCTGGATTGCTTCGCTACGCTCGCAATGACCGAGAGGGTCAGTCCTCTTCCGCGTCCCCGTCGCGCTCCATCCGCTCGGCGGCGGTGAGATAATCCTCCGCCGCGCGCTTGAGCTCGGGATCCTTGGGGAAGGCCTCGGCCGGAAGCGGCGCGAAATCCAGCACCGCCATCAGCACCCAGAGCGCAAACCGGCGGCCGGGCTCCTTCTCGGTGCCGAAATCGACGCGCAGCCGCTCCGATCCCAGCGTGAAGCCGAAATCGGTGATCGTGTCGGGATCGTCGGTGCCGAAATAATGCTGGAGAAGCGCGTCGATATCCATGGCCGCTCCATTGGCCATGACGCCCGCCTTTGCAATGCCGCCGATGTCAGTCGTCGATCATCGAGCTGACCATGCCGCCGGGATCCAGCACGAACTGCCGCATGATCCGGAAATGATCGGTATCTTCCAGCTCGACCGGCTGGAGCCCGTATTTCCCCATCTTCAGCAGCGTGGCGCCGGGATGCGCCATCAGGATCGGCGAATGGGTCGCCATGATCACCTGCGTCTTCGCCCCCGCCTCGATCTCGCGGAGCAGTTTCAGGAATTCGAACTGGCGGGTCGGCGAAAGCGCGGACTCAGGCTCGTCGAAGAAGAAGACGCCGGGCTGTGCACAGCGCTCCTCGAAGAAGCGGATGAAGCCCTCGCCATGCGAATGAGACAGAAAGTCCGCGTAAGGGCTACCCGATTCATCCAGATAGCGGGCGACGGAGAAGAAGCTTTCGGCGCGGAAGAACCAGCCTGAACCCACCTTCGGCAGCCAGCTTGCTCTCAACGCAGATGCGAGCGAGCCGCCGCCCGTTTCACGTGCCCGCGAATTGTCGACCGCCCGGTAACCGGGGCCACCTCCGCTCTCATCATAGCCGGCAAGGACGGCGATACCCTCCAGCAACGTCGACTTCCCGACGCCATTCTCGCCGACGATGATTGTGATGGGGCGATCGAACGAAAGCTCGAAACCGCCGCCCCGCAGCCACGGCAGGCAGTAAGGATAGGCCGCCTGGTCGGATCCGGCCGGCGGATCGTACCAGATGCGCTTGAGATAGGGCGGCAGCAGGCGCGTCTGGAACGACCGCGCCACCGCCCGCTACTCCTTATTTGTCGCCGAGGATTGCGTCGATCGCCGCGCCGACATGATCGATGTCGGCCATGCCGTCGACCTTCGCGACCAGCCCCTTCGCCTCGTAATAAGGCAGGATCGGCTGGGTCTTGGCGCGGTACTCCGCCATGCGGGTGCGCACCGTCTCCTCATTGTCGTCGGGGCGGCGCTTGAACTCGTGATGGCCGCAGACATCGCAGGTGCCCGCGACCTTCGGCTGCTTGAACGTATCGTGATAGCCCGCGCCGCAATTCGCGCAGGTGTAGCGGCCGACGATGCGCTCGACGAGCTTGTCCTCGTCCACCACCAGCTCGATCACATGATCGAGCTTGCGACCCCGCGCGCTCAGGATTTCGTCGAGCGATACGGCCTGCGCCTGGGTGCGCGGATAGCCGTCGAAGATCGCGCCCTGATCGGCGGGCATCGCGTCCAGAGCATCGCCGATGATGCCCGAGACGATCTCGTCCGAGACGAGCTGGCCGGCGTCCATCACCGCCTTGGCCTTGAGACCGGTCGGCGTTCCCGCCTTCACCGCCGCGCGCAGCATGTCGCCGGTGGAGAGCTGCTTCATGCCGCGCTCCTTGACCAGGCGATCGGCCTGCGTTCCCTTGCCCGCCCCCGGCGGCCCCAGCAGAATGATGTTCACGTCACTCCCCCTCCACTCCTGGAGTCGATAGCCGGTCAGCGGCGCAGCGCGCCACCCTTCAGCTTCGCCTTCTTGATGAGATCGCCATATTGATGCGCCAGCAGGTGGCTCTGGATCTGCGTCACCGTGTCCATCGTCACGTTGACGACGATCAGCAGGCTGGTGCCGGTGATCTGCATCTGCGGCAGTCCGAACGCCTTGATCATCGCTTCCGGCACCAGACAGATGACGGTGAGGTAGGCCGCGCCGATCACGGTGATACGGGTCAGCACGTAATCCAGATATTCGGCGGTCGACTTGCCCGGGCGGATGCCGGGGATGAAGCCGCCGTAGCGCTTCAGGTTGTCCGCCGTCTCCTCCGGGTTGAACACCACGGCCGTGTAGAAGAAGCAGAAGAAGATGATGCCGGCGGCATACAGCGCCAGGTACAGCGGCGAGCCGTGCTGGAGCGATCCGGTGACGGTCAGCAGGATGTCGTTCCAGCGGCTGTTGCCATGGACCTTGTTGCCGGCGAACTGCGCGATCGTCAGCGGCATCAGCAGCAGCGACGAGGCGAAGATCGGCGGGATCACGCCCGACGTGTTGATCTTGAGCGGCAGGTAGCTCTTGTCACCCTGCATCATGCCGCGCGCGGTCTGGCGCTTCGGGTACTGGATCAGCACCCGGCGCATCGCGCGCTCCATGAAGCAGATGCCCCAGATCAGGCCGAAGGCGATCACGATCGCGCCGATGATCACCAGCGGCGAGAGCGCGCCGGTGCGGCCCTGCTCGAACAGGTTCGAGAGGATGTTGGGGATCTGGCTGACGATGCCGGCCATGATGATCAGCGAGACGCCGTTGCCGATGCCGCGTGCGGTGATCTGCTCGCCCAGCCACATCAGGAACATGGTGCCGCCGATCAGCGAGACGACCGCCGAGACGCGGAAGACGATGCCCGGATCGATCACCACGCCCGAGGAATGCTCGAGCTGCACGACCATGAAATAGCCCTGCACCACCGTCAGGAAGACGGTGAGGTAGCGGGTATATTGGTTCAGCTTCTTGCGGCCGCTCTCGCCTTCCTTCTTGATCGCCTCAAGCGTGGGCGACAGCGAGGTGGCGAGCTGCACGACGATCGAGGCGGTGATGTAGGGCATCACGCCCAGCGCCACGATCGACATGCGATGCAGCGCGCCGCCCGAGAAATTGTTGAAGAGATCGAGCACGCCGCCCGTCGTCTTCGACATCGCGGCGGCAAGGCCGCGCGGATCGATGCCGGGCAGCGGCACGAAGCTCAGCAGGCGGAAGACCACCAGCGCGCCGATGGTGAACCACAACCGCTTCTTGAGATCGGTGGCCTGCGCGAACTTGCTGAGGCTGAGGCCGGCGGCGGCCTGGTTGGCGGCGGATGCCATGGGAATTGAGAATCCTCGAATGCGAAAGCGGCGGGTCGCATCGCTGCGCCCGCCGCCTCCATATAAGCACTTATCCGGCTTGTCTAAGCCCTAGGGCCTTGTCGACCGAAAGGCTCAGGCGCGGGCCGCCTTCTTGGCGTCGCGGACCGAGTTCTTCTTGGCGGCGGCCTTCTCGGCGGCCGGAACCACCTCGATCACATCGACCGAACCGCCGGCCTTCTCGATCGCGTCCTTGGCACCGGCCGAAACGCCGGCGACCTTGAAGGAGAGCTTCGCGGTCAGCGCGCCCTTGCCGAGGATGCGCACGCCGTCCTTGCCGCCGCGCGCCACGCCGGCCGCCTGCAGCGTCGCATGGTCGATCACGCCGTCGGTGGCGAGCGCCTTCGAATCGACCAGCTTCTGGATCTGGCCCAGGTTCACCTCGGCGAAATCCTTGGCGAACGGATTGTTGAAGCCGCGCTTCGGGATACGCATGTGGAGCGGCATCTGGCCGCCCTCGAAACCCTTGATCGAGACGCCTTCGCGGCTCTTCTGACCCTTCTGGCCACGGCCGGCGGTCTTGCCCTTGCCCGAACCGATGCCCCGGCCGACCCGCATCTTGCGGTGGCGGGCGCCTTCGTTGTCACGGATGTCGTTCAGCTTGGTCATGTCGGTGCACTCGCTTTCGCTTTTGTCGCGCGGATGAATGGAAGCGGCGGCCCTTAGAGGGATTCGCCGCGTTTGCCAACCCGATTCAGGGCAGCGACATCGCCGGTTCGGCGATCCGCCGGTCGCGGGGACGGAGCAGCGCGGCGCTGAGGC
The DNA here is from genome assembly GCF_013778325.1 of Sphingomonas chungangi. Lineage (GTDB taxonomy): Bacteria > Pseudomonadota > Alphaproteobacteria > Sphingomonadales > Sphingomonadaceae > Solisphingomonas > Solisphingomonas chungangi. The sequence continues at coordinate 58,740 of NZ_JACEIB010000003.1, read as the reverse complement.
GGCGGCGCAGCGGCGCGTCGACCCAGCGATCGAGCAGCGCGCAGATCGGCAGCAGCGCTGCGATCGCGATCAGCCCGGCGGTCATGAAGGCGATGCGGCTGTGCTCGACATGGAGGACGACCTCCATCCGCACGAACTTCAGCACCGGCCCGTGCAGCGCGTAGAGCGCGTAGGAGACGAGCCCGCCCCAGCGGAACACCCTGCCCAGCCACGGCCCCGGCTCCAGCCTGAGGCCGGCCCAGACGATCATCGGGAGCAGCACCAGCGCCGCGACCAGATCGAACCACAGCCCGCCCCGGTTCATCGCGAGGATCGGGATCAGCATCAGCGGCGGGATGGCGCTCATCCAGCCGGTCCACACCCGGCCGTCATAGGCGCGCAGGATCAGCACGCCGAGCGCGAAGCTGTAGGTGACGCGGACGAGACCGCCGGCGATGCTCCCCCAGGTCGATCCCATGTCGATGCCGCCGTGACGCGTGCTCATCACCATCAAAGTGATGCCCGCCACCGCGACGATGATCGACAGCAGCCGGTTGGTGAGATGCCGCCAGAACAATGCGTAGAGGAAGTTGATCGCCAGCTCGAGGATCAGCGACCAGCCGGCGGCGTTGAGCGGTACCACCCAGCCCTTACCTGTCATCGCCGGAGTCGGCAGCAGCGCGAGGCCGGTAAAGAGCGCGGTGGCGATGCCCCAAGCCGTCTCTCCGCCGATACCGTGCTCCAGCCGGATCAGCGCAAAGGCCATGCCGACGAGCAGGCTCAGCGCGAACATCGGCCACAGGCGGATGCAGCGGATCAGCATGAACTCGCGCGTCGAAAGCCCGGCGGCAAGGCGATCGCGATATGAGGCTTCCAGCACGCAGCCGGACAGCGCGAAGAACAGGTCAACCGAGAGATAGGCGGATTGCGGGCGCAGGTGACCCACCAGCGCAGGCGAGTGGAACAGCACGATCATGATCGCGGCGATGCCCCGCAACCCGTCGAGCGTCAGGAAGACGCGCTTGTCGCCCCGCATGGTGTCACTCCCTGTCGCTCCGGCCCATGGCGCGCGAAGGTGGCAAAGATGTGGCGGCCAGCCTGCCCCCGAATACCAAAACCGTTCGTGCTGAGGAGCTGCTGAGCGAAGTCGAAGCGGCGTCTCGAAGCACATCCGCAGCGCATGCCCTTCGAGACGGGACTTCGACTGCGCTCAGCCCCTCCTCAGGGCGAACGGAGGTGGGCTCCAGACAGAAAAGGCCCCGCCACCTCATCGGTAGCGGAGCCCTTTCTGTCACCTCACAGGCGCAATCTCGGGCCTCAGCCCTCGACCGTCACCATGTGCTGCACCTTGCGGATCATGCCGCGGACCTCGGGGCTGTCCTCCAGCTCGCGGGTCTTGTGCATCTTGTTGAGGCCCAGGCCGACGAGGGTCGCGCGCTGGTCCTTAGTGCGACGGATCGGGGAACCCGTCTGCGTCACCTTGATGGTCGCCATGATCGATTACTCCACGATCGCCGCGGCTTCCGCCTCGGCCGTCTGCGAGCCACCGCGACCCAGCAGGTCGGCGATCTTCTTGCCGCGGCGCGAGGCCACCGACTTCGGGCTCGTCTGTTCCTTGAGCGCCTCGAAAGTCGCCCGGATCATGTTGTAGGGGTTCGAGGTGCCGACCGACTTGGTCACCACGTCGTGGACGCCCAGGCTCTCGAAGATGGCGCGCATCGGGCCACCCGCGATGATGCCCGTGCCGGCAGGCGCCGAGCGGACGGTCACGCGACCGGCGCCGAAATGGCCGTTGCCGTCGTGATGGAGGGTGCGGCCCTCCTTCAGCGGCACGCGGACCATCGCCTTCTTGGCGGCGGCGGTCGCCTTCGAGATCGCTTCCGGGACCTCGCGGGCCTTGCCGTGGCCGAAGCCCGAGCGACCCTTGCCGTCGCCGACCACGACCAGCGCCGCGAAGCCGAAGCGCTTGCCGCCCTTCACCGTCTTCGAAACGCGGTTGATGTGGACCAGCTTCTCGATCAGCTCTTCGCCGCCGTCCTCGTTGTTGTTGCGGCGATCGTCGCGGCGGCCACGGCCGTCACGGCCACGACCATCGCGGTTGCCGCCCGGGCCACCGCGACCACGGCCGCCGCGCGGGCCACGGCCCTCGCGCTGACCTTCGGGCGCGCCGGCAGCGGCCTCGACGGGGGCTGCGCCCTCGTTCTGAATTTCGTCAGCCATCGTCAGAACTCCAGACCACCCTCACGGGCGGCGTCTGCGAGCGCCTTGATGCGCCCATGGAAGAGGAAGCCGCCGCGATCGAACACGACGGTGGTGATGCCGGCGGCCTTGGCGGCCTCGGCCACGGCCTTGCCCACCTCGGCGGCGGCGGTGACGCCGGCGCCCGAAGCGTCCTTGCCCAGGGTCGAGGCGGCGGCGACGGTGTGGCCGTTCGCGTCGTCGATGACCTGCGCGTAGATGTGGCGGCCGGTGCGGTGCACGGACAGACGGGGCCGACCACCGGCGCGGGCGCGCAGCTGGGTGCGGACGCGCTGGCGGCGCTTGGCGAAGAGAGAGAGCTTTGCCATCTTACTTCTTCTTCCCTTCCTTGCGGAAGATATACTCGCCCGCATACTTGATGCCCTTGCCCTTGTACGGCTCGGGCTTGCGCCAGCGACGGATCTCGGCGGCGAACTGGCCGACGGCCTGCTTGTCGTTGCCGCTGATGTTGACGGTCGTCGGGTCCGGCGTCGCCACGGTGATGCCTTCCGGCACGTCCATGTTGACGTCGTGCGAGTAGCCGAGCTGCAGCTTCAGGGTCTTGCCCTGGGCCGCGGCGCGATAGCCGACGCCGGTGATCTGCAGGGTCTTCGAGAAGCCCTCGGTCACGCCGGTCACCAGGTTGGCGACGAGGGTACGCTGCATGCCCCAGAAGGAGCGGGCGCGCTTGGTCTCGTTCGCCGGCTGCACGACGACGTTGCCGTCCTCGATCGCGTAGGTGACCTCGTTGGCGAGATCGATCGAGAGGGTGCCCTTCGGGCCCTTCATCGAAAGCTTGCCGTCAGCGATGCTGGCGGTCACGCCGGCCGGTACGGCGACCGGCTTCTTGCCGATGCGGCTCATCAGAAGACCTCCGCGAGAACCTCGCCGCCGACATTCTGCTCGCGCGCTTCCGCATCGGAGAGAACGCCCTTCGGCGTGGAGACGATGGTGATGCCAAGGCCGTTGCGGACCACGGGCAGCTCCTTGGAGCCGCTATAGACGCGTCGGCCGGGCTTGGAGACGCGCGCGATGTGCTGGATCGCGGGCTGGCCCTCGAAATATTTCAGCTCGATGCGGATGCCCGGATGCTCGTTGAGCGTCTCGTCGGAGTAGCCACGGATGTAGCCCTCGCGCTGGAGAACGTCGAGCACGCGGGTGCGCAGCTTCGAAGCCGGGGTCAGCACGGAATCCTTGCGGGCGCGCTGGCCGTTGCGGATGCGGGTGAGCAGATCGCCCACGGGATCGTTGATCGCCATTTCTAAACCCTCACCAGCTCGACTTGGTCACGCCGGGGATCATCCCCTTATTGGCGAGATCACGCAGGATGACACGAGCGAGCTTGAACTTGCGGTAGTAACCGCGCGGACGACCGGTCATCTCGCAACGGTTGCGGATGCGGGTCGGGTTCCCGTTGCGGGGAAGCTCCGCCATGCGAAGGCGTGCGATCAGACGCTCGCCATCGTCCAGGCTCTTGTCGGCCGCGATCGCCTTCAGCTTCGCGTACTTCGGAGCAGTCTTCTTGACGAGCGCGCGGCGGCGCTCGTTCTTCAGCACGGAACTCAGTTTCGCCATGACTTAAGTTCTCTTTCTAGCTTACGCGGCCTGCTTCTGATCGGCATCGCCCACGAAGGGGAAGCCGAACAGACGCAGCAGCTCGCGAGCCTCGTCGTCGGTGTTGGCAGTGGTCGTGACGATCACGTCCATGCCGCGGATCTTGTCGACCTTGTCGTAGCTGATCTCCGGGAAGATCAGCTGCTCCTTGAGGCCGGTCGCGTAATTGCCCTTGCCGTCGAACGACTTGGGGTTGAGGCCCCGGAAGTCGCGGACGCGCGGCAGCGCGATGGTCACGAAGCGGTCGAGGAACTCGTACATACGCTCGCGGCGCAGGGTGACCTTGCAACCGATCGGCATGCCCTCACGCAGCTTGAACTGCGCGATCGACTTCTTCGCCTTGGTGATCACCGGCTTCTGGCCCGCGATGAGTTCCATCTCGGACGCGGCCTGATCGACCCGCTTCTTGTCCTGGGTGGCGTCGCCGACACCCATGTTGATCACGATCTTCTCGATCTTCGGGACCTGCATCGGGTTGGCGTAACCGAACTTCTCGGTCATCGCCTTGACGATCTTGTCCTCGTAGAGCTTCTGAAGGCGAGCCTTGTAAGCATCAGCCATCGATCTTCTCCCCGGTCTTCACGGCCACGCGGACCTTCTTGCCGTCCTGCGTCTCGAAACGGACGCGGGTCGGCTTGCCGTCCTTGGTCGCGATCGCGACCTTGGAGACGTGCAGCGGAGCCTCGATCCGCTCCAGGCCACCCTGCGGGTTCGCCTGGGTCGGCTTGCGGTGGCGGGTGGCGACATTGACGCCGCCGACGATCACCTTGCTCTCGGCAGGCATCGCCTTGGTGACGGTCCCGGTCTTGCCCTTGTCCTTGCCGGACAGGACGACGACCTGGTCACCCTTCTTGATCTTCAGAGCCGACATTTCACAGCACCTCGGGCGCGAGCGAGATGATCTTCATGTGGTTCCGGGCGCGAAGCTCGCGAACGACCGGGCCGAAGATGCGGGTGCCGATCGGCTCCTCGTTCTTGTTGACGAGGACGGCGGCATTGCCGTCGAAGCGGATGGTCGAGCCGTCCGCGCGATGGATGTCCTTGGCGGTGCGGACGATGACGGCGCGGTGCACGTCACCCTTCTTCACCTTGCCGCGCGGGGCGGCTTCCTTGATGGACACGACGATGATGTCGCCGACCGTCGCGAAACGACGCTTCGAGCCGCCGAGCACCTTGATGCACTGGACGCGCTTGGCGCCCGAGTTGTCGGCGACGTCGAGGTTGGACTGCATCTGGATCATGGTTCAGCCCTTCCTTACGCTACGTCGGTGGGGACCGGGACGGCGATTTCCGCACCGATGCGGTCGATCACGGTCCAGGTCTTCAGCTTCGAGATCGGCTTGCACTCCTCGATGCGAACGGTCTCACCGGTGTGATACTGGTTCGTCTCGTCGTGAGCGTGATACTTCTTCGACCGCTTGATGATCTTGCCGTAGAGTTCGTGCTTCACACGACGCTCCACGGAGACGACCACGGTCTTGTCGGTCTTGTCGGAGACCACCGTTCCGGTCAGCACGCGCTTCGGCATGGCTGGCTACTCCTTACGACTTCGCCGCAGCGGCACGCTGCGTCTGGGCGGTCTTGATGCGGGCGATGTCCTTGCGGACCTCGCGCACGCGGCTCGGTTTCTCGAGCTGGCCGGTGGCGGCCTGGAAGCGCAGGTTGAACTGCTCGCGCTTCAGCTCGGACAGCTGGGTGCCCAGCTGGTCGTCGGTCTGGCCGACGGTATCGATCTTCTTCGCCATGGCTCAGTCTTCCCCAGCGAGGTGAGTGGTATCGCCGAGGCGGGCCACGACCTTGACCTTGATCGGCAGCTTCTCGGCCGCGCGGCTGAACGCCTCCGCCGCGAGCGGGCCGGCAACGCCTTCCAGCTCGAACAGGATGCGGCCCGGCTTGACGCGGGCGACCCAGAATTCCGGCGAGCCCTTGCCCGAGCCCATGCGGACTTCGGCCGGCTTCGACGAAACCGGCACGTCCGGGAAAATCCGGATGTGCAGGCGGCCCTGGCGCTTGATGTGGCGGGTGATCGCGCGGCGAGCCGCCTCGATCTGGCGAGCGGTGATCCGCTCGGGCTCCATGGCCTTCAGGCCATAGGCGCCCTGGTTCAGCGTGGTTCCGCTCTTGGCATCGCCGTGGATGCGGCCCTTGAAGGCCTTGCGGAACTTGGTGCGCTTCGGTTGCAGCATGTCTTACTTACCTTCTGACACCGTGACGACGGTCGATCAGGCAAGCTGAAAGGGGATGATCCCTATCAGCGCGCCGGACGAACTCCGGACGTCTGAGCTTCCATCATCAGCCGATCCTGCGCGAGCGGATCGTGGCCCAGGATCTCACCCTTGAAGATCCAGACCTTGATCCCGCAGACGCCATAGGCGGTGTGCGCCTCGGCCTCGGCATAGTCGATATTGGCGCGGAGCGTATGGAGCGGCACGCGGCCCTCACGATACCACTCGGTGCGCGCGATCTCCGCGCCGCCCAGACGGCCGGCGCAGGTGATGCGGATGCCCTCGGCGCCGAGGCGGAGAGCCGACTGCACCGCGCGCTTCATCGCGCGGCGGAACGCCACGCGGCGCTCCAGCTGGTCGGCGACCGACTGCGCCACGAGCTTCGAATCGATCTCCGGCTTGCGGATCTCGACGATGTTCAGCGAAACGTCGGCCGAGGTCATCTTGCCGAGCGCGCGGCGCAGCTTCTCGATGTCCGCGCCCTTCTTGCCGATGATCACACCGGGGCGGGCCGCGTAGATCGAGATGCGGCACAGCTTCGCCGGACGTTCGATCACCACCTTCGAGATCGCGGCCTGCGGCAGCGACTTGAAGATGTACTGGCGGATCCGGAGATCCTCCAGGAGCATGTTGCCGTAATCGGCGCCGTCAGCGTACCAGCGGCTATCCCAGGTACGGTTGATCTGCAGGCGCATGCCGATCGGATTGGACTTGTGACCCATTATTCGGCCTCCTGCTCGCGCACGACGATGCGCAGCCGCGAGAACGGCTTGATGATGCGGGCCGAGCGGCCACGGGCGCGGGTGGCGAAGCGCTTCATGACGAGGCCCTTGCCGACCGACGCTTCCTTCACGACCAGCGCGTCGACGTCGAGATTGTGGTTGTTCTCGGCATTGGCGATCGCGGAGGCGAGGCACTTGCGCACATCGACGGCCATCGCCTTGGTCGAGAACTGAAGGATGTTCAGCGCGTCGCCGGCCTTCTTGTTGCGGATCAGGCCCGCGACAAGATTGAGCTTCTGCGGCGAGCCGCGGACGGAGGTGGCGACCGCAAGGGCCTCCTTCTCACCGACCTTGCGGGGGGATGCAGGCTTCGACATCAGCGCTTGCCCTTCTTGTCGGCCGCGTGGCCGGGGAAGTAGCGCGTCGGCGCGAACTCACCCAGCTTGTGACCGACCATGTCCTCGTTGACGGTGATCGGCACGAACTTGCGGCCATTGTACAGGCTGAAGGTCAGGCCGACGAAATCCGGCAGGATCGTCGAGCGGCGCGACCAGGTCTTGATCGGCGCGCGCGTGGAATTCTCCTGCGCGGTCTGCGCCTTGCGGAGCAGGCTGAGGTCCACGAACGGACCCTTCCAGACGGAACGAGCCATCTCGATTACCTCTTCTTCTTCGCGTGACGCGAACGGATGATCATCTTGTCGGTCGACTTGTTGTGCCGGGTCTTGGCACCCTTCGTCGGCTTGCCCCACGGGGTCACCGGATGGCGGCCGCCCGAGGTCCGGCCTTCACCACCGCCGTGCGGGTGGTCGACCGGGTTCTTGGCGACGCCGCGGGTGAGCGGACGATAGCCGAGCCAGCGGTTGCGACCGGCCTTCGCCAGGTTGGTGTTGCCGTTGTCCGGGTTGGACACCGCACCGATGGTGGCCATGCAGTCCGAGCGGATGAAGCGCTGCTCGCCCGAGTTCAGGCGGACGATCACCATGCCGCGATCGCGACCCACCACCTGCACGTAGGTGCCGGCGGCGCGGGCGATCTGGCCGCCCTTGCCGGGCTTCAGCTCGACATTGTGGACGATCGTGCCGACCGGGGTCTGGCCGATTTCCATGGCGTTGCCCGGCTTCACGTCGGTCTTCTTGCCGGCGACGATGGAGTCGCCCGGCGCGAGACGCTGCGGCGCCAGGATATAGGCCAGCTCGCCGTCCTCATACTTCACCAGAGCGATGAATGCCGAACGGTTCGGATCGTATTCCAGACGCTCGACGGTCGCGGGCTGGTCCCACTTGCGGCGCTTGAAGTCGACGATGCGATACTTCTGCTTGTGGCCGCCCGCGATGCCGCGCGCGGTGGCGTGGCCCATGTTGTTGCGGCCGCCCGACTTGCGCAGGCCCTCGGTGAGCGCCTTGACCGGCTTGCCCTTGTGGAGCGCCGAGCGGTCCACGAGGATGAGGCCGCGCCGCGCCGGCGAGGTCGGGTTGTAATGCTTGAGTGCCATATCAGCGCACCCCTTCCGTCACGTCGATCGACTCGCCTTCGGCGAGACGGACGATTGCCTTCTTGAAGTCCGAACGCTCGTAGGGCGCACCCTTCCAGCGCTTGGTCTTGCCCTTGACGACGATCGTGTTCACGCTGAGCACCTTCTTGCCCCAGAGCGCCTCGACGGCGGCCCTGATGGCAGGCTTGGTGGCGTCCTTGGCGACCTTGAAAACAACGGCGTTGTTCTCGGACACCAGGGTGGCCTTCTCGGTGATGTGCGGGCCGACGATCACGTCATAGTGACGGATGTCGATCGCGCCCTGCTCCTGCTTCTTAGCCATGGAAGCGCGCCTCCAGCTTCTCGACAGCGGCGCGCGTCAGCACGAGCGTGTCATGGTTCAGGATGTCATAGACGTTGGCGCCGATCGCCGGCAGCAGGTTGACACCCTTCAGGTTGGACGAGGCATGCGCGAACGAGATGTTCAGCGCCTCGCCGTCGATCACCAGCGCCTTCTTGCCGAAGCCGAGACCAGCGAGCTGGCCAGCCAGCGTCTTGGTCTTGCCCTCGGCGACGTCGAGCGCCTCGACGATGATCAGCGAGCCGTCCTTGGCCTTGGCCGACAGCGCCATCTTCAGGCCCAGTGCGCGAACCTTCTTGTTCAGCGACGGGTTGAAGTCACGCAGGCGGGCACCGTGGGCCTTACCACCGCCGATGAAGACGGGGGCGCGGCGATCGCCGTGACGAGCGGTACCGCCGCCCTTCTGGTTGCCCAGCTTCTTGCCCGAACGCGCCACGTCGGCGCGCTCACGGGTCGGGCGGGCGGTGCCACGGCGCTTCTCGAGCTGCCAGGTCACCACGCGGTGGAGGATGTCGGCGCGCGGCTCGAGGCCGAACACCGCATCGTTGAGCTCGATGTCGCCGGCAGAGCTGGCGTCGAGCTTGAGAACCTTGATCTTCATGGTGCTCAGCCTTCCTTGCTCTCGTCGGCATCCTTGGCGGCATCCGCCTCGGAACCGATCTCGGCGTTGTTCGCCTCGGCCTGCGCCTCTTCGGCGGCATGCGCATCGGCCTCGGCCACCGCGGCCGCGACTTCCGCGTCGCTCGGCAGCGCGGGGATCTCGTGGATCGCGCCATCATCGACCATGCCGGCCGGCGCGTGCTCGACCACCGGGGCCTTGCGATCGATCAGGGCGGCGGGGAACGGCACGCCCTCGGGGAGCGCTTCCTTCACGGCGTCCTTCACGAACAGCCAGCCGCCCTTCGAGCCGGGCACCGAGCCCTTGACGAACAGCAGGCCGCGAGCGGCGTCGGTGCGCACGATCTCGAGGTTCTGCTGGGTGCGGTTGCGGTCGCCCATGTGGCCGGCCATCTTCTTGTTCTTGAAGACCTTGCCCGGATCCTGGCGGTTACCGGTCGAACCGTGCGAACGGTGCGAGACGGACACGCCGTGGGTGGCGCGCAGACCGCCGAAGCCCCAACGCTTCATGGCGCCGGCGAAGCCCTTGCCCTGCGTGCGGCCCTGGATGTCGACGAGCTGGCCCGCGACGTAATGGTCGGCCGAGATTTCGGCGCCCACGTCGAGCAGGTTGTCCTCGGTGACGCGGAATTCGCACACCACCGCCTTCGGCTCCACCTCGGCCTTGCCGAAATGGCCGCGCTGCGGCTTGGCGACGTTCTTCGCCTTGGCGGCGCCGGCACCGAGCTGGACGGCGGTGTAGCCGTCATTGTCGGCGGTGCGGCGCGCAATAACCTGAAGACCCTCGAGCTGCAGGACGGTGACGGGCACATGGCGCCCATCCTCCTGAAACAGCCGGGTCATCCCCATCTTCTTCGCGATCACGCCAGTGCGCATGACCAACTCCTCAAACAGAGGCTCCCCGATTGCCGCCGGGGAGCGTGCCAACGAAAAAGGCCTTCCGTCTCCGGAAGACCTCCAGCCCATGATAGCCTGCCCCCGCCCGGGCTCGGTTTTTCGCATCACTGCGAAAGGCGGGGACCAGGACAACGGCACCCCGGATAAATCCGGGGGGATACGCCGTTCGGTATCCCTTAGCTTTCCCGTCTCGACCGGCTGAATCAGCCGGGAAACGAATCTCTCAGACGACGATTCGACGTCTGCGAGGCCGGCCCTATACGGGGCTTTGCCCCGGATCGCAACACTTCCGTCACCCTTTTTGCGGGGCGACGGAAAGCAGGATCAGGCCAGCTTGATCTCGACCGCGACACCGGCCGCGAGATCGAGCTTCATCAGCGCGTCGACCGTCTGCGGGGTGGGCTGCACGATATCCAGGAGGCGCTTGTAGGTGCGCACCTCGAACTGCTCGCGCGACTTCTTGTCGATGTGGGGGCCACGGTTGACGGTGAACTTGTCGACGTGGGTGGGCAGCGGGATCGGACCGCGGATGAGCGCGCCGGTGCGGCGGGCGGTGTCGGCGATTTCGCCAGTGGCCTGGTCGAGCACTCGGTGATCGAAGCCTTTGAGACGAATGCGGATGTTCTGCGTGTCCATGATGTCCTGCCGTGTGAAAGAGCCAACCCCATGCCGTTTCCGGCGTTACGCGGGGCAAAAGGAAGCCGCCCGGTCCCTGTTGGGGGACCGGGCGGCCGGTAACGCGGATTACTTGGTGATCGTGCCGACGACGCCGGCGCCGACCGTACGGCCACCTTCGCGGATCGCGAAGCGCAGGCCCTGGTCCATGGCGATCGGCGCGATCAGCTTGACGCCGATCGAGACGTTGTCGCCGGGCATGACCATCTCGGTGCCCTCGGGCAGCTCGACGGTGCCAGTCACGTCCGTGGTGCGGAAGTAGAACTGCGGGCGATAGTTGGCGAAGAACGGCGTGTGACGGCCACCCTCGTCCTTCGACAGCACGTACACCTCGGCCTTGAACTCGGTGTGCGGCTTGATCGAGCCCGGCTTGCAGAGCACCTGGCCACGCTCGACCTCTTCACGGCCGACGCCGCGGATCAGCGCACCGATATTGTCGCCGGCCTGGCCCTGATCGAGCAGCTTGCGGAACATCTCGACGCCGGTGACGGTGGTCTTGCGGGTGTCGTTGATGCCGACGATCTCGACTTCCTCGCCCACCTTGACGATGCCGGTCTCGACGCGGCCGGTCACCACAGTGCCGCGGCCCGAGATCGAGAACACGTCTTCGATCGGCATCAGGAACGCCTTGTCGAGCGGACGCTCCGGCTGCGGGATCCAGCTGTCGACGGCCTGCATCAGCTTCAGGATCGCGTCATGGCCGATCTCGGGGGTCTTGTCCTCGAGCGCCGCCACGGCCGAGCCGGGGATGACGGGGATGTTGTCGCCGTCGAAGTCGTACTTCGAGAGCAGCTCGCGAATCTCCAGCTCGACGAGCTCGAGGATCTCGGCGTCGTCGACGAGGTCGACCTTGTTCATGAACACGACGAGCTGCGGCACGCCGACCTGGCGGGCGAGCAGGATGTGCTCGCGAGTCTGCGGCATCGGGCCGTCGGTGGCCGACACGACGAGGATCGCGCCGTCCATCTGCGCGGCGCCGGTGATCATGTTCTTCACATAATCGGCGTGGCCCGGGCAATCGACGTGCGCATAGTGGCGCGCTTCGGTCTCATACTCGACGTGCGCGGTCGAGATGGTGATGCCGCGCTCGCGCTCCTCGGGAGCCTTGTCGATGTTGGCATAGCTGGTGAAGGTCGCGCCGCCGGTCTCGGCCAGGACCTTGGTGATGGCGGCCGTCAGCGACGTCTTGCCATGGTCGACGTGGCCGATGGTGCCGATGTTGCAGTGCGGCTTGTTCCGCTCGAATTTCGCCTTCGCCATTAGTTCCTACCTTCTTTCGAATCTGTCCTGCGGGATTCGCCGCCCGGAAGCGGCGCCCCATAACGGAAGTTTTTTGGTTACGCCAGCTTCGCCTTGACCTCGTCCGCCACATTCTGCGGGACTTCGTCATAGTGCGAGAACTGCATGCTGTACTGTGCGCGGCCCTGGGTGAACGAGCGCAGCTGGTTCACGTAGCCGAACATGTTGGCCAGCGGCACCATCGCCTCGACCACCTGCGCGTTGCCGCGGCTGTCGGTGCCCTGGATCTGGCCACGGCGGCTGTTCATGTCGCCGATGACGTCGCCGAGATAATCTTCCGGCGTCACGACCTCGACCTTCATGATCGGCTCGAGGATCTTGATGCCGGACTTCTCGGCCACTTCGCGCATCGCGCCGCGGGCGCAGATCTCGAACGCCAGCGCCGACGAGTCGACGTCGTGGTAGGCGCCGTCCGTCAGGTGGACCTCGAAGTCCACGATCGGGAAGCCGATCAGCGCGCCGGTCTCGGCGGTCTCACGGAAGCCCTTCTCAACCGACGGGATATATTCCTTGGGAATATTGCCGCCCTTGACCTCGTCGAAGAACTGGTAGCCCGAGCCGCGCTCGCCGGGGATCACCGTCACCTTCACGCGGCCGAACTGGCCAGAGCCACCCGACTGCTTCTTGTGGGTGTAGTCCACGTCGACTTTCTTCGCGAGATATTCGCGATAGGCCACCTGCGGCGCGCCGACATTGGCCTCGACCTTGAACTCGCGACGCATGCGGTCGACGATGATCTCGAGGTGGAGCTCGCCCATCCCCTTGATGATCGTCTGGCCCGATTCGTGATCGGAGGTCACGCGGAACGACGGGTCCTCGCGGGCGAGACGGTTGAGCGCGACGCCCATCTTCTCCTGGTCGGCCTTGGTCTTCGGCTCGACCGAGAGCTCGATGACGGGCTCCGGGAATTCCATCCGCTCGAGGATGATCGGCGCGTTCTGCGCGCACAGCGTGTCGCCGGTCGTCGTGTCCTTGAGGCCTGCGAGCGCAACGATGTCGCCGGCGAAGGCCTCCTGGATGTCCTCACGCGAGTTCGCATGCATCAGCAGCATGCGACCGACCTTCTCCTTCTTCTCCTTGACGGAGTTCAGAACCTGGGTCGCGGCCTCGAGCTTGCCCGAATAGATGCGCGCGAAGGTGAGCGTGCCGACGAACGGATCGTTCATGATCTTGAACGCCAGCGCCGAGAAGGGCGCCGCGTCGTCGGACGGACGCGAATCCTCGTCGCCGTTCGGCAGGATGCCCTTGATCGCGGGCACGTCGAGCGGGCTCGGCAGGAAGTCGACCACCGCGTCGAGCAGAGGCTGCACGCCCTTGTTCTTGAAGGCCGAACCGCAGACGACCGGCACGAACGCCATGCCGAGGGTGCCCTTGCGGATCAGCTTCTTCAGCGTCGCGACGTCGGGCTCGTTGCCCTCCAGATACGCTTCCATCGCCTCGTCGTCCTGCTCGACGGCGAGCTCGATCAGCTCTTCACGCGCCTTGGCGGCCTTGTCGGCCATGTCCGCGGGGATGTCCTGATATTCGAACTTCGCGCCCAACGACTCTTCGAGCCAGATGATCGCGCGGTTCTCGACGAGATCGACCAGGCCCTTGAAGCCGCCCTCGATGCCGATCGGGAGATACAGCACGGCCGGCTTGGCGCCGAGACGCTCGATGATCGAGTTCACGCAGAACTCGAAGTTCGCGCCGGTGCGGTCGAGCTTGTTGATGAAGCACATGCGCGGCACGCCGTACTTGTCGGCCTGGCGCCACACGGTCTCGGACTGCGGCTCGACGCCGGCAACGCCGTCGAAGCAGGCGACCGCGCCGTCGAGCACGCGCAGCGAACGCTCGACCTCGATGGTGAAGTCGACGTGGCCCGGCGTATCGATGATGTTGATGAGGTGCTCTTCGCCCTTGCCTTCCTCGGCGCGCCACTTGCACGTCGTGGCGGCGGACGTGATCGTGATCCCGCGCTCCTGCTCCTGCTCCATCCAGTCCATCGTCGCGGTGCCCTCATGGACCTCGCCGATCTTGTAGGACTTGCCGGTGTAATAGAGGATGCGCTCGGTCGTCGTCGTCTTGCCGGCGTCGATGTGCGCCATGATGCCGATGTTGCGATAACGATTGAGCGGATGGCTGCGGGCCATGATCTTGAACTCCGCCCCTGACTGCCGAGGCGCGCAAATTTCCAGAACCGTTCGGGCTGAGCCCGTCGAAGCCCTGTCCTTCTTTTCTTACAGAAAGGAGACAGGGCAGCCCTTCGACAAGCTCAGGGCGAACGGTAATTTGGGGGCAGGCGCCGAAACGCCTGCCCCCATATAGGCATTACCAGCGATAATGCGAGAAGGCGCGGTTCGCTTCCGCCATGCGGTGCGTGTCTTCGCGCTTCTTCACCGCGTTGCCGCGATTGTTGGCGGCGTCCATCAGCTCGGCCGACAGGCGCGCATCCATGGTGTGCTCCGAACGGCCGCGCGCGGCGGTGATCAGCCAGCGGATCGCGAGCGCCTGGGCGCGCTCGGGGCGCACCTCGACCGGAACCTGGTAGGTCGCACCGCCGACGCGGCGCGAACGGACCTCGATGCCCGGCTTCACGTTGTTGAGCGCATCGTGGAACACGCCGATCGGGTCACGCTTGGCGCGCGCCTCGATGACGTCGAGCGCGGAGTAGATGATGCCTTCGGCGACGGCCTTCTTGCCGTCCAGCATCACGGAATTCATGAACTTCGAGAGGACGATATCACCGAACTTCGGGTCCGGCAGGATCTCGCGCTTCTCGGGGCGACGACGACGGGACATTGTTGTTTCCTTCTCACTTCAGCCTGGGTGGTCACACGCGATTGGGTGACCGGCTTACTTCGGACGCTTGGCGCCGTACTTGGAACGGGATTGCTTGCGGTCCTTGACACCCTGGGTATCGAGCACGCCGCGCAGGACGTGGTAGCGCACGCCGGGAAGATCGCGAACACGGCCGCCGCGGATGAGCACCACCGAGTGCTCCTGCAGATTGTGGCCTTCGCCCGGGATGTAGGAGATGACCTCGCGGCTGTTGGTCAGGCGGACCTTGGCCACCTTGCGAAGAGCCGAGTTCGGCTTCTTCGGGGTCGTGGTGTACACGCGGGTGCAGACGCCGCGCTTCTGCGGGTTCTGCTCCATCGCAGGGACCTTGGACTTGGCCTTCTGCGGGTCGCGGCCCTTGCGGACCAGCTGGTTGATCGTCGGCATTGAAGTCTTCACCTTGTCTGCGGTTACTTTGCCGTGCCCGGAATCGCTGAAATGCAAGAAGGCTCTGGCGGCGTTAAAGCCCACCCGAGCCTTTTTACGAGCATCGGCAATGTTCAAGCAGTCGCGAGCCGCTCGGGCCCGGACCGGCGCGCGCTATAGCGGGCGACTCAGACACGGTCAACCGGGTGCAGCTGTCGCTAGAGCGCCCCGCTCAATGCCTGGATCAGCGCGATCTGGAAGCGCGCCGGGTCCTCGATCTGCGGAACATGGCCCAGCCCCTGCAGCGGCACGAAGCGCGCATCCTTCATCCTCGCCGCCGCCTTGTCGCCCAGTGTCGAGGCTTCGGGCAGCTGGTTCGCCACTTCGGGCGGCGCCCAGTTCCTGCCGAACACATTATGGTCGAGCGTGCCGACCATCAGGATCGTCGGCACCGTGATCCGGCCGAACTCGTAGGCGGTCGGCTGCGTCTCGATCATCTCGGTGGTGCGCGCCTGCGCGTCGATCACGGCGTCGCGGCCGGGGCCCGCGTACATGCCCGCCATCATATCCACCCAGCGATCGTAATCGCGGCGCCAGACGCCGTGATAATAGCTGCTGAGCTGATAGGTCTTCATCGACGCCGGCGTCTTTCTCCGTTCCAGGTCCGCGGCCTTGTCGATGGTGATGTAGGGAACGCCCTGCGCCATCCGGTCTGCGAGGCCGAGCGGATCGACCAGGATCATCTGATCGACCAGCTGCGGTTGGGCGATGGCGAGTCGCTCGGCGATCATGCCGCCGAGCGAATGACCGACCAGCGTCGCCTTCGTCACACCGCGCGAGCGCAGCAGGTCGGCGGTCATCGTCGCCATGCCATAGAGGCTGTACTGGAAACCCGTCGGCTTGGACGATTTGCAGAAGCCGATCTGGTCCGGCACGATCACGCGATAGCCGGCCGCCGCCAGCACGCGCGCGGTGTCGCCCCAGGTCGCGCCGCAGAAATTCTTGCCGTGGAGCAGCACGACGGTACGGCCGTTCGACTTGGCGGGCGCGACCTCCATATAGGCCATCTCGACCGACTGGCCCTGCGCGACGGTGCGATATTCACGCACCGGGAAGGGATAGTCGAAGCCTTCGAGGCGCGGGCCGTAGGTGCGCGCGCCAATTGGCGAGGCCGACATAGCGACCTTCGCTGCGGCCGGAACCGGCTTGTCGGGAGCGGTCTTGGGGGCCGGCGGGGTCGCGGCGATGGAGAGAGCGAGGAGCGGGGCGGTGATCACGCGGCGCAAGGGGCTAGGCTCCGGTCAGGGTGTCGCGTTAACCATAGCTTTCGGTTTGATATAAAGCGACCCGATTTCGGGCCATTGCCTGCGCAAATCCGCCTCGATCTCCGCGATCATCCGCTCGACCGCGCCGGCCGGCACGGCATCGACGAAATCGACGTCGCAGCCCACGAAGACGGAGCGCGGGCCGAGATGGAGCGTCACTACATCCCCCACCCGCGTCACCTCCGCGCGGCGCGCGATGCCTGAGCGGATCGCCTCGATCAGTTCGGGCTCGGCCCGCTCGCCGATCAGCAGCTCCTTGCTCTCCCGCGCGAGCAGGATGGCGACCACGCCGAGGACGCCGCCGATCGCGATCGAGGCGACGCCGTCCCAGCGGCCGTCATGGGTGATGTGCGAGAGCCAGATGCCGATCCCCGCGATGATCAGGCCGGCCATCGCGGCGCTGTCCTCGAACAGCACGATGAAGGCGGGCGGATCCTTGGATTTGCGGATCGCCTCCCACCAGCCCTGGCTGCCCTTGGACTGGGAGAAGGCGCGCATCGCCGTCCACCAGCTGCCGCCTTCCAGCGCCATCGAGACGAGCAGGACGATATACGCCACCGTCGCATCCTGCGGCGGTTCGGGATCGCGCAGGTGGGTGATGCCCTCGTACATGGAAAGGCCGGCGCCGGTCGCGAAGATCAGGATCGCGACGACGAAGCTCCAGAAATAGAGCTCGCGGCCGTAGCCGGCGGGGTGCATCTCGTCGGCGGGGCGCGCGGCGCGCTTCTGGCCGTAGAGCAGCAGGATCTGGTTGAGGCTGTCGACGACCGAGTGAAAGCCCTCGGTCAGCATCGCAGCCGATCCGGTGATGCCGGCGGCGACGAACTTGGCGACGGCGATGCCGAGATTGGCCGCCAGCGCCATCAGGAGGACGAGCTTGCTCTCGCCGTGCGCAGAGTCCGCGCTCATTCGCCCCCTTCGGATAAGCGAAGGGCCGACGGTTGGTCTGCCGCCGGCCCTTCGGGAATTACATCGCGTTGGAGGCGTTGTCCGTCGGCGCCATGGCGCTGTTGTCCATCGCCATGTTGTCGGTGGCGCCCATCGCGTTCATGTCGCCCATCGACGCATTCTCGTCGGCCGGGATCAGCATGTTGTCTTCGGCCGACACGTTCGCCGAATTGGTGGTGTCGGACTTGTGGCAGGCGGCGGCGCCGAGCGCGAGAGCCGCAACCGCAGCGATCGTGATACCCTTCTTCATACGATATTCTCCTATCCGTTTCACACGCGGACGTTCGGCAACGCAACACGGCCGCAACCGGCCTGAGAGAGTCAGCAAAACGCCCGAACGTCAAGCCTTCATTTAGAAATGGAGCGCCCGGCCGTATGCCGAGAGCACGCTTTCATGCATCATCTCGCTGAGCGTCGGGTGCGGGAACACCGTCTCGATCAGCTCTGCCTCGGTGGTCTCCAATTGTTTCGCCACCGTGTAACCTTCGATCAATTCCGTCACTTCCGCGCCGATCATGTGCGCGCCGAGCAACTCGCCCGTCTTCGCGTCGAACACCGTTTTGACGAAGCCCTCGGCCTCGCCGAGCGCGATCGCCTTGCCGTTGCCGATGAAGGGGAACTTGCCGACCTTCACCTCATAGCCGGCCTCCTTGGCCTTGGCCTCGGTGAGGCCGACCGACGCGATCTGCGGGCGCGAATAGGTGCAGCCAGGGATATTGCGCACGTCCATGGCGTGCGGGTGCTTGCCGGCGATCGCCTCGGCGGCGATCACGCCCTCGTGGCTGGCCTTGTGGGCGAGCCACGGCGGCGCGGTGACGTCGCCGATCGCCCAGATGCCCGGCACGTTGGTGCGGCAGGCGCCGTCGGCGTCGATATGGCCCCTGGTGGTCTTCACGCCGAGCGCCTCCAGCCCGATATTCTCGGTGTTGGGCACGATGCCGACCGCGACGATGACGTGGCTGTAGTCATTGGTCTCGGTCTTGCCGTCGGCAAGCTTGATCGTCGCCTTCACGCCGGTCTTGGAGGCATCGAGCTTCTCGACGCCGGCCTTGGTCAGGATCTTGAGGCCCTGCTTGGTCAGCGCCTTGGTCATGAAGTCGGAGACCTCGGCATCCTCCACCGGCACGATCCGGTCGAGCATCTCGACGATCGTCACTTCGGCGCCCATGTCGCTGTAGAAGCTGGCGAACTCGACGCCGATCGCGCCCGATCCGATGACGAGCAGCTTGGTCGGCATCTCCTTGGGCGTCATCGCGTGGCGATAGGTCCAGATCCGCTCGCCATCCGCCTTGGCGAAGGGCAGCTCGCGGGCGCGGGCGCCGGTGGCGACGATGATGTCCTTCGCCGCAAGCTCGGTCTTCTTGCCGTCCTTCTCGACGGTGAGCTTGCCCTTCCCCGTGATCGTGCCGAAGCCTTCGACGACGGTGATCTTGTTCTTCTTCATCAGGTGGGTGACGCCCTGGTTCAGCTGCTTCGCGACCCCGCGCGAGCGCTTGACCACCGCCTCGATGTCGGCGCCGATCTTTTCCGCCGTGAGGCCGTAATCTTTGGCGTGCTGCATGTAGTGGTAGATCTCCGACGAGCGCAGCAGCGCCTTGGTCGGGATGCAGCCCCAGTTGAGGCAGATACCGCCGAGCAACTCGCGCTCGACGATCGCGGTCTTGAGGCCCAGCTGCGCGGCGCGGATCGCCGCGACATAGCCACCGGGGCCGGAGCCCAGCACGACGAGATCGTAGGTGTCAGCCATTCCAGTCCTTCCTGATGGTCATCGAGTGGGCGCGTGCGCCCCGCTATCTCGTTTCGGTCAATTTGAACGAGGCCCAGGCGATCAAGGTCACGATGCAGAAGATCAGCCAGCTCCAGTGCAGCTCGATCCCGCCGCCGATCGGAATGCGGACATATTCCCCGGAAAGCAGCCCGGCGACATCGACGCCCGTCCGTTCGGACATCCACGGGATGACCACCGCCGCGATCGCTCCCAGACCGACCGCGGTGGTGAGCGCCATGGTTCAGGCGGCCTCCTGTCCGTCGTTGGAGGTGGGCAGCGGCGGCACCCGGCGCGGCTGGCGATCCTCGCCCACCGCGACGAAGGTGAAGGTCGCCTGCGTCACCTTGTAGCTGTTCTCGTCGTGCCGGGCACGGCGCCACGCCTCGACCTCGATCTTCATCGAGGTGCGGCCCGTCGCGATCAGCGTGGCGTAAACCGACACCTCGTCGCCGACGAACACGGGACGCAGGAAGGCCATGCCGTCGACCGCGATGGTCACCGCCCGCCCGCTGCTGTGCCGCGACGCGACCGATCCGGCGGCCGAGTCCATCATCGAGAGCAGCCAGCCGCCGAAGATGTCGCCATAGGGATTGGTGTCGGCCGGCATGGCGACGACCCGGACGGTCGGCGCCTGCTCGGGCGGCTGATCCTCGAGCGGCTTCATCAGGCGAGCATGCCCAGCGGGCTCTCGACGAGACGCTTGAACGCCGCCATCAGCTTGGCGCCGTCCGCGCCGTCGATGGCGCGGTGATCGAAGCTGCCGGTCGCAGACATGACGGTGGCGACGGTCAGCTCGTCGTTGACCACGTAGGGCCGCTTCTCGCCGGCGCCGATCGCCAGGATCATGCCCTGCGGCGGGTTGATCACCGCCTCGAACTGCTTGATGCCGAACATGCCCATGTTGGAGAGCGAGGCGGTGCCACCCTGATACTCTTCGGGCTTCAGCTTGCCGTCCTTGGCGCGCGCGGCGAGATCCTTCATCTCGTTGGCGATGGCGGACAGGCTCTTGGTGTCGGCGCCGGTGATGATCGGCGTGATCAGGCCCGACGGGATCGAGACGGCCACCGAGATGTCGGCGCGGCCGAAGGTGACGAGCTGGTCGCCCGCCAGCATCACGTTGCAGCTCGGCACCTCGATCAGCGCGACCGCCAGCGCCTTGATCAGCATGTCGTTGACCGACAGCTTCACGCCGCGGCTCTCAAGACCCTTGTTGAGCTCGCCGCGCAGCTTGAGCAGCGCATCCAGCTGGATATCGACGGTGAGATAGATGTGCGGGACGGTCTGCTTCGATTCGGTGAGCCGGCGCGCGATCGTCTTGCGCATGTTCGAGAGCTTCACCGCCTCGTGCGGGATGTCGGGGATCTGCGCCGGAGCGGGTGTTGCGGCCGGCGCCGACGGCGCGGCGGCGGGCGCCTCGGCCTTCGCGGTGGAAGCCGCGCCACCGGCCTTGGCGCCGTCCAGATCGGCTTTCACCACCCGGCCGTTCGGGCCGGAGCCCTCGACGGAAGAGAGATCGACGCCCGTCTGCTCGGCGATGCGTCGCGCGAGCGGGCTCGCCTTGACGCGATCGCCCGACGAGGCCGCCGCCGCCTTCACCTCGGGCTCGGGCTTCGGCGCGGGCACCGGCTCGGCCTTCGTGATGGGAGCGGGCTCGGGGGCCTTGGCGGTTTCCTTGGGCGCCTCTTCCTTCTTCGCGGCCGGGGCGGCCTTGGCGGAGGCGGCATCCTCGCCCTCGCCGGCGATGATCGCGATCGGCGCGCCGACCTTCACGCCGTCCGTGCCTTCGGCGACGAGGATCCGGGCGATCGTGCCCTCGTCCACCGCCTCGAACTCCATCGTCGCCTTGTCCGTCTCGATCTCCGCCAGGATGTCGCCCGACTTGACCTCGTCGCCCTCCTTCACCAGCCACTTCGCCAGCGTGCCCTCCTCCATCGTCGGGGAAAGCGCGGGCATCTTGAGTTCGATCGGCATGTCGGCGCGGGCCTTTCTGGCTGAGGTCCTGTTTCTGCGCCCATTTCGGCCCGAAGACAGCGCCGGTCAAGGCTTACGCTTGCGTGAACCGCATGCATAGCGCACGCTGATGACCGATGGACGACGCAATCCTGCCCCGCACCTACCTCGTAGTCCTCGACGGCAGCGCCGAGGCGCGGGTGGCGCTACGCTTCGCCGCGCGCCGCGCCGCCAAGACGCAGGGACGCGTCGAGATGCTGGCGGTGGTGGAGCCGGCCGAGTTCGTCCAGTGGGGCGGCGTGCAGGACGCGCTGGAGGAGGAAGCACGGCTGGGGGCCGAGGCGCTGCTGCACCAGTCGGCCGGCGAGATCATCGAGGAACTGGGCGTGAAGCCGGAGATCACGATCCGCCAGGGCGATCCGGTGAAGGCCGTGCGCGCGCTGCTGGAGGAGCGGCCGAACACAGCGGCTTTGGTGCTGGGCGCGCAGGCATCGGGCGGACCGGGCCCGCTGGTCGCCTATTTCGCCGGTGCGGAGGCCGGGCACATGCCCTGCCCCGTGATGATCATTCCGGGTTCGTTGGGTGACGAGGCGCTGGACCGCCTGAGCTGAAGGGAACCGGCGGCCGGCACCGTCCGTAGTCCAATGATGCGGACGATCGCCCAGATTTCCGACCTGCATTTCGGCGCGCACGATCCGGCGATCGTGGCGCATCTCCACGCCGCACTATCCGCGATCCGGCCGGACCTGATCGTCGTCTCCGGCGATCTCACCCAGCGCGCGCGCAAGGAGCAATTCGCCGAGGCGGCGCTGTTCTTCGAGCGGCTGGAGACGGAGGGGCTGCGGCTGCTCGTCGTCCCCGGCAACCACGACGTACCGATGCACAAGCCGGTGCAACGCCTGTTCTGGCCGCTACGCCGCTACACCCGCTTCATCGCGCGAGGTCGATCGGGCTGGTATTGCGATGCCGAGCTGGCGGTGCTGGGCCTCGCGTCCGCGCACGGCCTCACCGTCAAGGACGGTCGGCTGACGCGGGTGCAGATCCGGTCGATCGGCGACCACTTCGCCGCTGTTCCGTCCAGTGCCGCGCGCATCCTCGTCACCCACCATCCGCTGGTGCCGTTGCCCGGTGAAGAGAAGGGCGAAATCGAGCCGGCGCTGCGCGGCGCCAGGCGGGCGCTCAAAGCCGTGAAGGCGGCGGACGTGCATCTCGTCCTCGCCGGCCATCATCACGTCCCCGGCGTCAGCCTGTCGGGGCCGACCCTCTCGATCGATCCGGGTGTGATGGTGGTTCAGGCCGGCACCGCCACCAGTTGGCGGCGGCGCCGTACCCCCAACAGCTTCAACCTGCTCATACTCGCCTCCCCAAGCGAGGTTCAGGTCGAAGAGTGGATCTCCGAAGGCGGGGCGTTCAGCTGCCCTGCACCGCGCAGGTCGTTTTCACGCAGCGCGGGTGATAGCGGCGGATGGGCTTCCACGCCCGCTGCCTGACCGCGACCTTGCGGTAGACCGTGCGATACTCGGTGGTGGTCGTCGTGGTGGTGACGGCCATGCCCGGCGTCACCGTCACGACCGCGCCGCCGCACGCGCCGCAGCCGCCGGTGGAATAGACCGCCGGCGCACCGAGCGGTGTCACCGTGGTGGTGACGGTGGTGTCCGGGCCGGCCTGGTAGGTGCGCGTGCCCGGCATCGGATAGCCCGGCGGCGGATAGGCGCCCGGAGGCGGACCATAGCCGTACCCATAGCCCGGGCCACCGGCATAGCCGCGCGCCTGATAGCCGCCGTCCCAGTTCACGCCGTAACGGCAATCGACCACGCGACCGTCACCATCGACCAGCAGCGCGTCGTCATAATAGCGGATCCAGGCCATGCCCGGCCCCGGCTGGCCGAAGCCCCAGCCGCGCCAGTCGGCCACGACATAGGAACGGTCGCGATAGTGGTGCGGCACCTTCCAGCCCGGCATCGGGCGATGATAGTCGCCGCCGCCATGCCACGCGCCCGGAGGCGGCCCCATGTGCGTCATCGGCGCCGGGGCATAGCCGGGACCGCCGGTCATCGGCGCGGGGGTGTAGGCGACGGGCGGCGGGGCGGCATGGCCCCAGGCGCTGCCCGCCTGCATCGGCACGCCGGCGGTCGCGCCCGCCTGCGCGGAGGCCGCCTGCGGCGCCAGCGCGAGGATCGCCGCTCCCGCCATGATGCCCAGTGCACGCATATCCTGTCCCCTTCTCGCCGCGCCGGAAGATGGCGCGCGGACCCATGATCGGGGAAAGTCTTATCATCCTCGCGGGTTGCGCAGGAAGCGCGGAGACTCGGGAGTGAGTCCCGTTATGGGTCAGGCGGCCAGACGCTCCGAAAGCAACGCGCAGAGCCGTTCGGCCCACACCGCATCCTCGGCGGTGAAGCGCGCGAGGGTTGGGCTGTCGAGATCGAGCACGGCTTCGACACGCCCCGCGATCACGATCGGCACCACCAGTTCGGAGGCAGATGCAGCATCGCAGGCGATGTGGCCGGGAAAGGCGTGGACGTCCTCGACCAGCTGCGTCCTGGCCGTAGCGGCGGCGCTGCCGCACACGCCCGAGCCCAGCGCGATGCGGATGCAGGCCGCGCGCCCTTGGAACGGTCCGAGCACCAGCTCGCCGCCCACCATGCGATAGAAGCCCGCCCAGTTGAGATCGGGCACCAGCTCCCACAGCAACGCCGCGACGTTCGCCATGTTGGCGATGGGGTCCGGCTCGCCTTGCGTCACGCCATCGACGGCGGAGAGCAGGTCTTCCCAGACGGTGGCGGCATCGGCGCCGGCCTGTTGCTTGAAATCGAACATAGGTCGCTCCGATCAGGGAGCGGCAGATAAGGCGGCGCCGGCAGAGCGGCAAGAAGGCCGAACGTGCGCCTCCGTCATTTGCCGTTCAGGCAGCGGGACCTAGAGGAGGATGCGCCGGCCGACCCCTGCCGGCACTCCCTGACCTTGGCCCCGCCGCGAGTTCGCTCCGGCGGGGTTTCTTTTACCGCGCCTGGGTCCAGAGCGCCTGCATGTTCCTGCCCACGAACAGCTGCGGCTCGGAAGGGGTCAGGTGATCCTTCCCCTCGCGCGCCGCAATCGCCTTGCGCGCCGCTTCGAACGCATCCCGAAGCGAGGCGCCCTTGGCCAGCGGACCGCGCAGGAAGGCCTCGCCGAAATAGGTGAGCGCCAGCGAATCGTCGCAGCCGAAGGAGGTGCGGTCCTTCCGCGCCGCGGTGATCACGATCGTGTCGTCATTGGCGAGCGCCGGGATCCAGCTGCCCGAGAAACAGGCCGAAATGACGATCACCCGCCGCCTGATCCCCGCCTGCCGCAGTGCATCGGAAACCGAGGCGGCCGAGATCGGGCTCAGATCGTCATAGGTCGGCAAATCGGTCTGAAGCTCCGCATCGCGCGAGCCGTGCGAGACGAGATAGACGAAGGCGAGGTCCTGCGCCGGGTCCATATGATCACCCACGCCGCGCGCCGCCGCCGCCATATTGTCCTGCGTCGCCAGCGGCTCGTGGAGGATGTCGGTGACGCCGTTGGAGAGCAGGATCCCGCCGCGATAGTCCGCGCCGAACCGGGCGGCGGCGACCTGCCGGGCGAGCCGGGCCTCCCGCGCGAAGAGTTGCTGCGAGCCGCCCGCCGCGACGGTGATGGCATAGACGTTGGGTCGCCCCGCGACGCGCGGCGACAACCTATCAACCGCCTTCGCCACCAACCCGGGCTGCGCGCCCCACAGCCGATCGACCGGGATGTCGCGGACCGCGTCGTAAGCCTTGTCCGCCGCGTCGTCCTTCTCGCCGATGCCGAGCATATCGCGCACCTGCGCCGAGGCGCGGTAGAACATCGCATCGGCTTGACTGAACCAGCCCGCTACCGCGATCGTGCCGACCAGCAGGCCGATCGCCGCCCACGCCCGCTTCGTGCTCCGTTGCGAGAAGCGCAGCCAGATCGCCAGGATCGCGAGCAGCACCATCGCGCCGCCGAGGAGGCCGAAGAACCCGTCCGACTGCACCGCCGGCCCGCTGGCCCGGATCAGCAGCCATTCCAGCTGGAAGACGATCGCGATGGCGAGGAAGATCGATGCCAGCCCCAGCGTCGACGCGCGCAGCCGCAGCACCCAGCCCGCCAGCAGCGCCGCGACGACGGGCGCGCCGGACAGGAAGAGGATCGCGCTGACCATCTCGCCGACATCCGCGAACACCACCGTGTCGACGATCGTGAGGAAGGCGAGAACGATCCACAGCAAAGCCACCCGGCCGGGGCTCGACCATGCCGCCATGCTCCACCACTTGCGCTGCGCCTTCTCGACGGAGACCTGCTTTGCCGCCGCCTGATCCTTGCTCGCGGACGCGCCCTGGCGGGGCAGCCCGCTCCGTACCAGCGTCCCTTCCAGATCGGCCCATTGCTCGTCGGTGAAGGCGCGGCGCGGGAATATGTGGCAGCTATAGTCGTTGATATAGATCAGAAATCCCATTTCGGCCTGCTTCCAGCCGTGGAAATCGGACCAGGGCATGCTGGCCGTCACCACCACGCTGCGCAGATCCAGCCCCACGTCGGTCCAGCTCGCCTGCATCTCCTCGCGCAGCGAGCGTTGCTGCCGGAAGAGGCGCCGGACCTGATAGCCGGTGAGACCATAGCCCAGCAGCATGAGCAGCGTGATCGGCCCGAGGATCATCGCGCAGAATAGCGACGCCGTGCGGGCCGCATCGCCCCAGCCGCCATCCGTCACCACGTTGATGCCGAAGATGGCCACCCAGATCACCACGAGCAGGATCGCGTAATAGGCCAGCGCCCAGCGCGAGCGCGTCCGGCGGCGGAACTGCGCGCGGCGCGCGGCGATCAGATCCTGCTCGGTCAGCGTGAAGGTGATCGTGCCTGCCATACGGACTCCCTGCACGATCCGGCTAGCGGGCAGAAGTTGACGAATCGTGGCCGTGCCGGCCGATCAGTCCAGCCGCACCTTGCCCCGCCCCGCCTTCACGCCGGATCGCGTCGCCTTGCCGGTCAGGCGGCGTTCCTTGGAGGCCTTGGTGGGCTTGGTCTTGATCCGCCGCTCGGGCTTGACCAGCGCCTGTTCCACCAGAGCCGTGATGCGGGCGCGGGCGGCCTCGCGATTGGCCTCGCGGGTGCGATGCTCGCGCGCGGTGACGAGGATCGCGCCGCCTTCCACCCAGCGCGATCCGGCCAGCGCCTTCAGCCGCTGGAATACGGAGGGCGGCAGGCGCAGCGCGTAGACGTCGACGCGCAGCTGTACGGCGGTCGCGACCTTGTTGACGTTCTGGCCGCCCGGCCCGGTCGAGGCCAGAAAGCGCTCCTCCAGCGCGTCCTCGGGCAGGACATAGGGTTCAGCCGCCGGCATGGTGCGCCCAGCGCGCGAAAGTCTCGGGGAGCGGCGCCTCCGCCTCGATCGCCGCCTTGGGATCGCGCGGGAGAGTGAGGCGGGCGGCGTGAAGCAACATGGCGGAACCGACTTGCCCATATACCGGATCGCCGACGATCGGCAGGCCCAACCCCTCGGCGGCATGGACGCGGAGTTGATGGGTGCGCCCGGTCTGCGGCCGGAACTCGACGAGCGTGCGTCCGTCCTCGACGCCGAGCAGGCGCCAGTCGGTCACAGCCGGCTTGCCTTTCTTGGGATCGCCGACCATCCGCCAGCCTTCGGCCTTCGTGGAGCGCTTCGACAGCGGCAGCTCGATCCGGCCGGCCGCAACCTCCGGCACGCCCTCCAGCACGGCGATATAGACCTTGGCGACCTTCCCCTCCTCGAACGCGGCGGCGAAGCGCTTGTGCGCCTTCGGGTTGCGCGCGAGCAGCAGGCAACCCGACGTGTCGCGATCCAGCCGATGCACCGCATGCGGCTCGCGCTGGAAACCGAAACGCAAGGATTCCAGCGCATCTTCGAGACTGTCCGATCCGTCGCGCGGTCGATCCACCGGCAATCCCGCCGGCTTGTCGAGCACGATCGCCTCGGCGTCGATGAACAGGATGCGGTCGGCCAGCATGTGGCCCCCGTGCCACGCATTTCGACCAATGTGCAACGGCCGATTCGACTCGGCGCGTAAACGATTCGTTTGGTCTTTACGCCCCGTTAACCTTTTTCCTTCATACCCGTAAATGTGAACGGAAGGCTTTGGGCGGAGCGCTCTGGCCGCACTGACGGGGATGGACGGACAATGCGCGTACTCCTGATCGAGGACGATCCCACGACCGCCAAGGCCATCGAGCTGATGCTGGGCGCCGAAGGGTTCAACACCTACACCACGGATCTGGGCGAGGAAGGCCTCGATCTCGGCAAGCTCTACGATTACGACATCATCTGCCTGGATCTCAACCTGCCGGACATGCACGGCTATGACGTGCTGAAGAAGCTGCGCGTCGCCAAGGTGCAGACCCCGGTGCTGATCCTCTCCGGCGTCTCCGAGATGGACAGCAAGGTCCGCGCGCTCGGCTTCGGCGCCGACGATTACGTCGTGAAGCCCTTCCACCGCGAGGAGCTGGTCGCCCGCATCCATGCGATCGTCCGCCGCTCGAAGGGGCACAGCCAGTCGGTCATCAAGACGGGCAAGCTGCAGGTCAACCTCGATGCCAAGACGGTCGAGGTCGACAGCGCCCGCGTGCACCTGACCGGCAAGGAATATGCGATGCTGGAGCTGCTCTCGCTCCGCAAGGGCACCACGCTCACCAAGGAGATGTTCCTGAACCATCTCTATGGCGGCATGGACGAGCCGGAACTCAAGATCATCGACGTGTTCATCTGCAAGCTGCGCAAGAAGCTGTCGCTGGCTTGCGAAGGCGAGAATTACATCGAGACCGTGTGGGGCCGCGGCTACGTGCTGCGCGATCCGCAGGAGGTCGGCGCCGCGCAGGTGGCGTAAGGTTTCGTCATGAGACTACCCGGAGGAGGGCCGTCGCCTAGGGGATAGGGGGCGGCCCTTCGCTTTTCTGAAATTCTCCCCGACACGGGAGAATCAAAAAAACCATTTTCCTACACGAACCTTTCTGGTTATATGATTCGGCTCGCTTCGATGGAGCCGAGCCATGAACCCCGCTTCCCTGATCGACGAACTCATCGCCCGCGAGGGCGGTTATGTCGCGCGCGCCGCCGACAAGGGCGGGCCGACCCGCTTCGGCATCACCCAGGCGGTCGCCCGCCAGCATGGTTATGCCGGCGACATGGCGAAGCTGCCGCGCGACACGGCGGTCGCCATCTACCGCGCCGATTACTGGACGAAGCCGCGCCTCGATGCGGTGGCGGCACTGGCGCCGAAGGTCGCGGCCGAGCTGTTCGATACCGGCGCGAACATGGGCACCGGCACCGCCGCCGGCTTTCTGCGCCGCGCGCTCAACGCGCTCAACCGCAACGGCGCCGATTATCGCGACGTAGCCGCCAAGGGCGCGGTGGATGACGCGGTACTTGGCGCACTCAAGGCGTTCGCGCGAGTACGGGGCGCGGCCGGCGAGGCGGTGCTGATCAAGGCGCTCGATGCGCTGCAGGGCGAGCGCTACCTCGCGCTCGCCGAGACGCGGCCGGCCGACGAGGCCTTCCTCTACGGCTGGCTGGCGAACCGGGTGGGATGATGGCCAACTCCCCGCTCGATATCGAGGACGCCTCGGCCGATCCCTTCACCAGCCGGGCGCGGCCTGCGTTCCTGTACGTGATGTACGCCTTGCTGCTTGGCGCCGTCCCGATGGCGGGGATCGCCGCGATCGGCCTTGCGACCGCCGCGACGATGACCCGCGCGATCGCCGCCTATCTCGATGCGATACCGGAGCCGCTCTACGCGCTCTTCGGAACCGGCTATCTGGGCTACACGGTGGTGCGCGAATGGGGCAAGGCGAAGAGCGGCAATACCCCTCCCCGTTCGCCCTGAGCTTGTCGAAGGGCTGTCCTTCACCTTTACGCGTGCGAGGGGAAAGGACAGGGCTTCGACAGGCTCAGCCCGAACGGAATGGAGTACGTTTATGACCGACCGCCCCATCGTCCTCGTCGTCCAGCCGCATCTGGCGCCGGTGATCGCGCTGCTCAGCCCCCATTACGACGTGCTGCGACTGTGGGAGCCCGGAGACGAGCCGCGCATCGCCGAGACGCAGGCGATGATCGCGGCCGGCGAGTTCTCGATCCCGCCGGAACTCGTCGATCGCATGCCGAAGCTTGGCCTGATCGCCTGCTTCACGGTCGGCTATGACGGGATCGACGTGGCGTGGGCGAAGGCGCGCGGCATCGCCGTCAGCCATGCGCACAACGTCAATGACGAGGATGTCGCCGATCATGCGATCGGGCTGATCGTCGGCCATCTCCGCGCGATCGTGACCGGGGACCGCAGGCTGCGCGGCGGCGGCTGGCATGCGCGCGAGAAACCGATGACCCGCTCGCTCGGCGGCATGAGGATCGGCATCGTCGGCCTCGGCAGCATCGGCGCGGCGATGGCGGTGCGGGCGGAGGCGATGCGGATGCGGGTCGGCTGGTGGGGGCCGAGCCCCAAGCCGGATGCCGCCTGGCCGCGCGCGGAAAGCCTCGTCGCGCTGGCGGAGGAGAGCGACATCCTCGTCGTCGCGGCGCGCGCGCATGGCGGCAATGTCGGGCTGATCTCGCGCGCGGTGATCGAGGCGCTGGGGCCGCAGGGCCTGCTCGTCAACGTCGCGCGCGGGCAATTGGTGGACGAGGATGCGCTGATCGTCGCGCTCAAGGACGGCCGCCTCGGCGGCGCCGCGCTGGATGTCTACGAAACCGAGCCGACCCCGGCGGAGCGCTGGGCCGACGTTCCCAACACCACCCTCACCCCGCACACCGCCGGCGCGACGCAGGAAGCGGTGCAGCAGATGGCGGCGATGCTGATGGCCAACCTGAAAGCCTTCTTCGCGGGCGAGGACTTGCCCAATCCGGCCCGATAGACGCACCTGGCCCGGCATGAATAGCAGATTAGGCATTTGTTAGATCGGGACGACTAACCGGAAACCGGGGGGATCAAGCGGAGTCGTCTCATGCTGGTGAAGGGTCTACCAGTAGAGGTCAGATTCACCGCCTTGATGGTTGCGGTTTGTCTTGGCTTCTCGCTGATCTATCGATTGCCTATTCGGTTCCCGGCCTCGGGCGCCGGTTTCGTCGGCGTCCATTATCTCCTGCCGCTGGCGGGCGTGCTGCTGTTCGGCCTGTGCGCGATGGCGTCGGGCCGCGCCTCCGGGATGCGGCATTTCCTGCTGGCGCTGCCCTGCTACACGATCGTCCTCTTCGTCCACTTCCACCTGAAATTGTGGGCGCCGGTGATCAACCCGCAGAATCACGATGCCTTCTATTGGTCGGTCGACCAGCAGTTGCGGCCTTTGGTGGACGCCTGCTTCGCGATCCGGAGGGCGCTGTTCCCGATCGTCTCCACCGACACCAATCTCTACATGATCGGCTTCATCCTGCTGTTCTATGGCAGCTTCTGCTATCACGCGCTGCGCACGCCGGCGCATTTCCGCACCCTATTCCTCGCGATCCTGTTCATGCAGGGGCTGGGCGCGCTCTTCTATCTGGCGGCGCCGGGCGTCGGGCCGTTCCTGTTCGAGCCCGGCCTCAACCCCCACATCACCGAAGCGCAGCATTACATGTACCAGGTGCACCAGCAGGTCGATGCCGGCGGGGCGGCGTGGCTAGCCGCGAACGAGCAGGATTATCTGATGACGGGGCTAGGCGCGATGCCGTCGCTCCATGTCGGATCGTCGTTCGTGTTCCTGTGGTTCGCGATCCGCCACGGCCGGGTGCTGCTGCCGACCTATGTGCCGCTGTTCGGCTATATCGTGATCAACGCCATCGCCAGCCGCTGGCATTATCTGATCGATCTGCCGGCGGGGCTGGCGCTGGCCGGAGTCTCGATCTGGCTCGCGCATCGCGTGCTGCGCAACGAGACGCGGGGCGAGAAGGCACAAGAAGCGCCGCGAGCCCGACGGGAGGGCGATCTCGTGCCCGCCTGACCGGGATCAGCCCCGGGCGGCGCGCGCCTTGTCGATCGCCGCCTTGAGCGCGTCATAGCCGACTGCGCCCGCCAAAAGCTGGTCGCCGACCACGAAGGTCGGGGTGCCGGACATGCGCAGCGCGCGGCCGGTGGTGAGGTTGGCGTTGATCTCGTTCACGATATCCGCGCTGTCGAGGCCCGCCGTGTCGAGACCGAGCTTCGCCGCCACGGCGTCGGTCTTGCCGTCGTCGAGCGGCGCGGGGACCTGATAGAGCGCGTGGTGGAAGGCGACGAACTTGCCCGCCTTGGCCGCGACCAGGCTCACCTGCGCGGCGCGGTCGCTGATCGCGCCGTCGAGCACCGGCAGTTCCTTGTAAACGACGCGCAGTTTAGGATCGTTCGCGATCAGCTTGTCCACATCGGCCACGCTCTGCCGGCAATAACCGCAGGCGTAATCGAAATATTCGACCAGCGTGACGTCTCCCTTGGGGTTGCCCGCCACGGCGCCGGCGAAGGGCGCCTCGATCTGGTCCCGGTTGGCGGAGATAGCCTGCGCGGTCTGCTTGTCCTGCAGCCGGTTCATCGCCTCCGGGATCAGCTCGGGATGGTCGAGGATGTAGCTGCGCACGATCGCGCCGGTGGCCCTCGCGTCAGGCGCGCCGCCGCCATGGCCCATGCCCGTCATCACGCCCACCGCCACGACGGCGCCCAGTGCGGCGGCGCCGAGGCCCGCGCCCGCTTCCTTCCAACCCACGCTCATTTTCGGCCGTACCTGCTGTCCATGTTGTTGCGCGCGGTCACCGCGATGTCCTCCGCGCGGAGATAATCGGGCGTGCCCTGCTTGAGCCCGATCAGCGCCCGCTCGGCATTGGAGCGGGCGAGTTCCTCGTTGCCGTCCATCGCGTATTTCTCGGCGCTGGCGAGCGCCGCGTGCGCGGTGTCGCCGCGCTGCGCATAGACCGCGCCCAGCGCATACCAGGCGAGCGGGTCCTCGCGATCCTTGTCGACCGAAATCTTCAGCACCTTCTCGGCCTCCGCGAAGTTGGCTGGATCGTCGGTGGCGATCAGCGCTTGGCCAAGCAGCGCGGAAATCAAAGGCGCACTGCCCGATTGCTGGACGGCGACGCGCAGAGGCGCGAGCGACTCCTTGGGGTGGCCGTTCTCGAGCAGAATCTGGCCCTTCAATTCGTTGAAATAGGGATCGAGCGGCGCCGTGCGGAGCAGCGCATCGGCCTCGGCATCGGCCTTGTCGGGATAGGCGGCGCGGTGCCAGGCGTAGGCGCGGGCATAATGCGCCGGCACCGACTGGTCGCTGTCGGGCATCTTCTTGAGCGTGACGTCCGGATCCTGCACGTAACCGGCGAGCTTGGCCCTGATGCGCAGGAAGCGCGCCTGCTGGGCCGGGTCCGGCGTCGCGTTCCACCAGGGCGATTTCTGGAGGTCGGCCTCCAGCGCCTGCTCGCGATCCGCCGTCATCGGGTGGGTCTGCGCATAGGGATCGATCGTGTAGTCGGCCGGGGTGAGGCGATATTCCTCCTGCTTCAGCTTGCCGAAGAAGCTGATCATGCCCTTGCCCGAATAATGCGCGTCGTTGAGGTGGCGCACGGCGGACGCGTCGGCGCTGCCCTCCTGCGCGCGGCTGAAGGCGAGAAACTTGCTCTGCGCGAGCGTGGTGCCGGCGCCCAGCGCCGCCATGCCGGCGCTGCCCGCACCGGCCGCGATCGCCGCGACGCCGAGCAGCAGCGAGAGAAGCGCGATGCGGCCGGCCGGTCGCGTGCCCTGGTTGGACAGCGGAATGTGCCCGCCCTCGATGTGGCCAAGCTCGTGGGCGATCACGCCCTCCACCTCGTTGGCATTGTCGGCGGCGAGGATCAGGCCGGAATTGATGTAGATGGTCTGCCCGCCCGCCACGAAGGCGTTGATCTCCGGATCGTTGATCAGCACCACCTGCAGCGCGCCCGGCGCGAGGCCGGCGGACTTCGCCATCGGCGCCGAGATGTCGGCGAGGAACCGCTCGGTCTCGGTATCGCGCAGGATCTGCGGCGAGTCGTCCTGCGCCAGCACGGGGCGACCCGCGACGAGGAAGCTGAGGAAGAGGAAGGTGAGGCAGCGGCCAAGACGCGCCAGCAATCCCTGTCGTGAGCTGGTCATGGTCTGTCCCCGAAGGCCATGCCGTTCCCTAGCGCCGTTCCATGAACGCCGGCTGACGCTCCCATGCGGGAGCGCCAGCCCGGTCGATCAGTTGCCGAAGGTGCGCTGCCACCAGCCGCGGCGCGGCGTCTCGTCGGTTTCGCCATTGGCGTCGTTGGCGGCCTGCTCCTCGGCGGGAGCCGGAGCGGCTTCCTCCTCGGCAGGCGTGCCGACCGCAGTTTCGGCGGCTTCCGGTTCGGCCTTCTTGCGCGTGCGGCGCTTGGGCTTCGCCGGAGTCTCCTCGGCGGATGCTTCCGGGACCGGCTCGGGCGCGGCTTCGGCAACAGGCGCCTCGGCGGCGGGTTCCGCCTCCACCTTCTTGCGTGAGCGGCGCTTCGGCTTGGCCGGCGCTTCCTCCGCCACGGCCTCGATCGCCTCGGCGACGGACGGCGCCTCCTCGACCGGAGCGGCAGGAACCTCCCCGGCTGCGCGCGCCTTCGGGCGGCGGCGCGTCTTCGGCTTGGCCGGGGCGGCCCCCGCCTCGGCATCGGGCGCGCCCACCGGGGTGGCGTCGATCGGCTCGGCCTCGGCCAGCACCTCGGGCGCGACCTCGGCCACGTCGGTCGCCATCGGGCCGACATCGCCGGCATCGACGATCAGCGTGTCCTCGCCACCCTCGCGACGACGACCACCGCGACGGCCGCGACGGCGACGGCGACGGGCGTTGCCGCCCTCCGCACCTTCCTCGCGTTCACCTTCGTCGCGCTCGCCATCCTCGGCGCCCGCCTCGGCGTCGGTCGCCTCGCCGGCCTCATCCTCGGCGTCCTCGCGCGCCTCTTGGGCCTCGCGATCGGCAGTCTCCTGCGGCGTCTCGTCCCGGCGACCGCCACGGCGACGACGGCGACGACGACGACGGCCATTACCCTCGCCCTCTTCGCGCGGCGCGCGCTCGGCACGCTCCTCGGCGGCCTCGGCCTCCTCTTCCTCGATCTCGTCCTCGTAATCGTCGACGATGTCGTCATCCGGCTCGGGCTCGGGGATCGGGGCGAGCTTGGGCATCTGCGCCGGCGGCGGGCCGGAAATGTCCACCGTCATCCGCGCGCCCTCGTCATGGTGATCGGGGATCACCTCGATCAGCACGCCGTAGCGATCCTCGATCTCGGCGATCTCGCCGCGCTTGCGATTGAGCACGTAGATGGTCGCCTCGCGGCTGGCGCGCAGCACGAGATGCGTGCCGCGACCGCGCGCGGCGGCCTCCTCCAGCATGCGCAGCGCCGACAGGCCCGCCGACGACGCGGTGCGCACGAAGCCGGTGCCCTCGCAATGCGGGCAGATGCGGGTGGAGGCTTCCAGCACGCCGGTGCGCAGGCGCTGGCGGCTCATCTCCATCAGGCCGAAGGACGAGATACGGCCGACCTGGATGCGGGCGCGATCGTTCTTCAGCGCCTCCTTCATCGCCTTCTCGACCTTACGGATGTTCGATCCGTTCTCCATGTCGATGAAGTCGATGACGACGAGGCCCGCCATGTCGCGCAGGCGCAGCTGGCGGGCGATCTCGTGCGCTGCTTCCAGATTGGTCGCAGTGGCGGTCTGCTCGATATTATGCTCGCGGGTGGAGCGGCCCGAGTTGATGTCGATCGAGACCAAGGCCTCGGTCGGGTTGATCACCAGATAGCCGCCCGATTTCAGCTGCACGACCGGCTGGTACATCGCGGTCAGCTGATCCTCGACGCCGAAGCGCTGGAAGAGCGGCACCGGATCGACATAGGGCCGGATCTTCTTGGCATGGCTCGGCATCAGCAGCTTCATATATTCGCGACTGGTGCGGTATCCCGCCTCACCCTCGACGATCACCTCGTCGATCTCGCGCGTGTATATGTCGCGGATGGCGCGCTTGATGAGGTTGGAATCCTCGTAGATCAAAGCCGGCGCCTCGGACTTCAGCGTCTCCTCGCGGATGCCGTCCCACAGGCGCGCGAGATAATCGAAGTCGCGCTTGATCTCGACCTTAGTGCGGCTGAGGCCGGCGGTGCGGACGATGCAGCCCATCGTGCGCGGCAGCTTCATCTCCGCCATGATCGACTTCAGGCGCTTGCGATCGGCGGCGTTCGAGATTTTCCGCGAGATGCCGCCGCCGTGCGACGTATTGGGCATCAGCACGCAATAACGGCCGGCCAGCGACAGATAGGTGGTCAGCGCCGCGCCCTTGTTGCCGCGCTCTTCCTTGACGACCTGGACCAGCAGCACCTGACGGCGGCGGATGACGTCCTGGATCTTGTAGCGGCGGCGCAGATTCTGGCGGCGCTTCCTCAGCGCCTCGACATGATCACCGTCACCACGACCGGCCGAGCGGGAGCGGCGCGGCTTGGCGGCGTCCTCGCCTTCTTCGTGCGGATGGTCTTCTGCAGCGTCGAGTTCCTCGGGACCGCCGTCGGTGTCCATACGCTCGATCGATTCGACGTCGATATCGTGATCGGAAGCCTCGGCATGATCGTGCTCGTCATGCTCGTCGTCGAAATGATCGTCGTCCTCGGCGGCGAGCGCCTCGGCCTCTTCCAGCTCCTCGCGCAGCAGCGCGTCGCGATCCTCCTTGGGGATCTGGTAGTAATCCGGGTGGATTTCCGAGAAGGCCAGGAATCCGTGGCGGTTGCCGCCGAATTCGATGAAGGCCGCCTGGAGCGAAGGCTCCACGCGCGTCACCTTGGCGAGGTAGATATTGCCCTTGAGCTGCTTGCGTTCGGCGGATTCGAAATCGAACTCTTCGATCCGGTTACCCTTGGCGACCGCGACCCTTGTCTCTTCCGGGTGGCGCGCGTCGATCAGCATGCGCATCGTCATTGAATAGTCTCCGGGCGCGCCGGCCGCCGATATGAGGCGGCAGCGGGTGCGCCGATAAGGTCATGTGAAAAAGCGGCCCTGCCGGCGCGAGGCGCACGGAGACCGCGGGATAAGAAACAGCATGATACGTGGCCGTCGCAGACGCATGCGGGGCTCGCAGGGCCCGGCGACCTTCCCAAGCAGCCGCATCGCTCTCGAAGCGATCGGTGCGGGGAAGGCAATGCGACATGTGCGACGTCAACCTGATTGCCGGCCGCCCGAAGCGACGCCGGTTTGGGGCGCATGGATATCGCGCCCATCCACGGTGCTAGCACCGGCCGACAAGCTCGGCAACCCACGGGCTCGCTCGAAATATCGGCGCGAATTCGTTAACATCAAGAGTTTGTACCTAAGTCTTCTCTCCCGTTCGGGCTGAGCTTGTCGAAGCCCAGCCCTTTTCTTGTGCGCATCGGGAAAGGGAAGGACAGCCCTTCGACAAGCTCAGGGCGAACGGGGATTGGTTCTTACCCGTTGTCGGTTTCCATGCTATGCGCGATCGCATCGTTCCAGCGAAGAAGGGAGGCCACCGATGACCGTATCGCGCTATCGCCGCCCTCATACGGGCATCGGGCTGATCTGAGCCCTCCCGGTGGAATTCTTCCGCCACCGCCTTTCCCGCTGACGATTACGGGGGCCCGAACGGGCCGAAATCCATCATGAACAAGTCGAAATCCCGCGACGGCGCGCAGGTGCTCCGCACCGTCCTCGCCTTCACCTTCCGCCACTGGAAGCGGCAATGGTGGCTCGCCGCCGCCGTCGCGATCGGCCAGAGCTGCGCCACGATCACCGAAATCTTCGTGCCGCTCTATGTCGGCCGTCTCGTCGACGCGCTGGGCCGCGGCGCGGCGGGTCACGAAGCCGCGATCGCCGCCTTCGTCGCGATCGCCGCGCTGGGACTGGCCATGGTCGTGCTGCGCCATGTCTCCTGGTGGGCGATCGTACCGCTGACGCTCAAGATCATGCGCGACATCGCCAACGAGGCCTTCCAGCGCGTCCAGCGCTTCTCGACCGACTGGCACGCCAACAGCTTCTCGGGCTCCACCGTGCGCAAGATCACGCGCGGCATGTGGGCGCTCGACACGCTCGACGACACGCTGCTGCTAATGCTGCTGCCGTCGCTGGTGGTGCTGGTCGGCACCGTGTTCCTGCTGGGCGCGCACTGGCCGGTCATGGGCCTGGTCATGGCCGTCGGCGCGATCGCCTACGTCACGCTGACGGTGACGCTGGCGACGCGCGTGATCGCGCCCGCCTCGCGCCTCTCCAACCAGTGGGACACCAGGATCGGCGGCGTGCTGGCCGATGCGATCGGCACCAACGCGGTGGTCAAGGCCTTCGGTGCCGAGGAGCGCGAGGAGGATCGCCTCCAGCGCATCGTCTCCAAGTGGAGCCGCCGCACGCGGCGGACGTGGATGCTGTTCACCTATGCCGGAACCGGCCAGCTCACCTTGCTCTGGACGGTGCGCACGGCGGTGACGGGAACGGCGCTGTGGCTGTGGTGGCGGGGCCGCGCGAC
The DNA here is from genome assembly GCF_013778325.1 of Sphingomonas chungangi. Classification (GTDB taxonomy): domain Bacteria; phylum Pseudomonadota; class Alphaproteobacteria; order Sphingomonadales; family Sphingomonadaceae; genus Solisphingomonas; species Solisphingomonas chungangi. The sequence goes on along the minus strand of NZ_JACEIB010000003.1, from coordinate 21,001 downwards.
GCCCGGCGACGTCGCCTATGTGCTCACTACCTACCTCGTGGTGCACGGCTATCTCCGCGAGATCGGCCAGTATGTCCACCAGCTCCAGCGCTCGGTGAACGAGATGGAGGAGCTGGTCGAGATCCACGACCAGCCGCTCGGCATCGAGGACCGGCCGGACGCGCGGACGATCCGCATCGAGGACGGCGCGATCCGGTTCGATCACGTCACCTTCCGCTATGGCGGGCACGCGACGCCGCTTTACCAGGCGCTCGACGTGGCGATCCCGGCCGGGCAGCGTGTGGGCCTCGTCGGCCCGTCGGGTTCGGGCAAGACCACCTTCGTCAAGCTGATCCAGCGGCTCTACGACGTGACCGAGGGCAGTGTGACGATCGACGGGCAGGAGGTGGCGCAGGCGACGCAGGCCTCGCTGCGCAGCCAGATCGCGATCGTGCCGCAGGAACCGATCCTGTTCCACCGCAGCCTCACCGAGAATATCGGCTACGCCCGGCCCGACGCGACGCAGGACGAGATCGAGCGGGCGGCCCGGCTCGCCAACGCGCATGACTTCATCACGCGATTGCCCAAGGGCTATCGCACGATGGTGGGCGAGCGTGGCGTGAAGCTATCGGGGGGTGAGCGGCAGCGGGTGGCACTGGCGCGCGCCTTCCTTGCCGATGCGCCGATCCTGATCCTCGACGAGGCGACCTCCAGTCTGGATTCGGAGTCGGAAGCGGCGATCACCGAGGCAATGGGGCGGCTGATGGTCGGGCGCACCACCGTCATCGTGGCGCATCGCCTGTCGACGGTGCGCGCGCTCGATCGCATTCTGGTGTTCGACAATGGCCGCATCGTCGAGGACGGCGATCGCGCCACCCTGCTGCGCATCGAAAACGGCCGCTACCGGCGGCTTTTCGAGCGGCAATCGGGTGAGGACGCGGCGTCGATCCTCAGCTGACGAGGATCGAAATCAGGCGAGGATCGTTGCCCGATCGAGATGATCCTGTATCAATTTCTCAAATAGGGTCGCGGCTATTCATCGCACAGCAAGGTAGCGACGGCTTATTCGTCAATCTCGCATGATATCCTGACTTGATCCCAAAATAGAAGTGCGTAGATACGCAAGATTATACGGCGCGAAAGTCAGTCGCAGCCGAAAACCGAATAGGAGCACCCGACCCGTGTCCGAAGAGTTGACCAACGAGCTGCTGAGCCTGACCGCTGACATCGTCGCGGCGCACGTCGCCAACAACAATGTCTCGACCAGCGAAGTGCCGCAGCTCATCGCGCAGGTCCACGCCGCGCTCACCGGTCTGACCGAGCCGAAGAAGACGGAAGAGCCCGAGCTCCAGCCGGCGGTTCCGGTGCGCTCCTCGGTGAAGCACGACTACATCGTCTGCCTGGAAGACGGCAAGAAGCTCAAGATGCTCAAGCGCTACCTGCGCACCAATTATGACATGACGCCGGAAGAATATCGCACCAAGTGGAAGCTGCCGCGCGACTATCCGATGGTCGCGCCGGCCTATGCCGAGCAGCGCCGCGGCCTCGCCAAGCAGATCGGCCTCGGCCGCAAGAAGGAAGAAGCGCCGGCCGTCAAGCCGGCCCGCGCCAAGGCCGCGCCGAAGGCCGCTCCTGCCGCTGCCGCCGCTCCTGCCACTCCGGCCAAGCGCGGTCGCAAGCCCAAGGCTGCGGCGCCCGTCGAGGCGTGATAAGCCTCCGGTCATGACGACCGGAGACATATCCAAGCGCAAGGCCGCCGAGGCCGCCATCGCCGAAGTGACCAGCGGGATGCTGGTCGGCCTCGGCACCGGCAGCACGGCGGCCTTCGCCATTTCCGGGCTCGGCCGGCGTATCGCCGAAGAGGGCCTGACGATCACCGCCGCCGGCACCTCGCTCGCCACCGAGGCGGCGGCGCGCGCGGCGGGCATCCCCTTCCTCGCCTTCGACGATCTCGCGGCGGTCGATCTGTGCATCGACGGGGCCGACGAGATCGATCCCCTGTTCCGCGCCATCAAGGGCGGCGGCGGAGCGATGCTGCGCGAGAAGATCGTCGCCAGCGCGGCGACACGGATGATCTGCATCGTCGACGCCTCCAAACCGGTCGAGACGTTGTCGCGCGCCCTCCCCATCGAAGTGTTGTCCTTCGCGCGCGCCTATGTGGAAGGCGCGATCCGCTGCCTCGGCGGCGATCCTGTCATTCGTCCCGCACCCAGCGATCAGGGCAACCTCCTCATCGACTGCGCCTTCGGCCCGATCGTTGATCCGGAAGGCCTCGCCCGCACGCTCGACGCGATTCCGGGGCTGCTCGGCCACGGCCTCTTTCTTTCCGAGATCGATGCGCTCTATATCGGCGACGAAACGAGTGTGGCGCGCCGCGAACGGCACGACTGACACCCAAGTATCTACGGAACCGGTGCTTGCGCCCGGCCGTTCTCGGCGGCAGAGCGCGCGCATCTTTGCGAACCCCGGGGACTCGACCCAATGACCGACACCGATACCGCCACCCGACCTTCCACGCACGTCGTCGAGGACGGCTCGATCGACCGGCTGGCGATCGACACGATCCGCTGCCTCGCCATGGACGCGGTGCAAAAAGCGAATAGCGGCCACCCCGGTACGCCGATGTCGCTGGCGCCGATCGCCGAGACGCTGTGGACGAAGTTCCTGCGGTACGATCCGAAGGCGCCGCTCTGGCCGAACCGTGACCGGTTCATTCTCTCGGTCGGCCATGCCTCGATGCTGCTCTACTCGCTGCTGCACCTCTCGGGCACGATCGAGGTGGACGAGCATGGCAAACCGACCGGCAACCCCGCCGTCAGCCTCGACGACATCAAGAATTTCCGCCAGATCGGCTCGAAGACGCCGGGGCATCCCGAATATCACGACACCACCGGCGTCGAGACCACGACCGGCCCGCTGGGCGCCGGCTGCGGCAACTCGGTCGGCTTCGCGATCGCCGAGCGCTGGCTCGCCAGCCACTTCAACCGCGACGGCTTCGAGATCTTCAACCACGACACCTACGTCTTCTCGTCGGACGGCGACATGATGGAGGGCGTGGCCTCGGAGGCGGCGTCGATCGCTGGCCACCTCAAGCTGTCGAACCTCTGCTGGGTCTATGATTCGAATGACATCACGATCGAGGGCAGCACGCAGCTCGCCTTCGACGAGAATGTCATCGAGCGCTTCAAGGCCTATGGCTGGAACACCATCCTGATCGACGACGCCGAGGACACCGTCGCGTTCGCCAAGGCGATCGAGACGTTCAAGGCGACCACCGACAAGCCGACCTTCATCGAGGTCCGCTCGGTGATCGGCATCGGCTTCCCGACCCGCGCCGGCACCCACAAGGCCCACTCCGACGCGCCGGGCGAGGAAGAGATCCGCGGCGCCAAGAAGAGCTATGGCTGGCCCGAGGACGAGAGCTTCCGCGTGCCGCCGGAAGCCAAGCAGCATTTTGAAGATGCCATGGCGAAGAACGCGCCGACCCGCGAAAAGTGGGAGGCGATGGTCGCCAAGTATCGCGAGGCGCACCCCGATCTCGGCAAGGAGCTCGACACGATGCTCGCCGGCAAGCTGCCGGAGGGCTGGGACAAGGCGCTTCCCCATTTCGACGCCGACGAGAAGGGCATGGCCAGCCGCGAGGCGGGCGGCAAGGTGCTGAACGCGATCGCGCCGTCGGTGCCATGGCTGGTCGGCGGCGCCGCCGATCTCGCGCCCTCGACCAAGACCGACATCAAGGATGCCGGTTCGTTCGAGGCGCACAGCTATGGCGGCCGCAACCTCCATTTCGGCATCCGCGAGCACGGCATGGGCGCCGCCGCCAACGGCATGGCGCTCAGCTACCTGCGCGCCTACACCGGCACCTTCTTCGTCTTCTCCGATTACATGCGCCCGACGCTGCGCCTCGCCGCGATCATGCGCATTCCGACGATCTTCGTCTTCACGCATGACTCGATCGGCGTCGGCGAGGACGGCCCGACCCACCAGCCGATCGAGCACCTCGCTTCGCTGCGCGCGATGCCCAACCTCGACACGATCCGCCCCGGCGACGCCAACGAGGTGGCCTATGCGTGGAAGGCGGCGCTGGAGAGCGTCCACACGCCGACCGTGCTGGTCTTCTCGCGCCAGGCGATGCCGACGCTCGATCGCTCGCGCTACAATTCGGCCGAGGGCACGCTCAAGGGCGGCTATGTGCTGACCAAGGAGGATGGCGGCAAGCCCGACCTCATCCTGATCGCCACCGGCACCGAACTGGGCCTCGCCGCGAAGGCGGCCGAGGCGCTGTCCGAAGGCGGCAAGAAGGTTCGCGTCGTGTCGATGCCGAGCTTCCACCTCTTCGAGAAGCAGGACCAGGCCTACAAGGACAGCGTGCTGCCCCCGTCGGTCGAGGCGCGCGTCGCGATCGAGCAGGGCGCCGAATTCGGCTGGGATCGCTATGTCGGCTTGAAGGGCAAGACGGTGACGATGGCGACCTTCGGCGCCTCCGCCCCGCTCGCCGACCTGCAGAAGAAATTCGGCTTCACCCTCGACAATGTCGTCAAGGTGGCGCGCGAAGTGATGGGATGAACATGGCCTCACCGATCCCTCCCCGTTCGTCCTGAGCGAAGTCGAAGGACGGGCAGCAGGCGCCGCGCTTGAGGCCCGCACTTCGACTACGCTCAGTGCGAACGGAGTGGGGTCGAGTGGAGAATTGAGGAGATCGACATGTCCGACGATCAGCTCGAAGCCGTCCGCGAACAGGAAGCAGGAACCATGAACCGACTGCAGACACTCGAAGCCGCCGGACAGGCCGTGTGGCTCGATTTCATCGACCGCAAGTTCATGGCCGAGGGCGGCCTCAAGAAATTGGTCGAGGAGGATGGCCTCACCGGCGTCACCTCCAACCCCTCGATCTTCGAGAAGGCGATGGGCCATGGCGACGCCTATGACGCGCAGCTGAAGGCCGAGGTCGAGGGCGATCCCCGCACCGTCGAGGGCACCTACGAGGCGCTGGCGATCAAGGACATCCAGGATGCCTGCGATACCCTGAGGCCGGTCTATGATCGCCTCGACGCGAAGGACGGCTACGTCTCGATGGAGGTGTCGCCCTACCTCGCGATGGAGACCGAAACGACGCTCGCCGCCGCCAAGCGGCTGTGGGGCGAGGTGAACCGGCCCAACCTGATGATCAAGATCCCCGGCACCGATCCGGGCGTCCCCGCCATCCACGATGCGATCGAGGCGGGCGTGAACATCAACGTCACCCTGCTCTTCTCGCTCGATGCCTACAAGAAGGTGCTGGAGGCCTATATTTCGGGACTGGAGGCGCGTGTCGCCAAGGGCGAGGCGATCGACCGCATCGCCTCGGTCGCCAGCTTCTTCGTCAGCCGCATCGACGGCATGATCGACAAGAAGATCGACGCGCTCGGCACCGACGAGGCCAAGGCGATCCGCGGCAAGGTCGCCATCGCCAACGCCAAGCTGGCCTACCAGCATTATCTGGAAGTGTCGGGCTCGGCCCGCTGGCGCGCGCTCGCCGAGAAGGGCGCGCAGCCGCAGCGCCTGCTCTGGGCGTCGACCGGCACCAAGGACAAGGCCTATTCGGACGTCCTCTATGTCGAGACGTTGATCGGCCGCGACACGGTCAACACCATGCCGCCCGCAACGATGGACGCCTTCCGCGATCATGGCGAGACGTCGAACAGCCTCGTCGCCGATATCGACGATGCCGAGAAGGTGTTGGCGACGGCGGAGAAACTGGGTCTCGATCTCGACGGCGTCACCGCGCAGTTGGTGAAGGACGGCGTGAAGTCCTTCGCCGATGCAGCCGATGCGCTCTACGGCGCGATCGCCGCGAAGCGCGGCAAGCTGCTCGAAGGCAAGCTGGATACGATCCAGGCCGACCTGCCCGCCGATCTCGATGCGAACGTGAAGGACGCGATCGAGAAAGCGCGCTCCGAAGGCTGGGCGCGCAAGCTCTGGGCGCACGACGCCTCGATGTGGACCGGCGGCGACGAGGGCAAGTGGCTCGGCTGGCTGCCCGCCGCCGAGGGCAAGCAGGTGGACATCGCCGCGCTGCAATCGCTCACGCAGGAAGCCAAGAAATACAAGGATGTCGTGCTGCTCGGCATGGGCGGTTCCAGCCTCGGGCCAGAGGTGATGGGGCTGATCCTGGGCGGCGGTTCGCCGAGGCTGCACGCGCTCGACAGCACCGATCCGGGGCAGGTCGCGACCGTCGCGGATTCGATCGATCCGGCCAACACGCTCTTCATCGTCTCCTCCAAATCGGGCTCGACGATGGAGCCCGAGCTGCTGCGCGCTTACTTCTTCGCGCGCTGCGAGCAGGCGGTCGGCGAGGGCAAGGCGGGCGGGCGCTTCGTCGCCGTGACCGATCCCGGCTCGAAGCTGGAGGCGGCGGCCAAGAAGGACGGCTTCGCCCACATCTTCTACGGCGATCCGACGATCGGCGGGCGCTATTCGGTGCTCTCCGTGTTCGGCATGGTGCCGTCGGCCGCGATCGGCATCGACGTCGCCGGCTTCTTCGATGTCGTGAAGGTGATGACACACTCCGTCGGCCCCGACGCGCCGCCCGCCGCGAACCCCGGCTTCGAGCTGGGCGCGATCATAGGCGCCGCCGCCGTCGCCGGCCGCGACAAGCTGACTTTGGTCCCCTCGCCCTCGCTCAAGCCGTTCGGCAGCTGGCTGGAGCAGCTGATCGCCGAGAGCACCGGCAAGCAGGGCAAGGGCATCGTGCCGGTCGATCTGGAGCCGCTCGGCGAGCCGGCCGACTATGGCGACGATCGCCTGTTCGTGCATCTCCACCTCGATGGTGACGAGATGTCGGCGGATCATGCGAAGCTGGATGCGCTGCAGGCGAGCGGCCAGCCGATCGTGACGATCAAGCTCGCGAAGAAGGAGGATATCGGGCAGGAGTTCGTCCGCTGGGAGGTCGCGACCGCCGTCGCCGGCGCGATCATCGGCATCGATCCGTTCGACCAGCCCGATGTCGAGGACGCCAAGATCCAGACGCGCGAGCTGATCGGCGAGTATGAGAAATCGGGTAGCCTCAAGCCCGAGACGGCCTTCTTCAAGGATAATGATTTCGCTTTCTACGCGCCCGCCAAGATCGAGGGCGGCGATGCGGCGGCGATCCTCAAGGCGCATCTCTCGACCGCGAACGCCGGCGATTATTTCGGCTTCCTCGCCTATATCGAGCGCAACGAGGCCCACGAGGCGGCGATCGAGGCGATGCGCGTCGATGTGCGCGACGCCAAGACGATCGCGACCGTCGCCGGCTTCGGCCCGCGCTTCCTCCACTCGACCGGCCAGGCGTACAAGGGCGGCCCGAAGGAAGGCATCTTCCTGACGATCACGCGCGAGCCGTCGCAGGATATCGCCATCCCCGGCAACCGCGCCTCGTTCGGCACCGTTCAGCTCGCGCAGGCGCGCGGCGACATGGACGTGCTGGCCAGCCGCGGCCAGCGCGTGCTGCGCGTCCACCTGAAGGACGAGAAATCCGGCCCCGAGGCGCTTGCCCGCGCGTTGGAGGCGGCAACCAAGGCGTAATGGCCAAGCTTAACCTGGAGTAATCCCCAAATGCAGATCGGCATCGTCGGCCTCGGCCGGATGGGCGGCGGCATCGCCAAGCGCCTGATGGAACATGGCCACAAAACCGTGGTCTACGATCAGGCTGAGAAGGCGGTCGCCGATATCGTCAGCGCCGGGGCCAAGGGCAGCTCCTCGCTGCAGGACATGGTGTCCAAGCTCGACAAGCCCCGCGCCGTTTGGGTGATGCTGCCCGCCGGCAAGATCACCGAGGATACGATCGAAACGCTCTCCGGCCTGCTGGAGCAGGGCGACACGATCATCGACGGCGGCAACACCTTCTATAAGGACGACATGCGCCGCGCCAAAACGCTGGAACCCAAAGGCATCCACTATGTCGACGTCGGCACCTCGGGCGGCGTGTGGGGTCTGGAGCGCGGCTTCTGCATGATGATCGGCGGGCCGAAGCAGCAGGTCGATCGGCTGGATCCGATCTTCGAAGCACTGGCGCCCGGAGTCGGCACGATCACCCGCACCACCGGCCGCGACGGCGAGCCGACCCGCCCCGAAAAGGGCTATATCCACGCCGGGCCGGCGGGCGCGGGCCACTTCGTCAAGATGGTCCACAACGGCATCGAATACGGCATCATGGCCGCCTATGCCGAGGGCTTCGACGTGCTGAAGACCAAGAATGGCGATCACCTGCCCGAGGACCAGCGCTTCGAACTCAACATGCCCGACATCGCCGAGGTGTGGCGGCGCGGATCGGTGATCTCTTCCTGGCTGCTCGATCTGGCGGCGGACGCGCTCTACGAGAATCACGACCTCACCGAATATACCGGCAAGGTCGCCGACAGCGGCGAAGGCCAGTGGACGATCGACGCGGCGATGGAAGAGGCTGTGCCCGCCTACGTCCTTTCGGCCGCGCTCTTCGCCCGCTACCGCTCGCGCAGCGACAATACGTTCGGCGACAAGCTGCTTTCGGCCATGCGGCATGGTTTCGGCGGCCACGTCGAAATGCCGCAATAATGCTGAAAGCGCGGAAGAAGGCGCCCAAGACGGTCAAGGCCGGCGAGCCGGCGCCGGCGGCCACCCTCGTGATCTTCGGCGGCGTCGGCGATCTGTCGCGCCGCCTGCTGACGCCGGCGCTGGTCAACCTGACGCGCGACGGGCTGATCGGCGCCGATCTCTCGATCGTGGTCGTCAGCCGGGGTCCGGACGCGCAGTTCGAGAAGGAGCTCGAAGAGCATCTCGATCTTGCCGACAAGCCCACCAAGACGGCGTGGGCGACGCGCTGCAAGAAACTCAGTTATTATCAGGGCGAATTCGACGATCCCGCCACCTTCGAGGGGCTGGCGAAGCAGCTCTCCGGCAATGTCGCCTTCTACCTCGCCACCGCCGCCAGCTTCTTCGGACCCGTAGCGCAGAGCCTCGCGAAAGCAGGGCTGCTCAAGGAAACCGAGGGCTTCCGCCGCGTCGTCGTCGAGAAGCCGTTCGGCCATGATCTGGCCTCCGCCAAGGCGCTCAACAAGACCTTGCTGTCGGTGATGGACGAGACGCAGATCTTCCGCATCGACCATTTCCTCGGCAAGGAAACGGTGCAGAACATCATGGTCGCGCGCTTCGGCAACGCCTTCCTCGAGGCGGTGTGGAACGCGCGCTACATCGATCATGTCGAGATCACCGCCGCCGAGACGGTGGATGTCGGCACGCGCGGCGCCTTCTACGATGCCACCGGCGCGATGCGAGACATGGTGCCCAACCACCTCTTCCAGCTGCTCGCCATGGTCGGCATGGAGCCGCCCAACAGCTTCGACGCGGAAGCCGTGCGCAACGAGAAGGTGAAGTTGCTGCAGGCGGTCCGCGTTCCCACGCCGAAGGAAGCGAAGGTCGATGCGGTGCGCGGCCGCTACGCCGGCGGCACGATCGCCGGCAAGAAGGTGGTGCCCTATCTCAAGGCGGCCGACGTCGCGAAGGGCAGCACCACCGAGACCTATGTCGCGATGAAGCTGATGGTCGACAGCTGGCGCTGGGCGGGCGTGCCCTTCTACCTGCGCACCGGCAAGGCGTTGGCGGCTCGGGACACCGAGATCGTGATCCAGTTCAAGCCGATCGCGCTCGCCATGTTCCGCAACACCGACATCTCCAAGATCCCGCCCAACAAGCTGGTCATCCAGATCCAGCCCAACGAGGGGCTGGATCTGCATTTCAACGCCAAGGTGCCCGGCCCCGTGGTCGACACCAAGGAGGTCTGCATGGCCTTCCGCTATGCCGACAATTTCGATCTCGGCCACCGCACAGGCTACGAGACCCTGCTCTACGACGTGCTGATCGGCGACCAGTCGCTGTTCCAGCGCGCCGATCAGGTGGAGCGTGGCTGGCAGATCGTCCAGCCGATCCTCAACGCATGGGACAAAGGCGGCGAGCCGGAGGATTACGAGGCCGGTTCGGAGGGGCCGGCGGGCGCGGACGCGCTGCTCGAGCGCGACGGCCGCACATGGCATCCGGTCGCATGAGTGACCGCCTTATCCGTCTGTTGGTTTCCGACGTCGACGGCACGCTGGTCCGCCACGACAAGACGCTCGCCGAGGCCACGATCGATGCGGCGAAGCGGCTGGAACATGCCACGGTCCACATGACGCTGATCAGCGCGCGGCCGCCATCGGGTATCCTGCCGCTGGCCAAGGCGCTCGGGCTGACGGCGCCGCTCGGGGCGTTCAACGGCGGGACGCTGGTGATGCCCTCGGGCGACATCCTCACCGCGCGCCATCTCTCGGCGGATGCCAGCCGCAAGGCCTACGAGGTCATCCGTGCGAGCGGCGCCTCGCTGTGGGTGTTCGCGGACGGGAAATGGTTCGCGGACGACGCGACCAACCCGCACGTGCCGCACGAGGTGAAGTCGGCGATGGTCGATCCGGTGCTGGACGGCGACTGGGAGTCGCTCCACGGACGGATCGACAAGATCGTCGGCGTCAGCGACGACAAGGGCCTGATCGCCAAGCTGGAGGCGGACAGCAAGGCCGCGATCGGCGGCGATGCTGAGATCTCCTGCTCGCAGACCTATTATTGCGACATCACCCACCCGCTCGCCAACAAGGGCGACGGCATCGTCGCGCTGTGCGCCGCGATCGGCGTGTCGCTGGAGGAAACGGCGGCGATCGGCGACATGCCCAACGACATCCCGATGCTCAAGCGCGCCGGCATCGCGATAGCGATGGGCCAGGCGCCGGTGGCAGTGACCACCGAAGCGGATTGGGTCAGCGCATCGAACGACGAGGATGGCGTGGCCAAGGCGATTGAGCGGATCCTGCTGCCGGAGGTGGCGCGGCACCGGCTGTAGCCCCTACCTCCCCGTTCCGGGGAGGTGTTTTGGGGTTACCCCGCCAGCGGCAGGCTCAGCCTCACCAGCAGCCCGCCGAGATCCTCGCTCTCCTCCAGCGCCACCGTGCCGCCGTATATCTCCGCCACGTCGCGCACGATGGCGAGGCCCAGCCCCGTGCCCGGCTTGCCCGTATCCAGCCGCGCGCCGCGCCCGAAGATCTTCTCGCGCTCGGCCTCGGGGATACCGCGGCCGTCATCCTCGATCATGACCTCGACCATCGGGGCCTTGGCTGTGACCGTCGCGAACACACGCCCGCCGCCATATTTCGCCGCATTCTCCATCAGGTTGCCGAGCAGCTCGTCGAGGTCCTGCCGCTCGACGCGGACCGCCAGCCCCTTCTCGCCGTCGAGGTCGATCACCGCCTCGGGGAACAGCCGGTCCACGGCGCGCTCCACCGCCTGCAGCGAGGCCCAGACATCCGCCCGGCTCTGCGCCGACCCGCGCCGTCCGACGGCGCGGGCGCGGGCGAGGTGGTGGTCGACCTGCCGCCGCATCGTCCGCGCCTCGCGCATCACCGTGGCGTTGAGATCGGGCGAGCGCGCAGTCGCCTCGTTCATGATCACCGTCAGCGGCGTCTTGAGCGCATGGGCGAGGTTGCCGGCATGGGTGCGCGCCTCCTCCGCCTGTCGCTCGTTGTGGGCGAGCAGATCGTTCAGCTCTTCCACCATCGGCCGGATTTCGACCGGCAGCTTCACGTCCACCCGGCTGAACCGCCCCGACCGCACGCCGGCGATGGCGAGCCGAACCCGCCGCAGCGGCCACAGGCCGTAGATGGTCTGCAGCGCCGACATCAGGATCAGGCCCAGCCCGAGGATCGCGAAGCTGCGCACCATCGTCTTGCGCAGCACGCCGATCTGGTCGTCCAGCGTGTCGCGGCTTTCGGCCACCTGGAAGCGCCACGTCGTCTTCGAACCCGGCAGCTTCACGTCGCGCTCCAGCACGCGCAACGGCTCGTCCTTGAACTGCTTGTTGTCATAGGAGGCCTCGACCGGCACCGACTTGTCGAGGTTCACGTCGAGCGTCTGGTCCCACAGCGATCGCGACGGAAAGGGATCATGCCCCTTGCCGGAGACCTGCCAGTAGAGGCCGGAATAGGGCTCCAGGAAACGCTGGTCGGCGAGCGGGCGGTTGAAGCGCACTTCCTGATCCGGGCCAATCTCGGCCTGCACGATCATTGCCTTGAGGACGTAATCGAGGTTGGAATCGAAGTTCCGGGTGAGCGCGTCCACCAGCAGCCGATTGAGCGCGAACGCGCCACCGGACAGCAGCACCAGGATCCACAGCGCCGCGACGCCGATCATGCGCCGCGTCAGCGAGCCGGAGGTGCGCCCGTCCCGCCCCCATTCGCGCCCGTGCGGTCGGAGGAAAGCCATGATCCGCAGGACGTTCACCACGGCCCGCCACCAGCGCTCGCGCCGATCCTCGGCGGGCGCGGGTGTGGGAGGTGGCTCCTCAGGCGGTTGCTGCGTCGGGCTCTTCAAGGCTGTAGCCCAGGCCCCGGATGGTGGTGATGATGTCCTGCCCGAGCTTCTTGCGGATGCGGGTGACGAACACCTCGATCGTGTTGGAGTCGCGATCGAAATCCTGATCGTAGATATGCTCGATCAGCTCGGTGCGGCTCACCACCTTGCCCTTGTGGTGCATCAGGTAGCTGAGCAGCTTATATTCCTGCGCGGTCAGCTTCACCGGCTCGCCGGCGCGGGTGACCTTGCCGGAGCGGGTATCGAGCCGCACGTCGCCGGCGATCAGCTCGGACGAGGCGTTGCCCGAAGCCCGGCGGATCAGCGCGCGCAGGCGAGCGATCAGCTCCTCGGTCTGGAAGGGCTTGGCGAGATAGTCGTCGGCGCCGGCATCGAGGCCCGCCACCTTGTCCGACCAGCTGTCTCGCGCGGTGAGCACGAGGACGGGCATGTCCTTGCCGTCCTTGCGCCAGCGATCGAGGACGGTCAGCCCGTCGACCTCGGGAAGCCCCAGATCGAGGATGATCGCGTCATAGGTTTCGGTGGAGCCGAGATAATGGCCGTCCTCGCCATCGGTGGCGAGATCGACGGCATAGCCCGCGCCCTCCAGCGTGGCGCGCAGCTGGCGGCCCAGCGTGGGTTCGTCTTCGACGACGAGAATGCGCATGGCGGTTCGGCCCTTTCTGTGATCCTTCGCCCCTATGTGGCGCGGGGAAGCTGAACGGGCAAGCAACGGAACGGTTGCGATATATTCAGCTTACACCAGTCCGTTCGCCCTGAGGAGGGACTGAGCGGAGCGAAGCGGAGGCGAAGGTCCGTCTCGAAGGGCATGTGCAAGGTGCTTCGAGACGCCGCTTCGACAGGCTCAGCGGCTCCTCAGCATGAACGGAATGGCCTGTTTAGCGCGGCGAACGCCGGACCTCGCGGCCCGTGCGGCCGTCGACGTCCACCCAGGACACCGAGCCATCGCGCATATATTTCAGCCGGTAGCTGCCCTGGTCCGGATCGTAATCCGATCCCAGATAGTCGTAGCCCGGCATCCGCCCCTGCCACTGGCGCTGGATGTCGCGCAGCGGCGGGCCGCCCTCGCGGCGCATCTCGCGCGCCCGGAACTGCTCCATCGACCGGCGCGGCCACGCATCGGCAGCCGTGGAGACGGCTCCGATCAGCGACAGGCACAGGACGAAACGCTTCATCGACATGATGGCTGGCATAGCTTCGGGGCGTTGAACAACCCGTGAATAGGGCTTCGTTGCGCGGCGCGGCGATCTGTGGCGGATTTGCATCGCCCAGGGTTACATTCCGGCCGCATATCGCCTAGCTGCGCGAGCATGGCTGCTCCCGTCCTTTCCTATGAGAATCTCGGCGTCATTCAGGGCTCCGGCTGGCTGTTCCGGCATCTCGACATCCATGTGGGCCAACGCGACCGGCTGGCGCTGATCGGCCGCAATGGTGCTGGCAAGACGACCTTGCTCAAGCTGATCGCCGGCGCGATCGATTCGGACGAGGGCCGCCGCACGATCCAACCCGGCACGCGGGTGATCCTGCTGGAGCAGGAGCCGCGCATGGAAGGCTGCGCGACGCTGCGCGATTACGCGCTGGCCGCCCCCGATGCGCCCGCGCCCCACGAGGTGGAGGCGATCGCACAGCAGATCGGGCTCGATCTCGATCGTCCGGCGGATACGGCGTCCGGCGGCGAGCGCCGCCGCGCCGCCATCGCCCGCGCGCTGGCGCAGGACCCGGACGTGCTGCTGCTCGACGAGCCGACCAACCATCTCGATCTCGCCGCGATCGAGTGGCTGGAGGAGTGGCTGAGCCGCTTCACCGGCGCCTTCATCGCGATCAGCCACGATCGCGCCTTCCTCACCCGCCTGACGCGGCAGACTTTGTGGCTCGATCGCGGCGGCATCCGCCGCGCCGAGATCGGCTATGGCGGCTTCGAGGCGTGGACCGAGCAGGTCTATGCCGAGGAGGAGCGCAACGCCCAGAAGCTCGACGCCAAGCTCAAGATCGAGGAGCATTGGCTGCAGCGCGGCGTCACCGGGCGGCGGCGGCGCAACCAGGGGCGCCTCGCCAAGCTCAAGGAGATGCGCGCCACGCGTGCCGCGATGATGGGGCCGCAAGGCACCGCCGCGCTCGCCACCGCGACCGACGATGCGCGCTCGAAGACGGTGATCGACGTGAAGTGCGTCACCAAGCGCTACGGCGAGCGGACGATCATCAAGGATTTCACCTTCCGCGTCACCCGCGGCGACCGGATCGGCATCGTCGGCGCCAACGGCGCGGGCAAGACCACCCTGCTCAAGCTGCTGACCGGCGAGATCCAGCCCGACGAAGGCACGATCACCCAGGCGAAGACGCTGAACGGCGTGATCATCGACCAGCAGCGCAAATTGATGGCACCTGAGAAGCGGGTGCGTGACGTGCTGGCCGACGGCGGCGACTGGATCGATGTGCTCGGCACCAAGAAGCATGTGCAGGGCTATCTGAAGGAGTTCCTGTTCGATCCCTCGATCGCGGAAGCCCGGATAGCGTCGCTCTCCGGCGGCGAGCGATCGCGCCTGCTGCTGGCGCGCGAGTTCGCCCGCGCATCGAACCTGCTGGTGCTCGACGAGCCGACCAACGATCTCGACATGGAGACGCTCGATCTCCTGCAGGAGGTGATCGCCGACTATGAAGGCACCGTCCTGCTGGTCAGCCACGATCGCGACTTCCTCGATCGCACCGTGACGGTGACGCTCGGCCTCGACGGATCGGGCAAGGTCGACATCGTCGCGGGCGGATACGACGACTGGGCGAAGCGCCGCGCGCCGAAGGTGGAGGCGAAGAAGGCCTCTGCTCCCAAGGCGGATGTGCCCGCCGTCCCGCCGCCGCCGAAGAAGCCCAAGCTCTCCTACAAGGACCAGCGCGATCTCGATCTTCTGCCGAAGGAGATCGAGACGCTGGAGGCGCAGATCCTGCGCGACGAGGCAGCGCTCGCCGACCCGGACTTGTTCGCGAAGGATCCCAGGCGATTCGACACGCTGATGAAGGCGATCGAGACGGCGCGGGACAAGAAGGACGCCGCCGAGATGCGCTGGCTGGAACTGGCGGAGATGGCGGAAACGATGGGCTGAGCCGAATCCCGTTCTTCCTCGCAACATACGGTTTCGACGGGAGAATCGGATCAAATCCGATTTTTCGGTCGACCAACGTCCAAGCCCGCCTGCGACATTGGTGGAAGCACCCCCGCCGCCGGGCCTCGCGGTAAGATTTCGATAACCGCGTCCGCCCATCCCGGTCCCATCACCAAAGGGGGTCGGGTGTGACGCTGCAAGCCTTCACCGAATATCGCGATCGGATGCTCTCGATCATGGACGAGGCCGAGACCAAGCTCGGCCACGCCGTGCCGGCAGACAGCCTGATGCTCGATCTCGCGCGCAACCGCATGGCGCGCATCCTCACCGCCTATCACCTGTTCGCCGATCGCGAGCTGTTCGGCCCCTGCGCCGCGCCCGATCCGGCGAGCAGCGCGCGGCTGAAGATCGTGGCCGCCGAATGCGCCGCCCTCGCGCAGGATTTCCGCGCCTTCTCCCGCGATTGCACGATCAATCCGGTGATCGAACGCTGGGCCGGCTACCGGCTCGACGCGCTGGCGATGATGGCGCGCATCCGCAAGCATCTGGCGGCTGCCGAAGTGGAAGCGCGCTACTGCGCCGGCGCACAGCAGCCCCCGCCCACAAGCTACCGCAGCGCCGCGTGAAATCTGGAAATATCCGTTCGCCCTGAGGAGGGACTGAGCGTAGTCGAATGCCCGTCTCGAAGGGCATGCGCTGCTGCCGTGCTTCGAGACGCTGCTTCGACAAGCTCAGCGGCTCCTCAGCACGAACGGGACGGGTTTATACCCTATCCGTCCGCGCCCGCCGAGAAGGTGTCGCACTGGTTGGGATCGCCGCTGTCGATCCCGCGCTTGAGCCACTTCATCCGCTCGGCCGAGGTGCCGTGGGTGAAGCTGTCCGGCACCACCCGTCCCTGCGCCTCCTGCTGAAGCGTGTCGTCGCCGATCGCGTGCGCGGCGTTGAGGCCGCTCTCGACGTCGCCCGGCTCGATCCGGTCGCGGTTGTGCGCCGCCCACACGCCGGCGAAGCAATCCGCCTGCAGCTCGATCAGCACCTGGATGGCGTTGGACTGCTTCGTCGAGGCCGACTGCTGCTTCTGATTCTCCTCGCCTAGGATGCCGAGCTCGTCCTGCACGTGGTGGCCCACCTCGTGCGCGATCACATAGGCCTGGGCGAAATTGCCGTTCACCTTGAAGCGGTTCTGCAGCTCGTCGTAGAATTCGGTGTCGAGATAGATGCGCTTGTCGTTGGGGCAGTAGAACGGCCCCATCGCCGATTGCGCGGCGCCGCAGCCGGACTGGCCGTTGCGGCTGTAGAAGATCAAGGCGGTCGGGGTGTATTCCTTGCCCTGCTGGGCGAAGATCGGCCCCCACGTATCCTCGGTACTGGCAAGCACCTGGCAGGAGAATTTGCTCAGCGCGTTGGCCGAGCAGGCCTTGGCCGCGCCCTCGTGGCTGATCGTCGGGCCGCCGCCGGCCGGCAACGCATTCTGGCCGCCACCCATCAGCCCGAGCGGGTTCACGCCGAACAGCATCGCGCCGATCACCAGGACGACGATGCCGCCGATGCCGAAGCGGCTGCCGACGATCCCGAACAGCAGCGGCAGCAATCCGCCACCGCCGCCGAAGCCGCCGCCTCCACCATAATCCTGGCCGCGCTCGTCGCCGACATTGTCGCTGGTCCGGTAGTCGTCGAGCCGCATCGTCCACCCCTCGGGAGAATCACCCGCCAACCATAATGCGCGCCGTCGCGAACCGTTGCAAAATCGTCATGATCCTGTGCTTGATGCAATGCAGCAAAAGGATCATCTTGCCGCCATGTCCGAAGCCGATCCTCAGCGGCGCAGGTCGCTCGCACCGATGCCTCTGCCACCCAAGGTGGCGCTCGTCCTGCAGGGGGGCGGCGCTCTCGGCTCCTTCCAGGGCGGCATCTTCGAGGCGCTCGACGAGGCGCATATCCCCATCGACTGGGTGGCGGGCATCTCGATCGGCGCGGTCAACGCCGCGATCATCGCGGGCAATCCGCCCGAGCGGCGCGTCGCCCGACTGAAGGAAATGTGGGCGATCCTGACTTCGGCGCTGCCGAGCTTCCCGATCCCGCTCGTCACCGACCAGATGCGCGAGCTGCTCAACGAATGGTCCGCCGGCATGGTCGCCACCGCCGGCGTGCCGGGCTTCTTCTCGCCGCGCCCCTGGCCGCCGATCATGGCGATCCCCGGCACGATCGAGGCGCTCAGCTTCTACGACACCACGCCGCTGATCGAGACGCTGAACGGGCTGGTCGACTGGGATCTGCTCAACGACGGCCCGGTGCGGCTGTCGGTGGGCGCGGTGGAGATCGAGAGCGGCAATTTCCGCTTCTTCGATACGAAGCACGATCGCATCGACCATCGCCACATCATGGCCTCGGGCGCGCTGCCGCCCGGCCTGCCGCCGGTCGAGATCGAGGGCAAATGGTATTGGGACGGCGGCGTGGTCTCCAACACGCCCTTGAGCCACGTCCTCGACAACCAGACCGATGACATGCTGATCTTCCAGGTGGATCTCTTCTCGTCCAAGGGCGCGATGCCCAGGACGATGATGGACGTGAACGCGCGCGCCAAGGAGATCCAGTATTCCAGCCGCACCCGCACCATCTCGGATCAGTTGATGCAGGGCCGCAAGAAGCGCGAAGTGGCGCAGCGCGTGCTCGCCAAGCTGCCGCCCGAGCTGCACGACGATCCCGACGTGAAGGAGCTCACCGCGATCGCTCACGACCATGCCGTCGCGCTCGTCCAGATGATCTACCGTGCCAATGCCTGGGAGGGCGGATCGCGCGACTACGAGTTTTCCGAGCGCACCCGGCTGGAGCATTGGCAGGCCGGACGTGATGCGGTGGCGCGGACGATCAGGAATTCGGCGGTGCTCGCCAAGGATATTTCCGGCCGCAAGACGATGGCCTTCGATCTCAACCGCCCCTGATCCCCCTCAGCCAAGGAGTCTCCCCCCATGTTCCTCAAAGGCAAGACCGCGCTCGTCACCGGCTCCACCTCGGGCATCGGGCTCGCTTACGCTAAGGCGCTGGCGGCCGAGGGCGCGCAGGTGATGATCAACGGCTTCGGCGACGCCGACGCGATCGAGAAAGAGCGCGCCGGCCTCGAGGCGACCTCCAGCAAGGCGCTTTACGACGGCGCCGACATGACCAAGCCCGACGAGGTCGCGGCGATGGTCAAGCGCTGCCACGACGAGCTGGGCGGGCCGGACATCGTCATCGCCAATGCCGGCATCCAGCATGTCGAGCCGATCGAGAGCTTCCCGATCGACAAGTGGAACCAGATCATCGCGATCAACCTGACCTCGGCCTTCCTGCTGCTGCGGGCGTCTATCCCATACTTCAAGGAAAAGAAGTGGGGCCGCTTCATCTCCACGGCCTCGGCGCACTCGCTGGTCGCCTCGCCGTTCAAGTCGGCCTACGTCACCGCCAAGCACGGCATCGCCGGCCTCACCAAGACGGCGGCGCTGGAGCTCGCCACCTTCGGCACGACGGTGAACTGCATCTCGCCGGGCTATGTCTGGACGCCGCTGGTCGAGAACCAGATCCCGGACACGATGAAGGCGCGCAACTTGACGCGCGATCAGGTGATCAACGACGTGCTGCTGGACGGCCAGCCGACCAAGCAGTTCGTCACCGCCGAGCAGGTGGCGGCGCTGGCGGTGTTCCTGTGCCGCGACGAGGCGGCGCAGATCACCGGCTCCAACTACTCGATCGACGGCGGCTGGACGGCGGAGTGATCTTGAAGCCCTCTTCCGCTCTTCGCGGGAGAGGGCTTTACGCTTACCGCCCACCCGCTAAGACTTCGCGCATGACGCTTTCGCCAGCCCGCCTGCTCGCTCTCTTCCTGTGCGCGGGCCTCGCGGCGTGCGCGCACAACCAGGCGCCCTGCCCGCCGGTCGCGCCGGGTTCGGCAGGCGCGGATGGCCTGCCGGACTGGCACGACGTTATCACCGATCCCGATCACGTCCGCCTGAGGGACTGGCGCAAGGCCTTCGTAGCCGGGCTCGATCAGGCGCGGCAGGGCGGCCATGGTGCCGAGATCGACGCCGAGGGCAGGCTGCTCGATCCCGACGCGGGGACGGACGGCGCGACGCTCCCGGTCGGCCATTATCGCTGCCGGACGATCAAGGTTGGCGCGAAGGATACGGCACGCACCAGCTACATCGCCTATCCCGCGCACCACTGCCAGGTGCGTCCATCAGACAAGCTCACGCGGCTGGTGGAACTCGATGGGCTGCAGAAGCCGTCGGGCCGCCTCTATCCAGACGGGCCTTCGCGCACCGTCTTCCTCGGCACGATGATCCTCGGCGACGAGCAGAAGCCGATCGCCTACGGCCGCGACGCCGATCGCGACATGGTGGGCGCGGTGCAGCGCATCGGCGACAAGCAGTGGCGGATGCTGATCCCCGATCCCGCCTGGGAATCGAAGATCGACGTGATGGAGCTGGTGCCGGAGAACTGACGGCTATGCCGCGGCCCGGCTCTTCTCGTTCAGCACCCTCAGCTGCGTCTCACTCAGCGTCAGTTCCATCGCACCCAGCAGATCCTCGAGCTGTTTGACGCTGGTCGCGCTGGCGATCGGCGCCGCGATGCCCGGCTGGGCGGCGATCCAGGCGAGCGCGATCTGCGCGTGGGTGGCCCCCGTCTCCTCGACCACCGCATCGAGTCCGGCCAGCACCGCAGGGCCGTTGCTCTCCATATATTTGCGGGCGTTGCGGCTGCGCGTACCCTTCAGATCGTCCTGCGTCCGGTACTTGCCTGTCAGATAACCCGACGCCAGGCCATAATAGGGCGTCATGCCGATGCCGTGCTCGACGCAATATTCCTGCACCGCGCCCTCATAATCGGCGCGCTCCAGCAGGTTGTACTGGTTCTGGAGCGCCTGATAGCGCGCCAGGTCCTTGCGCTCCTGCGCGTCGATCGCCGAGGCGAGGCGAGCCGCATCGAAATTGGAGGCGCCGACCGTCCGCACCTTGCCGGCCTTCACCAGCGCGCCGAATGTCTCCGCCACTTCGCCCTGATCCGCCCGGGCATCGTCCTGATGCGCGAGATACAGGTCGACATAATCGGTGCCGAGCCGCGCGAGCGACGCGTCGATCGCCTTGTGGATATGCGCCGGCGCCAGCCCCTTCACCCCGTCTATCTCCAGCATGCCGACCTTGGTCGTGATCAGCACGTCGTCACGCCGACCACGCCGTTTCAGCCACTTGCCGATGATGGTTTCAGATTCACCGCCGACATTGCCGGGCGCGAAAGCCATATAGACGTCGGCGGTGTCGATCATTCGCCCGCCACCCGCGACGAAAGCGTCGAGCACGGCGAAGCTGGTCGCCTCGTCGATCGTCCAGCCGAACACGTTGCCGCCGAGGATCAGCGGCGGCGTCTCCAGATCCGATCGTCCGATCCTGCGCAGCTCCGCCATGATGTCTCTCCTCGCTGATGTCCTAGAACGGTTTGTCCAGGGTGATATGTCCGTCGCGCTTGAGCGCCTCGACCGCGCGTTTGACCTGCTGGCTGTCGCCGCG